>CAYLVB010000003.1:0-481754 GCA_964387075.1 uncultured Flavobacteriaceae bacterium
TAACATCAGAGGCGAACCGCAAAAACTGGCCGGAGTCGTTAGTTTATTGAAGTAGAACTACTTCTCGAACCCATATTTATAGCAATTTAACCCTTTATAGCTGGGGGCATTTCAGGGAAAGAAAATAACTGCTTTACGCCTGTCCTGATGCCTATCAGGAATAAAATTGGTAATTTAGTAAAGGATAGCGCCGAAGGCATAGCCACCATCAACTGGACCGTGTACGGAAAAATAAAAGATATCACCCATAGCACAGGCTATTACCATTTAAATGGTACAGACACAGTACGTCCACCAGATCTTGCATTCAACTACGATGCCCAGGGTAACCGTATCAGTAAGATCGTAAAACCAAGAACCCATTCCACCACCCTTGGAGACACAGCCTGGACCAGCACCTATTATGTAAGAGATGCCCAGGGCAATATCCTCTCTACCTATCAGAAGAGGGATAGTAGTGCTATTTCAGCGACGTATTTTAAGCAGACAGAGAAACATATTTATGGCAGCAGCAGAATAGGCATAGACCAAACAAGAACAGAACTACTGGGAGCCACCTTCTCAACAGATACATTCAACCACAGCCTCGGTAACAAGAGCTACGAGCTCTCCAATCACTTAGGCAACGTCCTTGCCAGTCTCCGATAAAAAGATCCCTGAGAACCCGGAACTCATCACAGACCTCTATGCCAATCCTGATATCATCAGAACGGAGATAGACAGCCTGGGAGGCTATAAGATCACTCCAATAACCCCATGGGGAGGTGCAGGCTTGAACTTTACTTTTGAGAGTGATTCAGGAAGCACATACCAAGTAGACTTTTACTACGGCAGAGGAGACAGTGATCCTGACAGCACTACAGGTGATTGGCCAGCTTTCCAAATACCCTTTACACTTTCACCAGGCTATTACCGCTACTGGCTCACAAACAGCACCCACTACACCTACACCCTAACCGCCATCGATACCCTCACAGGATTAAAGTTCCTGTATGGGCAAGCAAACACGGGTGAACATCATTTCTGCATCGATAGTCTTGTTGTGCATGAAGTGGGGTATACAGCGGATACTATAATCGCGTATAAGTCAGACTTAAAGTCAGTCACCGATTATGCACCCTTTGGGGCTCCTTTGGAAGGCAGAAATTGGCATGCTTCTAGTAGTTTAAATGGGTTCAACGGGAAACGTAAGGAATCAGATATGTATGGTGAGGGGAATGCATATGATTATGGAGCGAGGATGTATAACTCAAGACTTGGAAGATGGTTAGCAATTGACCCCTTGGCAAATAAGTATCCTGATTTATCACCATATCACTTCGGAGCTAACAATCCGATTTATTACATTGACCCAGATGGTAAAAAAATAATTGTTGCAGACAAGGCTCAGCAGGCCGTAGTTCTTGAATATTTAAGAGACCAATTAGGAGGAGATTTTTATAAGTTCAATAAACATGGTAAGCTTGTTCTTGATAAGAAAGCGTATAATGCAGCAAAGGGAAAGTTTAATAGTGAACAAACGGAAATAGCTAAAGGATTGAATAAGGTTATTGATTCAAAAAGAGTTCTTGAAGTTCAAATTTTTTCAAGTGGAGACATCGTGGTTAAAAGTAATCCTCTTGTAACTGTTCGGGAAGAGTATACAGATGATTTTGGCAAAAAACGTATAAGAACTACTTATGAGCCAAAATATAAAACTGGTAAAGAGGCTGAACTTAGATCTGATGCCGCTGAGATAACGGTTACCTTACCTGGGGAAGATAAAGCCCGTGTTTTAATTAATAAATCAAAAGCTGAAAGTGAGCAGTTCGCTACAGACGGAGGTGGAAAAACTAATCCTTCAGGCAGTAGTGTGTTTATTCACGCTATTTTGGACCATGGATTGGATTATATAAACACAGGAAGTTTAGACGAGCCTAAAGGCTCTACTCCTACAAATGATGTTAACTATCATAACAAAGCTCTTCAAAACAAGGGTTCTGCCCCACGGACTGGTACAGACCATTCTCCCGAAGCACTAAAAGCAACACCATAATGAGGTACTTATTTTATATTTTCTGTTGCTTTGCTTCGATTTATTGTCAGAGTCAGAATAACTTTAGTTTCAAAATGGAGAAACGAAACAAGGCAAACTTGATCTTCTCGATAAAAAATGTCTCTAAAGATACGTTTGAAATAAAATCTTTTTTTCTTAAAAAAGATCAAGGAATAATAAAAAATTATATGAATAGCCCTGGGGTAGACACGATTAAAGTATGTTTAGCCACTAATATGGAATCAATAAACATCAAAGATGGAAATGGGGCGTTTACCGAAGGAGAAAAAAACCATAAAGAAGAGCGAATTTTTCCAAACCAAAAAAATGCATATAAGATAAATTTGCTAAAAGAGCATTATGGAAAATTTAGAATAATGACTATAATACTTCCAGATAAGAGTTGGCTAAACATTAATTTAAATACTAAAAAGATTTGCTATTAAACAAAATGAAACCCCACCACACCCTCGCCATACTCCTTGCACTCACCACCACAGCAATAGCCCTCCACATTTCACGAGATTTTGAGGAGATAGATTGCAGATAATTGCAGAGGAATATGAAGGGATAAAGAGTTTAAAACAAATACAGTTCTTTGAAATATTGAGTTTATTTGCCGAGTGAGGTTGGACAACAAGACAGTTTGTTTGTTTCGACCCTCTGCAATTTGGCTAACTGGATGAACCTTGCAATTGAAGGCCAAGCATCTTTCCACGGTTTTAGTCCCGCTAAAACTTCATTTGGAGTAAGCGTACCTGTAAGCGCCTGTGGAGTATTATTAAACACCTCCATAAAGCGCTCTAGTTGTTCCGGAACTTTTGAATGAACACTAAGATCGAGCAGGCGAATATGTCTTCGCTTGAATTTGCTGTCATAGGATTCGATCATGTTATTGTGTATGCCGTTGGAAAACGAAGTAGTTAGTTTCTTTATCTTGGGAAATTTCGTAAGCAATTGATCAACATGTTTTCTATTCTCCGGCCCACCATCGCAATAAAGAAGGATTCTCTTGTTGGATAACCGGTACTTAGATATAACAGCTCTTAGATTGGCTGCAACATCCAATGAGTTCGGATTCAAAAGGGCTTTTATAGCAAGAATTGCTTTCGAAAAGTTATCGTAGATAATATGAAGGTGCCATTTACCCCCATCTGCTGTATACACCTGAGTACAATCCATATGTAAAACCGAAAGCGGAGATCTCGCAAGAATTGAATGTGCTACCTTTTTGACTTTCCTTTTTCGCAGGCCATGTTTCTTAATGGCTATTCGGGCATAAGAATAAAATGTCCCCAGCTTGCAGTGAAGTTTACGCGATCTTATAAGCTTTGACCAGATATCACATATAAATAAATGGTCATTTTCCGGATTCTGTAGTTCTTCTGTAAGGAAATGTTGAAGTAGTTATTTTTCTCTACTTTTATATGCTTTATGACACTGGCAGGAATAATTTCTGAGTACGGTACTTTTACGATGGTATTGCTGGCCGTGCTGGCTTTCATCGCCGGCTTCATAGATGCGGTAGTGGGCGGTGGTGGTTTGATACAACTTCCTTTCCTACTGATAAATTTCCCGAAGATACCCTTACCGGTCATTTTCGGAACCAATAAGATCGCAGCGCTATGCGGCACCGCCGTATCAGCAGTACGCTATGCCCGGCAAATTAAATTCAATTTTAAATTACTCGCTGTTATTTCCGTTTTTTGTTTCATCGCGTCTTTCGCGGGCGCTAAGGTCATCAATCTCATTAACCCCAATGTGCTCAAGCCGCTCATCCTGCTGATCCTGGTAGCCGTAGCGATCTATACTTTCTTTAAAAAGAACTTCGGCGCGGCGCACAGCAAGAATTTACCTGAGGCAAAACAATTGCTGTATGGTTCGCTTATTGGCATAGCGGTTGGCTTTTACGACGGCTTCTTTGGCCCCGGCACAGGGAGTTTTTTTGTACTGGGTTTTGTGTTTGTGCTGGGCTTCGATTTCCTTCACGCATCGGCCTATGCCAAGATCGTGAACTGCATTACCAATATTTCGGCGCTCATCGTTTTTGTGAAAGACGGAAATTACATTTTGCCCCTGGCAATTTTAATGGCCCTGTTCAACATGGCAGGCAGTTTCATTGGCAGCCACATGGCGCTTAAGAGAGGAAATGGGTTTGTTAGGGTCATCTTCCTGCTCATCGTAAGCATCATGATAGCCAAATACGGCTACGATGTGTTCAGCGATTGGAAAAAATGATCAGGCTATACGAACGCTGTACACATCCGTTTTATTCCGCGCAATATTTCTCACTTCGAAGGGATCCGGCAAAGGAATGATCTCTACGAGGTCGAACATGGAACATTCTTTGCTCAAACCCTCGAACACCAACGTAAAATAATTATGGGTATTGCCAAAGGTCCACTCAGGAGCGAAAGAAATATTGAAGGCGGTAATGAGTTTCACGCGCCTGCCGCTTTCTTTCTCAATTAAAAAGGTGCTGGGCCAGATGCGCACCGCTGCCTCGGGGTTATAACTGCAATGGAATATAGTTTGCCGCTCATGATCGGGGAGCGTTTCTGACTTGACCTCGCGTACCGTTTCTGTCAACACCTCATCCATGAGCTAATTTACGAAAAGTTTAAATTTAAAAAAATAAGATCCTGTTAATTTTAAATACCTTTGGCCCGTGAAATTAGATAAATACATAAGCCTGCAGGGCCATTCCTCGCGGCGACAGGCATACGACCTGATCAGTGAAAAAAGGGTGCTGGTAAATGGACAAACCGCCACGCACAGCACGAAGATCAAGGAAGGCGATGTAGTGCTGATCGATGGCAAAAAACTGCTCACGAAGAAATTCGTCCCCGTTTACATTGCTTACAATAAGCCCCGTGGCATTGTTTGCACCACCGAAAAAACAGAAGACAATATCATTGACGCGATAAAGCATCCTGAAAAGATCTACCCGGTTGGGAGGTTGGATAAGAACTCGGAAGGTTTGATCCTTTTGACCAATCGCGGGGAGTTGATCGATAAGATAGCCAACGCTGCCAATGGCCATGAGAAAGAATATTTGGTCACCCTTAATTTACCCGTGAGAAACCAGTTCCTGAAAGACATTCGCGAAGGAATTAAACTGGGAGATGAAAGAACAAAACCCTGCAAGGCGACACTGGAGCCCGGGACAAAACGTGTTTTCAGAATTACACTTACGCAGGGATTGAACCGCCAGATCCGCAGAATGTGTACGGCTTACGATTACCAGGTGATCAAACTGCAGCGCCTGCGCGTGATGAATATCTCATTGGGGAAATTAAAGACCGGAGAATGGAGGGAGCTTACAGAGGATGAACTGCAGATCTTACTTGAAGACCTCGGGTGAAAAAGTTCACGGTATACCTTTTTTTACTCCTACCCTGCCTGCTTTCGGCACAGGAAAAAAATACGGTGAACGCCGACACCTTACTGGATTTTGCAAAAAAGCACCTTGGAACAAAATACCGATACGCGCAATGCTCGCCAAAGGCGGGTTTCGATTGCTCGGGGTTTGTGTATTATGTGTTTAGTCATTTCAACATCAAGGTGCCGCGCGCTTCCATGGATTACGAGAACGCCGGGAAGAAAATTCATATTGATTCTTGCCGCAAAGGCGACGTGATCGTTTTTACCGGCACCAATATCAAGAACCGCACACCGGGGCACGTGGGCCTCATCGTTTCAAATGACGCGGATGGAGTTACTTTCATTCACAGTTCTTCGGGACATAACCGCGTGGGTGTTATCCTCACGAATTTCACCAGGTCGGAATACTACCAGAAAAGGTTTATCAAGGTGGTACGATTGGACTCTGTTACTTATTGAGTCTCAATTAATAACCTCAGTCCATCCCCCTAAAAATCACCCTTCCATTTAAGTTATTTACCGGGATAATTTGCCTATTTTTGACGTTCAATTTTTGACCATGAAAAGGCTGCTCCTGCTCTTATTACCCCTGTTTACTTTCGCGCAAAACGAAAGCGAAGAATACCGCTCGGCTAATAACCCGCTTTACTGGAAGAACCGTAAGCCGCACGCGGCATATTGGCAGCAGGACATCCATTACAACATCAAGGCGCAACTCATTGATGCGGCTAACGTGATCGATGCCGAAGAAGAACTAACCTACTGGAACAATTCTCCCGACGAACTTTCTTTTGTTTACTTTCACCTATACAGCAACGCGCAAACCAAAGGTTCTTACCTGGCAGATCTTTACGAACATAATCACGCTAAGCTCCGTTTCGGTAAATACCGCGAGGCCGGCCTCGGAACAAAAACAGAAAGTATTACCGTTAACGGGCAGGAATTAAAAAGTGAGATTGATAATACCGTAATGAAGGTTTGGCTGGCAACGCCAATCAAGCCGGGAGAAAGCATCACCTTCAAAATAAAATTCAAAACCTATTTCGATTACGAGACCATTCGCAACCGCATGAAGCTCTTCGGCGCTTTTGGCTACAAGCATTTTGACATGGTACATTGGTACCCGCGCATCTCTGTTTACGACGCAAAGCAAGGTTGGGACACCGACCAGCACATGGACCACGAGTTCTACGGCGATTTTGGTTCTTATCACGTGGAACTTACTTTACCGAACTATTATGTCTGCGACGGCACCGGCGTTTTGAAAAATGAGAGCGAAGTTCTTCCAACTGAATTACGTCAGAAGTTAGACATCAGCAATTTCGCCAAGAAAGAATTCAACTCCGCGCCTTCCGAGATCATCAAGCCGGACGGAAGTACCAAGACCTGGATCTTTAGCGCTATCAACGTGCACGATGCCGCTTATACGTTTGATCCGACTTACCGTATTGGCGAAGTAATGTCTTCCAACAATGTGAAATGCATGGTGCTGGTGCAGGAACCGCACGCGCGCTATTGGCAAAATGGCCCGAAATACGTGGCGAAGATCATTGAGAACAACTCAAAGAACTTTGGTCCTTACGCCTATCCTAAAATGATAGCGGCCGACGCGCAGGACGGCATGGAATACCCCATGCTGACCCTCGACGGAGGAACGGATCCCGGCTATCGCGGCTTGTTCATTCACGAAATTTCACACAACTGGTTCTTCGGCATGCTGGGGAGCAACGAGACCTATCGCGCCTTCATGGATGAAGGGTTTACTCAATTCGCCACCTGCGACGGATGGGAACATATTGAAGGAATGAAAAACATTTTCCCGAACATCAAATCCAAATACATTAAGAAACACACCGACAGTACGTATTACCGTGAAACAGGCGCATATGTACGTCACATGGGTGATGTGATCAAAGGAGAAGAAACAAACATCAACGTACACAGCGATGGATTTAGCGGCGCGTTAGCGCACGGCGGAGGTTACGGACAAGTGTATATGAAAACTGCCGTCATGTTATATAATCTGCGCTACGTGTTGGGAGATTCTTTGTTCGACGCTGCGATGAAAAACTATTTCAACCAGTGGAAGATCTGTCATCCCTACCCGGAGGATTTCAGGAATTCTTTTGTGCAGTTCACGCATGTTGACCTGAACTGGTTCTTTGACCAATGGCTGGAAACATCGAAAACGGTTGATTACAGCATCAAAAAAGTGAAGCGCGTTAGAGGTACCGACCAGGTGAAGATCACCCTTGCGCGTAAAGGTAGAATGCAAATGCCTTTGGATCTTTCGGTCTATACCAGTGATGGCTCGCAATACAATTACTACATTCCCAATACCTGGTTCGAGAAGAAAACAAGTGCTAAGACCTTGCCTCGCTGGATAGGTTGGGACAAAGTGAAACCAACCTACACAGCAACAGTCACTATTCCCAGGGACAAGAAGATCTCGAAGGTAGAACTGGATACCGCCAACATTTTACCGGATGTGTGGCCCATCGATAATGCCACCCCGCGTAATATTTCCTGGTTCGATTGGGATTCTCATGTGGCAAATCCGCTGGATCGTAAAAAATACCGTTCCTATTTTCGTCCTGCCTTGTGGTACAACGGCTATGACGGAGTTAAGGTTGGCCTGCATGTGAACGGAAATTACATGAATTACAAAGGCTTGTTCGATGCAACCGTTTGGCTCAACTCGGGCGTTGCGCAAACGAATATCGATTCTGTTTCCATTAACAGCCACGATCCTATTTCATTTCTCTTCAATTTCAGAACACCCACGCAGAAGATCATGAAAGGAACAAGTTTCTACACCACGCTGAAAGAACTGGACGGTTTAAGTTCAGGATTGGTGGGTTTTGATCTGAAACACAGGAATGACAAAACGCGTTTTTACGCGCAGTACAAAGCGATGTTACGCGATGTGAGCTACGACCTTCACTACCTTATTTATAAAAAAGAATGGCTGCCGGGCAAAGTGAACAGCGCGGCGCATTTTGGAATGGATCATGCCTATTCTTATTCCAAAGGAAGCGGGTTGATCAACCTGAATTTCCGCGCACCGCTGTTCGGAGATTATGATTACGCCGCTATTACTTTAAACGCTGTCAACAAAAATTACGTTGGAAAGATTGGTATTCATACACGTGTATTCGCACAGTACGGGTACGGGAACAGCGTTCCGCTTGAATCGATGCTGTATGTGGCCGGGGCGAATCCCGAGGAAATGGCGGAGAACAAATATGTGCGGAGCCAGGGCTTTTTCCAACCCTTTACATTTGGCACACAAACCAATAACTTCTGTTACGGCGGCGGGCTGAACCTGCGTGGCTATATGGGCTATTTACTGCCACAGGTAACCGACGGCATGTATCGTTATAATTATAAAGGAACAACGGGTGCAGCTTACAATATGGAAATTGATTTCGGAAGACTCTTCGGATTTATTGACAGGGCTACCAAGCAAACCATCTCTTTCAATCCTTATTTGTTTGGAGACGCGGGCATCATTCAAACCAATTACAATTACGAGCCGGTTTCCTTCTCAGATCCCATGTTCGATGCGGGAGCTGGAGTTGCTATAACTGTAAACAAATGGTGGAAGCTGGTAAATTTCAAGCCATTGACCATACGTGCGGATTTCCCGGTATTCATCAGTCGCCTGCCTTACGCAGAGAAGGATTACTTACAGTTCCGCTGGATGATCGGGGTTAGCCGGGCTTTTTAAACAGCCAGCTGGCAGTGATAGAGTCGGCAGTCAGCAGTCGATCAGTTCTAACCAAAAAATAAAACTTCCAATCACTGCCTACTGCTTACCGGCTGTTAACTGCCTACTTCTTACTCCCTCCGGGTGGCTGCTGACTGCCTACTGCTTACCGGCTGTTAACTGCCTACTTTTTACTACCTCCGGGTGGCTGCTGACTGCCTACTGCTTACCGGCTGTTAACTTCTTACTCCCTACTGGTGACTGCCTACTGCTGACTGCTTACTGCCTACTTCTTACTCACTACCGTATTCACCTTCCACTTAAAGGTCTGTATCATGTGTAATACATCCTTGCGCAGGTAATCGATCACGATCTTGAGCGAATCGATATTGGGCGGACAATTGAAGTACAAAGAACCACGCAGGAAATTTTTAGTGCTGTCGGTCACATAGAATTGCAAAGCGGTGGCTGTGTTACCCTCTATATCGTACATCAAGCCGTACACTTTTGCCGAATCCCTCAAAATAACCTGTTGCTCCAAGCCGGAAGCTTTCACCTGGTGCCGCACGGCCAGCTCGCGGGCATCTTTCAAATACTGCGGCAAATTGTTTTTTACCTCTCCATAACTCAAATACAATTGCGCCTTGAAGAGCGGATACTTCACATTAAGCCAGCAGGGATTCTGAGCATTGTCTTTGCTCTGCTCCACCTTAGAATATTCCGGCATTTCGAAGGTAAAGGGACAATCGCTCTCGTAGGTCTTGTATTTTTTCTCCGGAAAGTTCAACCTATAAAAGGCGCGCGGTTTTGGCGTGATCACCTCATCTTCATTGGCATCAATGCAGGAAGTAAACCCCGCGAGGATAGAAAGAATAAGTATGGTGGAAATGAATTTTTTCATTTAGAACGGAAGGTCGTCGCCCGTGGGTTGAATGGTTTCACCGGATTGGCCGGCCTCAGGGCGTTTTATCAGTTGAAAGGTATCTCCTACTATCTCGGTAATGCTGCGCTGCACACCATCCTTGTCCTGCCACTTGCGGCTTTGTAATTTGCCCTCCAGGTAAACGGTATAGCCCTTTTTCAGCAGGCGCTCGGCATTTTCGGCAATACTTCGCCAAAGCACAATATTGTGCCATTCGGTCTGTTCTATCCTCCTGCCCTCTTTATCCTTATAATACTCGGTAGTGGCCAGGCTGAAGTTCACACGGCTAACCCCTCCCTCCAGTTTCCTCATTTCGGGGTCTTTCCCGAGGTTGCCCACCAGGATCACCTTGTTTATTCCTGCCATCTGCGAACTGTGTAACTGTTAATAAGCAAAAATAGAAATTTAATAAATGTAAACAAGCTTTTTAGCCAAATGGTTACCTTTGCCCGTCTGAAAATGAAGAAGTTTGCCCTATACAGTTTTACCGTTCTCCTTTTTACCGCCTGTATCTCTAAAAAGAAATACAACGAGCTGCAGAACCGTCACAACCAGGCCCTGAATGAAAAGTCGGGTGTGGAGGAAGTGTTGACCAAGGTTGCCGTTGAGAACGACAGTCTGAAGAAGAGAAATAATTTTCTCGACAGCATGTACCGCTCGGAGCATGAGAAGGTTGTCTCTTTAAGTAACAAAACTTTGCCCTCCGTTCTTCCGAAGGCCAAAGCGCCCAGCATGCCAAAAAATGTGGAGTATGAAAAGAAAGCACTCTATGTGTATAACCTGCCTAACTATGTTTTTTGGCCACGCGGGATCAAAACCGATAAATTCCTTGTAGGGATCATGGGCGAATCAGGGATGAAAGCCGCACTGGCCTCTAATTTGTACGGCAAAAAAATAAACGACCTGCCCGCTATCGTTGAGCCTTACTCTCCGGCCGCAGGGAAGGTCTACCAGATGATATTTGTAGCTGAAAGCAAGCAGAAAGAGTTTTATAAATTGAAAAAGGAATTGAAAGATCAACCGGTACTTCTTATTACCGAGAACGCCTATCTCGAAAAAGCCGGGGCGCACGTTTGTTTTTACATTGATGGTGATAAAGTACGCTTTACGGTGAACAAAAAAGGAATTGAAAAATGCGGTATGAACGTAAGCGAACAACTGATCAAGTTCTCTAACGAAAACTAGCTTGAAGAAACCTCATAAATATGCCGGGTTCAAAAAAGGAAAGGTAGCCTTTTCGGATAAAGGAAAAGGCAGAGCGGTGGTGCTGTTGCATGGTTTTTTAGGGAGTAAAGACCAATGGGCCGACATCCGCGATGATCTAGCCAAACATTTTAGAGTCATTTGCATCGATCTTCCCGGGCACGGGCAAAGTGATTGCTTTGGCTATGTGCACAGCATGGACCTGATGGCCCAAGCCGTGAAAGCCGTACTCGATAAATTACATTTAAAGAAATATGTGCTGGTAGGACATAGCATGGGAGGATACACTGCGCTCGCTTTCGCCGAATTGTTTCCTGAGCATGTAAAAGGACTCTGCATGTTCCATTCCAGTTCTTATCCGGATACCGAGCAGAAAAAGAAAGACCGCGATAAAGCCATTTCGGTAGTAAAAAAGAATCCGAACATTTTTGTGAAGGCCACCATAAAAAACCTCTTTGCGGCTAAAAACCTGAAGTTCTTTAAAAAGCAGGTGAACTTTGCTACAAAGATCGCTGCTAAAACACCTAAGCAGGGAATTGTAAACGCGCTGGAAGGAATGAAAGACCGACCAAGCCGCGACATTATACTGCATTATGCCAATTATCCTATCCAGTTCATCATTGGCAAATACGACAATGTATTGCCTATGCAGTCGTTATTGGAACAAAGTAAGATGCCGAAGAAAAAACATGTTTTACTATTGGACGAAAGCGGCCACATGGGGTTTTTGGAACAACCGGATACTTGTGTTAAGTACTTGAAAAGGTTTTTCAGGGTTTGTTTTAGATAGTTTTTGGCTCCAGCATCTTCGCCAGCTCCACAAAATCAGCCACGCTCAATCTTTCCGGACGATTTGTAAAATGTGGATGTGAAAACAGCGATTCATCTTTCACAAAACTCTTTAAACTGTTGCGCATCATCTTGCGGCGCTGGCCGAAGGCCATTTTTACTATGGACTTAAACAATTTTTCGTCGCAATCTAACTTCTCGGTATTATTTCTTTTAAGGCGAATGACGGCGGAACGAACTTTAGGCGGAGGATTGAAAGCCCCCGGCTCCACGGTAAATAAATACTCAATATCGTAATAGGCTTGTAATAACACGCTGAGAATTCCGTAAGCTTTCGTACCCGGTTTCTCCGCTATTCTTTCCGCCACCTCTTTCTGGAACATACCAACAACCGTTTCTATTTTGTCCTTATGATCTAGTACCTTGAACATGATCTGTGAAGAGATGTTATAAGGGAAATTACCGATCACCGCGAATTTGCCCGGAAAGAGCGCGTCAAGATCCATGTGCAAAAAATCGGCGTCCAATATTTTATCCGCGTGCTGTGGATAATTCTTTTTCAGGAACTCAATGGATTCTTTATCAACGTCAGCTGCAAAAAAATTCTCTCTTTCAATTAAGTGTTTCGTTAAAACTCCTGTGCCAGGCCCTACTTCTATCAAAGGAAGATCGGTATCCTTTATAGATGAATCAACAATGCGCTGAGCGATCTCTTCATCTTTTAAGAAGTGTTGGCCTAAATGTTTCTTGGCTCTTACGTGATCCATTACACAATTTCGAGTAAGGTACGAAATACCACGAACTTGTCTTTGAATTTATCGGCGGTATGCTTTTGTAATTCGGGGGCGTATTTAGTGCGGTATTCGTCCATATCACTCATGTTCAAAAAAGTGTACTGAACCGAATAGGTTACGCCTTCATCTTCCACATTCAAAACCTTGAGCATGCGGTTATCTATAAAGCAGCCTGTTTTCATCACATCCGGAATGTGCTCTTCCTGCATCCATTTCAGCCATTCGTCGTGAACGGAAGCTTCAATATTTATGGTTACGTTATAGATGTACATGCTAATTGCTATTTCTTACTACGAGTTGAACGGTATAGCGGCTCTTTTGTTCTAAAAGGACCTGTTTGTTGATGCAAACGCGGTCAATGGTTGATTGGTCATAATACCGAATGGTGACAAGCTCTACGTTCTCGTTATAAAGCACTTTATACTCCTTTTGCAATTCACTTACCAGCTGCGGCATCTTTTTCTCATCCATATCCACACAGACCGAAAAGCTGATTGCCGACAGCTGCATGACATGCGATTTCACGCCGAGTTGGTGGAACAAAGCGAATATTTTGCTCAGGTTATCTTCGGCTATAAAAGAAAAATCCCTCGGAGAAATGGTAAGCAGTAATTGATTTACCTTAAAGATAAAGGACGGAATGGGCAGGTGACGGTTGATGTTCTTGATCACTGTCCCTGCTGCCTCCGGGTTCACAAATGACTTTACATAGAGCGGAATGTTCTTGTTCTGTAAAGGCTTAATGGTCTTGGGGTGAATTACCGTTGCTCCGTAATAGGCAAGTTCTATCGCGTCCTGGTAAGTTAATTCTTCTATAAGCTGCGTATTGTTGAACCATTTAGGATCGGCGTTCAATACGCCCGGAACATCTTTCCAGATCGTTACGCTTTCTGCCCCCAAACTATAAGCTAAAATAGCTGCCGTGTAGTCAGAACCTTCGCGGCCCAAAGTGGTGGTGAAATTCTCGCTGGTACCGCCCAAAAAGCCTTGCGTGATCACCACTTGATTCTTTCTCACAAGAGGCAGCAATTCTTTTTGAACCAGGCTCTGTGTCAGGTCAAAATCTACATTTCCTTCTCTATACGTATTATCAGTTTGAATAATGCCGCGGGAATCCAACCATTCGCACTTAATTCCCGACTCGCTCAAATAAGCAGCAACAATACGCGTAGAGATCACTTCGCCCATGCATACGATCTGGTCGTACTCGTGGTTGTAATCGTAGGTAGGTTCATCTTCTATCGCCCACTGCAATTCCACGAAATCATTCTCTACAAGGGCGTAAATAGGATGTGCAGTATTTGGAAAAAGTTCCTTGATAATACCGAGATGAAAATCTTTGATCTCCTGCAGCACTTTTTGCGGATCTTCTTTTTTGTAAAAGAAGGCGTCGGTCAAACGCTCGAGGCTATTGGTGGTCTTGGCCATGGCCGAAACCACGATGATAAGTTCTTCGCCCGAAAAGCGTTTAACGATGGCGGCGACGTTCCTCACAGCTGCCACGTCCTTTACAGATGCTCCGCCAAACTTAAAAACCTTCATAGAATGCAAAAATAGCTATTTAAATCGCTCGCGCAGGTTGGTGAAAGGCTTTTCGAAGTAATTGTATACCAGCGCCGAAAAGAACAAGGTAAAGCCCCAATACAGGAGGTAATAGAGCCAGGGATGCTCCCAATAATGCGTGTTATTGATGATCAGGGCGCCCGTAATACCCAAATTGGTAAGATAAACCGCGTAGGAAATAATGCTCAGACAGGTAATGGCCCGCGCCAGCCTCCCGGTCCCAATCCTTTCCTGTTCTGCCAAAGGTAACATGAACATAGTGGCTAAGGCAGATACGGTAAAATAAAGTGTGCATCCAAAATAAGGACTGTTATTGAAATTCCAACTGATGATAACGCCGAACAAAATAATGGCAATGAAAAAGCCGGGCCATTTCATCTTCTGCCAAAGCTCTTTATAATAGAAATGGATCCAGGCCGCCAGCAACCCATACCCGATGCTATCGAAGCGACAAGGAACCAGCTTGCGCACCCAAAAATCCCAGATCTCGTAATCGGTTATGTTATTTCTTGCTTTGTAGAAACGAACAGCCGTTGAAAAGACGATCAGCCCAAGCGTGAGAAATAGAAAAAGCACTTTCCGGTTCTTTATCATAAAAGAGAAGATCAGTATCCCTATCGGGAAAAGCAGATAGAACCACTCCTCCACGCTCAGGCTCCACGATTCCCAATACAGAAAATCGTAGGGCTTAAAGAAATTCTGCATGAACACAAAAAAGGTGATGAGATATTTATTGATGAAGCCATTGGCCAGTCCTACCGAAATAAGCACAATATTGAGAAGGAGGAACAAAAAATAATTGGGCAGTGTGCGGAACCAGCGGCGTACAAGAAAATGTTTAACAAAAGAAAAGCCGATCTTTTCTTCTTTGGCCATGTTCCTAAGCAGGATCCCGCCGATGAGAAAACCACTGAGCACAAAAAATATATCCACGCCATCTACAACGGTGATACTCGCGAGCGTTGGTGAAGCTTTTTCTAAAATGAAATTGCCGTGTTCATAGACCACGATACCAACTGCAACAGCGCGAAGAACGTCGAGCCCGAAGATGCGCTTCGGGTCGTTCATTTCTTTGCGCAGCATGCTAAACATTAAATAAGTCCCTCGTCGGTAAAACTGAAATAGACGCCCTCGCCCACGATCACGTGATCGAGCAATTGTATATCAAAGAGCAGGGCCGCTTCTTTTACTTTTTTTGTGAGTTGAATATCCGCTTCGCTGGGTCTTATGTTTCCTGAAGGATGATTGTGCGCCAAAACTACCGCGCTCGAGAGATTTTCAATGGCGCTCTTCAGCATCATGCGTACATCGGCCACGGTACCGCTCACTCCTCCCCGGCTGATCAGTTCAGTGCGCGTTACTTTGTGCGCCCGGTTCAGCAGCAGGATCCAGAACTCTTCGTGCGGAAGGTCCATCAATTTTGGAGCAATGTGCTTATAGGCATCCACGCTGGTACGAATTACCGTTTGCACCGGCGCATCCGTTTCCTTTTTCCTTCTTCCCAGCTCAAGGGCCGCTACAATGGTAATGGCTTTGGCCTCTCCTATTCCTTTGAATTTTTGGAGCTCACTTACCGAAAGTTTGGCCAGGTCGTGCAGGTTATTGTTGTATTCGCGTAGGATACGCTGCGATAATTGCACCGCCGATTCTTTGCGGCTGCCGCTGCCCAGCAAAATGGCCAATAGCTCGGCGTCTGACAAGGCCTGCTTGCCTTTCAATAAAAATTTCTCCCTTGGCCTGTCGTCTTCCGCCCACTGAGAAATAGGTATATGTTGTAAAACTTCTTCTTCCATATGCATAAATAATGAGACTAAATTAGTAAAAATCACTTTACTTTTACGTGTAATTTATGCGTGAGCCTGTTTCGGTATTTGGCATTTTCAGCAACCGGTCATTCCGTAACTTCATCCTGGGGCGGTTCTTCACCACGCTGGCCATACAGATGCAGATGACCACCATTGGGCTGGAAATGTATTACGAATACCTGCAGCGCTATACCGCCGAGCAAAGCGCTTATGTTTTGGGGCAACTGGGGCTCTACGAGGCCATTCCCTTTATCATCACTTCCTTTTTATCGGGTTACCTCGCCGACCGTTTTAACCGGAAGAACATTATTTTATTGAGCTGCACAGCCATAATGCTTTGTTCTATCGTGCTTTATTTCATTAGTACACACAACATCCTATTCTTCGAAAAACTGGGGCATCATGCCTTTTTCCTGGTTACCATTTTCATTGGCATTATCCGTTCGTTCAACGCTGCCAGCATGATGCCTTTTATGTCGGAATTGGTGGATCGGAGCTTCTACACCGCTTCGGCTACGTGGAATAGTACGGTTTGGCACGTGAGCTCCATCAGCGGGCCGGTTTTGGGTGCGGTGCTTTACGGGTATATGAGGTCGGCTGAGGTCATTTACCTCATCAATGCGGGTTTATTTGTTGCCGGCATGTTAGCCTTCGCTATCATAAAATATAAGCCATCAGGTTTGATCCTGGTTAAGGAAGGGATCCTGAAAAGTCTTAGAGGAGGGATCGATTTTGTGTTCAAGCAAAAACTGCTGCTCTCGGCCATTTCGCTGGATCTTTTCGCGGTGCTTTTTGGAGGGGCGGTGGCTATCTTACCTGCTTTTAATGATAAAATTCTGCATGCCAGTCCCGAACAATTTGGCCTCTTGAGGACTGCGCCGGCCATAGGAGCCTTGGTTATGGGAATTATTTTAACGTTTAGGCCGCCCGGAAAGAAGGCGGGAGCTTCCTTACTTTGGGCCGTGGCGGCTTTTGGGGTATTTACGATCCTGTTCGCACTTAGCACCAATTACTGGCTGGCCTTTGGGGCTTTGCTAATGACCGGGGCTTTTGATAATATTAGTGTGGTCATTCGCCAAACGGTCATGCAACTGGTAACGCCCGACCATATGCGGGGCAGGGTATCGGCGGTGAACAGCGTTTTTATTGGTTCTTCGAACGAAATTGGGGGCTACGAGTCGGGTCTCGCGGCAAGAATTATGGGATTGGTTCCTTCTATTATCTTTGGAGGAGGAATGACCATACTTACTGTGCTTGGCATAAATAAACTGAATCCGGAACTGAAGAAATTAGATATTACAAAAGTATAAACTATGGATCGTAGAAATTTCATCAAAGCGGGCGGCATCATCACCGCCATCTCAGCTATCAGTCCTTCTTTATCGGCTGAGGAATTAACTAAAACCGCAGCGGATGGAATTATTTCGCCTGAGGTCATAAAGACCATTCGTGCAAGAATAAAACCCATCACCAAAGAAGAACGTAAGCAACGGATAGAAATGGCACGCCTTTTCATGAGCGACAAAGGCATAGATGCCATTTTTATGGAGGGCGGCACTTCCCTTAATTATTTTACCGGCGCGCGGTGGGGAAGATCAGAGCGCTTGTTTGCCATGATACTACCACAGAAAGGAGATCCATTTTATATAGCTCCGAAATTTGAAGAGTCGCGTGCTAAAGAACAAACTGACGATGCAGTTATTTATTGCTGGGAAGAATACCAAGACCCATATCATTTCATTCAATTAGCTCTCAAAGAAAGATATCTGTTAAATGGAACTTTAGGAATAGAAGAAACTACCCGTCATTTTGTAACTGAAGGAATAAGAAGGATGTCTCCTTCGTTAAAAATAAAAAGCGCTACTCCTATAACGGCCGGTTGCCGTAGCGTAAAAACGGCTCATGAAGTTGAGCTGATGCAAATTGCCAATGACATGGCCATCGAAGTTTTTAAGGTCGCTGTGAAACAATTGAAAGAAGGGATGAGCGAAGGTGAATACGGAAATATCATTTCTAATTTGTTTGGTGAATTTGGAGTTGAAGGCGGCGCTTTGGTTTTATTTGGAGAGGCAAGCGCGCACCCGCACGGGCTGGTGAAAGAAGTACGTTTAAAAGAAGGCGACGTTGTATTAATGGACGGAGGCTGCAGCGTGGAAGGTTACGAATCTGACATTACACGGATGTACATGTTCGGCAAGGCAACAGATAAAATAAAAAAGAACTTCGACCTGGTAAGAAAAGCGCAGGACGAAGGATTGAAAGCGGCTAAGCCCGGTGTAGAGGCGGGAAGCGTTGATGCTGCCGCGAGAAAAATAATCACCACCGCGGGATATGGCCCGGGTTATAAATATTTCACGCATCGCCTCGGTCACGGCATCGGCATGGATGGTCACGAATGGTATTATTTGGTTGGCGGGAATACGTACGAATTAAAAGCCGGAAATATGTTCAGCAACGAGCCCGGCATTTACATCCCGGGGGAATTTGGAATACGCTTGGAAGACGAGATGCTGATCACGGAGAACGGAGCACGACTCTTGCTTCCACAACAGGATTCGATCGATAAGGTGGCTTAAACGTCTCCGAAGAATTCAAGCAGCCGAAACCGCAAAGAGAACAGCCAAGGAGGCGCAAAGGTCGCTAAGCCTAGTTTAGATTGGAAGGCTGTAGTGCGTTAACAACCCGTTTAATTCCATTTTTAAGAAGGACAACATTAAAATTAATAAGTCCGCCTAATTTGTAATCGCCAAGCTTCATGTACGTGAGGGTTTGTGCTAAGTGTACATCGTTCAGTGTTTCAACACTTTTTATTTCTATAACAACTTTTCCTTCAACTAAAATATCTATCCGGTAACCGCACTCTAATTTAACTTCTTCAAAGATCAAAGGCATTGGTTTTTCTTTCTCAGCTCTCATTCCCGATTGAACGATCTTATAATAAAGACACTCTTTATATGCGCTTTCCAGTAGACCAGGGCCCAAAGCTTTATGGACTTCGATCGCTAACCCAATAACTTTATTCAGGATCTCGTTTTCCGTCTTATAGCTGTTCCTTTGTGTTCTTTGCGCTGTATTTTCTTGGCTGTTCTCTTTGCGGTTCCTTCCCTCGGCTGTTCTGTAGGAAGCCTCTATTTAGTAGAGATCTTTTTCAGGATCTCAGCGGGCACCATCTTTTTGTGGACGGTGATGCTGATGGTCTTTAGCTTGAGATATTCAGGCGAAGCGTAGAAATATCCATCGCAGTCGTTGCGCTTGCTGCCCCAGGAGTTCTTGATCAAATAATACTTGTTTCCGTTTTGATCATTGGCTGTACCGATGATGTGCATGCCGTGGTCGTCCTGCGTGGTCCAGTTATCAAAACCTTCCTGGCGTACTTCCTGGGTAATAACGGCTTGTTTGCAGGGCTTTACAAAACAGGCGTCTTTATCAGCATCGCTCATTTTGTCCCAACCTTCTGGGATCTGCGCCAACCCATCTTTAAAGCGGAAATAAGGCTCGCTTACATCAGCCGCCCAGGCCACGCCGTAGCCATTGGCAATAGCATTATCAACGATCTTCATCATCTCATCCAATGGGATGTTGTTGTACTGTTTCCAGGCCCAGTTGTCGGGAACCTCCAGGATGAATGGTTTGTAAAATGGGTGATGCGTGAATGACGAAAATGCTACATAATCATCCACATTCAGTCCAAGCTCAGCCGCGTACGTTTTGGGTGTATATTTTTTTCCTTTGTAGTCGAACTCTTCCGGAGCTTTCCCTAAGTATTTATCCAGGATGCTTTCAATGGTTGCTTTGTATGCAGCGGGATCTACTTTTGTGTTCTTGGGATCTGTTACTTTACGGATCTCGGCCGCCAACGTAGAATCCATTTGCTTGTGGTTGTATGGATAGGTTTCCAATTCGCGGAAACCGTTGTTATATACTTCCTGCGGCACCATGCCGTACATTTTCCAGCAGGTGATCACATCACTGGGCTCTCCGCCTTCGGCGAAGGTGGCATTTCCGTGCATGCGCACAAAGTTCTCTGCTTTCAAAGAATAGGTCTTACGCACCACGAACATTTCGCTGAGCTTAACGCCTTTGATCTTTTTTAAGCGCATCACTTCCGATTCGAAGAAAGAAAGTGTAGAGAAGCTCCAGCAGGTGCCGGTCATACCCTGGTTTTGCACAGGCGCCGCGTCGATGCTTTTGGTGATGGTGAATTTATACTCGCTGTTCTTTTTATTGGTGGCGGGGGCCTGGGCTTGCAAAGAGAATGCGGTTGCAAGGATCAAAAGGCCGGAAAGGATGTGCTTGTTCATATTACTTATTTAGGGTAACAAAAATAACGAAATAAACGCAGGTTTCCTCTCCCTCAATAGGGGGGAAAGAAGCGCTGGTTTTACATGATTCCTTACTTAGTAATCCCCAATAGTGCCGGTATGCACCAATTGGTCGAGGGCTTTTTGCAACTGTTCGTCGTTGGGAGCCACGCCATGCCATTTGTGCGAGCCCATCATATAATCCACACCATAGCCCATTTCTGTCTTCATGATGTTGATGATGGGTTTGCCTTTTCCTACAAAAGTCTTTGCATGCTCAAGGCCTTTGGTCACAGCCTCCAGATCATTTCCGTCGTTGATCTCCAACACCTGCCAGCCAAACGCTTCAAATTTAGCGCGCAGACTTCCCATCGGTAAAACATGGTCGGTGTCGCCGTCAATTTGTCTTCCGTTAAAATCAACGGTCGCAATTAAATTATCTACTTTGTTTGCGGCCGCGTACATGGCAGCTTCCCAGATCTGTCCCTCTTGCAATTCGCCATCGCCGTGCAAAGAGTAAACGATGTTATTTTCTTTATTCAATTTTTTTGTGAGGGCTGCTCCAATGGCAACACTCATGCCTTGTCCTAATGAACCGGAAGCAATGCGTATGCCGGGCAAATGTTCGTGCGTGGTGGGGTGACCTTGCAGGCGTGAATTTATTTTGCGGAATGTTTTTAATTCTTCAACCGGAAAATATCCGGCGCGGGCAAGCACACTGTAGTACACGGGAGAAATGTGGCCGTTCGACAAAAAGAAAAGATCTTCTCCTTTGCCGTCCATCGTAAAATTCTTCGGGTTGTGTTGCATCACACCGTTGTAAAGCGCTACAAAATATTCGGTACAGCCAAGCGATCCGCCTGGGTGACCCGAAGCCGGACCGTGAACCATGCGAACGATGTCGCGGCGTACTTGTTTACAAAGATGCTGGAGTTCTGTAGTGTTTGCCATGAGAGGAATTTGTGCCCCGTGGGGGTTCTTTGGCACAAAAGTAACCGCAATAAATAAAAAAACACCGCCCTGTTGATAAAGCGGTGTTTTGTTGAAAAGCGTAGAATTATTTCTGCTTTTTCCTTAGGATGAATGCAGTGATAAAGCTCAGAGGAACTCCTATCGGCAGCGGTTCCATAAAGGTCATGCCGGCGCGTATCAATGGGTTTTTATACATCTCCTTAAAGCCTTCCATTTCAACCCTTACCGCTTCGAGCTTTTCGGCGGTTGCGCCATCGGCCCTTGCTTTATCGATCATGGCCGTGGCATATTCTTCCATAAAATTGCTCATGATCGTATAAGAAAGCACCATCCATACTGCCACGTACATAAGGGTTGATATGAGCGTGATCAAAAGGGCCATTTTCAAGGCTTTCCCAAAAGTGATGAGGCCGGCATGGTTATCCCTGTATTGCTTTACGCCCACAAACATGATGATGCCCGCCAGCACCATGGTTGAGTAGCCAATGAGCATCCCGTTCTCAAAGCCCACATTTTTTGTTAATGCCACTCCAATGGCCATCATTAATCCCAGGAGTCCGCCGGAAATTAGTCCGAATGTTAAAATTGTCTTTTTCATTTTTTGTGTGTTTTTATTTTTAAAATCTGACGCAAAACTACCGTCACTTTCAAGTTTTTCATTCATACGAAAGTATGATTTTACTCCTTAAAGGGCTGAAATACAACTAAAGTTTACACTTTTGGCTGCCCAAACCTAAAAACCCGGCTTTACCTCCCCTTGGTTAAACTCTATCCCGGCCAGTTTCCGGATCCGGTCGAGGCTTACCGCGTAGTCTTTTACCTCGCCCTTGACCACCTCAGCGTTAGGAAAAAGGTAGCACGCGTAACGATTTTCGGCCGGTATATAGATCACTTTCCACATTTTTTCCGGCACTACTACCTTGTCTGGTCCGATGGTGGTACGCTCTCCCAAACTGCCGCAGGTCACTATTACCCAGGTAAATTTTTTTGCTTCTTTTCTTTCCAGATTCTCCAACTCTTCCCATAATCCGGCGTTAAATGCGTGGGACTGCGGGGTGATATTGGAAAAATAAAAACACTCCTTCATGCCCAATTCATCACACTCATTGTCGGCCGCGGGCATGTTATGGCCACGGTCAAAACCACTGCTCTTATAATCGATGGCTATATTGGTGCTGTTCTTGTACTGTGGATCGGGTTTGAACTTGCTTTTTCGTTTTACTTTCAGGGAACAAGACAGCATCTTGTTAGTGAGCGTGTATGTAACTACCAGCGGAATGTGTTTTTGCTGCGAGAACCAGCAGGTATAATAGGTGTGACTGATCTTTACTGTTTGCGCCGAAGCAAGGCCTACAAAAAGAAGGAGAAAAAAGAAGCTGTATAGTTTACGCATGATACGATCAGGGAATTAAGCCCAGGGCCTTGGCCTTTTCTACAGCCTGGGTACGGCGACTCACCTCCAGTTTTTCGAAAAGGCGGGATGAGTGGGTTTTGATAGTGTTCTCTGAAACAAAGAGCTTACCGGCAATTTCGCGGTTGCTTAAGCCGCCGGCTATCAGTTCCAGCACCTCGTATTCGCGTTTGCTGATGCTTAACTGTTTCAAAAGATTCTCGTTCAGCACAAAATTATCCCGGTCAACCAGAACGGCCACTTCTCTTACTACAACTACCTCCTTTTTACGTGTGAGTTTTAGTCCGGCCCAAACTCCCAATACGGTAAAGAACAAGGCTATCAACCCAATGTAAAGTTCCATGAGGTGGTCTTTTACAAAGATCTTGTACTCGAAATACTTTAAAATAAGCGTTAAAATGCCCAGG
Organism: uncultured Flavobacteriaceae bacterium; assembly: GCA_964387075.1. Taxonomy (GTDB): domain Bacteria; phylum Bacteroidota; class Bacteroidia; order B-17B0; family Aurantibacillaceae; genus PALSA-968. The sequence continues at coordinate 23,296 of CAYLVB010000003.1, forward strand.
GCAAGTCCGTAGATGAGGATGTTCTTCTTCACTGGACAAAAATACGAAACCGGAATGAGCCTATTCAAAAAGTTTGAAAGCCACAGCGGATAAATACCCGATGAGTGTACTTAATCCAACCACTTTCACGCCACCCAGATGCACGGCTTCGGGTATCATGGTCTGCGCGATCATGGTGAGCATGGCTCCTGCGGCAAGACCCTCAATGGCGATCTCTATTTCGTGGGGGACGGAGGAGCCAACATAATACCCACCTAAAGCGCCAAGCGCGATAATGAGCACAAGCGACATCCACATCATCATGATCTTTGCGACACTCATGCCCGATTTTCTCATGCCCAGGCTTGCGGAAAGCGCTTCGGGAAAATTAGACAGGAAGAGTCCCGCTATGAGTGTATAGGGAAGTACTTCTGTAAAAGCGGGTTCAACACTGGCTGCCAGTTTCATGGAAAGCAGGGAGAGAAAGCCGGCTCCTATCACAAAACTTTCGGGGATACCGTCAATGAGAAGTCCCAGCCAGATCGCCATGGGCGCTCCGCCTTCGCCATGCCCCTCTTCTTTTTGAACATGGGCCACATCCTTCGCATCGATGGTTGTAGCGTGTTTTTTTGAACGCATAAAATTGATGGTAGAGCCTACTTTTCGCAAAAAACCTCCTTTGCTGTTGATGAGTTCGTCGAGTGTGTAAAATAAAAACCCCCCGCCCACGCATCCGGCCAATAAAGCTCCCATGGTAAAAAAGGCGTGCTTTTTATCCTGGTCCATGTGTGTGGGACTATTGATGTGGCCTACGATCTCCTCAACGGTAGGCGCAATAAGTTCAACACTTAATGCGGCCATTAGGGCTCCTCCACCAAAGGCGGTGAAGATCGCTGTTAAACGGGCATTGGGTTTAAAAACCAGCCCGGCTATTGCACCAAGTGGAAGTGAAATAGTTACAAGCGCGCCGATTATAAAAGCCCAAATGGCGTATTTGGTAGTAGGGTGCATAAATTCGGCCTCTGCGCCGCTATCGCCGCCCCACATGATGAAGCCAATGACCAAAAATGCTATAACCGCCGCAACGGCCAACAGTGTGTTTTTTGCGGATACTATTTTACGCATAAAGCTTTTATTTAGTCAAATCTATAAAAACTAATTGAAACCCCTCTTTTTAAGGTTATTTTAACCCTATTTTTTGTGAAAATCGTTTCACCATTCAAAATCATCCCTTACCTTTAACAGGTTTTAATATAGAAGAGATCATGGATAAACTGAAAGAGAAATTCCGCGAAAAAGCTACCCCCCTTGCCGCCGAGATCAAGACCTTAATTAAAGAACATGGCGACGTGAAACTGGGCGAATACACCGTTTCGCAGGTGTACCAGGGCATGAAGGGAATGATCGGTATGGTAACCGAAACGTCGCGCCTGGATCCCGAAGAAGGGATCCGTTTCCGCGGATACTCTATACCCGAGCTACGTAAGCAATTGCCCAAAGCGCCGGGCGGCACCGAGCCTCTGCCTGAGGGAATTTTTTACCTGATGCTGATCGGCGAACTGCCTACCCAGGATGATGTAACATTTATCACCAACGAGTGGCAGAAACGCAGCAACGTGCCTAAGCACGTTTTTGATGTTCTGGAAAAACTTCCTGAAACCACGCACCCGATGACGCTGTTCTGCACCGCCGTTCTGGCGCTGCAAACCGAATCGGTTTTCGCGAAAGCTTACGCGAAAGGCATCAATAAAAAGGATTATTGGGAATATGTATATGAAGACGCGATGAACATGATCGCCCGTCTTCCACGTGTTGCCGCATACATCTACCGCAAAAAATACAAGAACAGCGTACACATTGAGCCCGATCATAAGCTCGACTGGGCGGCCAACCTGGCCCACATGATGGGCTACGAAGAATTTGATGTGAAACGTTTGATGCGTTTATACATGACCATTCATGTAGATCACGAAGGCGGAAACGTATCGGCACACGCTACGCATCTTGTAGGCAGTGCGCTGAGCGATCCTTATCTTTCTTTCTGCGCGGGTATGGCCGGTTTGGCCGGTCCCTTGCACGGACTCGCGAACCAGGAAGTACTCCACTGGATCATGGAGCTGAAAGAGAATTTAGGCGGCGGTTTGCCAACCAAACAACAAATTGAAGAGTACATCAAGAAAACCCTTGCTGAAGGAAAGGTTGTTCCGGGATACGGCCACGCTGTATTGCGTAAGACCGATCCGCGCTTTGCCGCGCAGCAGGATTTTTACAGGACCTGGATCAAGCATGACGATATCTGCGAGATCGTTCAAATGGTTTACGAGATCGCTCCTCCCATCCTGGAATCTACCGGCAAGATCAAAAATCCATGGCCTAACGTAGATGCGCATTCAGGAGCACTGTTAACCCACTACGGCATTCATGAGCATGATTTCTATACTGTATTGTTCGGTGTATCACGTGCTTTAGGGGTAATGGCAAGCCTTATCTGGGACCGCGCCCTGGGTCATCCTATCGAGCGCCCGGGCTCTGTTACTACCGAGAATATCAAGGCTAAGATCGCGGCCGCTAAGGCAAAAGCTTAGCAACGTATTGATTATAAGCAAATTGAATAGGGTCCTCGGACCCTATTCTTTTGACTTTTAACTTGTAACTTCTAACTTTTAACTCTATATTTGCAGTCCGTTTTTTAGCCGCTGGTTACACAGGGTAGCGAATGCTGGAAAGCTTAACTAAATATTAAAGAGTCATGAGTTTATTACTTGATTTCGTAAAAAAGACCCTCACTCCCGAGGTTAAACATCCTAATTTCAAAGCCGGTGATACTGTAACTGTACACTACAAAATTAAAGAGGGTGATAAAGAGCGTGTTCAGCAATACACAGGTGTTGTTATTCAGCGTAAAAATGAAAGAGCCACTGCGAGCTTCACGGTTCGTAAGATCTCTAACGGGATAGGCGTTGAGCGTATCTTCCCCGTAGCTTCTCCTTTTATCGAGAAAATTGAGATCGGCAAAGTGGGTGATGTTCGTCGCGCTAAAATGTACTACCTCCGCGAGCGTACCGGCAAGGCCGCACGTATCCGCGAACGTATCATGAACACCGAAACGGAAACGGCTACAGCTGAAACCAAATAAGAAATAATATCTTTCTATATAGAAAAGGCCCCCGCCGATGGTGGGGGCCTTTTTGTTTCTCCGAATTGTTTGGCCCCGCCGGGGCCATTTTGTTTTTGATCTGAATTGCTACGAATGTTTAGCTCCTACGGAGCCGTATAATTGCCTGATCCCGGAAAAGTCATTATTCCCCCGTTGTGCAACGTGATTACCGGTCCCGGAGGGACCTGACTTTCTTTAAAAAACCAACTGCCCGGCTACATGGCTCAGAGGAGCCAAACGGACGTTAGCAGAAAATCATAAAGCGTGCTGAACTAGGTTTTGCCGTACGCCAAATAGCCGTAATTTCGTAGCATGAACGTATTGATCCTAGGCAGCGGCGGACGAGAGCACGCTTTCGCCTACAAAATATCGCAGAGTAAAAAGCTGGAGAACCTTTATATAGCACCGGGCAATGCCGGTACCTCGCATTGTGGCACCAACGTAAATATGTCTGTCACCGATTTTGAGGCCATTAAGCGCTTTGTTTGGGAAAAAGGCATTGATATGGTTGTGGTAGGACCGGAAGACCCGCTGGTGAAAGGTATTTACGATTTTTTTAAAGGCGACGAGGTGCTGAAGGATGTGGCCATCATTGGTCCCTCGAAAGCAGGAGCACAATTAGAGGGAAGCAAGGATTTTTCGAAAGAGTTCATGATACGCCATAAGATCCCCACGGCGCGTTACCAGACCTTTACCAAAGATACTTTAGAGGAAGGGTTGAAATTCCTGGAAACGCTTTCTCCGCCTTATGTTTTAAAAGCTGATGGATTGGCGGCCGGTAAAGGCGTTGTTATTCCAGATACATTGAATGAAGCGAAAAAAGAGCTGAACGAAATGCTGGCTAAAGCAAAGTTTGGTCATGCTTCGGCCAAGGTGGTAATAGAAGAATTTTTAAAAGGAATTGAGCTTTCAGTTTTTGTTTTGACCGACGGGAAGAATTACAAGATACTTCCCGCCGCGAAAGATTATAAACGCATTGGCGAAGGAGATACAGGATTGAATACCGGGGGAATGGGCGCCGTGAGCCCTGTACCATTCGCTGACGCTGCATTCCTGAAAAAAGTGGAAGAGCGCGTGGCCATTCCTACCCTAAAAGGTTTGCAACAGGAGAACATCATTTACAAAGGATTTATATTCATTGGCCTGATGAACTGTAACGGAGATCCGCAGGTAATAGAGTATAATTGCAGAATGGGAGATCCTGAAACAGAAGTGGTGCTTCCACGCGTTAAAACAGACCTGCTTGAATTATTTGAAGCAGTTGCTGAAGAAAAACTTGATAAGATCACGCTTGAAGTGGATGATCGCATCGCTACCACAGTGGTAATGGTATCGGGCGGCTACCCTGAAGATTATGAAAAGAATAAAGTAGTGAGCGGACTTGATAAAACCATCGACAGCATTGTATTTCACGCCGGAACAAAAGCGGATGGCGACAAAGTGCTCACGAGCGGTGGACGTGTTTTCGCGGTTACTTCTTTCGGGAACAGTATTGAAGAAGCTGTGAACAAAAGTTTTAAGAATGCCGAGCTGATCGCTTATGATAAAAAGTATTATCGTAAGGATATTGGTAAAGATCTTATGAAATTAGAAAAAGTAAAATAATGGACTTCTCTTTCGATTTAAAAGAAATCGCGACAGTAACAATGGTACTGTTCGCTGTGATCGATGTGATCGGCTCTATACCCGTGATCATCGGTCTTAAACAAAAAGTGGGCGAGATACAATCGATGAAAGCTTCGCTTGTATCTATGATCATTATGATCGTGTTTCTTTTTGCCGGCGAGTCGATACTCGGTATCATCGGGCTTTCTACCAAGGATTTCGCCATCGCGGGTTCTTTGGTCATATTTTTCATTGCTTTGGAAATGATCCTGGGTATTCGTCTGTATAAGGATGAGGTTTCCTCCACGGCTTCGGTGATCCCGGTAGCTTTTCCCTTAATTGCCGGAACCGGAACGCTTACCACCTTACTTTCTATGCGCGCGCAATACAGCATGCTTTCTCTGTTGATCGGTATCGTGATCAACGTGGGTATCGTTTACCTGGTATTGAGTAACCTAAAGCATATTGAAAGAATACTGGGAGTAAGCGGCATCGCCATCTTAAGAAAGGTCTTCGGCATTATTCTTTTGGCCATAGCGGTTAAGATCTTCAGGACAAATACCGGCCTTTAATTGTCAGACGTCATTCATATCTATACCGACGGCGCCGCAAGCGGTAATCCCGGTCCCGGAGGCTACGGCATCGTGATGATGTACAAAGGTCACCGCAAGGAATTAAGCGGTGGCTTCACGCACACCACCAATAACCGCATGGAACTTTTGGGCGTTATTGTGGCGCTTGAAAGTCTCAAGAAGCCGCACTGCGAGGTTTTAGTTCATTCCGACTCCAAATACGTAGTTGATGCCTTCGAAAAACGTTGGTTAGAAGGCTGGATCAAAAAGGACTTTAAAAAAGTAAAGAACGTAGACCTCTGGAAACGTCTGTTAGCCCTTACCAAAAAACACAAAGTAAAGTTCAAATGGGTTAAAGGTCACGCGGATAACGTAGAGAACAACCGTTGCGATGAGCTGGCTGTTGAGGCTTATAAACAACCCGGTTTAAAACCCGATCATGGCTATAATCCCGAGCCTGATAACCCTATGGGGCTGTAACTTGTTATCATTCCCGGCTTAATCGACTCTTTCGCCTAGTACCTCAAGTAAACTTTTAGCGTTCGAGGTCCTTGCCCGAAAAGGAGGATTTCTTCCTTTTGCCGCCTGCTTTTTGCAGTATTGATAGTGTTCCCTGGTTAGTTCAATTAGAAGCTTTATTTGAACAATACTCAAATAAATAGTATACGCATACTGAATATATGCATGCGCTGGAAAATTCTTTCTGCAAGATTCCATAGTTACATGCAACGCATGGGCTCTGATACTTTCATACTCAGGTAATACATCCACGAATTTACAGTTCTCAGATAAAGAAAGTGCCCCTTTATTTCTGTATTTCCGCGTGCCGAATTCTATAACACTTTGAAAGGCTCCATATTCTTGTTCCCCGAGCCAAAATTCTTTCACTGTGTTTTCATCATTGGCAGACTCGCTCAAAACACCCAATAATTGATCAAAGGGCTTAATCGCTAACACCTTATACATTTCCTGTTCATTTTTCGTTTCTTCGTTCTTTACTGAAATTGCAATCTCTATCAAACGCTTGCACGCCCATACTTCATCCGGCTTAAGATGAATGTGGAAAAAGAAAGTTTGATCATTCGATAGATAAAAAACGGGCCAGGGAAATTCAAAATTCCGGTTATGAATATCAGGGAGATTTTCGAGGTGCTTAACCATATATACATTTCCTTCCGATATAAGGGATACTTCTTTTCTCACTAATGTCCTTAAGAGAAAAAATCCTTCTTCCGTCAGCTTAAATTTCTGCATTTTACTTCTTTAATATCTGATTAGCTTCTCTTATTAATAAGAGCTGGGGCTTTATTACCAGGCGTTCGTATCTCGCAACAGAACCACTTCTACAAAACTTACCCTTTAAACGCACGATCTCTCCGGTATCAAGCGGGTTAAAAGCATCGGGCTTTCTGTTCTCATACATCAGGTAATTAAAAAGCAATATATCCTCGGGCACATAAGGTTTGTCTTTAAACAACCTCACATCAAAATATCGCTGAAGACACCTGAGAAACAATACATCGGTCAATCGCTTATATCTGAGCAGGTCATTTTCTAAAGCAGCTCTTTGGCTGGTATCCAGGTAGTTAGAGGCTGCTATAAGTATTATTTCGCGGGGTGGCATGATCATAGGAGTATAACGAAGATCCATGCCAAAAGATACCGGCTCTCAAAAAAATTATCTTTTTTGTATCCTTTTCCAAAATCCTGCGTTATAAAGGAAACAGCCGGGCATGATCAGGACTATTTCCATATTCCTTTCCTTCCTTATTTCCCACATGCTGCATGCCCAAACCAAATCATCTTACGGCAAAATTAAAAAAGCCCCAGCCTTTAAGGTGCGCAATCTCGGCGAGCCCATTACCTACCTGGGTAATTACTGCGGAAACACCAACATGAATAGAAGTGAGTTGCTGAATTGCGACAGCCTGAAAATAAAATACTGCTTCAATCTTCCGGCCGATTATATTGTTACCCGCTACCGCTTCAGCTGTTTTTCCGACGGGCAATTTTATTCTTTTGTAGTGAATAGTTGCCGCCTTACCACAGAAATAAAACAGGTCTTGTGGCGGGTGGAGCCCGGAACCAAAATAAAATTTACCGGCATTATTGGCCAAAGGCGAGACAGCACCAAAAAAAGTTTCCAGGATCTTATTATACGTGTACATGAAAGTACAGACACCTCGCTTATTACTTATAAGCTCGACAACAAGATACCGGAGCCCGCGCTCTTCTCTGTGAAAAGCCAATTGGAGCCTAAGGTAACTCGACTCGAACTTCAGTTCGTTGACCAGCTCTTCGTGAAGTGCGATTGTCTTGTGCCCACCTATGCCACTAATTTCAAGGTAGTTTCTTTCGATCTGCGCACCACTTACAATGGCTACAAGATGATCTATACAGCCAAAGGCGCCGATCTTACCGAGGAAATGCGCTCAGCACTGCAACATGCCAAAACCGGCACTAAGTTCCATATAGAAAAGATAAGGGTACGTAGCGACAGCGGGATAACCGGTTATCTCAGTCCGCGCAGTTTTAAGGTGATTAATCCTTAATTTTCATTATTTCTGTATCTTTTCCTGCCCTTTCCCGTTACATTATCAACGCCCGCAAATAATAGGTTATGGATGACGACCCGCAATTGGAAGCCAGGCTTATAGAAGAGGCCAAAAAGGACCCGCAAAGGTTCGAGCCGCTTTATAAGAAGTATTACGAACGCATACTGCGTTTTGTATATAAGAGAATGGAGAGCCTGGATGATACCCGCGAGATCACATCCGGGGTTTTTATAAAGGCGCTTACCAATATCGGTAAGTATAAAGACCGCGGTCATCCTTTCTCCAGCTGGCTATACCGCATAGCCCTGAATGAAATTGCGCAGTTCTACCGCGATGCGAAGAAGTTGCGGGTCGTAAGCATCGATTCGTTTGGCGCAAACAGGCTTGCCGACGAAACGGGAAAGAACGGGAATGATCTAAGTCCCGTTTTAGCAAGGGCGATGGAACACTTAGAGGTGGACGAGGTGCTGTTGCTTGAACTGCGTTTTTTTGAGAATAAGGCTTTTGCCGAAGTGGGCGCTATCCTGGATATTACCGAGAACAACGCCAAGGTGAAGACCTACCGTGTGCTGGACAAACTGAGAGAGATATTCAAAAAACTGAATGATTAAATATATACGAAAATGAAGAAGTACGATATAAAAGAAAATCGTCCCGAGCTAAGCAAAGCTGAGATAGAGCAAGGTATGGATTTTAATAAGATACAGAACAGTTTGCCACAGGCAAAGATGTTCTCACTGAAAACCCTGCTTGTTTCCGGCATCGCGGCGGCAGCGATTGTTACGGCGGTAATCTTCTGGCCAAAGAACGGAGATCCTGAAATTTCAAAGAATGTTCTAGCTGCATTACCCACTGCTTCCAATCCACCCGATACATTTGTAGTGAACAGTTCGGTCGATACCACTTTGGTTTATACCAGCGGAACTAAAATTAAAATACCGGCGGGCGCTTTTGTAGATGAAAAAGGCGAAGAGGTAAAAGGGAAAGTAAAAATTAACTACCGCGAGTTTCATACTGTAAGCGAGATCCTTTTATCGGCCATACCGATGCGCTACGATTCGGCCGGGAAGGAAATGTATTTTGAGTCTGCGGGTATGTTCGACATCTCCGCCAACCAGGGAGAGAAGCCTGTGTACATACGGAAAGACAAAAGCCTGGAGGTTGCAATGGCTAGCCTTGACCGCGCGGATAAAAAATACAATCAATACCTGCTGGATGAAAAGACCGGCCAGTGGCAGTTCATTCAAAAGGACGCGGTGGCGACTTTAGAAAAACCTGATTCCGCTGTAAGTGAAAAGCAAGTGGAAGTGGTGAAAAAAACACGCCCTGAAAAACCGCTCAACGACAGGATGTTCACCATCGATGCTTCCGGTAGGCCCGATCTTGAGATCTACAACGGTGTTGTGTTTGAAGTAACCAAAGACAGCAAGAACTTCGACCCTAAAGAATCGCAGACCGATTGGGGCATGGTGAACGTGGAAAAAATTGAAAAGACCGATAAATACAAAGTAACATTCTCTGTTCCCTTCAGTGGTCCGCACAGAACCTACGAGGTAAGCGCCAAGCCTGTGAAGGATGGAAATATGGAGAACGCCATGAAAAAGTTCGATGCGCTGTATGCTGAATACAGGGAAAGACTGAGTGCGGCTGAACAGGCTGACCTGGCTTCCGAGGAGAAATTGAAAAAAGAGCAGGGGATGTATGAAAACATTTTCCAGAACTACCAGGCATTGCAACAGAAGAACGCCGCGCTCAGTATGAGAAGCGCTCAACTGGTAAGCGAAGCTTCACAGGTGGTGTATAGAACTTTTCAGGTGAAACAGTTTGGTATCTGGAACTCGGATTGTCCGCAAAGCATGCCGCAGGGAGCAGAAGTATTTGCCAAATTTGAGAATGGAAAAGGAGAATCGGTGAAGATCGCTGCCGTCTACCTGGTAGAAAAAGGAAAGAACGCTTTATACAATTTATACACTCCCGAAAGGTTCTCGTTCAACCCCGATGCAGAGAATGTGTTGCTGGTGATCACCAAAGACCACAAACTGGGCTGGGTAAGTGCCGATACTTTTGAGGCCATTGGAAAGGATACAAAAAGTTTTATCTTTAAACTCAATATGCTCGACAAGGAAAGTTATACTTCCTCCGACATCGACAAGATCATTGCATGATAAAAGAAAATAAAAGAACAGGGAATGGCCGCCATGCGCGAGACCGGTGGTTCGGTAACCCCCGAGGCGTTTCAGGTCTTAGGATGGCAGGCGTCCTGTTCTTTTTGCTTTTTTCTTTTTCTCTCCTTTCTCAAAAACCAGGCACGCCTACACGTTTTAAAGTAAAATATATGGTGGGCGATTACAAGTTCTTCCCCGCCGATGCCTATCTTTTTGTCGGCGCGCAGAACCGTCTAAAGATCACCAATAACCGGAATGCGAAATTTGAGGTGAAAGTCACCAATGGAACTGTCTCCAGGATCAATGACAGCACGATCGTTATTGATGGTTTAACTGATTTTGGCAATACGCTTATCTCCGTTTACGAAACGGGTGCAAAAGACAAGAAGAAACTTGTCGTCAATAAACCCTACATCGTCGTTTCTTATCCAAAAGTAAAACTTGCCGGTGTAGCCTGCGATTCGGCCATGCCGGCCATACAAATGGCGGCCGGAGGAATGAGCGTGCATTATAAAAGTCTTGGTTCGAAAGTTCCGGTAACAAGTTTTAAGATGGAATACTACGAGAAAGATAAATTTGTTTTGGACAGCTCCAACAATAACCGACTCAGTAAAAAAATGCTGGCTTACGTTGAGAAGTTAAAACCGGGCTCGCTGGTGTATATGACCGACATTAAATACAAAGATCCGAACGGCGGCGAACACAGAGAGCCCATTTACCGGGTGTTCATCATTTCAGACAAGGATGTCTTGAAGTTTGGAGTAGATTAATACATATGATGATCTATAGAACTACAGTACTGTTCATTCCTTTCTTTCTCTTACCCGGATTGCTATTGGCTCAAGAAAAGGCCAGGAGTACCACTAAAATGAAAATTTCTTCTGTCCTGATAGAGCTTAAAGATGCGTTGAACGATTCGGTTAAAATGAACAGTGACCATTCTTTGGAAATAAAAACGAGTAAGTATAAGTGCAGAGATCTAGAAATAACTTTTTCGGGGTGTGACCCGGCCGTGAAACCAACCGGATCATGTAGCTATGTTGTTAAAACCACCGTTTCGGGTAAAATTACAATAACCGTTTCGATTCGAACATCAAAAGGAATAAAGGAGCTTGCTAAAAGAGAATTTATCGTATACTAAGGTGTTTGATCTACCTTTTCTTCGCTGCTTTTTTAGCCGCCTTTTTCACAGGCATTTTTTTTGCAGGCTTTTTAGCCGCAACAGTTTTGACTTTCGTAGCGATCTTTTTTGCAGGGGCCTTTTCACTCGAGGTTTGTTTCGACTTCTTAGCGGCTTTTTTTACTGGAGCTTTTTTCGCGCCAGGCTTTTTACTTGCTGCCATACGATCATTACTCGCAATAGCCTGCTCGTAAGCATCCTGTCCGCCAATTAGCTGCACTACTGCCGCGAAATCGAGTTTAGATGGTTCCTGGTTCTTGGGGATCTTGAAGAATTTTTTTCCGAGGATGATACAGGGGCCCCAACGGCCATACATTACTTTGAGGTCGGGATTCTCTTCATAGGTGCGGATGATCTTCGCGGCATCCTTAGCGCGTTTTGCCTCGATCAGTTCAATGCAACGTTCAGCCTCCACTTTATAAGGATCATCTTCTTTACCTAAAGAAGTAAATACGTTATTGTGTACGATATAAGGGCCAAAGCGGCCAATACCCACTTTCATTTCTTTTCCTTCGAACTCCCCGACAATACGCGGCATTTTAAAAAGCAACATCGCATCTTCGAGGGTGATGGTTTCCATGCGCTGGTCTTTACGCAGGGATGCAAATTTTGGTTTATTATTTTCGTCGCCGCTCTCTCCTATTTGCACCAGGGGACCGAAACGACCAATGCGTACAATAACAGGTTTTCCGCTTACAGGATCGACTCCTAAAGAACGTTCTCCGCTGGCGCGTTCGCTGTTATCCGTTGTACTTTCAATATTCTTATGGAAGGGTTTATAAAAATCCTTCAGCATTTTGGTCCAGTCCAGCTTTCCTTCGGCTATCTCATCAAATTCCTCCTCAACGTGCGCTGTGAAATGGAAATCCAGGATGTCCGAAAAATGAAGCATTAAGAAATCGGTTACCACCATACCGATATCGGTTGGAAATAGCTTTGATTTCTCTGCACCGGTATTTTCTGTGGCAACGGTTTCTTTTAAATTACCCGCAACCAATTCCAAAACATTATAATTACGCGGAGTTCCCATGCGGTCGGTCTTTTCTACGTAACCACGTTTTTGTACAGTAGAAATAGTTGGCGCGTAAGTAGAAGGACGGCCAATGCCTAACTCCTCTAATTTTTTTACAAGACTGGCCTCCGTGTAACGCGCAGGATGGTGCGTAAATTTTTCGGTGGCCGTAATATTTTTGTTAGATAAGGACTCGCCCACTTTCATTGGAGGCAGGATCCCGCTGTCTTCCGTGCTCTCTTCTTCATCGTCGTCCTTCCCTTCCATATATACTTTCAGGAAACCGTCGAATTTCAATACTTCACCTTGAGCAACAAAATTTTCAGTGGCAGTAGATATAGTAATAGTAGCAGTGGTTTTTTCCAGTTCGGCATCCGCCATTTGAGAAGCGATGGTGCGCTTCCAGATCAGGTCGTATAAACGCTGCTCATTGCGCTCGCCGTCTACCGTTGAGTTCTCTATATATGTAGGGCGAATGGCTTCGTGAGCCTCTTGCGCGCCTTTTGACTTTGTTTTGTACTGACGCGGATGATGATACTTTGCGCCGTAGAAACTATTGATGGCGTTCTTAGCCTGCGTCATGGCCGTTTCCGATAAGTTCACGGAATCGGTACGCATATAAGTGATCTTTCCTGCTTCGTAAAGGCGCTGCGCCATCATCATGGTTTGCGCAACCGAGAAGCTTAGCTTGCGCGCGGCCTCTTGCTGTAAAGTAGAGGTTGTGAACGGCGCGGCGGGTGAACGCTTGGCAGGTTTGGTCTCTAAATTACCTATGGTGAAAGTGGCGCCTTTGCATTTCTCTAAAAATGCTTTTGCATCCGCTTTATTCGAGAAGCGTTTGTTTAATTCTGCTTTTAATAACGAGCCGCCAACTGTAAATTCGGCAACAACACGATACGCTGATGTCGATTTAAAATTCTGTATCTCTCTTTCACGATCAACGATCAAACGCACGGCAACTGATTGCACGCGGCCGGCTGATAAACTCGGACGAACCTTTTTCCAAAGCACGGGAGATAATTCAAAACCAACTAATCTATCCAATATACGGCGGGCCTGTTGGGCGTCCACCAAATGCTTATCGATCTTACGCGGGTTCTTGATAGCCTCTAAAATGGCCGACTTCGTGATCTCGTGAAAAACGATACGTTTCGTTTCGCTGATCTTCAAGTCCAATGCCTCGGCCAAATGCCAGGAAATGGCTTCTCCTTCACGGTCCTCATCCGTTGCTAGCCAAACCGTATCGGCGGCCTTCGCTAATCTTTTTAATTCGTTTATTACTTTTTCTTTGTCGGGAGAGATCTCGTATTCGGGCTCGAAGTTCTTTTCTACGTTAATGCCCATTCCCTTCTTCACCAGGTCGCGCACGTGCCCGAAGCTCGATTTCACGGTAAAATCCTTCCCTAAAAAACCTTCGATGGTCTTTGCTTTGGCCGGCGACTCAACTATTACAAGATTCTTACTCATTTCTTTTTGTTTAAAGTTTGAAGTTTGTGAGTTTAAAGCTTCCCTGATCAGGCAGCTCTAAACTTTAAACTTTAAACTTTTTCAGTCTGCAAAAGAAGCAATTTTTGTTTACATAACGAAAAAAGACTTTTTCACCCTGAAATTCAGGCTTCTCAGAGGTAAAAAGGAGGGTTTTGTCAGTATTATTATCTTGCTTTTTTCAGTTCAATTTCTTATATTGATATGCCCGAAAATAAGGTGAAACCACCCGGAGAACCGTTCCGGGTGCTCATCCAGTTGTTTCCTGATCTCTTCTGTTTTTACATATTTCCAATCACTTACTTCCATCGGATCGGGCAAAGGAACATCGTTGGATATTCCCGCGAACACATGATCGTATTCGTGTTCGGTCAGACCATCTTCCAGTTTTAACTCGTAGGTCAGGTTGAACATTTCCTGCAATTCGCAACGCAGGCCCATTTCTTCATAGAGCCTTCTTTTGGCCGCGTCCAGGTTGCTTTCGCCCGGGCGGGGGTGCGAACAACAGGTGTTGCTCCATAGATTGGCCGAGTGGTATTTTACGGTCGCCCTTTTTTGCAGCAACATTTCTTTTTTAGCATTGAATATGATCACTGAAACGGCGCGGTGTAATTTACCCTCCCGGTGGGCCTGTAATTTCTCCATGGTGCCCACTTCTTTGTCCTTCTCGTCTACCAGGATAACGTATTCCGCTTCTTTCATCTGTACGATCTGCGGCTTAGTTCAAACTGGGTTCTTGCGGCAGGTCGGCAAATACTTTGTAATTTCCACCGAGCCTCGCCACGTGTTCGGGCCACATATCATCGGGGTGCTTATTGATGAGCTCGCTGGTAAAAGAATCCAGCACGCCCCATGCCTTCTCTTTTACTTCATCAGCCAGTTGACCTTCACCCCATCCTGAGTAACCAATGAAAAAGCGGATCTGCGACATCTGTATGGTGTGATTCTTTATACCCTCGATGATATCGGTAAAACTGCCGCTCCAGTAATAGTTATTCTGTATATGCATGCTATCCGGGATCTTCTTTCCTAGCGTGTGAATATAAAAAAGCTGGTTCTGCGCAACAGGGCCGCCATAGTAAACGGGTATTTTAAGGTCGTCCATGTTAGGAAGCACATCTTTTAAGGTAAGATGCATGGGCTTATTGAGGATAAAGCCCAGTGAGCCCTGCTCGTTATGCTCGGCCAGCAGGATCACGGTGCGCTTAAAGCCGCCGTCGTTCAACATGGGCCTCGCAACTAATATTTGTCCTTGTGAAATGCTCACCTATCTTTGTATTACAAAACTAGTGCATGAATTCGCTCAATGAATATACGAAAAATCTACGACATGACTTCGTAAAATCAAATTTTGTTGAAAAAGATGCGAACAGCGATCCTTTCAAGCAATTTGAGAAATGGTTTGATGAAGCTGTGAAAAGCGGGCAGCATGAACCCAACGCGATGGTGCTTTGTACAACAACAAAGAAAGGAAGGCCAAGTTCGAGAATAGTTTTATTGCGTGGATTGAAAAAGCACGGTTTTAATTTTTTCACGAATTACCTCAGCAGAAAAGGGAAAGAATTAAAAGAAAATCCTTACGCAAGTTTGCTTTTTTACTGGCCGGAGATGGAGCGACAGATCCGCATAGAGGGAAAAGTGGAAATTGCCCCGGCGGATATCTCTGATGAATATTTTAAAACTCGTCCGCGTGCTTCCCGCATCGGGGCATGGGCCTCGCCACAAAGCAAAGTTATCAAGAGCAGGAAAGACCTTGACAAATGGGTGAGTTTGGCGGGAGAAAAATTTGATGAGGAAATTCCACGACCCAAGAATTGGGGTGGTTATATTTTAAAAGCCACTTATTACGAGTTCTGGCAGGGAAGACAAAGCCGCCTGCACGACCGCATTTGTTATACTTTAAAAGGTGGGAAGTGGAAGAAAGAGAGGCTGGCGCCTTAATTTTCCCGGGAATCTTTTTCCCGCTGTCTTTTGTAAATAAAGATCCCCGCGAAGATAACAGCAGTGAGGATGATCAGTCCCAGTAAGCCCCAGATAAAACTTCCGGAGCTTTTTACGGTCACTAAAAAAACGATCGCAAACAACAATACAGTTGCTATCTCATTGAAAATACGAAGGCGCAGTGAAGTGCCCGTATAGCAATTACGCTGCATGAAGTTATAGATCTGCTGGCAGCGTACCTGGTAGATGAACAAAATTCCCACGAAGGTCAATTTCACATGCATCCAGGGTTGCGCGATGTAATGATCGAAGTTTGAAAAATAAAGCCAAAAGCCAAAGGTCATCGTTAAAATTGCCGATGGCCAGGTGATGCCGTACCACAGGCGCTTCTGCATAAGCTGGAATTGCGGAACGAGTATGTTTCTTTCCGTTTCTGTCTTTTGGTTTGCCTCTACCTGGTAAATGAAAAGGCGAACAATATAAAAGAGGCCCGCGAACCAGCAGACCACGAAAATAATATGTAAAGCTAAGATGTAAGGATTCATTTTTTTCTTTTTAAAAGTCATGCTGAACTTGTTTCAGCATCTTCGCGTGGAGACCCTGAAACAAGTTCAGGGTGACGGACGCGTTATTTTATTCGGTTGTTATAATTGAACTAATTGGCGTACAAACTCCATTCTCACAAGTGTAACAAAGTAATTTATCGCGGAACACGGCGGGCTTATAAATAGATTTTCCTAAGAGCATGCGTAAACATTCCTGTATTCCCTCAATGATACTCGGGTGCGGATGGATCATATCAGCGAGTTCGCGAATTCCTTGTCCGGTATGAATTAAATAAGCAACGGCCTGTATGGCGCTGCTGGCATGGGGTCCCACCACGCGCATGCCGAGAATTTTCATCTCATCATCGTTGGTTACAAGTATCTTAAAAAACCCTTTTGTATTGCGCATGGCAATGGCGCGCGCGTTGGTACTGTAATCGAGCTTCACGATCTTGCAGGGAATATTTTTCTCTTTGGCTTCCTGTTCACCAATTCCCACGGCCGCAACTTCGGGGTTGAGGAACATGATGGTAGAAAGATTTTTGTAATTGATGGGCTTTACTTTTTGCCCGAAAATGCGTACGGCAGCGTGACGCGCTTGTCTTTCTCCCACATTCACAAGAGCTATTCCTCCCGTAACATCTCCGGCCGCGTAAATATTAGGAACGGTAGTTTGTGTATCATCGTGCTGAATAAATCCGCGATCGGTAATTTTTGCTCCAACATTCTCCAAACCAATGTTCTCTATATTGGGAACACGTCCGACAGCGATCAAAGCCTTTTCTACAGTGACCACCTCACGGTGACCGTCTTTGTATAATAACTCGTATTCTACCTCGCCATTCTTGATCTCCATGCGCTCCAGCTGAGAATTGTGGTGCACCACCACGCCGTTACGTTCTAAATTGCCGGTAACGGTGTAAGATACATCCTCATCTTCCATTGGGAGGATGCGGTCGGCCTTGTCAATAATATTCACCTTCGTTTGCCCGAAGTTGGAGAAGATGGTAGCGAACTCGCAACCGATAACCCCTGCCCCGAGTATCACCATGCTTTTTGGAAAACTATCCAGACTTCTAACGCCATCACTTGTCAGGATCACTTTCTCGTCAATGGGGATATGCGCCAGGTAACGCGGGCGGCTACCTGTAGCAACCAGTATGTTCTCAGTTTTGATCAGTTTTTTTTCGCCGTTCTCTTTGGTGATCTCTACGGTGTTCTTATCAATTATTTTTCCCGCACCTTTTTCTAAGTGGAAGAATTTTGAACCGAGGGCAGCCTCTAATAGCCTTAGATGTGTGGTCATTTGGGTTTTCCTTTCGAAAATGGCGTCGCGCACCACGTTGTCGGCATCCCTGAAATCCACCTTATAATCCGGAAGGGTTTCCCGGATCGTAGAAACCTCCATGGAATGTTCCCAAAGTGTTTTGGAGCTCAACACACCATCGTAAACACCTGCCCCGCCCACGCGGTTCTTTTCTATCAAAAGCACTTTTTTTCGGAAATCAACGGCGCGCATGGCTCCTGCATAACCGGCCGGACCGCCCCCTATAACAACAAGATCGAAACTATCCATGGACAATTTTGTCTAATTCCTTCCAGACAAATCCGGCAATAGAAGAAATGTATTGATCCGAGAAATCGAATTTAATGCCCGCCGCGTCGTAAAGTTTGGGAATTGGCTTTGTATAGCCGAGTGCCAATGCGTCTTTGTATTGCTGTAAAGCCTTCTTAGGATCCTGCAGGTAATTCTTCCAGATGGCAAGGGCGCCTAATTGGGCAAAACCATATTCAATGTAATAGAAGGGCACTTCAAAAATATGCAACTGCGCGTGCCACATACGCTCCACGCTATGTTCAAGCCCCGAGTGATCGATTACGCCGCTTTCGTACTCATGGTAGGTATCTACCCATGCTTTATAGCGTTGCGCAACAGTTTGTTTCGGGTTCTCGTATATTTTTTGCTGGTAGGCATCTACGCAGGCTATCCAGCAAAGTGTTTTGATGATCTTTTCTAATTGCTCCTTTTTCGCTCTTAAAAGGTCTTTTTCGTCCTTGTAAAATACATCCCAGCGCTGCATGGAGATCAGTTCCATGCTCATGGAGGCGAGTTCTGCTACTTCAGAAGGCACATTTTTAAATTCGTTGATCTTGTAATCTTTGGTCAGGAAAGCGTGCACGGCATGTCCGCCTTCGTGAACCATAGTTACCACATCGCGCTGCATACCCACCGCGTTCATGAAAATAAATGGAACGCCGCTTTCGTACAGCGGATAGTTGTACCCGCCCGGGGCTTTTCCCTTGCGCGATTCAAGGTCGAGGTGCCTCATTTTCTGCATGGTGCTCAAGCACTCGCCAAAATATTTATCGGTTACCTCAAAGCAATTGATGGATTTTTCCAGCAACTCGCTGGCCTGGCTGAACGGATGTAAAGGCTTACTGTTTCCGGGATCCACATCGGTATCCCAGGGGCGATAGCTGTCAAGACCCAAAGCATTTTTCCTGACCTCATCGATCTTTCGGCTGAGGGGAACAAAATATTTTTTAACGCTTTCATGAAAGCTGAAGCAATCTTCCTTGGTATAATCAAAGCGGCCCAGCTCCCTGAACTTGTAATCGCGGTAGTTCTTGAAACCCGCATTGATAGCAACCTGTGTGCGCAAGGCAAGCAATTCTTCAAACAAGGTATTAAGCGCGGCTTCATCCTGGTCTTTTCGTTTTTGGATGAGGTCATACACTTCCTTCCGCACCTTTCTATCCGGATTTTTGAAATAAAGTGCCGCCTGTTGCAGGGTAAGTTCCTTCCCTTCGTAATGGATCGTTTGTTTTCCCGTGATAGAAGCGTATTGCTGCGATTTGGTGGCTATCTGCGATTGCAGGTCGACATTCTCATTCCGGAAAAGATCGATACTGTTCTTTACAGAGCGCAAATACACAAAATATTTTTCCGGATCCAGTTCTTTTAAAAATTGTGAGCCCACCAGTTTTTTATTAAGCTGATCCGAAAGCGGGGCGATCTTCGGCTCTATTTCGGTAACAAAATATTCGTAGTTCTTAATGAGCTCGGGGTTCTCGGTGTCGCAACTCATTTTAATGTAGCGCCAACCGTAATTCTCGCTAACGGCGGCCTCCAGCTCGTTCAGGTCCAGCATCCAGTGCTCAAGTTCTTTGGCTGATGCGATCTTTCTTTCCAGGAGCTCTTTGTAGATCGGCTCGAGGCTGGCCCAGTTCTTAATATCAAAATCGGCAGCGAGGTACTTGCGTGAGCTTTTAGGACTTGCTATCATACGTGTAAAATTAAAAAACCCAGGCGATCTGCCTGGGCTATTTTTTAAGAATTTTTATTAGGCTGTTCCGGTCTTGCGCACGCCGGCTGTTTTCTTGGCGCCCTTGCTGTTAGCCTTCATGTTATTGCCACCGGTCTTGGTAAATTTCTTTGCCTCGTCGTGGTGCTGCACCTTGGCCTTATCATCGCTCTTTTCGCCGGCCTCTTTCAATTTGAGATTACCTGTCTCCTGCAACAGGTTATACCAGTTGAAAAGTTTGCGCATGTTCGACACATACACGCGCTCTTTATCATAATCCGGTAAAATGCCTTCAAAGTAATTCACGATCTCTTTCTCATCGGCTTTGTGATCAATACTCTTGCCGCCCTTTTCTTTATCGTAAATGGTCTTTAAAATATCGCTTACAGGCTTGTTGTCGCCTGTGGTGAACATACTGATGTCCTCTAAAGAAGATATCTGCTGGTGCGAGTGGATAGGCACTCTTTTCTTATCGCTCAATCCTTCGGCGATCACGCCGTTCTTCATTTGCCCTACTACTTTGTAGAGGCCGGGCATGCCATTCACTGAAATTATTCCACTTAAATCCATAGTAAAAAATTAGGGTATAAAAATACGGTATTTTCCTTAGAAACCGGTAGAGGTTCCTCCTTTTCCGGGCGTTGGTCTTGGGCCGGTAGTGTTACCCACGCCAAGGCCGTAGCCGGGGTTCCAGTTATAACGCAAGCATACCTCAAGGCTTCCCAGGGTCTTACTGAAAGGTGTAAGCCCGGAAAGGTTCAGATCGTAACTAACGCCCATTGCATATTTATCGTATTCAAACAAGACCTGTGGGCTGAATGCATCACGAAAGCGGTAAGCTGCCCCTAAAGAGAGTGCAACAGGCTTAATGGTACCCGAATGCACGGAAGGATCTGCCAATACATAACGGAACATCAAAGAGCCCAGTATCTCCATTTGCGATCCCTGCATGGCCACCATATAACTAGGGATGATGTTTGACTGGAGCGATGGGAGGGCAAAAACAAAGGTTCCGTGCTGAACGAATTTTATATGCAATTGCTCCCCTGTATTGTCATAAAAAGAATAGAAAGGAACGTTGACGTGAAAAGCGGATAAGCCAATGTCGAAACGATGTCCGTCGGCCGCACTGATGTAACGCTCACTTTTAGCATAGTGATAATTGAAGCCCGCGCCGAAATCTCCATAGAGGAACCGGTTGTTAGGCACCACCTCGCCTAATAGATAGGGATCGTATTTATAGCCATTGTATTGGCTGTCCCAGGTAAGCTTATGAGGGGTAACACTTCGTTGGTTGAAAGCGCCGGTTAAAGCCATTGAGAACTTACCGAACTGACCCGACTTAAGGACCGTGCCGAGGATCAAACCAAAGTGAAGCGAACTGAAATTACCATCTCCTGAAATATCATTATAAGCATTGAAACCGCTGGTCCAATAGGATTTACGGTTCAGTTTTTTATGCTTCATGGCAAATTCGGCGCTTGCCCCAAAAGATTTATAAGGAACCGCCACGCTCTTCCATTGGCTCTTGTAATTTATAATAGCCCTGAGGTCGTAGCTCACCGCGCACAAAGCGGGATTAACATACACAGGCATCTCGTTATATTGTGAGAAGTGCATATCCTGCGCAAAAAGGCTTCCTGTTAAGCAACCCTGCAAAACAATACAAACCAAAAATATCTTCTTTACCGCTTTCATGTTCTATTTTAAGATGGTTGTACTTCCGTGTTTCTTCACTTCTTTTCCATTCGACAGGAATCCTTCCAGCGTCCAAACGAATACGCCGGCATTCACAGGAACTCCGCGGAAAGAACCGTCCCAACCAAAGTTAAGGGTAGTAGATTCAAATACCATCTCGCCCCATCGATCGAACACCTTGAACACAAAGTTCTGAAGGCAATTGCTGCGCACATAAAGGATGTCGTTCTTGCCGTCGCCATTCGGTGAGAAAGCGCTTGGCACGAATGGGTCATAACACTTCAGATCCACGTATACGGTCATGCTATCCGTGCTCACACATCCATTCTTGTCTTTCACTGTAAGATAATAAGTGGTTGTTTCTGACGGATTGGCCCAGGGGCGCGGACAACTATACTCGTTAGGCCATGGCGGCGTATCACAATGCAGCGAGTCCGGCGGCGACCAGACATACTGCGAGATCGCAAAGTTACCGGTACTGAGAGTTCCGTTCAGCTGCGTGCTATCGCCAAGATTGATCGTTATGTTAGTGCCGGCGTTTGACAATGGTCCTGCATCAACTTTTACATTATGGGTCACTGTTACTACTGGCATGCCGCTACCGGGAGGGCCATGAGAGATCATTTCTACTACAGGGAAAACTCCTCCGGGATTAAGTGAACTGTTGATCTTGTAACAAACTTTTACGGGAGGTATCAGAGTAGAATCTGTTTGCTGGTAATACGCGGTATCCGTAAGTACTGTATATCCGCCAACCTGCCCAACCGGGATACCTCCATAGAATATCCAGGTGTAGAACAGGGGAAGTGAATTGTTGTTATGTGTAAGATCTGTGAAATAGATACAGTGGTTCACGCAGATGGTATCGGTATTCATCGTAAAATCGGCGAGAATGATATTGGGGCATTGGTTCACATAAATGGTCATTTCCGTTTTAGGTTGTCTCACGCATATGCCGGTCACGGTAAGTGTGTAGATCTGGGTAGCAATTGGGTTGATGATGGCTGTATCTCCATTATTCAGGGGCGTTACTGCATTAGGCCCAATGGAGGGTTCCCAATAATACTGATACGAAGTGTTCAACTGTCCAAGACTGGGGAAAGCAAACAGGGTATCTCTTGCGTTCTTACAAACAATGAGGTACTGAGCGTCCATCATAGAAACGGTGGTGTCGCCTATCAACATGCGAATAGAATCTCTAATGCCGGGGCAGCCGTGATAGAACGGTGTGACATAATACCAGGTTGGATTTATTGGATTCGCAAAAACAGTACTTCCTGTTGTTGCGCTCAAACCTGTTGATGGGGTCCATGTGAAAGTGACCCCGGCACTGACCGGCGGTATGCTCGTGACCTCTAAACTATCGCCCATCTTATTACAATTATCCACGGTGTCTGAGACAGGTTGCACAATTGGAGTTGCGAGTACGGTGATCGGAAAATTAGAAGTTGTGTAGGTTGGACAACCCGGCACATAACAATCCAGGTAGTAAGTGAAGGCCGTATCGTAAGGTGCGCTGAATACCGGCGTAGCCCACGAAGCGTTTCCGGGTCCGGATGTTCCCAATCCACCCGTTACCGGGGCCGACCAGGTATATGTTGCGTTACTGGGTAACCCTACTACGGTAAACGTTGTTCCGGTGCCGGAACAAATGGAATCATTATTAACAATAATGGTTGGTGTTGGCGCAGGGTTGACCGTTGCCGTTATGGTTGTGGGTTGAGAAACACATCCATTTTGTGTTCCCTGTAAGGTATAAGTATAGATCCCGGCAGTGGAAGGATTTACGCTGGCGCTATCGCCGCTGCCAAACACCGTAGTTATCCCGGTTCCCGACCAGGTATATGTTGTGGGACCAAAATTTGGTGTTACTGTTGAAAATAACGTTGTACCCGATCCGCCCAGACAGATGATGGGTGCGATATTTGTTACGTTAACCGTTGGTGTTTGCGCGACTGAGACCGGTAACATGAATGAATCGCGACATCCTGTTTGGTTATTGGCTATGCAGGTAAGCGTATAGTTGCCTGTTTGATAGAATGTCATTGTGGCTCCGCTCTGAAACGCACCCTGCACATTCACGTTAGCCGAGGGAGTTACGTACCATTGCCAGGAAAGAATGTTCCCGGGATTGGCGCTACCCGTGAATTGATACGGATTATCCGTACAATAAGTCCCGCCCGGCGGTGTGATCGTAACTGAACTTGAGTTTACATAAACTGTTGATGTTGCCTGCGCCGTACAAGTGTTTGGCGGGTTACTGGCCCAGACCGTATAGACCGTTGTGGATGCCGGCACGACCTGTACCGAGGCTGTATTGGCACTTCCCGCGTTGGTGCTCCAGGTATAAGATGTTCCGCTGGTGACAGCTGTTAATGTTGTTGAGCCCGAGCAGATAGCGTCTGAGTTCACTGATATAGTAGGAGATGGTGAAACAGTAACAGTGGAAACTGTAAAATTCATACAGCCATTCGCATCCTCACCAACCACCGTGTAGGTTGTTGTAACGGTTGGGCTGACTAAAACTGTAGGCATTACTGCGCCTGTGCTCCAGGTATAAGTTACCGCTCCGCCTGCTGTTAATGTGGCGCTGCTGTTTGCACAGAGTGTAGGTTGATTCACTGTAACAGTTGGTAAAGGATAAACGCTGACGGTAACCATTGCGGTTGCTGTACAAGTACCTGTCATAGCGGTCACAGTGTAGGTGGTATTAGCTGTAGGAGCTACTGAAACGGTGCCGGTGTTTGCACCTCCGGCGTTGGCGCTCCAGGTGTACTGGTTAGCGGCACTCGCTGTTAACACAATCCCCACACCCGAACAGGTAGAAGGAGCCGCGGGTGAAATTGTTACAGAACACTGCGCGCTTACCTCAGCAACAACAAAAAACGCAAACAGAAATGTTATCAGTTTCTTCATTCGTAATGTTTCTAAAACCCAAAAACATGACCAGCCCTTTGATAACCAGTAATGTGCTTAGGATTTTGGCTTACGAATGTACAAATAAAAATCTAAATATAAAAGCCTTGGTTTAGGGCTTTTTAAAGGGCTCCATAACCGAGGTGAGATCGACCGCTATCTCCTCGGCAATGTTCTTTACATAGAGGGAGGGAACTTTGATCTTATAATCGGCCAGCTTTACCTTAAAATCAGAGGTCAAAGTGATCTCATTTCCCTTGACTGTGAGGGTTCCGGGCAGGGTTACGTTCTGGGTAACGCCATGGATCTCCATTTTACCTGTGCAAGTCACCTTATTCTCACCGTCTTTGGTAAAGTCGATCTTCTCGTTGATCTTACCTTTGAAAGTGGCAAAGGGGTATTTATCGCTCTCCATATAATTCTCATTGAAGTGCTGTTCCATGAAAGAGGAGGCAAATTTGAAGGATTTGATCTGCACTTTTACCTGCACCGCACCCGTAGATTGGTCGAGCACCACTACCGGCAAAGTATTTTTAGCCTCAATATCTTCCATGGGTGATTTGGAAAGGAAATGTGCCGTGCTGGTCTTTCCTTTATAAAGCTGTGAATACCCGATGTTTATAAGTGATAAAAGGGCGATAGTTAAGGCAAATTTTTTCATTTGGGATTGGGTTATTTTATTCAAATATAGTTATTTCCTTTAAATGATTGCCAATTAGCACAGGAAAAGGATATTCTATTAATTTATTGATATTCACTTCATTAAATCCTTTGAGTCGAATCGGCTTCGGAAGGTTTATATGCCAAAACCTTGCCATGATTTTTTGATGGGATAACAGGTGCTTTTTGATGGCCGAAACACTTTTTATCTCCAGAGAGAGGAGGTCCTTCCTAAAGATCTCCATTCTTAAATTTTTTAAGACCTCAGCTCTATTCTTTAATTTATCTACCTCTAAAACAGGCAATTGGTATAAATTCTGCCAAATATCCCCGGCCCCTCTTTTTTGAATATAGGTCTTCTTTTGGGCTGTAATGAAGAAGTACTCAAAATACCTCTCGCTAATTTTAGCCTTACCGATCTTGACCGGGAACTCCTTTACCCGGGCCGAACCTCCAACAAGGCAGGAATTCTGAAGAACGCAGTCACTACAATTGGGATTGACCGGCGTACACTGCACCGCCCCAAATTCCATGATGGCCTGGTTAAAAGTGCCGGGATCCTTTTTATTGATCAGCTCATTGGCCAATTGGGTGAATTGTTTTTTTCCGGCAGTTGAATTGATAGGCGTTTGGATGGCGTATAAACGGGACAATACACGAAATACATTTCCATCTACTACAGCATGCGGCCTGTTAAAACAAAAGGAAGCGATCGCTGCTGCCGTATAATCACCAACTCCTTTTAATTTTTTCAGCTCCTCATACTCGGAAGGAAAAACTCCTTTATATTCTTTTACAACCTGCCTGGCCGCAGCGTGCAAATTGCGAGCACGACTGTAATAACCTAAGCCCTGCCAAAGCTTCATCACTTTTTGCTCAGGCGCCTTAGCCAGATCAAAAACCGTTGGGAACGTTGCGGAAAACTTCAGGTAATAAGGTAGGCCCTGTGCCACGCGGGTTTGCTGCAGGATGATCTCCGAGAGCCAAACTTTGTAGGGGTCCTTCGTGGTGCGCCAGGGAAGTTCGCGTTTATTGGCGTGGTACCATTTTATTAAAGTACGAGTGGTCATTGCTATGTTACAAAACTATCTATTTTTACGCCCTAACACATCTAGCGCCTATGAAAAAATATTTTTTCTTACTTACCATCCCATTGATGTTTGCTTTTACCTATTTGGGAAAGAAAGAACAGGTAACCGGAACCATCCTGCAAACAACTTCTTTTTGCGGTGGAGCAGAAATGAGCGCGGAAGAGCTGGCCGAGTTGACCAAGGCACGTCCGCTGAAAGGAAAAAAATGTTTTGTGCGAAAAGGAAACAAGAACAACATCAAGGGTGCCGTGGTAGCCTCTTTTATGAGCGACTCTTCAGGGAATTTCATGATCTACCTTCCGCCAGGCGAATATTGCGTTGTTGACAGCCGAAAGTATGATAAGACCTATGTGGCCAGCCTTGCCAAAAAATACAAGAAGAGCAGTGATTTTTACGAAGCGGCGGATCTCGGGTGTCTTAAGAACTGGTTAACCACGCCTGATCTTGTGTTCACTGTAAAGAATGGCGGGTCTAATAACATCACCGTAACGTATCATGCTCCCTGTCCATGGGAAGGATTGCCTTGCGTGAGGTACACCGGGCCCTTGCCCCCGTGAAATTTATTTTGAAATAAGTGCTACGGCATATGCATTGATGCCGTCTTCGCGGCCAACGTAACCCAACTTCTCATTGGTTGTGGCCTTAATTGAAATATCTTCCTGGCTCACCTGGAGTATAGAAGCCAAGGCCTTTTTCATTTCGCCGGTATGCGGGTTTATTCTGGGCTCTTCCGCGCAAACCGTACAATCCACGTTCCCTACTTTATACCCCTTAGCGGATATCAGTTTGATAACTTCCGTAAGTAATAGTTTACTGTCAACTCCTTTATACTTCGGGTCGGTGTTGGGAAAGTGATGCCCGATATCTTTCATCCCTGCGGCACCGAGCAGCGCATCGCAAATGGCATGTATCAGTACATCCGCGTCGCTGTGCCCCACGCATCCTTTCGTATGCGGAATCTCCACTCCTCCCAAAAAAAGTTTCCTTCCTTCTTCCAGGGGGTGCACATCAAAGCCAAATCCTACGCGTACATTCATTTTCGATCTTATTATTTACGATGGATGCATTTTAAAAGCTCTTAATGGAGATCTGCAGATCGTCAATTAAACTACTGTAAAACTCCGATTTTTTTTCCAACCTCCCCAAAAAAATCTTTTACAAGGGCAGAAGTGGCTTCGTCATTCGTGGCCTTCAGGTAAGTATCCGTAAGCGTAAGGATGTTCTGTATGTAGAACTTTTTCATCTCGTCCACGCTCATATCCTTGGTCCAAAGATCGATGCGCAACGTATTATTCTCTTTCTGATCCCAGATGGCCACCATCATGCTTTTGCAGCTGCTCGACTGTCCCGCATCGGGCGCGTTCCATTCGATCTGCACAGGCAGGTTATTGTTATCCAGCGATACTTTAAAACTTATTTCGGTTTGTTTCATCAGGGTTTGAATTTTGATTTGGTCAATATTTTTTGCGCATCCTTCTCTTCCATCAATTGCTGCAAAGTTACGTCAGGATTCTTTTGCATATACGCGCGGACGATCTGCCATCCAATAAAAGTAGCGATACGCGGCGGACATTCCTTGCTGATGGCTGTAGTAAAAGGTCCTTCCGACACATATGGAGCCAATTCCTTGAGATCGTTCTTGTAAAGGCGGTCCTTTTCGGCAAAATGCGCCCAGAGGTTCTTTTTATACTGGTTGTAATAATCCATTTGCCGCGAGGTGTACTGGATCTTCACCGAATCTTCCGTAAAGGGCAGAACGGCATCCAGGGCGTAATACATCTTGCCATGAAAGATCATATGGTTAAGCAGGTTGTTCACGGGTTCGCTCTTATCAAAACAGTGTATGATCCACCAGCGCATGGCATCGCTTACCAGGTATTCCTTACTGAGGAAGCGTACTTTGTATTTCGGCCACTGCAGCATTTCATAATATTTGTTCTGCGCTCCCAGGTACATATCCAGGCTCATTCCAAGCGTAGTGTCGGTTGTGGTTACGGGATAGTTAAACCCTGAGATGAAACTTACATATTGCTTCGGCATCTCTGCTGTGGGAAAATGGAATTTGAAATAACTGAAGCTTTTGGTGAGCGCATCTTCTATCTTTGTTATTTCAGCATCCGGGTAAGCCGCCTTCACCATACTGTATACCTCTTTCATGTCGCGGTCGGTGACAAATAATTTGAGCGCTTTGTATACAGAGTCGCGTTCTTCGCCATGGTTCACGATGTTGAATATAAAACCATTAAAGAAATTGCCGTATTTCTCCTGTAATTTCTTTGAAGCGCTTGCGAAGGAGTCGGGGGGTGTTGCATAAATATCGTTCTCCAGCCGCTTGATCTTCACGGGGTCTATCATAACCCCCGAGATATCCGCGTCCTTTAACCGGTCGGACCCGCATCCTGTTACAAACAAAGCAATTACAAGGCTAAAGAGGGGGATATGAAAAAATTTTTTCATTTGATAAATCAGTCTATCTTTGTTCTGCAAAAATTCAAAAAATAAGCATATGAAAAAATTACTTTACTCTTTATTTATCATCGGTTTTGCCACTTCTACCCTGTTCGCACAGGATGACAAGAAAGTTAAAATGGGTATCACCTTGAGCCCATCCATTGGCTGGCTTACGCCTGATAACGCAAAAAAAATGGCGAAGGACGGATCCGTTATAAAAATGGGAATTGGCCTTGCTGTTGATTTTAAACTTACCGATGTGATCTGGTTCAGTACGGGGCTTGAATATATGGGCGCCGGCGGAAAGATCGCCTACAATACGGATACAGCAGGATACTATTACAAAGATGACGCGATCCAATCTGTTAGCCCGGCTGACGCCAACAGCGGCACTTCATCGGCCAACACTGATCCCAAGATGAATACTTACCATTTATTGAAACGCAACTACAAGGCAGGGTTCCTGCACATTCCCATCGCGTTCAAATTGAAAACAAAAGAATTGGGTGGCATCACCTATTTCGGTGATATCGGAGGCGACCTTATGGTAAAAACAAGCGCAAAAGGTGTAGATCATGTAAAATACACTCCGCTTGGTTCAACTTCTACAGCCCAGACCGAGGCAGACGTTACCAATAAACTGAGCAATGAAGTGAACCCCTTCAGCGCCGCGGCCCACGTAGGTGGTGGTTTGGAGTTCCGTTTATCCGGTTCTACCGCAATTACTGCAAGTGTTCAGTACCGCCACGGTATCATGAACTTTACCAATAAAGATACCTACAACCTGCTTCGTTATACCTGGAGCAGTACCCCTTACAGCGAATTCCCTAACGGAACCAAGCTGCGCCAGATCGTGCTTACCGTAGGAATCATGTTCTAAAAGTTTTTTGTAATTTTAAAACCCCTGAAGTCAAATGTTCTTCAGGGGTTTTTTGTTTCCGTGCAAAAGAAAGAGATCATAGATCATATCGTAAACTGGCTGAAGGACTACTCCTCTAAGTCGGGCACGAACGGTTTTGTGATCGGCATCTCGGGGGGAATCGATTCTGCCCTTACCTCAGCCCTTTGCGCAAAGACAGGGAAACCGGTGATCGCACTAAAAATGCCGATACGTCAACATCAATCAGAGGTTGACCGGGCGTTGGAGCATATGGTCTGGCTCAAAAAGAATTTTCCTAACGTCTCCACCGAGGTCATGAACCTGACCCCGGTGTTTGAAAAAATAGAATCGGAATTTCCTGAAAAGATCCAGGATTTTTTAACCATGGCCAATACACGCTCGCGGCTGCGCATGCTCGCGCTTTACGCGTATGCCGGCCATTACCGCATGCTGGTTGCAGGCACCGGAAATAAAGTGGAAGATTTCGGTGTTGGCTTCTTTACCAAATACGGAGATGGCGGCGTTGACATCAGCCCTATTGCCGACCTCATGAAAAGCGAAGTATACGCGCTGGCAAAAGAACTCGGCGTAGTAAGCAGCATTTTACAGGCAAGACCCACCGATGGTTTGTTTGGCGACGGGCGCACCGACGAAGACCAGATAGGCGCAACTTATGATGAACTGGAATGGGCCATGCGTGCAGCGGAAAATAAATCGGACGACAAGAGTTTTACTTCGCGCGAAAAAGAGGTGATGAAGATCTATTTAGACAGGCATCACGCCAACAGGCACAAAATGGAAGCTATTCCTGTTTGTAAAATTCCCCGGGAATTATTTTAGCGCCAGCGCGCCTTTGTTGTCCTCAGCCGGTATCGCTACCAAAGCATCTGTTCCGTAATTCTTATTTAACTGCTCGGTCAATTGCATTAAACGATCCATGCCCAGCATTTGCTTCGTCTTTGTTTCATGCATAGACCAGGAAGTAACGCAGAGTTTGAAATAGGCATTTTCTCTTTGCAAAGCGAAACTTTGCACGTAAAGCGGCAGCTTGTTCTTTCCTTCCCCGGTAAGGTAAATGTATTGCGAAGAGTTATTCGATTGCATCAGGTCGATACGGCTCTGCATTTGTTTTTCATTAAAGAAAAAATAAGCGGGTAAGCCTATGCCGAATACCAAAAGCGTAAAGGCCGGGTAGAGGCTGAAAGAAAAGCCATATTCTTTTTGCCCGGCGTTGCTGCCACCAAAAACAAAAAACACCATGCCGATCATAGAAAGATGCCATAGCACAACAGCCGGTTCGGTTTGCGGCTGCATGAACAGAACCACGAATGAGAATAAATGAAAGAGAATGGCAAAAACAATAGCCGCGATCTTAGGTCCGCGGAAAAACAAACCAATTACGATAAATAGCTCTATGAACGGAATAGCGTAGGCTGCTTTTCCCAAATACGCGCATTGTTCGGGTGTCCAGAATCTTTCAAATGGTTTGATGAAAGCCGGCCATTGCAGGTGGATGAACTCTCCGCGAAAATGTTGTATCGCGGCTACAACGTAAACAAGTGCCAGCAATATCTTTACCGCGTTCAAAAAAGAAGAATAGTGATTGATATTATCTACGCGCCAGTTATAGCCAAGCAGGATCACTAATAAAAGCGCATAGAAATAGAACCAATAGTGAATTCGACCGGTATCCAGAATTAAAAGCGTTATGCACAAAAGTGCCGACAGAAAAATAAAGAAACGCGGTTTGCGCAAAAGGAAAACCATAACCAGGCTAAGGATGAGCAAGGAAGGTATAGCGTATGCGATCAGCAAATGCACCGAAGAAAAAGCCTGCAGCCCGGGAAATAAAGGATAATAGCGGTCGGCCGACCAAAGCGGCCAGGTGAAAGCTACGGTTGCAATTAAAAAAAGTGACAGGATGTTCTTTACGATACTTAAGCGCGTAGTTGGGGCCAGGTTCATTTTTATCATTGTATTCTTCCTCCTGAGTAAAAATATTTTTTATAGTATTTATCTTCCAAGCTGTTTATGATCACTCCTTTTTTTACCGACGCGTGTAGAAAACGGTTGTTGGCTATATAAACCCCTACGTGAGATATTTTTTCGCTTTCTATCTTGAAGAAAACGAGGTCGCCCTGCTTCAGTTTACTTTCCTTAACATGATCGCTCATCTTTTCAAGCTCAACTGCCGTGCCCGCAATTTTTTTATTGTAAACATCTTTGTAAACGCGACAAACCAGGTGCGAACAATCTACGCCGCTCTTCTCTCCCCCGCCCCATTTGTAGGGAGTGCCGTACCACGAATCCACAAAATAGATCAGTTTTTTGTTGAGTTCTTTCTCCGGAACGCCTATCATCGTGGAGTATTTCTCCATCACGCTTTTAGAAGCTTCTCCGGATGTATTGGAAGATGCGGTATTGCTTCCCGAGTGGCAGGCAGCCAGGAAAAGGACAAATAAGGGCAATAGGTTATACCGCAAAAAGCGCATATTCAAAAATAGAAGCTTAGTAAGGGACTTTTACCCGACCGGAAGCATGGTTATCTACACAGCAATGTTAATTGCCGGGGCTATTTTTTGCTCTCTGTAGCCTCATAGTCAACCTCCATTTTCTGGCGGTATTCTTTGGGCTGACCTTTTTCGGTGGCGGGCTGCCATTTGGGCATTTTTTTCACCATGCGCTTCACATCCTCGTTGCAGGGATCGCATTTTTTGATCCCCTTGGTGATCTTAATGCCGCTGGTATCCACACTGCCGTCCTTTTGTATGGTGAATTCAGTAACAATGGTTCCTTTATTCCCGGGCGCAGAGATCTTCAGGTTGCTCTTCACGAAACTTTGTAAAGCTTTCTCCCCACCGGTAAATTCGGGCTTGGGCTTATCAGGTTTAGCCGTGGTCTGCGCATAGCCCGGCTTTTTTTCGGAATCACCGGTATCATAGGCCGCCGCGCGTGTTTTGCGGGACTTAGCCCTATGTTTTTTATAAAAGGCCCCGTTCTCTACCTTTTGTGCCACTTCCATATTCTTGGCAGGGCCGTCGTATTTGGTCACATCCATGTCTTTACCGCCCGAAACCCCGGTTTCTTCCAACGTTTGCGCGGGTGAAGTGTTTGAGGTTGTAACCACATTTCCACTGGCCACCGTTGATTGATCGCGGCTGTCTTCGTTCACAACAACAGGCTTGGTATCGGTAACAGGTTCTTGCTTCTGTTTCAA
This sequence comes from uncultured Flavobacteriaceae bacterium, assembly GCA_964387075.1. Lineage (GTDB taxonomy): Bacteria > Bacteroidota > Bacteroidia > B-17B0 > Aurantibacillaceae > PALSA-968. The sequence goes on from CAYLVB010000003.1 coordinate 55,710, forward strand.
CTCATCCGCAACCTTATCCTTATCAACAGCGCCGGTAGCAGAAGGCCAAATGGTATTGGTTTCGTAATAGACCTTTTTCGTGTCTGCTTCCTTTTCTTTAGACAGTTTTTTCTCGTCCACTTTCTTCGCCTCTTCCTTTTTCCCTTTTTGTGTTTCCAACCCGGCAACAAACTGATCATCGGCCTGCGATTTGGCTCCTGCTTTCTTATCGGCGAGATTGGCATCCTCCCTGTCGAGCGCTTCGCCGTTCATGTTCTTATTCGATCTGTCATTTTCGGCCAGGGAAATATTATTCATTGCCTCGGCCGGAGGCACGTTAACAGGAGGCGTTGGTGGAACATTGTTGCTTTTTCCTTCCCCGTCCGTAAGCTTCCCGATCTTTTCGGCTTCTTTTCTTTCAGGGCCCTTCGCGGCAACTACAGTAGTTTTATCATCGCCCGAACTTTCAGTAACAGGCTCACCGGGCGACTGTTCTTTGCCGGACATGATATCTTCGGTTTTTTCAGGATTGCTTTGTGCCACGGCAGAATCCTCTTTCATCGCCATGTTGTCCTTCAATAAGAAGAACATCCCTACGATCAGGATAAGCGAAGCGGCTGCGGATAGAAAGTAAATAGTTCTTTTCTTCTTCGCTTTGGCTTCCTCCTTCCGAAGCACTTCGTCTATAGAATCATTCAAAGAGTCGAGCTTCTTTCGGTCCTTTACCATAGCCAGTCCCTCCAGCGCTTCCTTATCGAAGTCGTCGGCATCCGGCGGCAAGGATCTCTTCTCGTCGATCAACTTAAAGAGCTCTTCTTTGCTGAATATGTTATGTTTGTCCTTGTTGTCCATTGCTTTGTTCAAGCATAATTTTAAGGTTGCGTTTTCCGTTCTGGATATAACTCTTCACCTTATTCAGGTCATATCCTGTGATGTCCACAATTTGCACGTAGCTCTTATCTTTCAGGTAAAAGAGTTCTACGCACACGCGTTGTTCGTCACTCAGATCGCCAAGAGCTTTTTCGAGCAGGGCATACTCCTCTTCGCGTCTGTTTGCATTATGATGCTCCTCGTCGTTGTTTTCCATAAGCACCTTCATTTCGCTGCTGTAATCCAGCGATTTGCGCAGGCTGCTTTTGGCAGAGCGTAAGGCCATGAGGCAGTGGTTCTTGCTATAGGTAAAGAGCCAGCTCTTGAAAAATTCGACCTTGTGTTTCAGGAGATCGTCGAAGAGTTTGGTGAATATATGGGTAACCATATCGCCGGCCTGGTCCTCGTCCTTGAAGTATTTCATGCAGAGACCGAACACCAGGTGCGAGTAGCGCTTGTAAAGAACGCCCACATGCTCCTTATTACGCGAATCGCGATAAAGGGCCAAAAGTTCGAGATCGGTGAGCTCGCTATTTTCCTTGTGCTTTTTCAAGAGGAAATGATAGATAAAAGTACGGAATTTTTATGGAATTTTCCCTTAAATGCTATCTACATAATAAACTAAAAGCAAATCCCATGAAAACGCTCATTTACATCCCTTTATTTATTGCCTCTTTTTTTACCCTTAAAGGAGGAGAAGCAGAAAAGAACATTAAAAGCAAGCCCGAAAAAGTGGTGGTCTATAATAGCGGTGCGCAGATCTTCCGAACCGCGTCTGTTGCTTTGGTTGCCGGCGAAAATAAGATCGTGTTCGAATCACTCGAAGACGGGATCAGCCTGGCGAGCATACAGGCCGGCGGGAACGGAAATTTCATCATTACCGAAACCGAATATGCCGATAAAATGCCGGAACTTGAGAAGTTAAAAACTCCCACCGATCTGAAGTATGTTAAACTCATTAAACAGATCAATGACTCGATCGGGCTCATCGATTATAAGCTGGAAGACATCGCTTATAAGAACGAGGTTTTAAACATTGAAAAGAACGTACTGCTCAGTTATCGCTTATACAAAGGCGATTCGAAGAAGGATTCCCTGGCCTTTTTAAAGGATGGACTTACCTTTTTAAAAGAAAAATTGACCGGGATCTATATGGAATTGCATGCCCTTAAAAAGGAATCGGCCAAATTGCAGGAAAGTAAACAAACTTTACAAAACCGACTGAACGGCATACAGGCCGACCTGGGTGATGATAATTACAACGCCAATTACAAAGCTAACCACCGCGTGGTTGTTAGCCTGATATGCGATGCGCCTGTTTTGGCAAGTATAACCATTAATTACTTTGTAACTACCGCCGGATGGGAACCAATGTATGACCTGCGCACCGAAGGCGTTGAGTCGTCAGTGAAACTTACCTACAAGGGTTTGGTGCAGCAGCATACGGGTGTTGATTGGAGCAATGTAAAACTGGTTCTTTCAACCGGCAGCCCGCAGGCCAATTTGCAGGCGCCCCAACTCAACACATGGTATATTGACGAATTAAGAATTAAACAAGCCGACCGTTACAATCAGAAAAATTTTAATGAGGGGCAAAAACCCGGTACCGCAACAGGCATTACTTCTTTGGATATGGATTTAAGCGAGAGCAGAGAAGCCCAACAGGCTTATGAATTTGTTACGATGGATGATCAGCAGGTGCAGGCCACCTTTGAGATCAAGCTTCCTTATTCGATCGCATCTGATAATAAAAAGCATACGGTGGCGGTTCTACAAAAAGATCTGAATACAAAATACATGTATAAGGTGGTGCCTAAGGCCGATGTGAACGCTTACCTGCTTGCGCGTGTAACCGGCTGGGAAGATCTGAATTTATTACCCGGAAAAGCAAGTATCTTTTACAATGGTACTTATATCGGGCAAAGTTATATCAACCCGGCCGTGGCCAATGATACACTCGACCTCACACTTGGTAAGGACGATAACGTGGTGGTTAAACGCTATAAGCAAAAAGACAAGATCAAGGAAAAGATCCTGAACGATGATAAGATCTATTCTTTTGCCTATGAAATAGTAGTAAAGAACGGGAATGCAAAATCAATTGATATGCAGATCGTGGATCAGTTACCTTTGAATCATTCCAAGCAGATAACGATCACAAAAGAAGAGTTGTCGGGAGCGGGCTATAATGAATCAACGGGAGCGCTTACGTGGAGGCTAACTATCAAATCAAAAGATACCCGACATATTAATTTCTCGTACACCGTGAAGGCGCCAAAAGATCTGCCGGTGGCGGTGCGGTAAGGACTAAAAGTTCGAGATCGGTGAGCTAGTTATTTTCCTTTTGCTTTTACAAAAGGGAATGATAGGTAGAAGTTCGTAATTTTTAACTATTCTTCATTTACGCCTTTTGCTCCGTTTACCCATTTTTTTAGGGGACTGCTTGACGTGAAATACGTCCGTAATAATAATTTGCCCTGGATCTACCTGGTAAATTATCTTATAATTCCCTTCAATAAGGTACCTGCTTTTTTGACCAATGGCCATAAGAAAAGGTTCGGTTTGTCCCGACTCGGGAAACTGCTTTAACTGTTCAACACGGCTAATGATCCTGTTAAGAACGCCATCAGCGATTCGTTTGGAAAACGCCATTTGGCTGATATAATTATGAATTTCATCGAGACACCAAGCTGCAAAAGGTGTCCAAACTATTCTGAAAGCTCTCACTATTTAGAGGAAAAGCGTTTTTTTATTTCTGATTGACCGATCAGTTTACCCTTCTTAATTTCTTTTTGCGATTGCGCGTTACGAGCATAGAACTCATCAAGGCTAAAGGGTTGAATAGTACGGTGGCTGATTTCAATTGATTTGTTAAGGATAGCATAGACAGCTTCAAGTATTACGTTATCATTTACTTCATCAATTGCCTTGTGTAATTCGCGTTTCAATGTTGTAGCGGTCATTTTTTTGTTATATGTATAACAAAAATACGGATTTTTTGTGAAATACCCGAGATCAACTAAGCTGTATATCCCGCACCACCAATTGCAGGCTTGTATTACCATTATAATGATTCTCAGCCACGGCGTAGCAAACATTGAGCGGCAGTTTTTTCTGGAAGAAAGGAAGGAAATCTCCCTTGTCAAAAGCGATGGCGCTGAACTTGATGGTTGGGTTATCGGGTTGGAATAATTCCAGTTTCAGGTGGTTATTGCCCACTACCCTGGCCCATCCGGTGTCCATCACATTCTCTGTAACAAAAACGGGCGTCATGTTTCCAGGGCCGTGCGGCGCAAATTGCTTGAGAATAGAAAAGAAGCGGGGATTTATTTCGTTAAAATTTATTTTAACGTCCACATCTATCTCAGGGATCAGGTCGTCTTCAGTAATTGTTTTAGAAACTTCCTCTTCGAAGCGGGTAACGAAGCTTTCGAAATTCTCCGGCTTCATGGTTAATCCGGCGGCGTGGCGGTGACCGCCGAATTGTTCCAGAAGATCTGAGCAGGCTTCTATGGCACTATGAACATCATAATTCTTTACCGAACGTGCCGAGCCGGTTAGAACGCCATCTGATTTGGTAAGTACGATTGTTGGGCGATAATATTTTTCTATTAAACGGGAAGCAACGATTCCAACAACGCCTTTGTGCCAGCTCTCGTTATAAATAACTGTCGTTTTCTTATTGATCAGTTCAAGATCCGAGTCGATCATCTCCAAAGCCTGGGCGGTCATTCCCTGATCGATCTCTTTACGATTGGTATTTGTTTGGTTAATGCCTCCGGCGAATTTTTCTGCCTCTGCCACATTATCACTCAGCAAAAGTTCAGCCGCGCGCATAGCGTGGTCGATACGACCCGCCGCGTTGATGCGTGGAGCGATCACGAAAACAAGATCCGTAACCGTAAGTTCTTTCTTTAAGTTCTGAAGTTGATAAAGCGCCTTAATACCGGGACGCTGCATCTTGTTCACTTCCTGCAAACCAAAATAACAAAGCACACGGTTCTCGCCGGTTACGGGAACTATATCTGCGGCAATACTGATCGCTACAAGATCCAGGTAATTCTTTAATTCTTCGAATGGCTTTTTAAGTGTTTGCTGTATGCCCTGCGCCAGTTTAAATCCTACGCCGCAACCCGAAAGTTCTTTATAGGGATAAGCGCAATCTTTTCTTTTTGGGTCAAGAATAGCGTGCGCTTTAGGGAGCGTCTCACCCGGCAGGTGATGATCGCAGATAATGAAGTCCACTCCTTTTTCATTGGCGTAAGCGATCTTCTCGTTGGCTTTGATGCCGCAGTCCAAACTTACCACCAAAGAATAGCCGTTCTCTTTTGCAAAATCGATCCCCTTAAAAGAAATTCCATAGCCTTCTCCATAACGATCCGGGATATAATATCCGGCCTGGGCACCAATAGAAATTAAATAGCTATAGAACAAAGCAACGCTGGTTGTTCCGTCCACATCGTAATCGCCGTAAACCAGCACTTTTTCATTTTTCTCAATGGCGGCAAGAACGCGCTGAACGGCTTTATCCATATCCTTCATTAAAAAAGGATCGTGCAGCAGCTCTAAAGAAGGGCGAAAAAAATCTTTGGCCGAATTAAAATCCGTAATGCCCCGCTGCAATAAAAGCGTCGCGCTCACACGGTCGGCATTGAGCGTGCTGGCCAGTTTGATGATATGATCCGCATCGGGTTGCGGTTTTAATTTCCATCTCATGCATTAAGAATTAAGCGTGCAGCATTACGAATTAAAACGGTTCGGCTCATTCTGAATTCGTAATTCTTCATTCTGAATTTTATTGGGCATTGTGATACACGGCAACCACGTCATCATCGTCCTCAAGGCGGTCTATGAGTGCCTGCACTTCGGCTTCCTGCTCGTCGTTCAGTTTTGTGGCAGTAGTTGGGATGAATATTTTCGAACTTTCCTTTATTTCAATTTTCTTGTCTTCGAGGGCTTTCTGCATATTGCCGAATTCTACAAAGGGGGTCTGGATGATGAGTTCGCCATGCTCATCGTCCCAGGTAAATTCTTCTCCGCCATGGTCAATGAGTTCAAATTCCATTTCCTCGCGGTTCATGCCGGCCGAAGCTACTTTGAAGAGTGCTTTGCGTTCGAACATAAAGCTTACGGAGCCGTTCGTGCCTAACTGTCCGTTACCGCGATTAAAATGCATACGCACGTTGGCAACGGTGCGGGTTGGATTATCGGTTGTACATTCAATTAATAGCGGCACGCCGTGCGGTGCGTATCCTTCGTAAATAACCTCTTCGTAATTGGCGGTATCCTTATCAGAGGCGCGTTTAATGGCCGCGTCAACATTGGCCTTTGGCATATTGATGGCGCGCGAGTTTTGGATCACCGCCCTCAGTCTCGGATTTGCATCCGGATTCGGGCCACCCAATTTTACCGCAATGGCAATATCCTTTCCGATCTTGGTGAACGCCTTGGCCATTTTGGCAAAGCGCGCGAACATGGTGTGTTTTCGTTTTTCAAATATCCTTCCCATATCTTCTGTTTTACATCCCCGTTTTTCGGGAAAACAAATTTATAGTTTTTTTGCTATAAAGGAAGGGAAAGCGGGCTAATTATAGGATGCCGGCTCCCAATAAAAGAGCGAAAATCAATAACATAGCGGTCACCAGCTTTTGAATGAAGCTTATGGTGACCTTTTTGAGGAACGTATTGCCCAGCCAGGCCCCGGCAAAAGCGCATAACACCGAAGCGCCAATGAGAGCGTAATTTATTTCTGTGCTTCTTAAGGCATCTAGCTTGTTATAGACTATGAGTCGTGATATATCTACCATGCAGGCGATGATGATACCTGTAGCTATGAATTGCTCCTTGCCCATATTCGCCTTTACAAGGAACGCGCTGCGCAATGCTCCCTGGTTACCGGAAAGCCCTCCGAAGAACCCGCTGAGCAACCCGCCCAACACAAATTGTTCTTTTTTGAACTTGAATTTTGTGAGCCCGGGAAACGTTTCTGCCAGCGCAAAAAATAACAATAACAAAGCGATGGTAAGTTTAACTGGCGTTATGTAAAATTCCTTTTCGTTGAGATTGTAAGCATAAAGCGGGGCCATATCGCTGATCTTGGTAAGCACCCACGCGCCCATGAAAGCTGCGATCAAAGAAGGAATTCCAAATCGTAAAACGATATTCCTGTCGGCGTGTTTGCCGAGGAGAAAGAATTTAAAAACGTTATTCAGGAAATGCACCACGGCCGTCATGCCAATGGCAATTTCTACGGGAAAGAAAATGGCAAATACCGGGGTGAGCAAAGTACCCAGGCCAAAACCGGAAAACAGCGTTAGCCCCGATCCAATAAAAGAAATAAGGCATATGATAAGATATTCCATTTGCGCATAAAACTAATCTATAGTCCTTAATTTGGCAACTAATCCTTGAGGTGCTTTACGCTATTGAGAACTAGCGAAATACATAGCTGATTTTATTTGTCTTTTTATCTTTTTTTAGCGTTATTTGCTACTCTAAAAATCAAAGCAAATAAAGCATATGAAAGTTGGAATCCCAGCGGAGATCTCTCCCAATGAACTAAGAGTAGCCGCGACCCCCAAAACTGTCAAACGATTGCAAAAGCAGGGCTTTGAAGTTTATATTCAAAAAAATGCCGGTGTTAAGGCCAATTTTTCTGACAAAGAATTTGAAGAAGCGGGTGCTAAAATTGTTCCCACTGCCGCCGACATCTATGGCAAATCAGATATCGTATTAAAAGTAAAAGAGCCTTCCGTTGAAGAAGTGAAAATGATGCGCGAAGGGTTGGTATTGTTAAGCTACTTATGGCCCGCGCAAAACCAGGATCTTTTAAAAACATTAGCGGAGCAAAAAGTGAACGCTGTGGCTATGGACGCTATTCCGCGTATCTCGAGAGCGCAGAAAATGGACGTGCTCTCCTCCATGGCGAACATCGCGGGTTACAGGGCCGTAATTGAAGGTTCGTATCACTTCGGAAGATTTTTAAACGGACAAATAACCGCGGCCGGAAAAGTTGAGCCCGCAAAGGTGTTAGTGATAGGTGCCGGTGTTGCGGGATTAGCGGCGATCGGTGCCGCGAATTCATTAGGGGCCGTTGTAAGAGCCTTCGATACGCGTAAAGAAGTTGCCGAGCAAATTGAATCCATGGGCGCGCAATTCTTAACGGTAGAAATAAATGAAGATGGCGCAACCGCTTCGGGCTACTCAAAAGAAATGAGTAAAGAATTCATTGAAGCGGAAATGAAATTATTCTTAGAGCAGGCAAAAGAAGTTGATATCGTAATTACCACCGCCCAAATTCCAGGACGACCCGCCCCTAAATTGTGGCTTGATTATCATGTGGCCGCCATGAAACCCGGTTCTGTTATTGTGGACCTGGCCGCTTCAACGGGCGGTAACTGCGCGCTTACTAAAAGTGGTGAAGTTTACAAAACGGATAACGGCGTTGTTATCGTTGGTAAATTAGATCAACTGCCAAACCAGGCCTCTCAACTATACGGGAACAACCTCTGTCACCTATTGGATGACATGGGCAAAGCCGAAAAATTTAAAATTGATATGGAAGATGCCGTTGTGTCGAGAGCAATGGTAACGTATAACGGAAAGATCAACTGGCCCCCGGCTCCATTACAGGTGAGCCCTACTGCCGGTGGTGGCGCCAAAAAAACTGCAGCGCCTACGGCAGAAGAAGCTAAAGCATCTGAAGAAGCAAGCGCAAAGAAAAAAGCAACCGCATCGGCTATCAGCCTGGTAGTGGTTGGAGGCTTGCTGCTATTGGTGGGCGCATTTGCACCACCTGCCTTTATCCAGCATTTCACGGTATTTGTGTTAGCTATTTTTGTTGGCTGGCAGGTGATCAGCAATGTATCCCACGCCTTACACACGCCGCTCATGGCGGTTACCAATGCCATCAGCGGTATCATCGTTGTGGGAGGTTTGCTGCAAACCAAAAACGATATCGGTAATATCATGACCATCCTTGCCTCGGTAGGAATTCTGATCGCGAGCATCAATATCGTAGGTGGATTTGTGGTTACTCACCGTATGTTGAATATGTTTAAAAAGTAGAAAAAGAAAGCGATAGCTTCAACAACACGAAATAATAAAATAAAAAGGGAGTTACATTATGATTTTTATAGCTAAGGAAATACAAACAGCAGCTTACTTATTCGCGAGTATCCTGTTTATTTTAAGTTTGAGCGGGTTATCTTCCCAGGAATCCGCAAAGCGCGGTGTTCTTTATGGAATTGTGGGAATGATCATAGCGATCTTCGCAACCGTTTTGGGACAGGGCGTAGAAGGCCATGTTTACATTATAGCGGCAATTGCCGTGGCATCTGTTATTGGAATTCTGCTGGCCCGCAAAGTTGAAATGACCGCCATGCCGCAATTAGTTGCGATCCTGCACAGTTTTGTTGGATTAGCGGCGGTGTTAGTTGGGGTGGGTTCTTATCTCGATCCTGCAACACAGGCTTTATCGGGTGCAGAGCATAAGATCCACTTAATTGAGGTTTTCGCCGGAATTTTTATTGGAGCCATTACGTTCACAGGTTCTATCATTGCATGGGGAAAACTGGATGGAAAAATACCTTCTAAGCCCTGGAGTTTTGCCGGACTACAAATGATGAATTTAATTTTACTCCTGGCTTGTGTTGTCATGGGCGTATTCTTCTGTAAGGCAGAAGGTACAAGTGGCATGCTTTACCTGGGGATCATGACGGCAATTGCTTCTTTTATTGGTATTGTGTTAGTAATGGCCATAGGCGGCGGCGATATGCCGGTGGTAGTTTCCATGCTTAACTCCTATTCGGGTTGGGCTGCGGCGGCGGCAGGCTTTATGTTAGGCAACGATCTTTTAATTGTTACAGGTGCTTTAGTGGGAAGCTCGGGTGCGATCCTTTCCATGCACATGTGCGAGGCCATGAATCGTTCTTTCTTCTCCGTAATATTTGCCAGTGCAAGCCTGGGAACCAGAACCGGTGAGAAAAAAGCTATGGAAGGAGAAGTAACAGCGTTGAATCACGAAGAAGTCGCGGGCTTATTAAAAGAAGCAAAATCAGTTGTCATTGTGCCGGGTTATGGCATGGCGGTTGCTAAAGCGCAGTATCCCATTCACGAAATGGTGCAGGTATTACAAAAGGCAGGAAAAAAAGTAAGATTCGCCATTCATCCTGTAGCGGGACGTTTACCGGGGCACATGAATGTGTTATTGGCGGAAGCGAATGTATCCTACGATATTGTTTTGGAAATGGATGAGATCAATGAAGACATGCCTGATACAGACGTGGTGATGGTGATAGGTGCAAATGATGTGGTTAACCCCAGTGCACAAGACGATCCGGGATGTTCAATTTATGGCATGCCGGTAATTGAAGCCTGGAAAGCTGAAAAAGTAATTATCATGAAACGCTCTATGTCGGCAGGTTATTCCGGGGAAGACAACCCGTTATTTTATAAACAAAACTCCGAAATGCTTTATGGCGATGCCAAAGTGAGCGTTGAAAAGATGCTGACCTTCTTAAGGAATTAGGCTGCAAAATTCCTTATCGTTTAAATTCGGGAATGTTTTGCGTGATCTTCCGCGCTATTATCTTCTGAACCTCTTCGTTAGCGTGAGCGTCCATGTTTGACACCACCAGCTCCTTTACAGGGCTGTCTTTTACTTCCTCGTATACGCCAAAATAAGGCACTTTTTTCTCATCCAGGTAGCTTTTCACAGCCGGGTAACATTCCTTTTCCGCAAAACCCGCGTCGCGCATATCGGGCATTAAAAGGACGTACATTTTGGTTTTATTAAGCGTGCAATAATTGATGATGCGTTGCAGATCCCCGAAATGGGTCTCCAGGCATTTTGGATCTTTATAAGCATCCGACATTCTCTTCCTGAAATCGGTTGACTGAAACGCGGGCGTGAATTTTGCGAGATTCACCACCACGAAATTAAGGAAGTAGGAAGTTCTGGAGAGAAAGGCCCCCGTTCTTAAAATAACAGAACCGCTTTTTTCTTCCTTCTCAGAATGTGTTACAGCTCCATCTATGTCGTTGAAATAATATTGCAGAATGAGAATGTGGGGAACCGCCCCGAATTGCGCCATGCGTATAAACTCATCACGGGTATCCGAATTTCCCCTTCCTAAATTAAAAACCTCGTATTCTGCTGAGATCTCCTTCGCTACAATATTCGAATAGCGATCGGCAGGATCATTTATGCCGCTTCCATACGTAAAAGAATCTCCCAGGAAAAAAACTTTTTTCTTTCCATTATTGAGCCTGTCTTTTAAATTCCCGTCGCGGTAGTGTTTCTCATTCCGGTTCCCTTCGTAGTAAAACGCCCACGGTAAAGTGGCCAGGCCAAATTGTGTATTGCCCTGCGATTGCGGCACGAACATGAAGATCGCTTCGCAAAAAAGGCCCATTGCCAGCAGTGAAAGCAGGGATAATTTTAAATTAGCGTATCGTACTGGCATTTCTGCTTTTACCAATGAAAAATACAGCCATTTTACCGTGCACCAGGCCGCATGCAATGCGATCAGCGCGCGCAAAAAGTACATGAAAAAGAAAATGAATTTTCCGCCGGAATTGAGAAGCAGGTAATTTCCGATGGCTTTATTCAGGATAATAAATAAAAGTACTTCAAGCAAAAACAGGTCGATCAGTACGCGGCGCCGATATTTTTTTGCTTCTAAGATCAGTTGGAAGAAACTTTAATGTTCTTAGCCAAAGCAATGGCGTGCTCCTTTATTTTGTTCACGTCGGCATTGGGATTGCCGTAAGTAAGCACAACAGCCATTCTGCGGTACGGACGCGTAGTTGGTTTGTTGAATACGCGCACATCGGTTTGCATATTTTTAAGCACTTCCTCTACCCCACTGTAGGTTGGATCTTTTCCTTCCGAACTGGCAAGTACAACAGCCGACGCTCCCGCGCGCTCTAAAGTGATCTCCGGAATTGGTAAGCCCAGGATTGCCCTTGCGTGCAGCTCGAACTCACTGAGATTTTGCGTTCCCGCCAACGTAACCATGCCGGTATCGTGCGGCCTTGGAGAAAGTTCTGAGAAATAAACTCCTTTATCGGTAAGAAAGAACTCAACGCCCCAGATTCCTGCGCCGGTCAAAGCTTTGGTAACCTTCGCGGCCATGTCCTGCGCATCCTTCAGATCATTGGAAGAAATAGCGCAGGGTTGCCAGCTTTCCTGGTAATCACCGCGCTCCTGCCGATGCCCAATGGGCGGACAAAACAAAGTATTACCGCTTTTCTGCGTTACTGTTAAAAGCGTTATTTCAGAATTGAATTTGATGAATTCCTCAATGATCACTTCCTTGTAATCGCCGCGGCTGCCTTCCATGGCGTAGTTCCACGACTTTGAAATGTCTTCTTTGGTTTTTACCACACTTTGTCCTTTTCCGCTGCTGCTCATTAAGGGTTTTACCACGCAGGGGATGCCGATCTCTTCTACGGCTTTGGTGAAATCTTCGAGCGTGGTGGCGTATTTGTACTTAGCGGTACGTAATCCTAATTCTTTTGCGGCAAGGTCGCGAATGGCTTTGCGGTTCATGGTAAAATTGGCAGCCCTGGCGCTGGGAACTACCGTAAACCCTTGTTTTTCGTAATCGTAAAAACGTTCGGTGCGGATGGCCTCGATTTCGGGCACGATCAGATCGGGTTTGTGTTTGGCCACGATCTTATCGAGCGCGTCGCCATCTAGCATATTGATGACCTCAAACTCATGCGCCACCTGCATGGCAGGAGCGCCGGCGTAGCTATCAACGGCAATTACATGTTGCCCCAAACGTTGCAGGGCTATGACCAATTCTTTGCCTAATTCACCGGAGCCTAACAATAAAATTTTCTTCTGCATGGTAACACTATTGGAGGTCGCAATTTACAACACAATTATGTCGCCCCTACGGGGCTTTTAAAAAAATGGAAAACATTTTTCTATTGGGATGTCGTCCCTACGGGACTCGGATGTGTTTACAGCTCGTGGGAGCACGGCTCCGTAGGAGCCACATATTCATAGAAAAAAACCACATCCCACGAAACAAGCTCCGTAGGAGCGACATCCCAATAGCCCCGTAGGGGCGTTATGTCCGGCCACATCGTCTGCAACGAAATCCCTATATTTGTCCCATGCGCATCGACATCATTACCATACACCCGCACCTGCTGAAAAGCCCCTTTGAGCACAGCATTTTAAAGCGCGCCATTGAGAAAAAGGTGGTGGAGGTGAATTTGATAGACCTGCGCGACTATACTACCTACAGGCATAACCAGGTGGATGACTACGCTTTTGGTGGTGGCGCCGGCATGGTTTTGATGATTGAGCCCATTGCCAATTGCATCAACGCGCTGAAAGCGAAAAACACCTATGACGAAGTAATTTACACCAGCCCGGATGGGGAATTATTGCAGCAAACTACCTGCAACTATCTTTCTACGCTCAAAAATATCATTGTGCTTTGTGGTCACTACAAGGGAGTTGACGAGCGCGTGCGCGAGCATTTTGTGACCAAAGAAATTTCTATTGGAGATTATGTTTTAACCGGAGGCGAATTGGCCGCGGCTGTTTTATGCGACGGAATTATTCGATTATTACCCGGCGTTTTAAATGATGAGACCTCGGCCCTAACCGACTCCTTCCAGGACGATCTTTTAGCTCCCCCCGTTTATAGCCGTCCCGCTGAGTACAACGGCTGGAAAGTGCCCGATATTTTATTAAGCGGCCATACCGCCAATATTGAAAAATGGAGGCATGAACAGAGCTTGGAGAGGACTAAGGAAAGAAGGCCGGAGCTCTTTGAGAAGTATAATAAGAAGTGAGTCTACTAATAGAAAGACGTCACCTTTTAAAAAGGCTAGTTAATTTTCAGATTAATTTCTTTGTTTGTTATTAATATTACTTTGTATACACGACTAGCGTACAATTTCCATGTTCTAATGTCAATTTCTGAACTCTTAGATGCCCGCGAATAATAGTTCATCGTAAGCAATTTACTTTTCTTGTCATATTGCCATGTCCCTTTTGTTAAAACCCCGATTTCCCCATTGGATGTATCGTGATCGCAAAAAAGTTCGAATTCCTTATTTTCTTTAAATAAAAAATCGGGGCCTTTCATTACTGAGCAAGGTGGTTTCGGTTCTTTATATAATCTTATTGAATCTGATTTAGAAAGTTCCAACGCAGTCGAGAAATATGGTTTAACCGTCCATTTATGCTTTGTTAAGTTAGACCTTTGCCCGAAAATTAATAATGGCAAGAGAAATAATATGGAGCAAGCTATTCGCATTTTTATATCTATCAAATATACAAAAACCGCGTTAGGGATACAAAAGGCCCGCAGGGGTTCTTTTTGAGCCGCCCCGTCATTGCGAGGAGGCCACTGGTCCCGATAGTTATCGGGAAAGCAATCTGCCGTATGGTGAAAGATTGCTTCACTTTGTTCGCAATGACGTTTGGTAGTATGGCTCAAAAAAACGGTACCCTTTTGCAGCCCGCCGCGAGTGCGTAAGTACACCTTTTAGAGTTAAATGCCCAGCGCACCTCGCGGAACGCCCAAGCCCTAATGGTCAGCCTGCTAAACCCCGGCAGATCGCTTCGCCAACAGCCTTAGCCCCCTCCCTTTATCCCTCCCCCGCGGGAGAGGGAAACAGCCCGAAAATTGCAAGGTTTTTATAGAGAAAATCGTATATTTGCTACCCTAATAAAAAAATCCCACGTTGTAAGTGGGCTTAATAAAATATGATCAAAGTAACACTACCCGATGGTTCTGTACGCGAATATCAAAAAGGAACCACATCCCTGCAGGTTGCACTTAGCATCAGCGAGGGATTAGCCAGAAACGTATTAGCCGCCAAAGTAAATGGCGAAGTGTGGGACGCAACACGCCCCCTGAACAACGATTGCAGTGTAACGCTGCTTACGTGGAACGATACGGATGGCAAACAAACCATGTGGCACTCCTCTGCACACTTAATGGCCGAGGCGCTGGAAGCCTTATACCCCGGCGTAAAACTGGGTATTGGCCCGGCCGTTGAAAATGGCTTTTATTACGATATAGATCTTGGCGACAAACAACTTTCTCCTGAAGAGCTTCCGAAAATAGAAGCGAAAATGCAGGAACTCGCCGCTAAAAAAAGCGAGTACGTGCGCAAAGAAGTTTCTAAGGCTGATGCTATAAAATATTTTACCGAGAAGAAAGATCCTTACAAATTAGAGCTTTTAGAAAATCTGCCCGACGGAGAAATTACATTCTATACACAGGGAGATTTTACCGATCTGTGTCGTGGTCCGCATATACCCAATACAGGTTTTATCAAGGCCATTAAAGTGATGAACATTGCCGGCGCTTACTGGCGCGGTGATGAAAAAAATAAAATGCTTACCCGCGTGTACGGCATTACTTTCCCGAAGGATAAAGAATTGAAAGAATACCTGGTGATGCTGGAGGAAGCGAAGAAACGCGATCACCGCAAACTGGGTAAAGAATTGGGCCTTTTTCATTTCTCTGAAAAAGTGGGAATGGGATTGCCACTTTGGTTGCCTAAAGGAACCGCCGTGCGCGAGCGTTTGGTGAACTTCATGCAAAAAGCGCAGGTAAAAGCGGGATATCTCCCGGTTGTTACTCCGCACATCGCGCATAAAGACCTTTACGTTTGCTCGGGCCACTACGAAAAATACGGGGCCGACGCGTTTCAGCCCATCAAAACCCCACGCGAGGGCGAAGAGTTCTTTTTGAAACCGATGAACTGTCCGCACCACTGCGAAATTTACAAGGCCAGCCCAAAATCTTACAAGGAACTGCCCGTGCGCTACGCCGAGTTCGGTACCGTTTACCGTTACGAGCAGGCCGGAGAGTTGCATGGTTTAACCCGCGTGCGTGGCTTTACGCAAGACGACGCGCATTTATTCTGCCGCCCCGACCAGGTGAAAGAGGAATTCTGTAAGGTAATTGATCTTGTGCTGAGCGTTTTCAGCGCCCTGGATTTTAAAGATTATACCGCGCAGATATCTTTACGCGATAAAGAAGACCGCAGTAAATACATTGGCAGCGAGGCCAATTGGGTATTGGCGGAACAGTCTATCATTGAGGCGGCTGCAGAAAAGAACTTACGTACCGTTACCGAGTACGGAGAGGCCGCTTTCTATGGGCCGAAACTGGACTTTATGGTAAAGGATGCCCTGGGCCGCAAATGGCAGCTGGGAACCATACAAGTGGATTATAATCTGCCTGAACGTTTTGAGCTGGAATACACCGGTAGCGATAACCAAAAGCACCGCCCGGTAATGATACATCGTGCGCCATTTGGCTCTTTAGAGCGTTTTATGGCTGTATTGATAGAGCACTGCGCGGGCAATTTCCCATTGTGGCTAACGCCCGACCAGGTAGCAGTGTTACCAATTAGTGACCGTTTTAACGATTATGCCCGGGAGGTTTTACAATTGCTGAATAATTACGATATTCGTGGTTATGTTGACGACCGCGACGAGAAGGTAGGAAGAAAGATCCGCGACACCGAGATGAAAAAAGTACCGTACATGCTTGTTGTTGGTGAGAAGGAAGTAGCTGATAAGACCGTAGCGGTGCGTAAACATGGTAAGGGAGATATTGGTGTGATGAATGCCAAAGAATTTTCTCAATTGATAAAGGAAGAAATTGAAAATGATTTTAAGAAGCAAGCAGTAGAAGAAGTAAAATAGTTCGGCAAGATTTGCGTGACATCTGTCACGTCGAGCGTAGTCGAGACGCGTGTAAAATAACAGATTATAAACTAAAACAAAGACCTATCGCAACACCATTTAGACCAAAACCCGGAGGCAGCAGGCCAGGCGGGGGTTATCAAGGAAACAAACCCTTTAACAGAGGTTACAGGGGTCCCCAGAAAAAAGAAGATGCTCACAAGATCAACGAGAAGATCACAGCGCAGAAAGTGCGCGTGGTTGGAGAAGGATTTGAGCAGGGCGTATACCCTATTGCCAGGGCCTTAGAGATCGCTAAAGAACAAGGGCTTGACCTGGTGGAGATCGCTCCACAGATCGATCCGCCTGTTTGTAAGGTGATCGATTATAAGAAATTCCTTTACGAGCTGAAGAAGAAGCTGAAAGAGACCAAATCGAAAGCCGCGAAGGTGGTGGTGAAGGAGATCCGTTTTGGACCACATACCGATGAGCACGATTATAATTTTAAGAAGAACCATGCCATGAACTTTTTGAAGGATGGCGCCAAGGTGAAGGCCTTTGTGTTCTTCCGCGGCCGCGAGATCGCTTTTAAAGAACAAGGTGAGATCTTATTGTTACGTTTTGCCAATGAACTGGAAGAATGGGGCAAGGCAGAGCAATTACCACAGCTGGATGGTAAGCGTATGATCATGATCATTGCTCCGAAGAAGAAATAAAATGATCGGCGGTCGGTCGGTTGTTACAATACCAATTAAAATAAAATCACGCAAATAGGTCAGGGATTAATCCCTGACCTATTTAATTATATATTTACCGATCATTTTATGCCTAATTCGTACAATAAAATATGGTTACATGTTGTGTTTTCAACGAAACATCGCGCCAACCTGATCCATCCAAAAATTGAAAAACAGGTGCATATGCACATGCGCGAACAATTGATCGAACATGGCTGTCCAGTGGCAATGATCAATGGAATGCCTGATCATGTGCATTTATTGTTTTTACAAAATCCCAAAATGGCGGTTACGGATATCGTTAAACAGGTGAAGGGAAATACCTCATTTTGGATCAACGAACAAAAATTGATCGCAAAAAAATTTGGATGGCAGAATGGTTATGGGGCGTTTTCCGTGAGTGAATCAGAGTTATCTAAGGTTGTAAATTACATACGCAATCAAAAAAGTCATCATTCTTCTATGACCTTTGATAAAGAATACGAAGATATTGTGGAATTACATAAGGCTGTGGCTGAATAATAGAACTATTTCAACGCCTGCATCTCGTAAAGCCTGTAATAAGCTCCTTGTTTAGAGAGTAATTCCTGGTGCGTGCCGCGCTCAATGATCTTGCCTTTTTCAAGGACCACAATTTCATCAGCGTTCACAATCGTGCTTAAACGATGTGCTATGACAACCGTGGTGCGGTCTTTCATTAGTTTCTGTAAAGCGTCCTGCACCAAACGTTCGTTCTCGCTGTCGAGCGCGGAAGTGGCTTCATCGAGGATCAATACAGGAGGATTCTTTAGCACCGCGCGCGCGATACTGAGTCGCTGTCTTTGGCCGCCGCTAAGCTTGGCGCCGCGATCTCCAATATTAGTTTGGTAGGCTTCGGGCATGGCTACTATGAAGTCGTGCGCGTTGGCAATTTTGGCGGCTTCCATCACCTGTTGTTCCGAAATTCCTTCCAGGCCAAATGCGATGTTATTGAATACTGTATCATTGAAAAGAACCGGTTCCTGGCTCACCATACCCAGCATGTTTCGCAGGCTTTTTAATGAAGTGTGCCTGATGTTCAGGTTGTCGAACAAGATCTCACCGGCATCGGCATCATAAAAACGCGCGATCAAATCGCAGAGCGTAGTTTTCCCGGAGCCGGATTGTCCGACAAGAGCAATGGTCTTACCTTTAGGAATGACCAGGTTGATGTCTTTGAGCACATATCCCGCATCGCCTTTTGTATAAGCGAAGGAAACATTTTTGAACTCAATATGGTTGAGCAGCGTTTTTATTTCAGTTGGGTTTGCAGGTTCTATGATGTCATTCTCGGCATGCAGTATCTTCTCTATCCGTTCCTCGGAAGCGATCCCTTTTTGAATGCTGTTGTAGGCCTGCGTGATCTGTTTGATAGGCGGAACGATCTGCGAAGCCATAGCAAAATATCCAATAAAAGCCGCCGCTGTAAGCACGCCATCATTCGCTATCACCATTTTTCCGCCAATGAAGAGGATCAACATCAAAATACCAACCACCACGGTCTCACTAACAGGCGAGGTAAGATCTGTTTTTCTGTAAACACTCACCGATTGCTTGAAAAAAGATTGGTTCACCTCTTCGAACTTTCGTTGCACATATCTTTCGCCGGTAAAAGCCTTGATGATCTTGAGGCCGCCCAATGTCTCTTCCATGATATTGAAAAGCCTTCCCAGCATTTCCTTGCTGCGCGAAGAAGATCTTTTCAGGCTTCGACCGATGAGTGCCACGATCAAGCCCGCAACGGGCAATAACATAAAAACATACAACGTAAGATACCCGCTGATAGAGATCATCACCAAAAGCGATATGATAATGGTTAGCGGCTCACGAAAGATCAGCTCCAGCGTTTGCATAATGCTCCATTCTATCTCCTGCACATCGCTGGTCATGCGGCTGATGATGTCTCCTTTGCGCTCGTTACTGTAATACGACAAGGGAAGGTCAAGCGTTTTTTTCAAAAGACGGTTACGCAGGTCGCGCACAACGCCGTTGCGGATCGGGGCTAGAAAATACATGGCAAAATAGCGGAACAGGTTCTTGAAAAAGGTAAGCACGAAAACAAGAAGGCAAATAAACAACAGGGCCTGCACCTTGCCCGAGTTCACAATGAGCTCGGCCATATTATAATTAAAAGTGGCCTTTACATAGTCTACCGCATGGCCTATCGAAAATTCAGGTCTTTTTTGCGTGAGCATGGCTACATAATCCGCCGTGCTGCTTTTAAATAAAAGGTCCATGAAAGGAATGACCAGCGTAAGCGAAACCACCGAGAAAACGGAGAAGAGCACATTAAAGAATATATTCATAATGGCGTAGTTCCAATATCCTTTAATATATCTTAATACCCTGAACAGCTCCATTTAAAAATCGCGGTAAAAATTATACATTGATGTTTTGATGCCCAAATATACATATGGCGTCTCGTTCAGGTAACCAAAATCGCTTTTCATATAACGCTGTATGATGCCAGTCTCTAAACGCATATTCAGGCCTGGTATTATAAAATACGTGAACTTTAATTCGCCCTGCATGAACTGCATCTTATTGCCCTGGAACACCTCGTGCTCATATTCTTTTCCGCGCAGGGTGTAACTCAGGAAGATATTCTGCCCCACGCTCTGCGTAGACCCCACGGTATCCTTCCCGATGGTGGCCACCATGCCTTTCAGATCGATCTGCCAGCGTTTGTACTTGTAACTGAGGGCGCCAAGTCCCTCCGCGAAATTAGCCCCGAAAGGATGCGCCAGGGGCTGGTTGTAATGGCTGTAATTCTGTTGCTGGCTGCCGTGCGAATAAGTGAAGGGCCTTACCCAGTTATACTCCAACTGCAGGGAAAGGTTTTTTATAGTAAAAACATCGAGCCATTTGAACCCTATCTGCGCGCCGTATTTATTGGCCCACCAGCCGTTCAACTTACGTATCTGCGCTAAATTGAATTCATCCAATATCAATTGCCCGTAAAATTTGTACTGCCGCCAGAACTTCCCGGAAATATTGAGCCCCATCAAAGCATTGTCGGCCGAGCCCAGGGAATATTCCACGGGGCGGTAAAAAATAACCGGGTTCAGGTAGTTTGGATCAAAACCACGGTAACGGTTTGTATCGGTGCCCTGCCAGATCTCGCTCTCAAAAAAACTAACGTTCAGTTCCGGCAATATGTTATAACTCAGATAATGGCAGGTACTGAATTTAGAACGCGCGTCCTTCATCATACCGTTGGTCTGGTAAATATCCTTTAGCGCGGAATACCATACGCTGTATTGCAGTTTCCAGATATTAACGGTGCTTTTGAAATACGGGTAGTTATTGGAAATATCCGACAGCAGCAAAGAGCGGAACCCATCGCCAATAAACATCTTGTCCTTGCCCAACTGAAAATTCAGGATCTTGATGGGCGAATAAGATATGTGCCCGGTTAAATTTGTGAAATTGTATTTTCCGTTGCTTCCGTATGCTGAGCCAAGACCGGGGATGATCTTATACTCTGAAACGATGGTGTCGGTAAAATTTGGATAAGAGACCTGGCCTCCAATAAAAGTAAGGTCGGCCGAGAAATCATCATTGATATCGAGGCGCGTATACATGCCGCCGGAAGTTTCGCTCACAAACTTATTGGTAAGCATATCCAGGCCCGCCTGCGCATCCACCTGGGGCAGGAACTGGGCGGCAAAACGATTGCGGTATTGGGGCTTGGAGCGTATATCGTTGAACAAAAAATGATTCTTGATCTTATACCCATAGGTATGGAAAGCGGTGTCGTCGGCTTCCTTCATACCAAACAGCAAATAAGGTCGCATGGAGGAATGGAAACGCTCGTTGGGATATTTTATATAAAAAGCGTCAACTACCCCATTCCAGTCGTTATTGAGATAGCCCACCTGTGCTTCGCTTTGTGCTAAAGAAGAAGCGCAGAAAAGAGAAAAAATAAATATGTAGATCCTACTGTTCAGGGGTTGGGCGGCTTTTATGTTTGGCTCTGTAAGCTATCTGTAAAACTCCCGTGCAGAGCAGCGCGAATGCGATGACGATGACCAGCGCGAGGCTCGGGTTAAGGTTGTAGCAGGCAATGGCCATACCCACTACCAATAAATTAAAAAAGTAAATGATAATAACTGTCTTGCGATGGTTCATGCCGCAATCGATCAGGCGGTGATGCAGGTGGTTCCTGTCGGCAGAAAAAGGAGAAACTCCCGTAGAGGCGCGTACCGTGAACACGCGCAAAGTATCTGCCAGGGGATAAACAAGTGTTGCTATGACGAAAACGGGTTTAGACAGATACAGTTGTATGTCCTGCAGTTTATCGATAGGGTATTCGATCAGCTTGATGGAAAGTACGCAGGCGATCAACCCGATGGTGAGCGAACCGGAGTCGCCCATGAATATCTTAGCCGGACTAAAATTGAAGACCAGGAATCCAAGAAGTGAACCACCCAGTGCGAAGGCCATGGAGGCAAGTATAATGTCGCCTGCGAAAATGAACCAGGTGCCGTACACCATGGCAACAATAAAGCCAACGCCGGCAGCTAATCCGTCCACCCCGTCGATGAGGTTGAAGGCATTGATCACTACAATGAAGGTAAAGAGTGAAAGGAACACGCTTGCCCAATACGGGATCTCGTTCACTTCAAATATACCGTGCAGACCGGTGATGCGGATGTTTCCTACTAACACAAGAATAAGCGCCGCGAGCACCTGCGATATTAATTTCTTTATAGGTGCGGTTCCGATAATGTCATCCTTGATGCCCACGAAGAATAGCATTAAGAGCGTGGCCACGATCAGTTTGAACTCGCGTATGTATTGGTAGATGTTGGAACTGGAGAACTCGGCCATGTTGTGGTACTTCGAAAAATCGAGCTCGAACCATAGGCTGTAAGAAAAAAGTGTTGCCGCAAAAATGATGATGCCCCCAATGGTAGGCACCACCCGTGTATGGATCTTTCTTTCGCCCGGCTCATCAAACAACCTCTTCAGGATGGCCACTTTAATGAGTGGCGGCGTTGAGTACAGCACCACGAGGAACGCCGTAACAAATACCAAACCTAATACCAATGCATTCATAGTATTTTAAAAATCGTAATAGTAGTTAAACAATGAGGTCTTTAAACACACATAAAATAATTGCATCTGCACTGCTTTTGAGCCGGGAACTCCATCGAGAAGACTGCGCACCGTGGCTCCTACCGACAGGTTGGAGTTATACCGCGGGTTCAACAGGTAACCGATCTTGCCATCAAAATAACTGATCTCTTTATCGAGCGAGGGGTCCCGGAAATAGTTATGCTTTACCTGCACGAAAAGACGTTTGTACGAGTAGCCGAGCATGCTTACCAGCTCATTTGGCAACCAGGCCGGCGTGGTCAATGTTTGGTTGTAGTGCGAATAGTTTTGCTGGAAATATTTAGGATTGTAATAAAGTTGGCCCTGCATTGTATTGTACTCTACCTGCAGGAAAAGGTCCTTTATCCCGAACGCGTTGTAATATTTAATACCGTGCTGCATGCCCCAGTTTGTCTTTTTTACCGCCACACCTGTTCCGTAATCATTGTAACTGCCATCGTAAACCAATTGGTTATAGTAGGCCACCTGCCTGAACGGCCGAACCTCGAATCCAAAGCCAACCAAGGCGTGATCTTTGTTATTGAACCCGGTTTTGGCAATGTTGGAAAAGATGAGCGGGTTGATATAGAGCGGATCGATATGCATCACGTTGCCCGAATCTGTTCCCTGCCATATCGTTCCGTGAAAAAAATAAAGATCGAGGTATTTGCCCGTGTGCCAGCTAAGATGCTGGAAAGTGGCGGCCTTTTTTTGATAGATGCGTTCTGTATTGGGAGGCGTTTTTGTCCCTCCATCACTCAGGTTCATCAATAAGGCGTACGTTTGCGAATACTGCAGTTTGTTTTCGAAGAATTTTCCGATCACCTGCAGGTAGGGGTAATTGAAAGAATTATCGCTGAGCAAAAGCGAGCGGTAGCCGTTACCCACTTTTTGTTTCCCATGGCCCATGCGAATGGTAAAACATTTGTTCACTTCATAATTCAATAGGCCATAGGACGAAGCGAAGTCGAAACCCGCCATTTTAAACCTTTTCCATCTTCCCTGCCCCGGGATAACGCCGGTGCTGTTGGCGTATGTGTACAAATAAGCCGGAGCCACAAGTTGATTCTCTATGAAGGCCGACTCGAAGGTGAGTTTTTTACCAAGCCATCCGCGTACCCAAAACCCGCGCGTGTTGTTACGGGTGGCTTCGGCCGTTGTATCTACCACATCCTTTCCGTAGTAGAAATTGGCAATGGGATCTATGTCGAGATTGAAGGTGCGGGGATAACCGGATGAGCGATCGATGTGCCTTAGCTCGATCAAATGCTCATACAGGAGCTTGTCAAAAAACCGATCATCTCCCGGTTTCATGTTCTTGAAAGTATCCTGGCCGATCTCTTTGTAAACATAGGGTTGCAGCGAGGTATGTATGAATGTTGTGGTATCCAGGGCGAGCTTGCATTGCCGCTTTACCTCGAATAAATAATCGCCCGGGAACAGGAGCGATTGCGCGTAAGAGGATGCGCACAGGCATATCATGCAGATGACCGGGAATATTGCTTTTCTGTTGCGGGCGATCACGTTCATTGCTATACCGCGCGAATATATTTTTGCGATCTGAAATCGGCGTACACACTTTTGATCCCTGCTTCCAGGTCGATCTTGTGGGTCCAGCCCAGGCTGTGCAGGAAGGAAACATCCATCAGTTTACGCGGCGTTCCATCCGGTTTGCTTGTATCAAAAACGATCTTGCCGTTATAGCCCACCGTTCTGGCCACCAAATACGCAAGTTCCTTAATGCTTATATCGCTTCCTACGCCCACGTTCACGAATTTGTCGCCGGTATAATTGTTCATGAGGAAAACACAGGCGTCGGCCATGTCATCGGCATGCATGAATTCGCGGCGTGGCGAACCGGTACCCCACACCGTCACAGTATCCTGGCCGTGTTCTTTTGCATCGTGGAATTTTCTCAGTAAGGCGGGAAGCACATGCGAGTTATTGAGGTCGTAGTTATCGTTAGGACCGTATAGGTTCGTTGGCATGACCGAAATGAAATCACAGCCGTATTGCAGGTGATAGGATTCGCACATTTTGATGCCGGCGATCTTGGCTACGGCATAAGGTTCGTTCGTATACTCAAGCGGGCCGCTCAGCAAATATTCTTCTTTCAGCGGCTGGGGCGCCATCTTAGGATAGATGCAGGAAGAACCCAGGAACATCAGCTTCTTTACTTTGTGCAGGTAAGCCGCGTGTATCACGTTATTCTGAACCATAAGGTTCTCATAGATGAATTCGGCGCGATAGGTGTTGTTGGCTTGTATCCCCCCTACTTTGGCGGCCGCCAGAAAAACATAATCGGGCTTTTCTTTCGCGAAGAGGTCGTTTACATCATTTTGCTTACAAAGATCAAGTTCCGCGCGGGTTCGGACAACCAAATTGGTAAATCCGTGCACGCGTAGATTTCTTTCAAGAGCGCTGCCAACCATTCCCTTGTGGCCCGCAATGTATATCCTGGAATCCTTATTCACTCTGGCTGATAATTTTGTGGCCGTGCTGTGTCAGAAGTTTATCACGTTTGAAGAGGTCAATATCCGATTGCACCATTTCTTTGCACAGCTGTTCTACGGTATGTGTTGGCTCCCAACCCAGCTTTTGTTTTGCCTTGCTGTAATCGCCTATGAGCAATTCTACTTCTGCCGGGCGGAAATATTTTGGGTCTACTTCTACCAATACTTTTCCTGATTTTTTATCAAGTCCTTTCTCTTCAACGTCTTTGCCTTTCCATTCCAGCTCAATTCCCACTTCCCTAAAAGACATCTCGATGAACGTTCTAACGGATATCTTCTTATTCGTAGCCAATACAAAATCGTCGGCCTCGCTGTGCTGCAAAATGCGCCACATGCCTTCCACGTAATCTTTCGCGTGACCCCAGTCGCGCTCAGAGTCGAGATTACCGATGAAAAGGTTCTTTTGAAGGCCTAAACTTATTTTCGCCACGGCGCGGGTGATCTTGCGTGTAACAAATGTTTCACCGCGCAAAGGACTCTCGTGGTTGAAGAGGATTCCGTTTGAAGCAAATATGCCGTAAGCCTCGCGGTAGTTCTTGGTGATCCAGAAGGCGTATAATTTGGCTACTCCGTAAGGACTGCGCGGATAGAACGGCGTGGTTTCCTTTTGCGGCACCTCCTGCACTTTACCATAAAGCTCGGATGTAGAAGCCTGGTAAAACCGGGTGCTTTTTTCCATCTTTAAAATGCGGATCGCTTCCAGGATGCGTAGTGTTCCTACGGCGTCGGCATTGGCGGTATATTCGGGAGTTTCAAAACTTACTTTTACGTGCGATTGCGCGGCGAGGTTATAGATCTCGTCTGGCTTTATCTCGCTGATGAGGCGAATGAGATTGGTAGAATCGGTAAGATCGCCGTAATGCAGGAAGAATTTCACTCCTTTTTCGTGATAATCCTGGTATAGGTGATCGATGCGGTCGGTATTGAACAGTGAGCTGCGACGCTTGATGCCATGTACCACATATCCTTTACCCAATAACAGCTCGGCCAGGTAGGCCCCATCCTGCCCCGTGATCCCGGTAATTAATGCAACTTTTGCCATAACAAATTAATAACTACAATATTACGAATAATTTTCGGAAGGTAGCCTATGGATTTGCCTCCTTAATCCGTATTTTGCAGCGCATTTTCAGGCACTTGAAGGCTTTTAGGATAAATACAAAATTCTGTGGTTTTTTTCTTCTCTTTCTCACCGTTGCTATCTCGCTCAACGGTCAGATCTTAAAAGGAAGGATCGTAGACGCGGTCAACGGGCAATCTTTGCCCTTTGTGAGCATTTTGATGAAAGGAACTTCGGCAGGAACGCTTACTGACATTGACGGAAAATTTGAATTGAAGCTGCCGGAAGGAACAGTGGATGCGCCGATCCTGGTCTCTTATATCGGGTACCAACCGCAAACTCTTTCGCTGAAGAACTTCCCGGAGCCCGAAAAAATACTGATCAAGCTCAGGTCAACAGGCGTACAGTTGAACGCGATCACGGTGGTAGCAGGGGAAAACCCGGCGCATCGCATCATTAAAAAAGCAACCAGGAACAGGAACATCAACAACCCGGAGAAGATGCGTTCGTTCTCGTATAACAGCTACACCAAATTCTTTGTAACGGCGGATATGTCGGCAAACATCGACAGTGTTGCGGTTGAAGATACTACGCTTTCGGGCATTGCCAAATTCTTCAAGAAGCAGCACCTCTTTCTTATTGAATCGATCACAGAACGGAAATTCCTTTTCCCCGATAATAATAAAGAGACCGTGATGGCTTCGCGGGTCTCGGGATTTAAGAATTCGCCTTTTGCATTAATGGCTACACAAATGCAGTCGTTCAGTTTTTACGACGACCTTATTTCGGTGGTGGATGAGAAATATCTAAACCCGCTGAGCGACGGAAGCACCAAAAAATACTTTTTCCTATTGGAGGATACGCTTTACAGCGGAAACGATAGCGTATTTGTGATCTCTTTCAAGCCGAAGAAGAACAAGAACTTCAACGCATTGAAAGGGGTACTGTATATCAACTCGAATACCTACGCCATACAGAACGTAATTGCCGAACCCGACAGGCCGGATAATTACACGTTAAGTATCAAAGTACAGCAGAAATATGAATTTGTGGAGGGAAAACAGTGGTTCCCGGTGCAATTGAACACCGATTGGGTTTGGAAGAACGCTACCGTAACAAGCAAAAAAGATCCTACGCAAAAAGCGAATATGAAAGCGGTGAGTCGCTCTTATATCAAAGACATTATGCTGAATCCCGAATTAAAGAAAAGACAGTTCAACGAAGTGGAGGTTGAGATAGACAAGAACGCCGATCGGCAGGATGAGGATTTCTGGAACAAATACCGCACCGATACCCTTGATAAACGTGATAAAAGAACTTACCAGAAGATAGACAGTATTGGCAAGGCCGAGAACCTTGATAAAAAAGTGTTGTTCCTGGAAGCGCTCTTCAACAATCGTCTTCCCATTGGTAAATTCGACCTCAACCTGGACAAGATCCTTAAGGCCAATCAATATGAATACATTCGTTTAGGAGCGGGTTTGCACACCAACCGGAAATTGAGCAAGGCATTTACCATTGGCGGATATTTTGGTTATGGTTTTGGCGACAAGGCATGGAAATATGGTGGCGATCTGTCTGTGCCCATTTGGAAAAGGAGAGAATTTGTTTTCAATGCTTCTTACGAAAAGGACCTTATTGAATCGGGGGGCTCGCGCTTTTTTGAGAACGCGCGTACTATGAACTCCTCTGAACTTTACAGGGATATTTATGTTTCGGTGTTCGACAAGATCACAAAGTATGAGACCGCGTTGAGCTTTCGCGCCTTCAAATATTTTAAAACGAACTTGTTTGTGAACCACCAGCAACGTTTGGGCCCTACGCAGTTTGGGATCACCGACACAGCGGGGATCACCGGCTTAAAAGACACTTTCAATATCAACGAAGTTGGGGTGCAATTGAAATTTCTGTACAAGGAAAAATTTCTGCAAACGCTTAGAAGCAAACTTTCATTGGGAAGCGATTACCCCGTGCTTTTTGTGAATGTGGCTAAAGGACTTGACCAACCTTTAGCGGGACAAAGAGGAGACCTGGACTATTTGAAGGTTGACGCGAAACTGGAAATGACCAAAACTTTTAAGACCATTGGTGTTACGCGCATTCAGCTGGCGGGCGGAAAAGTGTTTGGCGCTGTTCCCTATACCCTGCTCTTTAATAATCGCGGTTCGTTGTTCGGTAAGTTCAATGTTTCGGCGGGAAATACTTTTGAGACGATGGGATTGAATGAATTCGTAACGAGCGAATATGGCGCCCTCTTCCTCAATCACAACATCGGCAGGTTCTTAAAGTTGCGAAAAAAGTTCAACCCCGAATTTGAATTGGTGCACAGCATGGCCATTGGAAGTTTGGAGCACCCCGGCAGTTTGTACAACATTCCGGTGAACAGTTTGGAGAAAGGCTATTTTGAGAGCGGGTTCCGGCTTTTACATCTTATTAAAAGCGGTGTTTCTACTTTTGGCGTTGGCGCGTTCTACCGTTACGGCTCTTATGCAAAGCCCGAATTCAAAGATAATCTGGCGGTAAAACTCGTGATCGGCATTAAACTTTAGAAACGCATGCGGATAAATCCTGTACTCAGTGAAATGGTTGGTCCTTTTTGCACAAAGAAAGTGATCGCGTCGCGTGACGCAATACCCGCTTCGTATTTTCCACCCGGTGCGGTGAAGATCAATCCTACAGGAATTTGATTTGAGTAATTTCCGCCCGTAATGAACCCCGCCTGGAATTTCACCCACGGAGCCAGCCAAAGATCACCGCCAATACCAATGATAGGATTCTCAATGGTTCCGGGAATGCCGCTAGTGGTAGGCACAATGCAATCAATACCAAGCTCCGCAATTTTACCGATGCCGATACTGGCGCCTGCACGGAACATGCCGGGTAATGTAGTTGTTTTACTTTGCTGTCCTTTTAATTTAAAGAGCCCGCCATCCTTGCCGAACATATTCTTGAACTGCGAGAAGATGTTATAATTCTCCATACCGGGATTGGTTGTACTTATAAATAATGTATCCTGCATTTCGTACACATTCCCGGTCCAGTTTATCGAGCCGGTGTTTATGAGTGCAGCCCCAATCTTGAATTTACGGATAACAACGTCGGCCCCGATGTCAAATCCAAAACCACTTCCTACAGATTTAGGGGGGAACCCGGCGCCACTTACCGCATTGGTTGCCGCGGCCGCAGTTCCATAATCAATTCCGAAGGCAGGACTCAAAGAACTATAACCGCTTAACACATTGTTCTCTGATCGTATATTGAGCAATGCAATTCCCTGGATATATTTCAAACCTACCCCTCCGTATACAGCGAAATTGCTGTCGCCTAAAACCTTTAAGCCATAAGAGAGGTTGTAGTCGCGATAATACATCAGCGTCATGTCCGTTCCATTCAGCAGTTTAGAAAGCTGTAAGGGAATGGCGGCTTTGCCCTGCAAGACCATTTTTGCAGTATCGGGGTCGAGGTTGGCGTGATTAGCTATCCAGTCGGTTGCGCCATTGGCGAGCTGTATCTGTATGGAATCAAAAACTGAAGAGGTTTTACCCAGGAACAAAAGATCAGCCGCTTTATTTCCGAGCTTACTGGTAAATTGAAAATGATCGTTGATGCGAAAGGCAAATCCTCCGGCCACTTTGGTGTCGACCGCGATACCGAATGAGCCGAGGTCGGCGTTAATGGTAAATCCTGTTTCAGAGAAATTTCTGGCTGCTGCCATTTTTTCATCGTAGGTGAATTTTGTTCCGCCGCCTTTGATCAGGTCACTTAACACATTTCGTAATTCGTCCTTTTTTAATGCTTCGGAATATAGCGATCCTGTGAATTCCGAAAATCCCATGGTAACGGTCTTGCCGTATTTGTTGCGCCAGCCGAGGTTGGCCGGATTGATCCCCGTTGCCTGGTAATCGGTGGCAAAAGTGGTGGCGCCGCCATGACCTGTATTGCAGAAAGAGCTGAACTCCTGTTGCGCAAAGCCCACGGTTGAACATACGATCAGTGAAAGGGTGAGGATCTTTTTACACATAGTCGGGATTTTGAAGAATCTAATTTACATATTTTTTTGTTCAGGCAAAAACGCTGTTTTACTCGGAAATAGCTATAAAATCAGGATTATCCAGTGTTTCTTTATTGTAATTGAGGCGCGCCTTGGTTGTAAGGTTAAGGAATTTTCCACCCGCGTTCTCTACAATGGCCTGCCCCGCCGCGGTATCCCACTCCATGGTGCGGCCGTAGCGCGGATATTGATGCGCCTTTCCTTCGGCCACCCAGCACATTTTTACCGAGCTGCCGCTGTACACCACATCCGGCTTTCCTTTTTCGTATTTCAGCGCGTCGAGATGCGCGTAGGTCTCTTTGCTGAGGTGCGAGCGGCTCGCCACTACGGTATAAGTATGCGGTCTGGCACCGGGTAATTTTTTTGCATGTTTCAACCAATCTTCCAGCGTAAAATTCACCGCGTTCTGCTGCGTAAGAATAGCATGCCCCACTTTAAAGGAGCCGATAGAAGGCGCAGCGAAATACATGTCTTTTAGAACGGGCATGTAAACAACCCCCAGCAAAGGAAAATTATTTTCTATCAATCCAATATTCACGCTGAACTCGCCGTTCTTCTTCACAAACTCCTTGGTACCGTCGAGCGGGTCTACCAGCCAAAGTCTTACGTGGTTCTTTCTTTGATCGTAGGATGGAAGATGTTCTTCTTCTGAAATGACAGGTATATGGGTCTGTTCCAAATGTTCCACGATCACTTGGCTGGCCCTGCGATCGGCCTCTGTGACCGGGCTGTCGTCTTCCTTGTAATTTACCTTAAAAGGCTGGGCATAAACTTCCATGATCTTATCTCCGGCCATAAGTGCGGCTTTGAGGGCTATTTCCAGGAGTTTTTCGTCGGTCATTGTACAAACTTAACAATTATTGCCCTTCGGTCTTAAAATTACCATGCCCCTACAATAAAATCCTATCTTTGCTGGGCTGAAATGAGCAAGCATTTTAAAATAGCTTTGGCGGTGATCGTGGGTGTGCTCCTGGCCGACCAGTTCATCAAGATCTACGTGAAGACGCATTTTTTCCTGGGCGAGGAATACACTATTTTTTCGTGGTTCAAAATTCACTTTACGGAGAACGCGGGCATGGCCTTTGGCTATGAGTTTGGCGGCACATGGGGCAAATTATTGCTGAGCCTGTTCCGCATAGGCGCGGCGGCCTTTGGCGTGTGGTACCTGCGCGACATCATTAAAAAAAGAATGCATCCGGGTTACGTGGCTGCCATTGGATTTATTTTCGCCGGCGCAGTGGGCAATATCATTGACAGTATGTTCTATGGGCTTTGTTTCACAGATAGCATCATGGGTCCCGCCGTGTTCATGCCGGCCGAAGGCGGGTACGAAAGTTTTTTACACGGGCGCGTGGTGGATATGTTCTATTTTCCGATAGCGGAAGGGAAATTTCCGGACTGGATGCCCTTCTGGGGCAATGAGCATTTTATTTTCTTCAGACCGGTGTTCAACCTGGCAGACGCGTCGATCACAACCGGTGTACTCATGATCTTATTGTGGCAGAAGAAATTCTTTAAAGCGGATGAACCTAAACAGGAATCGGTAACTGACCCGGGCCCTGAAGTTCCGCATCAATCCAATAACTGAGCGATCTTAGCACGGGTCTGCTCAAATTCTTCTTTCGTAAATTTTAACTTCGGATTTTTAAAGCTGGCCTCCCCTTCCTGGTTGATGGGAATGAGATGAATGTGCGCGTGCGGCACTTCAAACCCAAGAACAACTACGCTTACCCTTTTACAATTCATGGCCTTCTTTAAAGCGGTAGCCACTTTTTTTGAGAAGGTTAGAAGGTGTGTGTAGTTCTCATCATCGAGGTCGAAAAGATCGTCCTCTTCTTTTTTAGGAACAATGAGCGTGTGGCCCTCTTTAAGCGGGTTGATATCGAGGAAGGCGATGCAATGCTCGTTCTCGGCTACTTTGTAACAAGGAATGTCGCCGGCAATTATTTTAGAGAAGATGCTGGGCATTATTTGCTGATCTCAACGATCTGGAACGGAATGGTTCCGGCCGGGACCGTGATGTCCACTTTATCGCCTACTTTCTTTCCCATAAGTCCTTTTCCTATTGGAGAATCCACAGAGATCTTTCCTTCCTTGAGGTTGGCTTCGCTTTGAGTAACGAGGGTATATTGAACGATCTGGCTGTTCTTGAGGTTCTTTACTTTAACCTTGGTGAGGATGGACACCTTAGAAGTATCTACCTGTGAAGTATCAACGAGGCGGGCGTTAGAGAGTGTATCTTCCAGCTTGGCAATACGAGCCTCCAGGAGCCCCTGGGCTTCGCGTGCTGCATCGTATTCGGCGTTCTCGGAAAGATCTCCCTTATCGCGCGCTTCGGCGATCTGGCGGGTTATATTGGCCCTTTCCTTGGTCTTTAGGTAATGCACCTCGTCCCTTAGTTTCTTAAGGCCTTCTTCGGTAAAATAGGATACGTGTTGCGACATATCTGCTGGTTTTTAAAAGAGAAAAAACCTCCCGAAACCGGGAGGCTTTTCCATAACAAAGATAAAATAATATTCTAAACCCTACAAGTTCACGCGGGCTCCTACGCAGTGTGTTCCACTGAAAGGATTTGTAAATCTGTAAGAATAATCAAGACCGAAAGTTGATTGTTTGTCCTTACCGAAAGGCAACTCGAGTGTGATACCCATGGTAGGGCCGGTATACGCTGTCTTACGATCTTTTTCATTGTTTATGCCTTTCTCGTATACATATCCTCCGCGAACCATCAGGTATTGCTTAAATCCATACTCAACACCAAGGATGTATTGATCGTTGGTAAATGAGTTTGAAGTGAAGTTACCCGCAACGGTAATGCGGTGATCCTTTTTTAGTCCGCTTGAATCTTTGGTAAGATAGAAATCATAAGCGCCGCCAATGTTTACCAGTGAAGGTAATTCGAACGCAGCCGAGCGATTCTCAAAAGTAGCTGTGTAACCATTAATGGTATTGTTGTACTGGCTTCCGTTCAATACGTTTGCCTCGAAAGAAAGACCATCTCCGCGATAGCTCATTTTAGGGCCTACGTTACGCAAAGAGATGCCGAGGTGGATCTGGTCGTATTTACCGGTGTGATATTGGATACCCGCGTCCAGTGCAACGCCTTTGGCCGCTACGTTAGAGATCTGTTCCTGGATGATGCGCAGTGTGGCACCACCATAGATGTTATCAGAAAAGCCTTTGGCATACGACAGCCCGATGTTGATGAACAACGGGTTGAAAGTTCCCAATCCGCCTTCGGGGTTATCCACCGTGGTAACAGGGATGTTACCCGCGTTGAGGGCCATGATGTTGAGACCAAGTGCTCCCGTTTCGCCCACGTGTTGCGAAAAACCAAAGTTATTGATGTTGATGCCGCTGCCGCCTAACCAGCTGGTGCGGGCAAAAACCACTTCGGTCTTTTTGGTGAAAGCAAGGCCGGCCACGTTGAGGAACATGGATTCTAATCCACGCACGCGTGACGAGTTGGCTCCACCCATACCGCTTGAGCGGGCAAAAGGGTTGATCAGCAATTCCTGCGCGCCGGCAGAGCCTGCGCGGTCAGGGTTCCCGGAAAAACCTGCAGCAGGCGCGATCAACACGCTCGCCAGCAGGGCTCCTGATACTAGTTGCTTTAACTTTAATGTCATATCTTCTGTTTTTCTTTGTTGTTGTTTAGTAAGATTGTAAGTCGTATGGACGCAGCACGCCGAACCATTTCAGGATGCGCTCGCCGATGCCTGGCGCGTCGATATGAATGATATAGAGTCCGCTTGCAATCGTTACGTTCTTGTCGTTCTTCAGATCCCAATCAGTATACGTTTGATCATTGTCCTTTTCGATCGTGCGTATTAAGGTTCCGGCCAGTGTATAGATACGGATCTTACACTTCACCGGAAGGTTGATGATCTTGATCACGTTATCGATCCTGGTTTTTTCATACTGGCTGTGGCCGTAGTACGGATTTGGCACCACGTTGATCTTGGCCAGCGAGCTCTTCGCCACTTCCTGGTCGTAGTTCTTTGGAGCCAGGTCATTCGTGTTGAAGGTGTACATCGGGAAGTTTCCGTTACTTGGGTTGCTGACGAGATCTACCGGAGCATTCACGATCAGGTTGCTGTTGATCGGCGTATTGGTATAGGTCAAAGCCAAGACCGCCGAAGTTGCTCCCGTTTTACTGGTATTGGCCGGAGATGTTAAGGTAGATAATCCGTAACGATAAGGTTTTGTTACACGTATCTTCACTTTAACATTACCCGGTATATCAGAAGGTTTGTTCATGTTGAAGGTAGGGATAGGAATGTTGCACCACATGATGTCTTTCCATAACTCGGCCATCAAGCTCCATTTAGATGCTTTCATAGCGGCAGAACCCATGCTGTTGAAGTCATAAGACCAGGTACTGAGGCCGCGTATCATTTTGTAAGCGCTTGCGCCGGCATCATATCTACGCACATCCGCAGGTATCACTTCGCCACCCAGTGTATCATTTCCGTCGGCGTTGTGGCCCAGCACATAAATGTAGTGCATACCTCCGTTATAGATCTTGGTAACTCCGCCAATATTCTCAGATACCTTTTTGGTTGGATTCCACATCATGTCTTTACCATGATTGATAGAATCCGCAGAATTCTCGGCGAACATGATATTAAGGCGTTCTCCGGTCTCAATGTTTATCGCGTAGCCCGGGAACCAACTCATACTGCTGTCAAAGTCAGGAGAAGTTCCTAAAGCGTAAGGTACCCCGTCCTTATCAACAGAAGGAGCCCTGCGCAATTGCCATTTGTAAGGTAAGTTGGTGCGCGGATTGGTTGCTCCGTTCATATCAATAACAGGACAACGTGACCACTTGCTCTTATCAGCAGTAAATACGATATCCACACTGCTTAACAAACGGGTGTCGGCATAATTGTCGGGATTGGTTTGATTGGCATAACTGGTGTGGCTATAGCCGGGTGTCCAGTCGGTCATCCCCATTTTCACGAAACGGAAAGGTGCCCATGTTCCGTTACAAACGGTTTCCCAGGTTCCTTCTGCATCGGCAAAATAAGATTTGGTAAGGCCTGCGCCGTATTTACCAAATACATCGCCGGCGGCGCCACCAGATAAGATCCAGTCACGTCCGGTAGCTCCATCAGCATCCGCTAAACCTCCATTACCTAACCAGGGGTTTGAATCATCTGCGTAAATGACAGAAGATTCGAGAAGATCAGTAGGTTGTGCGGCCCCTGCCTGTACTTTAGAGAGAAGTGCCTGCACTTTGGCGGTCATTTGAGGATCAGAAACCTGCCTGATGGTTACTGAGAATCCTAAAGGCTCATTGCTGTTGCCTGTAATGATCTTTTCCTGCCCAAGGTTAATGCCCTCATCGGATAACCAGGTCTTGTTCACGGTATTTCCGCTGGCATCGGTATAAGTACCTGTCATATACCAACGCATTACCGGTGTATTTTTGATCTTACCTGTATCGAGTATAGTGGTGCTGGCAACAGGTGGGTTACCAAAATACTGCCATAAGCTGTCAGCGCCTACTTTTACCTTCACTGAAGATACCAGTTTCAGGGTGAAATCGCCTTTTACAACACGAAGTGGGTCTGTAACTTTTACACCGATAGGTCCACGTGTTCCAACATACGTGATCTTTTGTACGCGGCCATTGGTGCTATTCATGATATCGTTAATGGAAGCGTCGGTAAGGTCAAGTGGAAGACCTCCGTTACCCTGGCCTTCGATCCTAGTTATTGCAGGGCCCAGTCCATAGCTGGAGTTCATGGTGCTTCCGTACGCTTCAGGAGAAGGATCGTGCGGGATACCCGTTTTTACTTTGATGTTCTTACGCCCTACGAGGAAAGGTTTTTTCTGCCCGTTGTAAGATCCGGAAGTTGGATCTGTGAAAACCGGATTACCTGCCGTGTCAACACTTACTGTTGGAGGAACATCGGGTTTATAAGTAAGGAAGTTGTTATACGCATAGGCCACCGCCATATAGTGATAGCTCTTGAAGTTTACCATACGCGGATCGGAAGAAGCAAATTTATCCTCTGTAATTACGAAGGAATTCTTAATGCCTGCGTCAGCCCCGGTAACCATGAGTTGCGGAACTGTACCAAGGGTAGGATCTGCAACATAGTTGACCAGTTGCTTCACGCCGTTCTTGATATCGCACTGGAAGATGAGACGTGCTTTATCGGCATTGTAAAGATCGCTTGGACCAACTGTTTCATCTTTTAATTGGTACACCATGTATCCTTCAAAGCGGTAAAGCTGGTCGGGATTAGTGATAGAACCAACCGGCTGAATGGTAGGATCTGCCTCCTGGTAACGTTTTGCTTCGTAGTTATTACTTACATAAGGATTGTTGCTGAGGGTAAATAACAGCGCGTTGCTGATCTCCTGGATGTTGATATCCGGAGCATCGGGGCCATCCAGTACTTTAAAGCAATTGTCGAAAAGCGCCTGGGCCTTGTCATCCGCGGTGCGAAGCAGCGCGAGAGGCGCTTCGTTATCGGCAGAGTTCGAGCGAGCAAATGGAAGACCATAGGTTACATAGTTAACTGCCCCGGGCTTAAGTGTGAACTTACCGCAGGATTGCAGGAAGCGCATATCGGCAAGCGGAACGAGTGCTTGTTTTTGGGTCCAACCGGAAGCTCCATAACCCGGCATAGGATTAGGCGCTGCACCGGGCTGATAGCCCACGCCCCATCCATAAGGATCTGAGTTACCCGGGAAAAGAAAAGTACATGGCGTGCCGCCAACTACAGTTCCGTCCCCACCATAGGTCATAAGACTTCCATCTTTCCAGCGGCCATTCATAAAGTTATAGTACTGCTGAGGCTGGTTGCTGTTCGGGTTCCCTATCTTGGGGTCGCCGGTATTGGTATAATATGTAAAACGGCTCATGATGATCTGCTCAGGCAGTTGCTCATCAGGAATAGGCGTACAGGTTTTGCAAGGCTTTCCATCCGAGCCGATAGGCCATGAACAGTCGATACAGCTATCGCGATCGTTGTCAAGACCATCGTTAAGGTCGGCATAAGGTCCCTGGAAGAAGTCGCAACCAATGGCGGGCAACTTATCGTGGTAGCCTACCTGGCCCTGGGCATCATTATCATAATTGTCTCCGTTATACTGAAAGCCTAATCCGCGGGTAACATCGCAACCGATATAATCGTCGAGGTAGTTCCCAAGGTCACAATCATCCCATACGGTAAAGTAGGTGCTATCGAGCGTATTCGAGCTCCAGTTGATAACCTCATAATTGTAGAAGCTCATTTGGTTCAACTCGTCGCCGGTGGCGAATTCGAATGCCTGGGCGCGTATCTCAACGCCAATAGCAGTTCCGCCCGTTTCTCCATGCTTATTTCCTTTATCATTGAACACCCAGAAAATAGTCTGATCACCAAAAAGTTTACGCACACACTGCCCACGTGGAACATTGCTGCCTGAAACGTTGTAATTGGGATAGTCTCCATCCGCGAAGTTGTAGAAACCGTCTGAGTTATAATCTGTATAAGGAGCGAGGTAGCTGATGGTCAAAGGCGAGCCCGCCGCGGTAATATCAGTAGCATTATCTGCTAACTGCGTATAAATGGCGCTGTAGTTACCGGGGTAATCCTTGATCCACGATGGGGTTAAAGGATCGGCCGCTCCATATTGTTTGTAATACGAATAGAAATTATCCACATCCGCACGATTGAAGATGTAGTGCTTGTCATACAGCTCGCAATTTGTCTTGTCTATATCAACACTCTTGGGGTCAAGAGGTCCGGGCCAAAAATCTACCCCGTTCTGCCGGTAGGTCATGGCTGATACACGAAGTCCGCCATTGTGATAGCCGCCGAACCAAAGCGATCCCGCGAATTGCGCCATCGAGTTGCTTCCTTTAGGCACTTCGTACTTGCCGTTTGCAAGGTCCCACCACATATCCCCATCGGTAAGGATGCGGGTACGCACGTCGTTAAGTTTTAACTCCGTTTGGGTCTTACCCGGGTTACAACCGCTTAAAATCTGGTCGCTTCCCTCTTTGTGAATTCCTCCCGGTTCGTTGGGCGTGTTCGTGTTTTCACGGGCCTGCGTACTAACGCATAAGCTCAGTGAGAACATCAGCAGAATTGATCTATACATAGTTGCTTTCATGTGGAATATTTTTTTGTGCCTTTTTATAATTAGAAGTCAAATTGTAAGCCGATACGGAACTGTCGTGGCTGGCTGAAATAACGACCGTCGTTCAACTTAGCGTTGTACTGATCGATAAAGGCTGCCGCGTAGCTCGCACCCTGGTTATATTTGGTATTGATCTCTTTGATCCCTAAGGCAGAGGTCAGATATCCATCGTCGGTTGGACTACCTGTGAAATTGTGTACGCCGATCACGTTCTTGGTATTAAGCAGGTTGAGGATCTGGAAATACACGTTCAGGTTAGTTACCTTCTTGTTCTCTGAATCGCCTTTGCCGAATGTAAGCGCGAAGTTCTTGTCTACACGCATATCGGTACGGAACTGCCATGGGTAACGTGAACCGTTCAGGTCGCCATAAATTGTCTGGGTAAGGTTCGCTCCGAACTCAGCATCGGGTTGAGGAGGATAGCGACGGGTGTAGGGAGTACCGGAACCCACGCGGGTTACAATGTTAAAGCCGAGGTCTTCCAGCCAACGGAATGTTTTTCCGCCATCGCCACCAAATTTGGTCTGCGGACCGCGATAATCTTTTCCTGAGCCAAAACGGTAGTCGAAGTTAGCGGTCATGGTGTGACGCTGATCGAAATCGAGTGGTGTGATCACACGAAGGTTTGGCTGGCTGGTGCTGGCCAGGCTATAACCGCCATTGGCGTTAGAACCGGAACCTTCAGCAAATTGCAGGGTGTAGTTCACAGAGAACTGAACACCGCCTGAACGACGTAACTGGAACTCGGCAGAGAAACCTTTTACTGTAGAGAAGTCCATGTTTCCGTAGGTCAGGTAAGAAAGCGGGTAAGCCTGGTTGATGCGCTGTATCTGGATGAGGTTACGCATCTCACGATAGAAAGAAGTGAGCTTTAAAGCCGCGTTCTTTTTCTCGTTCAGGATCTGGCTGAAGCCCAACTCATAGTCAATTACGCGCTCGGGTTTCAGGTCCGGGTTAGCTAAAACACCACCCTGGTTAGAGCTCATGAAGTACCAGTCTCTTGGATCGAAGCGGTTAAAGCCCGAAGAAGGACGCTGTGTTAAGATATCGTAGTGCGCAAAGAAGTTAGCCACGTCAGAGATCGGGAACGAGAAGGCCACACGGGGCATTACGTTGATCTGGGGTTTGTAAGTGGTGAAAGCCGAATTCTCATAAGGCTTGGTGTCGGTAGGGTTCACTAACCAGGGCTGTGCCTGGCCGCCGCCCTGCTCGGCAATGATCTTAGGATCGGAGATTGCGTTACCGTTCCTGTCATACCAATCATCCCCATCGCGGAAACCTACGATGGTCTTGGTTGAATTAGGCTCGTTGCTGGTAACGTAAACCACCGCGTCTGAAGGTATACCGGAAGGAACCTGTGAAGCATAAGAAGCCAAAGAGCCGCTCAGATCATCCACATGGTACGCTTCTTTCAATAAGTATTTATCTTTCAGAACAGGCTGGTTGGCATCGTAACGATCGAAACGGATACCTACGTTGAACTTAATATCCTTGAAGTCGAACTTATCCTGGATATAACCGGCCATATAGATCGGGGTAAATGCGCCGATTAGCCTGGTGTTGACCTGGTCGCCAAATTTGTTCGCTTCCGTTTTGCTCAGGAAGTCGGGGAAATATTTATTGCTTCCGCCTGTTAATTTTTTGCCCTCGTAATCATACCCATAAGCATCTACCAATGGAGCGCCGCTATTCAGTAATTCGTCGGGCGAGAACATCTTGATGTTGAACTGCGAAGGTTCGTACTGATCGATGTTGATATAGGCGGTTGACATACCGTTGGAAATGCCCATCAGCTGATCATATACGTTCTTCGAAAAAACAGATTGTAAAGAAGTATCGTATTTAACCGGCAGCGCGAACACGTTATATAAGGGGTTTGCCGAGTTGGTAACGGTAGCGCCATCAATGAAAATACCGCTGTTGCTAAAAGTTCCGGGAGTGTAATACTGCGATCCTTTTGTGCCTGTGGTATCCGTTGGGTCGGTCACCAGGGAAGTATTGTGCATGTTGGCCAACTGGCGCATGTTATTCCAGAGAGCACGGGTTGCTACAGAGTAGCCGCGTTCTGTGCGCTGATCGAACTCAACACCGATCATGATCGCGTGATTCTTGATATCGGCAGAGAAATTTGAGGTAAGGCGGAACATGCTGGTCTCACCGGTACCATACGAGCCATAAGCACGGCCTGTATTATACCATAAAGAGTGTACGTTCTGCGGAACGTCTCCGTTCCTTAATCCGTTACCCTGGTAGATCTGTGAATAGCTCGACACAGTCTCGCCATTGGCCGCGTAACTGTTCATCAACTGGGTAGTGTAATTGGCAGTTAAAGGATTGGTAGTACCGGGTGTAAAGGTGATCAAGGTGTCTATCTCGCCCAGGTTCACATACCCGTTCATGGTTCCGGTATTTTGAAATACTACGCTGTCTCCGCCACCGGATGCCGTTAGCGTAT
This sequence comes from uncultured Flavobacteriaceae bacterium, assembly GCA_964387075.1. Classification (GTDB taxonomy): domain Bacteria; phylum Bacteroidota; class Bacteroidia; order B-17B0; family Aurantibacillaceae; genus PALSA-968. The sequence continues at coordinate 96,311 of CAYLVB010000003.1, forward strand.
CCCAGTAACCTACTTTTTGTGTGCTATACAAGTAAAGGTTTGAACGATATTGATTGAACTTACCTACATATCCGTAATCAAAAAGTTTGTCTTTGAATTGATCGTCCTGCTGGATGAACTTATATTTTTGATAACCTGCCTGCACGGTAAAATACGCGCGTTTGAAAAGCGACTGCGATTTTTCCTGCTCGGTAGAGCTGGTAGGGCCAAATTTCTGGGTCAAACGAATATAACCGCGGGTCGTCCTTTCAATGGTCTGGGGATTGTGGTTGGCGTTTAACAGTGCATATTCGTACACAAAACTGTGGTAATTATTATAATCAAATGATCCGCCCAAAGTAATGTTGAGGTTGGGTGTTGGAGCAAAATCGATCTTCGGATTTAAACGGAAGTTCTTGGAAGCTACATTGGGGCGTACTTTAGAGGTATACAGGTCGTTGGCGTTCACATACGCTGAAGCCAGGTAATAGCTATTGGTAAGTGGGTTGTATTGTAAAGGATTAGCTTCAAGTTTGGCTAACTTCTCTTTATTGACCTGCTTGATGCCTGTAGCCCATGGATTAGGATCTTTGTGATACGTTGCCTCGCCGCCTAAAAAGAAGCCCAGGATAGGACGCTCGTTGTTACCGGCAGAATCTTTCTTTTGCAAAATAGGTCCTCCTACGCTGAAACCCAAGAAGTTATAGCCGAATTTATCAGTAAGTTGAGAAGAGATGGCTTCTACACCGCCAAACAATTTGGGCTGAGGACCGCGGGTAGTTACCGAGATAACACCACCGGTTACGTCACCATACTGGGCAGGAAGACCGCCTAAGATAACGCTGATCTGGTCAACAGATCCCTGGGGGATACCGGAAGTACCGATAGCGCGCTCACCGTCGATGAAGATATTGGTTGATGAAGAACGGCTACCGCGAACGTTGATGGCTTTTCCCTCGTCGGCCTGTACGATACCTGCGGCCTGTGAAGCTACGCCGGTGATACTTTTAACGGCCATGTTCTGGTATTTTTCACGGTCAAAAACCTCGCCGGTCTTGGTATCCGGATCGATCAAAGGAATTTTATATTCTGTTACCGGAATTTCGTTGAGGTCAACGCCTTCGTTAGGCATATCTACTTTTACGTAAGCTGTTTTACCATCAAGCACCACCACGCCTGAGGCTATCTGGCTCTGGTAACCGGTATACACAACTTTAACATCGTACTTGCCTGCTGCAATAGGCTTAATAATGATGTTTCCATCAAAATCAGCTTGTCCGCCGGCTACCTGCACTTTTCCATTGTACACAACTGCTGCTGCAAATGGGATTGCTTCCTTGGTCTTTTTATCGGTCACAGTGATTCGAAGCTCACCCTTGTTTGACTGGGCAAATGCAGCTGATCCTAACGCAATAAATGCAAGTAAAAGATAAATTTTACGTACCATATTTTCTAGTTTTTGTGTAAATCCGGTTTAATTCAAGGGGGCTAAAATAGTATCCTGTTAAAAATTCACAAAATTTTTTTTCGTTTATTTTTAGTCTCCTGATAACCAGTTGATATATAGGCCTCCAGTTCATGTTTATTTAAGGTATTTTAACTCCGGTCTCACAATATTACGATAAAGGTTAAAATTTGCCCATGGCCGTTTGGTAAGTGGCAGGGATTTCTTGGTAAGTGGTACGTTTTTAACCTCCCCGTCAGGTCGGGTACTTGGTATTGCTCTTGCGGTCGCGCTTGCGATTCTTCTTCATGCGCTTCTGAACATCCTTGCTCTGGATGCGCTTATGGTGCCTTTTGATGGCCTTTTGCTCGGCTTTTTTGCGTTTTCTTTCATCCCGGGCGGCCCTGCGGTCTTCTTTTCGCTGCTTACGCTTGGATTTCAGCGAAGTGCCCGCGCCCTTACTCTCACCACCTCCCCCGCCTTCCTGCTGGGCCGAGCTGCAGAAGGCAGTAAGCAGAAAAAAAGTAAGGAGTATAGGGAATATTGACCTCTTCATTTTTAAGCTTTTTGATATTTCACAACTTCCACGCCGAACTTTTTCAGAAAATCAACGCCTTCCTCAACAGGGAGCCCCTTCATTGCTGCATAGGAATTCACAAACAACACTTTTTTAATGCCCATGGTGTAAATGATCCTCGCACAGGAAATACATGGCGCGAGGGTGATGTAAAGAGTTGAACCCTGCAGCGAAACGTTGTTCTTGGTAGCGTATAAAATGGCATTTTGCTCGGCGTGCAGGGCCAAGGAACAACTTCCCTTGCTGTCGCGCGGGCAGCCCACATCGGGCCAAACCTCATCGCAGTTGTGCGTTCCCGCGGGAGGACCGTTATAACCTAAAGAAATAATACGCGTATCCTTGGCCAGAACCGCCCCAACCTGCGCTTTTACGCAGTGTGATTTCTGGCTGAGGTTAACCGCCAGGTCCATGTATATATCGTCAAAACTGGGTTTTGCCATGGCTACGAAAGTACAAGTTTAATTGATAATTTGACTTATAGAAAACCGCAATCATAAACGCGAAAGGTTCAGCTTTTGACTGAACCTTTCTGCTTTATGAGTGCGGATGAAGGGACTCGAATGCAGACGCTTAGGTCTGCATCCAGATCGGCTATGCCGCATCTGGACCCCCACCATGATGCTTTTTTATAAAGTCTTTTGTCCTTTCCTGAGATGTGATGCTTTTTAGCTTTTTTTCAAGTATAACAGCCTCGGAACGTGAAGGTTTATCGATATACCAGACTAATTTCCAAGGCCTGTATCTTGAAGTGGACTTTTCTTTCCCCGAATTATGTTCACTAAGTCTTCGCTCTACATTATCGGTAGAACCTTTATAGTAAGACCCATTTAGCTCAGATTGCAAAATATAAACGAAGTACATAAAAGAAAAAGCTGAAGTTTGGCTTCAGCTTTCCGTGCGGATGAAGGGACTCGAACCCCCACGTCTTTCGACACCAGATCCTAAGTCTGGCGCGGCTGCCATTACGCCACATCCGCATTCTTCTTTTTGTTACCAGATCCTATCCCGATAGCTATCGGGAGGCGCGGCCGCTCCCGATAGCTATCGGGACCACATCCGCATTTTGGACCAAAAAGAAACCCCGCTTTCAGCAGGGCTTTTTTCGCTCCCCGGCCTGGACTTGAACCAGGGACCCCATGATTAACAGTCATGTGCTCTAACCAACTGAGCTACCAGGGAATTCACCCTTCTTGCAAAGGGGGTGCAATATTACTATCATTTTTACAAATAACCAATATCTTTACCGAAAATTATTTTATGAGTTTACTGGTAGTTGGAAGCGTAGCATTTGATGCAATAGAGACCCCCTTTGGCAAAACAGATAAAATTGTAGGGGGCGCAGCTTCATACATTTGCCTGGCCGCGTCTTATTTTCATAAAGATATAAAACTGGTATCGGTCATCGGCGACGATTTCGACCAGAAATTCCTTGAGACCCTGAAAAGTTCAGGAGTGGACATGGAAGGCCTGCAGGTGAAGAAAGGAGAAAAATCTTTTTTCTGGGCCGGCAAATACCACAACGACCTCAACAGCCGCGATACGCTGGACACACAATTGAACGTGCTGGAAAATTTCGATCCTATCGTTCCTGAAGCGTACAAGAATTGCGAATTCTTAATGCTCGGAAATCTAGTGCCCGCCATTCAGCAAAAAGTAATTACACAAATGGCGAAGCGTCCGAAATTGATCGTGCTCGACACGATGAACTTCTGGATGGATATTGCCCTGGATGATCTGAAGAAGACCCTCACCATGATCGATGTGCTTACCATCAACGACAGCGAGGCAAGGCAATTATCCGGTGAATATTCATTGGTAAAAGCGGCACAAAAAATTTTAGCCATGGGGCCGAAAACTTTGGTCATCAAAAAAGGAGAGCACGGCGCATTGCTGTTCAACAAAGATGAGGTGTTCTTCGCTCCTGCACTTCCGCTCGAAGACGTTTTTGATCCAACCGGCGCGGGCGACAGCTTCGCGGGAGGATTTATTGGTTATTTAGCAAAAACAAAAGATATTTCTTTCGAGAACATGAAACGCGCCATCATTTACGGATCGGGGATGGCCAGTTTTACGGTTGAGAAATTCGGAACAGAAAGATTGATCGGCCTCTCGCAAAAAGATGTGAGCACGCGCATCCAGGAATTCATCGACCTCGTACAATTCGATATTTCACTGGCATAACGCATGAGTTCCCCCACGAACATAACCGAATACACAAAGGGGATCTTAGCCAAGGACATCACAATTTTATCGCGCGCCATCACGCTGGCCGAATCTTCTAAGGAAGAACACCAGCAAATTTCAAAACAGATCATAGAAAGTGTTTTGCCGCACACAGGTAAGTCTGTCCGTGTTGGAATTACCGGCGTGCCCGGAGTTGGAAAAAGTACGTTCATAGAATCATTCGGACAATTGCTTTTACAAAAAGGTCATGCTATCGCGGTTCTTGCCGTGGATCCAAGCAGCACGGTGAGCAAGGGAAGTATTTTGGGCGACAAAACGCGCATGGAAAAACTATCTACGCAGAAAAATGTTTTCATTCGCCCTTCTCCTTCGGGAGGAAGCCTGGGCGGCGTGACTTTAAAAACACGAGAAAGTATTTTGTTGTGTGAAGCGGCTGGCTTTGATTACATTTTAATTGAAACGGTTGGTGTTGGGCAAAGCGAAACAGAAGTGCATCGTTTATGCGATTTCTTTTTGCTACTGATGCTGGCCGGTGCCGGCGATGAGTTGCAAGGCATCAAGCGCGGCATCATGGAAATGGCGGATGGAATTCTCATCACTAAAGCGGATGGAAACAATGCCGACAAAGCAAGGATCGCGCGAGCCGAATACGCCAACGCTATTCATCTTTTTCCACCCACCGAAAGCGGCTGGATACCCGAAGTAAATATTTCTTCCTCCATCGAGAACACAGGCATGGAGCATGCTTACGAAATGATCGATAAATACGTGCGTCACACCAAAGCCGCCGGCTTCTTTGATAAAAAACGCTCCCAACAAAACCTATCCTGGTTCGAAAGTTTGGTAGAGGAGAAGATCCGTGCGCAATTCTTCTCCGATAAGAATTTTATAGATCGCTATGCCGAAGCCAAAAGATCGGTTGAGGCCGGCAAAACAGGCATTTTAAGTGCTTTGGATAGGCTTTTCCTGTTAAAATAGCCTAAATCAGTCGGGCGCGTAAAATAAATCTTTCTATTTGCTGTTGAATAGTTGGACCTCCTGCATCCAAATTAAAAAGCACACGTATGCATAGCAGGGGCATTACGGCAAAACAGGCGATCTCTACAAGTATCCGCATCCTTTTCTGGGTGCCGGTCATCTTTCTTAGCCTTTTGCTTATTTACAACACACTTCCGTATTTCACCTTTAACCGCAACATCAGTTTTTTGGAAGAACGTTCCGTTCTTTACGACAAAGCCGTTTGGCGTATTTCGTTTTACGTACATATCGCCGCTGGCGCAATTTGCATCGGCACGGCGCTTTTGCAGTTCTCTTCCTGGATACTCCGCAAAAGAAAAAAGATACACGCCATCTCCGGCAAGATCTACGTCTTCGTTGTTTTACTTGTTGGCGCTCCTTCCGGGTTTTACATGACCTTCTTCGCCAAAGGCGGTTTTTGGGAACGTGGCTGCTTCATGCTCATGGCCATCTTCTGGTTCTACTCTACCTACAAAGGTTTTGTGACTGCCACGCGCGACAAAAATTTCCTGGCTCACAAATACTGGATGATCCGCTCCTACTCCATGGCATTAACTGCGGTTACTTTCCGTGTGTACCACATTTTATTTTACCTCGCGGGCTGGAGCCATTTTGATAATTACGCCGTTTCGCTTTGGATCAGCGTGTTCGGTAACGCCCTCGTTGCAGAGGCGCTCATTTTCTGCGACAGCAAAAGATATTTAGCAACCTTAACCACTTAAAATAAAAAACATGCGCTCATTTTTGTTGACATCGGTAATATGCATGCTGGCCGCAGGCATTTACGGAACCATCGACCTCACCTTCGACCTGAAGAACGGCACTTTCATCCAGTACGAAGATGAAGGAGAGGCCGTGGAAGTTTCGCAATTTGCATACGCCAGCAAAGGCATCTTTAAAAAGACCAACGTAAAAGTTGCGCAGAAAAAAGAAACCAAAAAATCGGCCGCACCCACTTTGATAACCAGCTTTACCGATCTTGAATTTGAAGATTTCTCGCGTGGCGAGCCGATCGACATGTCGTACATGTTAGAGCTCAGCGCGCCTGATAGTTTAGTAAATGAAGAAGTAAGCGCCGCAATCAACGACACCGTAGCCGCGGTGGAAGAAAAAGTAAAAAGCGATTCTTTGGCTAAGGACGAAAGAAAGTTCAGCATGAAACTTTACTCGCGCGGCAGGCCTCCCAAAAAGGTGGTTAAAGAAGAATCCGTAGCAGAAATAAACGCCGAAAAAAAACAATAACCATTTTTCTGCCAACTATTCTTTTTCCGTTCTCACCGAAAAATACCCCCTGTTTTGTTGTATAATTTTTAGCTGAAATATTTTAGGGGTTTTTCATACTTATCTTTATCAATTAGTTAAAGATCTGTATTGTTAGAATGTCAAAAAAGAGTCCGAAAGGGAACAAGAATCCCTTTTATGTAATAGGTATAGGCGCGTCGGCCGGCGGCCTTGAAGCGATCAACCAGTTTTTGGCGAATGTCCCTGAGAAGTCGGGCTTCGCTTATATCATTGTTCAGCATTTATCGCCCGATTATAAAAGCCTGCTTACCGAGCTGCTTTCTAAACACACCCATTTGCGCGTTATAGAAGCCGTGAACAAAATGGACGTTGAACCCGACCGTGTATACATTTTGCCCAGTAAAAATACCATCACGGTAAAAGGCGGCAAGATCCTTTTAAAAGAAAAAGGAAAAATGGCTGTGCCCAATAACACCATCAATATTTTCTTTGAATCGTTGGCCAAAGAATATACCACAAAGGCTGTAGGTATTATTTTATCCGGAACCGGCTCGGATGGCACATTAGGGGCCAAAAGTATTGCGGCTTATAATGGGATTGTATTGGTGCAGGATCCGGGCACAAGCACATTTGACGGTATGCCCAACAGCGCGATCGCATCGGGCGTGGCCAATCTTGTACTTCCTCCGCAAAATATGTACGACGAACTTATTGATTACATCAAAAGTCCCATTAGCGTACGCTCGATGCATCTCAACGCTCGGGATAATGAACTTCTGCTTGCAGAAATACTGGCGCTGGTTAAAAAAGTAACAACCCAGGATTTCTCCTATTACAAGAACCCCACGCTGGGCCGGCGCTTATTAAAACGAATGGCCGAATTGAACATTGCTTCACTTACGGGGTACCTCAAATATTTAAATGATAACCCCAATGAAACAAAAGAACTGGTGCATCATTTTCTCATCAACGTAACCCATTTTTTCCGCGACAGGGATGCCTTTGAGATCATCCAGGATAAAGTTATACCGGCTATTTTTAAAGACAAGAAACCCGGCGACCTCGTGAAAGTTTGGGTAGCCGCCTGCAGTACCGGGGAGGAAGCCTATTCACTGGCCATCCTCTTCCAGGAATACATGGAAAAAGAAAATATAGCCGATATTACTGTCAAAATATTCGCAACCGACATTGACAAGGAGGCCCTGGAAGTTGCCTCCAAAGGTACCTACCCGCGCGCCATCATCGATCATGTTACCGGCCAACGCATTGCTAATTACTTTGATGTGGAAGGTGATCTATACAAGATCAAATCCGACATCCGCAAATCAGTGGTCTTCTCCTATCACGATATTTTGAAAGACCCGCCATTTGGAAGAATTGACCTGGTGAGCTGCAGAAACATGCTGATCTATATCAATCCTGATTCACAAAAAGAGATATTGCGAAAACTGCATTTTGCGCTTAATATAAGTGGTTATCTTTTTGTGGGGCCCAGCGAACACGTAGATGTCATTAAACCGGCGCTGGAAGAATTAAGCAAGAAGTGGAGAATATTCCGCTGCATCACAAAAACCCGTTTTTTTGAACAGACCCCATACCAATTTTCCGACAAACCCGATGTAAAATTCGGAGAAGACATGAAGCGGGTAAAGAACCCTGCAAACAATCTGGGCGAACTGTTCATGGAAACACTATTAGAAGACTCCTCTTATGCCGGCATCTTCGTGGATCTGAACATGGACGTGAAGCAGGCCATCGGGAATTATAAAAGCTATTTGAATTTCCCCGAATCACAATTCAATTTCAACCTCCTCAAGCTGATCCATCCCGACCTGGCCATTCCTTTAAGCACTTCTTGCAGGAAAGCGATCCAGGACAATACACGCATCCTACTTAAAGGCGTAAAGATATCACTGGATAAGGAGATAAAACTTGTGGACGTGCATATCAAGCCGTACCTGCACCACAAACATTTTGTGCAGCAATTTATTTTCATCGTTTTTAAAGAAGTACAGAGAAAAGAAAACCCGTTGGCCGCCCCGGAAAAGAGAACGCTAAACGAGGAAGAAGTGTCGCGGGTAGAAGAATTAGAACAAGAACTTCGGGAAACACGCGAGAACCTGCAGGCGGTTATAGAAGAAATGGAAGCAACCAACGAAGAGCTGCAAAGTTCGAATGAAGAAATGATCTCTACCAATGAAGAGCTTCAAAGCACCAACGAAGAATTACAATCGCTCAACGAAGAACTGCACACGGTAAGCGCAGAACATCAGCTCAAGATCAAAGAACTCCTGGAACTGAACGACGATCTAAACAACTACTTCCGCAATTCCGAGTCGGGACAGATCCTCGTCGACAAGAACCTCATCATCCGCAAATTCACGCCCAGCGCGCGCGGAATGGTAAATCTCGTATCTTCCGATATAAACCGCTCGTTGATCGATATCACCACGCGCTTTAAGGATGTTCATTTCATTGAGGATATCAGTACCGTGATTCGAACAGGAGTGCCCCTGGAGAAGGAAATAAGTATTGAAGAACGAAAATACCTGATGCGCATCACGCCCTATGAAAAACACGACACGAAAACGGACGGTGTAGTGGCGAACTTCACGGATATCACCCGCATCATACAGTTAGATGAAATGATGAAAGCGATCTTTAAAACAGTTCCGAACGGTATATTTGTTTTAAAAGCAATACGCGACCCTAAGAAAGAAATTGTTGATCTTGAGTTTACCGCGGCCAACCCCGCCGCCGAAAAAGCCCTTGCCCATTCACGCATGGGTATTTTGGGCGCCAGCGCCAAAGTGGTGTTCCCGAATTACCGCGAGTACTTTAAAATTTATAAACAAGTGATCGAGACAGGACGTTCGTACAACTACGAATATTATAACGAACACATCGGAAAGTGGAACCATGTAGTTGTGGTTAAGTTAATGGACGGAGTGATCTCGATCGATACGGATATAACTGAGAAGAAAAAGGCAGCCGACCTCGTAGAAAAGAACTACGATGAGCTTCGTAAATCCCTGAAATTGGGAAAAAGGGCCCAGTAAAGTCTCCTGGGCCATCAGGACGGCTTCGCCAAAATAAAAAAAACAACCTGCGGCAGGCCTTTTATTGACCAGTAACCGGCACAGGAACTTATCGAACGCAAGGCCTGCCCCCAACCTTACTGGGGCCTATTATAAATAAGGGCCCCTAAACCCTAATTACATGGTGCTTTAGGCGAAAACCTGCACACATTTTGAGGCAATAAATGTGTAATTTTACTTTCTATAAAGCTACCAAATTTACCACCATGATCCCAAATGTTGCCGATCTCACCTCTGACCACAAATTGATCGCCCAATTATTCGACTCACAACCGGATTCGGTCATGTGGTATACTCCAAAATTCGCTAACGATAATAAAAATGTTCCCATAGATTTCCTGGTTGGTTTTGCGAATTCTGCTGCTTGCAGTGTGTTAAAGGTAACCAAACACGCATTAAACGGGGCAAGTCTGCTCGCTACTACTCTAATAGATGAACAAACCAAAAAAAATATTTGGGAGCAATGCCTAGAGGTTTGGCAAACAGGCAACCATAAAGAATTTACCTACTATGTTCCCGGCGCGCAAAAATATTTTTGTACACAAAGAAGCAAATTGCTAAATGGTATTTTGAGCCTTACCCGCGACCATACTAAATTTATTGAAGAGCATAACCAGTTTCAACATCAGGCCAAATTATTAAATCAAATCATCGAATCGTCTGTAAGCGGTATTTGTCTTTATGAGGCCATTCGTGATAACCAGGGTAAAATAAGAGACTTCAGAATGAAATTAGCAAATCAACGAAGTTCTGAAATTATCGCATTCTCCCTGGAAGAAATGCAAAAATACACGGTTAAAGAATTAATGGTGATCAGGGGTCAATCTAATTTATGGCCCACGCTGGTCCATGTTGTTGAAACCGGTGAGCCCGTATATATGGAATACTTCGCTGAAGCCAGGCAACAATGGGTTGCATTTTCAATTAAGAAATTCGAAGATGGTTATTTACTGAATTACTTTGACATTACAGAAAGAAAAAATCTCGAAAAGAGAGCGCACAACCAGGCGGAAATGCTCAGCGGGATATTAAATGCTTCGATAACCGGTTTGATGACGCTGGAAGCCATTTATTCTCCTTCGGGTAAGGTAGAGGACTTCAAATTTGTTCTGTTGAATAAAGCGGCGGAAAAGTCCTTAGGCCTAACAGACGATGACAAAAACAAAACTTATAACGCCGCGTTCCCGAGTGGCAAATCAAACGGTTTCTTCGACCTTTATGTAAACGTACTTCAAACCGGCATTCCTGTCAGTAAAGAGTTTTTTTATAAAGGTGATCGTTATAACGGCTGGTATTACATTTCTGTTTCTAAAATGAATGAAACCACATTAGTGCAGTCTTTTTCAGATATAACAAATTCAAAACTGGATAAGCATTAATACTTAGAATACTCAGCACGTTGATCCCATTTAAGAAATATTAAAAAGAGTGCTCGCAAACAAATATTATAATTCCTTTAATGCCTCTGCGAACTTGGGCATAATAGATCATCCCGAAAAGAAGCGAACCAAGGGGACATAATGGGGACGAAGGGGCCATTTCTCGGTTTAAGGAGCCAGCAAGGGGTCAAAACATGCTTATAAGGGTAATAATAGATCAGGCTAAAAGCTCAGTTACCAATTGGAGGAATATTGCTAAAGATATTGCCATTCCCAAAGCTGAGCAGGACAGAATGAGTAAAGCATTTGAAAACTAAAAAGGACAACTTAAATCCAGCTTTTATGCTTTGTTAGAAGAAACAAAATTTACCAGGGAATTCTTGGCTCAGGAGTAACTCAGATTGGCAGGGCCAACCATGCTCAAAAGGGAATATATTTTCCAATGCACAGCCGATTTGTCGAGGGAATTAGAGAAAAATAAAAAAGGGACTTCTCAAAATTCTATTGAGAAGTCCCCTTTAGTACCCAGGAGGGGACTCGAACCCCTACACCTTACGGCATACGCACCTCAAGCGTACTTGTATACCATTCCAACACCTGGGCATACTATCCGGCAACAGCCGGAACTAATGGCGGGGTTTAGCTCGCCATCGCGGGTTTCCCCGCCACACTAGAGTGGTGCAAAAATACAATTTTTATGAGATTAAACCTTGCTTATATTTAGGCATCTAAATAAAAAAGACCCTATGAAACACGCCCGATTTACACTCCTGCTCTCCGCCCTGATGATCCTTATCAGCAGTTTTTCTTTTGCCCAGCCCGGAAAGCGCAGGCACGCTCACCGTGCCATACGCAGAACAGCCGTGGTTTTGGTATACGCCCATAAACAGGTAAAAGAGAACAAAAATTTTACAGGTGATCTTGCACGGGCCGTACGTCACCAGCGTTACGCGCGCTTCCTATTCAAACAGGGGCATTTCGCCCGCGCTATACATCATTCGAGGCGCGCCCGTTTGCTCGCGTTCTCATCTATAAACGCCAATAAGGGGGTGGTGCAAAAAGACTGGGAACCCAACAAAGATGAATATGGCAATAAGGCTGATGCCGAGGATTCAAATTTGGAAAAAGAACTTCCAAAAAATTCAGAAGGGCTAACCGACGAGCAACTGATCATGCAGGAACTTACCGATGTAGATCTTGCCGAAGCCGCAGCCAACGATAAATAATTTGAATTTATGCCATGAAAAAACCCTGAGGTCTATGACTTCAGGGTTTTTGTTTTTATTGTTTCTAAAAAATTACTTCTTTTCGTCCTTCACTTCCTCGTAGTTCACATCCTGCACGTTGTCGGTGCTGTTTGTGTTCGAGTTATTATCCTGCTGCGGACCTTGCTGTTGTTGGTTTTGCTGCGCGTTCATAGCTTCATACATCTCCTTCGAGGCTGCTTCCCAGGCCTTGTTCATGCCTTCTAAAGCGGGCTCTATCTTCGCGAGATCTTTCGCGGCATGCGCGTCTTTCAGTTCTTTCAGCGCGCCTTCGATATTGGCTTTCTTATCCGCTGGAATTTTATCACCGTAATCTTTCAGTTGTTTTTCTGTCTGGAAGATCAGCGCATCAGCCGCGTTCAGTTTCTCAACTTCTTCTTTGGCCTTTTTATCAGATTCCGCATTCGCTTCGGCTTCGCGCTTCATTTTCTCAATATCTTCCTTGCTCAGCCCTGAGCTGGCCTCTATACGGATGTTCTGCGTTTTACCGGTTGCTTTATCTTTTGCCGATACACTTAGGATCCCGTTCGCGTCAATGTCGAACATCACTTCGATCTGCGGCACTCCGCGTGGTGCGGGTGGAATTCCATCAAGGTTGAACTGGCCAATGGTGCGGTTATCTTTCGCCATCGGGCGCTCTCCCTGCAACACATGTAATTGTACCGAAGGCTGATTATCGCTCGCCGTAGAGAAAGTTTCTGTTTTCTTGGTTGGTATCGTTGTATTCGCTTCGATTAATTTGGTGAAAACACCGCCATAAGTTTCAATTCCTAAAGAAAGCGGAGTAACATCCAATAACAACACATCTTTTACGTCTCCGGTCAACACACCACCCTGGATCGCAGCGCCAATGGCCACTACCTCGTCCGGGTTCACACCTTTGTTAGGCGCTTTGCCGAAGAATTTTTCTACAGCGGCCTGTATCGCGGGGATACGGGTTGAACCTCCAACCAAAATGATCTCATGAATATCACTTGTACTCAATCCTGCGTTCTTCAAAGCAGAACGACAAGGCTCGATAGTACGCTGGATCAAAGAATCTGCTAACTGCTCAAACTTAGAGCGTGTAAGGGATTTCACTAAGTGTTTAGGAATTCCGTTAACTGGCATGATGTACGGTAAGTTGATCTCTGAAGTTGTTGTGCTCGATAATTCGATCTTCGCTTTCTCCGCAGCTTCCTTCAACCGCTGTAGGGCCATAGGGTCCTGGCGCAGGTCAACGCCCTCATCTTTTTTAAATTCATCCGCCAGCCAGTCAATGATCACCTGGTCAAAGTCATCACCGCCTAAGTGTGTATCACCGTCGGTTGATTTTACTTCAAACACGCCATCACCTAATTCCAAAACACTTACGTCATGGGTACCTCCGCCGCAGTCGAACACAACAATTTTCATGTCCTTGTTCTTCTTATCCATACCGTAAGCGAGTGCCGCCGCGGTAGGCTCGTTGATAATGCGGCGAACTTTTAAGCCTGCGATCTCGCCGGCTTCCTTGGTAGCCTGGCGTTGTGCATCGTTAAAGTAGGCAGGCACGGTAATAACCGCCTCGGTAACCTCGTGGCCTAAGAAATCTTCGGCAGTCTTCTTCATCTTTTGCAAAATGATGGCCGATATCTCCTGGGCTGTATATTTTCGGTCGTCGATCTCTACGCGTGGGGTATTGCCATCGCCTTTTAAAACCGCGTAAGGCATACGCTTGATCTCTTTTGCGCTCTCGTCATAGGTAAGCCCCATGAAACGCTTGATGGAGTAAATTGTCTTTCTTGGGTTTGTAATTGCTTGACGCTTAGCGGGATCGCCCACTTTACGCTCGCCACCCTCTACAAACGCTACCACGCTGGGCGTAGTACGTTTTCCTTCGTTATTTGCTATAACCACGGGCTCGCTGCCTTCCATAACGGCCACGCATGAGTTGGTGGTTCCTAAGTCTATTCCAATGATCTTTGCCATTTTTATTCAATATTTTACGTTCGTTTGGCTAAAGTCAATGATTGTGCCAAGGGGGGTATTACTGACAAGCTGTCAGAATAGCCTATTGACAGGGAAGAAAGCCTCCGCCGGCACCATAAAAGCGAAGCGGGCAGGAAAGTTGATCGGAGGCGAGCCTGTCTACGGCATCATTATGGTTTCTTTTGCGTAGTTTATACTCACGGCGACTCGAAAAAACCCCTACGCCGCCGTTGATATTGGTATAGCTCGGTTTTTCCTGCGACATGGTAGTAGTGGTAGTAACCTGGTTGTAAAGCGCAAGATCAAACCCTGCCCCATTGAGCAAAAAGTGGATGCTGTCAGCTGTGCGATGTGTAATATCTGAATTGATCCCCAGGCGCTCGCTTATGTTGAACAACATCACATCGCCCGAAAAAGAAAGATCGATCTCTTCATTGCCCGATTGTGTATTTGTATATTGTATTCCAAGATCAAAATCGGCGCTTTTAGGAACAGGATTGGGGTTAGAAGTAAGGTATTCCGTATAAAAAAAGCGCATTTTCAATCCGCAAACACCCGCGTTGGCCGGAGAGGCGTATTTACATTTTACGCTACCGTGGGTCACAAAGTTAACAGGAGAATAGGCCGAGGTCATTTGACTGCCCTGCTGCCCGTAAATAAGCTTGGTAGAGAAATCACGTACAAGACTCACGGCGCTTGAAGAGAAATCGGCTCCCGTGCGATTATTATGTATCAGCAGTTTGTATTGGCTTCCATCATCATAAATAGCGTGGGTGGTCATGTACAATAATTGGTTGCTGTCGAACACGCCTGCATCGGTAGTAACAAAGGTTTCCGTGAGCACGATCTCCATGTTTGAAGTGGCTGGCGCGTCCACCGAAACGGGGATGCCATTCTTGATGCGCTGCAGACTAACCTTTAGTTCGCCCGGTTTATACCATGAAGAATCCGGATTCTGTGCCATAGTAAAAGCATCTCCCTCACCTAAGAATACACGTTGCACACGCACATACTGCGTGCTCGCATCCTGGTCGAGAAGACCATATACGCAAACGCTCTCTTTGTAGGGGGCCAGTATATCCAGCGTATTGTGGCAGCTGACGAAAATACCGACAGTTAAAGCTATGAAAATGACCCTTTTTAGCATGGGCTACAAAAGTAAGTTTTTTATCGCTCAAAATTAATTAATGGCTACATTTGTTTCCCCCTTTTGGCCAATAACTTGGTAAATGGCGGGATTTAACCAATAAGTGGCATGTCGGCAGCAAAAAAGGAGTTTAAAAAGATAACCACCCACACCCTCCAGGAGATGAAGAACCTGGGCGAAAAGATCTCTATGCTTACCGCATACGACTTCACCATGGCCCGTATCCTCGACCACGCCGGCATTGACGTGCTTTTGGTGGGCGACAGCGCCGGTAACGTAATGCACGGCCATGAAACTACACTGCCCGTAACTTTAGATCAAATGATCCACCACGCCGCTTCGGTAGTTAGGGCTATAGACAGGGCGCTTATTGTGGTTGACCTTCCCTTTGGATCTTACCAGGGAAATTCCAAGGAAGCTTTGAATTCTGCAATTCGAATTATGAAAGAAAGTGGGGCCCACGCGGTGAAGCTGGAGGGCGGCAAAGAAGTAAAAGAATCGATTGAAAGAATTTTGAGTGCCGGGATACCCGTCATGGGACATTTAGGATTAACCCCGCAATCGATATACAAGTTCGGAACTTACACCGTACGTGCTAAAGAAAAAGAAGAGGCCAAGCAATTGGTTGAGAACGCGCATATTTTAGAAAAGACCGGTTGCTTTGCTTTGGTTGTAGAAAAGATACCGGCCAAATTAGCGGGACAGGTTGCAAACGAATTACAAATTCCGGTAATAGGTATTGGCGCCGGCAATAAAGTTGACGGACAGGTTTTGGTTACACATGATATGTTGGGCATGACCAACGAATTCAACCCGCGCTTTTTAAGAAGGTACGCCAACTTGTATGATGATATGGTTAGCGCCACGAAGAATTACATCAAAGATGTAAAATCGAAAGATTTCCCGAACAATAAAGAGCAATATTGATTTACGATTTGATACTTTACAATTTTTAGATTTATGAATTCCGAGATGTTAAAGATCAGAACATTTAATTTTGGATTAAGTGTTATGAAAATGGTGGATGAATTACCTAAATATAAGTCTCATGATGTGGTTAGTTATCAATTATTGAAATCCAGCACCTCTGTTGGAGCCAATTATCGGGCTGCCTGTAAAGCCAAATCAACTCCTGATTTTATAAATAAACTCAAAATAGTTGAGGAAGAAGCCGATGAGTCTGAGTACTGGTTGGATCTACTGAAAGCATACGGAAAAGGAGAAGAAAAATTAATTCTACCTTTATTAAAAGAAGCTGGTGAATTAAATAAAATATTTTCAGCCTCCGCGCGTACCGCCAAATTGAATAGCAAAATAAAAAATAATTAGATCGTAAATCCCAAAATCGTCAATTTTCGGAGATGGATGCCAAAGTAAAAGAATTTAATGACTATCGTGCCAAGATGAACGAACTTATTTTGAGCAAGGACAATCTTGTTCTCAAAAGACTTTACAACTTAGATTCCAATACCTACGCCGAAGGCGCACTCCCGGTAAAAACAAAAGAAATGTTGGGCCTTGTGGCAAGCATGGTTTTGCGTTGCGACGACTGTATCAAATATCATTTGGAAAAATGCAAGGAGAACGGCGTTGATACCAAAGAACTGTATGAGATCTTTGCGGTGGCCAATATTGTGGGAGGAACCATTGTCATTCCACACACCCGCCGCGCTGCCGAATACTGGGAAGCTTTACAGCAGAATGAATGAGTTTTAGTCCGCCAGAGATAGAAAAGATCATTTCTGAAAAGATCTTCGCGCTCACGCGTAAAAAAATTTCATCGCCACAGGAAGAGCTCATTGAAAGCGGCACACTTTCTTCCATCACCATGGCGGAACTGGCCGTTGAGCTTGAAAAAACATTTTCCGTGTCCTTAAATTTCATGGAGGTGGGTAAAGAGAATTTCAGAAGCGTGGATTCCCTGAAACGCCTGCTCCTTCAAAAATTACATTGATCTTTTATGCGCCGTTTCTCTTTATACAGTATGGCGCTTCTCTACATTGTTGCAGGGATCAATCATTTCGTAAACCCCGCATTCTACCAAAAGATAATGCCACCGTATTTGCCATACCACTCCTTTTTGATATTTATCAGCGGCGTTTTTGAAATTCTATTTGCGCTACTGCTCTTCCTGGTCAAAACACGTCGCATCGGTGCCTGGCTTATTATTTTACTTTTGATCTTCATTTTACCCGCCAACGTACAAATGGCAGTAGATCTTTATAAGAACGGCCACCCGTATTTATGGGTATCTATTTTACGCTTGCCATTGCAATTTGTATTAATTTGGTGGGCGCTTTCATTTACTAAAAAACAGGGCCATGTACTTTGATGTAGCCGCGAAGCATTTTGCGGACGAACATATGGATGGAGAAAAGATCGCCTTTGCCGGAAGCGATCGTGACCTCAGCTGGAACGAATTAAGATCGCTTTCCGACAGCATCTGCGATGTCCTCCAAAAATCAGATCTACCCGCCGGAGAACCTGTACTTATCTATGGTGACAAAGAAGCGCTCTTTTTGGCAAGCATCCTTTCCTGTTACAGGAAAAATTTGCCTATTATTCCGGTGGGCCCCGCTTTGCCTGCCGCACGCATTCAAAAAATGATCGCGCAGACCCAGGCTTCCGTTATTTTAGTTTGCGGCGACTATAAAGATGTTCCTGTATTGCCCATTTCGATCCATAAAGATCTTACCGTACATTCTTCTTCAACTCCTCCTTTAAACGGGGCGTATAAAAACATTGCTTACATACTTTTCACCAGCGGAAGCAGCGGAGAACCCAAAGGCGTACTCATTACGCGGGAAAATCTTGTTTCCTTCACGAATTGGTTCGTCAAAAAATTCGTGGTGAACGCGGAAACGGTTTTCATCAACCAGGCTTCCTTTTTATTCGACATCTCGTTGGCAGATCTTTTTGGCGCGCTGCAAACGGGAGGAAGCGCGGTATTTAATTCGGTTGAGCAAACTATTAACGGTGAATTCTTCGAACGGATAAAAAAATACAAGGGTTCTCACTGGAACTCTACACCATCTTTTCTTTCGATGGCCATGCTGAACAAAGAACTGGATGAAACGAACTTCCCTCACCTCAAAACATTCGTTCTCTCGGGCGAAGATCTTTCTCCTGCCCTCATCAAACAATTGCACGCTCGGTTTCCAAACTCCAGGATCATCAACGCTTATGGTCCTACCGAAACCTGCATCTTCTCATCAATGGTCGAGATCGAAACAAAAATGCTGGAAGGAACACATTTGCCCATTGCCAAACTCCCGGCCGAGAACATATCGATAGAAAAGGAAGAGATCATCATCTCCGGCAAACAGGTGGGCGACGGTTACCTGGGCGGCGAAAAATTCAAAGCCACCTTCCATACCGGCGACCGGGCCGATGTGAAGAACGGCTATGTTTACTACATGGGCCGTAATGACGATCAAATTAAATTCAACGGAAACCGTATCGATCTTGGCGAGATCCGATCGGTGCTGGAAAATTTTGGGCATATAGCACAGGCCGAGTGCGTTCCGGTGATTGTAGATGAAAAAATAAAACGTCTCGTGGCTTTTATCCTACCTGTGCATGATTCGCCCGTAAATATTTCGGCGCTCAAAACCGAACTGCAAAGATTACTGCCGGCTTACATGATCCCCTCCGAAATTATTTTCATTGATAAATTCCCGCTTACGGCCAGCTCCAAGATCGATCGCAAAAAACTTTTGCAGGATCATTTGAAGGCATGAGCACCGGCGGGAAAGTGCGATGATGCTATTTCCGCTTCCGAAGTTGCACCATCTACCTGCAGAATTTCGAAAAGCTAAAGAACTCCCTTCAAAAAGCCGGCACAGGCCTTGCTTGATAAGCACCCTGGCGCACGAGGTTTTGCCCAATAAATGCCTCACTATAGCATAACCGGCTGGTTTAAACGCGATTCCTTACTCTGAACGATTTTTAGTACCTTTGTAAGGTTGGAAAACACCATGCGCGAAAGAATAGAAGAAGCCCTTAACACCATCCGCCCTTACCTGGCCGCCGACGGCGGTAACGTAGAGTTGCTCGATATTACCGAGGACAACGTGGTATTGGTAGAACTGCAGGGCGCCTGCAAAAGCTGCAGCATGAGCAGCATGACCATGAAGGCGGGCATTGAAGAAACCATCAAACGCGCGGTTCCGGAAGTTACCAAAGTAGAAGCCGTAAATTTTTAAAGCATGAGCAGACTGCTTTTTTTGCTGATCCTCCTCGCTTCTCTCCCACTCTTTTCTCAAAAACGTGTCACGCTCTCCGTTCGTCCCGACGATAAAATTACCATGCATGGTTTTTGTTATTGGCAGGAAGTTTTGGTTAGCTCTAAAGACACTTCGTTCACGGCAAAGCTTCACCGCAATAACCCGGATGAGATCAGGAACCTGAAGCCCGGTTCTTACAAACTGATCGCCCGTTCGCTCTTTAATCATCGTGTTGTTAAAAAGATTAGGGTTAGCGCCAAAACCTGTGATATAAAATTAAAAGGTTTGCAGTCGTACTACAACCGCATTGCGGGCGAACAGAACCTCAGTGATAAATTAAAGCTCAACGATACCCTGTATATTCTCTATAGCAACAGTGCTGACGAGAGTGTAAAAGAAAAGATCGCTATTACCAAAATAAAAACGGGCTACAAAGCTATACAGTACAGTGGTATTGGCTTTGAAACCGCGCAGGAAATGCAGTTCAATGATGCTTCTTACAAGCAGGTTATAAAATTTGAAACGGAAGGGAAGAAAGCCAATTCGCCAAAGGCAGAAACTGCGCCCAAAGCCGAAATATATTCCATTGCCTTAAATAAAGAAGTTGTTTCCTTCATTGTTCCCGGAGAATGGGAAGGGTTGAATAAATTGAAAGCCGTTTTGTTCATCATAGAGAATAAGTAACGTCAACCTTAATTAAAAAAAAACCTGGCGTTATGCAGAGTTGCCGAAATCCCTTATTTTTGAATAAATTCAAACCAACCTCTGCATAATGCCGCGCAAAGAAAATAACATTCCTTTAGAAGAGCGCATGCAGCGGGCCAAAGAGCTTGGTGAGGTCAAAGCGCAGCAAAAAAAAGAAAACCTGGCGCAACTTTACGCTTCTTCGCTCTACAAAATTGCAAGAAAAAGCTGCATCGCATTCCTCTGGATCTCGCAACTCATGCTCATCGACTGGGCCCTGCCCTACCACGAAATAAAAGATAAAATTTCGGGCGGTTATTTTAATTCTAACACCATGACCACCGTAGGTGTTGGCGGCATCACCGATCTTCGCCTCACCGATCTTTTCATCAAGACCGCTAAAGGCTACCAGTTCAAAGTAGATTTTTCTGATGGCAGCCGAGAACCCAGCATCGGCGATAGCATCACCATTCACAAAAGCATGATCTTTCATGATTTTAAAAAGATGACAGCGCCCCGGGTGAACGAAAGTTATTACGTAAGCTCCTCGGCCACCTATCGCTATTTGCCCTTTATGCTCATTATTTCCGGCCTCGCGGTTCTCTTCATTTTCGTAAAGAACATTGAGGTGAAAGCCTTCGCCTGGATATCGCTCATCTGCACCCTTACCTTCGGGCTCTTCCTGGTGGTTTATATGGTGATGAGTTTCCGGTGACCCGCTACCTTTTTAAGAAACAAGTAACAAAATCCTCCGCCGTCACCCTGAACTTGTTTCAGGGTCGCTCTAGCCCGTTAAGCCGACCAATATCGGGGCGCCCAATAGCTTTTTTGAACCTAGACTCCCTTTCGCCTTCCCTGTTAAATGCTTATCTTTACACCCGTAAATGATCAACACAGACATAGTAATTATAGGCGCCGGTCCCGTAGGACTTTTCGCGGTGTTTGAAGCCGGGCTTTTAAAGATGCGCTGCCACCTTATTGATTATTTACCCCAGGCCGGCGGGCAGCTTACTGAGATCTATCCCAAGAAACCTATTTACGATATTCCCGGCTATCCCATTGTGATGGCGCAGGAATTAGTTGAACAGTTAAAATTACAAATTGAGCCTTTTCATCCCACATTTACTTTTGGCGAGCGTGTAGAATCTTTAGAAAAAAAAGGCGAGTGCGATTTTTTGCTCACAACAAACATGGGTACGCAGGTGCATGCCAAGGTTGTGGTGATCGCGGGCGGACTCGGCTGCTTTGAGCCACGCAAACCTGAAGCCCAGGGTCTGGCAGATTTTGAAAACGGAAAAGGAGTGGCCTACATGGTACTTGACCCCGAGAAATTTCGTAAGCGGAAAGTTATCTTAGCCGGCGGTGGCGACAGCGCTTTGGATTGGGCCATTTTTTTACAGCCTATTGCCAAAGAACTTACTTTAATTCACCGCAGCGAATCTTTCCGTGGCGCGCCTGACTCTGTGAGCAAAGTGATGAAACTGGCCGATCAGAAAAAGATCAATCTTCTTTTAAATACAAACCTCATTAAAGTAACCGGCAACGGTAATCTTGAAAAAGTTGAGATCCAGAATGCTAAAACCAAAGAATCTGCTGTACTTGATGCGGATGACTTAATTCCTCTATTTGGCCTGAGCCCGAAACTTGGTCCCATTGAAGGCTGGAACCTGAACATCGACAAGAACGCCATTGAGGTGAACACCGACGATTACAGCACCAATATTCCCGGCATTTACGCCATTGGCGATATCAATACCTACAAGAACAAATTAAAGCTCATCCTTTGCGGCTTCCACGAGGCGGCCCTCATGAGCCACAGCGCCTACAAATACATGAACCCTGGTATTAAGTACACCATGAAGTATACTACGGTGAATGGGATTAATGAGTTTTAGGATTTTGCTCTTTTTGATAAGGATATAAAAATCATCCTGATGTTGTAACAAATTCACTATAATAAACGTTATACCCTAAATTTGACATGGATTCAAAAGTAAAACTTGCTCGAATTGCAGGATTCCTTTATTTGCTTATAATAGTGTTCGGGCTAATTGCCCAGGTTTTTGTTAGGGACAATCTTGTAGACTACGACAATGCCACGATCACTGCTCAAAATATTACAACTTCTGAATTTTGGTATCGACTTGGGTTTGTCAGTGAATTATTGATGCTTGTATGCGACATAGGTGTGGCAACTATACTTTATATATTGCTCAGGGATTATAACAGAAATCTTTCCTTGCTTTTCACATTTTTCCGCCTGACTAGCATTATTATATTAGGTGTGGTAGCCCTGAGTCATTATACAGCTTTATTTTTTTTAGGCGATGCACAATATTTAACTGCATTTGACCATCAGCAACTTAATGCATTCGCGTTGCTGTCGGTAAAAGTTCACGGCTCTGGTTATAATATTTCACTTTTATTTTTCGGATTTCACCTTATCGTAATTGGACATTTAATTTACAGGGCGGGTTACTTCCCCAAACTATTAGGGATTTTATTGTTTATAGGGGGCTTATGTTATTTTATCAACAGTATTACGTGGTTTCTCTTCCCTGCCTTTGTTAATAGAATATACCCTGCCATTTTGATCCCATGTTCTATAGGAGAATTGTTATTCAGCCTTTGGCTTTTGATAAAAGGTATAAGAATAAAGCAACCAGGATAGAAGACCGATTTGGAAAATGAATCAAACTAAGAACTTACCAATAAAGATGGGCCAACTATACGGCGCCGCCTTAGGTCTTACAGTTGTTAGTATCGGAATTATACGATACAAAACCGGCATGATACTGAGAGGAGATCAAAGGCTGAGCTATTTGTACTGGACTATTTTTACGCTGACAATTTTCTTTGCGGTGTTCCGGTTTAAAAAACAAAACCCTTCATCGTTCTCATTTAAACAAAGCTTTAAGATCGGTCTATTTGCAGGATTGGTAAGCGGCGCCATGTACACCATTTATATTGTGATATTGAATAATTATATTGATCCCGAACTTCCTGCCAAAATACAGGCATTTATTTCCAATGCAGAGGAAACATCAGAAGATGCTTCAGGGTCAATGGGAGTTATGAAAATGAGTTCGGCCTTGAGAGGAGCAGTTTACACTTTAGTATGCATGTTCTTCGGCATCGTTCATTCCTTCATAGCCACTTTTGTGGTAAAACGACTTAAATAATTATCATTTCCAATTTTTCCTACCTTTACCTAAAACCTTTCCATGCCGAAGTTTTCCGTAGATCCCAACATAGCCAAGGCAAAGACCATTGCCACAGATTTTTATTTGGATCCGAAGGTTTTTGAGGAGTCCAAAGAAAAGATCTTCGCGCCTTCCTGGCAGTATATTGGTAATACCGATATGGTTAAGGAGGCTAGCTCGGCTTATCCCTTTACGCTTTTAGAGAATTATTTGAATGAGCCACTGTTGCTTACTAAAGACAAAGACAACAAACTTCATTGCCTAAGCAACGTGTGCACGCACCGCGGCAACTTATTGGTGTACGAGCCTTGCAAAGTAAAAGACCTGGTGTGTAAATACCATGGTCGCCGCTTCTCTTGTGATGGCAAATTCCAAAGCATGCCCATGTTCCAGGAAGTGGAGAATTTTCCTACCAAAAATGATGATCTGCATGCTCTACAGGTTTACCAATGGGGCAAATTACTTTTAACGAGTTTGCATCCCACCATTCCTGCCGAAGAGTTCTTTGCCGAAGTAAAAAAGCGCGTTGAGTGGTTCCCCATGGATAAACTCGAGTTCCGCGCCGATCTTTCTAAAGATTATATTGTGGATGCCAACTGGGCCCTGTATTGCGAGAATTACCTGGAAGGTTTTCATATTCCTTTTGTGCACCCTGAGCTGAATACCGTTCTCGATTTCAGCAATTACAAAACAGAGGTTTTCAAATATTCCAACTTACAAATTGGCATAGCCAAAACAGGAGATGCTTGTTTCGATCTTCCCAAATCATCGCCGGATCACGGACAAAACATCGCGGGTTACTATTTCTGGATCTTCCCTAATCTCATGCTCAACTTTTATCCCTGGGGGCTTTCATTAAATTACGTGCAACCTTTGGATGTGAGTAAATGCAAAGTATCCTTCCATATTTATGTTACCGATCCAAGCAAACTCAACACCGGGGCGGGCGGAAGCCTGGACAATGTAGAAATGGAAGACGAAGACGTTGTACAAAGAGTACAGAAAGGAATTCGTTCTCGTTTCTACAAACATGGTCGCTATTCGGTGAGCATGGAAAAAGGCACGCATCATTTTCATTCGCTGCTGGCTAAATTCATGGGATGAGCGGTTTCAAAAGAACCATAGGTCTTAATACCACAATAGCTATCGTAGCCGGCGGCGTAATTGGTTCCGGAATTTTCATGAAGCCTTCCTTAATGGCTTCGCAATTGGGTTCTCCCCTGCTCTTATTAAGTGTTTGGCTGGTGGCCGGTGTAGTTTCTCTATTCGGCGCCCTTTCCAATAGCGAGCTCGCCACCATGTTCCCCGAAACGGGTGGGCCCTTTGTCTTCTTCCAAAAAATTTACGGAAACACTTTTGCTTTTGTTTACGCCTGGGCCGCTTTTGCTGTTACCAATACGGCAGGCAATGCTTCCATTGCTTATGTGTTTTCGCAATACACCAATTACTTTGTCGAGCTTCCCCGTTTCTCAAGAGAAATTGAGCAATCGGTACATTTTTCCATTCCCTTCATCGGCACGCTCTTCCCTTTGGAGAATTTCGGAGTAAAGAGTTTAACCATTATCCTTTTAAGCTTGCTAACTATCATCAATTACCACAGCGTAAAAGAAGGCGGCGCGCTGCAAAGAGTTTTAACTGCTCTGAAAATTATTGCAATGGTCATACTGGTTGGCGGACTATTATTTTCGGGAAAAGGAAATTCAGCGAACATTTCTTCTGTTTCCGAAACAATGCCACACGGCTGGGCTTTGGTGGGCGCATACATGGCCGCTATTTCGGGCGCATTTTGGGCTTACGACGGCTGGAACAACATTACGTTCGTAGCCGGGGAAGTTGAAAATCCTCAAAAAAACATTCCACGCGGTTTATTCATCGGACTTTTTCTCTGCGTGATCCTTTACGCGCTTATCAATCTCGCCTACATTTATATCTTGCCGGTCGGGATGATGGCTAACTCTAATTTTGTTGCCTCAGACGCCGCCATGATGGTTTGGGGAGGAGTTGGGGGATCGATCATTGCGCTCTTAGTAATGCTTTCCACACTCGGAGCAGCCAACGCCAACGTTTTAGCCACCGCGCGCACCACTTACGCCATGGGAGAAAACAACAAATGGTTCACCCCCGCCGCCCGCATCCATCCAAAATTCCAAACCCCCGGAAACGCTTTGCTTTTTAATCTTGTTTGGAGCACCCTCTTAATTTTCAGCGGATCCTTCGATATGCTCACCGACATGCTCGTTTTCGTAACCTGGTTCTTCTACGGCATGAGTGCCCTCGGCGTTTTCATTCTGAGAGTTAAAATGCCCAACACAGAGCGGGCGTATAAAGTCTGGGGCTATCCCATTGTTCCCGCGCTTTTCATTGCCTTTGTAGCCTTTTATTTAGGAAGTACGTTGTACACTGACATTACGCAGTACATGGAAGGAAAAACACATTTAATTAATTCCCTGCTCGGTCTTGCGATAACCTGCATCGGAATTCCCATATATTTCCTCTCTAGAAAAAAACTGTATTAATGTCTCCCCCCTGGGGGGAGTCCGGCTTTAGCCGGGAGGGGGGAGTTCGGAGCCGAGATCCTATTTCTTCCCCTTCTTCTCCTCCGGAGCCACCACCGGCGGCACCAGCCACTTCTTCACCTGCGAAACAAAAGTAGCGCGTTGATCGAGGAATACATTATGCGAAGATTCTTTGACCAAAACAAAATTGGCATCACCAACTGTCTTTTTGATCATATCGAGGTGTTGCTGGTTGAAAAGCCCGTCTTCATCGCCGTAGATACCCCAAACAGGAATTTTTTTATCGATCAGCTTTTTCACGTAATAATTCATGTCGAGCGTAGTGTATTGTTCGTTCATAAAGAAGCCGTACACAGGGTCGCCTGTCATTTTGCTTAGGTACTCAAATTTTTTGCTCTTCTTCATCTCGTCATAGATGGCATCGCGCTCAGAGCTGGATTGTTTAGGCGTGTATAACCCGTTACTTCCGGCCCACATAAAGCACATGGAGCTGTAATCTAACTTGGTAGTATCCATTTTACGCACCATCGCCAATTGTCTCAGGGCGACAGAATCCCTCTTGGCTTTGAACTTGTCTTCGCACTTCTGGAGTATCGACTTAAATCCTAACTGGTAATTCATCGGAGAACCCACCAGCACAATGCCTTTTACCTTCTCGGGATAAAGCTCCGCGAACTTAATAGCGCTTGTGCCACCCCAGCTATGGCCAATGAACCAGGCCGACGTTATTTTGTATTTGTTCATGATGATATTGATATCATCATTCGCCTTATTGAACTTGTAACGATCGGGAATGCTGTCCTTCTTCGAGCGGCCGCAACCTCTTTGATCGAAAGTGATCACGTAATAGCCTGCATCAGCCAATGTGTTGGCGCAGCCTAATTCAAAAGAGACCGCATTGTAACCGGGACCTCCATGCAAAAACACAACAGCAGGGTTTTTAGGATCCCCGCAAGCGTTAGAGAAAAGGCTCTGCGACTTCGTTACAAGGCAGCAGCAGGCGAAGATCGCAAGAAGAACTCTCTTCATTATTTTTCGTTTAAGAACCGATATGCGAGGCCAAAGTTCATGCCAAAGCCCGACCCGCTCCATTGAGAAATAGCATATCGGTTGATCTGGTCGTTGCTGGTGGTCATATTTGAATAATTGATCTTTGGGAAATTCAGGCTTATGGATAGACCAAAGCGCCCAAAATAATATCTGGGAGTAATATGGAAATTCACCCAGCTTCCGTCTCCATACATCTCCAGGTATTTTACGGAGGGGTCGTTGGTTTTATATCTTAAATGCGAGTACCCCAGATCAAGACCTAAAGCAAGATTAAAGTGTTCTCTGCGCACTACATGAAAATCACAAATTGCACCTATCTCAAAACTGTTAGCGCTGGCCTTAACTCCGGAAGTTGAATCCGGAGAAGTATAAAAATTATCGAATTTCGAACGAAGTCCTAATCCAAACCATTTGGCGAGTCCATATTGGGCGCCGATCCCAAATCCTTTAGACGCCGCGCCGTCTGTTGTTTTGTCGGTTAGAACAACTTTATTATTAATGATGATCTGCGTGGTGTATGTCACTTTATAAACATCGATCCCGTAATTAAGATCAGCCACAAGGGCTCCTTTATAAAAGGATTGCGCATTCAGCGCGAAGCCTGTTAAAACGAAGATCGCGGTAATTATTTTTTTCATGAAGTAGGATTTTATTCTTCAAACAAGATTACAACTTTTCGGCGAAGTTTAGAAACATAATTTTGCACCTGCCAATCGGCGTAATTGGGCGTGGCATTGATACATTTGGTGAATTGCTTCACCCTGTATTTGATCTCTTCCTGCAAAAGATTGAACAATTCCATGCCTTCTTCAAAACAGGAAGCATTATCCTTGATCTTATTGAAATGCTCTTCTACCGATTCTTCCAGGACCAATTGCGGTTTCTGGCCTTTCTTCACGCATTGCATGTATTTCTCGCGCACCAAAAACTCCTCGGCCGATGAGTTCAGGAAACGCTGTTTGATCTCCTCAGGCATATCGTAATCGCGTTCCATCTCATAATCCCACTCATCCTTGTAACGGTGCTCCAGATACAAATGCGGAGCCACGAATACGTGTTTCCAGTCAATAGGCTGTTGCCACAAACCAAAACGACGGGCGTTATTACCGAGGTCGATTATCTTGAATTGTCTTTTAACAGGCGTGATGCGGCTTCCGCGACCGATCATCTGGTGATACAGCGTCAAAGATTTGGTGGCGCGGTTGAGAATAATGGTCTCTACATCCGGCTCATCGAAACCGTGGGTAAGGATACTTACGGAAGTAAGAATGGCATCTTTGGTATTGTGGAACCAATCGAGTGTTTCATAACGCTCGCGGTCGCTGAAGGTAGAATCTAAATGTTTTACAGGGTAGTTCTTTTTCTTGAACGCTTCGTAAACGAGACGGCTGGAAATGATCCCGCTGTTGAAGATAAGCGTCTTGGTTCCCATCGCGGCTTCCTCGTAGGCCTGCACCAGTTTTCCCTGCATGTAAGGATTACTATAGAGCAATTCCAAAGAAGCGGTGGTAAACTCGCCGGTGTAACCCACTTTCAGTGAACTCAGGTTGACATCGTAGGTATACGTGATCCCTTCGCAAAGGAATTGACTTTCTATCAATGAAGAAATGCTTTGGCCAATGATGATATCGTCGTACGTATCGTAAAGTGGTAATTTCTTATTGCTGCTTAATGGTGTCGCGGTCACTCCCAAAATATTCACGTCATTAAAATGCTTGAACACTTTGCGGAAGGAGTTATTGTGCGCCTCATCCACGATCACCAGGCCGATGTCATTCAAAAATTCAAGATTGTCCTCATCGTGCAAACGGTTGTTGAGCGTTTCAATAAGCGCGGTATAGGTCAAATGCTCGTCGCCGCGCGGCAATATTTTTATCGTGCTGTTGATGACCATATTCGGAATTCCGATATCCGAGAGTACGTCTGATGTTTGCTGCGAAAGCTCGATACGATGTGTTAAGATCAATACCTTTTTTCCCTTTTGCTGGATATAACGCTTGGCGATCTCAGAGAAGATAATGGTCTTTCCCCCGCCCGTAGGAAGCTGGAAAAGTACGTTCCCGTTGTCGGGTAACTCCATCAGTTTTCGGTAGATCTTTTCAACCGCTTCTTCCTGGTAAGGATATAATTTTCGAGGCTCCGTAAGGATTGTGAATTGGGACATGGGTTAAAAAAAATAACCTCCAAATATACGTCCTTTTTTTGATCCTAGGCAATTGAACAGTGGCATTATTAGCTATTGTTAACGAATTGTGGGAAACACGCTTTATTTGCTACTTTCGATAAAAAATTACACAATGGAAAATTCTACCGGTCCGCACGATTATGCGGGATTTTGGACACGCTTTGCAGCCTATTTCATTGATGGTGCTGTTATGGCGCTGTTCCTCAACGCCGTATATTGGATGGCACATCAACAGGTAAGTCACCAGCTGGATACGCACCCCGAGATCGTTAGATATTTGACAGGAGACGCCTCCGAGTATAGCGGCGCTTATAAAGCCGCCAATCTCATCATGTACTATTGTGCTTCTATTCAGAGCCTCCTGTTCGGCTGGGCTTATTTCGCGGGCATGGAAAGCTCTCCTTTACGCGGAACGATCGGAAAACTGGCGGTTGGTGCTTATGTGACCGATCTCGATTGTAATCGCATTTCTTTCGCCCAGGGAACAGGTCGTTACTTCGGTAAAATTGTTTCAGGTCTGCTTTTGGGGATTGGTTACATCATGGCCGGCACCACCGAGCGCAAACAGGCCTTGCACGATAAGATGGCGGATTGCCTGGTGATGAAGAAATAATTAATTGTGCTTTCGAAAAACAGGCTTGATGGCCTTTCCAACCAAATGATCCTTGATATTGCCTTCTAAAGCTTTCTTGTAAACCGTAAGCGCTTTTTCGGTTGCCTCCAAAGTCAATTTTAATTCTTCTTCTCCGTGTGAATAAGAAAGCGCGATCCATGGGATCAAAACGCCGTGCTTGATCATTTCCTGCGAGAAGAGCGTACGGAATTCCAAAGAGACATGCTTCTGCTTGTCTTTAGTAATATAAATGGGAGAAACCGAATAACCATCGGCGATAAAATATTCTTCAATGCCCAGTTTCTTTGCTAGGGCGTTCATTCCATTGATGAGCTTGGTTCCATAATCCCACAGATGATCTGTCACTTTCAGTTTCTGATAAACCTCAATGGTTTTGATGAAAGCGCCCAAAGCCACCATCTCGGGACCGTGCGTAGTAGAAATTAAGAATACGCGCTCTGCTCCTTCCTCTAAGATCCCGCCAAGGTTCATGATCTCTTTTTTTCCAATAAGCGCAGATAAAGGAAACCCATTCGCCATTCCTTTTCCAAACGTAGCGAGATCCGGCTCTATGTCATACAATTTCATCGCCCCGCGTAGATCAAAACGAAAACCAGTGATCATCTCATCCAGAATGAATACCGCACCATTCTTTTTACACAAAGCCTGCACCTGGTGCAAAAAGTGTTTAGCCTTATCGCTATGTGCTTTGCAATTGGGTTTTTCGAGCATGCTCTTAGAATCCGGGCAGGGATTCATAAATGTAGTGGGCTCCAAGATCACACAAGCTACCTGGCCGGGATTCTCGTTGAAGATCTTCTCCAGCGACTCAATATTGTTGTAATTAAACCTGTGACTGAAAGATTTGCTCTCCTGCGGAATTCCCTTATCCATGGCTGTGGTACCGATGAACCAATCGTCGTAGGTAAAAAAAGGATGCTCGGCGCACATGGCCACATGTTTTCTCCCGGTATAAGCACGCGAAAGCTTTACGGCGGCCGTTGTAACCACAGATCCGCTCTTCCCGAATTTTACCATTTGCGCCCATGGGAAAAGACTGATCATTAATTCAGCCGCCTTTAATTCAGTAAGTGTGGCGCGGGTTAGATTAATTCCTTTGTGAATTTCTTCTATAGCGGCATTCGAAATTTCTTCCTGATCGTAGCCTACAGTTATAGAACGAAGCCCCATGCCGTAATCCAAAAATTTATTCCCTTCCGCATCCCAAACATAGGCTCCCTTCCCCTTTTCAAGAATGGCCGGGGCATTTTCCGGGTATTGGTCATCGCCGCGACTATAGGTATGCGCCCCGCCTGGAATAACTCCGTGCAGGCGTTTCTGATATTCTTTATTGCTCTTCATTGAGTTCCTTGTCCTTTTCAGCGTTATAGTTCTTCCAGTAGATCTCTTTCAATCCGGCGTTGATCTTTTGCAAACTGTTCTGCTCAACGAAACTGATCAGGTTGGCATCGGTGATGGTGATCACTTTCTCTTTGAGATACTCAATGATCTTACAGAAAAAATCAGCATCTTCTTTATAGTCCAGCGTAAAACGCAGGTCCCCCATTATATCGTATTTTCCAAGCGTAACGGTCCATGTTTGAGGGTCGCGGAAGATCCGTCCCCATCCTGTTTCAAGTTTCTTATTACTTTGTTCGTTCAAACTTTTTTCGAGATACGCCACAGAATACCCCGATAAGTTCATGCCTAATGGCAAACCAACCGCAGTAAACATTTCGTGCTTACCGTCCTTTATCATTTGACCGTACAACACCTTAGCGGCGCGAAAACTGCAAAGAATGTCGTCCCCATCAACCGAAATAACATGCGTAGCGTTCAATTGTTTTGCGCACTGCAAATGCCGCAAGGGAATATTTTCGTCGCTTCCCTGTATCACCTGGCAGGAAGTACCGGTGGTAGCAAGAGCAAATTTCGCGTTCTCGGGCTTTTCTGAAGTGGCTATTGCGATCGCTATCTTTTTTTCATCGATCTCCTTTTCAAATTCTTTCTCAAATCTTTTGATGAGCCAATACAAGAGTGGTTTCCCGTTGGCGGGAATAAGGTGCTTCTCGGCAAGCCGACTGGAACCCACGCGCGCGGTTATGAGTAAGGCTATCATAGCTTAACGTCGACGAATTTTTTCTCGTTATACGACCTTTCCATGAGATAGAGCAGTTTCAACACTTTATGGTCTTCTTCAAGCGTGTTTACATAAGAAGCCGGGTTCTCAATTCCATTAAAGAAAGCGCTCATCTCATCGATATACATCTGCTCGGTAATGTTCTTGTTATATCCGCCGGCAGCGGCCAGAGTTTCGTAAGTAAATACTTCCCACTCCTGTTTGTCGTGATGAAATACCTTCACCGCGTTGGCATTCCAATCCCACTCCAATTGGCGCAGGGAGCCATTAATGAGCAATCTACGCGTGGCGTGGCGCGTAACTACATCAACGGTAAGCATCATGGTAAAACTTCCGTAGTCCAAAATGCTGTTATACGTGTCGTCGATATTCGCGGCTCCTTCAATTTCTATGGTCTTTTTAACTGTAGAGGCGATCTGCTTTGGAAAACCGAATAATTTGGTCATCCAGGTTAGCTCGAAGGGTACGATCTCGCGGGCACCTCCCGTTTCCTTCTTAGAAACGTAAAATTCGCTCACATTCTCGTAGCTATGCCAGTCGGGCAGGTAATTGCCCATGTGGTAAAGCACATTGCTAAGGTTGCCGAGGTAATTGCTCTTTACCAATTTAAATATCTGCTGAATGGCCGGATGAAAATACATGGTAGATGAAGGTGCGGCGAAAACTTTCTTATGCTTTGCATCGGCGATGATCTTCTCCATATCGGTGTCCACCACGCTTGCCTCCACGAAAAAAGGAATTCCCATTTCTATGGCCTTTTTCATATAAATGTGGTGAATATCGGGAGGAAGCGAGATAATAAATGCCTTTGCCGCCGAATTTTTTGCCGCCTCGTCGAAATCGGTAAAGGTTTTTATTTTGTAAAGTGAGTTGGTCTCCTTGGCGCGATCCTCTCTTTTATCAAACCCGTAAATTTCAGAAAAGCCCAAAGCCTGCAGGTTACGCACACGGCGCTTTCCCATAGAACCGAGGCCAATGACTAAAACAGGCTTGCTCATCCTTATGCAGAGATGTGATGGTTTTGAAAAATAGAATGCAACGCGTGGGCAATGTTGTCAAGTTCCTCCTGCGTAATGTTCACCGAAGAAGGGAAACTGATGCCCTGCGCCGAAATATGTTTCGAATTCTCGAAGGTACTTTTACCTGGATAATTCCTGTACGGAGGCATTTGATGCAAAGGATAGAAGGCCGGGCGGGTCTCAACGCCATTCTTCAGCATTTTTTCCATCAGCATATCGCGCGAAATATTGGTGCTTTCTTTCAGGATAGCGGTGTATAACCAGTACCCGTTGACAGCCCATGATTCCTGTGGAGGAATAATGAAATTGCCGGTCTCTTTTAGTACTTTATCGTAGAAAGCAGCCAGCTTCCTTTTCGCCGCCACAAATTCATTGATACGCTCGAGTTGCGCGCAGCCAATGGCTGCCTGCAAATTGGTCATGCGGTAATTAAAGCCCACGAAGTCGTGCCAGTATTTCTTCTCCTTGCTCATTCCATGATCACGAAGTATCACAGCTTTCTCGTACGCTTTCTTGTCTTTAAAGAAAACCATTCCGCCCTCCCCTGTTGTAATGGTTTTATTTCCGAAGAAACTGAAAGTGGCGGCGTCACCAAAACTTCCTACGTGCTTCCCATTGTATTTTCCGCCAATGGCCTCGGCCGCATCCTCTATCACGAGTAAATTGTGCTTTTTGGCAATAGCCATGATCTCATCCATGTGCGAAGGATGCCCGTATAAATGCACGGGCATTATGGCTTTAGTGCGCGGTGTAATGTTTTTCTCAATATCGCTGATGGAAATGGTCCACGTAGTTTTGTCAACGTCCACGATCACGGGAGTGGCCCCGGTGTAAACAATAGCGTTTATAGAAGCGGCAAAAGTAAGATCGGGTACGATCACCTCATCTCCGGCCTTGATATCAAAGGCGGCAAGCGCCAGGTGCAAAGCAACCGTTCCGTTACTTACAGCCACAGGATATTGCGCGCCGCAAAATTCAGCAAATTCTTTTTCAAAGCGTTTAACATATGCGCCCTGCGAGGAGATCCATCCCGTTTTAATACAATCAGAGAGATAGGCAAGCTCATTTCCATTTAACAACGGCTGCATGATGGGTGTGCGGTGCATGCGTGAGAAACAGGCATAATCAACCAGCGTCCCGTTCTCGTCAACCAGCGGTATGTGACGTATCTCGTGCGAAAGTTTTCCATGGATGATATCCTGCGGGGTGTTTACAGGCAAGGAGGTGAATTTGGTCTGCATCACCTTTTCCACTACGGTATCAAGGGTAGTTCCGTTCAAAATACAACGGCGGATATCCCCATCGGTAAGGATCCCCGATAATTTGTTGTTCTCGCCTACGATAAAACAGATGCCCTGCGCGTTCTTATCAATAAGCGCCAACGCGTCCTTCAAGGTGGAGGCGCTAGGCAACAGAAGATCTTTTATATCGGGCGTATGCATTGCTTATTTCTTTGCGCCGTAGCGTGTGCCATAGCTGCCGCCGTAATTTCCGCCGTAGCCATAACCGCCGTAACCATAACCGTAGCCATAGCCTGCGCCATAGCGATAACTGTATTTAGTGTAGTAATACCCCGAGCGGCGACGTTTCACGCCATTCAAAATGTAAGCGAAGTTCTTGATCTGGTTGTTCTCGATCATTTCATCCACAAAGTTCACTACCGACTTGGTGGCGAATTTGGTATTGAGCACAAAGAGAGAGATATCGGCGTACTGCATGAGATAGATCGAATCGCTGATCAGGCCGGCAGGCGGAGTGTCTATCAACACATAATCATAATACGTTTTTCCGTAGGTAATGATCTCTTTCATTTCGTTAGAAAGCACCATTTCCGATGGGTTAGGCGGGATCGGGCCTGATAATAACACGTCGAATTTTTCGATCTTCGTATGACGAATACATTCTTCGATCGTATTTTGTTTTACCACGATGGTGCTGATCCCCGTTTCGGCCGTCATTTCCAGTGCCTTTTGCACCCGTGGTTTATGAAGGTCTACCTCAAGCAGCAATACTTTCTTGCCCGCTTTCGCCAACATGGTTGCCAGGTTGATGGAGCAGAACGTCTTTCCTTCGCCCGGTGCGTTCGAAGTGAGCAATATCACTTTAGGGCCCGGCATTGTGTTCAGATATTGCAGGTTGGTTCTAAGTGTACGGAAGCTTTCTGCAATATGCGACTTTGGTTCCTCGTCTACAATGATCCCGGTTGGGGCCATTTTCTTTACAAATACAAGATCACCTACAACCGGTGTAGAGGTAGCCTCCTTCAATTCCATCACATTCTGTATCGTGGTAAAGAAGAAGAATCTCAGCAAAATGATCACCACGCTGACAATTGCGCCGGCAAAAACGTATTGCAAAATGATCTTTTTCTTATCCGGATACATTTTTCCGGAAGGCCGGGGGCTTTCGATCACTTTGGTCTCCGGTAGTATAGACGCACGGGCGATATTGGCATTGGCCCTTTTTTGCAATAGGAAATTATATAACCCTTCGTTCACGCTCAATTGTCTCTGTATGCCCAACAGATCCCGTTGCTTTTGCGGAATTGTTTTAATGCTGCTTATATAATTAACGATCTCCTCATCCAGGTGTTCAATCGTTTTTTTGATGGCGTTGCGGTTATTGCTGATGTAAAGCAAGACATCCTGTTTGGTCTTCTTCACCGTGTTCTCGAGATGTTCCAGCGAAGGGTTCTTTTCTACAGCATAGTTCTTTGCTTCATTAAGCTGCGTTTGCAGGTTATAAAGATGGGAGGCCTCCCTGGACAGGAACGCGTCATTGCTTCCGGAAACATATGCGGATGGTGGCAGGAACTGGGGGTCCTTTCCCTCGATAATGTATTTCTCCAGATCGTTAATGGACTTTACCTGCATTTC
The DNA here is from genome assembly GCA_964387075.1 of uncultured Flavobacteriaceae bacterium. Classification (GTDB taxonomy): domain Bacteria; phylum Bacteroidota; class Bacteroidia; order B-17B0; family Aurantibacillaceae; genus PALSA-968. The sequence continues at coordinate 132,105 of CAYLVB010000003.1, forward strand.
CAGGGCAACGCGTTGGTTCTCGAAAGTAGTAAGCTTGTTGAAGTATGTTCCTTCCTCGCGATTCAGATCGAGGATGGCTCTGCTCGATTTATAATTCTGCATAGTGTCCTCGAAATATTTTACAATGTCTGATATTTCATCCATCTGCTTATCGATGTACAGGATGGTGCGTTCGTTCAGCTCGATGCGGCTTTTCAGGGTATTATTGATATACACTTTGCAGAGTGTGTCGAGGAAAAGCTTGGCACGTTCCACAATATTATCCTCGTATGATATCTGCAACACATTGGTGTATTCCGGGTTACCGATCTTCAATTTGTTCTGGAAGGTATTCACCAGGTTTTCCAGCGAGTGAGGCACAAACTCATATTGCAGGTTCTTTACTTCATTGGTATACTCGCCGGCAAGAAGCGGGTTTCGGGTTATCAGGAGATTGAAGTTAAGATTGATCAGTTCCTTGCCAAATTCACCTATTTCCTTCTTCTCCGTCTCTCCCTCTCCTTCCTTATAAGAGATCTCATAGGTTTTGTTATCAATGATCCGAAGACCAAAGCCGGTCTCGATCAACATGCCGTTCATATTATTTACGAGCACGGAAAAAGGCATGCCGGCAAACTGCTCGGCGGTGCGCACCCGCCCCACGATGTAATAAGACACCTGTATCCTGTTCTTAAGGCGCCGAACTACTTCTTCGATCATGTCATAGGACTTGATCACCCGTCCCTCGTTCGAGTTATCTACATAAGACCCGTAAATGCTCCCGTAATAATCCGAGTTATCATCAATGATATTACCCTTGTAATATTGGTCGTTTGACTTCAAAAGTAATTGAGTCTGAACCTCATACGTTTCAAACTCGCGGTAGGAAACGAAGTACCCGATGAGGTAAAAAATAGGGACAAGTATAACGGGTACATACCAGCTTTGTACAATAGTACGCCAGATGATCTTGATGTCATCGAATTTCAAAACCGCCGTTCCCTGTTTCTTAGCCAAACCCTTTGATTTTAAGGGCGAATTTACGATTTTTTTATCATAAAATTCGGGTTCATACGCGTTTTATTCCTATCTTAGCGGGGTATATGAAAATCGGTTCCAAACATATTTATTTAGCGGTTCTATTGATCGCTGCGTCTTATGTTACCCACGCGGGTATTGCACCTCCACCGCCTCCCGGCGGCGGCATGACCCCACCCTGTTGGCCTCCGCCCTGTATTCCAATTGATGGCGGACTTAGCTTTTTAGTGGCCGCAGCGGCCATTTATGGTGGTAAAAAATTGTACGACCATCAAAAGAAATCCTAGATATTCGTGCTGCTTTTAGCAGCTGAGTAAATGCCTTCCTTTTCCTTCAAAAATAAGATCACGCGCTTCTTTGTTTGGGCCGCAGTACTTTACATTTCCTGGTTCCTGCTATACGAATTACTCATTAAACCTCACACTTCTGTAGACGAGAAACTCATAGGCGCAATTATCTCACATGCCGAACTGCTCTTAAAGCTCTTTGGTTTTGCTACCTACCGCGCCGTTGAAGAGGACGATATGCAGTTACTTGGAGTTGACGGCGCGCACCCGGTCTGGATAGGTACGCCCTGCAACGCGCTTACACTTTTCGCTTTCTTCACCTTTTTCATTCTCGCTTTTCCCGGCACCCAAAAGCAAAAGCTCTGGTTCGTTCCATTGGGGATCGTGATCATTCACCTCGCTAATATTTTGCGTGTAATGGGTCTTGTGCTCATCAGTTTCTACAAACCCGAATACCTCGATTTTAACCACACGTACACGTTTACCGTGCTGGTTTACGGGATCATCTTCGCATTGTGGATGTGGTGGGTGAATTTCTCATTGAAAAAAAGCAAACAGCATGAACCGAAAACTTAAAATCAGCGGGTTCATTGCTTGTCTTTTAGCGCTGGGCTTTTTCCGCGAGGCCCTCTTTGTAAATATCAATGCCGACCTTTATTATAAACGGGACCAGCCTGGCGAAGAGGCAGCCCATATTACGGGGTTCTTCAGTTTTCTTATTGGTTTTTCTTATTGGGGGCTTTATTCGGCCAAATGGTTCATTACCGCGGGCATGGTGGCGCTCTTTTGGTTCCTCCAAAAAAAATTCATCGTTTTTTTGTTCGACGAAAAAAAAGCCGCCCTTTGGTTAGGCATGCTGTATCTTTCTTTACTTTTACTCGCCGGAATTTCATTTGGCACAGGATGGTTGTTCGGAAATTTAACACAGGGATATCGCTTCAGCCGCATCTTCATGGGATTGCTTCAATCTCCTGCGCCCTGCATGCTTTTAATTCCGCTCACGTATTTTTACAAGCAAAATCAAACACAAGATAATCTATGAAAAAGGACTCTGAAATTTTTTCGCTCATTAAAAAAGAACAGCAGCGCCAAACGCGCGGGCTCGAACTCATTGCTTCCGAGAACTATGTTAGCAATGATGTGATGAAGGCCATGGGAAGCGTGCTTACCAATAAATACGCGGAAGGCTTGCCGCACAAACGCTATTACGGCGGTTGCGAGGTGGTTGACCAGGTAGAACAAATTGCCATTGACCGTGCCAAGAAATTATTTGGTGCGGAGTGGGTGAATGTGCAGCCGCACTCGGGCGCACAGGCCAACGCGGCAGTAATGCTGGGTTGTTTGAAACCCGGAGATACTATTTTAGGATTCAATTTAAGTCACGGAGGACATTTAACGCACGGATCTCCTGTTAATTTCAGCGGGAAATTATATCGTGCCACATTTTACGGCGTTGAAGAAAGCACAGGACGTATTGATTATGACAAAGTGGAACAAACCGCAAAAGCCGAGAACCCCAAAATGATCATTTGCGGGGCATCCGCTTACAGTCGCGATTGGGATTACGAACGCCTGCGCAAGATCGCCGACTCGGTGGGTGCGCTTTTACTTGCAGATATTTCTCATCCATCCGGCCTGATCGCAAAAGGAATTCTGAACGACCCGCTTCCACATTGCCATATTGTAACAACCACCACGCACAAAACCTTACGCGGTCCGCGCGGAGGAATGATCATGATGGGCAAGGATTTTCCGAATCCATTTGGCGAAAAAACCCTGAAAGGAGAAACCAAAATGATGAGCGCGGTATTAGACGGCGCCGTTTTTCCCGGAACACAGGGTGGCCCGCTGGAGCACGTGATAGCGGCGAAAGCTGTTTCTTATGGAGAAGCTTTGAGCGACGAATACATGCATTATTGTGTGCAGGTGATCAAGAACGCCCAGGCCATGGCAAAGACCTTCGTAGAAAAAGGATACAAGATCATTTCGGGCGGAACAGACAATCACTGCATGCTGATCGATCTGCGCAACAAGAACATCACCGGCAAAGAAGCCGAAAAAGCATTAGGTGAAGCGGATATCACGGTGAACAAGAACATGGTTCCCTTCGACGACAAATCTCCCTTTGTAACATCAGGTATACGCATCGGTTCGCCGGCTATTACCAGCCGTGGCTTGAAGGAAAAGGATTGCGTGCGCGTTGTTGAATATATCGACACGGCGCTGAAGAACAAGGATAACCCCAAAGAACTGGAGAAACTGCGCAAGAAAATAAATACCTGGATGGGCAAGTACCCTTTATTCAAATCGTGAATTTCCTATTGAGATACATACTACCCGCGACTTTGGTCGCGGGTTTTTTGTGTGGTTTCATCAACGAAGCCCTGCATGTGCGCTTCCTTCCCGATGATTGCTTCTTTGACGCCATCACCCATTCGATGGGATTGACGGGAAGTATAGGATATTGTTACGATGTGGCCAATGGCCGCTGGTTCAGTCATGTTATTTCCGGTTTGGTTCTGTTTGGCGCGGGGCATAATACTACGGTTTATACATTTTACATTTTCGCTTTTCTCTTCCTGTCTCTTGGCTGCGTTTCCGTATTGCTGAAGAATTTCTACAGGATATTCGCGCGCAAAGATATTTCGTGGAGAAAATCGTTCATCGCCGCGTTGATATTTATTTCCATTCTTTATTTCCTGCTGTATCCGGGCCGCCGCGAGATCTGGTTCTGGCTGAGCTCGGCTTCCAATCATTTACTCAGCGTAAGCCTGGGCCTTTTACTTTTTGGTTTACTGATCTCTGACAGGGGTGGCTTTGTAAAAAGTGCCCTCGTTTTTATAGTGGCCGCCTGTGTTGGTGGACTGAACGAGGTGAATGCCATCTGTAACCTGCTTTTGCTCATTGGCCTGATCTTCTTTTTACCAACCTATTGCCCGCAGGCCATTACCAAGCGCGGGAACTATTTGCTGGCTATCCTTGGAATTATTCTTTCCCTGGCCATTAATTTTATGTCTGGTGGCTATAGAACACGCATGGAAGTATTGCCCGACTTTGCTTTGATGCAGGCCCTCAAAAACACCACGCATTCCATACTACAACCCATTTTGCAGAAGGACATGATCCCTGTGATGATCATCGCGCTGATGGGACTGGGCTATTTATTGCAAAGACAATTACAAAAAAACCAAATGACAGCCTATCAATTAAAGCGTGAATTGATCGTATTTGCAACCACCATGTTTTTGATCGGGCTTTCTTTCTTTCTACACTGTTATACCTTAAGTGACGTAGTGCCCGCCCGCGGGGCCTTGTGGGGATACACGCTTTTCCTGTTTGTGATCTTTACCAGGATCCAATTAATGTGATCCTTTATTATACATCCTCGCCTTCACCACGGCGTTGGCGAATATCACTGCGAGTATAATGCCCGCCCCCACATAAAAAGAAGGTTTCATCTTCTCGGTTTCCGGCCACAGCAGGAAAGCGAAGATGATCCCGTAAACCGTCTCTAAGTTCACTGTAAGTGTTACGGTATAAGGGCTCAATTTTTTTAAGAGATTCACGCTTGCTACAAACGGGAACGCCGTTCCTGCGATGCAGAAAATGATCAGGAAGAAATAATCCTGCCCGCTCACGATAAAAAATCCTTTATTGAATTCTTCCGCGAACAGTAAATAAAGCGTAAGGCTAACGATGCCGCCGGTCAATTCATAGAATGTGATCACCGGAGACTCTATCTTTCTTACCAGTAATCCGTTCCAGACCGTGAAGAGAGATGAAGTGAGCGCGGCCAGTATTCCGAAAATGATGCCGAGGTAGTATTGCGTTTCTATAGAGAAGATCATATAAATGGCGCCAATGATGAGCAATCCAAAAATGAGTTCATACGCGTAGAACTTTCGTTTGTAAAAGATCGGCTCGATAATAGAAGTGAAAAGCGTACCGGTAGAAAAAGCCACGAGTGTAATGGAAACATTGGAGACCTTGATCGCATTGTAAAAGCAGAACCAGTGAAAAGCGATGATGCAGCCTATGCCTAAAAGAATTCCCAGGTTCTTTCGGTCAACTTTCAACGATGTTCTCCGCGCCGCGAAATAAATGGACAGGGCAACAACCGTAATTAAAATACGGAACCACACCAATTGAAAGGCCTGCAGCGAAATGGCCTTGCCGAAGATCGGGCTCCATCCCCAGATAAAGACAATAAAATGTAAGAGGAAGTGGTGTTTGGTAATACCTTTCATGAAGAACGCTGCAAAATTAGTCGTAATTTTGAGACGCGCATGAGTAAGGACTTTATTTATTTGGATCATAACTCCACCACGCCGGTTGACCGGGCGGTGCTGGAAGCCATGCTCCCCTATTTTACAGGCCATTACGGCAACGCGGCCAGTAAAACGCACCCGGTGGGCTGGCAGGCCGAAGCGGCTGTGGATAAGGCGAGGCAACAGGTGGCTAATTTACTATCCTGCGAAAAAGAGGAGGTGATCTTCACCTCAGGCTCTACTGAAAGCTGCAACCTGGCCATAAAGGGCGTTTACGAAAGATACCAAACCAAGGGCAGGCACATTGTGACCGTTGCCACCGAACATAAAGCTGTGTTGGATGTCTGCACTTCGTTAGAGAAAAAAGGCGCTCATATAACTTATTTGTCGGTATCTCCGGAAGGACTTGTGGACCTGGATGAGTTGAAGAACGCGGTTTCCGATCAAACCATCCTGGTTTGCGTAATGCTGGCCAATAACGAAACGGGTGTGATCCAGCCCTTGAAAGAGATCGCGGAGATCGCCCACGCAAAAAAAAGCCTTGTCTTTTGCGATGCCACACAAGCCGCCGGAAAAATGCAGGTGGACGTGACCGAACTAGGTGCCGATCTTCTTTGCATCTCGGCACATAAATTCTATGGTCCAAAGGGCGTCGGAGCGCTTTTCATAAGAAGGAAAGACCCCCGTGTTAGCTTAGAGCCCATCATCTACGGCGGCGGCCACGAAAAAGGACTTCGGCCGGGAACTTTGAACGTTACCGGTATTGTTGGCTTAGGAAAAGCCTGTGAAATAGCGCAGCAGGAAATGTGGGATAACAATACGCGCATCTCCGTACTGCGCGCCAAGTTAGAGCACCAGTTGCTGGACATTGAGGGAGTACGCATTAACGGCAGCACCAAATTCCGTCTCTACAACACCGCCAACATTTGTTTCAGCGGAAAAAAGGCCGCAGACCTTATTCCAAAACTAAATCACCGCCTTTGTGTTTCTTCGGGTTCGGCCTGCACTTCGTCGCTTGCCCAGCCATCCCACGTTCTGAAAGCAATGGGACTTAGCGACGAAGATTCTTACGCATCCATACGTTTTAGTTTAGGCAAATACACAGTCGAAGAAGAGATACTGGAAACAATAGCTTTGCTGAAAAAGATCTGCTGAACCTATTCCTCGTCGTCCTTTTGCCCCATCGCCTGCCTCATCTTCTTTACGAACATGTCCTTTTTGGTTGGGCTGCATGGACTGAACTGGTAAGAAGGTCCGTCCTTTGTTTCAAGTTTCCGATCTTTCGATTTCATTTCACTAATGATCTTGTTGAACTCGGCATTGCTGGACACGGCGCTCATTACCCCGCGAAAATAACTGAAGTAGAACCAGGTGGTGGCATCCGGCTCCAGGTAAATATCTATCTGGTCGCCGTTCTTCTGTTTTTTGATCTGTACAAGGCCCGGCGAATAACGATAGATCTCGCGATTGAGGATGTTGGCAACGCCTATATCCCCGCTAGAAACAAAAGCTTTCAGCCTGGAATTATAGATCATTTGTACATCCGACAGGAACAATGCCTTTTCGATCTCATCCGGGAATTTTTTGTAGTTCCCATAAACGTTAAGTTCCGATAAGGCCTTATCTCCCCGCTCTTTTCCCAGGATCTCTATCATTCCCTTTTCAAACGTCTTGCGGCTGAAATCGGTAGGCCCCATACTATTGGATAGCAGCTCAAAATCGGCGGCCATTTTTTTCATCGCGCCCTTATCGAAGTAGAAATCAAGCACCATCATCAGGTCGAACTTTGTAGAATCGTTGATCGTGTTCTGCTGCACATTACCGATGGTGGTTACTTTCATGGCGCCGAAATCCGCGCCAACATCCAGCTTACCCTCACCATACACCTGGCAGTCCTGTGTTCCTAAGCTCAGGTAATTTCCGGGAAGCGAGGTTTCCACTAACTTTTCCTTATTTGAAATGCGGTATTGTTTAGTTTCCTTGTCAAAACCAAGGAAGCCATCCACCATCAAAACGTCCTTATCATTCTTGCCGCTGTATCGCTGCGATAAGAAGGACGAGTAAACGGAATTACTGTCCGCCGAGTAAATGATCCCGCAGGCAACCGGCGTGCCGGTCATATCTTTCGGAGTTTTAGGAATGGGGATCAGGATCTCCTTGGGGTTGATCTCTCCTTCAAACTTCAAATACGACTTACCGATCTTACAGGTGTGTACGATACGTGTTCCTCCATCGTAGTAAAGGAACTGGTTGGTAGCTTTTAAATACACCTTACCCGCAAAGCTGAAGTAATCGTTGAACTTGAAGTTCTCTTTTTCAGGAATGCTCCCCTCAGAGACTGTCTGACCGGAAGTGTCGGGATAGATCCTGGCAAGCCGGATATTATAAGGCTTATCATTCTCATCGAGGTAGGTGTAATCTCCCTCTGCCAGATACGTTCTTCTTCCGCTGATCGTAGCTTTCACATTACGAACCGTATGGTACTTTGTAACCGTGTTGGCCGTAAGTACAGCGTTCTTCAAAGTGTCCATCACCGCGTTCTTGTAAATGGTCACCTTACCGCTGTCGGGATACAGCCGCGCATCGGCTACGTTAATGAAAGGCACATTCATACAATTGATAATATACTTACGCAAGTTGTACTTCGCCGCAGGCGCAAAGAAGCTGAGCGAATCCTGCCCTTTCTTGATGGATATGAATTGCGGCGCCTCCAGGTCCACGTCCTCGTTTTCGGCCGCTGCAAGATCGATCTTTTTGTTCTCGTCTCCCAACTGTATGGCCTCCTGGTCCATGAACCATTTAAAGCGGTCCATGTAACTGATATAATCGTTCTTTGGGAAGCGAACCACAGACCCGGATCCATTAGTAACGAAGGTGCCGCTGCGTTTTTCGAAATCAATGGTCGCGTTCACGTTATCGGTTGCAAAGGTGAACCCTTCTTCGTCGAATGCCTTCAGGTGGAAATCGGCCGTATCAGAGAAGAATTTCTTCTGCTTGAATAAAATATCGCGCGAGATGAGATCCGCCTTCTCAAAATCCGCTTTCCCGCTTCCGCGCAATTCGTTGATGGTAAGATCATACCTTCCCCTGAACTCTACTTCCTTGTTGTAAGAAGTAAAAGGGGTTTCCGTATTGTATGCTTGCAAAAGATCCTGCTTCGGCGACCAATGTATGTAAACTTTATCTCCATGCGCCTGCGGGAACTCTATTGGATTTTCCTGCTCCTTTACGTCAAAGGTGGTTGCGATCCCATTCGTGGAATCCGGGAAAAAAATAAAATCATCGCCGTGAGCGAGCGAAGGGCCAAAGCTGATGTCTCCACCACCCCGCAACCCTTTGTTGCTTAACCGGATCTCGTCATCAAATTTTCCTTTTACACCATAGGCGTTGAACCCACCTGGAGGAGTTTTACGAATGAAGCCCAGCGAATAATCCTTTTGCAGCGTGATGGTATCACGAAACACCGGGAAGATCCCTGCCGAAGAAAGTTCTCCTTTGAACTTCAGCGCGCTGTTCTCAAAGTTATCAAGGCTGTCGATAGTGAATGGGTCAAGCTTAAAGTAAAATTTATCGCGGTTATAAACTCCTTTCTGTATTGATTTCTTGTCGTAATACGCGTACGACTCCTGGAAGCTTTTGAAGATGGGATATTTCGGCATTTTCAAATAACCCGCGTGGTTGCGCGGATGATCTACGTCCAGCTCCCCCGAGATACTTTCAATTACTGTTTGTACACGTTTGAACGGAATACTGCCATCCGGCTCAGGCTGCAGCGCGCTCACGTAGATTCGCAACGAGTCGATCAACTTCATGTTGATCTTGTTCTGGTCGTAATCGTAAGCGAATTCTTTCCCGTGGAACTCGAACTTACCGGAAGCTACCGCGCCGCTGAACGTAAAGCTTCGGCCTTTTTTCAAAACAACTTCCCTGCCCGCCGGGAAAACGAACACTTTTTGGGTATCGCTGATCAGGATCTGCTTCACGCCGCGGATACGCATATCGAAATTATCATTCAGCAAATTTAACGTGGCATTATACGAACCGGGTATCACCGAGTGGAAAGTGAGAATATCGTAGTCTGTAAGCTTCTTTGCGGCGCGTATGTACTTGAAGAGCTTATCCTTGATGGTAACATCATCCGTTTCCACATTGTAATCGATCACGCCAAAAGTGGCCAGCTTCACCAATACAGGACGCAGATCGATGGCGGTCCATTTCATGAACTTGGCCAATTCAACGGCGGGAAATTCCCTTTGCTTATACGCTTCATGATATTGATTGATCTTGATCACCGGGTTCACATCGCTTCCTTCTCCCTTGATCTTCATGAAACGATCCATGGTAAAGAAATCCTGGCTTTCAAAGTACGCCTGTCCCTGAAAATTAGCGGCAAGGAAGCCGATATCGATCTTGGGCGAATCGATCTTCCAGGTCAATTCTTCAAAATACATGTCCACTTTGTGATAGGTATCCGAGAAGGGAGTTTTCTGCAAACCCTCATCGGTACGGATGAGCGAAACCTTTCTTTGCTCAGCAATGTATTTGAAGTTACACCCCGGGTGATAAATAGAATCTTTATCAAGATAGAATTTGATGGCCGCGTTATCCGCCGTGATCTTCTCCGCGTTCATAGTAAAGTTGCGCGCAGCGACCGTTAAAAAGCGCTTATCGTTTCGTTTAAAAACCACGTGAGCCGGATTTTTAGTATCCCCACTTCCTACAAACTGAGGCCCCCGCATGGCAAAACCCCCGTCGTAATAAACGTCTTTGATCACGCTCTTGATCTCAAGCCGTTTGGTGTAACTGTCGAAACGCGGGTAGGTCAGCTTGCCGTCGTTCTGCGAAATGATCTTGTCCGTAAGCTTCCCTTTTTGCGGTTTATCAAAATACTGCGGGTGATAGAACGTTACCGAATCGGAAGTGTAGGCGCCGGTCTTACAATCGATGTTGTATTTTTTGATGACAGTGTAAACATCCTTACCGAGGCCGGTGCGTTCCCAACTCACTTTTCCCCCTTTTCCGTAAAACCTACCCGAACTTGGATAAAAAGTTCCGCTGGTATTCTCAACCGCTATAGAATCAAAACGGGGATTGCGGCCATTCAGCGTAAATTCCTGGAAGACCAGTTTAGGCAAGCTGTCGTAATCGAATTTATAAACCGCTTCTGTGGTATACCAATCCACGCTGGGAGATCTGAAAAACACCCCATCCTCGAAAAGATTGACACTCATCTCCAGGAAATTGTCAATGGGCTTGGGATTCTTGCTTTTAAAAACCTTGTCAAGCACAACCTGCCAGCTTTCAAAATTATCGAAGTCCTGCTTGGAGTTAATGAAATTAGCAACGGCCAGGAGATAGTTTTGAAAGTACGGATAGGGTTTCAGTTTCTTTTGCAGCATCGTGTTTGTGGTGCCGTATACATACTCCTTGTAGCCTTTGGAAAAAGCGTAGCTCTGCCAGAATTTTTTGAAATTCTCTACGAACTTAGCGGCGTCTTCTTTATTGGCCGATCCTTCCTGGAAATAGGCATCCAGTTCCTTGATGAACTTCATGGTATCGGGCGTGAACGCGGTGATCTTTTGCGAGAACGCGTTAAGCGAGAAAAGGAAAAGTGCCAGTAGAAGGATACGCCTCATGGATGGAAAGTTTGGCTTAAAAATAGGTGGAATTCAGGTATGGAATTATCACGTTTACTTAATTTTAATAACAAGGTTTCTTATGTTTTGTTAAAACGCTAAAAAACTGCAATTATTAGAGCTCGATCTCATCAATAAAGATGAAAGAATCTCCTCCTTTGCCCGGGTGCCAATCAGGCAGCTTTCCAAACTGACGTAGGATGATCTTTACATAGCGCGCCTTGGTAGGAAGGAATGGAGCTACGATCAGCTTCTGGGTCTGCGCATCCATGCTGTCGACGGGTTTGGTATTGACCACCCCAGCGGCAGGCTTAAAGGTCTTTCCATCCAGAGATGCCAAGAATTCCACATTTTTCGGAAAGACGATCCACGAACGAGTGTCCTGTAAGACGGATACGCCAAACGAGCCCACGTTTCGTTCCTTACCCAGGTCAACGGTTATTTCCACATCTTTCCCCTGGAACCCCTGCCAGAAACCTTTTCTCCAATTCGCATCCCCATAAATGCCATCGTGTAAAGCCTCATCTCCGCCGCCGGTATACTGAGGGTTGGGTTTGTAGTTATATGTAACCTTCCAATCCGGGTGCTTCATCTTACTAAAATTTCCTTCGGCCAATGCACTTGTATCTGCGCCACGCACAACATAGGCCTTTACATTCCCTGAATTTTTCAGCGTGAAATATTTCTCATAGGGAACATATGCCGCTCCATCGCAAGAGTAAAAGATCTTATCGTTCACGCTTCGCGTACTTATCTTAACCACGGCAGAATCTCTGAAGATCATAGGTGCGCTGATGGCCGGAGCCGGTACTATATTTTGCAGGGCCGCCTGTGTAACTTCGAATTTTCCAAATGTACTTTTTGCCGGATCGGAGATCATATTCAGTTGCAGTGTGCCCCCATTCATCATATCGGGATGCTGCAAAACAGTAAGCGTGCGCTGAAACTGGTTATTGCTCATACTAACTGAGCCGACATAAATATCTGTTGGTTTTTGACGAGATGTTATTATGGTGAATGCATTACCGTTCTCTAAATTCATTTTTACTTCATCAAACTGGCAGGTACCAATGGCATAGTGTGGCACTCCGGGCGTAACCGGATAAAATCCCATACTGCTCAATACATACCAGGCGCTCATTTGCCCACAATCCTCATTCCCGCAAAGCCCGTCGGGTTTGGGTTTGTACAGCGTTCGAAGGATCTTCGAGACCAGCTTCTGCGTTTTTTGTGGTGCTCCGCAGTAATTGTATAAATAGGCCATGTGATGACTTGGTTCATTACCCTGGGCATACTGACCGATAAGGCCGGTGATATCTGCCTGCTCTCTGCCGGTGGTTTTGCTGTTAGTGCTGAATAGAAGATTGAGCTTTTTCTCAAATTCCTTTTCTCCGCCTGCTTCCTGAACCAGGGCCGCGATGTTATGTGGCACAAAAAAAGAATACTGCCAGCTATTGGCCTCGGTATAATGATTATTCACCTCGCGTGGATCAAATGGAGCATACCACCCGCCGTTGAATTTGGGTCGCATGAAACCTGTTTGGGGATCATACAGATTGCTCCAGCTCTTACTTCGTTTTGTATAAAGCTCGAAAATGTCATTTTTCTTTGCTGTCTTCGCGATCTGCGCGATACACCAGTCGTCATAGGCGTATTCCAGTGTTTTTGAAACGCTCTCCGGTTCATCTTCTACACTCAAATACCCTTTTTGCGCATATTGTTTAATGCCGAACTTATCGATATTAGAACTTTTTACAAGCGCGTTCAGAACAGCCAGTGTATCGAAATTGCCGATCCCCTTACTCAGCGCGTCGGCAATTACGGAAGCCGAGTGATAGCCTATCATACAATAGGTTTCATTGCCTGATAATTCCCACATAGGCATCATGCCAAACTCGTTGTACATATCGAGAAAGGAATTGATAAAATCATTCGTGCGTTTTTGTTCGATGATAGTGAACAAAGGATGCAACCCGCGGAATGTATCCCAGAGCGAAAACACAGTGTAATGATCTGTTCTTCCCTGGTGTACCTTCAGGTCATTGCCGCGATAACGCTTATCCACATCCGAGCTTAGACTGGGATGGATCATGCAATGGTAAAGCGCGGTGTAAAAATTCTGGAGATCCGTAACATTCTTTGTTTTCACTTCGATCTTGCTGAGCTCCTTGTTCCATGCGGCAGCGGCGTTTTTTTTCACTTTTTCAAAATCCCAGTGTGGAAGCTCGGCTTCCATGTTCTTCTTCGCGCCTTCATAGTCTACCTGCGAAATGGATACTTTTACTAAAATACTTTCTCCTTTCTTTACCGCGAATCCAAAAAAGGCTTTGTTCCCATTTCCATTCTTATCGACCTTCACAGCCTTTGAAAATTCGATGCGTGCGTAACAGTATTGATCCTTCGCCCAGGCTTCACTCCTTCTGAAAACCTCTATGGTCTTATCATCCAAAACCTTTATCTCGCCTTCCAGTAATTTATCTCTGTGCGTGAGATCCAGGAACACCGAGGCAGAGCCTTCGGTCCCGAAAGTGTATCTATGAAACCCTACACGATCAGTAGCCGTCAGTTCGATGGTGACCGGATCGTTCTTCAGTTTCACGGAATAATATCCCGCAGCTGATTTCTCGTTTTTGTGCGAATAGCGAGCCGGGTAATTGGGTCTATCCCAGGTAGGCTTTCGCAGGATAGGCATCAATAAAATATCCCCGTAATCGCTGCAACCCGTCCCACTCAGGTGGGTGTGAGAAAAACCATAGATCAGCGAATCTCCATAATAATAGCCACTGCAGCCGTCCCAGCTGTCGTCGTTGCGGGTATCCGGACTCAGCTGCACCATTCCAAAAGGCAACACGGCTCCGGGAAACGTATGCCCGTGTCCGCCGGTGCCCACCATAGGCTTTACGTATTGCGTATACTCGGGTTTTTGGGCCTGTGAGGTGAGAAAAAGTCCTAAAATCAATGGCAAGATCAGTTTTTTCATAGCGGATCGAAGGTGGTAAAAGTACATCTTTTATGCAAGAATCGTTCCGGGGCAACCTTAGGTTTTGACCTATTTTTGGCTTGGTATTTGCATATGCCGAGGCGGTTTAATTTTTTATCTATGTTGCATCCGGCCGCTCGGCATTATACCCTAATTTTATGAAAATTGTTGAATTGGCATGGTAAAACTCGGCGCGGCTCACTACATTTGTATCATCTATGAAGAACTTCTTACAAGGTAAAGCGTTTAAATTCATCGCCTCGGCAGGCATCGCGCTCCTGCTGTTTTGGATCACACCTTCTTGCCTCAGCAAGACCACGCAGGCCATTATCCTGGGCACGTTGTTCATCCTGATAAACGCTTCGGGCTTCATTAGCCGCTTTCCGATCCTTACCCATATTCCGCGTGTTCTTGTAGGCGGGCTTTTTATTTTCTCCGGATTCATCAAATCGAATGATGCCTTAGGTTTTTCCTATAAGCTTGAGGAATATTTTGAAGTGTTCAAGGCCGATACCGGGCTTAGCATGTTCGAATGGTTCGCGCATATTTCTCTGCCTTTGGCTATTATCATTTGCGTGAGCGAGGTTGCTTTGGGCTTCATGCTTTTAATTGGCTTCAAGCGCGAATTGACGCTTTGGTTGCTGATGGCGCAGATCGTTTTCTTTACATTTCTCACCTTCTATTCGGCTTGCTACAGCAAAGTAACCGGCTGTGGTTGCTTTGGTGATGCTATCAAATTAACTCCCTGGGAAAGTTTCTGGAAAGACATCGCACTTTTGATATTGATCACACTTTTGTTCTCAGGGAAAGATCACATCAACCCGCTATTCAGTCCTACGCTCAACAACATTACAACGCTCATTGCCATCGCGGCTTCTATCTGGTTCCCCATACATTGTTATCGCAATTTACCTGTGATCGATTTTCGTGCTTATGCGCCCGGTCTCAGCATTTGCGAGGGCATGAAGAATGGTCCGAACTACAAAGCTCCGGTGTACGAATCGCGTTTCATTTACAAGAACCTCAAAACAGGAGATACTACAACCATATTCACCGACAAGACCATGCCCTGGCAGGATACACTTACCTGGGCTTATCACCGTGCCTTAGGCTCTGTGTTGGTTTCCCCGGGTGTTGATGAAGCCAAGATCACCGATTTTACGATCTCTGACCTCGACGGCAACGTGGTTACCGACAGCATACTGGGCATCAAAGAGCATAATTTCTTCCTGGTTTGTTACGATCTTACTAAAACCGAGCAGGATCCTAAGCTGATGGCGCAGATAAACGATTTTTACGCGTTATGCGAGAAGGACAAGATCAAATTCATTGGTCTTACCTCTTCCAGCGGCGACCAGATCAGTCAGTTCAAACACAAACACAACGCCATGTATGATTTTTATAATGTGGATGGTATTGTACTGAAGACGATGATACGAAGCAATCCCGGATTGATGCTGATGAAAGATTGTCGCGTGATCAAGAACTGGCATCACCGCAATTTTCCCATCTACAGTGATGTAAAGGCCAACCTGATGACCAACAAATGAAGAAAGTAGAGATATTGAACACCGACCAGATCCAGCAAAAGCTGAATCGACTTGCTTACGAGATCTACGAGCATACTTTGGAAGAAAAAGAGATCTTCATTGCCGGCATAGAAGGAAATGGGTATACGGTGGCAAAAAAACTGGTAACCTTACTTAAAAAGATCTCCGGCCAGGAAATTGTACTGGGGAAAATTACCGTTGACAAGAAAAATCCATTGGCCGCTTTACCAAAGACCGACCTCAACGAAAAAGATTATAGAAATAAAGTGGTGATCGTGGTGGATGATGTGTTGAACAGCGGAAAAACTTTGATCTACGGGGTACAACTTTTTTTAAATCAGCCGGTGAAAAAATTACATACCGTTGTTTTGGTGGATCGCAGTCACACCCGCTATCCTATAAAAGCCGATTTCGTTGGATTATCGCTTTCCACAACCCTCCAGGAACATATCGTGGCCGACCTCAGCCACAGTGGTAAGGAAACCGTTTATTTAGAGTAAGAATTACTCCGTAACCACTCTTCTCGCAACTGCCTGCTTGTTTTTTTATGCCCGTCGTGACTCCAGCCTGGCGGCCCAAACACGTACATGAATTTGTGTTTGATGCTTGAACTCTTCCGCAGGTCCTTCAGAATATTTCTCCATTCATGAAAAATAACATTGGCGGGGTGCCGCGAAGAAATATTTTCGGTGAGGCCGTAACGCACTTTTTCTTTTTCGTCCTCTCCCACAAAGGTTCCGAAGAGTCGGTCCCAGATGATGAACACCATCCCCATGTTCTTGTCAAGATACATAGCGTTACTGGCGTGATGTACGCGGTGGTGACTGGGTGTTGACATGAACCATTCTAAAAATCCCAGTTTATTGATGTATTTGGTATGAATGAGAATTCCGTAGATCTGTGTGGCCGAATACATGAACATGATGTCCTTGCCATCAAAGCCGACCAGGGAAAGCGGAATGAAATAAGCGAAACGATAAAGCGGCTGAAATACAGACGAACGAAATCCAACAGTTAAGTTGAACTCTTCCGAAGAATGGTGCGTTACGTGAACAGCCCAGAAGAAGCGACAATAATGGTCTATATAATGCAGGAGGTAGAACATAAAGTCTTGTGTGATGAGAAGCACTACCCAATACGCCCATTTATTATCTATCTGTACAAAATGGAACTGAAAGAAATAGTTCAGGACCAATAAACATACGCCGCGCATTAAAATATCGAGCCCCATGTTCAATAGCATGAGGTAAATATTCTCTACGGTACCGCGCTTACTGTAATTCTCATGCTTGTGAAAATTGCTGAAGAGTATTTCCGCGCCAATAACAATAGCATACACCGGTGTTGAAATAAAGACCAGTAAAGCTTCGCGGAACTCGTTGAACATGTTGCAAAAATACAAAAGAAAATCCCCTCAGCTAAACCGAGGGGATCTGAAAATTTACTTCAGTAGCTGCAAATACCCGTGGTAGGTCTTCGCAATGCCTTTATAATCAATGGCGGTCACTACATAAAAATACGTTCCGTCTGAACAACGTTTTCCGTTGGTGGTGCCGTCCCAATAGCCGCTAATGCTGTTCCATCCATACATTTTAAGACCCCAGCGATCATAGATCTCAACCGCCAGTTCTTTGATGCCTTCGGTTTTAATAGAGAACACATCGTTGATCTTGTCATCATTCGGCGAGAACACGTTGGGTATCGTAACCGTAACTCCGCCTATCACCTCAATACACAAAGTGGAAGAGTCGGCGCAACCTGTTTGGTTAGATATCACGTAAAGCTGCGGGCAGAACAATCCAACATTATCGTAGATGTGGGTTGGAGTAACCAGGGTTGACGTATTACTGCTTGAGCCCGGATCCGCAAAATTCCATAAATAAGTGAAAAGCGGGTTTTGTTGGCTGGGAGTAAAAATAACCGGCTGGCCAATCATAATTGCGCCACCTACTGGATTTGTAGTGAATACGGCACTTGGTCCCGGAACAACCATAACAACGATGGGGGTGGTGGTGCCTTGGCAAATGCCCTGCGTTTGAGAAACATAATAGGTTGTAGTTCCCAGGATACTTGTGGAAGGTACGGGCGCGCCCGGAAGCGGGTTCATATTTACATCATACCAGTTAAGCGTTGCGCCCGGACCTGCACTTGCTGTCAGGGAATCTGCAGGCTGGTAAAGGCAGTAGTAAAGTGTATCGGGGTTCACTAAGGGTGGAGACGGCAGCGGATTAACCGTTACCGTAGCGGTTCCGGCGCCGGGGCAGTTATTTCCATCCAATGCAGTGATCGTATATACTGTTGTCGTACCCGGGTTAGCCGTTACAAACGCGCCGGTTGTAGAACTCAGCCCGGTTGCCGGCGACCAGGTATAGGTATTTCCTCCGCTGGCGGCTAAACTTGTGGAGCCTCCCGTACATATCATAGCCGAATTGACAGTAATAGTTGGCGTAGGATTAACCGTTACCGCGATCGTATTTGAAGCGGCGGTACATCCGTTCTGGCTTACTGAAACAGAATAAACTCCACTTGTTGTAACACTAATGGTTTGCGTGGTCGCTGAAGTGCTCCAGGTATTTCCTGTTGCGCTGCTTGATGAAAGCACTACACTTCCGCCCTCGCAGAAAATAGTTAGTCCCATTGCCGTAACTGTTGGACTCGGCGCAGGGATCATTCCTAAACTATCGGTGAATGTGTAGGTACAGCCATTGTTGTCCTGCACGGTGATGGTGTAAACTGTGGCGCCCGCAAGCCCCGTGAAAGTATTTGAACTTTGCAACGGTCCGCCATTCATACTGTATTGATAGGCCGGGAATCCTCCACTTACGTTGCTCACTACCAGTGTTCCAACGCCTTTACTGCAAGTGTCGCTTGCTAAAGTTGTTGTGGCGGCTGTCGGTCCGCCCTGGCTGCCTACGTTGATCACGGATGTATTGGTACAACCCATGGCATCCTGTATCACTACCGTATAACTTCCCGCCGTAACATTCTTGATAGAATCGGGGAATGTTGTGATCGTGGTCAATGGCCCTCCGTTCACACTGTATTGGAATGGCCCCGTTCCTCCGGTAATTGAATTGATGAAAATTATTCCGCTGTTGGGCGGTGTGCATGCCGCGTTCTGGAAACTGATGCCACTTGCTGTTATTGCGCCGTTGCTTCCAACGGTGATCATGGTGGTGTGTAAACAACCCGAATTATCTCTCACGGTTACCGTATAAACTCCTGCTGTAAGATTTTTTAATGTGTCAGGGAACGAAGGAATGTTATTGAAACCGCCCCCGTTCACCTCAACCTGATAAGGCCCGGTTCCGCCGGTAACAGAGTTCAGTACAATATACCCGCTGTTTGGCGGATTGCAGGAAGCGTTTCCGGTTGTAGAATCCACCTGCGTGATGCCTCCCGAGTTATTGATAACAACCGAAGTGGTATAGGTACATCCATTGTTATCCTGTATCACCACGGGATAGACCGCTGCTGCCAAACTACCAACCACGTAAGGTAAAGAAGTTATGGGCGTGAAGCCTGTATTATTGAAATTCACCTGGTAGTTCGGAGATCCTCCGTTGATTACATTGATCGTATAACTTCCGTTTGATTGACCACATGCCGCTGCTGCAAAAGCAGAATCAAGTGATGTTGGACCATTGTTCACCGTAACAGCAATTACCTGCGTAGCTGTACACCCGCCGTTATCGCCGGTCAGCGTGTAGCTGGTGCTACTTGTTGGAGAAACCGAAACTGTGTTTGTCGTTACGCCTCCTGCATTAGCGGTCCAGGTGTAGGTGCCGGCACCGCTTCCGGTAAGCAAGGTGCTTTGTCCATTACAAATGACGGCCGGCGTGGCTGTGATCGTTAAGGTAGGCGGAGCTGTGATGTTGACCGTTACGGTTTGTGTTGAGATACATCCCGCGTTATCGCCCGTGACCGTATAGGTTGTTTGCAAAGTTGGAGTTACCGCAACGGTTGCCGTTGTAGCGCTTCCCGCGTTCGCGTCCCAGGTATAAGAAGTTGCACCGCTTGCCGTAAGAACAGCTTGTTGACCCGCGCAAACGGATGTTGGCGACGCAGTAACCGTTAAAGAAGGCGGTGTTGTAATGGCAACAGAAACTGTTTGTGTAGAAATACAAGTTCCATTAGCACCTGTTACAGTATACGTAGTGGCAACAGTAGGATTAACAGCAGCAGTGGCTGTTGTAACACTACCCGCGTTAGCGCTCCAGGTATATGAAGTTGCACCACTTGCCGTTAAGATCGCTTGTTGTCCTGAGCAAACGGCCGTTGGAGTTGCTGTTGCAGTAAGGGTAGGGGCCGAAGTTATAGCTACTGACACAGTTTGAGTTGAGATACATCCACCATTCGCGCCGGTTACCGTATATACAGTTGGCGCCACAGGATTTACGGCTGCAGTTGCAGTTGTAACACTGCCCGCATTGGCACTCCATGTATAGGAGCTTGCTCCACTCGCTGTTAAGATCGCCTGTTGTCCCGAGCAAACTGCCGTTGGGGTTGCTGTTGCGGTTAAGGTGGGAGCTGAGGTTATGGCCACAGAAACTGTTTGTGTAGCAACACAAGTTCCATTGGCGCCTGTTACCGTGTAAGTGGTGAGAACGGTTGGATTAACAGCCGCGGTTGAAGTTGTTACGCTTCCTGCATTGGCGCTCCACGTATACGAGCTGGCGCCGCTTGCAGATAATATACTTTGTTGTCCTGAGCAAACTGCCGTTGGTGTTGCCACAACTGTAAGCGATGGTGCAGGAAGAACGGTTACAATAACCGGAGCGCGGTATGTGCCCGGGCAAGTTCCTACATAGTACGTATAAGTTCCCAGGGTTAGTGCCCCTGTATTGTAGGGATTACCGGTACCAACAGGAGATCCTCCGACATTTGTAGTATACCAATTCACGGTGATCGGGCTTGGAGGTGTTCCGCCAATGGTCACTGAAAGTGACGCGGAGGTTCCTGCACAAATGGTATAGTTGGTTGTGGTTAAATAAAAATTGGTAACGGTTCCTGTGCCACCTGCTCCACCCGAAGTAGCTCCATTGGGCGGAAATTTGGTTGCGATGCGTGTATTATTGCCGCCACCGGTGGTTACTATCCCATTTGCTCCACCATTCACATTACTGGTAACTGCGTTTGATGTACTGACATGTCCGCCGCCGCCGCCGCCGCCGGGTCCATAATTGTTTGAAGTAGATACCGGGCAACGGGTGCGCTGATCGCCGCCCTTACCGCCTTGTGCAGATACAGGCGTGGCATTTGTAAGTGTGATCGCCCCCACTGAATTTATGAACACAGCACCACCGCCGCCGCCACCACCCGCGCCGTCGTCTCCGCGACAACTACCGGCAATGGTTGTAAAAGTTGGAGCCGCAGCTGCGCCATCCGCAAGTATTTGTCCTGCACCTGAAACAGTGCCATAGCTCATAAGATACACAATACCTCCACCTGTTGCGCCGCCGGTACCATCCCCATCATTGGAATCGCCTGCGCCGCCACCGCCACCCATAAATATTCTGCCTGTTGTATAATCCAGGGGTATGCCTCCCCATCCGCCATCATTGTGCCTGTCGTCACTTCCCCAAACGCCCCCATTATTTGGTCCGGTAATGGTTGGGTCGGCCGCAAAAGCATTATTATTACTGGAGAAAGAGTAGCCGCCACGGCCGCCACCGGAAGAGGTGGTGGGCCTGAAACTTCCGTTAACAGGTCCTGCGGGTTCCAATAGCCAGCAGGCCGGGTTATTGATAGTGCCTGCCACTGTCATATCCGGATTACCCATGCCGTTCCAGTTAGCGATCACGCCGCCGTTCGATCCGCCGCCGCCGCCGCAGTTCATGGCGTCTCCGCCGCCGCCGCCATTGGCGACATTCGCTTTACACAATGAACCTGAAAATGTATTGTGATACCAGGTGGTATCTCCAACGATACTTTCTCCTTTGATGGCCCCGTTCTCAGGCCACCAGGATCCTGTATTGGTTGCGCCATAGCCGGTTGAGGTTTTTACAACACCGCCGCGGTAACCACGGCCACTTACATCAATGGAAGCATTATTGTTAATGATCGTGTTTCCCTGTACTTCTATCGCTACAACACCTCCTGTTACCCCATTCCATGCCGGACAAACGATCGTTCCCGGGAAGGTGATCGTTAAAGAAGTGTAACGGGGTACGCGTATTACCTGCACGGCTCTCGACGAATCATATTTGTTCTTAAGCCCGCAATCGAGGTTAATGGTATTGACGCCCACTGAGCTTACCTGCTGAAATTCATTCAGCCCTGCCGAATTATAGTTCTTTATTTTTCCGTAGCTTGTATCGTTGGGAAGGGAGTTGTTGAAGTTATTTGGATCCATATAGGCATTCACCTCGGCTCCATACATTTGAATGATCATCACCAGGTCCCCTGTGGAAAAACCGGTGGCGTTACCAACACTTAGAGAAACACTGTTACTATAGCCTCCCGCTGTCAGGTTCGTATAAACGTTCACAACCGTATTGGCTCCTGTGATGTTGCCGGCCAGGTCCTTCCCTTGTTGAGCTTCAACACTAAAGAAGAGGAACTGGAAAAGGGCAAAAACGCCCATTGAAAAAAGTTTAGCCTTTTTCATATTTTTTAAAGGTAGATTGGATGGCTAATATAGTGGATTAGCCTGAATTTTAAACAGGTAAAGTCCCTTTTTTACACAAACGGCAGGGGTGCTTTTCGACGAAAGAAGACTGTCGATGCGACTTTGCAGGATTTTAGGGGTCAAAGGCCATGCGTGAATGTCGGTTGCCAGCAAAATATAGTCGGCATTGTGGACAAGCGGATACTGGTAAACCCCCTTTTTATCAATCAAATGCGGGACGAACATGCTTTGGGCGCTCACTTTTGCCTCTTTGGGAATGGCTTTCAAAACCTCTTTTACATCTTCCTTGTTGAAGTCGCTCCGGTAATGATCGGCCTGGTAAAAGCGGATGCGCGTTTTATCCACGAACGCGATGGTGTTATCGCATAAACGAATGGTCACGGCCACGCAAGCCACCAGCGTGATCGCGGTCAGCCATTTTTGCGTTCGGATACTTTTAGCGGAAATTATTTCTATCAAACACCAAACCATCACAGGAGCGAATTCAATGTTGTACTGCTGCGCCACGCTCCATTTGGCCTGGTCGTCATGATACATCTTCTGCATCATGATCGGGATGAGCATCCAAAAAAATACGGGCCGATAAAGACATAAAAATCCGCCCGAGATCAGCCAGAAGATCCAGGTCTCAGCTTTTATATGATCCAGATTGGGATCACCGGAGTGGTTTTGAAAGAGGAGTGTAAAAGCTTCAAGAGGATGTTTCAGCATATTGGATAAAATCTCGCCGAAGCTGTTGCCAAGCGCGTGAAATTCTATATGACTGTATTGCTTTTGCTGCGAGAAAAAAGGCATAGCATAAAAAATAGCCCATACAAAAAAGAGAATCGAGACCAACGAAAGGCTGACCGAGATTTTTCTTTGCAATGGCTTTTTCCGGTTCATCCAGAGGAGGGCTGTGCACACAAAGAACATCCACAAGGCCATGTTCTCTTTTGCGATGAGGATGAAAATGAAAACAAAGATCATTTTGCGGAATTCGTTCTTCGTAAAAAAATAAACGAACCAGGGAAGCATGCAGGCCGCCACCACGCTGCTGTGGTAATCGAAAGCAACCGCCGAAAAAATACCGAAGTAGGATAGAAAAATAATGGAAGCGAGGGTGGCCATGCGCTTATCCAACCCTTTGAGACGAGCCAAACGAAAAACCCCAAAAGCCCCCAGGTGAATAGCGGCCAACTGAACCACCAGCAATGTCACGCTGCCAAATATCCACCACAATGGCGAAAAGATCATGAGCAAAAGATCAAAATGGTCGCTCAGGATATTTTCTCCGGTAGAGCGAAACACCTCTCCATAACTGGCATGAAAATGTGCGTAATCATACACTGCGCGGGTATACGCCCCCAGGTCGAGCGCGTAAGTGCGGTAATTCGCGTGGTTCACGAAACAGATGAGGGAGTAAATGCCGCCGAAAATAAAATTGGCAACGAACAAAGTCTTGTGCTCTTTTATTTTCAGCCATGCCCTTCCTGCCATTATACAAGTTTACAAACAATCTCTTGAACGCCGACGTGTTGGAAAATATTTTTTGCCCATTTACGTTGTGCATAAAAGTATCCTACCTTTAGCCATGCGCCCGCTCCTGCTTTCTTTTTCGCTTTTTATTTGTCTCCTCCTTCGCTCGCAAACCTACGAAGAAGTGAAAAAGCGTTACGACAAATACCTCAACTACAAAGGAAGTTTAGATAAATACGTAGAGATCACTCCGTCCCGGATCACCCTATATACGTTCAGGGCCGGAAAAAAAGAGACCGATATTGTATTGCCCAAAAACGACTGGTGTTTTTTCTCCAAATTACTTTCAACCCTTACGATCGACTCTGTAGAAAAGATCTACAAAGACCTTTCGGCTTATAAATTGACGATCAAAAACCCGGTCACGGATTGTTTCAAAGCGCAAAAACCGTTGAGCCAGGTAAAGATCATGATCGATCCCGGCCATATTGCAGGTAATATGCAGATGGCACGCATCGAGCAGAAATATCTTCATTTTACAAAAAATGCCTGTGCTACCCTGCAGCAAGACAGTTTGGATATTTCTGAAGGTGTGCTCACTTTTCAAACTGCTTCCATTCTTAAAAAAATGCTGGAGGAACAAGGCGCGACCGTAGCACTGAGCCGGAAAGATAATGGAACTACGTTTGGAATTACTTACGACGAATGGTATAAGAACCGGAAGAAGAAAACCCTTGATAGTCTTTTGAAAGCGGATAAGATCAATGCGGCCAAGCACAAATGGCTATCAAAAATGAACAAGGCAAGATTCTTTGTTGAGTTCTTCAAGGATTTTGAATTATTACAGCGTTCGCGGGTCATCAATAATTTTAAACCTGATCTAACGGTGATCATTCATTACAACGTGGATGAAAAGAACAATCCCTGGTTGCAACCTTCAAACAAAAATTACTGTATGGCCTTTATACCGGGTTGCCTCATTGGAGATAACCTGGAAACAAGCGCCGGGCGACTGAATTTTTTACGCTTACTTTTAAATGATGACGCCGATCAAAGTGAAAAGATCTCTTCGTTACTTGTAAGTGAACTCAACAAACAGCTGCAGGTGCCGGTGGCTAAAAGCAATGATGCCACCTACCTGGAAGAGCATTGTATGGCAACCGCATCTTCGGGTGTATATTGCCGCAACCTGGCTTTATGCCGCCTGGTAAAAGGGCCTTTGATGTATGGCGAGTGTTTGTACCAGGACCATGAGACCGAATGTTATGATCTGCTTAAGAATAACGAAACTAAGTTCGGCATACAAACCAATAAACGGGTGGTACAGGCCGCGCAGGCATTCTATAATGCCATTCTCCAATATTACAGCCATTAAGCGCTCAGGAATTTTTTGATGTGCGCCACACTTTGCGGAATGGCCTCCAGGTTCAGTGTATGACCAACGCCTGGAATTATTTCCAGTTGAGATCCGGGTATGTGTTTGTTTACCTCAACCGCCATGTGCGGCAATAGCAGAAGGTCTTTTTCGCCATGCAGAATAAGGGTTGGAGTTTTAATGCCCTTTAGTTTTTCACGATAGTCGGGTCTTTCTTTGGTGGCCTTCATCAATTTCAGTAAAGCGTGAGAATCACTATTGGCATCTGTTCGCGCCTGTCTCATCAGGTCGATGGGGATGATGGGATTTTTAAAATAATCTTCGCCCAATACGCTTGGCAGCATGATATCGAACAGAAGCGGATACCCGCCTGCTTCCACCGCGCGGCCCCAGGCTATTTCTATCGCTTCAAAATAGGGGGTCTTGTGCGCGAAGGTGCTCATTAAAACCAATTTTTCAACCAATTGCGGATACAGGAGGGCAATATGCTGGGCCACCAGGCTTCCATATGAAAGGCCAATGATCGTTGCTTTCGATATCTTTAATTCGTAGAGTACACACTTCACATCGGCCGCGTGCTGATCAAAATTACGCACCTCCGAATTTTTATCGGATTGCCCCTGGAAAATGAAGTCCAGCAACACAATTCGGTGGTCGTTCTTAAAATGCGGGGTGGTAAGAACCCAGGCAAGCGTAGATTGTGAAAGCCCATTTAGGAACACCAAAGTGCTTGAACTTTGCAGGTTTCCGGTAACCTCGTAATAGAGGTTTAGCTTATCGCTTGTTTTGCAATACATATTTGCACTAAAGTATTAAAAAACCCTAAAAAAATACACTAAAAAGGTGTGTTTTACGTATATTTGTGATATGCGTTCAGGCCTCTTTTTACTATTGGCCCTACTGGGTTTTTCTGCTTTTGCTACGCATAACCGTTCAGGCTATATCAGTTATTGCTGGCTGCACGATAACGTGTACCATTTTAAGATCTATACCTATACCAATCTTCAAAGCACCCAGGCCGACCGCTGCGAACAGACACTTTACATAGATGGCGGGCAAGACAGCGTAGTTTGTCCGCGTACCAATGGCTTCGCCAGTTGTCCTGCGGGTGGCCCGAACAGGGATGGTACCCAGATTGTCCCGATCAATGGCAGCTATGGCGGTGTAAAGGAGAATATTTACGAAGGCAGTGCTACCATTAATCCGGGTATGCATGTATTGAGTCTGATAGACCCCAACCGCGATATGGGCATCATTAACCTGGGTGGAGCAAGCTCACAGAACATTGCTTTTGCCCTGATAGATACCATGTACGCTTATAACATTGTAGGGGTACGCACCAATTGTACGCCCATCGTTTCCAATCCTCCTATTCAAAACGCCTGCGCTGGTCAGCCCTGGTGTTATAACCCGGGCATGGTGGATCCCGAGAACGATAGTTTGGTTTTTTCTATCACAAAACCTTTCGAGGACGATCCTGGTAATCCCCCCGGAGGCGTTCGTCCCATTGGTATTGCCACCATTCCTTCCGGGTTCAGTTTAGATAAGAACACGGGCACCCTGTGCTGGACCAACGTATCTTCGGTACAGGGAGAATACAACATTGCCATGCTCATCCGGGAATACCGAAAGAATCCTATTGATGGGAAAAGATACCTGGTTGGAGCAACCGTTTTTGATATCCAGATCCTTGTACTTCCCTGTTCCAATCCCGATATTGACATAACTCCCTTGCCTAATGTATGTATTGAGGCCGGGCAAAGTTATTCGGTGGCCGTAACAGCTTCTACCGGTGGCAGCGCATTACCGCCCCTAGATCTCTCCGCCACAGGATTGCCCTTAACGGGGAGCAATATAGGCCAGGTTGCAACTTTTACAGCTACCTCAGGAACTACCGCGAACGGAACATTTAACTGGGCCCCTAATTGTTTAGCGGTACACTCAAACCCGTATTACGTTACCGTGGAAGGATCTGATAGCAATTCGCCGCCTGCCGCCAATTTCTCAACCTTCAATATTTTAGTGGTGTCTCCGCCGCCAACATCCGTTATGGCAATCGCACAGGGCTCTTTTGTAAACCTCAGTTGGGGAGCTCCCCCGGGCTGCGGGCAAACCTCCGGCAACATCATTCAAAAATACCTGATCTATCGCAACGATAGCTGTACCAATTTCGTTCCTTCGCCCTGCCAGACCGGTGTTCCTTCCGGGAGCGGGTATCAGCTTATTGGAACCACCAGCGCAACCACCTTTACCTTCACGGATACCAATTTCGGGCAAGGGCTTGCATCGGGCAATTCATATTCTTACATCGTTGTAGCGCAATTTGCCGATGGTTCTTTGAGCATCGCGTCTTCTTCTACCGCCAACACCTGCGTAACTTTGAAACTGGATATCCCGCTCATGATGAAAGTGAGTGTAGATACCACTGATGCCGCCATGGGCCGTATGCATGTATGGTGGAAAAATCCTTTTACCGATGTCACAGGCCTCGATACCACATTAGCGGGCAATGAAGGTCCTTATAAATATATCCTGCAACGTAAGACCGGGCTGAGCGGAACTTTTGCTCCTATTTATACTGTTACCGAGCAGCATTTCAATTGGCTGAAGCAAGTGGCCGACACCACGTATACGGATGTCAATTTCGATACGCAAACACAACAATACTACTACAAGGTTGAGTTTTATGCGAAGGGAGGCAGTAGCTTTATAGGAAGCGCCACCACCGCGAGCTCGATCTTCCTGACTGCCGTTCCGCATGATAAAAGCGTGAACCTGAGCTGGACCGTAAATGTACCGTGGACCAATGTGATGTACTACATTCTCAAACAACGTAACGGCGGCATTACTGATGCTTATGATATCATTGACAGTACAACATCCACAAGCTATGTGGTGAAGAACCTCGTCAATGGGTACAATTACTGCTTTAAGGTGTTATCGAAAGGACTTTATGCCAATGCAAAAGTAAATCCTGCTCCGCCACTTTCTAAATACACCATGAATTTTTCGGAGAAAGTATGTTCAACCCCTTTTGATGACGCGGCTCCCTGCCAGCCCACTTTGTATGTATCCGACGACGGAACCTGCTCGTTCAGCACCTTGATCTGGACCAACCCCAACAAGACCTGCGGAATAAATGATGTGGTAAAATACTATGTGTACTATACCGCTTTCCAGGATAGTGCACTGGTAAAGATCGATTCTTTACTGAATCCCAACGATACTACTTATTCTTCGGGAACAAGCAATTCCATTGCCGGATGTTTCGTGATCGTTGCAGTTGACTCTGCGGGAAATGAAAGTCCGCTCACCAACCAGGTATGTATAGATAATTGCCCGGAGTATGAGTTGCCGAATATTTTTACCCCGAACGGCGATAACACCAATGATCAATACATTCCTGTAAAGAATAAGCACATCAAGAGTGTAGAGTTCACGATGTATAACCGCTGGGGCGAGATCGTATTCGAAAGCAAAGACCCCGGCCTGAAATGGGACGGAAGATCGAAGCAGATGAACAAGCCGGTTAGTGATGGCACTTATTATTACATCTGTAAAGTGAATGAGTTGCATTACTACGGCATAAAGGTCCGTAAGCTCAAAGGCTTTGTACAAGTGCTTCATTAAGTGATACCACACATTCCTTATCGCCAAAAAAGAATTTTGATCGCGCCACTTGACTGGGGGCTGGGGCATGCCGCGCGCTGCGTGCCTTTAATAAAGCAATTACAAGAACAGGATAATTCGATCATTATTGCCTGCAACGATTGGCAGAAGGCCTTCTTTGAGGGTGAATTGCGCGGCGTTGGGTATGCTGCTCTTTTTGGGTACGAGGTAAAGTATTCGCAGAACATTGCTTTGGGCCTAAAGGTGCTGGCCCAGTTTCCCAGGCTTTCTTTAACTGTTCGTAAAGAAAATCTGTGGTTGAAGAATTTCCTGAAAAAGGAAAAGATCGACGTGGTGATCAGCGATAATCGCTATGGATTTTATAACAAAGCGGTAGAAAGTGTGTTTATAACACACCAGCTTTTTGTGCCGGCCCCCTTCCTCAAAGGCGCGGTGAACAGGATCAATTTCTCTTTCATTAAAAAATTCGATCATTGCTGGGTACCTGATCAGAAAGAAGAGAATGCTTCTCTCAGCGGGAAACTTTCTCATGGAAATATTCCCGAAAATGTTACTTATATCGGTCCGCTCAGCCGTTTCGAAAAAAGATCTGCTGAAGAAAAAGATGACAGGATACTGCTTCTGCTCTCGGGTGTTGAACCTCAACGAAGTATCTTAGAAGAAAAACTAGTTAGTGCTCTTGGGAAGGCCAAGGAAGAAGTAGCGCTTGTGCGTGGCACCCATAAAAGGTCTTCTACCAAATATCCAACGAATTTTACAGTTTACGATACGGTCAATTCATCCCTACAGGAAAAACTGATGCGTGACGCCGGGCACATAATTTGCCGGTCGGGCTATTCCACGTTAATGGACCTGCACGCGCTTGGACTCAAGGCTTTATTGATCCCTACGCCCGGCCAAACCGAACAGGAATATTTAGCAGAACATTGGAAAGAAAAATTCGGATATACTTTTTTAAAACAAAAGGAGGTCAACAAAGGAACGCTTACTTCTTTGCTTTGCGTAAAAGGAAGCTCTCAGCTTCAGCAACAACCAGTTTAGTATCCATTGTTTCGGGCAGATGGCCTGTTTCTTTAAGGATGCGTAGGGCCGAGCCGGGTAAGGCAACATGCATACTTTCAGTTTCAGCTACACTCACCATCTTATCCATTTCTCCAACCGAAAAATTCACATGGTTTTTTATAGTTACAATGTTCTTAGTGGTAATCAGGGTACGGCATCCAAGATAGATCATCATTCGGGCGGTCTTTTCCACAACTTTCTCCCAATTAGCGCCCTGCCTTTGCTTTAACTGTTCTGCGAGTTGCGGTACCTTTTGAAGCATAAGTTCAGGCTTAAGATATCCAGCCTCTTTTTTTGATGATTCCAGGTTCCAGTCGAACTTAGTGGCCAGTGTCATTATGCGCCCCAGGGGATTTTCATTTTGCAAAGCGGCGAATAACGCCACATAACCCCCCATGCTGTAACCCAAAACATTGGGTTGCTTTAGTCCCTTCTCTTTAATAAAACAGATCAATTCGTCGGCAAACTCCTCAATGAAAAATTCTACCTCCTCAACGCTCCGGCTGCCATGTCCGGGAAAATCAAATAAATGACAATTGAAATTTGTTGATAGGAGGTTGGCCCATTCCGTAAATTGCCCCTTGCAACCCAATGCGCCATGAAGAATAATGAGATCCCTTTTCATGCCTTCAAAAATACAATTCCCATGATACTTTGAATTAAAATTATTCCATCAACCCCATATAAATAATAAAATCCATGGCGTTGTGGAGAAGAGCCGATCGTGAAAAGCTGCCCCAGCAAAAAAGTAACAATGGAGATTGCCACAAATACAAGATCGCCACTCACAAAAAAGCTCACTGACAAATACCCGCACAGGATCAGCGCCGTCAATAGCTTCGCTGTTCTGATGCCATAAAGCACCGGTACCGTAAAAGTTCCGGTTGATCGGTCCTGTTCCACATCCCTTATATTGAACAATACGCATAACGCGGTTATAAATAAAAGCTGCGCTGTAGCAAAATGGATCTTCTCATTCGTCATAGCGCCAAGCCCTAAAGGAGCAACGACGCAAATAAGGGTCCATACAAATCCAATGATAAAGGATTTCAGTAACGGAATGCTGCGAAGATTCGTAACAGGAAGAAAATAAAGCAGGCTCACAAGAAAAGCCAGGCTATAAATACCAATGAATTCTACAGACGATGTAATGACCGGGTATATCTCTCCCCCGGCCACCAATGCCATTATAATAAAAAGAACGCGATTCTTTTTTAACCACTGCTTGTATTCTGCAGTTTTACGGATAACGAGGTATCCTAATAGCAATTGCTGTGTATTGTAAAGCAGAAAAGTTGCGCCGAAAGTGATCCAGAGAACAAGCGGGGATACCTTTTCTTTAAAGACAGCTAAACTGAAAAATGCGAGCGAGCTTGTACTGATCGAAATGAAAGTATTGGAATACGCCAGGAATGATAGTGCCTTATACCCTATGTTAGGCTGTCTCTCCAAAGATCTCTATTGCGTTTTGCGTGGTAATTTCTGCCAGGTAGCCAACGTTACAATTTTTTATCTCAGCCAGTCGGCGCGCTATGATACTTACATAGGCAGATTCATTTCTTTGCCCGCGATAAGGAACGGGTGTCAGGTAGGGAGAATCCGTCTCCAGCACTAAATGTTTTAGGTCTACGTTCTCCAGGGTCTTATCCAACCCGCTGTTCCGGAAAGTGACCACGCCGCCTATTCCCATCTTAAAATTCTTCAGCCCTATCACTTTTTCCGCCTGTTCGATCGTTCCGCTAAAACAGTGGAAGATCCCTTTAGGAAGTGTTTTGAATTTGCCGAGAACCGAATAGATCTCGTCAAAAGCATCACGACAGTGAATGACTATAGGCAAATTCATATCCAAAGCCCACTGTATCTGGGTTTCAAAAGCTTCAACTTGTTGCGCATAGAATGATTTGTCCCAATACAGATCAAGGCCAATCTCTCCGACAGCGTAATATTTTCTCTTTTTCAGAAATTCATACGCAATGGCCAATTCTTCCTTGTAGTTTTCCTTCACCGAACAGGGGTGCAGGCCCATCATGGGAAAACATTGCTTTGGGTATTTTCCGCAAAGCGCATGCATCCCCTCCACAGAAGTGGAATCTATATTGGGAAGAAAGAATTTATCAACCCCGGCCTTCATCGCGCGCGCGATCATATCGTCGCGGTCGGCGTTAAATTCCTCTAAATAAAGGTGCGTATGGGTGTCAATAAACATCTTAGAAATTAAACAAAACGTTCGCCTTTTTTCACGCGAACATCATTCACAAAGTTGCGTATCTGCTGCTCATCTTCTTTTTTGCAGATAAGCAGTACTCCTTCCGATTCAACTACGATATAATCCTCAAGGCCCTGTATCAGCACCAGTTTATCCTTAGGAACATGTACGATGCAGTTCTTTGTATCGTAGAGCATGATGTTCTTTCCTACGGCCGCGTTTTGGTATTCATCCTGTTTAATGTGTTCGTACAGGCTGCCCCAGGTTCCCAGGTCGCTCCAGCCAATGATGGAAGCGCGCACATACACATTCTTGGCTTTTTCCATCACCGCATAATCAACCGAAATGTTCTTGCAGGAAATATATGCCTTTTGAATGAATTCATTCTCGCGCGGGGTACTATAGTCATTCACACCTTCCTTAAAAATGCCAGCCAGTTCAGGCTCATGCTTTTCGAGCGCGTGCAGGATGCTTTTCGTACTCCAGATGAAAATACCCGAATTCCAAAGGAAGTCGCCACTATCCATAAAGAACTGGGCCATTTCGGGATTTGGCTTCTCGGTAAATGTTTTTACTTTTTTTATCCGTTTGTCCTTTTCCTTATCAGGCGATTCAACAAATTGTATATAGCCGTAGCCTGTATCCGGACGTGTAGGCTTAATTCCTATCGTAAGTAAGCAATCCTCATTCCTGGCCTTTGTATAACAAGCTTTTACCGCCTTCAGAAAAACATCTTCCTTCGCTATCAAATGATCGCTTGGAGCAACCACCGTCACAGCATCCGGATTCATCTTGTGGATCTTGTAAGAAGCATAAGCCACACAGGGAGCCGTATTACGCCGCGAAGGTTCCAGCAAAATATTATCGTGCGGAATATAAGGAAGCTGTTCAAATACGAGGTCTTTGTACTGATCGGAGGTAACTACAAAAATATGCTCGGGTTTACAAACCTTCAGAAAACGGTTGCAGGTGCTTTGCAGTAAAGTATGGCCACTGCCCAAAACGTCGAGGAATTGTTTGGGTTTGGAAGTTTTGCTCATAGGCCAAAACCTGCTCCCCACGCCCCCTGCCATTATTACGCAATAGAGATTCTTCATACTGATCAGGAAAGCTTTTTCAGCGCGTTTCGCAAATTGCTGATCACGGCATCAATATCATCTGCTTTGCAGGTACCTACACTTAAACGGTACCAGGTCGAATTCTCAGAAGCGCCAAACGCGTAAAATGGAACAACGGCCACTTTGGCTTCATCCAGAATATATTTTGTTACATCCTTCGTGCTTTGCAATACTTTACCGTCTGCTGCTTTTTTTCCGTGCAATGAGAACTGTATGGTTAAGTAAAGTGCTGCCTGCGGGGTGATAGCGTCAACACTGTGTCCTTCCGCTTTCAGGGTCATGAACCCTTTGTAGAATCCATCCAGGCGCTTGTGCAATTCCAGTTTTTGATTGGCAAGAAAAGTATCGTAGTTCTTAAAGTCGGCGAAATACTTAGCAGTGGCGATCTGTTCGGGTTTAGGTGCCCAGGCGCCAATGTGATTGAGCAGCGATTTCATTTTGTCGATCACCAGTTTCGGGCCCATGCTCCAGCCAACACGCACACCGGTTGCGGCCAATGATTTAGAAATACCATCCACAAAAATGGTGTATTTCTTCATCTCGGGACGAAGCGTTACCGGGTTGTAGTGCTCGGTCTTTCCATACGTAAGCGCCCAATAGATCTGGTCGTACATCAGGTACACAGGTTTTTGTTCTTCGCCGCGACGTAAGTTCTCTACAAGGATCAGGTCGCAAATTTCTTCGAGTCCTTCCTTCGTAAAAACAGTTCCGGTTGGATTTTGCGGTGAGCAAAGCGCAACCAATGTGGCATTCTTGATATGCGGTTTGATGTGCTCGGCCGTAGGCATGAAATTGCTTTCGGGTCCGGCATCAACCAAAACGGGATTTGCATGGTTCAGGTAAGAGTAGTGGTTGTTGTTCCAGGAAGGAACAGGGAAGATCACGGTATCACCCTCATCTACCAGGGTGCGGTAAATGGCGTAAATAACCGGACGCGCGCCGGCAGCAATGAGGATCTCATCAATGCCATATTCTAAATTTCCCTTTTCTTTCAGCAGTTTAGAAACCGCCTGGCGTAATTCCAACATCCCATCTGCGGCGGGATAATTGGTAAGGTCATCATTGTAGGCTTCTACAATAAGTTTCTTTAATTCTGCCGGAA
This sequence comes from uncultured Flavobacteriaceae bacterium, assembly GCA_964387075.1. Classification (GTDB taxonomy): domain Bacteria; phylum Bacteroidota; class Bacteroidia; order B-17B0; family Aurantibacillaceae; genus PALSA-968. Next base: position 166,425 of record CAYLVB010000003.1, read on the forward strand.
TGGGGAATATCTTCGAATTAAAATCACCAATGGTGTAATTATAGATATGCTCGCCCTGCTTTATCTTTTCGTTTACTTCAGCGGCTAATTTGATGATCTCAGAACCAATGATGTTCTGGGCCAGTTTAGAAACCTGGGGGGCGGCGTTCATAGTTTTTGTTTCCATTTTTCACAAGGTGATCCTACCTCACAAACATACTAAAAATGCTTGAATATAAGGGGATTTCTTATTAAAACGGAAAGCCTACTGAACCAGCACCAGGTTGACTTTTTCGGTCTTGCCTTTTAGTTTCAAAATATAAAAACCTTTGGCCAATCCGGCGGGTAAATTGGTTTTGATGTGCTGGGGACCGGGCATACATTTTCCCTCAAAAACAACAAATACATCGTTTCCCTTAAGATCCTGAAGGGTTGCTTTTATGGGTTCATTTTCATCCAGATAATAATGAACATTTATTTCATCGTTTGCCGGGTTAGGAAAAACCGAAAGGTTGCTTATTTCGTCATATTCGGAATTGTTTGCAATGGAATTTGTGGCCGCCGTAAGGGCCAGCGTGGTATTTGCAGGTGCGCCAAAATCAGAGCCGCCTATGGCATTTACTGCAACATACAGTGTGGCCATTCCCGATAAGGGGGCTACCCAGACAAATTGAAAGGTAGCGGTTCCGGCCCCCGGTTTGGGCGCGCTATGATAAGCATTGATCCTGGGCCCTTCGGAAGCCGTGGTTAATTGAACACCGCTCAGCCCGGTCGTGATCATGCCCGCATTATTATCCTGAGCATTCAGTATCTCGGCGTCAAACCCGAATTTCACGGCGTTGCTATTGGTAATTGTGATGCTGACCGTATACGTTTGACCCGGAACGTATTGGTTGGCAGTAAAGGCCGGGAAAGCGCTTATGGTGATATTTGTTGCCGCGGCTCCCCCACTATGGCAATTGGCACAGGTGCCCTCGCCGGAGGACCCGGTTACGTTATAAATTCCTGAGCTAAATATGACAAAACCCGTGGTGCTGATAAAAATAAGGCTTAATACGGTAAGGAGTACTGTTCTTTTCATGGCGTTAAATTTTAGTAAAATTACGCCGGGGCCCTCCCCTGGGAACAGGACAAATCGTGGCTTTATCTGGACTTCTTGCGGATGGCTTCCCGGTATTCGCTGGGTGTGCTCTTGAGTATCTTTTTGAATAACCGGGAAAAATAGGCCGGATCTTCGAAGCCCACCGCATAGGCGATCTCATTTACCGAAAGGTCTGTATAGAATAGGAGTCTTTTGCTTTCCAGTAAAAGCCTGTCCTGTATCAATTCGCTGCTGGCTTTTCCGAGGGCCTTATGTACCAGTTCATTCAGGTATCCGGGTGTTATATTGAGGGCATCCGCATAAAACGCCGGCTTATGCTGGCTTGCATAATTCTTTTCGAGCAGGTGTTTTAGCCTGACGAGAACCGCGGTTCTTATATTCCCGGCAGGTTCCTTTGTTATTTTATTCTGTGTGCCTTCCCTGGAAAGCAAATGCAGGATCAGCATGATGTATTGCCCGCAGATCTTTTCCGACAGGGGCAGCCCGCCTTTTTCTTCAGCAATTACTTTTTCCAACAGGTAACCGATCTCTGTGAAGGCTCCTTTTGCAATAAAGAAATCCGTGCGCGCATTTTGGTTATAAAAAGGAAGATCAAGAAGGATGTTAGTGCCGGGCTCCTGGTTCTTAATGAGAATATCCTCTCCGAAAAGAAGGACGTACCCGCAGGAGTTTTCCTTACGCTCAAGTTTATGCACCTGTCCGGGCAAAACAAAATGTGCGCTGTGGTCATGCACAGGAAATGACTTGAAATCGATGATATGCTCTCCCCCGCCCTTCTCAAAAAAAAGGATCTCATAATAATCGTGCCTGTGAAACTCGCGTTTGGGCGGAACCTTGAAAGGAAGGAATTTGACCACTTCAAAAGATCCATGATCGTGATCGCTGACCGATTGTATATGAATTGCTGTTTTTTTTGCCATCCGGCAAATTTATTTTGACGCCTTGTAAAGAGGCACGGTGCTGCAGGGCTCGCCGTACATGATGCTTTTTGCAAGCGGCTTTATTTTTTCGGTAAGCGCAACGTAGGCAGATATGGGAACAGCTTTATCTCCGCAACCTTTGATGACAATGCGGGCATCCTTATACCCGGAAACATCCAGTTTGTCAATGATCTCTTCGAAAAGAACAGTCTCGAGGGTTTCCGGCGAACCAAAGACCACTTTTTTAGCATAAGGTTTCAGTGCCAGCGTAAGCAGCATATAGGCCCAGGTAGGAACGATGGCGTCGTTGGTGCAGGTGATGGCTACGAAACTATCCTTGTATTTAGACCAATCTTCATTCTTAATAAAATCGCGGAAATCCTTTTCTTTCAGGATCAATTCCTGGAACAGCAAAGGTTTGATATCCAGCAAAACTCTTTTTCCCTCGGGATAATATTGCTCGAGGTCGATAGTAAGGATGCCGCTTTGCGCCACCTTATTTACTAATTCGTCCATAGTACAAAGATACGGCTAATTCACTAAATAACCCTGTAGAGAACGGGACGCGAGGGAGATGCGTCGTTCTCCATAGCGGCCACCTGCAGCTCAAGCAAATAAGCGCCGTCAAACACCGTATTGGGAATATAGATGAGTTCGGTGATGGTGCGGGTTGTGTTGGGGGTTTCGGGATAATTCCAAAAAGCGCGGTGCGCCAAAAGTGCGCCCCCGTCCACCTCTTTATCCACGCTGGGCGTATCGAAAAGCAGGTGCTCAACTCCCTTTTCGACAATATATTTCATGGCCTCTTCATGAATATAGGGCGGGTTTGTGCTGGAGTAATTGTGGTGCGTCTTTTCCTCGCTGTTCCCCAAAGTACGTATCACCAATGCCTCGGGGTTCTTGTCTTTTAAAAACAATTCCAGCACTTTTTTTGTGATGACCTTATCGCCGTTCAGATCCTCTGGCAAGACCGTGATGAGCTCGGCCATAAAAAAGAACTGCTTCAGGCTCTTGTTCACTGAATAGAATTCCTTGCTGATGTGCCCCACACACTCTGTATGCGTTCCGTGGCCATGCGGATTGAACGTTACATTCTTAAAATTCACGGAACCGCCCTGCGCCACCTCTCCTACCCAATCGCCCATTCTTACAGGCTCAATTATGGGTTCTCCCACATACCACGCTTTTACTCCGCCCTTTGCAACGGGCAAAGAAATATCGATCGGGTGCGTAAAGTCAACTCTAAAGGTTTTTCCTTTGTGCGTGATGGTGGCTGTCATAAGGTAAATTTACAATTTTTAAAGAAACGGGTCATTCGGTATCATTTGTCGTTAAAAAAAGATCGGACGCTACCCCATCGGCGAAATGTTTGCCTTTTTGGTTGAGTGTTATTTTGCTTCCGTTCCGCTCAATATATTGCTCGTGCATGTGCAGGTTCTTTACAAAATATTCTTTGTATTTATGACCGAATTGCTCTGCGATCTCTTCGAGATCGCAGCCCCAATTGGTGCGGAGACGGGTTAACACGTACTCGTTGTATCTATCGGCATCCGTCAGGTGCTCTTCCTCCGAAAAAGGCCTTCCGCTTTCAATGGCCTGCATATAGGCACTGTTGCTTTTCACATTAAAACTCCTGGAAAAACCGTTGTACGAATGCGCAGATGGGCCAATTCCTAAATAAGGCTCGCCTCGCCAGTAATTACTGTTGTGCACCGCCATGGATCCCGGTTTACAGAAGTTAGATATCTCGTAATGCTCGAACCCCGCCCTGGCGCTCTCTTCCATGAGGATATCAAAGAGGCGCGAACTCAGCTCGCTGTCTACTTCCGGTTCCTGTTTCTTTTGAAGAAGGTCGTGCAATTTATTCTTTCCCTCAATAGTAAGATTATACGAAGAGATGTGCTGAATATTGAGTACAAATACTTTTTTCAGTGTTTCGCGCCAGCTTTCTTCATCCTGGAAACGACTGCCATAAATAAGATCAATAGAAATATTGCTGAAACCGGCTCCCTGCGCCGCCATAACCGAACTTACATTTTGTTCTGATGTATGCGCACGGTTCATCCATTTCAATTCCTCATCGTTAAAACTCTGAAGGCCCATGCTCAGGCGGTTGATCCCGGCTTTTCTTATTGCTTTCAAATAAGCGGGCTCCGCGTCCTCCGGGTTTAGCTCAAAGGTTATTTCGGCGTCCTTATCAATATCAAAATGCTCTTTGATCGTGTATAGGATGTGGTTCATCTCTTCCACACTCAAAACGCTTGGTGTTCCTCCGCCAAAATAAATTGAAGTCAATTTATTTTGCGATTCCCCGCCACTCATTCGAAGACCGGAATGACGGGTAAGTACATCCGGCGTACCGGGTTGCGGCAAGTAATCTTTTCTTAATTCTATTTCCCTACAAATGGTATCTACCATTTGCTTCTTCTTCTCCAGGTTCACCGAAAAATGAAAATCGCAATAGGTACACGCTTTACGACAGAAGGGAATATGAATGTAAAGTCCGGGCACGGATGCTAAGTTGCGAAATTTTTTACCTTTATACACCATGCTTCACCCCTGCGATGAAAAAATAAGGCAGCAACCGCCCGAATATGCCGAGATCATGCTCTTTCTGAGGAAACATTTACTGGCCCATAACAAGCACATAACCGAAAGTTTCAAGTATTTTACCCTGTTTTACCATTACAAGGGAAAGCCGCTTTGTTATACGCACCATAAAGACAATTACGTTTACCTTGGATTTTACTGCAGGAACGGGCTGAGACATCCTAATTTACACGCTGAAGGAAGAAAGGTGGTGCGGGTTTTTAAATGTTATGTGAATAAGGACGTGGACGTACGGTCTTTGAACGCCATTCTTAAAATGGCATGCGGATAAGATCAGCGTACCAATAAGCCTTGCACTTTTAAATATGTAAGCTCGCTGATCTTCGTTTTATAAGAAGCGTCCGAGAGCCGGTAAATGGTTTCTTCGTAGCTTTTTTGCACCATCCTGTATTCAATGAAGTTCGAAAGTCCCAATTTAAACCGCTGCATGGCTATGGACAGATTTTCATTGGCAAGCGAAGCGCTTTGTTTCTCTATTTCCATGATAGCTAGGTTATTCTGAAAATCGTACCAGGCCTTGAAAAGATCGGTCCTTTCGGTAAGTCGGGCGGCTTCCAGTTTCACTTTTTCTGACGAGATCTGCACCAATTGATTTTTGATAGCGGTGTGCGTAGTTAAATTATTGAGCAGGGTCCAGCTGGCCGTAAGTCCCAACGTATAGCCTAGGCTTTGGTTTAGCAATGAAAAGCCTGCCTGGTTCTGGTTTCGGTTGAGGGCGTAATTACCAATCACACCCACGCGGGGATAGCGGTTGCCGCGAAATTCTTTCAGCACCAACTCGCTGATCTCAACATTCTTTGTGCTTACCAGGATGCTACTGTTCTTTTCCTCCAGTGACTTTGCCGCATTTTCATACTCCGGTTTGGTTTGTATAAGAATTGTATCGGGCACAGAAAAATTTGTTTCGGGAGCTCTTTTAAAGATCTTGTTGAGGTTGGCCTTCTCGGCATTCAACAGGTTCTGCTGCTGCATGATCTGCACCTGTATATTGTTATGGTCTACCTGCGTTTGAAGCACCTCAACATTTGATCCTGTGCCGGCCTTCAGTTTTTCGGCAGCAAGTTTTTTCTGCTCTCCGGTCAGTTGCAAAGAAACTTCCAGCGATCTGATCAATTCCTGTATACTGATCATTCGGTAATAGGAAGAAAGAGCATTTAGCAGGGTGCTCTCCAGCGTTTGCCTGAACTGCAGGTTGCTAAGCTCCTCGTTCTTGTTCAGTTTCTTTCTGGTGGCAAACATTTTAAGACCATCGAAAAAATACCAGGTCGCGGTTAAGGAAGCCGATACGTTTGAAGAACTGACGCCGCTTCTTTCGATCTCTGTTCCATTAGAGAATTTTTGGTTGATATTGTTATTGGAACTGGATGGATTTGCATTCAGCGTTACGGTGGGCAACATACCGCTTGCGCCAATATTGTTTGAATTTTTCGCTATTTCGGTGTTGTTCTTCGCGATCTGTATATCGAAATTATTCTCTATAGTGAGCTTGATCACATCCTCCGGCTTCAATAAAGCTCCTTCCTGGGCCCTTGCAAAAAAGCCCACGAACAAAAGCGCTATCAGAAATTTCATTTTCATTCGCTTTTCACATGCTTTTTAGAGAGATAGGTATAAATGGCGGGTATAACGTATAAAGTTAAGGTAAGCGAGAACAAAATTCCGCCCACAACTACAATACCCATGCTCATGCGACTTTTAGCGGCGGCTCCCAATGACATGGCAATGGGCAGAGCCCCAAGGGCCGTTGCAATGCTGGTCATTAAGATAGGACGTAAACGAGCCGTAGCGCCTTGTTGGATCGCGTCTCGGAAAGGAACTCCTTTTTCTTTTAACTGGTTGGCAAATTCCACGATCAGGATGCCATTCTTCGTTACAAGCCCCACGAGCATAATAATGCCGATCTGAGAAAAGATGTTGAGCGATTGGTTAAAATACCACAAAGACAAGATCGCGCCCGCCAAAGCAAGCGGCACAGTAAGCATAATGATAAATGGATCTACAAAACTTTCGAACTGCGCGGCAAGGATCAAATAAATTAAAATAAGCGCCAACACAAACGCAAACATAATGTTCGATCCGCTTTCTTCATAATCCCGCGACGGGCCGGTTGTAGCTGTACTAAAGGTCTCATCCAGGCATGCTTTGCCGATCCTTCGCATCTCCTCCACTCCGTCGCCAATGGTCATGCCGGGCGCCAGTCCTGCCGAAACGGTGGCCGATTGATAACGATTGTAGTGATACAATTGCGGCGGACTGCTCCGCTCTTCCATCTTTAAGAGGTTATCCAACTGGATCAGGTTTCCTTTTGAATTTCTAACATACAAGGATGTGATCGCTGTTGGTTCATCCCGGTAAGGAAGTTCCATCTGTCCTATGACCTGGTATTGCCTGTCGTTCATTACAAAATAACTGAAGCGGTTGCCGCTGAAAGCAAGTTGAATGGTTTGTGCAATGTCCTGCACAGAAACATCCAGTGATTTTGCTTTATCTCTTAGAATTGTAATGTCCAATTCCGGTTTATTAAATTTTAAATTGCAATCGGTGCCCTGGAAAACGGAACTCTTTCCCGCTTCTTCCATGAATTTGGGAAGTACAGATTTTAATTTATCGAAGTTAGATGCCTGGATCACAAACTGAACGGGCAATCCTCCCCGGGGGCCTCCGCTGGCAGAGATGGTTTGTTCCTGTGAAACAAATACTTTTCCTTCCGGGAAACCTTTGGTGATCTTCGTTGCATAATCGGCCCATTGCTGCTGCGTTTTCTTTCTTCCCTGGTCCTTATCCTTAAGCATTAAGCGGACTGAGCCTGAGTTCACAGATCCGGTTCCCATGAAGCCCGGTGAAGTAACAGCAAGTACCATGCGCTGGTCTTTGATGCTGTCGCCTAAGGTCTTTGCCAGCTTATCCATGAACTTATTCATGTAGTCGAAAGATGTTCCCTCCGGCGCCGTGGTATTGATGCGTAGCCAGCTACGGTCGTCGAGAGGCGCCAGCTCCGATGGCAGCACATTGCCTACAACAAAAATAAGTATGATAGAAGACGCTATGATGGTAAGCGAGATCCAGCGCTTATTTAAAAATTTTCCGAGTGAGTCGGAATAGTTCTTTTCCATCCTTTGAAAGAAAGGTTCTGTCATTATGTAGAACCTGCTCTTCTTATGGCCGCTCTTTCTCACCATCCTGGCATTGAGCATAGGCGTTAAGGTGAGCGAAACGAAGGCGGAGATAAGTACTGCGCCGGCTATCACAACGCCAAACTCACGAAATAATTGACCGACAAAACCCTGCAGGAAGATCACGGGCAAAAACACCGCGACAAGCGTGATGGAAGTAGAAACCACCGCAAAGAATATTTCTTTCGAACCTTTATGGGCGGCTTCGGTGGGGTTCATTCCGCCTTCTATCTTTTTGTAGATATTCTCGGTTACAACGATCCCGTCATCTACTACAAGCCCGGTTGCCAAAACAATTGCAAGGAGTGTAAGTACGTTGATGGAATAACCCATCATGTACATGATGAAAAAAGCGCCGATCAAAGAAACAGGAAGATCTATGAGCGGCCGAAAGGCAATGAGCCAATCGCGGAAGAAGAGGTAAATGATGATCACAACGAGGATGATGGCGATGACCAATGTTTCTCCTACTTCTGATAAAGCCCTGCGCACAAATTTGGTATTATCAAGGGCCATATCCACTTTATAATCCTTAGGGATCTCTTTCTTGATCTTATCCATCCGCTTGTAGAACTCATCCGCGATGTCTATGTAGTTAGCGCCGGGCTGTGGCACCAATCCCATGCCGATCATGTTCACTCCACCGATCTTCAGATCTGTCTCCAGGTTCTCCGGCGCCAATTCCACACGCCCTACATTCATGAATTTCACCAGCTGCGTTCCGTTCGATTTTAAAACGAGATTCTCGAAATCAGAAACCTTGTTCAACCTTCCTTTGGTTTGTACAACCAGTTCATTGTTCCTTCCCACTACCTTACCCGAAGGAGATTCCAGGTTCTCTTTTGCAAGGGCCTGCTGTACATCCAGCGGTGTAAGTCCATAAGCCGCCAGTTTATCGGGATACATCCACAGGCGCATGGCGTATTTTTTTTGCCCCCACACCTGAATGCTGCTTACCCCGGGAATGGTTTGCAAACGTTCTATCAAAACATTCTCCACATAATCATTCACTTCCAGGATAGAGCGTGCGCTGCTTTGTATGGTCATGCTAACAATAGCATCGCTGTTGGCATCCGCTTTTTGTACGGAAGGAAGGGCGTCAATATCCTGTGGCAATTGCCTTACCGCCTGCGAAACCTTATCGCGCACATCGTTCGCGGCACTCTCAAGGTTAGCATCGAGATTGAACTCAACAGTAATGGAACTAACTCCCTGGGCGCTGGAAGAAGATATCGTGCGAATGCCGTCAATTCCATTAATGGCTTTTTCCAGCGGCTCTGTAATTTGCGACTCGATCACCTCAGCGCTTGCGCCCGTGTAATTGGTACGAACCGTTATTACGGGTGGGTCAATGGCCGGAAACTCGCGCACTCCCAAAAACTTGTAGCCGATCAACCCAAACAAAAGAATGACCAGGCTCATGACAATGGATAGAACCGGGCGATTAATGCTTATGGAAGAGATGTTCACGCGCTATTTCTTTAGGCCTTGAATTTTAACCAGAGCGCCCGGCTTTAGCGACATGATGCCGGCGGTGATGACCGTATCGCCCGGAACAAGACCTTTTATTACTTCTATGCTTGTATCTGTTCTTGACCCTGTTTCTATCATCATCAATTCTGCTTTTCCGTTCCGTACCACATAGATTTTTTGTCCGCGCAGATCAGGGATCACTGCCATGCTGGGAACAACCGTTGCGTTAGCTGATCGCAGGATCAGGGTTACCTGGGCAAAAGATCCCGGGAAAATTTCTTTTTTAGGATTGTTACAGATCGCGCGCACTTTGAGGGAACGGGTTCCTGTTTCGATCTTGGGATCAAAAGCATAGATCTTGCCCACAAAATTCTTTTTTATGCCTTCAACAGCAATGTAAATACTATCGCCGGCTTTTATCACTCCCGCGTATTTTTCAGGTACACTGAAATCTATTTTTACCGGATCGATCTGCTGAATCGATGCGATCACATCGGCAGTACTGATATAATTCCCTTCGCTGATGTTCTTCAGCCCGATAATTCCATTGAAGGGGGCGCGTATCTCGGTCTCCATGATTTGGGCCTTGATCAACTCTACATCCGCCGAAGCTGCTGTGAAAGTCGTTTGCGCAACATCATACTCATCCTGGCTCACCCCTTTTACTTCTAAAAGTTGTTTCAGCCGGTTCATTTTCTCGCCGGCAAGACTTTGCTGCACATTTGCCTTTTTTAATTGTGCCTGCAAGGCCGCGTCATTGAGCTTGGCAAGTAATTGTCCCTTTTGCACCTCGCTGCCTTCTTTCACCGTGAGGGAAATGATCTTTCCGGCAGATTCAGGTTTCAACATAGCTTCTTCATTGGCAATGACACTGCCCGAAACAACCAATTTGCTCTCCACCCGTGCGCTTTGAACAACAATGGCATTGACAGTTACGGCAGATTGTTTAGGAGCCTGGGCGCCCCCTCCTGCGCCCGGTTTTTCAGGAGAGAGAAAGAATATTTTAATTAGGGCGAGAACGGCGACCAGGAGCACCAGGAGGATGAGGGTCTTTTTCTTCATTTTCTGCTTTTAAGAAGCGCCTAAAATTACAGATAAATCCAACGTAAAAGATTAATGTAGATTAAAGTGTCAGGCTGTTTCTGAATGGCCTAGTTTGTACTTGGCCATATAATGCAGCCCCACACTTTCCTTGCGCCGCATGGCGTGTTTTATAATGAGATAACTGATACAAATAACGTTGCGCAATTCGCACAATTTGGGAGAGATGATGGTCTTATCATAAAGCGCTTCATTCTCTTTATAGAGAATTTCCAGTCGATCGAAGGCGCGTTTGAGGCGTAGTTCTGAGCGCACTATGCTTACATAATTGCTCATGATCTGCTGCACTTCACGTAAGCTCTGGATGATCAACACCATTTCTTCGGGATGTTCCGTGCCTTCCGCGTTCCAGTCAGGAACACCTTCGTTGAAAGAAATATTTTTGATGTCGTCAACGGCTTTACCGGAAGCATTATGCGCGTAAACCACAGCCTCCAATAAAGAATTACTAGCCAGGCGGTTGGCGCCATGCAAGCCGGTACCCGAACATTCGCCAATGGCGAAAAGATTTTTGAGTGTAGATCTTCCATCCTTATCCACAAGTATCCCGCCGCATAGATAATGTGCTGCCGGCAGAACGGGTATCATTTGCTCAAAGGGGTCGATGTCGAGCGACATGCATTTATTGTAAATATTTGGGAAATGTTCTATGAATCCTTTACGGTCCAGGTGCCTGCAATCCAGGTACACATAATCATCCCCACGGGTCTTCATCTCGCTGTCGATAGCGCGGGCTACCACATCACGCGGTGCCAATGAACCGCGCTTGTCGTATTTCTGCATGAATTCTTTTCCATCAACTGTACGCAACACAGCGCCGAACCCACGAATAGCTTCTGTAATTAAAAAGCTCGGATGCTCTGTTGGATTATAGAGAGCGGTTGGATGAAATTGCACAAACTCCATGTCCTGCACGTGCGCTTTGGCGCGGTAGGCCATGGCAATTCCATCGCCTGTAGCGATCAGGGGATTTGTGGTGGCGGCATATACCTGGCCCACACCGCCCGAAGCCATACAGGTTACTTTGGCAAGGATAGTTTCGATGGTTTGTGTTTGTGTGTTTAACACGTAAGCGCCGTAACAGGCAATGTCTTTGGTTTGCGAAGTAACAACCTGCCCCAAATGGTGCTGCGTTAAAATATCAATGGCGAAATAATGATCGGCCATGGTGATGCTCTTATGCTCGCGCACTCTTTTGAGCAACGCCCGCTCGATCTCTTTACCGGTAACGTCCTTGTGATGCAGGATGCGGTGTTCCGAATGTCCTCCTTCCCTGGCAAGGTCAAAATTCCCGGTTTCGTTCTTATCGAAGGCTACGCCGAGGTCTATCAATTCCTGTACACGCTCCGGGGCCTGGGTAACAACCATTCTCACGATCTCTTCATCGCAGAGGCCCGCGCCCGCGGTTAAAGTGTCTTCTGTGTGCTTTTCGAAGTCGTCTTTTTTGGCCCAAACGGCAGCTATTCCGCCCTGCGCGTATTTGGTATTGCTTTCATCCTCATTGCTTTTGGTGATGATCAATACGCTTCCGTGAGCGGCCACTTTTAAAGCGTAACTCAAACCGGCGATGCCGGAGCCTATTACCAAAAAATCAACCTTTCTTTTCATCAGGCATTTTGTTTGTCACATAGACCAGCTCGCCGTAACACAAGCCAATAAAGGCAGGCGGGGGCGCAGAGCTCGCAGAGAATACAGGATCCATCTCCTTGGCAAATTGCGTCTTTGGCCGGGACTTTCGTATCTTTGTATCCCACAAAGTAACGAAATTTTAAGCCATGGATGCCCCCGAAATTCCCTTTATGATATACGCCGAATCTACCCCAAATCCGGCTTCCATGAAATTTGTGGCCAATAAAATGCTATTGCCACAAGGGGCTACCGCGCAATACAGTACTATTGGCGAGACGCGCCATGCGCCCCTGGCCCAAAAACTGTTCGAATTTCCATTTGTGCGACAGGTTTTTATTTCCGGTAATTATTTAACGGTTTCAAAGGCAGATTTTGTGAGCTGGGATGATATTTTACTGGAGGTGCGCACGTTCATAACCGAGTTCCTCAACAAAAAAGGAAATGTTGCGGTGCTCGAAGCGCCCAAGCAGGATCTTGCCACCGATTCTTCTTTTAAAGAAACTACATCTGTCTTCACAGAACATGCTGCTCCTAAAAGTCAAACAGAAGCAAAGATCATAGAGATATTAGAACAATACATTCGCCCGGCTGTTGAACAGGACGGGGGCATGATCGTTTTCAAAGAATTGAATGATGGCATTGTTACTGTAAAAATGAAAGGCGCCTGCGCGGGTTGTCCCAGCAGCACAATGACCCTGAAAGCCGGCATTGAAGGTTTGCTTAAGAAAATGCTTCCCGATGAAGTGAAGGAAGTAGTGAGCGAAGAGGGGTAATTTTACTTCTGTATGATAAGTTTTTTTATTTCCGTTTTGTCCCCCTGCCACATCATCAAATAATAAATTCCATTCGGGAGATCCGCTTTGATCGCGTCTCCGTCCTTAACAAATGGTATTTTTTGCCCCAAAGAATTAAGCAGCTCGGTTTTAATGGCCTGAGAATTTGCAATAAAGAAAGTTCCGTCTGCCGGATTTGGAAATATTGTGTGATCTGGGTTGAATGAATTAGAAATTCCCGCACTCCCCATATATTCAAACGCGCCTATGTCCAGGGGGCCATTCAGTATTTTCGTCATATAATACATTGGGTGAATATACTCGAGGTCAACAATAAGCGAGAAGACGCCGGTAGTGCCCGCATTTGTAGCGCCGTCAATTGCCGGGGACGAAGCCGTTAAATTATAGTCATAGCCGGTAGCGTTCACAAAACCTGCAGCGCTTATCGTGCAGTACAGATTATTTGTAGTATCCAGTATGGTTGGTGTTCCGCTAAGTTTAGTGCCCGGGCCGGCAAAGATATTGTTGTAGGCTTTATAGAGGTTAGTCCCGGTCTGTATGCTCACGAATGTTCCTGTAGAGCGGTCGTTAACCACCGTATTATTTACAAAATACAGATCATGCGGGGGCGGACTCGATAATCCTTCCAGGCCGTATCCCACTATTCCCGAATTCTGGCTATTGGGTCCTTGTTCGATCACGTTACCTAACAGGATCGCGGGTCCGCCATTAGGCAGATCTATTTCGCGGCTGGCGTCGCCACTCTGTTCGTTGCTGAAACGATTGTACAAAATGTAATTGAAGTTGGCCCGGCTTTTCAGTTCGTGTCCTATCGAGGCATGGTGCGAATAATTATACCGGTAGATCAAGGTGTCAACATGATTGATGTACAGGTTGTGCGAAAATCCGTCTCCCGCGCCATTATGATTGAACTCCGAATGCTCGATAAGGATGGTGCTTGGATTTACGGTTCCTGCCAATATCCCGTTCTCATTATCATGAAAATAACAATGGCTCACCGTTAAATTAGCCCCCTCCTGCCGGATGCCCGCACCGTTCTGTGAAGTTGAGGTGCAAAGAGAGAATTCGATGTACTCGATGGTTGTATTATCTCCGCCAATCACCCAAATGGCCTTGTCGCCATAGCTGAGGCCGTTCGATTGCAGGTGCGCAAACCCGCCCGCTCCTCTCAGTACCAGGTTGTTGGCGCTCCAGTAAGCCACATCACTGTTATAGGTGGTGGGATCTATTAAAACCGTATCGCCGTTACCAACCAAGGTTGAGACCTGGCTGGGCATAGTGTATGTACGAGTCGGGCCAACCAACCAGGTTGTGGCAAACGAATGTACGCCTAACAATAATACAAGAGCTGTAAATAGATTCTTCATGCGGGGTTTGTTTATACATAATTAGGAGATTTTTTCGAGAGAAAAAAATATTTTACAGCTAAAGCGGTTAAGGACTATATTTGCGCTATGCGTGTAGTGATCCAGCGAGTTAGCGAAGCAAAAGTTACAATTGAAGGAAGGGTTCATTCCTCCATAGAAACCGGCTTGCTCATTTTGCTTGGGATTGAAGAGGCCGACAACCGCGAAGACGCAGAATGGCTTTGCAGGAAGATAGTAGACCTGCGTATCTTTTCTGACCATGAAGGAAAGATGAACCTTAGTGTGAAAGAAGTGGATGGAAGGATTTTGGTGGTTAGTCAGTTCACTTTACACGCCTCCACTAAAAAAGGAAATCGTCCCTCCTATATCAAAGCCGCCAAACCAGAAATTGCCATTCCTTTGTATGAAGAATTTTGCGCGGAACTGTCGCTGATGTTAGGGCACACCGTTAAAACGGGCATTTTTGGGGCGGATATGCAGGTTTCGTTGGTAAATGACGGCCCCGTTACTATCAGTATCGACACCAAAAACAAAGAATAATTTGCTTTTCAAATAAAAAACCCTTTATATTTGCACCCTGATGTTAAATAATAAGCCATACCTGATCACTTACACACGCCGATTTACGCGAATTCTTCGCTAATTATTCCGGCTCAGGCTTATTGTTCTTTTTTCAAATCAATTTTATCGATCTCTCATGAAAAGTGTAAGTGAAACTATACTCCATAATTTAAATACCCTGCTTGTTGTGGTGGGCCCCCATGGCGGGGTTGATTATGTTAGTCCCTCTGTACAACGTCTTCTTGGGTTCGACAGCTCTGAACTTTTGGGTAACGGCTGGTGGAAGCTTCCGCGTGCCTCTGAAGAAGAAAGCGTTTTGGTAAAGAACCAGATCCTGTCTGTGCTGAAAAGCCCCGGACCTGTTCTGCCTGTTTATGAGCGCGAGATGTTTTCTTCGAGAGGCGATAAAAAATTCATTGTGTGGAACATGTGTCCTGCCGATGATGGAGGCCTTGTTGGAATTGGATATGATATAACCGACCGCAAACGCGCCGAGCTCGCGCTGAGTGAAAAAGTAAGGGAGTTGCAGTTTAAGAACAACGAGCTCACCGAAAGTATAACGTATGCGCAACGAATTCAGCAAAGCGTTCTTGCTGATCCCGTAGGCTTATCGGAGCACCTGGCCGGGGCTTTTATTCATTACCAGCCAAAGGATATAGTGAGTGGCGATCTGTATTGGTATCACAAGAAAGGAAATAAACTGTATGTGGCCGCGGTAGATTGTACGGGTCATGGTGTGCCCGGGGCTTTAATGTCGGTAATAGCCAACGGCTTGCTGCGCAATATCATCATAAAAAGGAATTTAGCCGGGCCAAAGGAAATTCTATATGCGCTGGATGAAGAGCTACGGGCTGCTTTGCCGGGCGAAAATTCAGCAGATGGAATGGATATTGCCCTTTGCGAGATAGACCTGACCGAAAAGAAGCTTTCGTTCTCGGGCGCGTTCAGGCCACTGGTATTGATACGAAATGGGAAACTGTGCGAATTCAAAGCCAGCAAATTCCCAATAGGATCCTATGCCGGAGTTGCGAAACAGTTCGATCTGCATGAACAGGATCTGGAGACGAACGATGTCCTTTATTTATTCTCCGACGGGTATAGCGACCAGTTTGGGGGCGAAAAAAACAAGAAGTTCCAGCGCAAGAACTTTTATGACCTGCTGTTGAGCATACAGGACATGGATATGAACGAGCAGCGCTCGTTCCTGGAATACGCGCACAACAACTGGAGACAGCACCTGCCACAGACAGATGATATTTTGGTAATAGGATTAAAACTTTAATTTTACGCCATGACGATCAAGGAGGCCCAGAAAACAGTTGACGCGTGGATAAAGCAACACGGGGTTCGTTATTTCAATGAATTGACCAATATGGCCATTCTTACCGAGGAAGTGGGCGAGGTGGCCCGCATCATGGCAAGAAGGTATGGCGAGCAATCGGAGAAAGAGAGCGACAAAAGCAAAAAGCTGGATGAGGAATTGGCAGATGTGTTATTTGTGTTGATCTGTCTCGCCAACCAAACCGGCATTGATCTTGACAAGGCGTTGAAAAAGAACCTGGAGAAAAAAACAAAGCGCGATTCTAAGCGTCACAAAAAAAACAAGAAATTGAAATAATATGAAACTGTATTCTGTAAACAGCGGGCATTTTAAGCTGGATGGCGGCGCCATGTTTGGCGTGGTGCCCAAATCGATCTGGAACAAGCTGAACCCGGCCGACGAGAACAACATGTGCAGCTGGGCCATGCGATGCCTGCTTGTGGAGACCGGAAACAGGCTTATTCTTATTGACAACGGAATGGGCGACAAACAGAGTGATAAATTCTTTTCGTTCTATTACCTGCACGGGAACGATACTTTAGAAAAGTCGCTGAAACAGCATGGTTTTGGTTTCGATGACATCACCGATGTTTTTTTGACCCATTTACATTTTGATCATTGCGGAGGGAGCGTGAAATACGCCGACTCGTCGCGAACAAAACTGGAACCTGTATTTAAGAACGCGAAATACTGGAGCAACCCCAAACACTGGGAGTGGGCCGTTACGCCCAATAACCGTGAGAAGGCAAGTTTTCTAAAAGAAAATATACTTCCTATCAAAGAAAGCGGGCAGCTGAACTTTATTGAAAAGGACGGCGAATGGATCCCGGGTTTCGAAGTACTTACAGTAAACGGCCACACCGAGGCCATGATGCTTCCTTTGATCACGTACAAGAACACAAAAATTCTTTACTGCGCCGACCTGATGCCTTCCTACGCGCACATTCCGCTGCCATACATTATGGGTTATGACGTTCGTCCCTTACAAACCCTGAAAGAGAAAGAAACTATCTTGCCAAGAGCCGTAAAAGAAGGCTGGGCCCTTTTCTTCGAACATGATGCAAAGAATGAATGTTGCAGCTTGGCTGATACCGAGCGCGGGGTACGTGAAAAGGATCTGTTTAAAATAAGCGAGCTCTAAATGAAGAAAGAATGGATCATTGGCGGACTGGCCGGCATTGCTGTCATCACTTTGTTGCTTGTTTTTGTAAATACGAAGGAAAGGAACCAGCCGCTACGCGCGCTTCCTTATTTCGATCCTAAGGATTATTCGGGAATAAAAAAGGAAACGCATCACGAGATCCCGGCCTTTTCATTTACCGATCAGTATGGAAAAACGGTTACGGAAAAAACTACCGAAGGAAAGATCTATGTGGCCGATTATTTTTTTACTACCTGCCGGTCAATTTGTCCTATCATGAGCAACCAATTGGTTCGCGTTTATGAAAAATTCAAAGGGCGGCCGGATTTTCTTATTCTTTCGCACACAGTAGATCCGGAGACCGATACGGTAGAACAAATGCTCGACTACGCGAAAAGGCACGGAGTGAATGACGGGAAATGGCTTTTTCTTACCGGCGGAAAGAAAGAGCTCTACGCCTTAGCGCGCAAAGGTTATATTTTGGAGGCCGAAGAAGGAGATGGCGGCGAAGAAGATTTCATTCACACACAGAATTTCGCATTGATAGATAAAGAAAGGCACATTCGGGGATATTACGATGGCACCGACAGCCTGGAAGTTACGCGTCTCATCAATGATCTTCAATTGCTTTTCGATGCCTACGATTACGAAAAGAAAAAATAACTATTTCCCGGCTTTAAAATCGTTATACTTTTTTACGATGGCGAAAATATCGTTCTCATCCAGTGTGCCGTTCTCTATGAGTTCCAGGAGTTCCGGATAGTCGCTGAAAAATTGCTTCGCCGTTCGTTTGTAATCGCGCGGGCGCCATTGCATGAGGCTGGATGGTTTATTGTTTAATTGCAGGAAACATTCGACCTTTTCTTTATCCGCATTTGGGTGAGCAGGAAGATTTTGTACGGTAAGATAGAATTCAGCCTTTTCTTTAGAAGGTTTTTTATCGGGCTGCACATTCACAGCATTCCCTGCGCCGCCCCAGGTGCCGCGATAGTAGGAATACAAAATTACCGCCCCGACATTCGAAACCTCAAGAAATGTTTCGCGCGCCTCTACACCAATAACAAGCGTTTTGTAGCGGGGCTTCCCTCTGCGGCCGTACTCCTTGATATCCTCAGGTGTATAACTGAATTTAGCGCCGGTACTGTCTATAAAATCTATTTTTTGCCAACTGGTTGTGCTGTTGGGGAACTTACGATCCTTTACCTGTCCTTTAACCGTATCTCCTTTGTTGGTTATTATGTAGCCATTGATGAACCCGGATTGGGCGATACAGCCAGAGCCGAGAGAAAAAAACAGTATATAGAAAAATGTTCTCATTTTTGCTCGGGTTTCCCCGCAGCCGGTTTCGCGGGACCACGTAAGTGAATCACCAGGCCATTGAGAAAATTGCGCAATATCTGGTCGCCGCAATCCTTGTAATTGGGATGATCCTCGCTGCGAAAGAAGGCGCTCAGCTCGGTTTTTGTTATCCTGAAATCTACCAGGGCCAGGATATCTACAATCTGGTCGTCGCGCAGTTTTAAGGCTACCCGCAGTTTTTTAAATATTTCGTTGTTGCTCATTTGACCGGTTGATCGTTGAATGGTTAGACGTTATGCGATGATCCTGGAAGCGCTTTTTCGAAAGCGGTAATTGTTCTTTGAATATCCTCGTCGGTATGCGCTGAGCTTACGAATCCAACCTCGTATCCCGATGGACCAAAATAAACGCCGTTAGCGTGCAGTTTGTGATACAGTTCGTTGAATTTCCTTATTCCCTCAGCCCCTATCTCATCCGCATTGCGAACATGCTCTTTATCTGAAAATGAGAGCCAGAAGATAGAGCCTGTTTGGAAGATCCTTAGAGTTTCGTTCTTCGCTTTGAATTTTTCGGCAATGCCGTTGCAGAGTTTTTTTGTTTTAACCTCCAGGTTAGGATAAAAATCTTTCTTCAGACACTCCGTCAATTGCGCAATGCCCGCCGCCATCGCTACCGGGTTGCCGCTCAGTGTGCCGGCCTGGTACACATTTCCTTCGGGAGAAACGCTGCTCATGATCTCTTTGCTTGAGGCGTACATTCCCACCGGAAAACCTCCTCCAATGATCTTGCCGAAGGTCATGATGTCGGGCTTAATGCCATAATATCCTGCCGCCCCTTCAAATCCCACACGAAAACCTGAGATCACTTCGTCAAAAATTAAAAGCGATCCGTTCTTCGTACAAATGTCTCTCAGGAATTGTAAATATTCCTTTCGCTGCAACAACAATCCGTTGTTGGCGGGTATTGGTTCGATGATGATACAGGCAATATCCTTTCCGTGTTCTTTGAATGCCTGTTCAACCGCTTCTTCACTATCCAGTTTCACAACCAGGGTTTCATCCACAAAACTTTTCGGTACTCCGGCAGATGAAGTATTTCCAAATGTTACGAGTCCCGAGCCGGCTTTTACCAAAACGCTATCGGCGTGACCATGAAAGCAGCCTTCGAACTTGATGATCTTATTTCGTTTGGTATAGCCGCGCGCCAGGCGAATGGCGCTCATCACCGCTTCGGTGCCCGAGCTCACAAATCGTATCTTCTCAATGAAGGTGTGGTTGGAAATGATCAGCTCGGCCAGTTGATTCTCCAGTTCGGTAGGAGCCCCGAACGAGGTTCCGTTCTGCATCACTTCCTGAACTTTAGCCAGAACGCCCGGGTGAACGTGACCCAGGATCAGCGGACCCCAGCTGCCGCAGTAATCAATGTATTCGTTCCCGTCGGCATCCCAAATGTGCGAACCTTTGCCTTTTTGAATGAATAAAGGAGTGCCTCCAACCGAGCGAAATGCCCTTACCGGAGAGTTCACTCCGCCGGGAAAATAATTCTTCGCTTTCTCAAATAATGCGGCCGATCGGTCGTTCTTCAACATAGGCTACAAAGATACGCCACAGATTTCACAGATTAGCACAGATTAGCACAGATTTTGCTAGTGAAAAGCCTTACAATTCGGTATTTTTGAATAATTTTAAAAAATGATCCTAGGAGTTATACCCGCGCGCTATGCCTCTACCCGTTTCCCGGGCAAGCCGCTTATTGATATACAGGGAAAATCCATGCTGCAACGCGTGTATGAACAGGCTAAAAAAGCGCATAAGCTAAGCGATGTGATCGTGGCAACCGATGATGAACGCATCTTTAAACATGTAGAAAGTTTTGGCGGAAATCCATACATGACCGCTCCCGGCCATCCCAGCGGTACCGACCGTTGCTTTGAGGCCATGCGTAAAACGGGCAAGGATTATAAATACGTGATCAATATACAGGGCGATGAACCATTCATCGATCCTTCGCAGATCGACCTGCTTGCCGGGCTTTGCAATGGAACCACTGAATTAGCCACTTTGATGATCCCTGTAGATTCGCATGACGTGCTTTTTGATACCGGTGAAGTGAAGATCACTTTCAACAAGGACCTCGAGGCTTTGTATTTCAGTCGCGAGGTTATTCCGCATATTAAGGCTGTCGACAAAAAAGAATGGCACAAGAATTTTGATTACTACCGGCATGTGGGCATGTACGCCTACCGAAGCGATATCCTTAAAAAGATCACAACGCTGGTTCCATCTACTCTTGAAAAGGCGGAGTCATTAGAACAGTTGCGCTGGCTGGAAAACGGATTTAAAATAAAATTGGCCATCACCACGCACGATAGTCATTGCATTGATACGCCAGACGATGTTAACAAGGTTTTGAAATTGATGAAATTGGTTTAGGCCGCATATCGCACGGATAAACGTAGATAAAACATTAATAATGTCAATTAAGGTAGAAAATTTAACCAAAATATACGGCCAGCAACGCGCGGTAGATGAAGTTTCTTTCGAGATCAAGGGCGGCGAGATCGTTGGTTTCCTGGGGCCTAACGGGGCGGGAAAAAGTACCGTGATGAAAATACTTACCTGTTATATCCCGCAGACGAGCGGCAAGGCCGAGGTGTGTGGTTTTGATGTGAGCGAACAATCGCTGGAAGTTAGAAAACAGGTTGGTTATTTGCCCGAGCATAACCCGCTGTATTTAGATATGTACGTAAAGGAATATCTTGCTTTCATTGGCGGCTTGCACCACATTAAAAATAAAACAGCACGTGTCAAAGAGATGATCGATATGGTGGGTCTGCAGGTGGAGCAGAATAAAAAGATCGGCGCACTTTCTAAAGGTTACCGCCAACGTGTGGGTTTAGCACAGGCCCTTATACATGACCCTAAGGTTTTGATATTGGATGAGCCTACAACGGGCCTGGATCCAAACCAGCTGGAAGAAATACGCAATCTTATTAAAGAGACCGGAAAAGAAAAGACCGTTATGTTAAGCACACACATCATGCAGGAAGTAGAGGCGGTTTGCGACAGGGTCATCATCATCAATAACGGAAAGATCGTGGCCAACGAAGGCACACAGCAAATGCAACGCGGTTCGATGGAAAAGATCGTGCTGCGCGTAGAGTTCGACAAGCCGGCTACGAAGAATTCGTTGAAAAATATTGAAGGCGTAGAAGAAGTGTTGCTTATTGAAGGAAATACCTGGAACATCATCAGTGCCGCCGACCGGGATATCCGCAAGGAACTCTTTAACTACGCGGTTAAAAATGGTCTTAGTGTGCTGGCGCTTCAAAAAGAAGAAAGGAAACTGGAGGACGTGTTCAAGCAACTTACCAAGAAAACAGATTGAAAGTTTTAGTCATACGTTTCTCTTCTATAGGGGATATTGTGCTTACAAGTCCTATTGTTCGTTGCATAAAACAACAGTTTCCAAATGCAGAAATTCATTTCCTCGTAAAAAAGAATTTTCTCCCCGTAGTTGCCCATAATCCATACATCACCAAAATTCATAGTATAGCGGATTCAGTAAGCGAATGTATTGAAACGCTGCGAAAGGAAAATTTTGATCATATCATCGATCTGCATCATAATTTGCGTTCCGCACAGGTGAAGCGTTCGTTAAAAGCTCCGGCGCACAGTTTCAATAAGCTCAATGTTCAGAAATGGCTGCTGGTGCATTTGCGCATCAACAAATTACCCGATATTCATATTGTTGATCGGTATTTTGAAACGGTAAAATATCTTGGCGTTGGTAACGATGGCAAAGGCCTGGATTATTTTATTAGTGAAGAAGAGAAAATCGACACAAAAGCGCGTTGTGGTGTTGAGGCCGGGAATTACCATGTGTTGGTTGCCGGCGGTTCTTATTACACCAAACAGATCCCCATTCACAAGCTGGAGGAGATCTGTAGGCTGAGCGATAAAAAAATAATAGTCTTGGGCGGGAAAGAAGACGCGGTTATTGGCGAAAAACTGGAGAAAGACTTTGGCACCAAAGTATTTTCGGGCTGCGGTAAGTTCAGCATTAATCAATCTGCCTCCGTTATTCAGCAGGCCGATAAGGTCATTACCAGCGATACGGGCTTAATGCATATTGCCTCGGCCTACAAGAAAGATGTTATTTCTATCTGGGGAAATACGATCCCCGAATTCGGCATGGGTCCTTATTTGGCTGGCGAAAAAAGTAAAATCTTAGAAGTAAAAGATCTCAAGTGCAGGCCCTGCTCTAAATTGGGCTACAAAAAATGCCCGAAAGGACATTTTAAGTGCATGAACGATATTGATATGAACCGGGTGTTTCATTAAGCGCGATCTTCTTTTCGTTTTACCAGGAAATAAAAATCATTTTTTATAGGGAGGTAGCCAAATTCGTAACAAAAATAATACGTGTCGCCGTTCTTGTTCTTGTAGGTACTCGTAAAGTATCCAAAATCAAATCCTTTATCCACTAGTTTGTTTTTGTGCACACTGGCTTTCCCTTCAGGGGTCATTTCTTCAATGATACGGCGGTTACGTCTTAAGATGTTGTTTATGTTCCGCACATGATTCGTCGTATCGGCATTCAGCTTATTATTGAAGGCGTTGCGGCACAGGTCGGAGCAGAATTTCTTATCCGCTCTTCCTTTAATAGGTTCCCCGCATTCGGGGCATGCTCTTTTTACTGTCATCTTAATTTCAAACCAAAGATAAGAATTTACTTTTTTAGCAGGGTTTCGGGGGTATAAAATTTGCCGCCCAGTATAGTGCCCTTAACCGCTTTCACGTGCTCAATATTTTCAAGCGGATCCTTATCCAATAACACAAGATTGGCCTTTTTTCCTTTCCTTATACTCCCCCATTCGTTTTGGGCATTGAAGAAACAAGCCGCGTTATAGGTACTGATCTTCAAAATATCATAATTGCCGATCCCCGCCTTACTATACAGCTTCATCTCTTCAACCATGGCAAACCCGGGCACATTAAAGGCCGATTCGTCCGGGCTCAAGAGCAACATCACCTTGTTGTCATTCAGTAATTTGAGTATACGGTCAAAGTCCTGCAGTCCTTTTTTGGAGCGCGCCATGCCATTTTCCAGTTGTGTCCTTTTTTCCGGCGTATTGAAACTGTTCCTGTAGTTTGCAAAATTGGTGTTCCATGCATTGCGGAGTTGGGCTGGGGCGGCCTGCATGCCGTTGCGTTGGTTGAGCTGCTCTTCCGAAAATTGCATGCCCCAGATCGTGTAGAAAGAGAGTGTAGGGCAAACGAACATGTTCTTCTTGATGAGTTGATCCATGGTTTGCTTAAAATTGATGGAATCCTTTCTGTATGCTGACACCAACGATTGGTAGTGTTCTATAGAGGCCTGCGAGATACGCAGGGCGTGTTGAAGGTCGTTGGCGTACACATGCCCTGCCAGCTTTATACCACTTTGCCGGCAATATGCCGCTGCCGAGTCGAGCAATGCAGGATCAAGGCCTGAAAGATATTTTATAAAATCCCACTTTTCGCTTTTGGCCTTCGTTACGAATTGCTTCAGGTCGGTACTTGTAGTTGTTGAATCGGAATATAAGACCGTTGAAATATAGAGGTCGGGTGCGAGGATCAATTTTTGCCGGATACTGTCTCGTAATGCCGGGTGATGCGGCTGACCGCGCATGCTTCGGAGGCAGGTAACCCCTGCCGCGAGGTTCAGATTAAAAAATATTTGCCGGTCAAGGTCTTTGGGTTCAGGAAAATGCACGTGCATATCGGCAAGGCCGGGAATTAAATACTTGCCGGTGCCATCGATCACGTTCTTGATCTTATTCTTGGTATGCTTTTGCCGGAAGGGAAGTATATCCGTGATAATGCCGTCCTTAATGAAAACACTTTGGTTCTTTAGCATGCGCTCTCCCCCTTCAACGGGGATCACGTTGACGTTTGTGATGACAAGATCCTGGGCCTTTAGGGCTGAAAAAGAGAGGAAAAAAAAGAGCGCGATTAGTTTTTTCAGCATAAAACGGGTTTTTTTCTGGGTTTTTCTTTGACAAAGCAATATTAGTGCCAAAATTTTACAAATCAATGAATTACGAAAAATATTATCCGACAACAAACGCTTACAATTGTTTCTATCCGTATAGAAATGCGCACCTATATACCAAAATCCACATAATGGGGTAAGTTATTGAAACACAATAAATGTGACTGAAAACAGATACCGGATTCATCTTGGAGTATGTATCCAAGCACATGGCGTGGGCAGTTAATTCTACCGGGTGAAAACGATGTACTATGCGAAAGACCGCGTTACTGCTTGGCTACTATTGTAGCACAGTTGATGAATGGTAGCCTACGGCTGAGAACGAACAATAACGTGCGGTAAAAGTAGGAATTAACTACTTAGTTTTCTTATGCGGTGGAAAAGTTGCTTTCAACAGATCGTCGAAGCTGGCATTTGCCGGAGGAGCAAATTTTTTATGGTATTTTGATTTGGTCTTTTTCTTCTTGGTTGGTTTCTTGGCCATAGATCAGTCGCTTATAAGTTCTTTATATGATAGCCGGCCTTCACTATTGACCAGCGTAGTATTTACATTATCCATTACTTGATTCTTCCTGGTATTGAAACGCCCGGAAAATTCATAGAGGTATCTATCAAAATGTTTGTCGCTAACATGGTAATATACTCCAGTGATACTTCTTTTCAGTACAGCCCAGAAGCTCTCAATGGTATTCGTATGTATTCTTCCCCGAACATAGTGACAAGCGCTGTGGTTCACAGTAGCATGATTATATGCCTCATCCATTGCGTCGTAACCTTTATGTTCATCAGTAAGAACCTCCGTATCCTTTAGAATATGTGTTTCAATAAAACTCTGCATAAACATAGTTGTGGTCCGGGGAATGCGTTGCAGGATTACCTTACCTTTTCTTTCAATAGCCCCGATCACAATTTTTTTCTTGTTGTATTTGCTGCCATCCCAAGCGAGGTTTGGATTAACCCGTGATCTCTTTTTACTACCGTGGCGCCACTTTTCGCGGCCACCAACATGGGTTTCATCCACTTCAATCGTCTGACCCTGCAATCCCAGCATGGACGGCGTATTTACCCACATGGGCTTTCTTATTCTATGAAGCATGAACCAAGCGGTTTTCTGAGACACATTAAGCCATTGTGACAATTGCACGGAGCTTATACCTTTTTTATGAGTTCTGTACAAATAGAGCGTAAGGAACCAGGTTCTCATAGGGATCTTGCTGCTGTGAAAGATCGTGCCCACGGTAACAGTAAAATCTTTTCTGCATTCTTTATCTGAACAACGATAACTCTTTTTAGTTGTAATAACTCTCTTTGAACCGCAATGCGGGCACACTGGTTTCCCATTCCACCGTAAAGCCTCATAGTAATCAATACAGGATTTCTCGTCCTTGAACCGGTCGAGAAACTCCTGCATTGATTTTATATCTATGATAGCCCTCATGAATACACTCCATAGAAGGAGTGGGTTAAATAGAAAGTTTTTTGGAGTTCAGCATTCGCTCATACTTCGTGGCCACCCTTTTCATGGCAGGTGAATACTTATGTGTTTTCACCAGTTTTCCTACCCGGATATTTTTAATGAATCCTTTAATAGTTTGGACCGCGGCATGACGATGTGTCTTTGCCACTGTCTTATCGGCTGCCATTTCATAAAGCAATTCGAAGGCCTCCTTCAATTCTTTCTCTATAACTCGCCCAGATATCAATTTGCATTGGCTCATTACTTCTTATCGAGTTTTATAGAATAGGCTTTCTGATCGTATTTTTTCACCGCGCCGCTGGCGCAATCAATACCCCATCCCAATAAATTGAAAAGATTAATGATTGAAACCCCATTCAATTTATTAGTCAACTCAAAGGTTCTTAATTCATAGCCTTCTTTTTTTATAGTGGCCATAGGGGCCTTGAGTTTTCGTCTTACAGCCACTTCACACGGAGTGGTTCCGACATCAATTCCATTTAGCTGTACGGCGGCGCCAGGGGGATCACTTTCAAATTTGATCTTGTCCCTGGTTCCAGTGAACAGCGTTGCGCAGCTTTGAAGCATAAGAGCTGAAAGCAGCATTAAGCATGTTTTTTTAATCATTGTATATGGTTTGAATTAGACCACCAAGATATTTCATTTTCATAAACTGTGCCAATTTTGGCACAGTTTTGTGACAAATCGGGCTCATTGTATAAGGCTGATTGTGACCATTTTTACTCAATTTGCGGTCAAATGGTACACATTGGACAGATAATCCAGCAGGCGGTGGAGAAGGAAGAGATCGGAATTACTGTGTTTTCAAAGCGTATAGGGACTTCGCGGCGGAATGCCTACCGGATCTTCGAAAATCCATCAATTGATACCGGGCTCCTGATCAAGGTATGCCTGGTGTTGCGTAAGAACTTCTTCGCCTATTATATCCCCGAGGTCGATAACCTGCTTCTTAAAAAGAACCCAGATACTGAAGCCATTCAGCGAGGCGGATACCTAAAGCCCGAAGACATCGACTTCTTCAAAAAGATCAGTAAGGGCGTAGAAATCCTCCTTTCGGAAAGGGAGAAGAAAAAGGGGAAAAAGAAAGGTGGGTAATTGCGGCTATAATTAGGCCCCTTTTGGCCACTAAATCAATACATTGCCCGAAAATAGATTAAGTTAAGGGTAATTGGTCCTAATTTTGTATTAGTTCTTTGGGCTAACAATCGCCTGTTAACATGTAAATTTTTATTTACTATTAATCAAGCTGTTAGTCTATAAATTTGTGTGATGACAAAACAATATTGATTTGGTCATGGCGTTATTAAATTTAATATATATGTTTGCCAAACATTCAAAGTCAATTGTTAATAGTAATAAATCTAATTTTGTTTTTTTATAAAAAAATTAGTATATTTGCCGCCTTTTTACTACCTTTATAGTAGGTAAGTACATTGAAAATATTGAAAGGGAGAGGTTGTTCTGATACCATAAGTCGCTTCATGCGGCGGTTACCTTTGATAAGGTACGGGTTCAGGAGAGCCTCTTCCTTTCTCATTTAAACAAAAGGGGTTGTGTTTTCCAGGATTAAGGGCTTCCTTTTGTAATAATACCTGTTTTCCTTTTTATTCTCATAAATATCTTGAATGCAACCGTATTTATGATTTAACATTTTAAAATATTTATCCTCTCCTTTTAAAATATATCTCTGCAAAGCCCAGATCATATAATCGGTAATGCTTAATTCTGGGCATTCGCTACTCTTTAAAATATTACATTTATAGCTTCTCTTTACTTCGCTTTTAACTTTTGATTGATAGATATGTAATGATTTCTCTATGGCTGAAGAGAAATCATGCAATTTTGTTTTTGATCTTCCTGATAGGTATAGTTCATAATCAAATTGATGTTTAAATCTATTTGTAGTTAAATGTTTGACCAGATCAAAATAAAATTCACTTGTTTTTCCTTTATGCTTCCCATGAAAAACATCCAATTTTTTTCGACCTATTATTGCATAACTTCCGAACTGCAAATCCTTCATAAATTCAAAAAACAGTTCTTTTACTTGTGGATGATCGGCCCTTGCGTGCAAAAACCAATTGGGCTGATGTAAAGAATGAATATGCTTTAAGGCCTTATCCTGCAATAATTGCGATTTGAAATCGATTATTTGCTTTCTTAGCAGCTCCCTATCCTTAGTTTCGATCATTCCCAATATTAACACCGGTGATGTTGTAGAGTGGCCGAGCAATAATTGTTTCTTGTTCTTATAAAATTCAGGGCTCCCGCTTTCATCTATGAACAAATATTTCTTTTTTAACTGTTCCTTTTCGGGAGCAGCGCATGTAGTATCTATAGGAGAAATATTCGGTTCCAAACTCTGATTAATTTTTAATAAGGCATCCTTAATACAAAATTAATCAGATGTGGATTATATAACCTTAAAAATGAGGTTGATTTACATTAATTTTCTTCTTTTAAGTTTTTTGTGGAATTTATTTTGATATTTCAATAAAAAGTGTATAACCTATACTGGTTTACACTATGTGTATACAAAAACAAAAGAAGGCAATAATCCTTATATTTGTTATGGTTCGGAAACGGGTTTAAACACGTTGCATTCAAATGGAAGGTTGGCAGAGTGGCCTAATGCGGGTGCCTAAGAAACATCTGAACGGGTAACCGTTCCGGGGGTTCGAATCCCCCACCTATTGGCCTCTACGAAAGTGGGGGCTTTTTTTGTATCTCTCTTTTAATGCTCAATCGCGGCTATCTCTGAAATCGGCGTTATCGCAAGATGCCCGGATTTTATTAGGCTTTGTTCATCCAGGGATCTGAGACGCTTTACTTCATCAGTCACCTGGCCATTAGGATGCCACATTTCTCGCAAGCCCTTTCCAGTGTAATAAACGAAATTCCAATCTTCTACTCGTTTGCTTCCATAATTTCTGCTTGAACCATCTTTCATTTTAATCACCCCGGCATGGTTATTTCCAAGGGCCTGTAATTGCTGTTTCAACATGGGTTATTGTGTTAAGATTATGTAGGCAATCCTCAATACACAGGCCAATCCAACATCACAGACATACTGGCAGATGGGATATAATTATTTGTAAATTAGCGCAACGTGAATCGTGTGGATTTAGGTATATAAGTGCCTAGAAATGCTTAATAACCGAATCCCGCTTTTGCCTCGCCGTTACTTTGCGGTGTCAAATCGAAGAAGCGCTTCAAGAAATGACGGTAATAATTAAAATGTAGTAAGAACAATTAAAACGTAAAAAAATGAACAGTCTAAGAAACAAAGTCACGCTGATCGGTCACCTGGGTAACGCACCCGAATTAAAATCTTTTGAAGGTGATAAAAAAATGGTCCGTGTATCGCTGGCCACCACAGAGGAGTACAAGAACAAAAAGGGAGAGCGCGTAAGCGACACTACCTGGCACACGCTAATTGCCTGGGGCGGCCTGGCCGACACCATGAGCAAGTATACACAAAAAGGAAGTGAAGTCGCGGTAGAAGGAAAGCTTGTTAACCGCAACTATACCGATAAGGAGGGCGTGAAGCGCTACACAACAGAAATTCACATGAACGAATTGCTGTTGCTGGGTAGTAATAAATAACCCTGCCTCACCTGCCTGTCTCTAACGGGTGACAGGCAGGTTTTTTTTCAAATACAATCATTAAACAAATTATAAAAATTAAGATCCTGCGGCGCACAGTAAAGCGCAAATAACATGAACATTCGTAACAAAGTAACACTCATCGGCAACTTAGGCAACGCTCCTGAAATTAAAACCTTCGACGGTAACAAGAAAATGGCCCGCGTGGCCATAGCCACCAACGAAACGTATAAAAACAAAGAAGGCGAGCGGGTAACCGACACCTCCTGGCACACACTCGTGGCCTGGGGTCCGCTGGTGAGCATCTTAGAAAAATACACCCAAAAAGGCAGCAAAGTTGCCGTAGAAGGCAAGCTGGTTAACAACAGTTACTTCGATAAAGAGGGCATCAAGCGTTATAACACAGAAGTTCAATTGAACAACCTGGTGCTGCTAGCCTAACCAATAATTAAATTCCTTACAGCCATAGGGAGTTTTTTGAGTAGTCCTCCGTACGATCCTGTACGGAGGACTTTTTTGCCGAAGGCATCCCTTCGGGATGAATCATTTAAAATCAGATCATGAAAGTAAAAACATTTCAAATACGGCTTGCGGAGGAATTTCTGCAGGCCGACCAGGACAAACTGAATAGTTTTATAGAGCACGTAGATGTGCGAAAAACATCTACAGAACTTGCCAACGGAAAACCCGACTTCTGGTCGATACTTGTTTTCTATAACGGCATTCCCCCTATCGTTAAAGAGCAGCAAGCGGCTGGAGCCTCATTAAGTCCCACCGGCAAGATCATTTTTCCTGCACAGGTGGAAATGAGCACTGAGGAAAAAAAGATCTACGAAGCGCTTAAACAATGGCGTGCCGATAAAGCACAAACACTCAACCTACCCACATTCCTTGTGTGCAGTAATGCCCAGCTGGCAGCCGTTGCAAAAGTAAAACCGCAAACCGTGGAAGAGCTGAACCAGATAAAAGGATTCGGCGGGCAAAAGACCGCGAAGCACGGCGGGGATATTATTGCGCTGTTGAATTCGGTGAATTGATCTTCAAGGTGCCAAATTGGCTCCTTGAAATAAAGAACATCATAAATGAAAAAAGCAAGGGAATTAATGATACCCGATGATACGATTATAGGTAAGATCTACTTGATTCGTGGGCATAAGGTAATGCTAGATTTCGATCTGGCTATTTTATATAAAATTGAAACTAAGGTTCTCAATCAAGCCGTTAGTAGAAATCTTAAAAGGTTTCCGGATGATTTTATGTTTCAGCTTAATAATCAGGAGTTTATAAACTTGAAGTCACAAATTGTGACTTCAAGTTGGGGCGGTAAAAGAAAACTTCCTTTTGTTTTTACTGAACAAGGAGTTGCTATGCTCTCGGGAGTTCTAAATAGTGAAATAGCAATTGATGTCAACATTCAGATCATGCGCGTGTTCACGCGTGTTCGTCAAATGCTCTTTGACAATACCGAATTACGTCTGGCCATCGAAGATATTCGAAAGAAAACCGAAAGCAACAGCAAAAACATCGAGCTTGTATTCCAATACCTGGATGAACTGATAGAAAAGAAAGAAAATCAAAAACCGCCTGAAAAGGTCGGTTTCAAAACTTCGTAGAATTTTATGCAATTAACAACAGAGCAGCTTACCATTCTCAATTCAACAGGAGATATAAAAATAAACGCAGTGGCCGGCTCCGGAAAGACCACCACCGTTATAGAATACGCAAGAACACGTCCGGCAACCAGCAGGATCCTTTACCTGGTCTTTAATAAGTCGGTAAAGACTGAAGCGCAGGTTAAATTCCGCAAAAAGGGATTGAGCAATGTTGTTGTAGAAACAGCTCACTCGCTGGCTTATAAACATATCGTTTTCAAACGCAATTACAAAGTAAAGAATGTCGGCTACAAAACCAGCGAGATCGCCGAGATGCTGGGATTAATTGGCAACGGACAAAAACACGGCGAGTACATTGTTGCGAATCACATTAATAAACTCATAGCTTGTTATTGCAATAGTGATAAAAACACATTGGATGAAGTAGATTATCTCGCAACCCTTTCCGACGCGAAATCAAAAGCTTTTGTGGGGCCCTTCCTTTCTTACATTAAGAAAAAAGCCGCGGCTTTCCTTGAAAAAATGGATAAAGGTCAAATAGAGATCACCCATGATTTTTATTTGAAGAAGTTCCAGCTTTCAACTCCTGAATTAAAATACGACCATATTTTATTTGATGAGGGACAGGACGCATCGGGTGCCATGCTGGACGTCTTTCTGAAACAAAAAGCAACGAAGGTGATCGTTGGCGATTCCAACCAGCAGATCTACAGCTGGCGACAGGCCGTTAACTCCCTCGAAAAAGTTCCCTTCTCCGGTTTTTCTCTTTCCTCGAGTTTCCGTTTCGGGCCGGAAATTGCGAAACTGGCCAACGAGGTGCTGCAAATGAAAAAACATATTGGTCGAACAGGAAACATTTCTCTCGTTGGCGCCGGTAATTCCTCCTTGTTGAAGTCCAAAGCCGTGCTGGCACGCACCAACCTGGGTTTGCTTTACGAGGCAATTCATTATGTGATGGAAGAAGACATTAAACACATCTATTTTGAAGGAAATATTAATTCTTACACGTACGCAGAGGAGGGCGCTTCCCTTTACGATGTTTTGAACCTTTATAACGGCAAACATCATTTAATAAAAGACAAAGTGATCCGCTCCATGCAAAGTTTAATGGAGCTCGAGAGCTACGTTAAAAGCACGGAAGACCCCCAATTGGGCATGATGATCCAGCTCGTTAAGGAATACGGTAACGAAATTCACATTATACTTCGGAAAATAAAAGAAAGGCATGTTGAGGACAGGGACAAAGCGGAAATGATCTTCTCTACCGTACACCGCAGCAAAGGGATGGAATACGACGAGGTTTTTTTGGTGGGCGATTTTGTGGAGGAGAAAAAACTCAAAGACTTCCGGGAGAAGGTGAACACGCTGACGAACGCAGATAAATTGAACGAAGAGGTGAATTTGCTTTATGTAGCAGTAACGCGTGCAAGAAACAAATTGCATATTCCAATGAAATTGGTCCCCGAGGGCTTTGTGGGCAACGATCATGTTAAGATCATTGCACCACCACCGGAAGTACAGGAAGCGGCCGCCGACCCGGAAACTGCGCCGGTAAAAAAAGCATATGAATTGGAAGTTGTCACGAAAAACTTTAGATCGGCCTACGCGCCCTGGGATCATGAAGCCGATGAAGAATTGCGCTTTATGATCTCTGAGGGCCTCCGTACAAAAGAGATCGCCTCGCACTTTGGTAGAACCGAAGGAGCGATACTATCACGCATCAGGAAAATTGGAGCATAGCTTCCCTCTCCCGGCTGCTCGCTCCCTCTCCCGCGGGAGAGGGTTGGGGAGAGGGTTAATATCTTATGTCAGGAAGACTACCATACTATTACAACGCCCGAAAGGACTCCATTGCCCGGGCGCGCCGGCTTAGAAGAAGATCTACAGCCGCTGAAGATCTCCTTTGGAAAATAGTAAGAAGAAAGGCCCTGCTTGGTTTCAAATTTAGAAGGCAGCATCCAATTGGTGAATATACCGCGGATTTCTATTGTCATAAAGCGTTGCTGGTTGTTGAAGTGGATGGAGATGTGCATTTAGAGGCAGACGTAAAGAGGAAAGATGAAATCAGGGACCGCGCCATGCGCTTATACGGCCTGACGATCCTGAGATTCAGTAATGAGGATGTTCTTTTTAACGCGCATTTGGTTGTGGCGGAGATCGAGAGGCACTTGGGCTACAGCCCTCTCCCCAACCCTCTCCCGCGGGAGAGGGAGTGATAAAGTAAAAAAAAGGGTTTCCATATATAGAAACTTTTAGTATATTTGTATGAAAGAAAGATTTGAAATACGGTTTCTTGAGCCGGCCGATCAATTCCTGGAAGAAATAGGAACCAAAGCTAAAAACAAGATGCTATACAATATCAAACGGGCCAGGGATGCTAATGATCCATCGGTATTTAAGAAGCTCGACCCTCAACTTTGGGAGTTTAGGGCAAGGGCGAATGGGATGCAGTTCAGGCTTCTGGCCTTTTGGGATAAAAGAAATCCCGTAAAAACCCTCGTGGTATGCTGTCATGGGTTCATTAAGAAGGCAGATAAAATATCTTTGGCCGATCTGAATAGGGCCAGAAAATTAATGACAAACTACTTACAGGAATAAAAAATTTCAAATGAAAAAGAAAATGAAGGTCTATTCGCTCGATGAAGTGTTAGATAAACACATTGGCAAAAGAGGAACCCCTGAGCGCGAAAAATTTGAATATAAAGTAGAGATGGCCATTATCAGTGATTTAATAAAGGAACTCCGTAAGAAGTGCAAATTAACTCAAAGCCAGTTAGGCAAAAAAGTGGGTGTACAAAAAGCCCAGATCAGTAAACTGGAAAGTGGATCGGGGAATGTTACTATCGGCACGGTTGTACGTGTTTTCAGCGCCCTGGGTAACAGTATGGAATTCTCTCTTAAACCTTTTCGAAAAAACAAAAGGGCCGCTTAAATTATTTTTATGCAGATCTCTATCACCTCCTTCAAAAAGAAGGCCAATCGCGCATCGGGCTCAAATTTCCTTACAACGCGCAGCTCATTGGCCTGGCCAAAAAAGTGCACGGTTACAAGTACAGCAGCAGCCATAAGCAATTTCATTATCCCAACACGCCGGGTATGCTGGAGGAGCTCACCAGGCTATTTAAGCCCTTGTGCAAAATAATTGTAGAAGGAGATCCCGCGGCGGCCTTGAGAAAACAGGAATGGGAACAAACCGAGCTGAGCGCTGAGGCCCAACAAAAAATTCATGAGTTCAAATACTGGATGCGCTCTAAACGCTATAGCGAAAGCACCGTTAGAACTTATACCGATGCCCTTAAAGCGTTTCTGAGATTTTACAGAAACAGCCCTCTTGAAGAAATAAGCAACAAGCACCTGGTGCGGTTCAACAATGAGTTTATATTAAAGCACAAGCTCTCCGCTTCTTACCAGAACCAGGTCATCAATGCCATCAAGTTATTTTTTAAAACTGTGGAGAACAGAAGCATTGATATTGACCTTATACACCGGCCCAAGCGTGCCAAATTGCTCCCCAATGTTTTAAGCAAAGAAGAAGTAAAATTAATTTTGAACGCGCACGGCAATTTAAAACACCGCGCGATGCTGAGCCTTGTTTATAGTTGCGGATTGAGAAGAAGCGAACTGCTTAATTTAAAACTAACTGATGTTGATTCTAAAAGAAATCTACTCATCATCCGGCAGGCCAAAGGACGGAAAGACCGCGTGGCCCCGCTTTCCGATAAAACCATTGGTTTGCTGAGAGATTACGCGCTTGCCTTCAAACCCAAATTATGGTTGTTTGAGGGACAAGAGCCTAACCAACAATATACGGAAACGAGTTTGGCGGCCGTTTTAAAACAGGCCTTGCAGAAGGCCGGGATACAAAAGCCGGTTAGTTTACACTGGCTCAGGCACAGTTACGCCACACATCTCTTAGAAGCCGGCACCGACCTTCGCTACATCCAGGAGATCCTTGGGCACAGCAGAAGCACCACTACAGAGATATATACCCACGTTAGCACAAAAAGCCTGCAAAAGGTGGTTTCCCCCTTTGATACCTTATGAAAATTGGCTATTTTTGATCATACCGAAAAGCGCAGTATACTGGCTGTTATCTTGCTAAAACAACAGGATAGGAAGGAAAAAACTGATGCTATAAGGTAGTTAGTGGTAATAGCCGCGGACAGACATTCGGTAAAAAATTCGACATAATGACCAGACATCTCTTAGTTTTAATATTCGGACTTTCTTCAATAATTGCAAGCGGACAATTGCAGGCTGACTCCTTGATAATATACAAGGACTTTAAAGGTCGCGGGACAACTGCAAATCTTTGGCATTGGCATCATGACGCAGACTCTTTAAAAATACCTTTGCAAAAACTCAGCGACGCGGACTTAATTACGTTAAAGGGCGCTTTTGCGGACGTCAAACCAAAAAAATACTTTCAACAAAAACATGGCGGCAGACTATTCCTTGGTTTCGTGTATTTAAACGGACAAAAGTATAAATGTGCGATCGGTAATTATCCTACTAGTGTACAATTCGTAAATCTTTCAGACCGTAAACAATTAATACTTAAAGACTCTATTAAAGTGACAAAAGTAAATGCCCTCTTTCTTAAGTTCTCTGAGTAATTCATCGGCAGACACGTCAACGTGACGTATCTGCGTGGCGGCTACTCCCACTAACAGCACCTACTTCCAATTTTTTGCGTGTTAACGCTCAAATGCGTAACTTGACATAGCAAAAAACTGTAAGTAGCTGCAAAACGTTATAGGGCATTTTAAGACGACACCCACAACATTGAGACGATTAACCTACATACTGACCGCTTTAATCTTGACAATTTTATTGACAAGTTATACTCTCACGGACAAGTCAGTTCAACTCTTTGACATCCCATCTCAGACAATCAATCTATTTAAAATACTTGGTGACAATTCTAAAGGTAAAGACCAGACAATAAAAGGTTGTCAAATAAGTGGACTTGTAACATATAAAGATTACAAGGAGTATTTAAGTGCTATTAAAAAAGATTCATCAGAAGCTTATTATCAAACTCAATTACCCGACAGCAATATCGGCTCAACAGAAGTTCGCAATAAATACATTAACAGTTCAGAATATAATGACTTTCCCGTTCTTGGTATTTCTTGGGACAACGCAATGAATTTTTGCAAGTGGAAAACATTAAAGGAAAATAAAGACAGCATTCAATTTATTTATCGTTTACCAAATTGTTCGGAATGGTTGGCTGCATACTTCTATCTATCGGAAAATAAAATCAAAAATGATTTTAATAAAAACTACTCTGATTGGCTTCTTAATTCAAAAGACGAATCATTTTATGATTTTAATAACAGTATGAAAGATGTATTCCCGTTCAATTACATTTACTTTCATAAAAAAAATGACCCGTTGGTATTAAAACGAAAATTCGTAATAGGAGATTCTTATTTATTCCAACAAGACAAATTATTAAATTACTATTCGTTTAGTTATTATTCAAGCGAAGGCTATAGGCAGGTTTCATTCAGATATATAAAAGAACCAATTAATCAATCCGAAAAAGTTTATCCGAAAGGGAAAAGTTTCGCTGTAAATATTTTAGAGTACTGGGGACTAAAAACAAAATGAAAAAAATATTATTCATATTCTTATCTGTCGCTTTCCTTTCATTCAATGAATCACAAAGGCAAAAGCACATTTACGAAGACAGCTTTATCAAGTGTTCCTATGAAACTTCCCAAGGAAGAATAGACGGACAATATGTTTCTTATTATAAAACCGGACAAAAAAAATCAGAAGGAAAATTTGAAAACAACTACCGTATTGGTAAATGGACTGTTTGGGATTCAACGGGCAAAATTCGTATGCAACGTGAATATTCTGACCCTTTTACTTTCAAAAGATTAATCCCAGAAATCCCAAAGGAAAAGACAATAGAACTGTTGAATAATGCAAGGTATTCCATACAAAACAATCAAGACGGCTTCATTGACTACTTCTATTTAAAAGAAAGAATGGTAGAATGGTCAAAAAGAATTTGGAGAATAGCTTCACCAAAGGATAATCCATTGCTTTTCGACAACAATAAATTATTCAGTATTATAAATAAAAATATTCTTGCAAAGAAAATTACAGCATACGATACTAAAGATGATGAATTCACAAAAGAACTTTCTTTGAACATTGACACTTCATTATTCAAAATAATAGGCTTTAAACTTAAAGAAGACTGCTTTTTTGACAACGAAAGACTTGTTTCAGAATCAAGAATTATCGGTCTCTGCCCTATTGTACAAAATAAAATAAAGCAAGACACAATTGACTTGTATTGGGTTTATTTTCCGCAAATACGAAAATATTTAGCACAAGAAAAAATTCATCAGACTGGGCTTCCGACAAAAATCAAAACCCTTGACGACCTGTTTTTTTATCGCTATTTCTACGGACAGATTTATAAAGAATCAAATGTATATGACAAACCAATTGCAACTTACAAGACGGGCAAGGAAATAGAAAAAGAAGCCGAAAGAATTGAACTAAGTTTAATTGAAAGCGAACACGACATTTGGATACGTTTTACAAAATGACGGAAGAAAAACGCCCTATAACAGCACCTTTGCGTTATGGCGGGGAAAGTGCGTATATGAACAGTAATGCAATTAATAAACAGTGTGCGTTCAGACAGGTTAGTGCATCTAATCCGCCACAACGCAAAGCTGCAAACCGCTTGCTGCAATTTTCGCAAGCGAAACTCAAAGCCCCCATCCCGCAGGGGCGGGATTCCTGGTCTTAGAGAAATTGCAGCAAGCGGACGCTGCTTGACCGGATCGCAACCGCGAGGCAAGCAACGCGAAAGCCACACGCGCTCTCGGCAGGCAGCCGGCCAACAAGGCCTTAGCAGCCGATGAGGCTTTAGCAGCCGATGAAACAGCCCCGCCCCATCCGGCTGCCGCTGCGCACGCGCACACCTGCCCGCCATCACACAGGCCTTTGCAACGCCAGGCGGGGTCTGCCCTTCGAAAACTACAGCAAGCCCAAGCTTGCACGTGCCACAGGCACCCCTTCGGGGCAATCCGGTCCGCTTCTCCGAACTCCCCATTTAGCAAAAATGCCATTCGGCAATTTTTACTAAATTAGTTCTCGAATCGGACTGCGTCAAGCAGCGTCCGTTAGCAGCAATTATTGACGAAATCACATAGACAAAATGCAATATCCCGAAAGACATAACAATCATACATTAGAGCAAAAATCCGAAGACTTTTTCCGCCAATATCTGCCAAAGGACTGGAACATTTCTGTGCCCGCAAAGGACTACGGTCAAGACCTTAACATTGAAATTTGCGAAGAGGGTCAATATCGCGGCTTAGAACTTATAGTTCAGTTGAAATCATCAGCAACTGGTGACAGGCTCGACGAAGACGAAAGACAGCAATTTAAAGTTTCAACTTTTAACTATCTCAATGATAATCTGAGAGTGGTTATGATCGTAAAATTCATTGAAGATGAAAACGAAGCATATTGGGTACTTTTGAAAGATGTTAATCCTCCTGCCGACCCTAATCAAGAAAGCTTTACGGTTTACTTGCCCAGACAAAATAAAGTTTCTACTTTAAATTGGGCTGAAATAACTTCATATGTAAAAGGAGTAACCGACAAAAAATTAGCAGCGATGAGAGCAATAAAAAAAGCCAATAAAAATTAAGTTATGAAAAAGACACATAAAATTGTCATTCTCTTTTTAGTTTCTGCGTTTTCCTCACTTGGACAAACAAACACAATAGCAGGCCTAAATAAAATCCTTACTACTTGTACCGACCAAGTATGTTTTACAAAAGTATCTATAAAACCAGACGGGTCACTGATTTGTTGCTCGAACAAAAGAAGCCTAAAACTGAATGAGACTAAGACAGAAATTATATATACTCAAAAGCATTTCAATAGCACGGACAATAAGTTAATGCAAACTTTTATTACTAAAATAAAAATTAAAGACATTGACTTCATAGACATTAAACCAGTGGGCGCAAGCGACGGGACAAAGAGTGTAATTATTAATCAAGTTAATACTAAAAAAACTGTTGTAACGACTTGTCAAGGGGTTGCTTGTTCCGAAGCCATAAGTTACGGCGACAATATCGGTATAAGCTTTGGGCCGGACTGTATCGAGGAAAATCTCCATCAAAAATTCATTGACCTGTTTAAGACACTCGAGCAAAAAAAATAACTGCTGCTAACACGGCGCAATGGCGACAATTGGGCATTTCCCAAGTTTTTTTGCCCTGGGACAAAAGGTCGGGCTGTCGCCCGTTGTTTCGTCGGGCAAAAAGATTACATTTATCTTTAAATAAAGTTTTGTCGGGGTAGACAGTGGATTCTTCGAAAGCCCAACTGCGCCAGCGCCGAAACCGCTTGCTGCAATTTTCGCAAGCGAAACTCAAAGCCCCCATCCCGCAGGGGCGGGATTCCTGGTCTTAGAGAAATTGCAGCAAGCGGACGCTGCTTGACCGGATCGCAACAGCCAGCCAACAAGGCCTTAGCAGCCGATGAGGCTTTAGCAGCCGATGAAACAGCCCCGCCCCATCCGGCTGCCGCTGCGCACGCGCACACCTGCCCGCCATCACACAGGCCTTTGCAACGCCAGGCGGGGTCTGCCCTTCGAAAACTACAGCAAGCCCAAGCTTGCACGTGCCACAGGCACCCCTTCGGGGCAATCCGGTCCGCTTCTCCGAACTCCCCATTTAGCAAAAATGCCATTCGGCAATTTTTACTAAATTAGTTCTCGAATCGGACTGCGTCAAGCAGCGTCCGTTAGCGGTCCTGGCATGACGACAATAAAATGGACAATTATTTAACAGACATCATAGCAAGAATGTTGGAAACGAGCGACCAGATCATAGGTCCGGGTTACGACAGCTCCAAAACTATTTCGTGGAAAGCATATAGAGAGGCTGAAAAAGTTGACAATGCAGGGTACGTTCCCCAATTAATCCTTTTCATTGACCAGGAAAAAGACAAGAAGAAGCGAGACAAG
Source organism: uncultured Flavobacteriaceae bacterium (assembly GCA_964387075.1). GTDB lineage: Bacteria > Bacteroidota > Bacteroidia > B-17B0 > Aurantibacillaceae > PALSA-968. The sequence continues at coordinate 206,649 of CAYLVB010000003.1, forward strand.
GCATACTTTTTACTTGGACACCTTGCCAAAAATACGAACGATACAACAGCGCTGAACTATTTAATTCGGCGGGTTAACAAAGAGACTGACAAATACATTATTGCATCACTTCTTGACAGAATCGGGAATATAAAGAAACCAGCGGGGACAGATCTGCAACCGTTACTTGCTGCAACAAAAAATAACAAATGGCTGATCAGACACAGTGCAATTCAATCTTTAAATAATTCGTCAGACCCGGTTGCTGAAACAACATTGATTGACATACTCAATAGTTCCGACGACCGTTACAACTTGCTCTATTCAAATACGACACTTAATAAAATTGGAACATTAAGGGCCATTCCGCATTTAGAAAAACATTTGAAAAGCAGAAAAACAGACGTGAAGGAATCTGCAAGATTTGCCATTGAAGAAATATTGAAACGAAATGAACGGGAAAACACAAACGGCTAACACAGGTTTTTCAGTAGTGGGGCATAGTACGCCTAGAAACAGTTGATCAATTACTAAAATTTGGCGCTGGCAGACTGCAACAAGGGAAATGATAAAAGATTTTTTGTATATTTATTTAAAGTTTTGCGGGCCAGGGGGCCCACCCGTTAACGCCGGGGTCGCGTAGGTGGGCGTAGCTAGTTTCAGAAAAGTTTTGTCCTTTAGGTAAAAAAACTGTTTTCGTATATTGACAGATCTTTAAGCACATGATGCATTTAAAAAAAGAGCTCTGGGAGCTGCTATTCAATTCCATAGACGAAGGGTTTTGCATTATTGAAATGATCTTCGATGCGCACAAAAAACCCATCGACTACCGCTTTTTGGTGATCAATTCTTCGTTTGAAAAGCAAACCGGCCTTGTTGATGCGGTTGGAAAACGCATGCGTGAGTTTGCTCCAAATCACGAAGAACATTGGTTCGAGATATACGGAAAAGTTGCGTTAACAGGCCAATCGGTTCGGTTTGAAAATCGCGCGGAACAATTGCATCGCTGGTATGATGTTTACGCCTTTCGATTTGGAGAACCACGAAATTTCCAGGTTGCCATCCTGTTTAATGACATTACGGAGCGCAGGGAGTCGGAAGAGAAAATAAAATCGCTGAATAAGGAGCTGGCAGAGAAGGTTCAACAATTAGAATTCGCCAACAAAGAACTAGATGCATTCTCCTATTCCGTATCGCATGATCTGCGCGCTCCGCTAAGATCAATAAATGGTTTTATTAATATCTTAACAAAGGACCTATCCGGAAAATTAACCGCCGAGATCAAAGAAAGCCTGGAGATCATCGGCAGCAGTTCCCGCAAAATGGAAAACCTGATCCAGGATATGTTGGTCTTCTCACATATAAGTAAAAATGAACTTGCAAGAGATCAGGTTAATACCGCGCAAATTGTAAAAAAAACAATAGAAGATTGCTGCAAGCAGAATTCGGTTGATAGATCGATCTTTAAAGTCGGTGATTTGCCTGACGCTATCGGTGACAGCTCGATGTTAAACCAGGTGTGGATAAACCTCATATCAAATGCTCAGAAATATTCCAGGAAAAAACCAAACCCGGAAATAGAGATCGGATCCGTACAAAATAAGGAAGAAGTGATCTATTATGTAAAAGATAATGGAGCGGGATTTGATATGCGGTACTACAACAAATTGTTCGGAATCTTCCAACGCTTACATGGTGACAGCGAATTTGAAGGCACGGGGATTGGTTTGGCCATTGTTCAAAGAATAGTGGCCCGGCATGGCGGTAAAGTATGGGCCGAAGCAAAAGTAAATGAGGGCGCCACTTTTTATTTTACACTTTCAACGTAAGGAACTAGGCGAAGGAACGAATTTTATGAAGCCCATTTTTTTCTTAAAACCATCCAACTTCAGAAAGTGGCTCGAAAAGAACCACGCCAGGAAAACCGAACTGATCGTTGGTTTTTATAAGGTTGGAACCGGCAAAGCTTCCATGACCTGGAGCGAGTCGGTTGACGAAGCGCTTTGTTTTGGCTGGATTGATGGCGTTCGAAATTCAATTGATAAAGACCGTTACCAGATCCGTTTTACTCCGCGCAAGCCCTCCAGCATCTGGAGCGCGATCAATATTAAGAAAGTAGAAGCGCTGACAAAACAGGGGCGCATGCATAAGCCCGGGCTCGAAAGCTTTGCCAAACGAAAAGAAAACAGATCAAGGGTTTATTCCTTCGAAAAAGCAGCACAAAATTTACCGCGGGCATTTGAGAAGCAATTCAGGGCCAATAAAAAGGCGTGGGCATATTTTCAATCGCTTGCTCCCTCCTACCGCAAAGTTTCCATCCATTGGGTCATGGGCGCGAAACAGGAAACAACACGGTTAAAACGACTGAAACTCCTCATCGCCGATAGCGCCGCCGGAACCAATCGGTGGAAAGTCAGTAAGTACAAGAAAAAATAAAGCGTTAACTTCGTCTGCGTAAATAAATTCCTATGTCAGAATTTCCTCCCTGCCCCAAATGCAGATCAGAGTTCACGTATTCTAACGGCACATGCATGGTTTGTCCGGAGTGTTTTCATGAATGGAGCCCCGAAGAGGCGGCCGTAGAATCAGCAGAAGTTTCCGGCAAGATCGTCGATGCCAACGGAAACGAGCTACAAGACGGTGATACGGTTGTAGTGATCAAAGATCTCCCGGTAAAAGGTTCTTCCAAGCCGGTGAAGGCCGGCACCAAGGTGAAGAACATTCGACTGGTTGAGGGAGACCACGATATCAGCTGCAAGATAGAAGGGTTTGGCGCCATGGGCCTTAAATCCATCTACGTAAGAAAAGCGTGATTTTACGCCGGGGTAATGCATTCAAAAAATTTCTGGTATTGCATGAACAAGCGGGAAACCGCCGCCTGATCTTATTTCACACACCCTGTTTATTTTAATAAGCAGGGGCTCAATGATTTATCAAAAAACGAGGTATATTTATTGTTTATCGATAATTTTTTATCTATATTTGTGCACTAATTTAAGAATTATGTCAAAAGGAAACAACTTCGTATTTAAAGCCTTGCATATTGTTGCGTGGATCATCTTCGTTGGCTTATGCATAGAGGCCGGTGGCTTGATAGTCAATTTTATTTTTAGCATCTACAAGCCTGAGTTTGTACAAAACCTATATCAAAAGCTGGACTTAAGTGAGATCTATGCTCGTGGCAAATGGGCGTTTTTTGGTATGTATAGTTTTATCCTGTTCATCTCACTTCTTAAAGCGGGCTTGTTTTATGTGGTCATCAGGCTATTAAGCAAATTAGATCTATCCAAACCATTCAACAGTTTTGTTTCTGAACAAATAACACAAATGAGTTACTACACCTTTTCCATTGGAATATTAAGTTACATAGGGCGGCAAATCGCCAAAAGCCTGCAACATCATGGTTTTGTTCTCGACAACTTAAACGAGTTTTGGGCAGACAGCCAGGCATTTATATTGATGGCGGCCGTGATCTATGTTATTGCCACCATTTTTAAAAAGGGGGTTGAGATCCAAAACGAGAACGATCTAACCGTTTAAGCTATGCCGATCATTGTAAACTTAGATGTGATGATGGCCAAAAGAAAGATGTCGCTCAACGAGCTTTCTGAAAAAGTAGACATCACCCTGGCCAATCTTTCCGTTTTAAAAACCGGAAAAGCAAAGGCCGTTCGATTCAGCACACTGGAAGCCATCTGCAAAGCACTCAACTGCCAGCCCGGAGATATTTTGGAGTTCGCTGAGTGATGCCTATTTTTAACCATGAGTAAAGACATCCAAAAATATAACAATGCCCAAGGCGCCGGCGACAAGAAGATCTGCAATTTATTGGCCGAAGAAATAAGCAAGGGTTTGCCCGAAGCCGAGAAAAAGATCTGGCACGCGCATCCCGTTTGGTTCCTTGACGGAAATCCCATCGTGGGCTACAGTAAAATAAAGGCCGGCATACGCTTGATGTTTTGGAGCGGTGCGGACTTTGAAGAAGAGAGCCTGAAGCCGGGATCCGGAAAGTTCAAAGACGCTTCGGCTATCTACACTTCGATCGAAGAAGTTAACACCAAAGATCTTAAGCGCTGGCTCAGAAAATCAAAGCAGATACAGTGGGACTACAAGAACCTGATCAAACGAAAAGGGGTTTTGAAACGGCTACCGTGAGCTGTACATAAGATCACTTCACCACCGAAACCACGCCAGATAAACTTTTTGGCGTTCCCTTATTGTTCTTCAGTTCTATCTTCCACACATACACGTCTTCCTGAACAACCTCTTCGCTCTTTGAGCGCATGGTGCCATCCCAGCCCTTTTCTATCTTGTCGGAATAGAATACCTCGTTGCCCCAGCGATCGAAAATGTACATGCTGAACTCTTTGATGCCTTCGCCCTTGGCCATGAAGACATCGTTGCTTCCATCCGCGTTAGGCGAGAAAGCGTTAGGCACATAAATGGCGTATTCTTCATCGATCGTGATCACCTGTGTGGCTATACTTGTACATCCATGATCAGAGGTCACCTGCAATTGTACATTATAACTTCCGGCATCGGCATAGGTGAACATGGGGTTTTGCTGCGTGGATGTACTTTGCTGCATATCTCCGAAGTTCCAGTTCCATCCCACAATAACCGCCCCGCCCGAATTGTCGAAGAAACTGATGTTTGGCTCGAGTGTGCTGGCCTGCGACGGGGTGGTGTAGAAAGCCGCCGTCGGAACAGGATAAACCATTACCATCGCATTAGCGGTATTGGTGCAGCCATTGCCATCTGTCAACGTTAAGGTAACCGGGTAATTTCCCGCTGTGTTAAAGCAATGGTTTGGTGTTGCCCCCGCGCCAATAGCGCCGTCGCCAAAACTCCAGGAATAACTTCCTGATGAGCCGGTGGTATTCACAAAATTAACGCATAACGGGGCGCAGCCCGAGGCGTTCATGGGTCCTACCGCCACCGGCGGTAATGGATTTACAAACACCGTAGTGGATGTGCTGCCTACACAACCATTCGCGTCGCTGCCGGTAATTGTATAATTCGTTGTTGAACTCACGCTCGAAGTTACACTCGAGCCGTTGGTGCTGCTGAGTCCGGTTGCCGGCGACCAGGTATAAGAAATTCCTCCGCTCGCGCTGAGCGTAGCAGATCCCACCGCGCATATGGTTGGAGAATTGGAATTGATGGTTGGTAATGGATTAACAACCACCTGCGCCACATTTCCGTTGGCGCAGCCGTTGGCGTCGGTAACGGTAACCACGTAACTTCCCGCCATGGCCGCGCTTGCGTTTGCAATAGAAGGATTTTGCTGGTTAGAAGAATACATGCCGGGTCCGCTCCACGAATAATTTACGCCGCCATTGTTTGCAGACAGATTGATAGCAGATCCCAAACAAACCGTTGCTCCGTTAGCCGTAACCGCTGGCAGCGGGTTGACAGTAACGCTTACAGTAGCTGAATTCACGCAACTGTTGGCGTCACTTACACCTACTGTGTAAACTCCCGCCGCCGAAGCGGAAACACCATTGATAGATGGGTTTTGCTGCGTAGAAGTAAATGTTCCGGGGCCCATCCACACGTAGTTATTTCCGCCGGTGGCATTCAGGTTCAACGTTGCGTTCACGCATACAGGACTGTTACTTGAAACTCCTACAACCGGAAGTGGATTTACGGTTACCGTTGTTGTGGCGGTTGCGGTGCAACTTCCTATCGTTCCGGTGATCGTATACACCGTAGTGGTAGAAGGGTTGGCTATTACACTCGATCCGCTGGAAGAACTTAAGCCGGTATTGGGCACCCAATTAAATGAGGATGCTCCAAAAGCCGTAAGTGTAGCCGTTTGCTGCCCTAAACAAATACTTGCCGAATTGATGCTGATGGTTGGATTGCTTACAACGGTTACGCTTGTATTAGCTGCATTCACACAACCATTAGCGTCTGTTCCGGTAACGGTGTACTGCGTTGTTACTGTGGGGCTCGCCGTTACACTGCTTCCGGTTGAAGAACTGAGCGTAGCGGCGGGAGTCCAGGTATAAGTGCTGGCTCCGTTAGCATTTAGTGTAGTTGAACCTCCATTGCAAATAAATCCGGGAGCCGAATTTATGGTGGGCAGCGCATTCACCGTTACGGTGGCTGTACCCGTTGCACTGCAGGTTCCTAAGGTCGCGTTAATTGTGTACACTGTGCTTGAAGTTGGATTTGCATTTACGCTAGATCCAGTTGTTGAGCTCAATCCTGTTGCCGGGCTCCATGTGTAAGTGGTTGCGCCGCTCGCGTTCAATGTGGCAGAACTTCCCGAACAAATTGCCGCGCTGTTCACGGTAACGGAAGGATTGCTTACCACAGAAACTGTTGCCGTTGTGGTGGCGGTGCAGGTTCCGGCCGTTGCATTGATCGTATAAACCGTAGTTGCAGAAGGATTGGCGGTTACGCTTGATCCGGTTGAAGCACTCAGTGATCCGGCCGGGCTCCACGTATACGTGGAAGCGCCGCTTGCATTTAAAACAGTACTTCCGCCCGCGCATATGGTGGCGCTATTTACGGTAACGGCAGCACTTGCCATAACGGTAACTGCAGTTGTGCCGGTTCCCACACAGCCATTAAGATCAGTTCCTGTAACCGTATAATTAGTTGTAGAAGCGGGACTCACGCTTATGCTTGACGTTGTAGCGCCCGTACTCCAATTGTACGTTGATGCTCCGCCCGCATTCAGTGTGGCAGATCCACCGCTGCAAACAGTAGCGCTGTTGGCGGTAACGACCGGTAGCGGATTTACGTTCACCGCCGTTGTAGCCGTGAACACACATCCATTTACATCCGTGCCTGTTATGGTATAATTTGTTGTGGTGGTTGGATTAGCGTTAACGCTTGCGCCTGAAGTTGAACTAAGCGATCCCGCGGGCGACCAGGTATAGGTATTGGCGCCGCTTGCATTGAGCGTGGTTGAATTCCCAACGCAAACAGTTCCGGAATTTACAGTAATTGCGCCGCCGGGATTTACTGTAACGGTAGCAGTTGTTACCGCTGAACATGTTCCCGCGGTTCCGGTAATTGTATAAACCGTTGTTGAAGATGGATTGGCATTTACACTTGACCCGCTGGTTGAGCTCAGCCCCGTTCCCGGCGACCAGGAATAGGTCGCGGCGCCACTTGCATTTAATGTAGCGGCATTTCCTGCGCAGATCGTAGCGTTATTTACTGTGATAACAAGATTGGAAACAACCGTTACCGCTGTTGTGGCTGTACTTACACATCCGCCGGTAGCCGTTCCTGTAACCGTATAATTTGTTGTGGAGGATGGGCTCTCGCTGATGCTTGCCGTTGTTGCACCCGTATTCCAACTATAGGTTGAAGCACCGCTTGCGGTTAATGTTACTGTTGCGTTCGGACAAATAGTTGCCGAGTTAACCGTAAGCGTTGGCATTGGATTCACTGTTACCGCAGTGGTCATTGTTCCAACACAGCCGTTGCTTGTGGTTCCTGTTAAAGTATAGGTTGTGGTTGTGGTTGGACTCGCCGTTACACTTGCTCCGTTGGTAGAACTTAATCCTGTGGCGGGCGACCAGGTATAGGTGTTGGCCCCGCCGGCATTTAATGTTGTTGAATTTCCGGAACAGATCGTAGCTGAGTTTACAGTTAGAACAGGCGCCGGATTTACAGTAACGGTTGCTGTTGCCGATCCGTTACAACCCGCGTTGCTTCCGGTAACCGTATAAACAGTTGTAGAAGAAGGATTGGCGTTCACAGAAGCCCCGGTAGTTGAGCTCAGCCCCGTTCCGGGCGACCAGGAATACGTTGTTGCGCCATTCGCGTTCAGGGCAACACTTGTTCCGCCGCATGCCGCGCCTGAGTTTACGCTTACGGTTGGATTGGGCGCGAAAGTAATGGTAGTGTCAATGGTATACGAGCATCCTCCCGCTCCGGTAACCGTTACAGAATAGGTTCCGCTCTGGCTTACCGTAACAACCTGGCTGTTTGCACCGCTTACAACGCCCGGCCCACTCCATTGATAGGTTCCGCCCACAGATGGAGGGGCCGTAAGCGTTGAATTCGTCCCCTGGCAATTTACCAAAGGAGTAATTAATTGTACAGGGCCGCAAGAACAATCTACGTAAGCGTACCCGAAATGCGCGCCGCCATTACAGCCCGCGGCCGTAAAGCGTATGGTGATGTTTTGTCCGATGTATGCGGAAAGATTCAAACTGTTCTGTGTCCACGGACAATAATAAACGGTTGTATTGTCCAGCCAGTTTGTGGTTGGTGAGGTTGTATAACCGGGAGGTGGAACTCCACTGGCCACCTGTTGGTAATATTGTAAACAGGGGATCGGCGTTCCGTTCTGATCCAAAACCTCAAGACGGAAATAAGGTTGTTGTCCGTTACTGTGCCCACCGTCATTTAGTAATACCGAATAGCTATAAGAGAAAAGCGCGTTGGATGGCGTTACGCTGAATGTTTGTTGCAAGATCTCTCCACCCGAATAGGCGGTTGTGATCCCGTTACCCGAACCTGCCGTACAGGCGTATGTTCCCGACTGGTCTGAACCGTAATATTGATTGATGTCTTCGCCGCCAAGCCGAACCGAGTAACTTCCCCCGGCCGGATCAACCATCGGCAAACTGCTGTACGGATCATTGCCGGTTGAAACCAATGTGTGATACGAACAGGAAGGCTCCGGGGAATCCATTCCCAGTGTATTGATGCCTGCCCCCGTGATCACAAGTGGGCCGTTGGAGTTTGTATTGTAACCAATCGAGCCGGTCCATCCCGTAAAATCACCATTCTCAAAATCCACGTTGTTGCATGCCGAGGAAAGAATGCCTGGAGTTGTTACCTTTTGTGCATTTGGCTTATCGGTAAGGTTCAAAAGAAAATCGGGCGCGTTATATTTTTGACGTATGAACCTGATCTCTTTAGCGGCCATATAGGTTTTCAGTTCACTTATGTTCCTGAATTCGACAACAGCTTTTTTCACTTCCGCGTTAAGGTCAAAACCACTCAGTGTGTCGCCCCCGAAGAAACGGCATTCCTTCTCGATCTGCGGAATTGAAAATAATTTTGTGCTGTGTGCCCCATGTTGTTGGGCGCTTATTTTCCCTATTAATAAAAGAGAAAATAAGCATGCAAGGTGAATTGTCTTTTTCATTTTGTATTACGCCACTTTTTTTGGCAACGCGAATTTACCTTCAAGAAGGCTGAATTTTTGATTAAAATCTTTAAATTATGCTAATCCTAATCGTGCCTTATAAATATACTCAATTGATTTATAATAATTTACAGTAAATAAATTGCAAATCCCAAGGACGTTTTTCCTAAAATGATTTAAGCAAAGTGTTAAAATTTCATGTTGCCGGTAAAAGACTTACATTCGTTTCGTTTATCGGAATGGTAACCACAAAAAACTTCAGGGCGCTTGCGCTTTCTTTCAAAGATGTTAGCGAACAGCCACACTTTGAGCGCCTGGCCTTCAGGACCAAAAAAATATTCGCGACGCTGGATGTCAAAAAGGACCTTGCCTGCTTAATGTTTTCGCCGGTTGACCAGTCGGTGTTCTGTTCGTACGATAAAACGATTTTCTACCCGGTGCCCAACAAATGGGGCAAGCAAGGCGCTACTTATGTTGACTTAAAGAAGGTAAGAAAAGATATGTTGAAAGACGCGCTTGAGCAAGCCTACAACAAAAGCCTTTTAAAAAAGAAATAAATTTTCCCTATCTTGTATTAACAATGCGGAAACTTATTCTATATTTTATTGTTTTGGCATTCAGTTTTTTCTGTCGCGCACAAACTAATGTTTATCATCCGTTTCCGGATAGCAATGCGGTTTGGACCATCTCCGCAAGCGGTTGCTGTACGTCAAATTGCCCCGGTCCTCCTTTCCCTAATCCCGTGATCTACGAATACAAGTTCTCCTACTTCATAGAAAATGATACCGTGCTCAACTCCCTCGTTTATCACAAGCTTTATCAATCCGGTTGGTGGAGAAGTTACTGCAGTTCGGGATTTCCGCCCGCAACCTGGGCCCCGCTATCCAAAAATTACCAAGGGGCATACAGGCAAGATACGGCGCTGAGAAAGGTGTATTGGGCGGCCCATAACGCACAGGAATGCTTGTTACTTGACTTTACTATGCAGGTTGGCGACACGGTGCAGGGATGCTTCTCTTGTCCTCCCTTTTTAACAGTTACCTCGATCGATTCTGTACAGGTTGGAGGAAACTACTGCAAAAGATGGAATTTATCTGGCAGCTACCCGGTATCTTTAATAGAGGGCGTTGGCAGCACGGCGGGGTTACTTGAGCCTATGTGCCCATTTGAATATTCGGGTACGCTTTTGTGTTTTGCGCGAAGCGGACAAGTGGTGTACCCGGATACGGCAACCTCATGTGATCTTTTAACCGCGATCAAGTCCAGAGAACCTTCTTATTTCTTCTCCATCGAGCCCAATCCCTTTTCTGAGGAAACTTATGTAAGAACAGCTGGTGAATTACAAATGGCAAATGTGATCATTCAAAACATGCTGGGAGAAGAAAAAGTTTTGATGAAGGGAATTTCAGGAAATGAGATCCATTTGAAACGAGGCGATCTTCCTGCCGGTATTTATATTTTACGCATTACTGAGAACGGCGCCATGATCGGCACAAAAAAAATAATACTAGAATAAAATTATTTTGTGATCCCCCTGCCCGTCTTGTCAAACTTCCACTCAATGGGTTCCCACAGTTCTATCTTGTTTCCTTCGGGATCCAGGATGTGAATGAATTTACCGTATTCAACTACTTCCATTGTGTCTACTATGGTTACTTTGGCGGTTTTCAATTGTCGCACTAAACGCTCAAGATCATTCACGCGGTAATTGATCATGAACTCTTTTGTAGAGGGCGCGAAATATTTTGTTGTTTCCTTAAAGACCGACCATTGCGTTGTGCCTATCTTGCTGCTGTCATCAGAAAGTCTCCATTCGAAAAGTGTTCCGTATTGATCCATGCGTAGGCCCAGGTTCTTTTGGTACCACTCCTTTTGTGCCTTTACGTCTTTGCATTTAAAGAAGATGCCGCCGAGGCCTGTAACGCGCGCCGGTGCGGGCTGGTCTGCTTTTTTCCATTCGTTCATAGCATAGCCCAATGCGAAAGAAGCCGCAAGAGCAACTATCAAAAGAATTTTTCTCATGTATAAATTATTTTTTACGTGAAATGGCTTTCTCTGCGGCCGCGACAATGCTTGCCACGTTCAGTCCGTATTTCTCCATCAATTGGTCGGGCGTTCCGCTCTCACCAAAGCTGTCGTTAACCGCAACGAATTCCTGCGGAGTTGGATTCTTTCTCGACAAGAGATTTGCGATGCTGTCGCCCAAGCCCCCATTTATTTGGTGTTCTTCTGCGGTAACAACGCAACCCGTCTTCTTAGTGCTTGCCAGAACCGCAGCTTCATCCAATGGTTTGATAGTATGAATATTGATAAGCTCCGCGCTGATGCCTTTTTGTTCTAATATTTCAAGCGCCTCTATCGCTTTCCAAACGAGGTGACCGGTAGCAAAAATAGAAACGTCTTTTCCTTCCTGTAAGGTAACGGCTTTACCGATCTCAAATTTCTGGTCGGCAGGCGTAAAATTAGGAACATTGGGTCTTCCAAAACGCAGGTAAACCGGTCCTTCGTGTTTTGCTATAGCGAGCGTGGCTGCTTTGGTTTGGTTGAAATCGCAGGGATTGATGACGCACATGCCCGGGAGCATTTTCATCAAGCCTATATCTTCTAAGATCTGGTGCGTAGCTCCGTCCTCACCAAGGGTCAATCCTGCGTGCGAAGCGCAAATTTTTACATTCTTGCCGCTGTAAGCAACTGATTGGCGAATTTGATCGTACACGCGGCCCGTAGAGAAATTAGCAAAAGTTCCGGTGAAGGGGATCTTTCCTCCAATGGTGAGCCCTGCTGCAATGCCGATCATGTTGGCTTCAGCAATGCCAACCTGGAAAAAACGATCGGGAAATTCCTTTTGAAAAGCGTCCATCTTCAGCGAACCTGTAAGATCGGCGCAGAGCGCAACCACATTCTGGTTGGTGCGACCCAGTTCAAGAAGTCCCGCTCCAAAGCCCGAGCGCGTATCTTTTTTTTCGGTGTAAGTAAATTTTTTGCTCATAGTGGCCGCGGCTGAACTCATTATAATTTATTTCCCGCGAATATCCGCAATTTAGGAAGAAATTTGGCGGCAATTTTTCAAAACTTTTAAAGCCGCGGATCCCCCAGATGAACGCGGATCTTTATTGGCTAATCTGTGAAAATCAGGGCCTAAAACATGTTCACCGCCTTGGTCTTGTTGGGCTCAATGGTGAACTTCCGTTCCACGGTTTTTTCGGCCTCCGGCTGGTTTCTCAGGCGAAACTCTACGCGGTAGGTACCGGGTTGCAGATAAAACACTTCGGTTTGCTGGTTCTCGTTCAGGTTACAGACCCACTCCATTTTGCCTGCCTTGCCTCCGGGCAGGTTCACATCATCCACATAAATACTTCCATAACCAAGTCCCCCCTTGTTCAAAGACAGCACTCCCGCCGAAGGGATCTTCACTGTATTGGTTGTACTTTGCTTTATCTCAATGGCCGGTATGCGTATCCTGGGCAGGCTCAGTATTTCCAGGTCATACTTTCCTACGATGAGCTTCTCGATATTGCCGAATTCCTGCGCGATCAAGGTATTCATCTCGCCCGATCTTCTCACCAAACAGGAAAGAGTTTTGTACACATTGGGGCCTTCCGTTTCCAGCTTCAAATATCCCTGCGGAGCATCGAGCGGAATGATGTTATGCTTTCCTTTTTGTAAAGTGATGTTCTCTTTGGTTTGCGGGGGAATGGTATGCACCACCATTTTGTAAGTGATCGTGGGATCCAAAACAATTGTATCCGGGTTGCCCCGGTGATTGAGCGTGTGCAGATAATTATACAATACATCGCCCGTTTGCTGGTTGTAAAAAGTCATAGTGACATCCGTCTCACTGGGTTTTTTATGGATATCATTCAAATTCACCTGCACCGTGGTTTGCGAAACCGCCTCTATTAAAACAAGGTTCAGCACAGCTTTGAAATTGGCTTCGTTGCTTACATCGTAGAACTTACCCATGCAGCCAAAGACATCGGCAAATTTCACATCCAGGCCAACCCCTATCACAAAAGGCCGCAGGAAAATTCCCTTTTTCTGCAAGGCCACAGAAACCGCGCAGGGATCTCCGCCGCACTCTTCAATTCCGTCCGTGATCAATATCACTACATTGCGACAATTATCCTTTGGTGTAAAATCCGTCGCGCATTCTCCCAGCGAATAAGCAATGGGCGTGGTGCCGGTTGGTGTTAATTTGTTGATCCTGTCTTTTATTAATTTATAATTGGTCTTGGCGGCTCCAAAGGGAACTTCCAGCTTGCTGTCCTGGCAATTGCGTTTAGGTTTGAATGGCGTTTGGTGCCCGTAACAACGGAGGGCTATCTCCAGTTTAGGCGTGTTCTGCAGCGAATCCAGGAACTCACCCATAAGCTTTTTAGCCATGTCTATCTTGGTTCCACTGCCCCAGCCTCCATACATGCTGAAGGAATCATCGAAAATGAACAGAATGCGTGTGACGGTATTTTCGTCATATTTCTTTCCGACCGCGAAATCTTTGGTGTCCTTTTCGGCGACCTGCGCGAAAAACTTCGCTGTCAACAAGAGAAACACGAAAAGGATATGGTTTTTAAAGCGCATGATGATGAACAAAAATACAGGCTTCACAGCTTTGAAAGGGCCGGAGTTATCAAAGTATTTAACAATAGTATGTGAGACAGGCCCGGCTCGTTTAATTTTCTTATTTTCGGGTCGCAACAACCCCCAATGAAAAAGATAATTCCCTTCCTGCTTATGCTCGCCTTGCTTGCCTGCAACAGAGCTAAAGATGAGCCGCCCGCAAACAGCACAACCGGGGGCATTGGCAATCCCCCACCCATAACAACTGTGCTTGGATACAATGTTCTCAATAAGGTAAAAGGAATCTGGAACGGTCCCGTAACCTCCACAACGCCGCTCGGCGGTTACCCGGAATGGATCGTTGATTTCAGGCCGATATCGGAAAATCAGATCTCGGCAAAGAATGAGCTGGATATGCTCAATGATATTCATATGTCTTTCTTCATCGCGCTTTACAACAACCAATACAAAGTAGCATTTAGAAATGGCGGTGGCTTCAATGGAAACCAACGCGTTTCTTATTTTTTGGCCGACAGCGTTTCTGAAGGCGCGTCGCGATCTTACTACCGCTTTTGCGAGATCGTAAAAGGAAAGAGCCGCGCTTTTACCGAAGTGATCTTCAGTGCTGACAGCCTGTATATAAAATCCTATACCAACAAGTACAACACGCTCCCTGCTTCCACTCCGCACATGACCTGGAGTGCCAAACTGCAGGACTCTACTTCCTGCCAGGCGGCCGTAACCAATTTTGGTTTCCCGAAAATGACCATGACCAAAAATTTTTCTTCTTCTTTTACCGGGGTTACCGAAGCGATCTACTATAACGGAGGTGGGGATCCCTATCCCGAAAGCGCGCAGCCCTACCTGGGACAAACAACGGCTAATTTCACTTTCCTGGGAACTTATTCGCCCAGCTCGGCGAAAAAAGTATTGCTGATCATCACAACCCAACCTCTTTTCTCAGGAATGGTTTTCAATTCGGCGAATTTGAAATATCGCTCGCGCTACGTGTTCCTATCGGCCGCTAATCCGGGATATACGTTCAACTACATGCATCCCGGAACTTATTATTACTACGCTTTGTATGATAATGACGACAATAAATCTTTCGGTAGTGGAGATTGGGTGAGTACCAATAACACAACATTTACATTGAGCGCGGTTGGAACGGCCACCACCTCAACACAGATCAATTTTACGATCCCGTAAAGCCTTTATTGCCCTGGAGTCCGCCCGTGTGAAGCGCGACGATGGTCGAGCCTCGGGGAAAATGATCTTTTTGCATGAGATCGAAAATTCCGTAGAACATTTTTGACGTGTAAACAAAGTCGAGCTCAAAGCCCTGCTCTCTCTCAAATTCTTTTTTAAAGCTTAGTAATTCAGGTGTGGTTTTGGCGAAGCCCCCGAAGTGATAATAGTGAAAAAGTTTAAAGTTTGAAGTTTTTGAGTTTAAAGTTGATACAACTTCTTCCAAATACTCCCCACCCTTCAGCGCGGCAAATCCTAAGACTTTTTGACCTGGTTTTAACCCGGAAGAAATGCCCGCGATCGTCCCGCCACTTCCCACGGGACAACAAATTGTATTGAAATCCTGATCGATATAATTTACTATTTCGGCACAACCTTTCACCGCCAACTCATTGCTTCCTCCTTCCGGTATCAAATAAAAATCTCCAAATTGCTCTTTTAGTTCTTTGATGTAGCCGGCATCATTTCTTCGCCTGTATTCTTCCCTACTCACAAAATGCAATTTCAACCCTTTCGCCTCACAAAACTGCAGCGTATCAGAAAGTTCTCCGGGCCTCTCCCCCCGTATCACGGCTATCACTTCCGGCTGTGTACTGCCGACTGCCGACTCTCTACTGGCTGCTAATGCGGCGAGATGATTGCTCCATGCCCCGCCGAAGGTGAGGATACGTTTGGAAGGATGTTTTGCAGCTTCCTTTAAATTGTATTTGAGCTTGAATATTTTGTTTCCACCGGTAATTGGGTTAATGAGGTCGAGCCTTAGCACCAATAACGAGAT
This sequence comes from uncultured Flavobacteriaceae bacterium, assembly GCA_964387075.1. Taxonomy (GTDB): domain Bacteria; phylum Bacteroidota; class Bacteroidia; order B-17B0; family Aurantibacillaceae; genus PALSA-968. The sequence goes on from CAYLVB010000003.1 coordinate 222,335, forward strand.
CTCCTTATTTTCGGTGAGCTTGTTTTTAACAGGCCGCAGGGGTATTTTGGTGGGTAAAATCAACCCGACAAAAGTACTTAAATCCGGGTTTTTGACTATTTTTAGCCTCGAATTTAGAGCATGATACACAGAGTTGTAAAGAACGCCGAAGAGGCCATTGCCGGGATCAAGGACGGTATGACCCTGATGGTTGGCGGTTTTGGTTTGTGTGGTATCCCGGAGAATTGCATCGCAGCCCTTGTTAAAAGCGGGGTAAAAGGACTTACCTGCATCAGCAATAACGCGGGTGTTGATGATTTTGGATTGGGCTTACTGCTGCAGACAAAACAAATAAAGAAAATGATCTCTTCCTACGTGGGAGAGAACGCCGAGTTTGAAAGACAAATGTTGAGCGGTGAATTAGAGGTTGATCTTATTCCACAAGGAACCTTAGCCACACGTTGTCTTGCCGCCGGTTACGGAATGCCCGTAGTTTATACCCCCGCAGGTGTAGGAACTGAAATTGCGCAGGGAAAAGAAACGCGCAAGTTCACTTATAACGGGCAGGAGAAAGAGTATTTGATGGAAAAAGCTTTTGAGGCCGATTTCGCCATTGTGAAAGCATGGAAAGGCGACACGGCAGGGAACCTCATCTATCGTTCAACCGCCAGGAATTTCAATCCCATGATGGCCATGGCGGGGAAGATAACCATAGCTGAAGTGGAACATTTAGTTCCTGCGGGAGAATTAAACCCCGATCACATTCACACGCCCGGAATTTACGTGCACCGCGTTTTCCAGGGAGCCAATTACGAAAAACGCATCGAGCAACGTACTGTTCGCAAAAAATCGTGAAGCAGATCATAGAACGCTTCAAGATCATATAAAACAAGAAAAAACAACTTATGGAATTATACTTAGACTCAGCCAATCTCAAAGAAATTGAAGAAGGATTTAAACTTGGTTTCTTAGATGGACTTACCACCACGCCTACCTTCATGCAGCGCGAAGGCATTACCGACATCGACGGCACCATCGTAAAACTGAGCAAGATCGTTCCGGTATTGCAGATAGAAGCATTGGGCGATACGGCCGAAGATATTCTGAAAGAGGCGCAGCGCCAGTTGAAATTGGGTCTCGATAAGGATAAAACCGTTTTTAAAATTCCGGTTTCTTTAGAAGGAGTTCGTGCCTGTAAAATGCTGCGCAACGAAGGGCTTTTAGTGAACGTTCACTTAGTATACACCTTGCAGCAAGCCTATATGGCGATGCAGGCCGGCGCAACGTATGTTTGTCCGCTGGTGGGCCGTTTGCAGGATCAGGGCCACGATGCTTTAACATTGGTTGAACAATGCGTGGACGCGGTTGAGTATTATGGTTACGATACCAAGATCATGTTCTCATCCGTTCGTACGGTGGAGCATGTGCGCAACGCCATCAATATTGGCGTACATACCATCACGGTTCCGCTGAAGATCATGAAGCAACTTACCGAGAACAATTTTACCACGGTTGGAACCGAGCAGTTCATTGCCGATACCCGCTTGATGACCGTAAGAGTAAAGGAAGCCATCAACGGGGTGAACCCACTGGTGTCGTCAGACACTACGCTTACTGACGCCATCATTAAAATGACCGAATTCGGTTTCGGGGCCATAACCGTGGTCGACAAGAGCAACAAAGCTATTGGGGTGTTTACCGATGGGGGTTTGCGCCGCGCGATCTCCGAAAAGGGTCGTGATGTACTGCAGAAAAAGCTCAGCGACCTCAGCTTTAGCACCCCGCACAGCGTAGAGGCCGGGGCCCTGCTGAACGAGGCTGCCGCCATATTCAAGAAGACCAATGTGGATACCCTGCTCGTTTTAGATGGCGGGAAGCCCGTAGGAATGCTTGATATTCAGGATATGAAAGGTTAAGGCCGCGCTGCTCAACTCTGCCGCTCTATTTCGGTCTTAACGCAGAGTTCCTTGATATTAAATGATTTGGAAAACGCCCTTCGGAACCTCTGCGTTAAAAGTCGTTAAAATCAGTCCTTGGCACTATTGTTGGTTTTACAGTCATAATTAGTTACATTTGCTATCCCTAAAATCTAAGTAAATATGAAAAGACTCTTTAAATCTGTTGCGGTTGCGCTTCTTTTGATCGGAGCCCAACAGTTGTCGGCCCAAAAGATCGCCCACGTACAGCTCGATTCTTTGATCCAGTTAATGCCTGAGACCAAGCAAGCTATGGAAATTGCCCAAAGCTACCTGAAAGACCTCGAAAAACAGGTGGCCAGCATGAAAACCGAGTTTGACACCAAATACCAGGATTACCTGACCAACGAGAACAGCTACAGCGAACTCGTTAAAAAGACCAAACAGGAAGAGCTGCAGACCCTGAATCAACGTATCCAGGATTTCCAGCAACAGGCTCAGCAGGACTATCAAAAGAAGTATGTAGAGCTTTCTAAGCCTATACAGGATAAAGCCAAAAAGGCTATCGACGCGGTTGCCAAAGAGAATGGCTACAAATACATTCTTGATACAAGCACCGGGCTGGTTCTTTATTCTGAGCCCAGCGACGATGTATTGATGCTGGTTAAAAAGAAACTTGATTCAATGCCTGCCGCGGTACTTCCCGGCCAGGGCGGCGGAACTCCTCCTAAAAAGGACAACCCAAAGCCTCAGCCTAAGACCGGCGGAGGAAAATAATAATTTCTTATCTAAGAATAGAAACCCTCTCAGGAATACTGAGGGGGTTTTTTGTGCGCGAGCTTAGCGGAATTTATGAGTTACGGAACCATTGCTACGGGTTGGTGGGCGCTTTACGTGGGTTAAGCTATAATTATTCATACAGGCGGAATTTTGGCTAGGCCCCTATAACTAGTTAATATTTATACATTTATGATGAAAAACCGCTATATTTGAGTGGCATAAGCCTGCCGTAACCTATGAAATTGTTTTGTTATTTTTTTATCGCTTTTACTCTTTGCAATATGGCGAGATCGCAGACCATTGGTTTGACTCAAGCCGTACTTGATAGAAATTTTTTAGAATATCAACCGCATCCAAATCCTTCACGAAAAATCATTTCGTTCAAAAATAAAAGTCTTTTAGCAAAGATCAATCCACTAAATTATGTGGCGGCAGGTCTTTTATATTTTTACCAGGCGATCTTATCTGAACAGATCCAGGCAAACTGCGTTTACGAGATCAGCTGTTCCGGTTATACAAAGCTCTGCATAAACAAATATGGTTTTATCATTGGCTCAGCGAAGGGAATTCATCAATTAACCAATTGCTTTCCTTCGGCGGTTGATGAATGCCCGGAATATAAGGTGACCAATAATCTGAAGATAAAAAACCAAATTGACCTTGATTAACAGGCGTTTTACAAAGCTTACATTCCTGCTTTTATTTTGTTACTTTAGGACTTTTAGTCAGTTCGATTATCTGTTCTTAAAACATTTAGTGGATCAAAATCTGGCCCAAGAGCATAAAACCTATATTTACAGCAGTCGCAATTCTCTTTCCGAAGACTCTTTAAATTATCTTGCCGCCAAATACCATTTATTGTATTTCAATGATACACTGTTTTTAAGCAATTATGCTCGAGCTAAAGTTGTTTTTGATGCCGATACGAACGCATATAATATAGCGAGCATAACATTTTTAACAGCCCGGCATAAAGATACTTGGTTTTCAGGCTATCCGAAAACAAATGAACCTACGATAGGAAAAAACATTGGACTCCTTTACAGGGCAATGGAAACACCTTCTGAAAGCGATCTAAATGTAATAGCGGAAGAGCTTCGTCCTGGTTTTATGAGTTATAAAAAATCATTTCATAAACACCCTTTCTTAGCTGCGGGATTTTCTGCCGTAGTGCCTGGCCTGGGCCAGTTATACTTAGGTAAAAAGAGATCTTTTATCACTACCCTTATGATGAACCTTGCGTGTGGGGTACAGGCATATGAAGCATATTACAAATTAGGTATAAAAAAGCCATACACCCTATTTTCAATTGGCTTTTTCGGCCTTTTTTATCTTTCTAATATTTATGGAAGTTACTCGGATGCCAAGATTATTAAGAAAGAAAAAAGAAAGCAATTGCTCATAAATGCGGCGCGCTATTATAATATCAACTATTCTTCTACTCTTTATCAATAATTTCAAAGCTCAAACTGAGTTTGATTTGAAATTATTAAATCTGGAGCATGACATTTATATCTCCCGTTCTGACACGGAAAGGGCTGGTTATATAATGAAGAAAGTGGATCTTTATATAAGTAACAATGTCCTTTCAAAAGTAGCATTTAATGAAGTTCAAAGAATAAACTACACGTTTCTGACGAATGAGCCGCAAAAGAAACGATTTTTATGGAACGCATCCTTATTGGCCCATATAAACGGCGATAGGGACTATGCCCGATTTTACCTGAACAGATACACCGAAACATGCGGTGACACCGGCATAGGACCTCTTTTGTTAGGCATATTGATAAATAACGGGGAAGACTCCGCTTCCTTAATTCGGGACACAAAAAAACTCAGTGCCTTTAACAGAGAGTTTGACTGTTTAACGTGTTTGAACGATCTAACCTATTACCATAAAGGCAAGCGCAATCTGTATTTATTTGCCTCCATTGTTTTGCCAGGACTGGGTACTATGCTAGAAGGCTATCCCCTAAAAGGAATTACTTCAACGTTGGTTAACGCTGGCGCCGCGTTGGCTATATATGGACTGATAAAAAGTAATTTATATATAAATGCCGTTTTATGGGGTATTACGCTTATAACCAAGTTTTACTTTGGCAATATAAGATTGACAGACAAACTATTTTATGCTAGAGAAACGAAAGAAAAAAACATTCTCGCAGGTAACTGTGAGGATAAGATCGGTAATTTGCTAAACAAATACCCTTTCGCCTTTAAATAACGATCTACATAGGGCATATTTTGCCGTTATAAACGGTCCACTTTTTATAACTGGGAACTACAAAAGGCATGATCACAACGGGTGGACAAATGAAGCAACCGACAAAACTTAAAATGGTAGGTATGAGTTTTAATTTCCCCTTTGTTGAATTTGCATAAAATTCATTATCTATCACTTTAAGATTAACGGCAGATATATGTTTAATTTCTCCCTTTGGTGCATTAACCGCGTTTACTGTAAATTCCTTACGTTTAATAGTGCCCGTTGCTTGATCAAGAACGGCGTATTCAAACCTATCCTCGCGCTGATCTTTGGACTTTCTTTTCTTCTTGGTTTTTCCGCTGGCCTGTTCGGCCGAATTATACGCGTTGCCGTAAACAATATAAAAATTCTTGTCCTTCGTAATTACCTTTAGATCGTCAACAAACCATCCGCCATAGGATGCGCGCCTGTCTAAATTGCTCGCCCAAACAATTTCTCCTTTGGTGGCGTTAATTTTAAAAATAGTCACGTTATCCTTTTGACAGATAGGAATGCTGTGCCAATTTTTTCCGTCATAATAATCCTGGGTGGTGTTCAGCATTCTTGAACAGAAAAGCACCAAATTGTCATTATCTGCATATTTCACATCTTCAATCCTAAAATTAGAGGTCAATGCTTCTTCCTTTTCCTTTGCCTCCTTTTTCTTATTTGAAGCTAATGCGCCAGCCTTATTCGCGTCCTCCTTATCCTTTGCAAAGAGAGCGTCAAGTTGAGTCTTTGTAAAATAAGTGAAGTTGAGAGCACTCATGGTGAAAGCTTTCGGGTCTACAGCCCCGGTGAAAATGCCATTCAATAAGCCGCCCTTGGCTATGTCATTAAAAAAACCATAGACTTTAATAGAACTCTTGGTAACCGCAAAGTTGAACTCTAAAATATTTTTATCGTCAGACCTCATACTGAAAGAGTGGATCTTGCCAGAATTTACTTCAACAATTGAATAAATAGCAAAAGAAGTGGCAGCGCCCTTTTTATTCAGGTCTTTTTTCTCCTTTTCATCAACAGTAACATAGCTCCTGATGTGTAAATTGGCATCATCGCCAAATAAATAAGACGAAGAAAGGTTATCGGCACTTCTTGAGCGACTGTTTCTTACGGCGGCTACTGGCAGGGTAACCTGGTTGGCGGCGGCAAAGGTAAAGTCGGCATTCAGCAATTTATACTCCATTTTTATGTTCTGCCCGTCATTCGTTGCTAACTCGCCCCCAATAATTATTTTTTCCCCTGCGGCCTGATTACCGAGAGCAAATATCTCAGCTTTTCTAGCAGCTTCTTTAGATGAACTTAACTCATATACTTTTTTAAGAGCGCCTGTGCGTTTTAATTTTGGGGTGTAACTTTCAACATACAGCTCATCTTTTTTCTTTTCATCAGACACCCAGAATACATAGAGGGAATTTTCAAAAACAATTGTTTTATAATAGCGCAACCCTCCATATTTTTTCTTTGTTCCGCTATTGGATAGATCCAGTATGGTTGCTTTGGCCACTTCTTTCATGGTAGCTTTGTCATAGGCCATCATGTTTATCATGGTCCTCCGTTCCCGCTTTTTGTTACTCATTGCAAAACCGGGTAATTTGCTGGTTTTTAAATAAACATACTTGGAGTTGCCCCCAACATATTGGTCAAAAAAGCCGGTTGTTTTATTCGTATAAAATTCCTTATCCGACCAATTCGCCTTTAATTCCTGGCCAAAGGAAACGCCCGTTAAAAGGACCAATAATGAAAGAAAAAGTGATTTTTTCATGTATTTTTTGTTACATATTTATTGTAAGCAAAAATATGTAAATATAATTAATATCCAAAGCCGATCGAGTAGCCCATCAAGAAAACGGGCTGTATTTGTGATATGTCTGCCCCCCTATTCAAAGTAATGGGTTGACCGCCGGAGGAGTTAGACGAAGGAAAGTAAAAACCCGTATATGAAGTTTTCCTGATGCTGATGCCCATGAATACATCTTGTACAAAGCCTCCCCTGCTCCATGAATCTGAAGAGGATTGAAACCCATATAAAAAGTTAAAGCCCAGATTTTTCACAAAAAAGTTAGGGTCGCCGCTGACGACCATTCCATTATTGGCATCCTGGTTATAGGTCATATTATAGCTCGCATAACGTACACTAAAACTAAAATAAGCCCCCTCTGGCGCATCGTTAGCAAAATAAAACCTGGCCCCTGCGGACAGAAAAGGGCTTGGGCTTCCGGCATAGGTTGAATTTTGCAATAATTTACTCAGCATGAGTTTGTTGTTGTTATTATTTCCGCCATAGCCATCGCCTAGTTCGGAGAACATCTTTTGCATATAATCAACGCCAAAACATCCGCCAACCCCTCCCTCCAAAGAAATTGCTTTTGAAACTGAATGTTCCCAGAAGAAAGCCGCTGTGCTTCTGGATAATAAGGAGACATTAAATTTGATAACATTCTTTATAATACTCGATTCGGATCCGCCCGATGATGCAGTGGAATTGTTCACGCTGTTAAGAATCGAGTTTTTATCGGGAACATATTGTTGATCCAGATCGTTTGGAAGTCCGATAGGAGTCCCCGGTTCTTGTGAAAAAAGATGAAGGCCGAGGAACCCAAAAACTAAAATGGCGCCAATATGTAGTTTTAGCATATTCACTTGATCTTTATTAAAACAACATAATTAGAGATCGCCTTAACCTTTTCTTCCAGTGGCGCGTTGCTTAAACTTTGGCTGGCGGGCAAATCCACGCTCTCAGCGAGAAGCTCGATCAGGTTTTTTACATAGTTCAACTTAATTGCATAAGAAACATTTTCAGCGTTTGTAATGGAAGAATTGATCACGCCTACTAACTGGGCTTTATCCGTAAACAGGGGCCCCCCGCTATTGCCCGGTTGAACGGCGATCGAAGTTTGGTAGGTATTGATCGCGTTATTGTAGCCCGTTTTAGAGCTGATCTTTCCATCAGTGAATTTCGCCTCCTTGCCCATTCCGGATAGGGCATGTGGATACCCCATTGTGAATACGGCGGCGCCGACCTCGGCGCCACCACCCTCTTTAAAGGAATAAGGTATGGGCGCTATCTTGATCTCATCTGTTATTTTTAAGAGCGCCAGGTCATTGTCGATATCCTTTTGTACTACTGTTGCAGCGTAAGATTTGCTTACTCCCATATGATTTACTTCGACCATTATCTTATTAGCGTTGTCGATTACGTGATAATTTGTTACAACATACCCTTTTTCCGAAAAAATCAGGCCCGAGCCGGAAGACTTAACGTCCATATCCGAGTTTGAAGTAGCAGTATTTGAAAAAGACTTATAATCTATTTCTTTTAAGATGAATTTTTCCACCGTTACACTGGTTTTGCCACTTACCGCAAAACCAATATTACTTCCAAAATTTTTCGTTCGTGAATGCGAATATTGAATCTCGCCATTAATGGAATAAATATTTTTGTCGCCGTCGCTGATGATCTTAATGCTATTTGCGGCTTTCTTTTTTATGTCCGATGAGTACATTCCATCAGCAGAAATAGAATTCACTCCTTCATATACAAATCCAACGTAAAAAGAGGATCCGGTAATGTAGAAGTAATTGTAGTTCTCCCAATCTTTAAACCCATAAATCAGGCCGGCCTTCGATCCATCCTTCAACTTTTCAAGATTTATCACAGCTTCTATAGCAAATTCGGGAGACTGAAAGGGCAAACTTATATATCTTGCCGCGCCGGCAGGAATCATAGCTGTTATTTCCAATGATCCGTTGCTTATTTTTGCCGAAGTTTTATCACTGGTATAAACATCCCAATCATTATTATTATTGGTAAAATCCTCCTCAAAGATCCTGTTTACTTGCCCGTCTTCGTTGTATTCTGTATATCTTCCATCGGCTACCTGCCCCTTTGTATATTCTATTTCTTTCCAGATCTTCCCACTTTCATAATAATACGTCGAAGTGCCGTTCTCTACCCCGGTAGCATCAAATGTTTTTGAGTATTTCTTTTTGCCATTCTTAAAGAACCAAAAGCACAGCCCGGTATAAACATTCTGAGACTCATCGTTTGAACTTGGGCTAATTATTTTGCCGTCAAAATACACGTTCCCCCCATTTACATAATACGACTTGTAGTGGGTCGCCTCGTCAGATTGCTTTTGACGATAATAATAGGCCTGTGATTCGATGGTTGCTTTTCCTATTTTATCAAAAAAGATCTTTTGTTCTTCGGATTGAGAAAACAACCCCTGGAAACAAAACATTAACAATGTTACAATGCCTGCCTGTCTGTACATAGAATAGCTTTTCATTGACCTCCTGTATTTTCCTTAAAAATACAAATTATCTATTGAATTTTACAACAAAGGGTTGCTTTCCAAAAATGAGAAGGAAAAGCGGGTCAACAAAAAACCCCGATATCGCTATCGGGGTTTTTCTTAATCTCATTTTATAATCTCTTAGTTAACCATCGCTTTGAAGTCAGCGTTCTCTCTCCATTTAAGGAATTCGCAATCGTCTTTTGCCATAGCTTTCAACGATCCGTCTTTTTCGATAGCTGTTTTCAGATTAGCTAAGCCGCTTGCATCTCCTTTACGAGCGGCAGCAACTGCGCGCAGGTAAGAAGCAAGTGCCATATCTTTTTCGTTGCTTGCATCTAAGGTCGCGCCAACGCTTTCGCCGTTACCATTCAGTAACTGAGCTAAAGCCAAGTTGAATCCTTTGTAAGAACCGAAGTTGCCTACCGCGTCAGCGTATTTACCATCACGAACCTGAACGATAGCTTTGTTATAGTTCACTTCGCTTCCGGCACCGCTTGCTTTGTTATACATATCCATTGCACCGCGACGATCGCCTGCTTTTGCCAGGATGATACCCTGGTTGTTTGCTACGATAGCGTTACCGTTGGCATTTTTAGCAGCGCGCTCGAAAGCAGCTTTTGCGTCGTCAGTTTTATTGGTCATCAGGTAAGTAACCCCTAAGTTGTTAGAACCTCTCCAGTCGTTAGGATACAGGCGCTCAGCAGCTTTGTAGATGTTCATTTGAGTATTTACATCGGTAGTTAAAGTAGCGCCGTATAAAAGCTCCTCGATGCTTAATGAATCGGGGTTGCTGTTAGCCAAACGTGTGATCATCTCGTCGGTGCGTGATTTTTTGTCAACCATAACGGTGATCTCTGCGCGACGCAGTTTTGGTAATACCTGGTCTTTTAATTCTTTGTAGGTCTCAGACAGGTTCTTAATTTCTTTACGACGCTGTTCAGGATCGCTGTACATGGTAAGTACACGTAAGATAAGATCTTTGTCTTTCATCGTGCTTGCTTCCATCATGCTTTTGAAACCTTCCCAGTCCTCACGTGTTGTAACGACTTTGTACTGGTCTTTCGATTTACCAAAGGTTACGTCTTTGTTCTTGTTCTTTTTGAATTCGCCAACCATTGCGTCAGTACCGGTCTTGGCGCGGTCTTGTGCAAGTTTTTCGTTCTTATCGGTTTCTCCATCGGGAGATGCATAAGCAGAAACGTCGATACCTTTGAACTCGTACCAGGTTGTGTTAGATAAATTATCGGCGATGAATTTAGATACGCCTTTCATTTCGTCGCTTTTCATTTCAGCTGGACGAACTGTTGATTGAGCCAAAGCGTAGTAGATGTGCGTTACCTGGTTCATAGGAGTGGTTTTCACGAAAGCGTCTTTCGCGAAGATTCCTTTCTCGTCGTTACGAACCAAAAGTGGAGTAATGATGGTTCCGTCGGCCATTTTAACGGCTTTGAAATCTTTGGTTTTCTTTTTCACTGCTCCCTGGGCACGAACTTCGAGGATCGCGTTCTTCATGCCGGGCTCGTATGCTGTGCGGAAAGATTTAGAATAAGTTCCGCCTTTTTCGTATGCTATTTTTTGTCCGTTACCTACGGCTTTTTCGCCGAGTAAGGTTACGGGCTCGAGGGCTTTTTCGCCTCCGCCGTTATATTTGATCACGGGGGTTAAGGTTACTATCGCTTTTTTTGCGAACAGCTTGGCAGGGTATTTTCCCGTTACGGTAAAAGCCACTGTATCGCCGTGCATTTCAAGCGGTTTGGGAGTTACCTCGTGCGTGATGAGGTTTTGCTTCTTGATCATCTTGCCCAGTCCATCGCAAGCCGTAAGTAGCACCGCCGACCCTGCAACAACTGTCAATAACTTAATCGCATTCTTTTGCATGTTTTTGATTTTTAAAATGATGTCTTTTTCAGACCGCAATAATAAACATAGTTTGTTAAATAAAAAAATTAAAATTAGCAGCGGTTCTTATGCGGTTTTTAGGGATAAAAACGGGTTTTTTCATGTATAAATCCTCATATTTGCCCAATGAACACAAAACTGAAGAACGAAGAGCTGGGCAGGCTGAGTTCAGACGAATTTAAGCGGGTTTTAAAGCCCGGACCCGTCGTGCTTTTAGACAATGTGCGGAGCCTTCACAATGTGGGTTCGGTTTTCCGTACCTGCGACGCTTTTTTGGTGGAAAAGCTCTATTTATGCGGCTATACAGGCGTCCCTCCCAACAAAGAAATACACAAAACAGCCCTTGGGGCTACTGAAAGTGTGGATTGGAAACACGAAAACGACATAAAATCGTTGATTTTAACATTAAAATCGCAAAAAACAGCTGTTTTTGCCGTAGAACAGGCCAAAAATGCCGTTTTTTTGGAGAATTTTGAGGTGGCCCAACATCAAAAGTACGCCCTTGTCTTTGGGAACGAGGTCAGCGGGGTTGACCAGGAAGTGGTGGATCTTTGTGATGGCTGCATTGAGATCAGCCAGGGGGGCACCAAACACTCCTTGAATATTGCTGTAAGTGCCGGCGTAGTGCTTTGGGAATTTTATAAACGGATGAAAAAATAAAAGCCGCAAGGCGCGGCTTCAATTCCTTATACGTTTTTTGAACTACTTCATACTTCCCACCATGTCCTCGGGCCTCACCCACTGATCGAATTGTTCGTTGGTAACATAGCCTAATTCTAAAGCGGCTTCGCGTAAGGTTTTGTTCTCCTTGTGCGCTTTCTTCGCAATTTTTGCAGCTTTTTCGTAACCAATGTGGGTGTTGAGGGAGGTCACAAGCATGAGTGAGTTCTCCATGTGTTTCTTGATGACCTCTTTATTTGGCTCGATGCCGATGGCGCATTTATCATTGAAAGAAACGCAGGCATCGCCAATGAGGCGGGCGCTCTGCAATACGTTCGCTGCAATTACCGGTTTAAATACATTCAGCTCAAAATGACCGTTCAATCCTCCGATCGAAGCCGCAACATCGTTTCCGATAACCTGCGCGCAAACCATGGTCATTGCTTCGGGCTGCGTAGGATTTACTTTACCGGGCATGATAGAAGAGCCGGGCTCGTTATCGGGGATCACAATTTCTCCAATGCCTGAACGTGGCCCTGAGCTTAACATGCGAATATCATTGGCAATTTTAAAGAGCGCTACCGCCGAACGCTTCAGTGCGCCTGATAATTCCACCATTGCATCGTGTGCGGCGAGTGCTTCAAATTTATTAGGAGCGGTTATGAACGGAAAACCTGTTAGCTCAGCTATTTTTTTCGCCACCAAAACATCATACCCTTTTGGGGTATTCAATCCTGTTCCTACGGCTGTACCACCAAGCGCTAATTCTTTTACGGCCTCCAAAGCATTGCGCAAAGCGCGTAGACTATTGGTAATTTGCTGTGCATAGCCGCTGAATTCTTGTCCGAGTGTAAGCGGCGTGGCATCCATAAAGTGCGTACGGCCGGTCTTTACAATGCCTTTATATTCTTCCGATTTTTTCTTCAGTGTGTCGCGCAGTTTCTCCATGCCCGGAATGGTGATCTCAACCACTTGTTTGTAAGCCGCTATATGCATGGCGGTTGGATAGGTATCGTTGCTCGATTGCGATTTATTTACATCATCATTCGGGTGCAAAACCTTGTTCTCATCGGTCAATTTTCCTCCCGTAAGCACATGCGCGCGATACGCGATCACTTCATTCGCGTTCATATTACTTTGTGTTCCCGAGCCCGTCTGCCAGATCACCAACGGAAACTGGTCATCCAGTTTATGCGCCAGGATCTCATCGCACACTTTACCAATGAGGTCGCTTTTCTCTTTCGATAAAACGCCCAACTCGCAATTGGCCATAGCGGCGGCTTTTTTCAAATAGCCAAAAGCATGAATGATCTCTTTGGGCATGCTGGCCTCCGGACCAATTTTAAAATTGTTGCGGCTGCGCTCGGTTTGAGCCCCCCAGTATTTATCGGCAGGCACTTTTACCTCGCCCATCGTGTCGTGTTCGGTACGATATTCCATATTTGATTTTATTACAGTTTCCATAAGGCGAAAGTAGGGTTTTTGTTGTATTTTAAATAGCAAAAAGCCTAAATGTTACTGCCTGTAAAAAACCGCTAATTCTCAAGTCGTTAAACCGCCTGAAACTCACCGTTTTCTGCCATAAAATACTAACTTTGTCACTCAAGTTAAAAATGCAAACACAGCTCGACATAGAAAAGCTCAAATATCCTACCGGCAAGTTTGTTCCGCCCGCGGCATTCAGTGCTGAGGCGGTAAAGAATAACATTGCCGAAATGGAAAAACTTCCCGCAGACCTGGAGGCGGCGGTAAAAGGACTGTCTTCCAAAGAACTTTTATATGGCTATCGCCCCGGAAGCTGGAACATCAAACAGATCGTGCATCATTTGGCTGATAGTCACGTGAATTTTCATACACGACTTCGCTTAACCCTTACCGAAGAAAAACCCACTATCAAACCTTACGACGAGAATGCCTGGGCAAAACTGGTTGACGGAAACAGCGACGATCTTGCATCTTCCCTGATTTTAGTAAAAGGGGTTCACGCGCGTGCGGTTGAGCTTTTGAAAACATTGAACGAAAAAGATCTTGCCCGCGAATATTATCATCCCGAAAATAAAAAAGACTGGAACTTATTTTGGTTGTTAGGGCTTTATGCATGGCACGGAAAACATCATGTAGGACAAATTAAAGTTGCTTTAGAGCACAAATTTTAGACTGTGAAAACGAATCTTAGAACACATACCTGCGGGGAATTACGAATAACCGATATTGGAAAAGCTGTAACGCTTTGCGGTTGGGTGCAGAAAAGCCGCAACATGGGCGGACTTACTTTTATTGACCTCCGCGATCGTTACGGGATCACTCAATTGTCATTTAATTCGGAGTCAAATGCCGGTTTGTCTGAAGAGGCCAATAAATTAGGCCGCGAGTTTGTTGTGGTGGCTGTGGGAGAAGTGATCGAGCGATCGAGCAAGAATAAAAATATTCCTACCGGGGAGGTCGAGATCCGCGTTACCTCTTTGAAAGTTTTGAACTCGGCCATCACTCCGCCGTTCACCATTGAAGATGAGAGTGACGGGGGCGATGAACTGCGCATGAAATACCGCTACCTCGATCTGCGCCGGAACATTGTAAGAAAGAATTTAGAATTGCGCCATCGCCTCGCGATAGAGACTCGTAATTATCTCGATAAAGAAAATTTCCTGGAGGTAGAAACTCCCGTGCTTATCAAATCCACACCCGAAGGGGCCCGCGATTTTGTGGTTCCTTCCCGCGTGCACGAAGGCGAATTTTATGCGTTACCGCAGTCGCCCCAAACCTTTAAACAACTTTTGATGGTTAGCGGCTTTGATCGCTATTATCAAATTGTAAAATGTTTCCGCGATGAAGATCTTCGTGCCGATCGCCAGCCTGAGTTCACGCAGATAGACTGCGAGATGAGTTTTGTTGAGCAGGAAGATATCCTCCAAACCTTTGAGGGGTTAACGCGCCATTTATTCAAAACCGTAAAAGGAATTGACATTCCTGCGCTGCCACGCATGACCTATGCCGACGCGATGAAAAATTACGGCAACGATAAGCCCGACACGCGTTTTGAAATGAAGTTCGTTGAACTAAATGATGTAGTGAAGGGAAAGAGCTTTAAGGTATTTGACGATGCCGGGCTTGTTGTGGGCATTTGCGCGAAAGGCGCGGCTGAATACACACGCAAGCAATTGGATGAATTAACCGAATTTGTAAAACGTCCGCAGATAGGCGCAACCGGCCTGGTTTACGCGCGGTACAATGCAGATGGAACTTTAAAATCGAGCGTAGATAAATTTTACAACGAAGAGGAGTTAAAAAAATGGGCGGCAGCATTCAACGCGCAACCGGGTGATCTCATCCTGGTTTTAGCGGGCGAAGAAAACAAAACGCGCAAAGCACTTTCTGAGCTGCGCCTGGAAATGGGCACGCGCTTAGGCCTGCGCGATAAGAACAAATTCTCATGCCTTTGGGTGATCGATTTTCCTTTGCTGGAATGGAACGAAGGTGATACAAATCTTTTAGAATCTTTGCGCGGGCGCTGGGTGGCGAAGCACCATCCATTTACCTCGCCTAAAGCCGAGGATGTAGCGTTACTCGAAACAAACCCTGGCATGGTTCGTGCTAATGCCTATGATATTGTGATCAATGGCGTAGAAATAGGCGGTGGTTCCATAAGAATACACAGCAAAGAACTGCAGGGAAAAATGTTTGAGACGCTTGGCTTTACCAAAGAAGAAGCGCAGGCTCAGTTCGGCTTCCTGATGAATGCCTTTGAATTTGGAGCGCCTCCCCACGGCGGTATAGCGTTCGGCTTCGATCGCTTGTGTTCCTTATTTGGCGGAGCCGATTCTATCCGGGATTTCATCGCTTTCCCAAAGAACAACGCGGCCCGCGACGTAATGATCGACAGCCCAAGTGAGATCAGCGACGAGCAATTGAATGAATTACATATCTTAGTAAAAAAAGGCAACAAGGTTTAATTATAAAAACATAACATCATGAAACAACTCTTTTTAACGCTATCGATCTGTTTACTTAGCGCCGTCACCTTCGGGCAAAACGTGGCAACAAAGCCCAAGACCGCGCCCAAGACCGGCACCGGCACAAAAACCCGTAATACACCACAAAGTCACGTGGGTCAATGTTACGCCGACAAAACATGGAAATTGCAGAAGATCGAAAAGTTCGCTATAGAAAAAGCTCCGGGCGATGATCAAAAGAACGATATGCTTTTATTGAATGGCGATGGTACATTTAAAGTGGTTCTAAAAGGCGTTGAAAAAACCGGAACTTACAGCAAATCCGGTTCGTGGTTGAATCTTAAGCCAAATGACGGCAGTGAAGCCATGCCCTACAAGATCGAATCCTGCGAAGGCAGCACTTTAAAGGCCGACTGGCGCGACGGAGATACGCACAATCATTTTACCTACGGATTGTAATCTATTTATGGTAGATTTCTCTGTCATTATTCCTATTTACAACGAGGAGCTGAACATTCCTAACCTGCTTACCCGCCTGAGGCCGGTGGTAGAGAAAACAGGAATGTCGTACGAGCTGCTTTTTGTGAATGACGGCAGCCGGGACCGCTCTTTGCAATTGATAAAAGCTTTGGCGCAAGCCGACAGCCATGTTCGCTATATTGATTTCAGCCGCAATTTTGGTCACCAGGTAGCTGTAACAGCAGGAATTGATCATAGCAAAGGAAACATCATCGCTATTATTGATGCCGACCTGCAGGACCCGCCCGAGCTTATTGAAAAAATGATCGCCTTGATCAAACAGGGCAATGAGGTGGTGTATGCAAAACGCCGTTCCAGAAAAGATAAGAACGTGCTTAAGAAAGCTGCCTACAAAACATTCTATCGTTTGCTGGCAAAGATCTCGAATGTGGAAGTTCCGCTGGATACAGGTGATTTTAGGGTAATGACCCGGAAAGTTGCCGAGGTATTAAAGAATATGCCCGAGCAGCATAAATTTTTGCGTGGACAAATTGCCTGGCTGGGTTTCAAGCAAACTTTTGTGGAATACGACCGCGATGCGCGCGCTGCGGGCGAGCCGGGATATACTTACAAAAAACTTTTTAAACTTGCCTTTGATGGTATTACGGGTTTCTCGAATGTGCCCCTACGCATTGCAACCATCATGGGTTTTGTTGTTTCGGGCATTTCGCTGGCGCTGATCGTTTACGCGCTTGCCGGTTATTTCTTCTTTAAAAGTGAAATGCCCAAGGGATGGGCCTCGCTCATGATCGCTGTTTCTTTTATTGGCGGCGTTCAGCTTCTGTGCCTGGGTATCATCGGCGAATACATCAGTCGTCTGCAAACCGACATTCGCAAGCGCCCGCTTTATATAGTTAACGAAACCAATTGTTGATGCACTCCTTGCAGCACCATATGATGTTCATCAATTTCCGGTGGATAGACGCCGTAGATATTTTTTTGGTGGCGGTACTTCTGTATCAATTATACAATATCATTAAAGGCACTCCCGCCGTAAGCGTGTTCATTGGCATTACGGCCATCTATGTGTTTTGGATCTTCATTCGCGCGTTCGACATGAAGCTTTTTGGTTCTATCCTCGGGAAATTCATTGACGTGGGTGTGATCGCTATTATCGTGGTGTTCCAGCAGGAGCTGCGAAGATTTTTGCTGTTCATTGGAAGCAGCGAGTTCCTTAGTCGCAATAAATTCCTGGCTCGGATCTTTCATCCCGCCAAGAGCGGTTTTGCCGAGGAATATGCCAAAGTTGATTTTTCCTCGCTGCTTAAGGCCTGCTTTAAAATGAGTGAAAGCCATACAGGCGCCCTGATCGTTCTGGCCCGCAACAGCGATCTTAATTTTTACATCAATAGTGGCGAGCCGATTGATTCGGCGGTTAGCGAACGCATGCTGGAAAATATCTTTTTTAAGAACTCGCCGCTGCACGATGGAGCTGTGATCATTCATGGTAATCGCATTATAGCGGCGCGTTGCATATTACCTGTTACCGAAAAAGAACAGTTTCCCGCACATTACGGCATGCGACATCGTGCGGCGGTAGGCATTACAGAAAGTACAGACGCGATCGCCCTGATCGTATCCGAACAAACGGGCGGGGTTTCCATGTCTGTTAACGGAACCATTCGCTCTAACCTGAATCTTGAGAAACTGAAAATGTATCTTGAAAAGGAAATGGGCCGCTAGATGAATGGAAAACTTCTTTGAATGCCAAATGGTCATCTCAGCGCGGCGATCATCTTTTCTGCCAGCACCTCTGCTATCTTAACATTCGATTCGTGCGTCCAGCCCGCGATATGAGGTGTAAGAATGGTTTTTTCGGAATTAATTAAATACTGAAGCGGTTCCGGCAATTTTTCTTCTTCTATTTTCTCGAAAGAAACAGCTTCGTATTCTAAAACATCCAGGCAGGCTCCAAGCACTTTCCCGTCTTTCATGTGCTTCACGAGGTCGGCCGTGTTCAGGCATTTTCCCCGCGCGGTGTTCAACACGTAAATATTCTTCCTGAACTTCTGCAAATAAGCGTCGTTCACCAGGTAATTGGTTTCTTCCGTTAACGGAATGTGTAAGCTCAACACATCTGCTTTTTCAAAGATCTCCCCGGGAGTTGTCTCCCTGACAAATTCATTTCCAAAGTCCTTTTTGTATTTGTCGTAGGCGAGAATTTTTACACCAAAGCCCTGCAAGCGTTTCGCGAAGGCGCTGCCGGTATTACCATAACCAATAATGGCAATGGTCTTTCCGCCCAGCTCCACTCCCCTATTCGCTTCCCGCAGCCAAATACCATTTCTTACCTCGTCATTGGCTTTGCAAATATTATTGAATAAGGCCAGCAACATCGCGAGCGTTTGTTCTCCTACGGCGTCGCGATTTCCTTCGGGAGAGTGCAAGCAGGTTATTCTCTTCTTTTGCGCGTATTCTACGTCTATGTTTTCCATCCCGGCCCCGGCGCGCGCAATACAGCGCAGTTTTGGGGCTGAGTCAATAATTTCCCGGGTGATCCTGAATTTGCTTCGAATAACTATCGCGTCATATTCCGGAATTATTTTTTTCAATTCCTCCTCATTTCTGTCATAGAAGAGGTCGCAGGTATGCCCGGCCTCAATAAGGATTTCGTGCATACGCGGGTGATTGCTGTCTATGAAAAGAATTTGCGCCATACGAGCGAATTATAACAAGACCCCGCGCAAAATGATCGAGGCCACCGAAAAATAAATGATCAGACCGGTTACATCCACCAGTGTTGCCACGAATGGCGCAGAACACACGGCCGGATCGAGTTTGGCGCGCTTCAGAAAGATCGGGAACAAGGAGCCCGCCAAATTGCCCCAAATGACAACGAACAACAAAGTAATTGCCACCGTGAATCCTACCGGTACCCAGTGCTGGCCATATACATCTACAAACGACGACCAAATGGCAACACGCATAAATCCTACAATAGCTAGTATAAGGCCAAGCGTTAAACCAACAGCCAGCTCTTTCTTAAAGATGCGCCACCAATCCCTGAATGTAATTTCTCCCAACGCCAGGGCACGCACAATAAGTGTACTGGCCTGTGAGCCGGTATTTCCCCCACTGGAAATGATCAGCGGAACAAATAAAGCGAGTATCACCGCCTTTGCTAATTGGTTCTCGAAAAAACCCATCGCTGTTGCGGTTAAGCTTTCTCCAATGAACAGCACCACCAGCCAGCCGGCACGTTTTTTTATCAGTCCCCAAACCGAGGTGGCCATGTAGGGCTCGTCCAGTCCTTCAACGGCGCCCATTTTATGTGCGTCGTCGGTCTCTTCAGCCCGGATCACATCCACCACATCGTCAACCGTAATGCGGCCTACCAATCTTCCTAAATTATCTACCACGGGTATCACAACCAGGTCATATTTCTGGAACACTTCTGCAATATCCTCTGAAGAAGCGTTTGTGCTTACCTTAATAACATCCTTGTCGTATATCTCTTCGATACGCGCTATCGGATGCGAGATCAATAATTTCTTGAGCGAAAGCATTCCTATCAACTGATCCTTTTCGTTCACAACATATACCGCATACATCACGTTCACATCATCTGCCTGCCTGCGTATCTCATCGATACACGTGCTCACCGAGTCGTAATAGTAAATGCTCACAAGCTCTTTCGCCATCAGCGATCCCGCTGTTCCTTCGGCATAGGTCATCAGGTCGGCCACATCGCCTGCCTGCTCGTGATCCTCCATGTGCGAGAGTACTTCGTCCTGAATCTCCTCGGGAAGTTCGTTGATCACGTCGGCCGCGTCGTCAGAGTCCAGGTTGTCGATCTGCTCAGCTATTTCTTTGGTAGAAAGCCCGGCAAGTAATTCCTCGCGCAATTCTTCCCTTAACTCAATGAGTACGGCCGACGCGGTCTCTTCATCTAAAAGTTCGTAGAGATAGGCGGCCTCGTCGAATTCGAGGTGGTTGAGGGTTTCTGCAATATCGGCGGGAAATAGGTCGTGTAAAAGGTATTTACCAGATTCGGCGTCATGATTCTCAACGGCCGCTTTCAGCTTTTCCAGCAGGTCATTACTTACCTCGAATTGCATAGCGTGCAAAGATAGAAAAAGGCTTTTTTAAATTAGCCTATATTCTTGTAAAAAGGAGGGCTTTTCCATAATATTGCAGAAAACTACGCCATGCGCCGGATCACCTTGCTTTGTGCCCTTTTGCTATTTTTCAGCGCCGGCCTTCTTGCACAGAAGAAAACGAAGGAAAAGCCCAAGACGGATTTTGATTTCGAGCTTCTCAACAAACTGGTGTATCATGGTCTCAATAAATTTCGCGCCGAGAATGGTTTGGATACGATGGACGCGGTAGAGCTCCTTGAAAAAGCCGCCGAGATCAATTCTACCAAAATGGCCAAAGACCAGAAGGCCGATGGAAAAGAAGTTTCATACCTGGCTGCAAAAGACCTCAAGAAATGCGGCGGCTCGGGCAAGGGTGAAGAAATTGTTATTGTAACTCCCATCGGAAAGGGAAAAACGCCCGCCAGGCCGGATGATGTGGCCAAGATCATTTTAGCCAAATGGACAGCCAGCAAAAAAGAGCGCGACGTTATTTTAAAGCCCGGCAACACCTATGTGGGCATAGGTTCTATGCCCGACCAGGGAGAAAAACGCGCTTACGTTTCCGCTGTTTTCGGGAATTACCTCAGCTTTAACGAGGGAGTGAAACATAAGGGTGAATTAAAAACTCCGTTCAATACAAAATCAAAAAAATTGAAAGAGGCCGACCCGCGTAAATGCAAGAACTGTGATAAGTTCAAGGATGCCGAAGCGCTGCAGGCCGGATTGATCGTGGAGAAAGGAAAAATATATCTCACTTACAACAACATTAAAATGCTGAAGCGGCTTTTGAAAAAAAGTACAGACGGCCTTGCGGTGGATATTATCCAGAAGGACCAATACAGCAAGGCAGATTATAACATTATGGACAATTCTGTACGCAACAAAGGGGTAATGTTGAAAGTGGTGAAGAAAGATAAATTGTTCGCAAAGAACCTGATCAAGCCCGATAATCCGAAGAAGAAAAACCAGAAAGTAAATAAACTGAAAGTGGAGATGGGCGCGTTCCCTGCCACGATCAAAGGGCCGTACGAAATGAATTTGCTCATAGTACAGGACGGCTTTGTTTGTAAAACTGTTTTGAGGAGTTATACCGAGTATGTTGACCAGGAAAGCAATACGCCTGTTGAAATGATGAACATGCCGGAAACCGTTGAGGCGATCAAGCCACCCTTTGAACCGCGCTCGGAAAGTTCGCTGCTAACCTTCACCATTCCTTTTGAAAAGAACAAGTTCGAGTTCAAAAAAGAAGATGTGCAGCCTTTTATTGACGCGCTGCAGGAGCCGGACTTCATTGTTGACGGGCTTTACATTTATGCTTACTCTTCTATTGAGGGCGACTCGGTAGCAAACGCGAAACTACAGCTTAAGCGGGCGGAGAGTGTTGTTAAGGTTTTGCAAACGATGCAGCAGAGCAAGATCAACCCAAGCATCGTGACCAATGATTCGTGGGGATTATTTGTATTGGAGATGGAGGATGGTAAATACGATCATCTGACCAAAATGGCTAAGAAGGAAGCGATCAAAAGCATCAACAACACAAAAGGGCTTGCTGAGGAACTGGAACCATTCCTGGCTAAGGAGCGTTTCGCGCAGATCGTGATGGATGTTACCTACGACATCAGTGGGGCAAAAGAAGAAAAATTCTCGGTCGTGCAATTCAACCGGGCGGTGAAGGGCGACAACATGCGGCAGGCCTATAGAATCATGGATTACATAGCCAATAAGGTAAGAGATAAACAATATGCCGAAGAAAGTCTGGAGAAAATGGTCATTCCCAACGAGAGCAAATACCTGGGATTGCTGATGAACAGGATCTATTACCGGTATGTGCTGAATGGAAAAGTGGTGCACGATGAAGAATATAACGGCGTGATGGAGCTGCTGAAAATGGACGCGGGCAACGCCATCATCAAATACAATTCGCTTTTTTGCAGGATACAATACGACAGCACGCTTGGCGACAAGGCCGCGCAGGCCGAGATGCAATTGAAGATAGACGATCTGTATAAGACCGACCTGCCAAAGAAAATCGTTGATGGGCTCAACATCGAGTGGCAGTTCAAGATCATGGACGCGCTCGACACACTTGAGGGGGCGGAAGCCCAGCGCGAGGCCTGCATAGAGAAAATAAAATCGTTCTACGATTTTAAAAATGCCACGTGGCAGAACGCCGTGAAGCTGGCTTATGCTTTTGCGAGAGCCAAAGATTTTAAATTCGCGGCAAATATCCTGGAGCCCTATCTCGATAAACACCAGGACAAGGTTTTATACGCTTATGTTTCTATCGCTTCACATGTTCCCGAAAAATTCTTTTCCCATAAATTTGCTAATGCCCTCAACGAGATCAAGGTTAAGAACAAGGACAAATATTGTAAGCTTTTCGGAGAGCCTTATATGAGCTTCCAGGTGCTCGATAACCCCGCCATTAAAAAGGAATACCGCGAGGCTTCCTGCCCTGAATAACCTTTCTTAAACCTGTCCGGTCATGCCGAGTAGGCTTTAGCCGTGTTGCTCATGAGGAATCTGACCGCGCGGAGGGGAGTAGCCGCCCTTTACGGAATGGCAAAAAAGAAGTATATTTGTATTATGAAAAGAGCCGCCGTACTTACTGTATTAGCCGTTGTGCTTATTGGCATCCTTGCCTCTTCTTGTCGCGCCCGTGATTGCCGCGGCCGCAAAAAAACCGTAAAGACCGCTATGGGCGGATGGCTGTGATTTAATCCGATCTTAACGGCAAATTCCCTTTTACCAGTATGAAATATGTGAGCCCGGTCTTTATTCTGATGCTTATCCTGGCAGCTTTACTCACCTGGCTGATCCTTTCCACACATAAAACTTCCTTGCCCGTTCTTGTGGCAAATAGAACAGCCGCAACCTCCACTGCCCCCGTTTCTTTCTTTGATGGTTGTTGCGAAGTATCTATCCGATCCTCAGCATACGATCATATTCAAAAAGCGCTTTATTACAAATCATCCTTGCCTGGCCAGCCCCTGCTGGTGAGTTTGCACACGTGGGGCGGAACTTACCTGCAGGAAGATACACTGGCCTTGCTGGCTATCAAAAGAAACTGGAACTATATTCATCCTGATTACGGCGGGGCGCAATGGACCAAAAATTCATGTTGTTACGATCCCTCAGTACAGGATATTGACGACGCTATAGATTTTGTGATCAAAAACGCCGATATAGATACTTCTCGCATCATTGTAATTGGAAAAAGCGGGGGCGGAAGCGGCGTCCTCGCGTCCTATCTGCGGTCACGGTTCGGGAATGCGCATTTTATAAGCTGGTCTCCCATCCCCGATCATATTTCCTGGTACAACGAAGTTCGCAAGGATACTGCGTTAAGGAGGAGATACCTTGCCAGGATATTAGAGGGTACCAATTCAGGAGCCACACTGAACCTCGAAGAGGCGCGTAAAAAATCTCCGCAACATTACGACCTTTCAACCTGCTCATATCCTCTAAATAAAAAGTTACTCATCTATTGTGGACTACGGGATGGGTTGGACGGCTGGTCTACCTCCCTGTCTCAGCCCCTGCGGTTCTACAACAAACTTTTATCCGGTCTTCCCGTGCAGGATTCGAGCCTTTTTATAACAAGCGGTGACTTTGATGTTTTGGTGAAAGACAGAAAACCTGTTTCGGCCAAAGAGCAGGGCCTGGTTGGAAACAGGAAGCTCGTCTACTCAAAAAGGAAAGATAAAATTGAACTGAATGTTTTTGATGGCGGCCACGAAATTCTGTATGATCGTGTTGTAGAAGACCTCAATAAAATTTGCGAAGGGCATGAGCGATAGACTGGAACCTGCAAGGCAGGGAAAACATCTTGATTTCCTTGACGGCCTCAGGGGCTTCGCTGTAAGCTATGTGCTCTTATACCACTTCCTTCCAAAAACACTAAGCCTCACTAACAACAATGTCTTTACCCGGGCATGGGATTCGTTTTGGCTTTTAGGCTGGTCGGGCGTCGATCTGTTCTTTGTGCTCTCTGGATTCCTGATAACAGGCATTCTGTATAAGGCTAAATCCGGTAAAAATTATTTTAAGAATTTTTATATCCGCCGCTTCTTCCGGATCTTTCCCGCATACTACGTTCTAATCATTATTTCCATCATCTATTTTGGAAAAGAAAATATTTCCGGCCTTTACTGGCTTTACCTGAGCAATTTTGATGTAGAGTTTAGCATACCGTTCAATAACTTCCTGTGCGTTGCCTGGTCGCTATCCATAGAAGAACAATACTACCTGTTCTATCCCACGCTTGTTTATTTCCTCGATCATAAAAAATGGGTGAAGGTCCTTGTTGGTTTCATCATTCTTTCCATTTCTCTTCGCTTCTTAGGGCATTATTTTGATTTCTTTACTCCCCGGCAAATGTATCATAATACGCTCGCGCATTTTGACGGTATTGCTTTGGGCGGACTTTTGAGGGTTTTAATTTTTAACTATGAACCCAACGCCAGGTTGCTTCACTTTTATCGAAAGTTAACCCCTGTTCTGTTAGTTGCGGCGCTGTGCCTGGCTTATTATTGCTCCATGGAGGTCCTTAAGGAGGCCGTTAAACCGGATGGTACCGTTCACCTGGGGCACGTTTCTTTTTTTCCGGCCATGTATCTTTTCGGATACACGCTCAACAGTTTGCTGTTCGGCGGGATCATTCTTTGTTGCCTGTTCAAGAACGGAATAGCTTACCGCATTTTTTCAAACCCGGTGTTACGAAACATTGGCAAGTATAGTTATGCCATGTATATATTCCAATTCCCGGCTTATTTTCTCTATCACTTTATAATTGGCAAACTTAATTGGGCGCCTAACCCCTTTTTGCAGGGCGCGCTATTGTTTCTTACCTGTTACCTAGTAGCCCGCCTGTCATGGCTTGTTCTAGAGTCGCCAATGAACAAACTGAAGGAGCGCCTGACACATAAAAAAGAGCCCGCATAAAGCGGCGCCAGGCCTGTCATATCCCTTGTTTTTTGTAAATTTACAGTCACCGTTATTTTATTTATGCTGAGATTTTACACGAAACTGGCCTCGAAAAGCGCCTTTCCCAGGATCCTGTCGCTAGAGCATGAGCTTAAAAAAGCCGGGCTCATACGCTTTTTCCTTGGCATGCTTATGCTGGTGCGTTTTGCCGAGATCAACGATACGTTTCGGTTTCTTGATTTTGGTTCGGGCCCGGTGATCTTTTCGTCGCTCTTCCTTGTTTTGATCTTATGTTTTACGCTGGGCTTTCTAACCCCCCTCAGCAACCTCTTGCTCATGTGCCTTTGCGTGCGCATGGACCTTTATTTCGGAACTTTTACACTTGGAACCTCGATCCTGATGGTGACCTTACTTCCTTTGTTGCTTGTCAACTCAGGGCAATTTTATTCGGTGGATCGGTGGATCCTGAAAAGAGGCGGCGTGCTGTCTAAATTCATCGCGCCATTTTACAAGTGGGTAGGTGCCCTGAACGAGGCCGACATGCATCGGGCATATTTTCTGTCCTTCGTGTGTTACGCGATCATTAGTTTTGGCGCGCTCTTGCTGCATGTTCAGGATATTTATTGGGTAGAAGGTCTCACCACCAAAAGCCTGTTGCTGAACTCCTACCTGTGCAAGCATTATAATTGGTTTCGTTTCATTGATCTTCACGCCCCTTATTTACTATCCGTTCTCAGTATATCGGCAGGCGTGCTACAGAGCATCTTCCAGTTTTTGATGATCCCGCTGATGTTTTTTAGGATAGGTTCGCGCTTTGTGTTTTTCTGGGGAATGTTGTTTTTCCTTATATCGCTGTTCTTTATCAATCTATCGTATCTACCCCCGATAGAAATATTGCTTTGGTTGCTGATCTTAGGGCGTGTTGATTCTTCGCGCTCGCCCATTCGTGTGCTTTACGACGATCATTGTAATTTGTGCAAGCGCGCCATGCGCTTTTTAAAGTTCCTTAATTTCAATGGGCGCATTGTGTTTTCAGCCATATCCACAAATAAAGAACTTGTATCTGAGAACAACCTAAGTGAAAAAGAAGTAAAGGCCTACATGGTAGGTTTTAGGAACGGCAAGATCTATAAAGGGTACGACCTCTATTACCAAATATTTAAAATAAACCCTCTTTTCTGGCCCCTGTTGCCTGTTTTTCTGCTGGCCCTCATAACCAGGGTAGGCCATTTTGTATACAACTTCATTGCCGAGAGAAGGTATCGGCTTTTTGGCCAGTGCGAGCTTTCTTTTGGCGATGAGATCGCGGCGCCCACGCCAATTCTTCAGGAACGATCCGCTCGTTTTTTTACTTCTTTCGTTTACTTTTATTACTCGCTCATGCTCTTGCTTTATCTCCTCATTCGGATGCCTCACGTACGCGAAGTGGTTCCGAAGCCCGCGTGGCTTGAGCAATACGGCCTTAAAACACTGATCTATTCCGGGTTCGACCTTCCGAATGTTTTTAATAAGACGGATCTATCCATGGGAGATAATTGGGTGGAGATCTATCGCAAAGAAAACGATGGCTGGAAACTTGTGCCTCTTACCGGCGCGCACGGAGAGCGGCTTAATTACAGGAATGCGGATCTTTTTAATCTAACGAACCATAATTCTGATAAATTGTATTTCGGCAACACGTTACAGGTAAGAAGGGGCTTGATACTTACCGATGTGAATGAATTCATGCAGGAAAAAAGCCGGGGCTGGTACTTGTTACGCATGACCCTCAATTACGATCTACGCATGAACTCGCTGAATGAGCCACAAAAATACATGGTACTCGTCTACAGGAACTCTACCAGCATTGTTTCTCACGGCCCGCCAACGCCGGGCAAATATGATAAGAGGCTCGTTTTTCATGCCGTTTATCTGTATGACGGGAAAACGATGGCCCAAACGTCATTTTAATTGCTTCAGGCGGACCGCTGTAAGTGCGCTGTATTTAAAATGTTATTTTTGCATCTATGGATGACGAGAAACCGAAACACACACGCCGTGTAAGATACAGGGGAACGCATCCAAAATCCTTTAAGGAAAAATATAAGGAGCTTGCTCCTGACCAATACCCGGAAGATATTGAGAAGGTGAAGCAACAGGGGCGCACGCCGGCCGGCATGCACCGCTCCATTTGTGTTAACGAAATACTTGAGATCCTGAAGATACAGCCGGGAGAAACGGGTCTCGACGCTACGCTGGGTTATGGAGGCCACAGTTTAGAAATGCTAAAGTGTTTGGGGGCGGGCGGACGTTTGTTTGCCATTGATGTAGATCCTTTTGAGTTGCCCAAAACAAGAGACCGCTTAGGTGCTTTAGGTTATGATCCCGGGATGTTGATCATTCAAAAAATGAATTTCTCAGAAATAGATCAAATTGCCGAACAGGCGGGCCCATTGAATTTTGTGTTGGCCGACCTGGGCGTTTCTTCTATGCAGATAGATGATCCGGAAAGGGGTTTTACGTTTAAGTTTGAAGGGCCGCTCGATCTGCGCTTAGACCCCGAAAAAGGAAGGTCGGCCGCCGCGTTGTTAAAAGCCGTTTCGCAGGAGGAATTGCAAGAATTGCTTTTAGAAAATGCGGATGAACCTCACGCTGCCGCAATAGCGGACGCCATTGCTTCGCGCATTGCAAAAAAATTACCGATAGAAACAACTACGCAGTTTAAAGAAACCATTAAAGAAGCCCTGGGGTTTCTTCCAAAGAACACCATTAAGCAAGAGATCAAAAAATCATGCCAACGTTGTTTCCAGGCCTTGCGCATCGCGGTAAATGATGAGTTTGGGGCCCTGGAGGACTTTCTTGAAAAGCTTCCTTATGCCCTCGCTCCCGGTGGCCGCGTTGCCATTCTTACCTTTCACTCGGGCGAAGACCGTCGCGTTAAAAAATCTTTTCAGCACTTGCTGCGCTTCGGGGCCTACAGCGACATTGCGCCCGAGCCTATTCGTGCGTCGCTGAAGGAATCCGGCTCCAATCCCCGCGCCCGCTCGGCTAAATTACGGTGGGCTATAAAAGCGTAAATGAACCCTCAGATGGATGAGAATAAGAATGCTGTAGAGATCTTTAACAGGCGCGCCGAGGGATATCGTGATAAGTTCATGAACGTGGATCTTTACGCGGATGGGTTCGATCTTTTCTTAAGTTCGCTTCCTCAACGCGCCGAGGTACTGGAATTAGCCTGCGGCCCCGGGAACATCACCAAATATCTTCTTGCAAAAAGGCCCGACCTGAAAATACTTGCTACTGATCTTGCCCCAAATATGTTAAAGATCGCGAAAGAAGAAAAACCGGGGGCAGAACTTCAACTACTTGACTGCCGCAATATCCTTTCGTTGAACAGAAAATTTCAAGGAATTCTTGCCGGGTTTTGTTTTCCCTATTTATCAGAGAACGAATGCGCGCAATTGATAAAGGATTCTTCACAATTACTTTACAAAGGTGGGGTGCTGTATATAAGTACCATGGAGGCTGATGAGCAAAATGCTTCAGGTATTAAGACCTCGAGCTATGGCGACAAGATGTACATGTATTATCATAGGGCTGACCCCCTGCTAAAAGAACTGGAAAATAATGGTTTCAGGCTTTTATCGCAGGATAGAAAAATCACTGTTTCTTCGAGCGGAGACAGGGTTACAGACCTTATTCTTATAGCAGGGAAATAGGTTTTTTGCTTTCCTGAAATCTTATTACCTTTACTCTCCCAACAACAAAAACATGAAGAAACTTTATTTCGCCTTTTTTACATTGCTTTTCGGCGCAAGCCTTTCGGCGCAGATCGCCGTTGTAAACGCCTTGGTGCCGCAATACATCCAGGGAAATTCCGGAACCAATAATAATCGCGTTCCTTTCTGGTTCTATGCAGAGCTTAGCGGCCTTACCCCGGGCGCTACTTACCGCTTTTACAGCGCGGTTGATTCCATCGGCGCGGCCCCCACGTCTAATGGTGCCGGCAATCCATACTTGATCAACCAGGTTTCTAAAACCTTTCGGCGCAGCACCAACGCCTCTTTGATCGCTGTTTCCGGCCACGATTCACTGATTGCTGATAATACAGGTGGAGCAAAAGGTTGGTTTGGCGTTGAGCCCAGCGGAAACGGCCGCTTTACTCCCGGAAAAATAGTTTTTCCAAAACTGGTCTTAAATAACGGGGCGGGCGGAACAGCCGTTGCAAATCGTGTAGACCTAAGCACCTATACGGTTTCTGTTTTAAACTTCGGAACCACTTCGGGTAGCCCCCTGCAGGGCTCGGCTCTTTACGACAGCGCCATTGTGGGTATGGTGGCTCCAAAAAGTTTTGCCGCATTATATGATAATACAAATTACACCGGAAGGCCTGTGGCTTTTGCTGTGGTAGAAGATGACGCGATGTACCTGAGATCGGTTGCGGCCGTGGCTAATTTTTACCAAAACCTGGTAGACAGCATGCCCCAACGTTGGGGAACCATCATTCCAAACGCCAATGCAAACGGGATACAGGGATTGCAGTACTTTGATTTTACTACCGCAGCACCAATGAGCTCTCCGCAATACAGCGATCTTAATGGTAATTGGTGTTCGGGAGCCGTAACCGTGAACCCTGCCAACGGCACCGCCGGGCTGTATTTAAACTCCAATTTTTCGCTTATGGGAACTATAGCTGGCCCCGATACACTTAATGCAGGTTCGGGAGGTTCCTTCACCGTAACAACCAACGGAAGCAGCCCAACCTTTATTTGGGATTTTGGCGATGGCACACCTACCGGCAGCGGTGTCAATCCAAGTCATACTTATACGGCTACCGGAAATTATACCGTAACCGTAACCATTCAAACACCAAACTGTGGGATCGCTTATACGCACACCGTGGAGGTCATTCCGGGCTCTACCGGCATTAAAAACTTTACCGACATCCTGTTTTCTATTTCGCCAAACCCTAACACGGGAGCTTTTGCAATAAACTCCCTGGTGGCGGGCGAAAAGACCGTTTGTGTTTTGAATGCGTTAGGACAGACTGTGTTGAACATCACTACTACCGAAAATTTCTTCCGTTTAGACCTCGGTTCTATGCCGCGCGGCATGTACTGGGTGCGGCTGAATGATACAAAAGGAAATTCTTCCGCGCAGAAAGTTCTCATTCGCTAAATGCAGTCGGCTTCGTATGTTTTTTTAGTACGGCCGGCTAATTTCGCTTTTAACGAGGAAACAGCTGCAACAAATTCTTTCCAGGGCAAGCCGGGGAACGCCTCCGGCCTGCAGGTAAAGGCGCTGGCTGAATTCGATGAATTTGCGGCTGCCTTAAAAAAAGTCGGTATAAACGTTATTGTATTTGAGGATACAGCTTCGCCCGTTAAACCGGATGCGGTATTCCCCAATAACTGGATAAGTCTGCACGAGGACGGAACACTGGTTCTTTACCCCATGTGTACACCCAACCGACGCGCCGAGCGCAGGGCAGATATTGTTGAAGAACTAAAAAAGAGATTTAAAGTAACCGGCGTGGTTGATCTCACTGTTTTTGAAAAAGAGAATCGGTTTTTAGAAGGGACCGGAAGTGTGGTCTTCGATCATTTGAACAAGATCGCGTATGCCTGCCTTTCTTCCCGCACCGATAAGGAGCTGTTCTTAGAAGCTTGTTCGGCGCTTAAATATCAGCCCTTTCGTTTTTGGGCGTTCGACAAGAGCGGGCAGGCCGTCTATCATACCAATGTAATGATGTGCATTTGTGAAAAGTTTGCCGTGGTTTGTACAGAAAGTATTTCCAATGAAAAAGAAAGGACGGCTTTGATCCGATCACTTGAGGGTACGGGTAGAGAGGTTGTTGAAATAAGCATTTCACAAATGAATCGTTTTGCCGGCAATATGCTTGGCTTAAAAAATGTCGCGGGCGAAAGCGTTCTGGTTATGTCGCAAAGCGCTCATGGATCGCTGAGTGAGCTCCAGAAAGAAACGATCAGAAAATACGCGCGCCTCCTTCCGCTGGCCATTCCAACCATTGAAAGCGTTGGTGGCGGCAGCGCCAGATGCATGATAGCCGAAATATTTGTACCTTGCCTGTAAATGGTGGGACAAAAAAGCAATCTTAAGAACAGCGCGCTATCCATTGGTTATTTCCCCGGGCTTGATATGCTTCGTTTTCTTTGTGCCGCCGGCGTGATCTTTCACCACGCTCCACAAATGATGCAGGAGCGTGGCCTGATCGCCGCCTTTCCTCCTTCACAACAATTCAGCGGATCCTTTTTTGTTGATGTTTTCTTTGTCATCAGCGGTTTTTTGATCGGCGCCATCCTGATGAAGGAAACGGAAGCCGGTACCTATAACCTTAAGAACTTCTTTATGCGACGCATCATCCGCATTTGGCCGCTTTATTTTTTGATCGTCCTTTTGCTGGTGGTCATTGTGCCCGTTGTCAAACATTTCCCGGGAGACATAATTAAAACGAACGCGCAATACGCTTTTGGGTTTGCAGTAAATTTTCAATTGCTTTTTAGCAAGGCGGTCAATACATATGCGGTATTATGGTCCGTTTGCATTGAAGAACATATTTACCTTTTATTGCCCCTGCTGTTATTTTTGTTTCGAAATAATTTTAAGTGGTTATCAGTATTTATGATAGCGCTCGGGCTCGTTTCGTGGTTTTATTTTGGCTCGTTGCATGAAAAAGGGGGTGCCTCGCCCTATTACAACAGTCTTTGTTATTTTTATTTTTTTGGAACAGGCACATTGCTTGCGTGTTTTAAAAATTTCTTTGACGCCGACAGGATAAAAATTATTTTCAGTGTGCCGGCCCAGCTTGTAGTATTTGCTTTATTGTTCGCATACGTATATGCGTACTTTCCACCCTCTCTCTATCAAATGGGGCCCTGGCTGCTTATCAGCAATTTGCTGAGTGCATACCTGGTTCTGGTGGCTACAAGAAAAGAGTGTGTTTTTGCGCTTAAACCTAATATTTCGCGGTATTTTGGAAATATCTCTTACGGCCTTTATCTCGTGCACATTACTTCGATCAATATTTTTATCAATCTATTTTTAAAGAACGCGCACCCGGAGGGTTTCCAGCAAAACTGGATGATCCCTCTAGGGTTTACCCTTTTTTCTATGGCTATTGCAAGCCTTCTTTATTACCTGTACGAGCGGCCCATCTTAAAGCTGAAGAAAAAATACACTTCGGTGTCCAATAAATAACCCTTCTTGTTTTGGCGCTATGGGCTCATATATGCAAAATTGGGCTTAAAGCCACAAATAGGTCCTTTCGGCTTATTTGTGTTGTTTATCGCATCATTACTCTATCTTTGACGCCTATAAAACATGAAAGAGTTTAAAAAATACTATTTGCTCGAAGCTACTCCCGAAGAAGTGTACGTCGCGCTTACGAATCCGCTAGCCATTAAGCTTTGGACCAACGAAGAGGCCGATATGAGCACTGTGCCCGGGAGCGAATTCTCAATTATGGGCGATAGTATCGCGGGAAAGAACATCGAGTTCATTGAAAATAAAAAAATTGTACAGCAATGGTATTTTGGTGACCAGGAAAAGGAATCTATTGTTACCATTAAGATACACCCGCACGCTGAAGGAAGTTCAATAGAATTGCGGCACACCAATATTCCGGATGAGGCCTATGAAGATATCGTTGAGGGCTGGAACGGCGCCTATTTCGGGAATTTACAGGAATATTTTTAGCGCATGACCTTCAAGGAAAAAGTATACGCGCATTGCCAGTCTTTGCTTGAGGATAAAATAAATTCGCTGCAAAAGATACTGACAGAGCTGGAAGAGTGCTCGCAGAACGACAGTAAAAGTTCGGCCGGTGATAAGCACGAGACCGCCCGCGCCATGATGCAGCTGGAACAGGAAAAGATAAGTACGCAATTGAAAGAATTAATTTCTCAAAAAGCTGAATTGGAAAAGCTTGCGTCGATCTCGTGCGACGAAATAAAAAAAGGAAGTCTCGTGAACACAAACCGCGGATACTTGTTTTTTTCTATCCCCCTGGGTAAAATAAATGTTGAGAGAACGCACGTCATGGTCCTTTCACCAGGCTCGCCCATTGGTTTGAAATTATCCGGGCTTAAAGAGGGCGATTCGGCTGAGCTAAACAGCGTACCCTACCGGGTGGAAAAAATTGCATGAAAAGATCGGTAGCAATAATAGGTGGCGGTCCCTCTGCATTAATCCTCGGCTGCGTGTTGGATGAAAGCAAATTTGACGTTACCATTTACGAAAAGAACTTCGCTCCAGGGCGCAAATTCCTGGTTGCCGGAGATGGTGGTTTTAATTTAACTCACTCCGAGGGGCTCGGATCTTTTATTTCCCGTTATACGCCTTCCGGTTTTTTTGACAAAAGTATTCGTTCGTTCTCAAATGAAGGTCTTCGTGCCTGGCTGAAAAAATTAAACATTGATACTTTTGTTGGAAGCAGCAAGCGGGTTTTCCCGGTAAAAGGTATTAAACCCATAGATGTTCTTAACGCTATCCTGGGCGAATTAAAGAGAAAAAATGTTTCTATTAGCCCTCTTCATGTATGGAGGGGCTGGAACGAAAAAGAGGAATTGATCTTTGGCACAAAAAAAGGCGACCTTTTCATAAAACCCGACCTAACGGTTTTTGCTTTAGGTGGGGCGAGCTGGGGCAAGACCGGTTCGGATGGTAGTTGGACCACATTCTTTGAAGAAAAAAACATCCACATTATTCCCTTCCTCGCTTCTAATTGCGCTTATAAAATTAATTGGGACAAGGGCTTTCTTTCCCAATGGGAGGGAAAGTCGTTAAAGAACATTTCTCTTTCCTGTGCCGGCGCCGAAAAAAGCGGGGAATTGGTTGTTACAACATTTGGGATCGAGGGCGGCGCGGTGTATGCGCTTAGTCCACAGATAAGAGCCGAATTGTCCGGGAATAATGCCGCTACCGTTTTTCTTGATCTTAAGCCAACCTACAGTATCGCAGAAATAAAAACCCGCTTAACAAAAAAGACAGGCGGTTCATTAACACAATTGTTGAAAGATGAATTAAATTTAAGCGGGCTACACGTCTCCTTACTCAAATCCTTGCTCACAAAAGAGGAGTTCATTCATACGAACACGCTTGCCGAAAGAATAAAGCGCTTGCCGCTCACTATCACAGAAACCGCTCCAATTGACGAGGCCATCTCTACAGTGGGTGGAATCGCCCTCGATGAAGTTGATGAACGCTTTGAATTAAAAAAAATGAAGAACACCTTCGTTATAGGCGAAATGTTGGATTGGGACGCCCCCACAGGAGGTTACTTACTGCAAGCCTGTTTCGGTATGGGTCATTGGGTTGCCCAAGCGCTGAACGCCAACGATAAATAACTATTTCAGTTTATCCGCCTGCGCATGTGCGTCGGCCATTACCTTATCTGCTTTGGCATTCGCTTCATTTGTAACTTTTTGCGCATTCTCTTCGGCTTTCTTTTTCATGCTCTCAGCTATTTTTTTAGCGGCAAGTTTTTCAAGCGGTCCTTTTGCTGAATTGTTTACCGAGTCGGCGGCAAAATTTCCATGCTTGCGGATATCTTCGGCAGACTTAGCTCCCTGAGCCTTGATGTCGTCGGCTATCTTTTGAGCATCGGCAAGGATCTTCTCTGCCTGTTTGGAAGCTTCCGCTTTTGCGTCCTTGATCACCTCTTCTTTCTTCTGCTCGATAACTTCCTTCACCTGGTTCACCACTTCGTTCTTTACATCCTTCATGGCGTCTTTTAACCCAAGTTTCACAACGGGAGCGGTGACCGTACCACCAATTAAGGCGGTGGCCTTTACTTTATCCGGCACCTTGGCTGCGCCGCCGGCTACCGATCCGGCCTTGTTCATCCAGCCCTGTACCATTTCCTGTCCCTGGCTACCCATTAATTTGGTAGGCAATTCCATGCCCCACTTATAATCCAGTGTTTGATCAAAGCCGGTAGACCCGCTGATCTCTACAGGAATGTCGGCGATCTTGGTGTTGAACGGCTTGGTGTGCACGCGGCCATCTTTGAACTCGTACTGCAGGTTAATATCGCTGACACTCACTTTTTTCAGCTTGTTGAGCTTAAGGGCGTCATCCAATTTAACAAACGCTGGATAGTCCTGTATGGTCACCGATTTTGTTTTTAGCGTTCCGTTTCCACTGAGTGTGTTTAGGTCGGGCGTCATGTCGGTCTTCAATATTCCTTTAAAATCATTGAGCGTTGTGCTGAACTTACCGTGCGATGAATTGCAAATAGGGGCCAGCTTTTCAAGGCTAACAAAAGCCTTACAGGAGCTTTGAATATCGAATTCCGAAATATTGAGGTTAAAATTGATCTCGGGCTTCATTTTGTTTTTTGTGTCATAATATCCACTCATGATCATAGAGCCATCCAGAAGATTCATTTTAAGGTTGGTCATGGCGAGCCTTGCGTTACGCACAACGATCTGGCCAACCATGTTGGAAATGTCCATTTTATCGTATAACACCTTTCCAATGTTGGTGTTCATCACAAAATCAATATTTGCCGGAACTTCAACCACACTCATGGGTGTGGCCGCGGCCGTTTCTGTTGGGGCGGCCGTCGCTGTTGTACCGGTGCTGGCCGTCAGTTGATTCAGGTCCAGCAGCGTTGAAGTAAGCGCAAAATTTCCTTTAACGAGGCTGTCCTGGAACACATATTGCAAGAAGTTCTCGATCTTTCCGCTGGCCTTAATGTCGCTCTTGCCCATTTTACAGTCGAAGTTAGCGAGCTCAACGAATTGCGGCGTGAAGTTCAGGGCCATAGTATTGATCATTACATCATAAGGAAGTGTTGCGGTTTTATACAGCATTTTATCAATGACGATGCTACCCTTTGCGTCAAACTCTTCATACTTCTTATTGGTGATGCTGCTCATTTTTCCTTTCATCGTCACGTCTGCAGTAACCAGCCCGCTCATTTCATCTGCCTTCTCCATGGGCACAAATTCTTTTGCGCTGCTCATGTCTATCTTACCCTTTAACCACCCGTTTAGGTTGGGGTCTGATACAGGAGTGCTCACGTGCATGGCCATATCAAGCGGGTTGCCCGCCATTTCTACATGGAATTTTTCGAGGTCTATCTTCGTAGCGTCCGGATTTCCGTTGGGATTTTCCACGTCTAATTTCACCTGTATGTTGTTTACCGATTTTGGCAGCGAAGGATATTTGAACATGGCGTCAGAAATTTCAAGGTGTGTTCCAAACGCCGGCATTGTGGTTGAGTTATAGGTTCCTTTCGCGTAGCCATTCAGCGCTAATTTTCCTTTGGTTTGCACCGAAGCGAAGTCTTTGGTGAAAACGGCCGGGATCAAAGACAAAATGTTCTTGAACTCGGTTTGCTTGCATAAAAATTTAATGTCCATATTGATGTTGGAATCGGGCATGGCAATAAACCCATCTACCCCAAGGCCCAGTTCATTAAAATCAAACTCGTTCTCCTTCAAAGTAAATTTCATGTTGGGCATGTCGGCATCGGCGTCAACTTTCAGTTTAACGCGCATGTCCTTTGCGTAGTCCATCCCGCCCATTGAAAAATTAAGCTTTTGGATCTCCGAAACGATCTCCAGCAAAAAGTTGTCTTCCGAAAAATCGCCGCTCAGGTTAAAATCAAAGTCCCCCAGGCCGGCTTTCATTCCGCCCTGCATGTCGTTATAAGTAATGCGCGCGTCGCTGATCTCGAATTTTTTCAGGCTCAGTTTAAATTTAGATTTTTCTCCCGAAGCCTCTTCCTTCGTTGTATCTGAAGAAGGTTTCGTAATATCCCAGTTGGCGCGGCCGTCGGCTAAAACAATAGCGTTTATTTTCGGTTCGGTAAGCACGATCTCTTTTACCTTGATCTGGTCGCCGCTGATCACACTTTTCAGATTTACATCCAGTCGCAGGTTCTTTAAAAAGGCCAGGGTGTCTCCTTCGAAATTCCCCACGCCGATAACACTTACGTTGTCTATAGTGAAACGAAAATCGGGAAAAGAAGAAATTATCGAAAGATCGAAGTCTCCAAAGTCCACTTTCGCGTTCAGGTTCTTGTTGGCCTCGCTTTTAGCCAGTTCGATCAGTTTTCCCTTGAACAAAAAAGGAAGCGTTACGAGCAGGACGATCAGGATCAGTAAGGTGATGCTGGTCCATTTGAGAAATTTTTTCATGGTTTTTGGTTTAACGGTACGAATATAAAGTAAAAATCCCCTTCTTTTATAGAGAAGGGGATTCAAATTATTGTGTGATTCTATTGCTGCACCTGCGCAAAGCCGCCCTTAGCGTACTCGCCGCTGGCCAACTTGTCTTTAACGGCCGAGAAAGCCTCAACGGTGTATTTTACGTCCTCCAGGGTATGAACCGCGGTTGGTATCAGGCGCAGAATGATCTGTCCTTTTGGAATTACGGGGTACACGACAATGGAACAGAAAATATTATACTTTTCCCGAAGGTCGAATGTAATGTTGGTTGCTTCGTTCACCGTTCCGTTCAAAAATACCGGCGTTACCGGTGTGGTGGTGGTACCAATGTTAAAGCCGGCCTTGCGAAGTCCGCTTTGCAGGGCGGTGGTAATTTCCCAAAGCTTTGTTTTAAGTTCCGGGTGGTTGCGTATTAGCTCCATCCTCTTTAGGGCGCCCGCCACCAAGGGCAGTGGTAAAGATTTGGCATAGATCTGCGAGCGCATGTTGTAGCGCAGGAAGGTCACCACCTCTTCGTTGGAAGCAATAAAGCCTCCGATCATGGCAAAACTCTTGGCAAAGGTTCCAAAATAAATATCAATTCCGTCCTGGCAACCCTGCTCCTCGCCCGTTCCGGCACCGGTCTTGCCCATGGTGCCCAATCCGTGCGCGTCGTCCACAAATAAACGGAACTTGTATTTCTTTTTCAATGCAACAATTTCTTTCAACTTTCCCTGGTTTCCGCTCATGCCGAAAACACCTTCGGTAATAACCAGTATCGATCCGCCGGTTTCGCCAACCAGTTTCTCGGCGCGCTGCAATTGCTTTTCGCAGCTGGTCATGTCGTTATGCGTATATACAAAGCGCTTACCCATGTGTAAACGAACGCCATCCAGGATACAGGCGTGAGATTCGGCATCGTACACAATTACGTCG
Source organism: uncultured Flavobacteriaceae bacterium (assembly GCA_964387075.1). Classification (GTDB taxonomy): domain Bacteria; phylum Bacteroidota; class Bacteroidia; order B-17B0; family Aurantibacillaceae; genus PALSA-968. Next base: position 260,680 of record CAYLVB010000003.1, read on the forward strand.
TGGCGATCAACCAGCGCATCAATGGCGCTGACCATGGCCTGGTAGCCAAAGTTTACAAGGATAGAATCTTCTTTATGTACAAAGGTGGCCAGCTCTCTCTCTAATTGCTCGTGCAGGTTGCTGTTTCCGCTCATCATGCGGGCGCCCATGGGCATCGCAAATCCGTATTTTGCGCCCGCCTCGGCATCCGCCTTGCGCACCTCGGGATGATTAGCCAACCCCAAATAGTTGTTCAGGCTCCAATTCAGGCGCTCCTTCCCCCTAAAAACCATTCGGGGACTGATATCTCCCTCAAGCTTGGGAAATGTAAAATAACCGTGGCTTTCCTTAGAATAGCGGCCTATCTCGCCCATATTCTTTTTGATCTTATCAAACAAGTCCTGCATGTAATAAATTTATAAGGCAAAGTTAATAAACCTTGTTTAAAACCCTATAAAAACCTGTTTATTTCCGGCGTTGATAAATAAACTTACCAGTTGCGGATCTGTCAACAAGGTGCTGCGATGGTTAAAAACTTCCCGTTTCTTTTTCCTTAAGTGTTCGTTACTTTTTTTAGGGCGGTCTTATTTGTTAAAACACGGCTTTCACCGAAAATATTGTAGCCATCTCTTAACATTTTGTACAATCAACTGACCCGGCCTTGTACCCACAAGTTATCAGCCTTAACGCTTATTAACAACATTTAATAACCCAGATTAATTCCTGTTTTACAGGTAAATAGCTAATTTTATACGCTTTATAAAATGTTAGTCCTTTCTTAATTTTGATTTTTAAAAGTCCGGGCCAAATAAATTATAAACTAAACTAACACCTATAGTATTAATAACAATATTTTTAAAAAAAGAATATGTATAGTGTAGATAGAGGATATGTAGAATCGGTGATTGACCCAACAATTGATATATTTGAAGAAATAAAGTCCCTGAAGCGCCGCAAAAATGTGATCCTGCTGGCCCACTACTACCAGGACGCCGATATACAGGATATAGCTGATTTTATAGGAGATAGTTTAGGCCTGGCACAGGAAGCGCAAAAAACAAAAGCCGATATCATTTTATTTGCCGGGGTACATTTCATGGCTGAGACCGCCAAGATATTAAATCCCGATAAAAAAGTTTTAATACCCGATCTTAATGCAGGTTGTTCTTTAGCTGATTCCTGTCCGCCCGAAAAGTTTGCTGCTTTTAAAAAACAACATCCCGATCATCTTATAATTTCTTACATCAATTGTAGTGCTGAGATTAAAGCGTTATCGGATATTATTTGTACTTCCAGTAATGCAGTGCAAATTGTAAATAGTTTGGATAAAGACCAGAAGATCATCTTTGCCCCGGACAGAAACCTCGGAGCTTACATCAATAAGATAACCGGCAGGAACATGCTTTTATGGGACGGGGCCTGTATGGTGCATGAGATATTTTCACTGGAAAAAATAACGAAATTAAAGATACAACATCCTAACGCGCAATTAATAGCTCACCCAGAGTGCGAAGCAGTAATTTTAGAAAAAGCTGATTTTATTGGAAGTACTACCGCGTTACTGAATTACACAAAAAGGAGCGATTGTAAGGAATTTATTGTTGCAACGGAAACAGGGATCTTACATCAAATGATAAGATCATCACCACACAAGACCTTCATTCCGGCACCACCAAATAATTCCTGCGCGTGTAATGATTGTCCGCACATGAAGTTGAACACACTCGAGAAAATATATCTCACTTTAAAATATGAAAAACCCGAATTAATACTCGAAAAAAGCCTCCTGGAAAGCGCAAAAAAGCCTATCTTGCGCATGCTGGACCTCTCCGCAAAATTCGGATTGTGATCTCTATGAAAAGACTTCTTTTAATATGTTTCTTTTTCTCCGGTACCGCATTTTTGTACGCGCAAAATGTAAACCAGAATGGGTACAATATTTTTTATTACGATAACGGAAACAGGTCTTCTGAAGGTGCTATGAAGAATGGAAAGCCGGAAGGTTATTGGAAGAACTATTATGAGAGCGGCGTGTTGAAGAATGAGGGGAACCGCAAGAACTTTCAGTTGGACAGCGTTTGGAAATTTTATAGTGATAAAGGAAGGATCACAAAAACTATCAGTTATTCAGAAGGAAAAAAGAATGGCTTTACAATTACGTACGATACTTCCGAAAAGATCATTTCAAAGGAGAATTATGTGGCAGATATAAAGCAGGGAACCTCTTATAACCTGTACCCTTCCGGGCGTTTAAAGCAAACCATTCCCTACAAGAACGGAAGGGCCGATGGATTGTCTTATGTTTTTTCTGAAGACTCAGTTATAACCGCCATCATCAAATACAAGATGGGTTATATTGAAAAACAGGAAAAGATCAACCAGGTTGATGCGGAAGGGAACAAGCAGGGATTATGGAAGGAGTTCTACCCCGACGGGACTGTAAAAAAGGAAACCCGGTATAAGGATAATGCCATTGATGGCTATGTAAAGGAATTTGACAAGACAGGTAATCTTACCGACATGAAGAAATTCACTTATGGAAAAGAAGTGAAGAACGCGCCCGAACTGGCAAAGCCGGATATTTTTAAAGCATATTTTGAGGATGGCAACGTACGTTATGAAGGCTTGTATTTAAATGGGATGCCGATCGGAACACACTATAAATTCCATTTATCAAAACGCTGTGATTCGGTTCGCGTATATGATGACAGCACAGAGAAATATACGATGCAGTATAAGTGCTTCAATCTTTCTGTGGCCGATTCCGCCTTTGTTTACCAGGAAGGATATTTACTGGAAAGGGGTCCGGTGGATTCCTTACGCCGCAGGCAAAAAGAATGGATCGAGTATAATATTACAGGAGAGTTTCGCTCTAAGGGTCCTTACGTAGACGATAAGCGCATTGGAAACTGGGAGTTCTTTTACCCGAACGGTAAGACCGAACAAAAGGGTAGGTATGACAAGAAGGGCCGCGCCCAGGGGGAGTGGACCCTTTTTTATGATGACGGGAAAATATTACGAAAGGAAAATTACAAGAACGATAAACGCGAGGGGGTTTTAGAGGAATATACGGAGGATGGAAAGCTGATCACCAAAGGAGAGTACATGGACGACCAAAAGGAAGGGAGTTGGTATTATGAGATAGCAAATTATAAAGAGTATGGTGTTTATCGAAACGGGGTTCCCGACAGCGTGTGGAAAGCCTACTATGTAAAAGAAAACAAACTACGGTTTGAGGGGAGGTTTTTGAACGGAGATCCGGATGGGAAGCATACGTATTATTACGATAATGGAAAAGTACAGGCCAGCGGAAAATACGTGGGCGCGCAGAAAGACGGCGACTGGCATTATTTTGATGAGGATGGATTTTTAATACTTACCGTGAATTACGAGAGCGGCATTGAAAGAAAATGGGATAATATCCGCGTTGTGCCCACCTATGAGGATGCGCTGAAGGTATTTGAGGATGCTAAGCAGAACCAAAAAAAGCTTGAGAAAAAACCCGATGAAGGAACGGAAAACAAAAAATAACTCTCCTTTCGGCGGGCCGGCCACGCACACCGATCTTATCTTAAAGAATATAGACGAGGTCATTTATTACGTTACTATCAACGGAAAAAAAAGCAAGGAGATCGTTTTTTTATCGGATAAGATCATTGACATTTTGGGGATCAGTAAAAAGAAGTATTTAAGTCTTGGCCGGAAGATTCTGGACCATTGTTTTAAGGACGATATACCAGAGATCGTTTCGCAAACCGCGCGTATTCTCAAAAAGAAAGTAAAAGGAACATTTCGTTATCGTTTTTACAACCCCAGGAAGAAGAGATTTGTTTGGATAGAGGAGACGATCTACCCGCAACTCGATAAAAAGAACAAGTTGATAGGGTATTTTGGTGTTTCGCGCAACATCGAGAATGAGAAGAGGTACGAAGAACAGATCATACATAGCGAAAAGAAGTTCAGGCTGCTTGCAGAGAACTCTTCCGATATAATTTTTCATTACCAGTTCAAGCCATCTCCCGGTTACAGCTATGTGAGCCCCTCGGTAAAAAGAATTTTAGGATATGCGCCCGAGCAGTTCTATAGAGACCCGCTGATCGGCTACAAGATCATTCATCCGGACGACCACGACCTGCTGATGGGCTCGCAACAGAACGTGCTTAAAGGAAGGGCGATCAAAAAAACATTTGATAAACTCGCCGCCCGCTATGTAAGAAAGGATGGGGGTGTGGTGTGGCTGGAGAACCGATACTCGCCTATCTACAGTGGTAGAGAAATTGTTTCGCTGCATTGCGTTTGCAGGGATATAACAGAGGAAAAGGCAAAGGAAGATGAGTTGGCCAACAGTCGGACCCAACTGTCAAACATCCTTTCGAACCTACCCGGCATGGCCTACCGCTGCCTGAACGACGATAGGTGGACCATGAAATTTGTTTCTTCGGGGGCGCTTGCGTTGACGGGGTATAAGCCCGAAGAACTTATTGATAATAAAAAGAAGAGCTTCGCGTCAATTATTCACCCAGAGGACAGGGCTTTAGGCAGAAAGGAGATACGGGAAGCGCTTAAGAACCGGCGCTCTTTTGAGATCGAGTACCGCATTATTGATAAGAGCGGCCACACCAAGTGTATCTGGGAAAAGGGATCCGGCGTTTATAACGACAAGAAGAAGCTTTTATATATAGAAGGATTCATTAATGATATTTCTGAAAGGAAGAACGCAGAGCAGGAATTGAACCAGCGCTGGCTGAACTACCGAAACCTGATAGACTCTATGCCTGTTGGAATTTTCATCCATGTGAATGGGAAGATACAGTTCGGCAACAAAATGGCGTACCAGATCGCCGAGATCACCCCTAAGGATGAGCTGGAAAAATTTTCGCTGATCGATTTTTTATCGGAAGAGGACAGGAAGTTTGGCATAGAACGTATACGGCGGGCGATGGCGGGCGAGGACACCCCTTTTGTTGAATATACTATTACTACACGCAAGGGCACCAAAAAAACAGTGCGCACAAAGTCGAGCCCCATCCTTTATAACATCGCAAGGGCGGTACAGATCGTGATACAGGACATTACCGGCGAGAAGAAGCTGGAAGAGGAAAAGATCAAGGCCAGCCTGACGGAAAGAACCAATAAAGAGCTGCAAAAAGAGATCACCCTCAGGGTAGAATCGGAACAAAAGCTCAAAGCTATATTCGAAAGCACTTCGCACCTGATCTGGACCATTAACAGGGAGCGGGAGATTACTTCATACAACAAGCAGTATTATGACGCCGTTAAAAGATTGTGCGGCGTGAAATTGAAGCCGGGCATTAAGGTAACCGCATTTTTTTCTCACTTTGCGCCGGAAGACCTGAAACTATTACAGGAAGCGCACAAGGACGCGTTCAGTGGAAAGGACAGAAAGATAGAGATCCCGCTATACGCTATTGATGGTAAGATGTATTACCGCGAGATGCATTTTCACCCCATCGTGATCGACGGAAAAATAAACGAGATCGCCGCGGTTGCCCAGGATACCACAGAAAGACGGGATTACGAGAAACAGATCATAGAGCAATCGGCCCGCTTACGGGCGATCTTTAAAAGCGGCTCGCAGATCATGTGGACGGTGAACCCCGAATTGCAGCTCACCTCTTTCAATAAGAATTACGCAAACGCCATTTACGAATTGTATGGAACATACCCCGAGCTGAACACCGACATTAACCGTCTTCCAAAAAAAATGCGTTCGCAGGAATATGATGAGTTTTGGAGCGGGAAATATGAAGAAGTACTGAGGGGAAACAGCGTGGAGTTTGACACAGAGCGAACAGCCCTTGACGGCAAGCGGGTATATAGGCATATTTTTCTGCACCCCATTTACAACGAGAAGAACGAAGTGGTGGAAGTTTCGGCTGTGGGCTATGATATTACCGGCCAGAAGAAAGCGCAGGAAGAAATATTGAGCAAACAGTCGCAATTGGAGGCGATCATTAACACCACGGACGACATTATTTTTTCGCTCGACCAGAATTTCAGGATGGTAGAGTTTAATGATGTTTTGAAACGAATTGTAAAGGAGCGCGAGAAAACCGAAATTTACCCCGGGGTGTCTATACTGGATCTCTTGCCGCCCGATCACCGAAGCGAGCTTAAGGCCATTTATAAAAAAGTATTATCCGGGGAAAGTGTTACGGCCATAGAAACATTTATCGTGGGAGGCGAAGAAAAACTGTATGAAGCGCACTACAACCCTATTAAAACGGACAGGAAAATAACCGGAATTGCTGTTTTCTCGAGGGATATTACTGAGCAAAAGCGCTCGGAAGAAAACACCCTGAAATCGCTGAAGGAAAAAGAAGTGCTGCTGAAGGAGGTGCATCACCGGGTGAAGAACAACCTGCAGGTGATCTCCAGCATCCTCAACCTGCAAACGGCTTACCTGAAGGACCGCGGCACCATCAATCTTTTGAAAGAATGCCAGAATCGAATCAAGACCATGGCCTTCATACACGAATCACTCTACCAGAACAAGGACTTTTCCCAGATAAATTTCAGTGAATATATCATTACATTGGTTAAGAACCTCTTCTATTCGTTCGAAGCTAATCAGCAAAAGATAAAGACATATTTTGCGGTTGATACGATCTTTCTTAACTTAGATCTGTCGATACCCTGTGGCCTGATTATGAACGAACTGGTCTCTAACGCGTTGAAGTACGCGTTCAACGACGGAAGAGACGGAACGGTTTTTATTACACTTAAAAAGGAAAAGGAAAAGATAAAGATGGCGGTGGGAGACAACGGCCGGGGAATGCCTGAAGAGATCAATTTCAGGAACACCGAAACACTGGGCTTACAACTGGTTACTACCCTTACCGAACAAATTAACGGAACTATAACGATGAATAGAAATAAAGGTACTACATTTGAAATTATATTTTAACCCAGATGGCAGGAGGAATTAATATTTTGGTAGTTGAGGACGAGAGCATCGTCTCCAAAGACATTCAGAATAGCCTGAAGAAAATTGGCTATAACGTGGTGGGCGCCTGTAATAATGCGCCCGAAGCGGTTGAACTTGCAAGGGAACATCACCCCGACGTGGTTTTGATGGACATCATGCTGAAGGGTCCGCAAACCGGAATTGACGCGGCCGACCAGATCAAACAAATGAATATACCGGTTATTTTCCTGACCGCGTATGCCGATGAGAGCACGCTTTCTAAGGCGAAGATCACCGAGCCTTACGGGTACATTCTGAAGCCTTTTAAAGAAAAGGATTTACATATTTCCATCGAAATGGCTATCCACCGCCACAAGAAGCACAGCGAACTGAAGAAAGAACGTGACTTCCTTTACTCATTGGTGGAAAACAAAGAAGGCAGCAAAGATGTGTTGTTCGTAAAGACCAACAGTCGCCTTGTGAAGATCAACATGAAGGATGTTTTCTTCATTGAAGCTTTGAAAGATTATGTGGTCATCAATACCGAGCTAACCCGTTATACTGTGCACTCAACCATGAAGGACATTGAGAAGAAACTCGCGCCGAACGAGTTCCTCCGCGTGCATCGCTCTTTCATTGCCCGTGTAGATAAGATCGTTGCTATTGAGAATCACAACCTGATCCTGGAAAAAGACAAAAAACCAATTCCTATCGGGGGTTCTTACAAAGACGAGTTGCTGCAGCGCTTAAACATGGTTTAAGACTCAACCACTTTTTTCAAACAGCCTGTACTTTTTCCCAACGCTATTCCTGGTTTTTTTCAATTTTTCATAGCGCATATTGCTTTGGATTACCCGTAGACGGCCTTTACCGTGCGCTTAATTTTTCGCTTTTGTTATTCCTGTATTAATTTAAAGCAGCGCGTTTCTTCGTCGCTTTTTACGTATAGCAGATAGAGGCCCCTTGGCAGGCTCTCAAGGTCGATTTGGATGGCATCTTTAGAAACGGGCTTTTGTGAGAAATCAACAGGCTGGCCGGCAAGGTTGTGAACAGTAAGTTGAGATCTGCCGGTTTTTCCACTACGCAACAGATAATTGCTATTGTTTTTTACAAGCTGAATGTTCTGTAAGTTGTTTTCTGTAAACCCTGTTGTATAATTACAAGAGTTCAGACTTTTGAAAGCAGCGAACGCTTGTTTTTGATCCGCGGGAAGATAATTTCCCATGTAATATAATCCCCAACCAACCCCCGGAAAATCAGACTGTGTGAACCATAGCGAAAGCCGAACGCGCCAATCGTTTAGCAGTACATTAAATCCAGTAGTTAAATTCTGTGCCTGGAAAGCTTCACCATACGTATTGCTCTCCCAGCCAAACTCAGAGATCCAGATACGTTTATTAACATCGTCTTCATAAGTATAAACATTATTCCAAAAATCATCCAGGTTGTTTTGCATGGCCGTGGTAACCGCGGCAACATTCGAACTCGCCTGTTCCACATAAATATGTTGGCCAAATCCATCAAGCGGGTAAGCGCCCGCGTTCTGGTGCGTCCAATCCCAGGCCCAGGTATTCTTTCCATACCAATAGGTGTCGTTTATGTATTGACCGCCGGTGTTCAGGTCAAATGTAAAAAGCGCGCCACTCACCAATGTTACCTGCCAGGCGGGATCGCTGTTGTGGCCATTATAGTATTTCACATTCAGGTAAACTTCCTGCAGCATTTTGGCAAACCAGGCCGCGTGAACAATGGCCGTTGAGCTGTTGGTCCAGTTATTGGGCTCGTTAAAGGATTCGTAAACGCGTATGCGGTCTTTGAACATATCTACGATTTGCACAAAATTGGCGGTGTAGTTTTGTATCCACGCGTCGGCGTTAGTGGCGTTGCCTGGGTATTGCTCCATGGTGTCGGCTGGATACGTGTAAGCCTCGGCCCCTATAAGCCCATACACCTGTATTCCTTTGGCCATGTAAGCATTAATGATCTCGTCGTATGCCTGTTTCCAGGTTCTTCCGCCGTGCAGGGTTTGATCTCCGGGCGATGCCCAGGGCCCGAGGATAAAATTTACGCGCACCCAGTGTGTGCAACTTTCTGTAACAACCGCCGTATCCGTTCCCCAATTAATATCGCCCGATGAAGGATTGATGGGCTGGCCTACGTCCAGGCCTATCTCCTGTGAAAAAGCGCAGCGACAAAACGCTAAAAGAAAAATGGCCTTATAAAGCAGAAACTTCATAAGGCCAAATATAAACCGAAACAGAAAAGATCTTACAAAAAAAGAAACACCGCCATTTTCTAAAACGGTTTTTCTTTGTTTTTTACAAGCAGCAGCAGATCACGCCGCCCATTAATGCCAGGGTTACGATAAAATAGCCGGCGTTAATGGCAATATATTTGAAACCTTTTCTCTCAAAGAGGGCATTGATGCCAATAATGGGAAGCGCGGCAAACAAACCAACCAATACTCCGTGAAAGGCCCCGTGCTTAAAAGTGCGGAAATTGGTACCGTATTTTTCCATTAAACCATCAAAGATCATTTGCGTCTCTGAGCCCTTCTCGCCCATGCCCGGACTATCAGCGAAAAGAGAGAAAAGGTGCAACTGATGAATTGTGTTGCTCATTAATATAAAACACATCAAAAGGCTCAACAAATATGTCAAGCCAAAGATCAGCGGCATATTGGCGCCCTTTGCTTTTTCTTCTGTCATGCCCGACGCCTTCATCCAGGCGGTTCCAAAAACCTTAGGATTATACCAGATAAAACCGATCACCATCGGGATCAGCGCCGCAACGAATGGAATGTACCAGTTGAAAGTCATAATGTGTATTTTTTGATTTCACCAAAGTTAGCGTGGGCCCCTACGTGAAATCACGTACTACCAACAGCTTGTTAACTTTTTTGATGTGAAAAAGTTTTTTAGGGCTTTGGTACGTTTATTGCCCGATAAAATTACCTTTGTCCAAAGGCCGATAAAAAACATATAATCCTTGACCATGAAAAGCATTAAAGCACTATTTCTGTTAGCAGTTTTCGTTGTTGGCCTTGGCGCCTCCGCTTGTCACCCCAAGCACAGCTGCCCCGCTTACGGAAAAGCCGGTAGCAAGAAGCACCACCGCGGGTAATTCAACCCTTTTTAGATATTTTGAGGTTATACGTTTCACGTGTAAGCTCATTTTTTTTGCCGTATCTTTGTGCCCCTTTTCGGGGGCATTTTCATGCAAAGCAATTATGACGTAATAGTAGTGGGTGCCGGCCATGCCGGCTGCGAAGCAGCCGCGGCGGCCGCCAACATGGGCTCAAAGGTCCTACTGCTTACCATGAACATGCAAACCATTGCCCAGATGAGCTGCAACCCGGCCATGGGCGGCATTGCCAAAGGACAGATCGTTCGCGAGATCGATGCGCTGGGCGGATATTCCGGTATTGTTTCCGACCGCTCGGCTATCCAGTTTCGCATGCTTAACCGCAGTAAGGGCCCCGCCATGTGGAGCCCGCGTACGCAAAACGACCGCATGTTGTTTGCGGGCGAATGGAGAAAAATGCTCGAACAAACGCCCAATGTTGATTTCTGGCAGGACATGGTAAGCTCGCTTTTGATCAGCAAAGACGGAAAGCGCGTGGAAGGAGTTGTTACCGGCATGGGCATTGAGTTTAAAGCAAAAGCTGTTGTTCTTACGAACGGAACATTTTTAAACGGCCTGATTCATATCGGAGAAAAGAATTTTTCGGGAGGACGCACCGGGGAAAAAGCTGCTACAGGAATTACAGAGCAATTGGCAAAGCTGGGCTTTGAAAGCGGGCGCATGAAAACCGGCACCCCTCCCCGACTCGATGGCCGCAGCATTGATTATTCGAAGACTGAAGTGCAGGAAGGCGACGAGCTCATTGATAAGTTTTCTTACCTGGATAATACCTCGCCGTTCATAGGCCCAAACAAAAAGAAACAGGTTCCTTGTCACATTACTTATACCAACCAGAACGTCCATGATATTCTAAAAACGGGCTTCGAAAAGTCGCCGATGTTTGCGGGAAGGATCCAGGGATTGGGCCCCAGGTATTGCCCGTCAATTGAAGATAAGATCAATCGGTTTTCGGAAAGAGAAAGACATCAGTTGTTCATTGAGCCCGAGGGTTGGGATACGGTGGAAATTTATTTGAACGGATTTTCTACTTCTCTGCCTGAAGATGTGCAACTAAAAGCTTTGAGATCAATTCCAGGCCTTGAGAACGTGAAAATGTTTCGCCCGGGATATGCCATTGAGTACGACTACTTCCCCCCTACACAACTGAAACTGTCTTTGGAAACGCAACTTATTGATAATCTTTATTTTGCGGGACAAATCAACGGCACCACCGGATACGAAGAGGCTGGTTGTCAAGGGCTTATGGCGGGTATCAATGCCCATTTGAAAATTAACGAAAAGGCATCGCTCATCCTGAATCGTTATGATGGCTATATCGGTGTTCTGATAGATGATCTGGTGAACAAAGGAACCGATGAACCCTATCGCATGTTCACGAGTCGATCGGAATACAGATTGCTTTTGCGCCAGGATAATGCCGATATCCGGCTTACGCCACTTTCGCATAAGCTTGGCCTTGCAACTGAAGAGCGAATGAAACGGGTGGAAGAAAAAGTAAAGAATGCCGATAGCATCATCAGCTATTTCAAGAACAATAGTGCCGATCCGGGAGATATGAATCCTTTCCTGGAAATCATAGGCTCCTCTCCTATCAACCAAAAAGTACGGTACCACAACATCCTTTCGCGACCAAATATTTCTATTCCGGAAATGGCGCGCTACTCAAAAGGTCTTGAGAACGCTTTGGCTGACTTCGACGCCGAAACCATCGAGCAGGCCGAGATCCTGATGAAGTATGAAGGCTACATTGAACGAGAAAAGGAAAACGCCCTCAAACTAAAGCGCCTGGAAGAACTCAAGATCTGGGATAACTTCAACTACGATGAGGTCTCAAGTATTTCAGCTGAAGCGCGCGAAAAGCTAAAGAAGATCAAGCCTGGAACCCTGGGCCAGGCCTCGCGCATTTCCGGCATAAATCCATCCGACATTTCCATCCTGATGGTTTATATGGGACGATAGTTCCACGTGAAACATTTCCTTATTTTTGGCGCCCCGTTTGGCTTTTGCCCGCGGGATTAATTAGAACTTTATGAAAGAAATCACCACCTGTTTGATCTGCGGCTCTGCCGATATTGTGCCCTTCCTGGTTTGCAAGGACCACACCGTTTCGCAGAAAGAATTCCAGATCAAGCAATGCAAAAGCTGCGGCTTTCGCTTTACCTCTCCCCGCCCAAACGACGCAGATCTTGGGGAATACTACAAGGCCGAAAGTTACGTATCGCACAGCGACACCAAAAAAGGCCTTGTAAACACTTTATACCACTGGGTGAGGTCCTACACCCTAATTAAGAAGTTACAGCTTGTAATGCACTATACAGGCCTCAAGAAGGGCCGTATCCTTGACTATGGTGCCGGCACAGGCGCCTTCCTGGATACCTGCAAAAAGAACGGCTGGGACGCCACAGGCATAGAACCTGATGAAAGGGCAAACAAGGTAATGGCAGAAAAGTTCAGCATTTCCTCCTACCCCAATTTGAATGAGGCAAAGACTAAATCCGCTTTGCATGATTTTGATGTGATAACCGCCTGGCATGTGTTTGAGCATGTTCCTGACATAAAGGAAACCATACAAGAATTACATAATGCTCTAAAGGAAAATGCTAAACTAATTGTGGCCATCCCCAATCCCGATTCTTTCGATGCAAGTGTTTATAAGTCCAACTGGGCGGCCTACGATGTGCCCAGGCACCTTTGGCACTTCGCCCCAAAGGACATGGAGGCACTCATGAAAGATCAGGGCTTCCGCCTCGTTAAAGTTCTTCCAATGATCTTTGATTCGTATTATGTCTCTTTGCTTAGCGAGCAATACGCAACGGGCCGTAAGGGGCTTTTAAAGGCTTTCTGGACCGGGCTGAGGTCTAACCTTAAAGCCAACAAGACCGGCAAAGAGTTCTCTAGCCAGATCTATATATTCCAGAAACTATAGCGCGCTGTTCCACGTGGAACATGAGAAGCCCTGCCCTACCCGGCGGGGCTTTTTGTTTGGGGCACACCTTTGAATCAATACAAGATGCTTCGTGAGCAACACCCTTTCAGGGACTTTGCATGACACCTTGAGGTGTGGCGTTCCACGTGGAACAAAAGAAACTATTGGAAGTCGAAGCGAATGCGATAGGCCAGGCCAACGTTGAAGAAGAAGGCGTCACGGATCAAGGAATATACTCCCGGTGATGGAGCCTTGTCTTTGGTGTTCCAAAGGTAAAGCGTGGGGCTATACCCTATCGTGCGGCCAAACTCGCCGAAAAGCACAAACTTCTTTTTGATGTAAATATCCGCGAAGGCCTTTACCTGCATCTCGTTATTGCGCACGTAATAATCGCCGGTGTAAAATGGGCTGTCTGTGTACAGGTGGTAGGAACGTGTATAGGATTTAAAGCCCAGGCCCACGTACAAACCTTTATCAATTACCGCATATTCCACGCGAAAGTTATTAGGCAGCGTTCCGTAGATCTGGAAGCGGGGAGTGATCACCCAATCAATGCCAAATACAGGAATGATAAAGTTCCCAAAGAACTCCCGGTTATAGAACATCCCGAACTTTACTTTGAAGCGACTGTTCTTAACATAAGTGGCCATTCCGTAGCCGCCCATTTGAAATTCGGTGCCGGAAACGGGATCGAATTGTCCGCTTAATTTAGGCATGGCCAGGACAAGGAATTTCCACCGCTTGCTTTTTGTTTCGTGCTGTAGGCCGATAGGGAGGAGGGCCGATTTCAAAATGCCTTCGCTTGTATTCGAGTACCAGGAGGGGTCGTATTCTGTTATTTGCGACCTGAGCTGTTCGCCATAAAAACGGGCGATGATGGTGTTCTGCGAATCGACCTTAATGGGGACCGTAAGATTCAAATAGACCTGCTCGCTCTTGTTTTTTTTAAGAACGCTGTCGTTCTGGTACGTTGTAGAAAGCGATTGGTAGCTTGTATTGATGAGGTCTATGAAGGGCTGTGAAATTCCGCTATGCAAGGAGAGCAGGAGGGAGGAGGAGCAAGCTATTTTTCGAAAATTAATACGGCCCATTCATTACGCGTTTGTTTGCCGGTGTGCTTAAGCCCGGTTTTTTCCGCAGCCGAAATTAACTCTTTACAATCACTTTCAAAGAATCCGCTAATTAATAATTTGCCCCCGCTGTTAAGGTGCGCGTAGTATTTGTTGATCTCCTTGGTTAAAATGTTCTTATTGATATTGGCCAGCATAATATCGAAAGTATCTTTCTCAATGCTGTTGATGGTGCCCTGGTAAAAATCAATATCCTCTTTGCTCATGCCATTGGCCTTGCGGTTCTCGCGCGAGTTCTCAATGCTCCACTCATCAATATCAATCCCTATAACATATTGAGAATCAAGTTTTTTGCTGATTATGGCCAATACGCCGGTGCCACAACCAATGTCGAGCACAGATTTATTTTTAACGCCAATTTTAAAGAGCTCACGACTCATCAGCCAGGTTGTTTGGTGATGGCCTGTGCCGAATGACATCTTGGGCTCAATGATCACATCCAAAAGCGGTGGTGCGGGGGCCTGGTGAAACGAGGCACGAATGCAGCAAAGATCTTCTACCACAACGGGAGCAAAATTCTTTTCCCATTCCTTGTTCCAGTTCTGTTTTTTGATCTCTTCCTGCGAGAAGGAAAAAGCGATATCGGGGAATTGTTCTTTCAGATTTTCGATCACCTCGTCGTTGAACTCTTCTTTTTTCACATAGGCATTGAAGCCCGAGCGGTTAAACTCAAAACTCTCAAAATTTCCTTCCGAAAGCGCCGCGGCGAGGATCTCACTGCCCGGCTCCGGAGGATTTACCTTGAATGTAAAACAAAAATATTCCATCGCGACCTCCTTCTTTAAAATGAGTTTATGATAGACAGGAATTCTTCAGCCTTTAAGGATGCCCCACCGATCAGTCCGCCGTCCACATCCGGGCAAGAAAAAAGTTCTTTGGCGTTCGCGGGATTGCAACTGCCCCCATAAAGAATGGATGTATTTGCTGCAGCGGCTTCACCAAATTTCTCGGCCACCGCCAAACGAATGAAGGCGTGCATTTCCTGCGCCTGTTCGGGGGTGGCGGTTTCGCCGGTACCAATTGCCCATACAGGTTCGTAGGCCAGGATCACGTTCTTTATTTGATCGGGGCTCACATGAAAGACCACTTCCTCTACCTGCTTTTTTACGGCGTGGAAATAGCTATCGCTTTTGCGTTCGTTCAGTTTCTCGCCCACGCAATAAACGGGCGTCAAATGATTTTTAAGCGCCAGTTCAATTTTTTGGCGAAGTTCTTCGGAAGACTCTTCAAAATAAATGCGGCGCTCGGAGTGGCCCACCAAAACATACCTGGCCCCGCAGGAAGCGATGGCCGCCGCGCTTACCTCGCCGGTATAGGCGCCGTTGGGCAGGTGGTGACAATTCTGGGCGCCCACGTAAAAGTTGCTTTTTCCTTTTACCAAAGCGGCCGCTTTTTCAATGAATAAAAAAGGCGGAAAAAAGATCTTCGTAACGCAATTATGCTCATCGCATCCGGAAATGATCGCGCCTACCAGGGCCTCGGCCTCGGGCAGGGTTTTGTTCATCTTCCAGTTTCCGGCAAGTATTTTTTTACGGGGCATACCTTTCAAATATACGAATTAATGATGGAATGGGAGAGATGGTGGCCGCAACAAAAGATAGATTTACCGCTATTGGGCCCGCAGATAGAAAGGCGGTTATTTTACACGTATCCGCGGATCGAGCAATCCGTAGATCACATCTACGAAGATGTTTATCACCACAAAAAAAGTTGCAAAAATTAAAGTAGCGCCCATTACAACCGGAAGATCATTTTTGGTAAGCGCTTCGAACACCTCGTAGCCAATGCCCTTCCAGCTAAAAATAATTTCTACGAAAACGGCGCCCGCCATCAAACCGGCAAACCAGCCCGAAACCGCCGTTACAACAGGGTTCATTGCGTTTTTCAAAGCATGCTTAACGATGACGGCATAAAAAGTTAAACCCTTGGCGCGCGCGGTGCGGATGTAGTCCTGCGACAAAACATCTAAAAGTGAACTTCTGGTTAATTGCACGATGATGGCAAGTGGCCTCATGCCCAGGGTGAGCGTTGGAAGTATCAGGTTTCTTAATTTCAGCTCTTCTCCCGCCCACACGTCAATTTCGTATAGGCTGCCTACCGGACTAAGCCCGGTATAATCCTCCAGTAAATACCCAAAAAGCCAGGCAATGATCACCCCGAAAAAGAAGGATGGCGCCGACATTCCTAAAGCAGAAAGTACGAGCGCAAGCCGGTCGAAGAAGGTGTCTTTTTTAATGGCCGCAACCACGCCAAGAAAAACGCCAAGCAGTGTGGCAACTACAATTGAGCTGACCGCCAGCACCGCTGTTTCGGGAAGGGTTTCAATAATGATCTCCGAGACCTTTCGTTTGGTGATGTACGATCTTCGAAAGTAAGGGGCTTTGGCAATGATCGTGGTGTGCTCTCCTAAATTCAAAACCTCCGTATAGGAAGAGTATTTTTCTTTGTCGAGATAAAATGCGCTCTTTTTGTCTTCGGTGTTGTGGAAGGAAATAAAAGAAAGATCGTTCAGGTACATGAAATACTGCGTAACCAAAGGTTTGTCGCGACCAAGATCCCGGTTGATGGCCTCAACAGCTTCTTTATTGGCGCGTTGACCCAATAACACGGTGGCGGGATCGCCCGGCAAAACATTAAACAGAAAGAAAATACAGGTAATTACGCCCAGCAATACCAGGAAACCATATGCTATTTTCTTTAAAACGAACTTTATCACAGGGGATTAAATTACATAAAATTTTGTTGCGCCACACCTCATTTAGCTGTTTTGAGACTTTTGCCGCCTGAGGCTATTTATTTGAGGGATAAATTTTTACAAAAAGCGGGTTATTCACCATAGGCTTTGGCCATCAGCTCATCATTGCGGCTTTGTTTTTTATCAAGCACATCAAATAATTTCCAGGTCTGGTAAGCTGTTTTATCCAGGCGATTGCTCAACACCACAAGGGTGGCCTTGTCGCTTTTGCGATAATGGAACGCGGTGCGGAAACCGTGCCACCAGCCGTTGTGGAAAATGATGGTGTCTCCCATGTTGGGATTGATGCGAAAACCGTAACCGTAAAACTGCCCGTACTTGGTACTGACCTTTGGCTTAGTGGCGAGATCGACGTTGCTGATAATTTTTCCTTCAAACAATGCTTTCGAAAAACGAAGCATGTCGCCGGTGGTAGAAAAAATGCCTTTGTCGCCGTACACGTTATCGAACGCGTCTACGCCCACTTGTTTTTTTCGTTGTGTAAAAGCGTAGCATTGATGCGGCATGGTGTCGAGCGGATGATAAAAAGAAGTGTGTTTCATCTGGGCCTTATCAAACACTTCTTCTTTCATGAAAACAGGAAATGGTTTTCCGGATAATTGTTCAACGAGTAGTGCCAACAAAACATAATTTGTGTTGCTGTACTTGAATCGGCGCCCGGGCTTGAAATAAGCGAGTGGCTTTTTTTCCTGCAGCAATTCAAGCACGCGCTGGTTGGTGAGCGGAATGGAATCTGATCTGTATTGATAATAGAAATAAAGATAATTGGGCAGCCCGCTTTTGTGTGTGAGCAAATGCTCTATGGTAATGCCGCAATATGGAAATGCCGGAAAATATTTATCTACCGGATCTTTTACGTTCAACAGGCCTTGTTCCACCAGTCGCATAACGGCAACTCCGGTAAACATTTTGCTTACCGAAGCTAATTGAAACACCGACTCATTACACAACTGCTGCTTGGTAGAGATATTCTCGCAGCCGAAAGACTTTTGATAGATCAAGGTATCGTGGAAAGAAACTGCTACGCAGCCGTTAAAACAACCCAATTCATTTTGTTTTGAAAAAAGCGAATCGAGCACGCGGTATTTCTCGCGCAGCTCGGGGCGCATGGCCGAAAGATGGATCTCCTTTTTAAGGGGCTGCATCACGGGCATGGCCGGCATACTCCCTTCCACGCGCGTTGAAGCCGCGATATGCACCAACCCATAGGCGGCGGCGGCCAGAACAGGAATGATTATGAAGAATTTACGCAAACCGTGATCGTTTTAATTGCGCACAATATAAAGGATTTTTGCCCACCTTTGTGCCCCTATTCGTCGAATTATTAAGAGCGCGGTATGGATAAACAGCTTCCCGATATAACCACCGAACGTGATGTAGAATTTTTGGTGCGTACCTTTTACGGCCGCGTATTAAAAGATGAATTACTCGCCCCGCATTTTGCGCACATCAATTTCGATGAGCATTTCCCGCGCATGTTCGCGTTCTGGAATTTTATCTTGCTCGACAAGGCCGGCTACCAGGGCAATGTTTTTGATAAACACGCGAACCTGCCAATAGGCGAAGCGCATTTCGATCAATGGATCAAACATTTTACCGGAGTGCTTGATGATTTTTTCTCGGGGCCTAAAGTCAACCTGGCCAGGCAGCGCGCGGAGCTGTTGAAGTTTACTTTTTTGAGTAAGATGAAGAAGCCGTAACGGGCACCTCACAACATCCCCCAATTTCCTTCGGAAATTTTCCCCCTGCAAGGGGGAATAATTTGGGATTGAGCCGATGATCCCCGACCTCTAATTTATGCGTGTCGCACTTCGGACTCCATTAAAAAGTACAATTGCATCGTTTAATGATTGCGCATAAAAAGTCGGGAATCATTCCCCCTTTGAAGGGGCGCGTTCCGCGAAGCAGGAACGGGGGATGTTGTGAGGTGCCGGCTACTTGATCTTAAAAACGTAATCCATATTGTAGGTGCGCACAAAAACTTTCTCGCCTTTACGAATAATATACGACGGGCCGCTCTTCAAAGGGAGCGTTTGCACAACCGCGCCGGTGTATTTATCTACTGTATACAAAAAGTCGGGCTCAGCGGTAAACCCATAACCGCAAATGATAAGATCCCCGTAGAGCTCGAAGTTCATGGAATTATTTACCAGGGGCTTTGTACGCCAGAGGATCTTATAATTGCTGAGATCGATCGCTGTAATATAAGCGTTCATGTTCTTGGAACTTGCAGCGTAGGTGCTGTGGCCGTGCGCTATGTAAAGAATATTATTTTCTATCGTTACCCAATTCATTCTTTGCTCAATGAACATGAGGTCGGCCTTTACGTATTCCGGACTCATCACGTAATTCTGAAAATCGAGGAAGTGAACTACAGTATTAAGTTTTGCGTCTGTGATGAGCAGGTAGCGACCGCAGGCAAAATCTTTTCCGTAAATAAAAAAATTGTATTGCTCGTTGTAAATGGCTTGAACGAGCTTTTCTCCATTATAAGATTTTGGCGTTTTATCGGGCACGTTGCCTGCCATGTTACGGAAAGAGTTGGGCACTTCGTATTGGGGCAATGAAAGTTCGTTCTTCGCAAACCACTCAGCATCGTCGGTGATGTTGTTCTTGGTAGCGCTTTCCTGCACCAGCGTAAACAGTTTTGCTTTCTTTTCGCTTGTGGCAATTTGTCCCTTAAACGGCGGAGTTTCCATTATGCGCGGCTCCGTGCTCAGTTCCAGTTCTACACCGCTTTTCCAGGTGCCGTTGTCATACACCAAAATAAGCTGACCATCTTCGGTAGTGGCTTTGCGTTGGGCGGCGCTCAAGAGGCAGGAACCAAGAAATAAAAAAATGAATAATTTACGCATACGGTAATTTTATGCTAAGATAAAAATTAAACCCCATTGATATAGCTTGTTCCGGGTGTCCTTTAATTTCACGCATTCTGCAGCTCAAATTAATCTTTGCGTCTTGGCGCCTTCGCGGTTTTCCCTCGCGCGATTTCGTACCTTTGCACCGTGTTCGACCCTTTTAAAATAGATCTGCCGGTTACCGACATTATTACCGATGTGCGCCAAAAGCTGGCTGAGCAAAACACACTTATTGTAACCGCCCCGCCCGGTGCCGGAAAAAGTACTTTGCTCCCGCTTGCATTATTGAACGAGCCCTGGCTACAGGGAAAAAAGATCATCATGCTCGAGCCACGCCGCCTGGCCGCGAGAACCATTGCTGTAAGAATGGCTTCATTGCTGGATGAGGAAGTTGGAGAGACCATCGGCTTTCGGATTCGCTTTGAAACCAAAGTAAGCAGCAAAACAAAACTGGAAGTAGTTACCGAAGGAATCCTCACCCGCATGCTCCAAAACGACAACGCGCTGGAAAATGTGGCCATGGTGATCTTCGACGAGTTCCACGAAAGAAATTTACACGCCGATATCGCGCTCGCACTTTGCAGGGACGCACAACAGGTATTGCGACCCGATCTGCGCATCATGATCATGTCGGCTACCCTAAACATGACCGAGCTTCCACAACTTTTAAAAGCCCCTGTTGCCGAAAGTAAAGGACGACAATATCCCGTGGAGATCATTCACGTAAATGACGCCGATCAAATGTTGCTTCCTGAATTAACGGCGAGCGTGGTGTTCAGGGCCGTGAATGAAAAGGCCGGCGATACACTTGTTTTTCTTCCCGGCGAGGGAGAAATAAAAAAGTGCGCCGAAATTCTCGAGGGCAAATTACCCGATTTTGAAATTCATCCTTTGTACGGACAGCTTCCGCAAAATCAACAGTACGCGGCGATCATGCCGAGTAAGTACGGAAGGCGCAAAGTTGTTTTAGCGACTTCTATCGCAGAAACAAGTTTAACCATTGAAGGAATAAAAATTGTGGTGGATTGCGGTTTTGCGCGCACGTCGCGTTTCGATCCCGGGTCAGGGCTATCGCGCCTGGAAACGATTCGCATTTCAAAAGATTCTGCCGATCAGCGCGCGGGTAGGGCAGGGCGTTTGAGTGCCGGCGTTTGTTACCGCATGTGGACGCTCGCTACGCATGAACGTTTGGCTTCGCACCGAGTACCGGAAATTATGGAAGCAGATCTTGCATCGATGGTTTTGGATATGGCGCAATGGGGTGTGAACGATATTCAGCAATTAACCTGGTTAACGCCTCCGCCCAAAACCGCTTTGCAAATAGCAACGGAAACTTTGGAGCAGCTCAACTCTTTGGAAAAAGGTAAAATTACCGAACACGGGAAAAAAGTACACAAGCTTGCTTGTCACCCACGCCTGGCGCACATGTTATTGATGGCCGATAAAAAGGAATCTATTCAGTTAGGAACCGATATTGCGGCTGTGCTGGAGGAAAGAGATCCGCTTCCGCGCGAATCGGGTATTGATATTAATTTACGTATTGAGGCTTTGCGCAGAGCCCGGAAGGGAAATGGTGCAGGAAGATTTTCTAGAATAGAAAAAGTTGCTGAGTCGTATAGAAAGATGTTGAAGATAGAGGTCGACAACGGCATTGTGGATCCTTTTGAAACCGGATTGTTACTCGCTTATGCTTATCCGGAAAGAATTGCTTCGGCGCGACCGGGAAACAATGCGCAGTTTCAGTTAGCGAATGGAAAAATTGCAGCGGCCGGACATAAAGATGATCTTGCGCACGAACCCTGGCTGGCGGTCGCTAATATGGATCTGCGCGATGGTTTGGGAAAAATATTTCTGGCGGCTCCGCTGAATCCCAAGGATCTTGTGCATTTGGTGAAGGAAGTTGATAATTTGAGTTGGGACACAAGAAAGGGCGGGCTGATAGCGAACAAGGAAATTAAAATTGGAAACATTATTCTGCAATCAAAACCATTGCGGGATGTTAAGGAAGAAGAAGCCTTAAAAGTTATTTGTGAAGCTATAAGTAAAGAAGGAGAAAATTTATTGGATCTCACCGGAGATTTCGAGCAATTGCAAAATAGAATTCTCAGTTTAAGGATATGGAACGAAGATAACTCCTGGCCTGACGTAACAACGCATAACCTATTAACGAATAACCTTCCGTGGCTCGGTCCGTACTTGGAAAAGATCCGAACCCTCGAGCAATTAAAAAAACTGGATGTTACCGAAGCATTGCGAGCATCGTTGGAATATGACAAACAACAATCTTTAGAAAAACTCGCGCCGAAGAAAATAGATGTTCCAAGCGGCTCTAAAATTCCGCTTCAGTATTTTGCCAACGGCGCTCCGCCAATTTTAGCTGTTCGTTTGCAGGAAGTTTTTGGCATGGCCGATACGCCCAAAATAAACAACGGAAAAACTCCTGTGCTTTTGCATCTTCTTTCTCCCGGCTACAAACCCGTGCAGGTAACCAGCGACCTGCGCAGCTTTTGGGACAAGACCTATTTCGAGGTCCGCAACGAGCTCAAGCGCCGTTACCCTAAACACGCCTGGCCCGAGCAGCCCTGGGATGCCAAGGCGGTTGCGAAGGGGAGGAGTTTTAAGTGATCAGTTAATCACCTTTCGCAGTTTATCAAGGAGCATGTCAAAGCGTTTCTGCCTTGTTTCATAGAATAAATTTCCTTCTATAGCTTCCAGCATTTGAGTGTTTTTCAGGAGCGCTTGTATTTCATTCTGTAAATACGTTTTAACGTCTGATGGAGCGGAATTTATTTTTTCTGCCAATTGTGTTTGGTTGTCGAGTATGTAGGCAATATCCTCAAAGTCGTGACTTGTGCGAGGCTCATTCTTTCCGCGATCATAATAAGCCGCAAATTTAGTTGCAAGAAAGTAAGTCAAGGGCAGTATATGAATTTCGGCATCTTCTACGACGATTTTTTCAAGATGTTCAAAACCGGGAGCGAACCATTCATTGGCAGGGGCCCAACCAATGGCTTTTGTGGCCATGACGTCAACCATAATATCGTCGTATCTGAAACGGCACACTACATTATCTTCGTGAGTTTGCTTAAAGCCTTTTTTGGCCAATGCTTCCCGTATTTCTTCCAGCTCAGCAAGAGATGCTATCTGCATGCTGATATCAATATCTTTCGTTGGTCGTACATCATCTGCCGCAGGATCATCGGCGTAGAGGCTTACAACGGCGCCACCCACGTAAACTACGCGCTCGTTCAACTCGCCCAGCGCAAGAGCAATTTTTTTGATAACGCCCCTATTGACGATCGTATTTTTCATAGCCTTTTTTCTAGTTCGGCGGCGGCTATTTTTTGTTCCCGCACCCTTCCTACGCGCAATGCGTCAACCAAGGCAAGCAATTCATAAAGCTTTTCATCTTTTAGGCAGGCGGCCGGCACCATGGGATGTAAGGGCTGTATCATTTGCCCGCGTATTTTTCCTTCAGCCCAGGGCCATACATAAGGTTCGCTGCTGACAATAACTTTGGAAAGTGGTTTGGCAGAATGTGCAGTGGCAATGCCGCGCACCATCGCGCCCGGATGTTGCGGATACACGTACTTTAATCCATAAATTAAAAATTCCATTAGGGCACTCTTCTGCAAGCGCTTTTTGTCCATTGCAAGAAGACCGGCTTCTGCCGAACGATGAAGGCTTTCGCTTATTTCGCTAAAACTAATGCCGAGCTCTCCGCCCAGGTCTTTCATTAACCAAGGCTCTTTTCCCTTGGCGGCAATTTTTAATAATACCACAATATCCTGCGGCCGCATGCCATTATGTGCTTTCATAGTATAAAGATAGTCATTAATTCTCAATTCGCGATTCGCGAATTACAAATGAAATGCATCTAGAATTTAAATTACTATTAATCAAATTATTACCGAATATAAATTAGCAATATTGTTTAAACAAAATTGATTATATTTGTACCATGAATAAAGTAATTCTCCTGGCAAAAGGACTACACCCCGGGCTCTTTCTTGATCGCGAACTAAGAAAAAGAAAGATCGCCAAAGGAAGATTTGCTCTTTTAATTAATGAGTATCCCCAAACGATAACAACCATCACCAAAGGAAAGCGCAATATGAACCCCGGGCTTGCTTTGAAAATAGAAAAAGAACTTGGTCTCGATGAAGGCGACCTGATGGTGTTGCAGGCCTACTATGAAGTAGAAAGAGAAAAAAAGAAACAGCCCGCCTCCCATCCCGATCTCACAAAAATACGTCGCGTACTGTTTTGGGACACTTCATTTGAAAAAATTAACTGGCAAAAACACAAGAACGGCATAATTAGAAGGGTTTTTGAAAGAGGTAACGAAGAGGAAAAAACAGAAATAACCAGGTTTTACGGAGCCGAAATTATAAAAGCGGCATTGAAAAAGCATGGCTAAAAACCTATACTATAATACCGTAAATCCGTACCTGTTAAAAGTGCTTATGCAATTAATGGCCGCGGAAGAGTTTGCGCAATTCAGGCTGGTTGGCGGAACCGCTTTAAGTTTGCTGCGCGGGCATCGAATATCAGTTGATATTGATCTTTTCACAGATGCAAAATATGGATCTGTTGACTTTGATGCGCTCGGGACAATGCTTACCCATAATTACAAGTATGTAGATGCAAACGAAGATAGCCAACCTGGCATGGGAAGATCTTATTTTGTGGGAGATAGCAAAAATGACAGCGTTAAGCTGGATATTTATTATACGGACCCATTCATTTTTTCGGCGCTTGAGATCGATCATATCAGGCTTGCCTGCATTGAAGAAATAATTGCTATGAAAATAGATGTGATAAGCCGTGGTGGGAGAAAAAAAGATTTTTGGGACCTTCATGAACTAAGCAATGATTTTTCTTTCGGGCAAATGCTCGAACTGCATAAAAAACGGTATCCGTATTCGCACTACCGAACGCGCATAAAAAAGCAGTTCAGCGATTTTTCTTTGGCGGATGAGGAGAATGATCCCGATTGCCTGCGCGGCCACATTTGGGAATTGATCAGACTGGACATGTACGACTTCTCTAAAACCTGAAACAAACGCCGCTACCCCAAGCGCGCCTGGCCCGAGCAGCCTTGGGACGCGAAGGCGGTTGCGATGGGGAGGAGTTTTAAATAAAACTTCAAGAATCTCTAAGCGCCGGATACTTACCTTTGTGCTATGGCCGACGTCCATTCCAAAAAGCAGCGAAGCTATAACATGAGTCAGATCAAGGGCAAGAACACCAAGCCCGAGATTCTGGTTCGTAAATTCCTTCATTCCAAAGGTTTTCGTTTTCGGCTACACTAAGCAGCATACGCTATGTTAAGCGGATACAGACAGCCTTGTTGCCTTCGGATAAGTTTGTGGAGAGGGTGCTGGGAAAGAGTAGATCCTAAATAAATTGAAGAAAATTTTTTATGATTACATTTATATTAGACAACGAACAGGCTACTACTTGCCCTAAATGTGGAAGTAGAACCGATTTTCATCAAACAAATAATGAAGAATTGTTACAACAGTTTCACTCTTGTTTGAATTCTGAGTGTAAATTTGAGTTTGTTGGGGAATTTGAAGATTAAATAATTTCAAAACCAATACTTTTTAAGTACTCAAAAGTTTTATTGTAATAACTTGGATTTCTAGTAGGATCTTCGAC
The DNA here is from genome assembly GCA_964387075.1 of uncultured Flavobacteriaceae bacterium. Classification (GTDB taxonomy): domain Bacteria; phylum Bacteroidota; class Bacteroidia; order B-17B0; family Aurantibacillaceae; genus PALSA-968. The sequence goes on from CAYLVB010000003.1 coordinate 286,064, forward strand.
ATCTCCCTTTGGCACTACAATTACCATCCCCTGTCGCGCTCTAGTTAAAAGGACGCGGTAAGCATTTTTTAAATAAAGCTTTCTTTCTGCTTTCTTTATGTTTTGCCATTTATTTCCTCGGAACTCAAAGGTATTCCAACCTTCTTCGTCATATCTAAAATCTCCATCCCAGGTAACACAAGACCAGTCAAGCTCTAGACCTTGCACTTGAAATTCTGTGGCGACATCTTCAAGATAATAAGAGGATCGAACATCAGATTTATCATCTAAAAACCAATGAACCGGATCGGTAGGAGATTTAACGTCTATTGCAAGCGGCTTAAGTCTTTGGGCCTGTGAAGAAGCAATTATTCCATAACGCTCAGTCCCCCTTGCCTTTTCTTTAAGCCATTTTTTTGCCTTGTTTAAATCGCGAGTAATTACGATGGGATATTTTTTCTTAATGGAATTCAGCCCTTTTACCGCGCTATTTTTATTAATATCTAGAATATTTTTGATCAAATGTGATAAATGTTCAGCGCGAAAGGAACGCATTGAAACGGAGAGGTGCAATTCTTCTTTGTGGAAAGTATGCTTGTGCGTTTTTAAGAGATTTAGCGCATTTCCTGCCGCATATTCACTATCCGATAGTCTATTCGAAACATATACGTGCCAATTTTTAAATGATCTATTAATCGATTCTACCCATTCACTTATTCCTGCTTCACCCGTGTTTATTTCTTGGCCTCCTCCAACCAAACAAACTACGACGGCCCAATCTTTATGACGATCCATGCATGAAATTAGGAATTCTGGTTCCGAATGAGCAAAATCAGGTCTATCCTTTTTACGCTTCATGAAGTTCATGGTTTGAGTTCGATCCCATGCACGTTGAGCTTCATCAAATATGGCAATATGATCGAACGGAGGTTGTTCGTCTTTTAAACATTCATCACGAAAATGATGGACATTTTGAATAAAAAGCTTTACCTCTCTTAACGCATCTCCCTTTTTTATCCTTTTTTGCTTCTCCCTTTCTCTTTTTACCCTATCCCTGGCAAGGGCCTCTCGAAGGATTGCAACTAAAGGGCCGTTTCCAGACAAAAACACCCCATTAGTCTTTTTTTCTTTATCAAGATGTTTGGTTGCAACATCAAGACCTACTAGAGTTTTTCCTGCTCCCGGGACACCGGTGACAAAACAAATTACTTTTTGTTTTTTTGTTTTCGCGACTTCAATTATTGAGGATATCGTTTTACTTGTGAGTTTTAAATTTTTTGCTGTTGCATCACTTCTTGATATTTCAGTCACAGAATGTTTACTGTACAGTGACATTGCCGCCTCTATAATTGTTGGTGTTGGAGAATATCTTCCATCAGCCCATTTCTTTATATCTATCGTTTCCTCATCTGAAAAAGATAAAACACGCTTTAAAGCTTCGTTTATAGATTCAACATTAATTTTAATTGGAAACAACAAATTATCGTCATGAACCGTTGTTCCAACTTCTATAAAACAATTCTTTGCACCGGTTGCAATTAAAATAGGGGCAATCATTAACTCATGACTTGTCTCATGAAAATTTTTCAAATCGAGTGCATAATCATAAACTTGATCGATGGAACTTTGAAGAAACTCCTTCTCTCCAATTTTAAATTCAATAACAAAAAGAACATTTTTAATAATTAAAACAACATCTATTCTACGGCCCATTCTCGGGATGGAATATTCAAAGTAGATCGAACCGTGATAATTTTTGAGAGCTTCTTTTAAGATTTCTATTTGTTTACGCCATGCGCTCTTTTGTGTTAACTCATCAGCAAACTCGCTATTGCCGGATAAGGTTCCTAAAATAAGTTCAGATGAAGAGTTTAAAAAACCGGAAATGGAATCTGAATAATAATACCTTTTCATGTGAATTCTGCTAATGTATAAAATTCTTAGACAATAAAGTACTCAATTGAACTAAAAATCAGACCCTTAACAATAGTTAAAATCAAAAAAATTACGGGCTATTTTCGCCCTTCAACACTTTTAAGAGTTGATAAATTATCAAACCCTCCCCACCGCCTCAAAAGCCCAATCGGCAAAATCCTTATCATTGGTAAAACCCTTAAAATCTCCGCGCAGGGCTTTGAGGGCGTATTTTTCGCGGTCAATTTCTGGGCGGGTACGTATTTTAAAATAGCGCAGCACTGGTATGGGCGGGCACCAGCCCTGGAAGGCATGCCAGATAAAAAATAGCAATAAAAGGCCGGGCAGTAAGAGCGAATAGGGGCCGGTAAACAAAGAAACGGTAATGCCACCCAAAGCAAAGACCGACATATTAAGGTTAAGCACGCGCTCAATATCCCATTCTTTATCCAGCTCCATAATGCGCGCCGAAATTTCCTGCGGGCTTTTACCGGCGTAGCGCCTGATGTTGGCCAGGATCAAGGCATCGATCTCCTCATTTTTTTTGTCGGAAGTAGCTTTTCTAACGATCTCTCCTGCGGGTTCTTTGGAAGCCATGCTTTTTGTATAAACCTCTAAATTAGCTAATAGTACAAGGTGGTTAATTACATTATTATATAAAGCACTATAAATCATATAATTATTCTATTTATAAAAGCCAAATATTCAGAATAAAGTCTTATATTTGTATTAATAATTCATATTATACTATGAAAAAAATAAACCAAAACCTTCTCATACAGCAAAGCGATAAAAAGCTGAAGGAGTTTAAAATATTAGATCAAAACCCGGCGCCTTATAAAGGCTGGATACATACCGTGCGTGTTTCGTTGAACATGTCGTTAAAGCAGCTCGGCAAAAAGCTAAACATCAGTTTGCAAAGCGCAAATGACATTGAAAAACGCGAAGCCGCCGGAACGATCACGCTCAACGCGTTGAAAGAAGCCGCCGCCGCGCTGGATATGAAACTGGTTTACGGTTTTGTACCCAAACACGGCAGCCTGGAAAAAATGATAGAGCAAAGAGCAAAAGAACTTGCTACGGAGATCGTCATGCGCACATCGCACACCATGGAGCTGGAGGGGCAGAAGAACAGCGATGCGCGCTTGTATAAAGCCATAAAGGAAAAAACACGGGAGCTAAAAGAAACCTTGCCAAAATACTTATGGGATTGAACTTACAATACAACGAAGGCCAAACTCCTGTTGACGAGGAAGAAAAAGAAGGCCTGAAAATAAAAACCATTAACACACACGCCGAGCTGGATGAGTTTGAGCAATTGAATATTCAGAAAGCCATTGAGTGGACACTGCATAAAAAGTTCAGCAAAGAAAAGATCCTTTCGGAAGACTTTGTGATGGAGCTGCACAAAAAAATGTTCGGCGATGTGTGGGCATGGGCAGGCAAGTTTCGTTTAACAGAAAAGAACCTGGGAATAAAAAGTGTTGGAATTGGTACGGCGCTTAAACAATTGAACGATGACTGTCTTTTTTGGATGAACAGCAAAACGTATAGCGAAGATGAGATCGCTATGCGCTATAAGCATCGTTTGGTGAGCATACATTGTTTCAGCAACGGAAACGGAAGACATTCGCGCCTGATGGCAGATGTGATCGCTTCGCAGGTTTTTGGCAAAGCTGTTTTCTCCTGGGGAAATGCCGTTTCTGCAAAAAAGGGAAAAGCAAGAGAAGAGTACTTGTCGGCTTTACGAATTGCCGACAAGGGAAATATTTCTGCGCTGGTTGCCTTTTCGAGACGATAGACAATGATCCTCTTTCTCGCACCTAAACAACGCAATTCCGGAAAATTCTTTTGCGCCTAAAACCTAAAAGCCCCGGCCATTAATTCCTGCCCGGCTCTTGAGATGCCAATTTTTATCGCCTCGCTTCTCCAGGTTTTGACGGATGAAGCGACCTCTTTTAAGATCTTATCCATTTCCTTTGGGCTTAGCTGAAAGTATTGGCCCACACTTTTGGCCAACTCAGGATCAAGCGCGTTGCTACTGCCATCTACTGTTAGCGCAAGGCCCTCTTTATCTATAGAAGGATTTATATCATATGCCGGCGATAAAGCCCATCCATCGGCCCGCAAAAGAAACCCATGGTTTCTTAAATGATCGTCGGTATTAGAAACGGCCATATTAAAAACCATGCGGCGCCAAAGCTGTTTAAGCTCTTTGCGGTTATGGCTCTCGTTAAATTGTATGAACTCGGCAATATCCAGGTAGCTTACCTGTTTTTCCTTTAGCGTATCTTCATTATTGCCGGTCATGGTCATGGCCGAGGCAAAATGTATCCTTTTGTTCTTTGCCCTGTCGAACCGTTGCGTAAAAAAGGTGTGATGCTTGCCGCTTATTTTTTCAATTTTACAAAGACTCATATCGATACCTGCTTTTAGAGCTAATTTATATGCTAAATATTCCCAGGCGGCTTTATCAATGCTATCTTCCTTAGACGGAAATTTGGCTATCCATAAATTGCCTTTTGTGTCAATTACATTTGCTTTAGGTCTTGCCCCGCCCAGCGAAGAGCCCGGCGCCAGCAATATTTGCAACCATTTTCTTACTTCTTTATTGTCCTTATCAGATTCGATCAAAGAGATACCATGTTGCAGTTCTCTTACCGATGACCATGGAGGGGTTGGATAATTTTTTTCGCTATTTAAAAAAGGTCCATCGGGCTGTAATTTAAAACGTAGCGCGCCCATGCGCCCTTCATCGTTCACGCCCAATAAAAAATCGATCTCGTATAGATTTTTCGGCGTTCTTTTTTCTTCCCTTGCTAAAAGGGCCTCGCGTCTTTTCATAAGCGTGCGGCCCCAGGTATCGGGCATGGCATCATTAAAAACCCCGAACATATTTTTTCCGACAGGAAATTGCCGACCACTGTTCCAGCTTATATCGGGATCAAGTATAAATGGTTTTTGTTTATTCAGCCATTCATCATCATAGTGAAAACTAAATGTTTTCCGCGTAGTACCTTGCCGGGCAGAAAGTACGCCCAGCAGAGACGGATCCTGTGTGCTTATCCAACCTGCGTATATATAAATATCGATCTTATCGTCAGCCATTTATTTTCCTCCCAGTAATTCGAGGTCCTGCATATCTCTTCCCTGTTTGTCTTCGCCCGCCAGTTTTAAAAAGTCGTTATGAAGGCCCAATACACGCAACACATTGAAATAAGCGCCTATTGATACGCTGGGGGACCCTTTTTCGACCTGATACAGGGTGCTGCGATCAATAGATGCGCGCTCGGCCACCTGTGTGGTGGTGAGCCTTCTTCTTTTGCGGGCCAGTTTTATGTTCTCGCCCACGGCTTGTAGAATAGCCAAATGACCCGGAAAGAGAAGACGTTTTTTAGATCTCATTCTGTCGAATACTATCCACAAATATAGTCATAATGTTGATAATATACAACAACCTTGAAAGCATGTTTAATTGCTGCTGATGAAAATATTTCTGTGCTGGTTGCCTTTCGTGGGGATAGACAATACCCCGCTTCCCGCACCCAAATACACAATTGCGGAAAATTCTTTGCGTCTTCGCGCCTTGGCGGTTAAAGCCCTCAAAACGAGATTCCTAACAATAGTTAAAACCAACAAAATACGGGGTATTTTTAGTATTTTCGCCCTCCGAAACCGTGAAGAGCGTAAAAGAGCAAATAGACCTTACCAAACTGCCTAAGCACATTGCCGTTATTATGGATGGCAATGGCCGTTGGGCCAAGAGCAAAGGCGCATCGCGCATATTCGGGCACCAGAACGGGGTAAAATCGGTTAAAGAGACCGTGGAGGCCTGCGCCGAGATAGGCGTAGAGTACCTCACCTTGTACGCTTTTAGCACCGAGAATTGGAACCGCCCCGCCGAAGAAGTGCAGGCCCTGATGGAACTGTTAATTAAGACCATCTTTGACGAAACGCCCACACTAAACAAGAACAACATACGTTTACTGGCCATTGGCGATATAAAAAGTTTACCCGCAAAATGCCAGGATCAATTGGCCGCGGCCATGAAAGAGACCTCTAAAAATACACGCCTGAACCTGGTGTTGGCCCTGAGCTATTCGGCCAAGTGGGAGATCATGAACGCCATCAAGCAAATTGCGCAAGACGCCAAGGACGGAAAACTGGCGCCCGAGCAGATAAACGAAGCAATTTTCGAAAACCATTTGTCAACCGCCGGCATGCCGCACCCGGAGTTGATGATACGTACCAGCGGCGAACACCGCATCAGCAATTTTTTATTGTGGCAATTGGCCTATGCCGAGTTTTATTTTACAGACGTGATGTGGCCCGATTTTAGAAGAGAAGACCTGTACAAAGCCATTATATCTTACCAGCAACGCGAACGCCGTTTCGGCAAAACAGGAGAGCAGGTAAAAACAGCGTGAAGAAATTTCTATCCATAATCGTTCTTGTATGCCTGGCTCAATGGGGCAAAGCGCAAATTGTTTTGGGCGGAGACCAGATCGATTACGCAAACCCCAAAGAATACGTCATTGGCGCCAATCCCGAAATTGAAGGAGTAACCACGCTTGATGCGAACGTATTGCGCCTGGTATCGGGCCTCACAGTAGGAACCCGCTTAAAAGTACCCGGAGAAAAATTTGAGACCGCCATCAAAAATCTCTGGAAGCAGGGCTTCTTCGACGACATCAGCATCAACGTTACCAAAATTGAAGGAGAAGCCATTTACCTGAAAATTGTTTTGCAGGAAAAACCCCGCCTCGGAGGCTTTGCCCCCCGCGGCGACATCAAGAAAAAAGAAGCCGAAGATTTTAAAACCAAACTGCGCCTCTCGCCTGGCAAGATCCTCACCGATCAATTACTCTCCACCGTACAAACCACCGTTAAAGAGTTTTACATGAACAACGGCTACGCCAACACGCAGGTAACCGTGAAGCTGGAAGACTCTAAAAAAATGCGTGGCAAAAAAGACATGTTCGTTACAGTTGATAAAGGGAAAAAGGTGCGCATTAAAAAAGTAGAGATCCTGGGCAATGAAATAATACCCGACAGAAAACTGCGACGCAAGTTAAAAGACACCAAATCCTACAAATGGTATTTCTTTCGCGGCGGAAAATACCTGGCCGAGAACCTGGATAAGGACAAAGACAAAATGCTGGAAAAATATTTAGCATTGGGTTACCGCGACGCTCACATTGTTAAAGACACTACGTATTACGTTAGTAAGAACCGCGTAAAAATTGATATTACCGTTGACGAGGGGCATAAGTATTATTTCCGTAACATCAGCTGGTTCGGTAACGCCAAATACCGCAGCGGCCAGCTCGATACAATTTTAAATATCAAGAAAGGCGATGTGTTCAACCAATCCTACCTGGATCAAAAACTATACATGAACCCGAGTGGTTACGACATCACCTCGCTGTACATGGACGATGGCTACCTGTTCTTCCAATTACAACCCGCCGAGGTGAACGTGGAGAATGATTCTATTGATCTTGAAATTAGAATGTACGAAGGAAAGCAGGCGGTGATAAACAGGGTAACCGTATCGGGGAACACAAAAACAAATGACCACGTGATACTTCGCGAGATACGTACGCGCCCCGGCCAGTTATTCCGTCGCAGTGATATACAGCGTTCTATTCGCGACCTGGCGCAGTTAGGGTATTTTAACCCGGAAGGATTGATCCCAACGCCAAAACCAAACCAGGCAGACGGTACCGTAGACATTGATTACGCGGTAGAGGAAAAGCCAAACGACCAGATCTCGCTCTCGGGTGGCTGGGGCGGAGGCCGCGTGATAGGAACATTGGGCGTTACCTTCAATAACTTTTCTGCAAAGAATTTCTTTAAAGGGCCATGGGATCCGCTCCCCAGCGGTGACGGTCAGCGTTTGGCAGTGAGCGCGCAAAGTAACGGGATCTATTACCAGGGATATAATATTTCATTTACCGAACCCTGGCTCGGCGGAAAAAAACCCCAATCACTGAGCGTTGGCGCTTACTACAACGTACAGAACTTTAACGGTCAGCCGCGTAAGGTGCGCGTGGTAGGGGAGGGCAAGGAACTTAATCCGAATGGCTCTTCTATGACCTCTGCAACCGGCACGATAGGCTTTAGCCGACGTTTAAAATGGCCGGATGATTATTTTCAGTTCTATGCCGAGGAGACCTATTCGTACTACGTGCTTCACAACGCTTCTGTATTTCTTTTCCAGAACGGGTTTGCCAATAACATTAAAACAACGCTTAACCTCAGCCGCAACTCGCTGCAGGGAAATCCCATCTTTCCAACGGGCGGGGCCAGCATGAGTTTAACCAGCACACTAACGCCTCCGTATTCTTTGTTCAACGGAAAAGATTATACTACGCTAAAGCCGGCCGAGAAATACAAATTCCTGGAATACCAGAAATACAAATTCACTTCACACTGGTACATGCAGCTTACCAACCAAAAAGCACCCGAAGGAAAGGAAGCCCACAACTTAGTGCTGCGTGCCAGCTACGGTTTTGGGATTTTAGGCATGTATAATCCTAAAGTGGGCGTTGCCCCGTTCGAGCGTTTCTACTTAGGTGGCAGCGGCTTAACAGGATACTCACTTGATGGAAGGGAGATCATAGCCTTGCGCGGTTACAGCGATAACTCAATAAGCGGAGCGGACGGAAGAGGCAACTCGATCATCTCTAAATACACCATGGAATTGCGTTACCCGCTCTCACTGAATCCGCAGGCAACTATTTTCGCGTTGGCTTTTGCTGAGGCGGGGAATGCGGAACAACGGTACAAAGATTTCAACCCATTCAACGTAAAACGCAGCGCGGGCGTGGGGGTTCGTATTTTCTTGCCGATGTTTGGTTTATTAGGACTTGACTATGGTTGGGGCTTTGATTCGCTGCCGTACAACCCAACTACGGGTAACGGCAAGGGACAGTTCCACTTTACGATTGGCGCGCAATTAGGAGAGTTGTAAAAAATATTTAATTTTAAAACAAATAACACACATGAAAAAAGTAATCTTGATCATCGCCGCTTTCTTCACGATGGCCGGCGTTGGAGTGGCGCAGAAATTAGGATACGTAGATACAGAGTATATCCTCAACCAGATACCCGAATACAAAGCTGCCAAGCAGGAGCTGGACAAATCATCGGGCGACTGGCAAAAGGAGATCGAAGGTAAATATGCCGAGATCGATAAATTGTATAAAGCGTATCAAGCAGAACAAATTCTTTTAACAGACGACCTGCGCAAGAAACGCGAGAACGAGATCATCAACCGCGAGAAAGAGGCAAAGGACCTGCAGAAGCAACGCTTTGGGGTGGACGGAGATCTTTTCAAAAAACGTATGGAGCTCGTAAAACCGATCCAGGATAAAGTGTACACCGCCGTTAAAACCGTTGCCGAAAAGGCCGGTATAGCCATCATCTTCGACAAAGCCAGCGACATGATGATGCTGTACGCCAACCCAAAATACGACAAGAGCGACGACGTGCTCAACTTCTTAGGCTATACCAAGAAGACCAGTGGGAAGGATAAGTAAGAGCATCTTACTCCTCATGACCCCATTCTTTCGCTTCGCGAAATTCTCTCCCCTTTAAGGGGAGGATCCCTTTCGTTTTTTTTATAGTTTTGCCAAGTGAGACAGAATTTAAATAATCTCAAATTTATGGAATTGAGAAGATCGGAGCTACGTTCTAAAATGACCGCAGCAGAAGTGGCCCTGTGGACCTTAATTAAGAATAGACAATTGGATGGAAGAAAGTTCAGAAGGCAATTTAGCGTTGGATCATATGTTCTCGATTTTTATTGTGTCTCAGAGCAACTTTGTGTCGAGTTGGATGGATACGATCACTTTACTCCGGAGGGGATAGAGAATGACTTAGAGCGGGAAAAGTTTTTGGAACAACAGGGAATAAAAGTCATTAGGATCGAGAATAAAAAAGTATTTGATAATACACAGCAGGTTTTAGAATATATTCGAGACAACTTCAAAAACTCTTCTGAAATATCACCGAAAGAATAAAAAAAGATTCTCCCCTTTAAGGGGAGACGTCTTACCCGGTCTCGGCAGAGCCGAGACGGTGACGGAGGGTCGTTCGGAGGTAAAACCCCCGGCCCTGTTCTTAAGCACCTTCCTGGTAACAACACCCGCATGAGTAATGATCTGCACCAGGTACATGCCTTTGGTATGCCCGGAGTGATCAATGATGTGTTTGTATTCGATGCTGGTAAGATCGGCCTACACTTGTTCAAAGCTTTCTTCACTTAGCTCGTACAAAATTTTATACGAGTTGTATCGTGTTTAGCTATCTTTAATTCAACTTGAAGTGAATCTACCTTCTCCTTTTACTCTTTATTTTCGGTTTGTGAAGAAAAACAGTAGACTGATGCAAATATTTTTCATGTCTTCATCATCTCGATTCAGAGAATAGTTCTGGAGTTAAGACTTAATTCTTGATAATTTTCTTTGTGTAATATTGATCGCCACTTGAAACCGTAATGAAATAAAAACCTGATTTTTCAAGATTTAATTCTGTTTCCAGGCCTGTGCATTTTTCATTTAATATTGTTTGACCCAAACAATCAATAACCCTAATTTGTTTTATTGACTGCTCTTGAAAATTTATAGTAAAACTATTTTCAGTTGGATTAGGGTAAACATTAAATTCTAAAGGAGAAGACGTTTCACCCACAGGTGTGAGAACATTCAATTTATACTTTCTAAAAAATCTCCAAATTTCTTTACTTGCGCTAAAGTCCATACAAGTTACTCCGACCACAAATGGCGCACCGGGCCAGGTATGAGCGCCGCTAATTACTTTATATAACTCAACCGTACTTCCATTTGTACCGCCATTGTAAACATAATGATCCGCAGTAGCGCCATCTGTTGTATTAATGTTTGGCACTGCAGAATATGTTGGAACAGCGCCACAATTATTAAACTGAACCCAATATTTTACTAATGAATCAATATGCATATAAAACGAACCGCCGTTATATGGAACGGTAGCATCAGCAGTACCATGTATTTGCATGATAGGGAGCGGATGTGTTGGCGCACAGGTTGCTTTGTGAGCAGGAATCATACTGCCTGTAACCGAAGCAATGGCAGCAATTTTATTACTAAGATAACAGGCTAAATCGTAACTCATAAAACCACCGTTACTCATTCCGGTACTATAAATTGAAGTAGGATCAATATTATAATTCGCCTGAATAGTATCGATCAATGCCGATAAAAAACCCAGGTCGTCAACTGTTGACCCATTAAAAGTATTCCAAAACTGATTGTTTGAACCGTCTAATGTACCGTTAGGATGAACAACAATAAAATTTGCGGTATCCGCGATTTGACGGAAATCGCCATACACTTCTTGCTGCATATTATTTGAGCTATAGCCATGAAGGTTTAACACCAATGGAACTGCAGTGGTGCCATTATAAATAGCGGGGATATAAATTCTATAGGTTCGTGTAATACTATTATGAACGAAACTAGCCGAAATAGTAGTTTGAGCAACCATAACTGTTTGCAAGAGGAAAACAAACGCTAAAATAGAAAGTCTTTTAATATTCATGTTTAAATTATTTTGAGCTGGTAATGAATCTTATTTCGTACCAAAGTACTTGTTGTGAGTCCCGCGCACCGTCTTAGTTCTTAAGCACCTTTCTGGTAACAACACCCGCATCAGTAATGATCTGCACCAGGTACATGCCCTTGGTGTTGCTGGAAAGATCGATGCTGTGCCTGTATTCAATGCTGTTCAGATCTATCGAGTAAACCTCGTTACCCAATGCCGAGTAAACTTTAATAGAGAGCTTGCCGCTTACCAGGGCGCCGAAGTCAACCACCAGGTTACCGTTGGTTGGATTGGGATACATAGAAACAATTTTGTCGAGGGTTTTGATTCCGGTAGTGCGGTTATTGGTGATGTTTGATTTGGAACGTACAATAGCACCCAACATTCCGTTATTTCCTAAGCGCTGTGTGGGAACGCAGGTTATACTCCATACGGTTTCCACGCGCCAGTCGGCAGTTGCCTGCCAGGTTCCGTATTGAGGATCGTTTATTTGCGTTGCTGAAGCGGGTGCCGAGGCAGCGGTAACATAATTACCGGTTGCACCTACGTTATCTCTTTGTAAGGCGTAACTGGATAGTCCGGGAACCGGGACAGGTTGCCCTTCTATTTCATAAGCGTTCCAGAAGAAAAGGCTGGTGCCCAGGTTGTATTGGTAAATAGAGCCGTGATAGGGACTTTTCGGGCTCATAACACCGCAAGTATCGCGATAAGCTATTTTATAACGGTATGTTGTAATGTTCGGATCGCCATTAACGGCACCTACACTGCGCGAAGTATCTGTGAACTGGCTAAGAGCCGAATAAGGCAATGCAGCGATCTGCGCATAATTATTATTGGCCGTGTCGCGATACACATAAAAAGAATCTGCATTTGCAAAAAGCGATTTTTCCCAAACGATCACATTGTTTAGCGAAAGACTGTCAACCGTAACCGTACAAATATTGGGCGCGTTTGGAGGGGGGGCCAGCACAGAGATCGTTGCCGTGTTCGCACAGTTATTAGCATCCATTCCTGTTACAGTATATACAGAGGCTGTTGCCGGAATTGGAGTGCCGTTAATAGCTCCGCCCGACCAGGTGTAAGAAGTTGCGGTTCCGCTGCCGGTTAGAGTTACCATCGTTCCGGGGCAGATATTGGTTACAGACGCATTTGCGTTTACGGTGGGCAAGGGATTTACAGCCACCATTTGGCTTAGCGTTTTTGTACAGGAGTTTGAGCCGGTTGCTGTTACCGTGTAAGTGACAGTGGCTGTGGGAGAGAAAACAACACCGTTTGAAATTCCGCCCGTCCAAGTATACGTGCTGGCTCCGTTAGCGGTTAAAGTTACCGGGTTGCCACTACAAACTACAGTGGCCGTAGCATTAATGGTTACTGTTGGACTTGGATTTACAAAAACCTGGATGGTGCCGTTGCTTGTACAGCCGGTGCCACCGGCACTCGACGTAACGGTGTAGGTTGTAGTTACCGTTGGCGAAACCGTAACGAGCGATCCGGTAAGTGTGCCCGGCATCCAAACCTGGTTAACCCCGTCGCCTACATCCTGTATAGACGTACTTTGACCTTCACAAATAGTTCCCGGTCCCGCAAGCAGCGTTTGAACAGTGGGCACAGGATTTACGGCAACAGTTACCGTGGCCGGAACATTTATTGCACAGCCCACGCTTGAGCCGGTAACTGTATAGGTAGTGGTGGTGGTTGGAGTAAGCGCAACGGTTGCGGTTGTTGCACTGCCTGCATTGCTGCTCCAGGTATACGTGTCGGCCCCTGCAGCAGTTAAAGTAGTTGAGGTTCCGTTACAGACGGTCATCGTGCCTGTTACGTTAACTATAGGGGTTGTGTTTAATAGAACAGAAATAGTAGTTGCATTAAGATTTGCCGTAACAATATCATCTTTGCCGTCTTCGTTAAAGTCTGCCACAACCAGGTCGCGCGGAGCCTGGCCCACGCTAAAAACTGTCCCGGAGGTTAAGCCTCCCAATCCGTCTCCGAGAAATACATACACCTGGTTGGAAGTAAAGGCACACACCGCAATATCCAGCTTGCCATCCGCATTAAAATCGCCCGTGGCAATAGCCCGCGGGCCCTGGTTTACCACAGGGCCGCCTCCTGAACCATACACTCCGTTTCCGGCGCCCATTGATAGCGTAATGTTATTGGAACCGAAGTTGGCTATTAAAAGATCCACGTTGGCATCTGCATTAAGAAACGCGCTGGTTATACCAAACTGGCCGCTTCCCCCGGTATTGTAATTATTAAGGGTCATAAAAGTGCCATCCCCGTTTCCTCTTAGCACCGAAATATTGTTCGAAGACTGGTTGGCAGTTGCAAAATCGAGGTTGTTATCATTGTTAAAATCACCAACACACACGCCCACCGGGTTGCTGCCAACAGATACGTTCAGCGAAGAAGGGAAATTTCCGGTGCCATCACCCAACAATACGCTCACTGCGTTTGATCCGCTGCAGGAAACGGCCACATCCATTTGCCCGTTCTGGTCAAAATCACCGGCCACCACCCTTTTGGCGCCATTCGCGGTAGTTGTTTGAGAAAACATGGAAAAGTTGCCGACCCCGTCATTTAACAGCACGGTTGCCATATTATTTCCGTTGTTTGCAACAACAAGATCTAACTTTGCATCACCATTAAAATCTGCCGCCGCAATTCCTTCCGGGCTGTTCCCGCAACTTGCGTTTTGGTTTAGGGAAAAAGTGCCCGTGCCACTGCCAAAAAACACCGAAACCACTCCATTAGAGCGGTTGGTGGTTGCCACATCCATATGTCCATCGCTATTAAAGTCTCCCTTACAAATACCCCACGGATCAGTTGAGGTATTGTAGTTTGTGGGACCGTTGAAGCAGACCTGCGCGTTGCTTTTTACAGCGCAGAGAAGAGAAAGGGCCAGTAATAATTTTTTCATTTCATTTTAATTATAAAAAACGAAACCCTCTTTGCAGAGGGCTCGTCGTTTTTAGTTTTTAATGATCCGTTTGGTCGTCACGTTCTTCTCGTTGCTCACTTGTATCACATAAGTTCCATCATCAAACGCACTGAGATCAACAGGCAACCTGTCAACCGCCGTAGTATTGTTTGAATAAACCTCTTCGCCCAGCATGTTAAAGATCTTTACAGAGATCTTTCCGCTGACCGTGCCAAGGTCAACCACAAATTTTCCGCTGTTGGGGTTTGGGTAAATGATCACATTTCCGATCGTGTTATTTTTAATACCAACCACCCTGTTATTAGTGATGTTTGATTTTGATTTTACAATTGCTCCAAGCGCCCCGTTGTTCTGACGAGCCGTTGGCGTACAGTTAAATCCTTGTGCTTCTACACGCCAGTTGGCAAGGCTCTGATGTAATGCGTAATTAGGATCGTTCAAAGTTGTTTGGTTACCCGTTACGGAACCCACTAGTATCCAAAAACCATTGTTATTATTGTCGCGCCACAGTTCGAACGTTGTAACAGGAGTAGCGGCAGACTCAACCGCGTAAAGGTTCCATGTAAACACCCCGGTTTGGTTATCGATAAAGTAAACGGTGTTGTGATAAGGGCTCAGACCGCTTATATAACCGCAAGAATCTTTCACGGCTAACTTGTAACGATAAGAACCGATGTTGGGATTTCCGTTGGCAGGACCAATGCTTCGCGCAGTGTCCACGTAAAAACTTGAGTCGGTTTGCGCGATCGTGGCTATTTTAGTATAAATATTCGTGGTCGTTTCGCGGTATACGATAAAGCTGTCGGTTGTGGTGAAGGGCGTCTTGTTCCAGTAAATAATATTGTTCTTAGAAGAATCATCCGTGGTTACTTCGCAAATGAATGGAGTTTGTGGCGCCAGGATATTAACGGTGTCAATAGCCACGGCGTCTGCGCAACCGGTTGAAGGAAGAGACATTGTTACAGTATATATTGTTTGTGAAGAAGGCGTAGCAACAGGATTTGAAATAGTAGCATCGCTTAAGCCCATAGTAGGCAACCAGGAGTAAACAAGGTTAGGATTTGAGCTGTTGTTGCTGGTGTTCATCATGGTAGCACCCCCGCAGGTAACGGTGTATAGTCCCATAGAAGGAGTTATCTGTAATGGATCTACGTTCACAAATACCTGCGCGCTCGATTGACAACCTTCTGTAGTGGTGATATCAAGCGAGTAAGTTATTCCCGTTGTAGTACTGCTCACCGGGGAGGCGGTGTTTGCACCCGTGAGATCGGCCGATGGCGACCATGTATACGTTATAGACCCACTGCCGGGGTAATTATCGCTTACCGTTAGCGTAGAGGTGTTTCCGCAGGTTATGGTTGCAGGACTGGCCTGTGGGGTAAGTGTGATCGGCGTTACGCTGATGTTCACGGTTACGGGAGTAGCCACACACCCGTCTGAGGAACTTGCGGTGATCGTGTAATCCGTTGTAACCACCGGGGCGGCTACAACCGTATCAGGATCGGAGGTGTTCAATGCTATTGATGGCGACCACGTATACGTTACTGAGCCGGCGCCCGGGTAATCGTTGGCAAGATAGATCGTGTCATTTGTAGCGCATAAGATATTTCCGCCAAAAGCAACAGTTGGTGTAACAACGATAGGGTTTACATTTACCGTGAACCCGTTGCCCGCACGACAACCTTCAGTAGAGATCAGGTCGAGCTGGTAGGTGATGGTGGTATGCGAACCGGAGGTAGTTGCCGTTGTATTGGTATAGCTAAGCGCGGTGGCCGGTGTCCAGGCATAATTAACTGTTCCGCTGCCGGCATAGTTATCGCTTCCTGTTAGTACGGTTGAATCGCCGCAGGTAATAGGTGAGGTGCCGGAAATGTTTACAACAAAATCATAGGTGCTGATAGAAAGGGTTTCGGTGCCAACTGTATTCACGCAACCGTTGCTACCCACCACGCTGATGGTGGCTGCGCCCGCAGTTGCAGCCGAGAAATCAAAGTTCACGTTATTGGTGCTTCCGCTTGTTGTTACAGTTCCCGGCCCGGCATAGGTCCAGGAATAAGTTGTGGCTCCTGTTGGTGGAGTTACGGTATAATTAATAGCGGGAGCTCCCACGCAAACGTTACCCGAGCCGGAAATGCTTCCCGGAGTAAATTCGCCTAACTGGCCCGCACAAAGTGTTGCAAAATTTTTCTTGGTTGAGGCTTGACAACCGATGCTCCAGCCGCCACCTACATAAACTTTTGTAGGGCTCATATCAAAACCATACATGTCCCAGGCAAAACCCGAAGAGAAATTCACTACCCAGTTTGTGATCGTATGTGTTGGAAGGTAGATCTCACGCATCGGTGTGCTGTAATTAAAATAGTAGAGATAATCTCCCTTTACACGAATTCGTTGGATATTGCTGGTTGAAGGGGGCGACCATCCTGTTGAGGTTGCCGGGCCATTTCCGGCCAAACTTATTTCTGTGAGGTTGCTTACGGAAGTGCCGGCGATCACGCTGAAGTTTCCACTTACATAAGCCATGTTGTTATAAAAATCAATGTAATTGCAGGTTGCGTCTGCATCAGGAGCCCATGCATCCAACACGGGGGTACCGCTGCTTATGTCAAAGGCTGAAATGTTATAGCGGGTCTGACCGTCCATCTGTGTGTAGTTTCCTAATGCATAAAGAAAACCTCCGTTTACTTTTAAAAAACCTGCGTAGCCATCGTTGATGGTAGACCAGGTTATAGCAGCGGTATTGGCGGTGTCTACCTGGTATACCGTGTTGGCTGACGAAAGATAAATGCTACCATCATTATATTCCAAAGCCATAACAGATGAACCGGTAACGGCGGGATTCCACGAAGTAAGAGTTTGCGTTGTAAGGTCGAATTTAGCAGCATGGTTTCTGGGGGTTCCATTCACATTATTGAATGTTCCAACAACATAAAGGTAATGATCTACAATTAAAAAATCCCAGGGATAATTGTCGAATGTAGGGTTCCATGTATTTACTGCTCCCGTGGTTGCATTCATACTGGCAAAACGGGTTCTTGGAGTGGATCCAACAAAAGTGAAGCTGCCTCCCACATATACTGCGTTCCGAGCACTATCATATTTTACTGCATATACGGCATTATTGCAATCCGGGAAGGCCAGGTTAACAGCAGGGCCCTGTGCTTTACCGGTTGCTAACAGAACTAAAAACGAAAGGGAAAGTAATACTTTTTTCATTGGGGTATTTTTAAATTTTGAGAGGTAAAAGTATGAAAATACCCTCAGGTGGCAAAAAATAATGCCCTAACTACGTAAGAATGAAAAAAATACGTGAAAACACGTAAATCTTTACAGGTTTATACGAGCTTTTTCAGCAGGGTTTTGAAGCCTGTTTTTTCTTCGATAATGCTTCGTAGATTATCAATGGCAACCCGCTCCTGCTTCATGCTGTCGCGGTCGCGAATGGTCACGGTATTGTCTTTCAGTGTATCCTGATCAATCGTAACACAATAAGGCGTTCCAATAGCATCCTGCCTGCGATAACGCTTGCCGATATTGTCTTTCTCCTCGTAGGTGCAGGAGAAATCGAATTTCAAAAGGTTCAATATCTCCATCGCTTTTTCGGGCATGCAGTCCTTTCCCATCAATGGGAAAATAGCCACTTTGTAGGGCGCGAGCTGAGGTGGGACCGATAGAACAACACGCTCTGAACCGTCTTCCAGTTTTTCTTCTTTCAATGAAGAAGCAAGTGTGGCAAGGAACATACGATCTAAACCAATAGAAGTTTCGATCACATAAGGAATATAACTTTGGTTCAATTCGGGATCAAAGTACTGTAGTTTCTTTCCGCTGAATTGCTCATGTTGCTTCAGATCAAAATCACTTCGGCTGTGAATTCCCTCCAGTTCTTTGAAGCCAAACGGAAATTCAAATTCAATGTCGCAGGCCGCATCGGCGTAGTGCGCTAATTTGATGTGATCGTGGAAACGATATTTCTTCTCGGAAATTCCCAGGGCCTTGTGCCAGCTTAAACGGGTTTGTTTCCATTTCTCGTACCACTCTTTTTGCGTTCCGGGCCTGATGAAGAACTGCATCTCCATCTGCTCAAATTCGCGCATGCGAAAAATGAATTGGCGCGCCACAATTTCATTGCGAAAAGCCTTGCCCGTTTGTGCAATTCCAAAAGGAATTTTCATCCTTCCGGTCTTCTGCACATTTAAAAAATTCACAAAAATTCCCTGCGCTGTTTCCGGACGCAGATAAATTGTACTGGCCTCTTCACTCACCGAACCAAGCTGTGTGGAGAACATCAAATTGAATTGACGCACGTCGGTCCAGTTCTTGCTTCCGCTTACGGCGCAAACGATCTCGCAATCTACAATGATCTGTTTTACATCAGCCAGATCGTTATTCTCAAGCGCCGTTTTAAAACGCGCGTTTATATCGTCGATCTTCTTCTGGTATTCCAGCACACGCGCGTTCGTTGAACGGAACATTTTCTCATCAAAATTCTCGAAACGCTTGGCCGCTTTTTCAACTTCCTTTTCAATTTTTCCTTCGATCTTAGAAACATGTTCTTCGATCAACACATCGGCGCGGTATCTTTTTTTGCTGTCCTTGTTATCGATCAGCGGATCGCTGAAGGCGTCAACGTGCCCGCTCGCCTTCCACGTGGTGGGATGCATAAAAATAGCGGCATCAATGCCCACAATATTCTCGTTGAGCTGCACCATGCTCTGCCACCAGTATTGGCGTATATTATTCTTGAGTAAAACCCCATTTTGTCCGTAGTCGTAAACGGCGCTTAATCCATCATAGATCTCGCTGCTTGGGAATATAAAACCATACTCCTTGGCATGCGATATCAGGTTCTTAAAGAGGTCTTCGGGTTGATTCATGTTTTCGTGTTCTGTTTGTTTTGGTAACAGGGTATCCCGCCAACCGAACGTTTGATTTTATTGGGCCGGCTGGAGTTCATGGCGGCAAAAATACTATTATTTCACACACTGGCGGCATGGCGCTAAAGGTCAATGTTTTACGGGGGAACAAGGAACTTTTATGTAACCTACGTTTTTACACGTAAAAGCAGCTTTTGGTGGCGATTTTATAGTCAAAATGTGATACATTTGTTGTTCAAAATCAGTACCCATGAAATCGAAGATTCACGCATTCAATAACTCAAAATTTTTCACCATGCGTAAAAATAATTTACTGACAGGCACCTTATTTGTTTTGTTTTTCGTTTTTATATCCGGGAAACTGGGAGCCCAGTGCTATGCGCCCAGCGCCCAGGCCTCTAACGTGCAGGTTACTTATAAATCAACATCCGGAACAGCGGCTACAATTTCGTGGAATCGCGGAAGCGGAGATTATTGCCTGGTTACTATCCGCCCTACCAGCACAAGTTACTACGGCCCGCCCAGCTCAACAACCACAAATTATGCTTCATCGGCCAACTACGGAAATGGCGCTAACCTGGGAGGATCAACATACGTGGTATATGATGGCACGGGAAGTTCTGTATATGTTACGGGCTTGACGCCTAACACGCTTTATTACGCGTACGTTTATGAGTATAATTCCTGTACGATATTCAGCACAACGTATTATTATAACACCAGCACATCGGGCAACAACGAGGGATTTTCAACGCTTGAGGCTCCACCCAGTTCATGTGGCTCAATTACATCAGCCAGCTCGATCACGGGATCCTCGGCCAACATAAATTTTGCTGCGGGCGGAGGAAGCGGACGCTTTCTTTTCATTGGCCCAAACACACTGAGCCCGTCAACCTATCCAGCCGACGGATATCACTATGCTACTTCGGCAAGCTATGGCGGAGGCTATTACTTTGGAAATTCCTATTATGGCATGTATAATGGCTCGGGAACCAGCGCATCTATTAGCGGGCTTGCCGGCGCTACCACCTATCGCGTTTACGATTACGAATACACGAACGGTAGCTATCCTACCTATTCAACATTTGATTATAACACGAAGAATTACACTTCCTGCGGCAGTTATACATTCAATACAACCAACGTTCCGCCAACCATTAACGCGATCTCTAATTACACGGTTTGCCAGGATGTAGGCACACAAACCGTTGCCCTCGCCGGCATAGGAGACGGGTCTACCAACGAAAATCAAACGATCAGCATCACGGCCACCTCCAGTAACACTACGCTGATGCCCAACCCCACGATCACCTATACCAGCCCCGGCACCACCGGAACTTTGAACTATAAGCCCAACGCGGGCCAATTCGGAACTACTATTATTACTGTTACTGCAAATGATAACTGGACGGTAAACAACACAACTGTACGAACTTTCACCATTACCGTACTGCCAAAACCGGGAGCGGCCGGCGCCATCAGCGGAAGCTCACCGATCTGTGCTGGACTTACCAACCAATCTTACAGCATCGCCGCAACAACCAACACAACAGGGTATACATGGCAAGTGCCCGCAGGATTTACGGTAACCGCGGGAGGTACTACGAACAGCATGACCGTTGCAACCACTTCGCTCACTACTTCCGGTACCATGACCGTTTACGCGGTCAATACAAACGGTTGTGGGAACGGAACACCCGCTACAAGAACGATACAGGTAGATGCCCAGCCATCTGCGCCTAACGCGGGTCCTGATCAATTAACCGTTTGCGGAACTTCCGCTATCCTGAATGCCACCGCGGTTACAACACCCGAATCGGGCACCTGGGCATGGTTAAGCGGAACGCCTGTTCCTTCTATCGGAACAACAACCGTGAACAGCACCTCCATCAGCGGCTTAACCGGCCCAACAGCAACTTATAAATATACCTGGACCGTTACCCGCGCGGGCAGCGTTTGTCCTTCGAAAACAGATACAGTTACCATTGCAACAGATTGGAACAACATCGCGTGTCAACCTGCCGCCGATTTTGGGTATAGTCCAACCAGCGACGTTGCCGCAAATAAAGTATGTGTGAACACGGCCGTAAACTTTACCGACCTTTCTGTTAGTGCCAACCAGTGGCAGTGGGATTTCGAATATTCGGGCGGAGCACCCGTTTTCAGTTCCACCACACAAAACCCAAGTTATACGTATACAACTACCGGCACCTATACAGTTTACTTACGGATCTGGAGCAACGCCACCAGCCAGTTCTATAATACCACCAAAGCTATTGAGGTAATAGGAGCTCCCGCTACTCCGGGTACGATCTTCGGAACCAACAGCGGGATTTGCCAGGGAAGTTCAAGCCAATATGTGTATTCCACATCGGGCGTTACCAATGCAACCGGCTATAACTGGACCACGCCAACCGGTGTAAATATTGACGCTTATCCTTCTGCAACTTCTATAGCCGCTTCTTACAGTACAAATGCCGTAAGCGGAAATATTACGGTTTCGGCAAGTAATTCTTGCGGAACCAGCGGGCTTTCTACGTATTCGGTTACAGTAAGTCCTTTACCAAATTCAAATGGAAATGGGATCTCGGGACTAGCTTCGGTTTGTGAAGGACAGAATGGGGTTGTGTTCACCATGAGCGGGTATAGCAACGCATCTTCTTATACATGGACCGACCTTGCGGGAACACAAACAACGGGCACAGCTTCTTATACGGTGAACATTCCTTTGGGCGCTGTGAGCGGCTCTATTTCTGTTTTTGGAACGAATACATGTGGTGACGGAGATCTTGTAACAATGCCGCTCACCGTTAATCCATTGCCGGGCCCAGCAACAATGGTGTCGGGTCCTGCAAGCGCAAACATTTGTCCCGCACCGGGGGCATTCATGTTCACCGTGAACGCCGTTCCAAATGCTTTAAGTTATAACTGGACAATTCCGGCCAACACCACCATTACCGGCGGAAACGGAAGGGATACGATCATGTTGACCTTAGGCGCAATAACCGGCGGCACACATACGCTTACTGTTTACGGGATCAATAACTGCGGAAATGGTACAGCGGGATCTACCACCATCACGGTAAACACACCGGAAGCCCCGCAGATATGTATGGTTACGGTTGACGACAGCAGTTCGCACAATATCATCTATTGGGATAAATCACCGATCATACACGCCGACAGCTTCCGCATTTACCGTGAGGATGCTACCAACGTTTACACGCAGATCGGAACTGTGCACTATAACTCATTGAGCGAATTCCACGATTATGATTCTATCGCTAATCCAAACGTAACTACCAAGCGCTACAAGATCGCTTCGGTTGACAGCTGCGGAAATGAAAGCGTGTGGAGCCCTTATCACAATACGATTTATATTACCGATAACGGTGTGGGGCAATTCTCCTGGGCTAACCTATACACCATTGAAGGCGGCCCAAATCCTGTGAGCCAGTATGAATTGTGGGTTGACTCATTGAATGATGGCAACTGGGCGCTACGCGCCTCTACAGCAGGAACTCAACAGGTGATCAATGATATTTATTACGCGAACTACGCGGGTGTTGCTAATTGGAGAGTAGAAACAGTATGGGGAATTAGCTGTACACCTACTAACCGTATGAGCGGCGGAAATGGAACACAGGGAACCGTTGTAAAGTCAAAATCAAATATCACGAATAACCGTACGCAAACCACCGGCATCAACAACGGAACAGTTGCCGGCCTTCATGTTTATCCTAACCCAACCACGGGCCTCATCAATGTACGATTGGGCAGCGCAACGAAGGCAACCGTGCGTATTACAGGATTATTAGGCCAGGTAGTGTATGAACAGAACCTTACGAATGCCAACGGGGTGCATTCGGTGGATATGAGCTCGTTCGAAAGCGGCTCTTACATCATCCAGATCATAACGGATAAAGGCACCGGAACACAAAAGATCGTGAAGCAATAAAAGATGACATAAAAAGTAACCCCCGCCCCGAAAGAGCGGGGGTTTTTATTTTCAAAACTTCCCGAACAACCGTAAAAACTCTTCTTTTTTCCGATGCGCTATATCGATAGCGGTTTCGTTATACATCAAAACAACACTGTCGCTTTTCGTGTACTTTTTAATGAAGTTTAGGTTGATGATGTAGGACTTATGGCAACGGAAAAAAACAGAGGGATCCAAAATCTCTTCAAATTCCTTCAGATTCCTCGACGACATAAGGCGTTCGTTCTTCGATGTGTGAATAACGGTGTAATTCAGATCTGCCTGGCAATAAATGATCTCGCCTGCGTTCAGGAAGGCGTATCCATCGGAAGTGGGAATGGCCAGTTTACTGAATGTATTTGATAGATCTCCGATATTATTAAGCAAAACCTCGATCTTTTTCCGGTTTACAGAAAGACTTTTTTGCTGTATGAATTTTTTAACCGCTTCCTGTAATTCTTTATAGTTTACAGGCTTCAGTAAATATTCGATACAGGAAGCCTTTATGGCTTTAAAAGCGTACTGCTCGTGCGCGGTAGTAAAAATTACACTAAAGGCAGGGGAAGGAAATTCCTTCAAAACATCAAACCCCGTTTTGTTTCCCAACTCAACGTCCAGGAATACAAGGTCGGGGGATGTTTCATGGATCAGCCGGGTTCCCTGCTCCACAGTAAGGGCTGTTCCTTCTAACCTGATGTCCTGACAGAATCGTGATAAAAGTCCGCTCAACACCTCGATGTTGTTCTTGTCGTCTTCTATGATAACAGCGCGGATCATAGGGCCAAAGATAAATTAAAATTCTTCGATCAACGGAAGGTGCAATACCACCTCTGTTCCGCCTCGTTCTTTGAGGTCATGGATCTGCAAATAATTTGTGGCGGGGCGCCCCTTTTTTTCAAATTCTGCCTTTATGCGGGATTCCAATAACAGCAGCGCTTTTGAGTTGCCCGGACTCTTTGTTGATGGATCACGACCCGTGCCGTTATCCCTTACGTTTATCATCAACAACCCATCCGTTTTTTCAAACACAACCGAGACGCGCTTATCCCCTTTTTTATTGGCCAGCCCGTGCTTTACCGCATTCTCTACCAAAGGTTGTATCAGCATGGGAGGTAAAACAACCTGCTCTGCAACCAGGTCTTTGGCATCAATGGAGTAAGTTAGCCCTTCCAATAGCTCTTTCTCAAAGTTGAGATAACGATCAAGGTATTGGATCTCCTCCTCGAGGGTAATGTAACCCTTTAAGGAATTGTTGAGCGTGGCCCGCAACAAGGCACTTAACTGCTGTATGTGATCCAAAGTTCTGGTCTCATCTTTAAGCAATACAAATTTTTGAAGGGAATTAAGTGCGTTGAACAGAAAGTGTGGGTTCATCTGGCTGCTAAGCCGTGCAATCTGGGCTGCCTGTTCCTTCAGCTGCTCTGTTTTATTCTCTATCTCGGTTTTTTGCTTTGAAAGAAGCCGGTTGTGCTTTTGCTTGGTAAAATAGGCCCATAACGCAACAACCAGTAATACGAATGAGAGGCCCAATATCACAAGAAGGAAGCGCTGTTGTTTTTTACGACTCTCGTTATCGGCGTTCAGGATCCGGATCTCATTGTCTTTTTTCTCTGTATCATAAAAAGTTTGCAACCTGCCTATTGCATCCGATTTGTCTTTGGTATAAACCTGGTCCTTATAATACATAGCATCGGTAAAATCCAGGTAGGCTTTTTTATAATCGCCGGCCAGGGTATCGCAAAGTGAGAGCTCTTCATAAACATTGAAAAGAAGTTCATTCGATCCGAGTTTTTCTGCAAGCCTGAGGCTGGCAAGGGCTTGTTCTCGCGCCTCCAGTGGTTTTTTTAGCTTCAGGTATATTTCTCCCAGGGCCAGGTAGCAAGAGGACAGATCATAATCATTGCCGGTTTCCTTGCACAGCGCAATAGCCGCGTTCACATTTTCAATAGCCCTATTGAACTCATTTTTATACTGGTAGGCTACACTGATGTTAAGGAGGCTTGTGGCGAGCGATTGCTTGTCGTTCAATAAACGCTTTATTTGAAGTGCGCTAGAATAAAAAGTGATGGCCGAATCATACTCTTTTCTTCGTCGCATCACGCTCCCCATATTGTTGTAGAGCTGGGCCATATAATTGTTTTCACGGGTTAGGCGGCGTAATGCAAGCGCTTTCCGGTAGTTTTCCAGGGCTTTTTCAAAATCTTTCTGGTAATAATACATCACCCCAATATTTTGATAGACAGCAGCTTGGCCTTGAAGGTGCCCGATCTCTTCAAACAATTTAAGCCCTTTTAAAAAACACAGCGTGGCAGAGTCGGGCTTGCCTTTTACGTCATACAGGCTTCCGAGACGATTCAGGGCAAACCCTAACCATTTGGCACTGCCGGCATCCGTGCTTTTTTGAACCGAAGATTGCGCAAGATAGAAAGCACGATCGTCGTTTATCCCGGTGTAAATACGGCTTAGTTCTATCAGGGCGCTTATCTTTGAGGTATCAGGCCCACCGCCATTCAATAGAAGGTTAAGACTATCAAGCCGTTGCCTCTCCTGTGCCCTTAAAGCAAAAAAGGATATAACAAACGTGAAAAACAGGGTCTTGCGCCCTATTTTGCGATATTTACGATAATCCCCGGTGAGCATACGTTAATCCGTGCTTTAGGCACGAAAAATAATTAAATATTATTTTCATACATTTAATCCCCAAATTTGAATCAAGCTAAAATACACAAAACTATTTACCATGAATTTTAAAAATTACCTTCAAGGTTTTTCTGCCTTCGTTTTTTCTACCGTTGTTTTCCAGGCGCCCGCCCAAACCATGGTGCCCAACTGGCTTACACCCAGCAATAACGCGGCTATTACCAATTCGGATGATAGGCCCTATATCACGCACGTGGATGGCAACGGCATGATAGGCATCATTGGTGTTTCAAACAGCAAGGTTATTTTAAGCACCTATGACGCCAACGGAAATGACCTTTGGACCAATAAATACGGAACTTACTCCAGTGATCAACCTATAGGTCTTGAAAAAGGCCCTTCAGGAAATTATTATGCGGCTTATTATTGGGGCGGCACAGTGCGCAAAATAAATGCCACAGGAGGTACCATGTGGACCCGGAGCTCCTCTTCTTATCACGGGCACGCTTATACACTCGATGGTAACGGAGAATCTTTTGTAGTTGGAACCGATTATCCTCAAAGCACCATTTACATTGATAGAATAAGCAATTCGGGAAATATTGTTTGGACCAAAACCTACACCGGCTATTTTGGCCTGGGCGGCAAGCCGGTAAAAGCAGTACTTGATCATGCGGGAAATCTCCTGATTGCGGTTAACGCAACCAACAGCAGCGGAGATCGATTTCTCTCGGTAGTAAAATTCGATACCGTAAGCACCAATCCAAATAAAATATGGGATAACGCATATACTGGCACCAAAGGGGATGTGTACGATCTTCGCCTCGACAACGTTACAAACGCTTCTTATGTTACCGGAAGTATTGCGGTAGGCGGGTTTAACCAGGGAGACATGATCGTGTATAAATCCGGCCCTTCAGGCGCTATTAACTGGAACGATATATATAATGAAGCAAATTCGGATGATAAGGGGTGCTCACTGGAGCAAGACGCATCCGGAAATGTATATGTATTGATGGACAGTCATCTTCCCCTGACCAGATACTCGATCAGAAAATATACATCGGCCGGGGCTTTTGTTACAAGTAATTTTGTAGGCTACCTGGTGAACAACGTATGGCCCTTTATGCCAAAGATCAGGATACACCCGGGTACCAACCAGGTATATTTTTCTGCCACCCGCACAAGCTTCAGTAACGATAATATGATGGTGCTGTATAAAACAGACCAATCTTTGACAAGCATTTCGCAGATCTATGCCTACGATCATGACGTTACAGACAATGATTACTCAACTTCCATCGATTTTGACCCTACCACGCAAGACCTCATTCTAACGGGAAATATTTTCAAAACAGTAAGCGGCAACGATTACTATTACGCGAAAACGGATACAACCGGGGCTTTTATTTTCAGCAACATCTACAATGGCGTTATCAATGGCAGCGACTGTGCTACCTCCATGGCTGTTGACGCGAATAACTTTCCGGTAGTTGCGGGTGGAACCAAAAGCACCACCACCGGCCTGGATGGTTTTGCGGTTAAGTACGATGCTGTTGGAAACGAGCAATGGCAGGGGGTGTATAATGGCGCAAGCGGCCTGGATGATTATTTCTGGGACGTGGATGTAAACACCTCGGGACACTATTACATGGGCGGATTTACTTCTGACGGCGATAAAGATATGTGGCTGCTTAAAACAGATGGCAACGGCATTAAACAGTGGGACGTTCAGCTGGCCGGAACTTTAACCGGAGGCGAGGATGAGGTGAGGGATATTTTTACCGACAATTTCAATAACGGATACGCCGTAGGATACCAAACCAATAACGGCACGGGAAGAGATGCCGTGGTGGTAAAATTCAATTCTTCGGGCAGCATCCTGTGGAGCAAAAAACTTAGCGGGGCCGGTAACGCAAAAGACGCTTATACCTGCGTCATCGGTAAAGGCGGCAACCCCCCTGTATTTGCTGCAGGTTATACCACAAAGCCCAATGGCGAAAGCGACATGCTTCTGGCAAAATATGATATTTCGGGTAACCTGCAATGGTCGGCTACTTATAACACAACCCAAAGCGGAAATGATACCGCCATCGCCATTTCAGTGGATGCAAATAACAACGTCTACCTGGCGGGTAAGTCAGATTCCTGCAAGGCCATTACCGTGAAGTTCGATGCCAACGGAATTTTCCAATGGGCCCGACAGGAGCAAGCTCTGGCTTACATTGGACCCGACATCATTTCAACCGCGGGCGGAAAAGTGATCGTGGGCTGTACGCGCGACTCTTTATTTGTGGATTGGAACCGCATCATTTGCTATGATAATAACGGAAACACTTTATGGATGAAGGAATATAATTATGCATGCTGCGAATACCCCATGAAAATGCAGAAGACAAGTCGGGGCACGGTAGTTTTTGCGTTGGATTTCCTTGGCGAGGCCGGGGTAATTGAACTTGACACAATGGGGAATGAAAAAAATAATATACGCGTTAATTTAAATGTTAATGGCGATGCGCAGGCCGGTGGCACCCGCGATATGCGGATAGACAATAACGGCGATGTGTTTGTTTCCGGATATTTCTCACAGGAGACAGGTTCAGACTTTTTCGCAGTGAAACTTTGTTATACGCCGGCCCCCGCAACTATTTCCGGAAGCACGGATGTTTGCGCTAATTCCACAGGCAATATCTATGGAGTTCCAACGAACACAACCATCACCAATTATGCGTGGTCGGTTACAGGGGGTATGAGCGTGGGAGCAAATACCAACACCGTATCGATCAATGCCGGAACTGTTTCAGGACATGTTATTCTACAGCAAAGCAATTATTGCGGAACTTCCCCCGCTGATTCGCTTTACGTGAACGTATGGGCACTTCCTACTGTGAACGCGGGCGCCGATCAATTGATCTGCCCGGGAACTTCTGTAACACTTAACGGAAGCGGCGCGGCATCTTATGCCTGGAGCGGCGGTGTGGTAGACGGAGTTGCTTTTGCTCCTGTAACAACCCAGGGATATCAATTGACCGGCACAGATACCAATGGCTGCTCTAATAAGGACACGGTTATTATTTACCTGAAACAGCCGCCACAGGTAAGCCTCTGCCAGGTGACCGTGGATACTTTTTCTACCCATAACATTTTAACGTGGGAAAAATCGGGCCTTACCAACGAAGTATCTTACTTCAATATCTACCGCGAAGACATCACCAACAACTATACGCTGATCGGTTCAGTATCTTACGATTCGTTGAGCCAGTATCATGATTACGATACGGTGATGGCTGACCCGAACGTAACTACCAAACGCTATAAGATAGCGGCGGTTGATACCTGCGGCAACGAAGGACCTAAGAGCAATTTCCACAATACGATCTTCATTAGCCACAGCGGCGGTACATTTACCTGGAACACGTACACTATACAAAACTCGGCCAACCCTGTTAACAACTATGTGCTGCTGCGCGATGACTTTGCCAATGGAAACTGGGTGCAGGTTGGAACTACGGCCGGAACACAGAACGTGCTGAACGACCCCAATTACGCCACTTTCCAAACCACCGCCGACTGGCGCGTAGAGACACAGTGGAACATCAGCTGTACCCCGACTTTGCGTCAAGCCAATGGTGCTCTCGCTACGCTTGTGAAATCCAAGTCGAACATCACGAACAATAGAGTGGTGGGGATCAAGAATACTATGAACGGAATGTTCAATGTGTATCCTAATCCAACCAACAATAACCTGAACATCGCTTTTGCCAATAACGATACAAAAGCCAGTGTGAAGATCGTTTCTATGTTAGGCCAGGAAGTGTACAGCGCCCTTGTAGAGGGGAATACGTTGCACACAATTGATATGACCAACCTCGAAAATGGCAGCTACCTGTTGCAGGTGATCACCAATAACAAAACAAGCATTCAGCGTATCGTTAAACAATAAGAACACTTGAAATCAATAAAAGGCGCTCTCAAAGGGCGCCTTTTTTGTTCTCAGGAAGCGTTGAAACGATAACCCTTGCCATGCAGGTTAATGATCTCGACAGAAGGATCTTCTTTTAAGTACTTACGGATCTTGGTAATGTATACGTCCATGCTGCGGCCGTTGAAGTAATCGTCGTTGCCCCATATGTTCTTTAAAGCGAGTTCCCGTGGAAGGACGCTGTTCTTGTATTGACAGAGTAATCCAAGTAGTTCGGTTTCTTTTGGAGAAAGCTGCTGTTCGCCTTTAGGACCTTTTAGTAAACGAAGATTTGTATGTAGCGTGTACTTGCCTATAGTATATTCTTCGCTAATTTCTTTTTGGATACTACCGTTACTGCGATTTAAAATGGCTTTTATTTTGAAGATCAAAAGTTCAGAATCAAAAGGCTTCAAAATATAATCGTCGGCCCCGCATTTGTAGCCGGTTAAAATATCTTCACGCAGCGATTTGGCGGTAAGAAACAGAAAGGGAACGCCGTTATTTATTTGTTTGATCGCTGTGGCCAGCTCAAAGCCATTCATCTCCGGCATCATCACGTCCAAGAGGCAGATATTGTATTTATTCTTCGAAAAGCCTTTGAAAGCCTCAATGCCGTTCTTGTACCAGTCAACATCAAAGTCATTCATCTCCAAATAACCCTTGAGCAATTCGCCCAGGCTGAGGTCGTCTTCGGCCAATAGTATTTTTGGTTCAGTTTTCGGCATTTATCTCAATGGTGATCTTTGTTCCGGAATTCAATTCCGATTCAGCCCTGATCGTTCCTTTATGCGAATCTACAACGGTTTTTACAAGGCTCAAACCAAGTCCAAATCCCTTTATGTTAGACTGCTTGTAATAATCTGACCGAAAGAACTTATCGAAGATATGTGGAAGGTCTTTTGAAGTGATACCCACGCCGTTATCGACAAACTCTATTTTTACTTTGTTGCCCGAGTTCGTTACAGAAATATTTATCTCCGGGTTTTCTCTCGAAAATTTCAGGGAATTATCGATGAGGTTAGAGAACACCTTTTGCCATTGCGATTCGTCGCCATGTATCAGTATTTTATCGGAGGCAAAATTTGTGTTCACCTTTGCGTGTTTGTTCTCTATCTGCGGTTGTAGTAATTCTATTTGATATTTAAGTGTATCTATAACATTAAATAAAACATGTGGCTTGTGAATATTCTCTTCCATCAGCGCGTTCTGCAACACATCATTCACTTCCTGGCTAAGGCGCAGACTTTGCTTTTTAATACTGCTCGCCACCTTATTAATTTGTTCAGGATCCATTTGCGCCTGTTTGTTCATCAAAATATCTGCGCCCAATGAGATTCCTGCCAATGGCGTTTTAAATTCGTGCGACATGTGATTGATGAAATCGTTCTTCATCTCCAACATTTTTTTGTGACGAATGAGCATGCGGATACTGTAAATGAATAATGCAAGAATGGCCAGGGTGAAGAATAATGAAAGCCCTATTGGCCCTAAAAGATTTTTAATTTTTGCGGAAGTGTCTTCGGGTAACCAAAGCGTTAAATTGGCTTCGCGACCAAAAATATCGTTAGGATAGAGGTTTACTTTATACGGTCTATATATACCACCTTCGTCCAACATACGCGCGTATGATCTTTTGGGGTCCTTTGCAGAAAGCAGGATCGAAAATTTTTGCGGCAGATCGTTCTGTTTTAATTGCGTTGAGATCATTTTTTCGAGCTCCTTCGGAGCGATAGTAACAGAATCCGGATCGCGAAGGTTTAGCATTTTCTCCAATATGATCTCTACGCTTTCCTTTTTATCATCAATCCCCTCAAATGTTTCTATTATCGGTGGAGTGGGCGGAACCGGTGGAGTAACAATAATTGCTTTATTGCCGGGCATTGAATCAACTTGCGCGGCACCAACGTAGACACTGTTGTAAACGTATTTATGACCTTTATTGTCTTTTTCTATCCGGACAACCGTTTTTGTTTCTTTCCCGTTCTCAGAGCTTACGTTGATAGAGATATTTTCCGGTGCCGTGGAGACCTTCATGTGATGCCTCTTAGCCATCATGGCGTGATCTTTCAGATATTTCTTGGTCTTTTTTAATTGCTCATCGGTCTCAACCTGTCTTTTAATAAAAACAAAATTTTCCTTTTCCTCAACCTGCTTTACAACTGCCGATAAGGATTTATAAACCGCGTCGTCAAAAGCCTTTTGGTTCATTTTCGCGATCTGGCCGGCCCAACGAAACTGGATGATAATTATCCCAACCAGCAAAAGTCCGAATAGTACTGTAATGAATATAAGTGACTTGTTCTTCACACTACAAATTTAACAGATAGTAAGGCTCCTTTTTAAGAATTAACTTTTCATTAACAGGCTTTAACCGGGCATTAACCGAAAGCCCCTTTGAGCGGAATACCTTTGTCTCAATAAAAAACCAAAAAATGAAGAAAATACTTACAAGCGCCTTTATCATAGCAACCATTGCTCTGGGAGCGCAAAACCAAAAAATGAAAAAAGCCTGCATCAAGATCGAAAAGGAAGAGAACGGCAAGGTAACCAAGATAGATACTTGCGTGACCGCCGCCACTGAAGCCGAGCTGCAGGAAAAATTGAACGCGATCGGATTTGGAGAGGACCTGCCACCCATTCCGCCCACACCTCCAACCGTACCAACCCCGCCCACGCCTCCAACTCCGCCAAACGCGCCGGAGATCGAGATCGTAATAGACTCTGCGGGCGGAGGTAAAAACTTTACCTGCACCAAAATGATCTTTATCGACGATGAGGAAGATGGAAAATCCTCTAAAAAAGTAGGAACCAGGAAAAAAATGAAGGTTTCTGCTTCTACCGGAAAAGATGGTGAAACGGAAGTGATCGTGATGGATGAGAACGGCAAAGTGATCACCCACAATAAGACTAAGGGCGGCACCGCTCCGGAAGCAAATGTAATAGTAATGGATGGGGATGGAAAAGTAATTACTTCAGAAGGAGGTAAAGAAGGAAATGTGGTGATCAAACATCTGAAGCCGGGCGAGAAAATGGATCCCGAGATCGAAAAGCTCATGAAAGAGAATGGCTTCGATTACAACTACACTACCGGGGATGGCGGCGCCCAAAAGATCGTGATCAAGAACCACGAGAATAAGAACGGTAAAGAAAGCAAAGAAGTAAAGGTTTTTGTGTTCAGCCACATGGAAGTGAAGGAACTGTCTGACGCCGAGAAAAAACAATTACCGGCTGATGCCAGTAAAGCGATCAAGAACGGCAAAACATTTGAAGGATTAACTGTAGCGCCAAATCCAACCGAAGACGCATGTAAGATCACTTACAAATCGGTAAGCAAAGAGCCATTACAGATTAAGGTGTACAATGCAGAGGGAAAAACTGTGATGACCGAAACCGAGAATAGCGTTACAGATAGTGTGAGCAAGGAGCTTTCCTTGAAAGGATTGGGCCAGGGAGTTTACTTTGTACACTTAACTCAAGGCAAGCAATCTGAAGTGCGTAAAGTAATTGTTAAATAGAGGCCTGTTTATACCCGCAAGACCCCTGGTTTTGCGGGTATTTTTTTGAATATCAGGCAAGCCCGCCACCCTTTTGGGGGGAGTTTTAGTTAAAAAGCCCGCTGGCTGTAACTTTTTGTTACCTCCGGGCGTTATACTATAAAACAAACACAATGTACCTGGAAACAGAAAAGGTAAGCGGCCCTAAAATGCCGGGTTGGGTAGATAAGATACAGGCGTTGATACAAGAACAGTATTATAAGCGGCTGAGTCTTGTTGAACTTTCCAAAGAAGCGGGCGTACACCCCGTGCATTTATCGAGACAGTTTCACAAATATTTTAAAGTGCCTTTGCATTATTACATAAGGCAAGTGAAAATTCAGAAAGCAACGCAAATGCTGCGAGAGAACGACTACGCATTATACGAAATAGCGAGCCGTTGTGGATTTTCGGATGCCAGCCATTTTAACCGTTGTTTCCGTAAGGTAACGGGGCTAAATCCTTCGCAATACAAGAAAATGATCAGTGT
This sequence comes from uncultured Flavobacteriaceae bacterium, assembly GCA_964387075.1. GTDB lineage: Bacteria > Bacteroidota > Bacteroidia > B-17B0 > Aurantibacillaceae > PALSA-968. The sequence goes on from CAYLVB010000003.1 coordinate 319,966, forward strand.
ATCTATATAGGGGCCGTTAGTTTAGTTTACCATTAAGATCCGGATCCTACCAGGCACTTGGGAATACCCCAGGTGCCTTTCTTTTTTTCGGGAATAGGATCTCCGTTGCAATCCACGTACATACCAAACTCATTCCGTTTAACGATGAATGCAGAACCTTTGCGAATGATCTCAATTACTTTTTGTTTTAATTCTTCTACCGGAACTTTTTTGAATTCCTTTCCTATAGTAATACCCACTTCGTTGTTCCAGATGTCCATCACGCAGGAAACGGAATCAGGGAGTTCGCCATCCTCTTCTATGTTTCTTTTGAACTGCAAATGATTTCCTTTCTCATGCAGTTTCCCTAGGCGGCGTAATTTCCGGGCACAAACAAAGCGCGAAAAATAGGCCATGGAGAAGGTGTGACGAAATGCATCGAGTTTGCCGCCGTTCTTATATTGATCCAGTAAATTGTTCTTCTGTACATCATTATACACGGCGTACATTTCGCCCTGGTGTTTTTTGATGCGAAGCGCGGCGAAGGGATGAAAGAAAGCCCACCTTTTCTCGTATTTACTGAGAGAAGAAAAACTTTTTGATTGCGAATAAGTAATAGAAGAGATCAATAGAAGTATGGCTACACACTTCCTCATTACAAACGCTGAGAAACTTTAGTCACCATTTCATTCTTCCACGAGGCAAAAGTGCCTTCGGTGATCTTTTTTCTTGCCTCACCCACAAGCCATAGATAAAAGTGCAGGTTGTGCAAGCTCGCAATTTGGGCCCCAAGAATTTCTTCGCAATGCATCAGGTGGCGCAGGTAAGCTTTAGAGTATTGTTTATCGGCAAAGCAATCGCTCTCGGCATCGATCACCGAAAAATCATTCTTCCATTTTTCGTTCTTGATATTGATGATGCCGTTTCTTGTGAACAAAAGACCGTGCCGTGCATTACGGGTTGGCATCACGCAATCGAACATGTCAATTCCCAGGGAAATACACTCTAAAATATTGGCCGGTGTTCCAACGCCCATTAAATAGCGGGGCTTGTCGGCCGGAAGAATGCCGCACACCAATTCGGTCATCTCGTACATCATCTCAGCCGGCTCTCCAACTGAAAGTCCGCCAATGGCGTTTCCTTTCAAATTACGTGAAGCAATGTATTCGGCCGATTGCTTTCTCAGGTCTTTGTAAACACTCCCTTGAATTATGGGCAGCAGTGTTTGCTCGTAGCCGTATTTATCAGGCGTAGAATTAAAACGAGCAATGCACCGATCTAACCAGCGATGCGTCATGTGCATCGAATCACGCGCGTATTTTTCTTCGCAGGGATAGGGGGTACACTCATCAAAGGCCATGATGAAGTCGGCGCCAATGGTACGCTCAATGTCCATCACACTTTCAGGAGTGAACAAATGAGAAGAGCCGTCTATATGCGACTTAAAAAGCGCGCCTTCTTCGGTAATTTTTCTTTGTTGCGCCAGAGAGAATACCTGGTAGCCACCGCTGTCGGTCAAAATAGGCTTATCCCAGCCGTTGAATTTGTGTAAGCCCCCGGCTTTTTCTAAAATATCGATCCCGGGACGCAAATAGAGATGATAGGTATTTCCTAAAATGATCTGCGCTTTTACGTCTTCTTTCAATTCACGTTGGTGCACAGCCTTCACGGTACCGGCAGTTCCCACGGGCATGAAAATGGGCGTTTCAATTTTTCCGTGCGCAGTCTCTATCGCACCGGCGCGTGCGTTGGAAGAAGGATCTTTATGTTGTAAAGTAAATTTCAAAAAGAAAATTTTTCGAGCAGTTGAAAATTAAATGCTTCCAGCGAATCCAGGATAATGTCTGAGATCGAGAAGCGCGGATCAGTTTTATTGTGGGCTTCCGGAACACCGATCACCTTCATCCCCGCCGCTTTTGCCGAAATGATGCCGTTCACTGAATCTTCTATCGCCACACACTCGCGCGGATGCGCATCCAGCATTTTAGCCGAAAGCAAAAAGACCTCCGGATGCGGCTTTCCGTATAAAAGCCCTTCGGCTGACTGGGTATGATGAAAATCTTTCTCCACTTTCAATGTATCGAGCACACAATCGATCAATTTCCGTGAAGAGGAAGAAGCAAGACCTATCTTTTTATTTTCTTTCTTCAGGAGTTCCAGCATCTGCATGAATCCGGGCATCGCTTTCCCTTCGGTGCGTATCAATCCACAGAGCTCATCCACGATGTTCTGCTCCACTTTTAACTCATTATTGGTAAACGGATGCTTTTTGTTCCAGATCTTGATCACCTCGTCCAGGCGCATTCCTGTTGTCTGAGCGCAATCAACTTCACTCACCGGAAGCCCGTCGGTATTGAACACTTTTACCATAGCCCTTCTCCAGAGAGGTTCGGAGTCGATGATGACGCCGTCCATATCAAAAATGAAGGCTTTTGGCATTGTTAATTACTTTGTTTAATTCTTGCAAAGTTAATAGAAATAGCCTTGCCACCCCCTCGTAACTTTGCGCAAATGCCCGAAATCAACCTGCATAGTATCTCGTTCTGGGTGGTGGCTCTTTTTGCCCTGGTTTCGCTCTGGCAAATGGGCGTTTACCTCTTTGTGTATGGCAAGGTGGCCTTTTACAAGGAACCTGCCCGCAATGAAAATTATCCGCCCGTTTCGATAGTGATCTGTGCCAAGAACGAAGCCGACAACCTCACCGAGTTCCTTCCCAAAATTCTTTCGCAGGAGTATCCCGAATTTGAAGTTGTGGTGGTGAACGACTGCAGCTGGGACAATACAGAAGATGTGCTGCGCGAGTACGGAAAGATATTCCCCAATCTCAAAGCGATCCTCATCAAGGAGGACGAATATTACAAGCATGGGAAAAAGTTCGCGCTGATGGTGGGCATCAAAGGAGCCAAATACGAGCATTTGCTTTTTACAGACGGCGACTGTTACCCCAACAGCAATCACTGGATCAAGGAAATGATGAAGGGCTACACGCAGGGAATGGAAATTGTAGTTGGCTACGGGCCTTACAAAAAAGAAAAGCACTTTCTCAATAAACTCATTCGCTTCGATACCTTCATGATAGGCCTGCAGTACCTGTCCGCCGGACTTGCCAATAAAACTTACATGGGCGTAGGAAGAAATCTTTCCTACAAGAAAGACCTATTCTTCAAAAATAAGGGCTTCGCCACACATTATCACATCACATCGGGCGATGACGATCTTTTTGTGAACCAGGCAGCCACAGGCTCCAACGCTGCGGTCGTGTTGCATAAGGATAGTTTTACTTATTCTGTCCCCGCCAAAACCTTTACGGACTGGAGCCGCCAGAAAGCAAGGCACCTGAGCACAGGGAACCTGTATACCTCCTCTTCGAAGAACAGATTGGTTATGCTGCATCTGGCCAATTATCTTTTCTGGGGGTTGGCCATTGTTGCTTTTACCCGGGTAGACTGGATCATTGTGGTTGCCTCGCTCTTTTTGCTTAAAAATATTATTCAGTTCATAGCACTATACAAAGGGGGAGAAAAGCTCGACGAAAAGGACCTTATTGGCGGTTTTTTGTTGTTTGAATTTTTATTGCTATTCTTATACCCTGCTTGGCACCTTAACAGGGCGCTATTTAAGTCAGCCAAATGGAAGAACTAGAAGATAACAGTCATTTTTCTTTCAAAGCTTTGTATGATATAAAGCTGGTAGAGCGCGCTTTGAACAATGGCGACCAGAAGGCTTTTGCCGAGCTGATGAAACGTTACTGGGAGCCGGTTTTCTTTATGCTGAACCGCATGGTGATGAATAAGGATGACGCAGAGGATCTGACCATTGAGGCGTTTGGAAAAGCATTCAAGAATCTGTCGCAATACTCTCCGCAATACGCTTTCAGTACCTGGTTGTTCAAGATCGCTTCAAACAATGCGATCGATTACCTGCGTAAAAAGAAGATGGAGAATGTTACTTCTTTAGACAGGCCGGTTGACAGAGATGGGGGAGAGGAGCTGAACCAGCAGATCAAAGGGCACGGCTTAACTCCTGAGGAGACCATCATTAAAAAACAGGACGCCGATAAGGTGCACGAGATCATTGATAAATTGAAACCGCGCTACAAGGAGATCGTTGAACTTTTTTATATGGAACAAATGAGCGTGGAAGAAATTTCAAAGCGACTCGATCTGCCGGTTGCCACCATTAAGACCCGTTTGTTCCGCGCCCGCGAGCTGCTCATGCAAGTGCTTTCCCGTAAGTCAGATTAATGCAAGGAGTTGAGATCATTTTTTCGTATTTCCCGAACCTGAGCGAATTGCAGAAAAAGCAATTTTCGCAATTAAAGGAACTTTATACGGAATGGAACGGGAAGATCAATGTTATTTCGAGAAAGGATATTGATTCGTTGTACGTACACCACGTGTTGCATTCGCTGGGTATTGCCAAAGTGATCTCTTTTAAGCCCGGCACAAAGATCATGGATGTGGGCACGGGCGGGGGATTCCCGGGAATTCCACTGGCCATTATGTTTCCCGAGTGCAAATTTCATTTGGTGGATTCTATAGGAAAGAAAATTACCGTGGTTCGGGAAATTTCAACAGCATTAGGATTAACGAATGTGAATGCCCAGCAGATACGTGCAGAAGAATTGCGTACGAAATATGATTTTGTGGTGAGTCGCGCTGTAACAGAACTGAGTACTTTTGTGAAATGGGTGGAGAATAAATTCGCCCCACAAACGATCTTCAACGAACTTAACAATGGGATCTTGTATTTAAAGGGTGGCGACCTTACTGAGGAGTTACAGCCCTTTAAGAAGGATATTACCGTTTACGAACTGAAGGATTTCTTTAAAGAGGAGTTCTTTGAGACCAAAAAAGTGGTTTACCTGGAGGTGTAGTTTACTCTTTCTTCTCGCTCCTTTTCTTCTCCCACATATTCAATAACTCCACAAATAAGGAAAACCCCAGTGCGCTGTAAATATAACTTTTGGGGATCTCCATATGTGTGAACGTATGTAGCGATTCGAATAGAAGTAAGAGAGCGATGGCCAATAGGAATGCAAGCGCCATCATTTTGATGCGTGGATTTCGGTTAATGAACTCAGCCACACCGCCCGAGAAGATCACCATGATCAGCATAGCGATCACCACCGCGCTTCCCATGATGAGTAAATTCTTTGAAACCACAACGGCTGTAAGGATAGAATCAAAAGAAAAAACGATGTCGATGAGCACGATCTGGAAAATGACATTGGTAATAGTTACCTTCTTCATTTTAGATTGATGTTCTGTATCATGTCCCTTGATCTTCTCCTTGATCTCGCCCCAGGTCTTATATAAAAGAAAAATACCCCCCGCGAAGAAGATCAGATCACGTAAAGTAATAGGGTAAGCGCCCAGACTGAAAACTGGAGCGTTCTGCGAGGACAAATAACTAAGCGTGAAAAGAAGCGCTACGCGAATGAACACGGCGAGTATTAGACCGGTAGTGCGGGCCTGTTTCTTTTGGTTATTAGGAAGTTTGTCGGCAACAATTGCAATGAAAATGATATTATCAATGCCCAATACGATCTCGAGAAGCGATAAGGTAAAGAGACTGATCAGGCCCTCAACCGTAAATAAATGGGATAACATGGAAGAATAATCCATAAAAGGGGGCCGATTTTTTACAAAAATACGCTTTTTAATGGCTGGCAGACAAATTTTTTCAGACTGATTACCAGCTTAATATGAACTATTTTAGTACTATGTCTTGCATAATACTAAATAATGCCCTTATCTTTGTATCACAGATTAGCTGCTAATACAAAATACTAAAAATAACAGGTCTGAAACGAAAAGGGCCACAAAAACAAGGAAAATGAACAAAATGAAAACAATAGTCCTGGCCACCTTATTCAGCCTCGGCTTTTTAACGGTGAGTGCCGCGGGCACCCCGAAGAATGAGACAAACACCGTGCGGGAAAAGATCCAGCGCGCGGTTTCTTTACCCGAGCAATTGAAGAACCCGGGCTTTTCGCAAAAAGTAAAGGTTTCTTTTATCCTCGACGCCGGCGGTTGTGTGCAGGCAGTTGCTGCCAACACCACCAACCTGGTGCTGAAACAAAAACTGGAGAACCAGTTCAAAACAATAGCGTTGCCCGAACTAAAAGCCGGCACCTATAACGTGGAGATCAATTTTAATGTTTATTAAAACCTTTTCAAAATGAACACAGAGAACACAAAAGCGCAGATGAGAAAAGGGGTATTGGAGCTTTGCATCCTTTCGATCCTGCTCAACGGGGACGCGTATCCCACCGAGATCATCGAGAAGCTGAAAGAGACCAAGCTGGTTGTTGTGGAGGGAACTTTATACCCGCTGCTCACCCGCTTAAAGAACACCGGCCTGTTAAGCTATCGCTGGGAAGAATCCACTTCGGGTCCTCCCCGCAAATACTACCGCCTCACCGAAGAAGGGGAGACGTTCCTTAAAGAACTACAGCAATCCTGGCACGAACTGGTAGACGCCGTTAACAAAACCATTAATCAATCAACCACACACGAATAAAACATTAAAATAAACAGTCATGAACAAGACATTAACTATAAATATAAGCGGCATAGTCTTCAACATTGAAGAGGATGCTTACGAAACGCTTAAGAGTTATTTGGGCAAGATCAAAGCGCACTTCCGCAACGAAGAAGGTTGCGAGGAGATCGTGGCCGACATCGAAGCCCGCCTGGCGGAGCTGTTAAAAGCCAAAATGCATGCCGGCAAACAAGTGTTGGTGATGGCCGATATCAACGATGCCATTTCGGTAATGGGCCAGCCCGAAGATTTTTCGGAGAACGGATCTGAAGACAATAAAAAACAGGAAAGTCAATCGAGCGCCCACCAGCAGAACTACTACGGCAATAAACGACGTCGCGTGTTTCGCGACCCGGATTCGAACATCCTGGGTGGGGTTTGCTCGGGTATAGGGAACTATTTTGACATCGATCCTTTGTGGATTCGCCTGGCCCTGGTGATCATGTTCTTCGGCTTTGGAAGCGGCATGATCCTGTACATCGTATTATGGATCATTATCCCGGAAGCAAAGACAACCGCCGAAAAACTCGAAATGCGCGGCGAGCCTGTGGATGTGAACACGATCAGCAAAACCATCAAGGATGAAGCCGAGAATCTTAAGAACAAAGCGCGCGATTTCGGCAACGATGTGCGTGACCGCGTAAGCAATAAGGACAATACCGGTAAATTTGTTGACCTGCTTCGCCAGGTGTTCAGCACCATTTTCAATATCATAGGGCGCATCATCGGATTCTTTTTCATCTTCATTGGCATTGTGCTTTTCGTAGGGCTGTTCTCTGTGCTCTTCGGTTTCGGCAAGATCGATAACCTTACTACCGGAGAATTCATGAACTCTTTCGCGGGCGAAGACTTCCCTATGTTCTGGACCAAGTTCGGGTTAGTGCTGGCCGTTGGAATTCCATGCGCCATGCTCATCTATAAAGGCATGAAAATGCTGCTCAACATCAAATACCACAATCGCTGGATCAATATCGGCGCCGGTATCGGTTGGGTATCAGGTCTCATCCTTTGCTTCTGCATTGGTGCGAATTTCGCCAACCAATTCTCAGACGACGCCATGCTGAAACAACAGGCAGATGTGCGCTGGACCTCGGGCGACACACTTTACCTGAAGGCATACCCTAACTATAATAAATCTGACAGCGATATTGATTTCTCCGTCGACAATGGTCGCTGGCACATCAACAACGAAGGCAAGGCAACAACCTGGTGGGCAAAACCACGGGTGCGTGTGATCACTTCAGAGAACGATAGTCTTTACGTATTTGTGATCAAAAGCGCGGATGGCGAAATAAAGACCGAAGCGGCCAAACGCGCCAAGAACATCAGCTATAACCTGGTGCAACAGGATTCGGTGATCATGCTTGATAAATACTTCTCTTTCCCCGCCACTGATAAATTTCGTAACCAGGAAACAGAAGTGCTTATTAAAATGCCGCGCAACAAAACGATCTATTTTGACCTGAGCGTGAAGAATCTCCTGTATGATGTGGACAATACCAATGAGATCTATGATGAAGAGATGGTTGGCAAATACTGGGTAATGACGGATAATGGCCTTACCTGTGTGAACTGTCCGAAAAGAGCCAAATTCAGGCATCCTGAAATACCCGAAATGGAAGGAATGAATTTTGAAGATAAAGACGCCAAAGTAAAGATCGATGAGAACGGCATTGAAGTGAAATCCAAGGATGCGCATGTTAAGATCGACGAGAACGGGATCAACATTGACTCCAAGGGAGATAAAGGGGAAAAAGGAGAGAAGTAATCTGTAAAGAAAAATAAAATGAAAAGGGTTCTGATACCTATTATAGTATTCTCCACCGCGGTGAATTTCACCGCGGTCGCGCAGACAGACGAACAGAAGGCCGCTAAAACCGATTCGCTACTTCAGGTTTACGCAGACAAGGAAATGTTTACCGGGTCTGTACTGATCTCTAAGGGCGGAAAGGTATTATTGAGCAAAGGATATGGAATGGCCAATTATTCCTACAATGTTCCAAACAGCTCAACAACTAAGTTCAAGCTGGCATCGGTTTCCAAGCAGTTCACCGCTATGGCTATTATGATCCAGCAGGAAAGAGGTAAACTGAACGTGGAAGATAAACTAACAAAGTATATCCCGGATTACCCGAAAGGCGATAGCATTACGATCCATCATTTGCTCACGCACACTTCCGGCATTCCCGATTTTACAAGTCTGCCAGTGTTTGATTCGATCATGACCCGCTCTTTGACGCTCGAAGAAGAGATAACGTATTTTAAGACGAAACCGCTGGATTTTTCACCAGGCAGCAAACATCAATATAGTAATTCAGGTTATTTGCTGTTGAGCTATATCATTGAAAAGACCTCCGGTCAAAAATATGGCGAGTTCATGCAGGACAATATTTTTAAGCCCCTGGGAATGAAGAATTCCGGGCTCTACAACAACCGCGAAATACTGAAAAATGTGGCCATGGGTTACGGCGACCGCAATGGAGTATTGTTGAACGCGGAGTATATCGATATGAGCATTCCTTCGGGAGCCGGCGCTTTGTATTCAACCGTAGAAGATCTTTATCTGTGGGACAGGGCGTGGTACAGCGAAAAATTAGTGAAGAAGGCCAGCCTCGAGAAATTGGTAACTCCATTCAAAGACAGGTACGCATACGGATGGATGGTGGATAATTACGCCGGACACAAATGGATCTTCCATACCGGGGGCATTCAGGGTTTCACTACCGTGCTGAGCCGTTTTCCCGATGATGAAATGTGCATTGTTGTGCTAAAGAATGTAGATAGCCAGATGTTCTTCCCGGCCAACAAGATCATCCGGGCGATCATGTTTGGACAGAAATATGAGTTACCGGTTGAAAGGAAGATAGCCGCCATCAATACGAATGTATATAAGAGCCTGGTTGGCGAGTACGAATTGATGCCGGGCTTTATTATGACCGTTACTGCAGAAGGCGGATACATCTATGCGCAGGCCACCGGACAACCCAAACTTGAGCTCTATCCCGAAGCCGAGCTGAAGTATTTTTCGAAAGCGGTAGACGCGCAATTTGAATTTGCAAAAGATAAAAAGGGAAATATCAATTCCTTCACACTTTATCAGGGAGGGCAAAAAATGCCCGCTAAAAAAATAAAATAGGGTGTTTGAGGAAACAAATAAAAAAAGAAGGGTTGATCAGTGCGGTTCATTAAGATGAAAGATGGCTCCGCAGGCGATGGCGGGGCTATTTTTTTACATCTCTGCAATCAGCGTTTTCATGATCAGCGTCATTTTTGGTTCCTGGATAGCGGCAACGCGCTGCACATCCTCATGCGTTGTCTCCACAATTTTTCCGGGAACTCCAAGATCGGTACAAATGCTAATGGCAAAACAGGGTAATCCCATATGGCGCGCTACAATTACTTCGGGCACCGTGCTCATTCCAACCGCGTCTCCTCCTATGATGCGCACATATTTATATTCGGCAGGGGTTTCCAGCGTGGGCCCCGTTAAGCCAACATAAACTCCTTCAGAAACCTTGATGTTATTGCGTAATGCGATCTCATGCGCCTTGGTAATTAATTTTTTGTCATAAGGCACGCTCATGTCCGGGAAACGCGGTCCCAGCTCATGGATGTTCTTTCCAATTAACGGGTTCGGAAAAAGGTTGATGTGGTCGTTGATGATCATGATCTCGCCGATCTCAAAATCGGGATTCATGCCGCCGCTGGCATTAGACAGAAACAGGGTTTTAATGCCAAGCAGTTTCATCACCCGTATCGGGAAAGTTACCTGTTGCATGGTATATCCTTCGTAATAGTGAAAGCGGCCCTGCATGGCCACCACTTTTTTACCACCCAGTTTACCAAAGATCAGCTTCCCGCTGTGCCCCTCTACCGTACTTACCGGAAAATTGAGAATATTCTCATAAGGAAGTGTATGCTCAACCTGTATCTCTTTTACCAAACCACCCAGTCCCGTTCCAAGAATAATTCCAACCTCCGGCTCAAAATTATTGGTTTGCTTACGTATATTTTCTGTGGTAGATCTTATTTCGGTTAACATAACTGAGTATTTTTTCGTTGAATTCGTCCGTCTTGTTCTTAAAGTCAACTTCGATCGGGAGCACAAAAATAGGCAAGTCTTTTAATTGAGCACCATAAGAATGCAACCGCATGGCATCTTTTTCGGTAGTAATGATGATCTTATTTTCGCCCCCGATCGCCTGGAAAGCGGCAATGATCTCCGTTATATCGGCCGGGGTAAAATTATGGTGATCGGGGTATTTTTTATGCTGTACCTCCTCGGCGTATTCTTTCACAAAGGTGCTTATGGTATGCGGGTTAGCTATGCCGGTAAGCAATAATACCTTGAACCGGAAAAGCTTTTGCGGCGCGTTGATCACCTCGCTCTTGTCGGCAATGTTGTAAAGACCTCCATACCTTAAATAAGAGAAGAACAGGTGTTGATAAGGCCTTGGATTGATCTCCTTCATCACAACTTTAAGGTCGATGGCATTGGCATACTCCGGCGTTTTGGTAACGACAATGATATCCGCCCGCAAATATCCTTTTTTGTTTTCCCGTAAACGGCCGGCCGGCAACATCACATCATTGTAATACGGATTATCATATTCTGTAAGTAAAATAGTAAGTCCGCATTTTATCTTTCGGTGCTGGAAGGCATCATCGAGCACGACCACATCGGGCGGATTAGCGGTTTCCATCAATTTTCGCACGCCTTTTACCCGGTTCTCGTTCACGGCCACCAGCGTTAACGGGAATTTACGTTTTATTTGCAGGGGCTCATCGCCGCTGTTCTCAGGAATGGAATCTTCATGCACCTCGGCATAACCGGTGGTTTTGCGTCCGTAACCCCGGCTCAGCGCCGCGGTGTTGTACTCTACACCTAACAGTTTCAGGATGTATTCGGTATGCGGGGTCTTGCCCGCCCCGCCCGCACAGAGGTTGCCAATGCAAATGGTCTTTACGTTGTCGAACGAGGTGGGCTTCAGGAAACGGGCGTCGTACAAAAAATTACGCAACCAGGTAATGAAACCGTAGATCAGCGAAAAGGGCCAAAGGACTATGCGAAGGAATTCTTTCAAAATAAATATCCCATAAACATAAAAAATAATTTTAATTTTAGCAGCCTTTTACCAATATAAATCCAATGAATAAAGAACGCACCCCCGAAGAGAAGGATAAAACCGAAGAGAATGCCGAGAAGCTCTTCAATGAAGCCGAGTATAATACCGTTACGGTGGCTGCAGAAGGAACAGTTTCTCCTCTGAAAGACGAAGGTTTTGTGAAGACGCTGCTTAACCTCCTCGACTCAGGAAATCCCGAAGACAAGGATAGCGCCCTCGACCTTTTGAAGAAGGAGAACGCCGTAGATTACCTGGTAGAGGCCGTGAAAGCCACACAGAACAATGATAAAAAAGCGGTTTTACTGGCGGCTTGCTGGGAGAGCGGCCTTGATTTTAAAGGCTATCACGCGTTCTTCATAGAGTATGCCCTGCATCCCAACCCGCTCATTTCATTGGAAGCCATAACTGTATTGGATACGAACCGGGAAACACTGGCACAGGCCGAGATCCAGCCGCTTGTCGATTCATTAGGCGCCGCCATAGAGAAAAACCACGATAACGCGGCTCTTTTGGAAGACCTGAAGCTGGCTCTTCTCGACCAGTTAAAAAGCGAATAAAACGACCATTTTATCAGTCAAAAAGGGCTCATTTTGGACTAAAATGAGTAGATTTGTTACCCTTGCAAATGAGCCTTACGGAGAAGATAAAGACAGCGATTCGGGACATACCTGATTTTCCAAAGCCAGGGATACTTTTTAAGGATATAACCCCTGTTTTTATGCAACCCGGCCTTTGCGGCGAGATCACCGAGGCATTTTGCGCTCCCTGGCAGGCAAAAAAGCCCAACGCGGTCATAGGTATTGAAAGCCGGGGTTTTTTGTTTGGAATGCTGATGGCACAAAAACTCAATGTTCCTTTTGTTTTGGTGCGTAAAGTGGGTAAATTGCCCTATAAAACCATTTCCCAGGAATATAGCCTGGAGTATGGAACGGCAAAGATCGAGATGCACGAGGATGCTTTGCAAAAAGGTTGGAACGTAGTGATACACGACGACCTGCTGGCAACAGGAGGAACAGCGGAAGCTGCGGCCGCGCTTGTTAAAAAATGCGGAGCGAATGTGTCGGGCTTTACTTTTGTGGTGGAACTTGGCTTTTTGAACGGGAAACAAAGATTACTAACTCATACAAATAACATACAATGTCTCATACAGTATTAGCAGAACAGGCCACCGGCATGAACTTCGCGCTTAGCGAGAACCAGGTGATGATAGCCGACATGATCCGTAAGTTCGGAAAAGACAATATCCTTCCTAAAATGATGGAGTGGGATGAGTCGCAACATTTTCCGGTGGAGGTTTTTAAGAAGCTCGGCGAATTAGGGTTGATGGGAGTTTTGGTTCCCACCGAATACGGCGGATCGGGATTTGGCTATATGGAATACGTGACTGTGATCTCCGAGATCGCCAAGATCTGCGGATCGATCGGTCTTTCAACCGCTGCGCACAACTCGCTTTGCACCGGGCATATCCTGCAATTCGGCAATGAAGAGCAAAAGAAAAAGTATCTTCCCAAACTCGCAACGGCCGAGTGGATAGGCGCATGGGGATTAACAGAAACAGGAACCGGATCTGATGCCGGCGGAATGAACACCGTTGCTAAAAAGGACGGCGATCACTATATACTTAACGGAAGCAAGAACTTCATCACGCACGCCATTAGCGGCGATGTGGCTGTGGTGATCGTGCGCACGGGCGAGAAAGGCGATAGTCATGGGATGACAGCCTTTATCATTGAAAAAGGAACTCCGGGCTTCAAACCCGGCAAGAAAGAAAATAAATTAGGAATGCGGGCCAGCGAAACCGCCGAGCTGATCTTTACAGATTGCAAAGTGCATAAGAGCCAAATGCTCGGCAAGGAAGGAGACGGATTTGTTCAGGCCATGAAGGTGCTTGACGGAGGAAGGATCTCGATCGCCGCGCTTTCATTGGGGATAGCTAAGGGAGCGCTGGAAGCTTCCATAAAATATTCGAAGGAGCGCCAGCAGTTTGGCAAGCCCATTTCTCACTTCCAGGGCATAGCGTTTAAGATCGCGGATATGGCCACCGAAATAGAGGCGGCCGAACTTTTAACCTACCAGGCAGCCGATATGAAGAATCGGGGCGAGAAGGTTACAAAAGAAAGCGCTTATGCAAAATACTATGCCTCGGAGGTATGTGTGCGCGCATCGACCGAAGCCGTGCAAATATTCGGCGGTTATGGATACACCAAAGATTTTCCGGCAGAGAAATATTACCGCGATTCCAAACTATGCACAATAGGTGAGGGCACCAGCGAGATCCAGAAACTGGTGATAGCCCGCGAATTGTTGAAATAATCCTGTAACCTTACACAAAAAGAACCAACCCCAAAAAGGTTGGTTTTTTTATTGCATTTCAATGCACATTTTACAAACCGCGTTTTCCAATTAAAAATACATTTTCCAAATCGGGAATTGAAGAACAAAAAAGCAAATTGATAATCAGTTAAATGTCTTGTGGCACTTTTTTCGGGATGCATCACGCGAAAATGATGTTGAACTAAAAATACACACACAATGAACTCACTGAACAAAAAATGCCTTACACTTCTTACAATAGGGCTTTTATTCTGCGCGGGAGCCGCGGCGCAAACACGCAATAACAACGCTCCGAATAATGCGACTGGAGCCATAAAGAAAAATCCAAAGATGGCGGCTACTAAGCCCGCCCCCAAGTCAATCCCGGTAAACAGCACTACGAAACCAGTGCCAAAAAAGACGGTGGTGGCCCCGGCCAAACCGGCACCAACCCCTACCGTAGCCCTTGCTAATAAGGACTATGATTACGATTACAGGAACGCAATAGGTGTACGTATCGGGCAAACTGCCGGCATCACTATTAAGCACTTCACAGATCATAACCACGCTATAGAAGGGATCATCGGGATCTCGCCCAACGCGGTTGGACTTACAGGGTTGTATGAAAAATATGTGCAGGTAGGAGATATAGAAGGACTTAACTGGTACTTCGGGGGCGGCGCGCACATCTCTGTGGGAACCGGCCGTTTGTATACGGTGTATCGTGAAGGAAGATATTTCAGCTACCGTTCCCGTTACCCCGGCGTTGGTTTGGGTATAGATGGGATCTTGGGAGCAGAATATAAGATCCCTTCCATTCCCTTCGCGCTGAGCTTCGACATCAAACCTTTCCTTGAAGTGAACAGCAGCGGGGTTCTCTTCACGGCCTTCGATCCCGGACTCGGATTAAAATTCACCTTTTAAAAATTAATGCATCTATAAACAATAAACTAAAAAACACATGAAAACTTCTAGCAAGATCAAAAAAGGAGCCCTTGTGGCAGCAGCAGCGATACTGACACTGACCACTTCGTGCAAAAAAGAGAACAACGACGCGCCCAGCCAAACCACACCCGAGTATGGTCAGACCGCGATAAAAATGAGCGGCACACCTCACGACAAATACAGCATGGTAAATGTGGAAGTGAGCGAGCTGGCCGTACAATATGATAATGGCGCCTGGCAGCAACTGCCTTACAAGGCGCAAGTATATAACGTATTAAACTTAAGACATGAATTGACCGCTACTTTAGCAGATAACCAGGAAATGAATTACGGAACCCTAACGAAGGTTCGCATCACCTGGGGATACCAGAACAGCGTGATCGTACGCGATAATACCGGAGAACACGTTTATCCATTAGTATTGCGTGAAAGCGATCGCACCAGTGTCATTGATATGCTTGCGAAAGTGGATAAGGGATCAAAACCTGTGATCACAGTAAACTTTAACACCATGGCCTCGGTGAATGTGGAGGGAGATGGAACTTATTTCCTGAAACCGACCATGGGCCTGGAAAGTGTAGAAACTAAATAAAAAACTAAAACACAAAATACCATGAAAACTTTAAAACAGATCAGAACCTATGCCCTTGCGGCCTTCACCGCCGTAGCCATACTGGCTACGGGGTGTAAAAAAGAACAAATGGGGAGCTTAACCCCCGGCGCCGAAACAACGGATGCCGCCCGTGATGCCAACCTTGTAGTGCCCACCGGTACAGGAAGCCTCAATATGTTAATGATGAGCACGCCTGCCAAAGGCCTGGGAGTTGTCCAGGTAAACATCAGTAGTGTTCAGGTGCACTATACCGATAAGCGTATTGGGCGCAACGGATGGTTGGTTATCTCCACCGCATCTAAGGGGTATAACCTGCAGCAGTATAACAATGGTGAGATGGTAAGTATTGGCGGAAGCAAGCGGATGCCATTGGGTACGATAGACCAGGTGCGACTGCACATCGGCGACAATAACTATGTTGTATGGGCCGATGAGCAAGGTAGACATCTATCAAAATTAGCGGTAGCTAACCCAATAGGCATAGCCAATACACAGGCGGTGATCAACCGCATGGACAACCGCCTCCAGATGTTGATCAATTTCAGCGCACAGTCATCCGTAAGTAACGAAGGAAACGGAACGTTTATCCTGGATCCAAAGGTTACGGTTGTAAGTACCGACACCGAATAAAAGAAACAATAAACCCCAACTATGAACCGGGCGTTAGCGAACACTATAACGCGCGATGAGAAAAATACAAACTATGAAAACAAAAGCAAAAATAGGAGCGTGGCTGGTAGTGGCCGCGCTGGCAGGAACCCTGAGTTGTACCGAAGACGAGTCTACAGACAAAGTGGTAGCCGACTCGAATAACGCAAGCACGGAATATGTTAGCACAAGCCAGTATAACGAGATGCTTGCCGCTAAGAACGCCGCTGAAGACACCCTGTATCAAACGATCAACGAGATCGACAAGGGCCTTAGCGACATTCGTGCGGACCAGGGATTACTGACCGAGACGAACGCGGAAAAATTCTCCAAGAAGGAAGAGATCCTGAGAACCATACGCGACATCAATTCCTTATTGGAGCAGAATAAGGAAAAGATCAAAAAGCTGAATGGCCAGCTGGCCTCTTTGCGCTCCCAAAGGTCTAAGATGAAAAAGGAAAATGAGGAATTGAAGCAATTCATTGCTCAAAAAGAAGAAGAGATGGTTGGCCTGCAGTCTTTAATGGCTGACCAGACCACCACCATCAATTATCTGAACCAGATCGTAAGCGACCTGAAACTTGCGAACAACACGGTTACGGAGACCAATAGAAAAATGGATACGCAACTTCACAAAGCCTACTTCGCTATGGGAAGCTACAAAGAGCTCAAAGAGCACAATGTAGTGGAAAAGAATGGGGGCTTGCTGGGCCTTGGCGCTACCAAGGAAATGAAAGACGATTTTGATCAACAATATTTCACCGAGATCGATATCAGGCAGGTAAAGACCATACCTGTTGGCAGTAAAAAAGCCAAACTGGTAACGAACCACCCGGTGGGATCTTATGAATGGGATAAAGGCGAAGACGGTAAAGGAAATACCGAAGCCCTTACTATCAAGGATCCCGAAAAATTCTGGGCTGCTTCTAAATATCTGGTTGTTGAAGTGAGGTAAATTGTGTGAGAAGCAGTTTCCGGGACCGGCCTTAGGGCCGGTTTTTTTATTGTATCAAAGGAAAGTACCTTTCTTTGATCACCTTCAAGTGATGGATCGGATGGCCACACAACGTAAAGCCGATGGCTAACACCGATATTTTATTTCCGGACGCGATCCCTTCGCGCTGCAAAGCTTCAGCCTCAAGACCTTTGAACAATTGAATGGTTGAGGTTCTTACATTTTTAAACTCTTCTAAAAGATCAGCTACAGTTCTATTCTTTGTAGAAACGTTTGCCGCGTAATGATCTTCATCAAAACCGGGCAATTCAGTTTTATCATTACGGGAAAAACGCAAGGCGCGATAAGCAAAAACACGTTCTGCATCGATCATGTGTTGCAGAAGATCTTTGATGGTCCATTTGCCCGGAGCATAAACCTTGTCGCCCTGTTTTTCGAAATTGCTTTTTTCTTTTTCCAGGAAGGAAGCGCCGTATCTTTCGAGAGCGTCTAAAAGCTCAATATCTTCAACCAGGTTGATGTAGCGATCGAAATACTTCGGTATTTCTTTTAGGTCGGATCTTTTCAAGCCACTAAACTTTCTTCAATTCCCCGTTCTGCTCTTTTAATTTGATCAAAGCAAAAACCGCGTAATTGATCATATCCATGTAATTGGCATCAACACCTTCCGAGATGAGCGTCTTGCCGCCCATGTCCTCAATTTGTTTTACGCGGAGAATTTTCATTAAGATAAGATCCGTTAACGAACTCACGCGCATATCTCTCCAGGCTTCGCCGTAGTCGTGGTTCTTATTTTCCATCAAAGATTTGGTCTCCTTAATGTGTTTATCGAACAGCACAGAAACCTCGTCGGCGGGCAATTCCATCCGTGCGTCGTCTTTCAACGTATATTGGATCAAAGAAATGATGCAATAATTGATAATGCCTATGTATTCGGAAGAAATATCTTCCTCCACTTTTTGCGAGCCTTTTTGTTCTATGCTCCTGACGCGCTGGGCTTTAATGAAGATCTGGTCGGTTAGGGATGAACCCCTTAAAACGCGCCAGGCTGTGCCATAGTCGTGCATCTTCTTTAAAAAAATATCTTTGCATTGTTTAATGACCGAATCGTATTGCTGCGAAGTACTCATATAGACGGTAAAAATGAGCTCACAAGGTACAAATTATAAGTCGAAATACAGGTTGCGCGCCAATGGCAAGATATTAAATATTGCTAAACCGGTGGTGATGGGCATCATCAACCTCACCCCGGATTCATTCCACGACGGAGGCACCCTGAACTCTTATGAGGCTTTGCTTGAAAGAGCGGCCATGCATATTGCTGCCGGCGCCGCTATCCTCGACCTTGGGGCTGTTTCAACCCGCCCCGGAGCTGATGAGGTGAGCGAAGATGAGGAATTGCGAAGATTGCTGCCCGCCCTTAAGCTTTTGCGCAATACCTACCCGGAAATATTCATTTCCGTAGATACTTTCAGAAGCCAGGTGGCTCTTGCCGCTGCCGAAGCAGGAGCCGATATCATCAATGATATTTCAGGAGGCACTTTCGATGCGAACATGTTCAAAACAGTGGCACAAACCAAATTGCCCTACGTGCTCATGCACATCCAGAGGACTCCGAAAACCATGCAGAAGGATCCTACATACAGGAATGTGACCCAAGAGGTATTTGTATTCTTAAAAACACAGATCAAAAAGGCGCAGGCGGCCGGAATAAAGCAGATTGTTACAGATGTGGGCTTTGGTTTTGGCAAAACGGTTGAGCACAATTTTACTTTACTGAAAGAGCTGCAAAAGTTCGGGAAACTGAAATGCCCCATGTTGGTTGGTCTTTCCCGCAAATCGATGGTGAACAAGATCCTCGACATAAAGTCAGCCGACGCCCTTAATGGCACCACGATATTGAACACCATAGCTCTGCAAAACGGGGCCAACATCCTGCGTGTTCACGACGTAAAGGAGGCTTCGGAGGCCATTAAATTGGTTCAACACGCGCTGTAACATGAAGCTGAAAGACCTTATGAGGTGGTTCATAACTTGTTAGCAGTCTGTTTCACAGGCCCTTAAATTGCCCACTATCTTTGGTATATGGAAGAAACTCCCGACAAGCTATTTTTTACTATCAGCGAAGTCGCAGCCATGTTTAGCGTAAATGCATCCTTGATCCGCTTTTGGGAGAAGGAGTTTGAGGTTTTAAAACCGCGCAAAAGCAATAAGGGAAATCGTCTTTATACAAAAAAAGACATCGAGAACCTACGCGTGATCTATCATCTTGTTAAGGAAAAAGGGTTCACCCTGCAAGGAGCCAAAGAAAAGCTGAAACAGAAACCGGTTGAGGCGCAAAACAAGAACCTCGAGGCCATTGAAAAATTAGAGCGCGTAAAAACCTATTTGCTCGACCTCAAAAAGCGGCTTTCAGACGAGAAAAGCCTCTGAACTTGTGAAAAGCGAGCTGTGAAAAAGTTTATACGGGCCCGGAAAAGGGCTTTTTTTATTCCCGTATTATTATAGGATCAAATGAGGGAGATAAAACCCTGGCATATTCTATTGTTCCTGCTGAGCACTTTTGTTGCTTTGGCCGGCATTGCTTATGTGTTCCCGGAAGAAGGAATTGAGGTGGGCGGGCAAAAAATTGTTTTTCCAACGCTGGCTTCTTATTTCAATACAAAAAAGCCGGAGAAAAAGGATATCTCTAAGATACTGGCGCTCGCCGATGCCGAAGATCAGTTGACGGAAAAGCAAGTTGGGAAGGACAGTACAAAGATCGCTAAAGCAGATTCTACAGCAAAGAAAGAGATACAATACCTGGAAGTGAACGATCCTTCCATCAAACTCATCACCAGCATCCAGTACAAAGATTCGGCAAGGACCGCGCTTGATAATTTTTTTGAAGCACTTGCAGGAACCAGCAACAATGATAAGTCTATCCGCATTCTGCATTACGGCGATTCGCAGATAGAGGGCGATCGCATTACAGATTACCTGCGACAAAAATTGCAGAACAATTTCAGCGGTCGCGGACCGGGAATGATCGCGGCTATGCCTGTTGCACAGAGTGTTGCTATACGTCAAAGCTGGAGTGATAATTGGGAACGTTATACGAATTTCGCTTCGGTTGACAAGCGTGTGCCGCATCGAAATTTCGGGGTGGCCGCGGGCTTTTGCCGTTTTGCTTCTTTCAAAGACACAGTTTCCGATAAGAAGGCCTGGCTCAAAATAAAAACCTACCAAAGTGCCGGCCCTTCCGTTTCAACCTACAACAAGGTGAAAATGTTCTACGGAGCACCGCGTAAAAAGGTGGCCGTTGAATTTTACGAGAATGGCATTCTGAAAAAATCGGATACGCTGGCCGATAAGGGCAATTTCAACATCATGCAGTTCAATCTTTCGCAGGCACCCAACAATTTCGAGATCAAATTCGATGGAAAGGACAGCCCGGATATTTATGGACTTTCGCTTGAGAATGGCGGTGGAGTAATGGTTGACAATTTTGGTTTGCGCGGCAGCTCCGGGACCTTCTTCAACCAGATGAACCTGTCGCACCTGAAATTATTTTTCGATCACCTGAACACCAAAATGATCATTCTTCAATTCGGCGGCAACGCGCTGCCCTATATCAAGGATAAAAAGATGTGTGATAACTTTGGAACCTATTTACGTTCGCAGATCAATTCTATACGTAAAATTCTGCCGGGCGTAAGTATTTTAGTTGTTGGACCTTCTGACATGAGCATTAAACAGGGGGAAAACTACGTTACTTACCCGTTGCTGGAAGATCTGCGCAACGCCATTCGAAGCGCCGCGTTTGAGACCAACAGCGCTTTCTTTGATATGTACGACTGCATGGGCGGGAAGAACAGCATGCTCAGTTGGGTAGACCAGGGAATTGCCGCTACCGATTATATACATTTTAGTCCCGCCGGCGCAAGAAAGATCGCGGTGCTGCTATACAGCGCACTGATCAACGATTATAATTTATTCACTCAAAAGAAAAGGAAAGAGAAAGTATGAGGAAGGTGTTAGTGATCTTGTGTTTGTTCTCTGTATTGCTGCATGGCCAGGAAAAGAAGTACCCTTTTGTGAATTACAGCGAGAACGTGATCTATCATGCAAAGGATAGCAGTGATATGTTGAATTTCTATAAGAAGCTCAACAACTACATGCAGGGCAAGGAAAAAGAAGTGGTGATAGCGCACGTGGGTGGCAGTCACGTGCAGGGAGGATTCTGGGGAGATCAATTGGTTACGAAATTCCAGGCCCTGAAAAAAACAGAAGGAAGCGGGTTCTTTGCATTTCCATATAAACTGGCAAAGACAAATTCGCCGCATTATTATAAAACCTTTTCAGATGGAAAATGGAAGCGGTGTCGGAGCGCGACCACAAAAGAGTTGTGTTCCGATTTTGGTATGGCGGGGATCACGGTTAGCACGAATGACAGCGCCAATACTTTTGGATTGAGGCTGGACTCCAGCAGGCATCACCGAACATTTAACTCTATCAAGGTTTTTCATAATTTCAACAGGAGCTTCAGCTTCTCCGTTACTACTAAGGCGCTTCTTACCCGGAATGATTTTCCCACAACCGGCTATTCAGAGTTCACATTTGACCGGCAGATCGATTCAGTTTGTTTTTCTCTGGTGAGAAATGACACGCTTCAAAAGGATTTTATTATCTATGGTTTCGATGTGCGCAATACTACAAAACCCGGCTTCTATTACGCGGCACTGGGTGCCAACGGCGCTTCTACTTTGTCGGTGTTGCGTTGTAAATTATTTACGCAACAAATGGCGGTGTTAAAACCGGACATGGTGATCTTCTCTTTGGGAGTAAATGATGTGCAGGACAAAGACTTTTTGGCCGATGAGTATATCGCTCACTATGACACACTCATTTCCTGGGTGAGAAAAGCTTCACCGGGAACAGCCATTCTGCTCACCACCATAACCGACAACTACGTAAAGCGTCGCAGGCCCAATAAAAAAAGCAATACAGTTGAATATTGCATACAAAAACTCATGCATAAAAATAATGCCGCGATGTGGGACATGTACGGAGTAATGGGGGGCTACAAAAGTATTTTAAAGTGGTACAAGGCAGGCTACGCGCGTCGCGACAAGGTGCATTTCAGTGCAAAAGGCTATCACATCTTTGCCGACCTGATGTTCGATGCTTTGATGAGAAGTTATAAGTTCAATTACCCGAAGTAATTCAGGATTTCTTTCTCGGTATAGAAAGACTTTGCCACTCTGTCTTCTTCAGCAATTTAGCGGCATAAACAATTTGTCCAACGTGATAGGAATAATGCGCCACCTGACGGTTAATGGCTTCTAAAACGCTATGCGCTTCTCCACGAATGTAAACCGTGCGCGTAAGATCCTCCGGTTTAATGGATGTAAGCGTATCCAGGAAAACGTTCCAGCCCTGTTCCCATCTTTTCAGTAAAAGTTCTTTATCGGCAATATCGTTCTCAAATTCATTGTCGCGGTTGCGGCCGGGTTTTTCTCCGTCGGTAGTAAAGAAATCTGTCCAACGTGAGATCATGTTGCCTGCCATGTGTTTTACCACTACGGCCATGCTGTTTGAATCTTCGTTGGGCTGAATGAATAATTGGGCAGGCTCTACCTGGTCCATGGCCTTCTCGGCTATCTTTTTGTACTGCAGGAAGACCTTCGTAACGCTATCGAGGAATTCTTTATTCACCTATTGGTTTTTTCCGTCGGTAAAAACTTCATCAATGGGCTCCCACAATTGTATTTTATTATTCTCAGGATCCATGATGTGCACGAACTTGCCATACTCATAACTGGCTATCTCATCACAAACAGTAACGCCGGCTTTTTTTAATTCTGCCACCAGCTCTTCCATGTTCTCCACACGGTAGTTTACCATAAAATCTTTCTGAGAAGGCTCAAAATACTTTGTTTCCTGTTTGAAGGGATTCCAGGCTACCGTTCCTTTTTTTTCGGGAGCATCAACCGGCCTGAATTCGAAGATCGCCCCGTAGGGACCGGCCGGAACGCCTAAATGTTTGTTGTACCACTCTTTGATTTTTTCGGGATCAGCGCACTTGAAAAAAATGCCGCCTATACCGGTTACTTTTTTTGCCATGGGTAAAATTTTTATGAAGATACTAATTTTACCGAGGTCATGGATAGCGAACCTGCCAATGTTTTGTCGTTAAAGAAACTAATAGAATCCTTTTCTTCTTTCAATGCAAGTGCGTAAAGCAGGGGCAAATAATGATCGGGACTCGGAATAGCCAACTGCGCGGCCTTTCCTAAAGAAGAATAATTGATGAGTGCTTTATGATCGTTCTCTAAGATCAGCTTTTTAAAGGTCTCGTTCATTTCAATGGCCCAATCGTAACCCGGCCCGTTCATGTTGCGCCAGCTAACCATGCCCAGGTTATGCACCATGTTGCCGCTACCTACAATTAAAACGCCTTTTTTGCGCAGGGACGCAAGCTCTTTCGCGAGGTCGTAATGCCATTGGGCGGGCTTGGTGTAGTCAAGACTTACCTGCAGCACAGGAATGTCGGCGTTCGGGTATATTTTCCTGATCACGCTCCAGGAGCCGTGGTCCAGCCCCCAGCTTTCGTCCAAACCAACATCAATTTTTTTAATGGTCGACTTGATGTCTTTGGCGAGTTCGGGTTTGCCCGGAGCCGGGTATTGCACGTCGAATAATTCCTGCGGAAAACCACCAAAATCATGAATGGTCTTTGGTTTTTCCATGGCCGTAACAAAGGTTCCTCGTGTTTCCCAATGCGCCGAAATACACAATATGGCTGTGGGTTTAGAAAGTTCTTTCCCCATGCTTTCCCATTTTTTGCTGAACTCATTCTCTTCGATCGCGTTCATAGGATTTCCATGTCCTACGAACAACACGGGCATTTTGTCTTCGGTAATAGGGAAGGAATCGGATAATTTATGGAGATCTTTTAAGGTTGTCATGGCGGCGATACTTAAGAGCGAATTTTTTACGAATTCCCTGCGTTTCATAGAGTAAAGGTAACGAGAAAGCGGTAGAACCCGAATGAACCAGGTTAAGAATTAAACCAGAAGTAGAATAAGTAATTACGACTGCTTGCGGTTGTTCAGTTCGTCGCGGATCTTGGAAGCGAGTTCGTATTGCTCGTCGTCCAATGCAGTTTGCAGCATGGTCTTAAGCTCTTCGGTGCTTTTGTTGTGGTATTCGTTATCGTCGCTTCCGCCTGTTTTCATGGCGTGCTCTTCGGCGGCTTCAGCTTCCGAGCTGGCTGTGCCCGAAGCGTCGTCCTCTAAAATGATGCCGGCGGTAGAAAGAATGAACTCGTAAGTGAATACGGGGCAGGAGAAACGTACGGCAAGCGCGATAGCGTCGCTGGTGCGGGCGTCTATTTCGTAATCCTGGGTGCCGTCGTTGCAAATAAGTTTTGCGTAGAAAATACCTTCCACCAAATTGTAAATGATCACTTCGGTCACATTTACGTTAAAGGTTTCGGCAAAGGTCTTGAAAAGATCGTGAGTGAGTGGACGGCTCGGGGTCATTTTCTCCAGCTCGATGGCAATGGCCTGGGCCTCAAAAGCGCCGATAATGATAGGCAGCCTGCGCTTTCCGCTCACCTCACCAAGCACCAGCGCGTAAGCACCTGTTTGTGTTTGACTGTAGCTTAAACCTACTATATCCAGCTGGACCTTTTTCATTAACGAGCCACCAATTTACGATTTTTTTAATTGCTTGCTTTTAATTTTTTGATGGCCTCCGTAAGCTTGGGAACCACGTCAAAGGCGTCTCCAATGATACCATAATCGGCCGATTTAAAGAAGGGAGCTTCCTTATCGGTATTGATCACCACAATGGTCTTGCTTCCGTTAACGCCGGCCAGGTGCTGTATGGCCCCTGAAATGCCTATGGCAATGTATAAGTTAGGGCGAATGGCAATACCGGTTTGCCCTACGTGCTCGTGGTGCGGCCTCCAGTGCATGTCGGCCACGGGGCGCGAGCAGGCGGTTGTGGCACCGATCGCTTTTGCGAGATCTTCTACAATGGCCCAGTTCTCGGGGCCTTTTAAACCGCGCCCGGCAGAAACTACAAGTTCCGCTTCAGGCAATGGGATCATGCCGGCGGTATCTGTGGATTTGGTCTCTTTTACAACGATCCTAGAGGAAACAGAGCCGAGGTCTACGGAGAAATCTGTAACGCTTGCATTATTCTCACCCAGTTTTACCGGGAAAGAATTAGGCATTAAAGAGATGATCTTTACCTCTGAACTAATTGTGTAAACCGCGGTGGCTTTCCCTGAGAAAACGTTCTTTTTTATTTCTAAAGTATTTCCATTCACAACAGGATGATCAACAGCGCCTGCAACCAAACCGGCTTTTAGTTTACCCGATAGACGTGGGGCCAGCGCTTTTCCTGTAACATCGAAAGAGGTGATGATGACTTTAGATCCTTCAGCTTTCGCGGCTTGTTCTACTGCGGCAGCCAGGTAAATTGGATCGTGCGACTTGTATTGATCGCCTTTTACGTTCAGGATCTTTTTGGCTCCGGCTTTTCCAACTTCTTCGAGATGTGCGCCCTCGGCGTTAAACGCGATGGCCGTTACAGATGTTCCCATCTGTCCTGCAAGATGCGCGGCGTAATTAGTGGCTTCAAGCGAAGCTTTTTTTACTTTTCCTTTTCCTGTTTCGATGTATACCAGTACAGACATGTCTGAAAATATTTTTAATTAGATAACTTTTGCTTCGTTGTGTAATAAACTCACTAATTCCTCAACATTGGCAGGATCAATGAATTTACAGGTCGTTCTTCCGGCAGTGAGTGCGAAAGACTTAATTCCTGTCAAGGCAGAACTACTCGCTTCAACCACTTTAATTGGTTTTGTACGGGCGGCCATAATGCCGCGCATGTTCGGGATACGCTGCTCTGCCATTCCCTTCGCACAGGAAATTACCAATGGAACAGTACATTCTACAACCTGCGTTCCGCCATCGATATCATGCTCTACCGTTGCGGTAGTTCCGTTCATTTCAAGTTTTGTGGCAAGCGAAACAAAGGGCGCGTCCATGATGCCGGCCACCATTCCTCCAACAGAAGAACCGTTGTAATTGATGGTCTCTTTTCCAACCAAAATAAGTTCGTAGGCATTCTCCTTTGCGTATTTCGCGATCTCCGAAGCCACAAAGAAAGCATCCGGGCCTTCGGCATTTACACGCACGGCATCATCTGCTCCTAAAGCAAGTCCTTTGCGAATGGTTGCTTCGCTTTCAGGCAATCCTACGTGAAACAATGTAACTGTACTTGCCTTGCCGCCTTCCTTCAATTCAAGGGCGCGCACCAAAGCATACCATTCGTCGTAAGGATTGATGATGAACTGCACACCCTGTGTATTGAATTTGGTGTCGCCATCTGTAAAAGCAATTTTGGTGGTGGTGTCGGGCACATTGCTTATCGCTACAAGTATCTTCATTTTTTGTTCTTTTTTGTTTTTCCCCCGAAGGGATCCTAAGCGGGATAAGAGGGGCAAATTTAACAAAATAAGCCTTGCTTGCAAACCCGTTTTGGAGGGCCATTTTGGGCCCTTTATCGAGCCTTTTGGCGGCCAGTTAAAAAACGTTAATTGGGTTCAAAGGCCCCTGTAATCCATAACTTTGCAAGGATATGATACGGCAAAATTTATCGCTCATTACCACCCTGGTCTCCATGGCCCTGGTGGCGCTGATAGCCGTACAATTGTTCTGGATCAAGAACGCCGTCCAGCTTCGCGAAGAGGACTTCAACCAGAAGGTGCATGAGGCCCTGGAAGAGCTGGTGTATGAACTTGAAAAATCCACCACCGCGGCCAAGATCAAAAAGAAGATCAAGTTCCACAAACAGGTGGCCACACAGAAAACACTGAGTAACCTTTTTTCGGATTCAACGCAGAGCCAGGACAAGATCACGGTGAAGATACTGGAAGAGCTTTCCATTGACTCGAACGGGGTGGTGACCACCTCTATCCAGGAGCGCCAGTACGAAGGAGATTCTACTACCAGCATATCGGGATATCCCGCGCAGTTCAATGAGAGCGCTTCTGACCTGGACAAACTGAAAATGGAACTGATCGAAAAAAGAGCCGCCATGTTCAATGATATTTTTGATGAACTGGTGAGCATCAACATTTACAAGGATTATAAACCCAATATCGATACCTTGCTGCTGGATTCACTCTTGAAAGATGTACTCGAACAAAAAGGGGTTGTTACGGATTATCTCTATACCATCAATGAATTGCCGCGCGCTGATTTTAAACAGTTCGAAAATTCTTCGGTGGCCATCGACACCACCACGCAATTCTTCAAGGTGAATCTCTCGCCAAATAATATTTTCATTAAGCCGTTGTACCTCACATTGAATTTTCCGCACCAGCGTAAATACCTGATGAAAACCTTGTGGCTCACGCTTTCCATGTCGGGCTTGATCATCGTGGTTTTGATCAGCGCGTTCTACTACACCATCCATACTATTCACCGCCAAAAGAAATACACACAGGTGAAGAATGATTTTATCGGCAACATGACGCACGAGTTTAAAACGCCGATCTCAACCATAGCGCTGGCGGGGGAGATGTTGGGCGACAGCAGCATACACAAAACACCCGAGAAGGTCGACCGCTTTGTGAAGATGATACAGGAAGAGAATAAGCGGTTAGGAGTTTTGGTAGAAAGTGTTTTACAGACCGCGGTGTTGGACAAAGGAGATTTTAAATTGAAGCGCAGCGAGTTCGATCTGCACGAAGTGATCAACTCGGCCATGGAGAAAATACAGTTGCAGGTGGGGCAGAAGCAGGGACAGGTGCAGGTGTTTTTGAAAGCGCAGAAGCCGGTTTTGTTTGCCGACAAGGTGCATGTTACCAATATCGTTTACAATTTATTGGATAACGCTTTGAAATATTCAAAGGATATACCTGAAATTTCGATCAGCACGCATAATGTCGAAAATGGCATTTTGCTGAGCGTACAGGATAACGGAATAGGGATCAGTAAAGAAAATCAGAAAAAAGTATTCGAGCAGTTCTACAGGGTATCTACCGGCAATGTGCACAACATCCGCGGCTTTGGTTTAGGATTAAGTTATGTGAAAGCCATTGTGCAAAAGCACGGGGGAGAAGTGACCGTTGACAGTGAATTGGGAAAGGGAAGCACCTTTAAAGTGTATTTACCATTTAAAACAGAAATAGCAGTTTAAAAATTAAATAAAAGAACCATGAGCACAGAAAAAACCAAAATACTCTTAGCCGAAGACGACGCCAATCTCGGCACCCTGTTGCAGGAATACCTCGAAGCAAAAGGTTATTCGGTAAAATTGGCCAAGAACGGCAAAGAAGGCTATGATCTCTTCTGTAAGCAGGACTACGATCTATGCCTGCTGGATGTGATGATGCCCTTAAAGGATGGTTTTACATTGGCCAAAGAGATACGCCAGAGCAATAAACAGGTGCCCATCATGTTCCTTACGGCAAAATCGATGAAGGAAGATACCATCGAAGGCTTTAATGCCGGCGCCGATGATTATATCACCAAGCCTTTCAGCATGGAAGAACTGATGCTGCGTATACAGGCCATTTTGCGCCGCAGCATGAAGACACAGGTGGTGGATAACGATCAATCTAATTTTACCATCGGCAATTATAAGTTCAATACAGAAAAGCAAACCCTTATTTGCGACGAGCACGAAATGAAGCTTACTACCAAGGAAGTGCAATTACTGCGCCTGCTGGTGCTCAATAAAAATGAGGTGGTTGACCGCGGCTTTACCTTAAAGACCATTTGGCACGATGATAATTACTTTAACAGCCGCAGCATGGATGTGTACATTACCAAACTGCGCAAATACCTGAAGCACGACCCCAAAGTTGAGATCGTGAACGTGCACGGGAAAGGGTTTAAGTTATTGGTGAATTCTTAAGCTATTCTTTTACCCATTTCCCGGAAAATGATCTTCCGGGCGAACTTAGTGAAATGAAGTAAATGCCGGGAGAAAAACCTTGTGTGTTTATCTTGCACATTTCTCCATTAAATCGTTCTTCAGCTATCTTTTGCCCAAGGCAGTTAAGAAGCACCAAATGATAGGTAGAGCCGTTGCTCTTCATATACAGGTTCAATTCATTTTTCCCGGGGTTCGGAAATACAGAAAGCAAGGCCGGTTGCGCCGAAATAGGCTGCCCGGTCGTGAGGCAGGAAAGGTAATTCCTTTCCGTAAAAAAAACGTTATTCATTACGACATATTGAGTAGGAGAAAAAAAGACCCTGCAGATCTTGCGAGAATAACTCATGATGTTGGTTACATCAGGAGTATAAGGCATATTGTTCAGATCTAAAGCGGTTCCGGTATAATTACAGCTCGCATCAACCAGTCCGGAATCATCGTAAATGATCTCGGGAGGCAGGCATTCAAAAAATGACATGGCGGCGTTGGCGTAAAAATAATTCACAGAATCCATCTCGTTATAGATCTCCTGTAAAGTAATGGCCGTGCTGCTGTCAACCTTAACCATGAGATGAATTTGATATGGGATGGCGTTCATTTGAGACCTTGTTGCTCCGGGGTTATGCAGCAGCGACTTTTTATTTCTAAGCGTGTTGGCCCAGCTTTGTTTATGCATGGTTCCGCATTCAGCATAAGTAGCCTGGCCCTGTATTTCAAATAGAAATGACAGGCAAACAAGGAAGAAAAGGATACATACCCTCATGCGATCGATTTTATAATACAAGATAGGGATTTTATCGTATTCCTCGAAAAACGATCACTTAAACAATTTCAAGGCCCTCTCTTCCGCCGCGCGCATTTGTTTTTGCTGGATGGGGCTTTTGTCCTTGTATCCGCATAAATGCAAAAGGCCATGGGCCATCACACGCAGCAGTTCTTCTTTAAAAGTAATTTTTAATTTTTCGGCGTTCTCTTTTACGCGATCGGCGCTGATGTAGATCTCGCCGCTGATGTGGGCATCCTCGCTGTAATCAAAAGTAATGATGTCGGTATAGGTATTGTGGTTGAGGAATTGTTTGTTCATCTTCCACAGCTCTTCATCGCTCACGAAATTATAGGCCAGCGAGCTGATCTTTTTTTTCTGGGAAGAGGCGATCTTGTCCAGCCATTTTTTGATGGCGGGTTTTGGAGGAGTTTTTACTTTGACTGTGCCGGCGAATACTATTGACATGCGTGGTAAAGATAAGCATTTCGTCTCCGAAGGACCCCACCTTCAACCTTTCCCTTTGGGAAAGTATTATGAAGACTCCCCTTGAAGGGGAGTAGCTGTTCATTCTCCGAAAAGAGATTTTACAGCAGCAGAAACCACAGAGAAAACAGCCAAGTAGGCACAGAGTGAACAGCCGGGAAAATACAGGAGAAATTAATTCAGATTGAAGGACAGCACCACTTTTTTGCCGTTCTCTTCAAAGGCCACTTTATCGGCCAGGTGTTTCATTACAAAGAGGCCGCGGCCTTCTTCAGAAACGCTTTCGGGGTGTGTAGGATCGGATACGTGGGCAGGATCGAAGCCATTGCCCTGGTCGGCTATGGTAAAGGTTACGCCTTCCGAAGAGGCTTTATAGCTCAACTCTACTGATTTATCGGGGTGGTTTTGGTTACCGTGTTCAATGGCGTTGTCAACAGCTTCGGTAAGGGCCAGTAAAATGTTCCCAAACTTTTCTTCTTTGATGTTCATTTGCTCGCAAAGGCCTACTACCATGCGTTCAACGACTCCTTCCGGGTTATTTTGCCTTGTGATTTTCACTTGATTTTCAGCTTGTTGGCTCATTAATTTCTCCAAAACAGATATTTATACGATAAGAAAACCAAAAGGTTTCAAAATTGGAAACTATTTTACGAACGAATTAAAGTACTGGTTTACTTTGCCTCTGTAATAGGGAGTAAGGCTTGGCGGCATGGTCTTTAAGAGCTCGGTTTCCTGCTCTTTCAGCTTCTGGTACTCCAGGAACACTGCAGGGTTGGCATAATCCTGCTGCTTGGCCTCGTTGCTCTTGCGCTGCTCGTCCTGTTCCTGTTCGCGCTGGGCCTTTTCGCTTTCCAGCATCTTGGTAAGGATCTCCTGCTGGCGTTTGAGGGTTTCCTGCGTAATGGCTTTGTTCACCAGGTCGGTCTCGGTCTCTTCCATCTTGCTTAAAATATCGCCACCGGGGTTATTACCGCCGTTCTTCTGCATCTTCGATAAGGCATCCTGTACAGCCTTGCGGATAGCCTCCTGCTCAGCCGCCATTTTGGCCAGGCTCTCGCTCATGCCGGGAACATTGCCATAGGGATTGTTGCCCTGTTTTTGTCCGCCCTGCTGACCTTTGCCGTCTTTTTCCCCGGGTTTTTTACCCCCTTGCTGTTTGCCTTGCTGCTCGAGCATTTTTTTCATTTGCTCTATCTGCTTGTTCAATGATTCCTGCATCTGGCGCATATTGGCCATGCTGGGCTTGGATCCCTGGCCGGCACCGGGCTTCTTGCAATTTCCTTTGCCCTGCTTGCTGCCTTTTTTCTTTTTGCCTTCCTTTTCCGATTTCTGCATTTGCTCAAGCGCTTCGTTCAACATCAGCGCCAGGTTATTGATGGAGGTCATGGAGGTTTGACCACGCATTTGTGCTTCGGGAGTATTGCGTTCTTCAAAAGCGGTAATGGCCTTTTGCATGTTGGCCTGCACATTGCTGATCTCTCGGTTTATCTCGGCCGATACTTTAGGATTACGTTTACTAAGCGCGAGTAAGCTATCTTCTATCATCCTGCTGTCGTCCTGCAATTGCTTTTGCTTTTTAGCCAGGTTGGTGTATTTAGGATTAGAGGTTTTGGTGATCTGCACTTCTTTGGCCAGCTCTTCCTGGTCGAACGACACGCGCAAAAGATTTTCCAGTATCTGGCGTATGTCCTGCATATCCTCTCCCTGCTGCTCTTGTTCCTGCATGGCCTGCTCCATCTGCTGCTCCATTTTCTCCATCTCATCGGCGGCCTGCTGCTGAGAATCTGAGGCTTTCTTTTTATTGTTCTTCTGTAATTGCTGCGAAGCGTTCTGCTGTTGCTCACTTACTTTCTGCTCGCTTTGTTTGGTATCGGGAATGGGCATGGGCTCCTGCAACTTGCTGTTGAGGTCCTTCATCTCCTGCATGTCCTTCTTCAGGTCTTCAAACTTTTTGTTGAGCTCTTCCTGTTTTTGCTGCAGTTGCTCTTTCGTTAATTTTTGCTCAGGCGTTTTCTGCCCGGCGTTCTTTTGTTCGTTGTTCTTTTGGTCAGGGTTCTTTTGCTCGTTGTTTTTCTGATCAGGATTCTTTTGCTCATTATTCTTTTGATCCGGGTTCTTCTGCTCGTTGTTCTTTTCCTGGTTCTTTTCGTTTGCCTTATCGTCTTGTTTCTTATTCTCCGTTTGTTTCGCTAATTCTTCCTGTTTTTGGGCTAGCTCATCCAGTTTCTTCGTCACATCCTCCATCTTGTTCTCAACTTCCATTTGCTTGAACTGTTCCAGCGTACGATCCAGTTCTTTCTCAATATCCTTGTCGCTCAGCTTCAGTTTCTCGAGGGTCTCCTGCACTTTTTGCTTGTCCATCTTCTCCATCAGTTTCTGGAGCTCGTCGAAGAGTTTTTTCATTTCGGGGGTCATGATGTTCTCGAAAAGTTTTTCCAGCTCTTTCTGTTTTTCCAGAATGTTTTCGTCCTGCTGCTTGTATTTGTTCTGCTCTTCGTTGTTCTGCTGGTTGGCGTCCTTGGCCTGCTCTACTTTCTGCTGAAGCTCTTTTTGTTTTTCCAGCAGGTTCTCCAGTTTCTTTTTCTCTTCCCAGCCCAGTTGCTTTTTCTCGAGCATTTTTTTGTTGAGGTCGGCAATTTCTTTTTGCAGTTCTTTCGCCTTCTTCACGCTTTCTTCCAGCTCGTCCTTTATCTTGTTGTTATTTTTCTCGGTGTTCTTATCCAATTCCTCAAGCGTAGGCGCTTTAAAGGACATGACGTGACTGCGTGCCGATTTTGAACCGTTCACGCCGTCGTTATCCCAGACCTCGAAGTAATATTCCAGTTTATCGCCGGCCTTTAATTCAAAACGCGAGATATCGATATAGTGCACGAATGGCTGCGTAAGCTGCGCTTTTTGCAGCGACATCATTGTTGTTTCGGTTCTTTCTACCGGGGTACCGCTGGTATCGGAAGTATAAAGTTTATAGTGAAAATCGAAGCGGTTAAAGCCGTAATCGTCTTTGATGAGGCCCGAGAAATAAATGTTGTTGGGTTTTAAGGAGTCGCGGCGCTCGTTCAGCTCTACAGATGGAAAAGCATCGGGAACCACGTTGATGGCGTAGTTAACAGAATCGGCTTTAGGGACGAATTTGTTTTGCGTATTGATACTGTAAGCCGCGTTCTGCATGAAGCGGCGGGTGAAAGAGAATTTATTTTCGGCAACCGGGCTTAGGTTGAGTGATGAATCGGAGAAATGAAGCGCAATGCTTTCGCTGTTCCGGGTATTGAACACCCAAGTGATCTTTGTTCCCTGCGGCACCAGCATGTCGCCTGTGTTGCTGATAGTCTCGTCCTTGCGGTTGAGGTAAGCGGGGTATTTTAGTTGCGCCTCAAAGCCAAGCAGCGTTGGTTTTGGAAGAGCGGTTAGTTTGTAGTCTTTCGAAGAAAAACCTCCGCCCATAATGTTAAAGTCAATGTCCTTCTGCACATTCTTAAAGGTGTAAGTAAAAGAACTTGCGTTCTCTTTTTCTAATTTAAACTCGTTGCCATTAATGACGATAAAACTTTCGGCGGGAACCTGGTCGCCGTTTATTTTCACTCTCAAAACAAAATCCTGCTGCTGCACGGCTTTCAGCTCTTTGTTCTCTACTTCAAAAGTAAAAGGAGCTTCTTTTTCAAAATAGGTTCCGTGGTTGATGAGGCGATTGGTTCCGGTAGATAGAATTTTTGGCGCAACGATCAAAATGCCAAGCAAAAGCAATACAGGAATGATGGCGTATTTTAAATATTTTCGGTTCTCGCTGAGGTCGATCGCCGCGGCGAAAGGAACGGGTTTCAGTTCGGAGATCTTTTGGTTGATGCCCGCGTTCAGCAGTTCAACCGAAACAACGTTTTGCTGCGTACTTTGAAGTTGTAAGACATTCAGCAGTTTATCCTGCACATTGTTAAAGTGACTGCCGATGATCTGGGCCGCCTGGTCATAGCTGATGACGGAACCGAAGCTGTTTAGTTTTAAGAGCGGAATAGCAATGTATTTTCCTAAGACATAGGCGGTGGTAACAATGAAAGCGTAAAATAGAACGGTGCGCATGGTTGTGCTGAACTCCGCGAAATACTCGAGCGTACTTACGCCAATATAAAAAAGCAACACCAAACCCACCGAATAGATCAGGCCGCGTATTAACTGGTTCTTGTAATACTTACGGATGAATTCGTCGAGCTTCTGGTGAATGATATTTCCGGCTACACTGCTCATGCTAATTATACCCATAAAGGTAAGGAATTTCGGGCGGATGTATTGGGCCGGGAGGGGGAAAGTGCGGAATCATAACAGCTTTTAACATTTAGAGTTAAAAACCGTCAGTTTTCCATAAAAAGGAAGCTTAAACCCTTACCCCAATTATCGTAACGTCGTCAACCTGTTCAAGCGCGCCGCGCCAATCCTCAAAGCGTTTATCCAAAACAGCTCTTTGCTCGGCCATAGGTTTATTGTGAATGTCTACCAGTATCTGCTCCAGCTGCTTGTACTTGAATTTTTTACCTCTGGGCCCTCCAAACTGGTCGGCATAACCATCCGTTAAAAGGTACACCACATCGCCTTTGTTAAGCTGCACTTCGTGATTGGTGTAAGGTTTCTTCACGTCGTCGGTCGAGCCGCTGATCGACTGTTTGTCGGCTTTAATTTCTTTTAGTTCACCACCGGTAAAGATGTAAAGTGAATTATTGGCGCCCGAGAACTGGATCTTGCGTGTGACAAAATCAAAGGCCACCATGGTGATATCCATCCCATCGCGGATGATCTCGCCTTTTTGCTGCGCCTTGAGGTTGTTGGGCAATTCGCGGTTTATATAGTCAAGGGCCTGGGCCGGAGAATTGATGTCGGGATTTTTGGTGGTCTGGCTCAGCAGCGAGCTGGAAATAATACTCATCAAAGCGCCCGGAACACCGTGGCCGGTACAATCGACCGCCGCCACCACCGATAAAGGCGTGTTGGTTACGCTGTGCCTGATCTGCACCATCCAGTAAAAATCTCCGCTTACAATGTCTTTGGGTTTGTACAAAACAAAATGGTTGCCCAATGCTTCGCGCATCTCATCCTGCGGAGGCAAAATGCTCAGCTGGATACGCTTGGCGTAATTGATGCTGTCTACGATCTCTTTTTGTTTCTCTTCCACCAGTTCTTTTTGGTGTACTACCTCGGCGGTTCGTTCTAAAACGGTTTCCTCCAGTTCTTTCTGTCTTCTGCGCAGCGCCGCTGTTCTTACGCGGAAAAAGGTGATACTTCCAACAACAAAAAGCACAGCCGCTAAAATCCTGAACCACCAGGTCTGCCACCAAGGGGGCCGAATGGTAAAGCCGTAAGTAAACGCCTCGCTCCAAACACCATCTTTATTGATGGCTTTTACTTTAAAAGTATAAGTTCCCGGAGGAACGTTACTGTACACCGCTTCTGTTTTGCTGGTAGAAGGAGTCCATCTTTCTTCCAGCCCTTCCAGCTGGTAGCGGTACTGGATCTTGTTCTGGCTCTTGAAGTTGATGCCCACATAGCTAAAAGAAACATGGTTATGGCCGTAGGGCAAAGAGAGTTGCTCAGGGATAGGATACCACTTGTTGAGTTTACTAAACTCAACGCCCGAATATTTAGGATCCTCGCCCGCCTTTGCCCATGGAATTTCTTCGAAATGCACTTTCAGACTTTTCAGGTGCATGATCGGGGCTTTGTCGTCGGGCATATCCTGCGAAGGATCATAGCGTGTAAGCATTTTTCCGGTTCCCCACCAGATAAATCCTTTGCTGTCCTCAAACACAGAGTTCTGCAATGCATCATTCCCCAGGAAACCATCGCTGAGGTCGTAAATGGTGAACTCGGGCGCGTCCTTGTTCTTTCTCAGGCTCATCTTGGTCAAACCATTTTCTGTACCCAGCCAGAGATTGCCATGCATATCCTGCACAATGCTCCAAACGCGGTTATTGCTCAAGCCCTCTTTCTCTGTGTATGAAACGAATTTTTTTCCATCGAACTTGCAAACACCACCCTCATCTGTACCAAACCAAATGTTGTGGTAATTGTCCTGCAGCATACTGTAAACCGTATTGCTTGGCAACCCTTCTTTTTTGGTGAAAGCGGTGAAGTTCTTTCCATCAAACTTTATTGCCCCGCCGCCATCGGTACCAAACCATATATTGCCATCAGTATCCTGCATGATAGAATACACGATGTCGCTGCCAAAACCTTCTTCTTTTGTAAAATGTGTAAAATTCTTTCCGTCAAACAAAGTAACGCCGCCGCTGTTGGTGCCAAACCACATGTTCTTATCGCGATCCTGCATCATGGAGTAAACCTGGTTGCCGCTTAAGCCTTGCTCTTCGGTATATTGGTAAAAGTTCTTTCCGTCAAAACGACATACGCCGTCGCCGTTGGTGCCAAACCACATGTTGTTATCGCTGTCCTCCAAAATGCTCCAGATGCGGTTATTGTTGAGGCCCTGCGCGGCTGTGTACGTATAGAAACTTTCTCCATCGTATTTACAAACGCCGCCGCCATTGGTTCCGAACCAAAGGTTGTTCGCGTGATCTTCGTAAGTGCGATACACCGCGTTATTGCTCAAACCTTCTTTCTTCGTAAAGTGCGTAAAGCAGCTTCTGTCATATTTGGTTACACCATGGCCATCGGTTCCAAACCACAGATCGCCGTTACCGTCCTGCAGCAAACACAAAATAGAACTTCCGCTCAATCCTTCGTATTCGGTGAAGCAGGTAAGGTTTGTTCCATCGTATTTGCAAACACCTTTTCCGTTGGTGGCTATCCAGATGTTGCCGCTTTTATCTTCCGCAATGGCGTTTACCGAGTTAAGCGTTAAGCCGGAATTCTCGGTGTACTGTGTAATGCTGTTCCCGTTGAAGCGACAAACACCTCCGCCATCAGTTCCCATCCAAATGTTCCCGTTCTTATCTTCTATGATGGAGGTGATGATACCGCTGCTCAACCCGTCATCTTCGGTAAAAGCTGTAAAATTCTTTCCATCAAATTTATAAAGACCATCGCCGTAAGTTCCCATCCAGATGTTTCCTTTGCGGTCCTGTGCCATGCTGATCACGTAATTGCTGGCAAAACCATTGTCTTTTCCGTACCAGGTAAAATTAATGCCGTCGTATTTGCAAACGCCTCCGCCGGCCGAGCCGAACCACATGTTGTTGTCTTTATCGCATAACACGCTCCACACCGCGTTATTGATCAATCCTTCTTTCTCGGTTAGAATGGTAAAATTATTTCCATCGTATTTGCAAACGCCGCCGCCATCCGTACCAAACCAAAGATCGCCGTTCTTATCTTCGGCCATACAAACCACAAAATTATTTGGCAGTCCCTGCTTCTCAGAAAAATTCATGAAATCGGTTCCGTCATATTTGCTCACGCCGCCGCCCTTGGTGCCAAACCAGATATTTCCGCCCTGGTCCTGCAGCATGGAGCTGATGTAAGAAGAACTTAAGCCCTGGGCAATATCGAAGAATTTAAAACCGATAGGATTTTGCTCGCGCATGGCGGGCGAAAGCGCAACGGTTGTTTTAGGCGTTAGACAAGGCACGACAAGCGGATTGGCTTTTACAAGTTGAGGTTTGATGCTGTCGCTGTTCAGTTTCGTGCCGCTCACATCGTCTACCGTTTTTAATGGCCCTACGGGGTGAATGTTATTGAAACCGGTGGTGACTTCAGGGTTTCCTGCTTTTACTACGATGGGCTTGCCGGCCTCTAACACTTTACCTTCCAGCGAAACGGGTTTAGGCCCCTGTAAGGAAGTGGTTGTACCAAGTGCGGCAGAATCTGATCTTGCAGCGGTTGCTTCGGCGTCGGCAGGGGCTTCATTCTTACAGGAGAAGACAAAGCCAGCGGATAACGCAATAAAAAGAAAAAAAGGTATTAAGGCTTTGATGCGCATACGAATTAAAAGGTAGCTAAAATACTAATTTTAATGTTCGGCCAACAAGAAAACTCCTTACACAAATGGCGCTTAGGCCCTATACATCACCTCTTTAACGGCCTTAACCGTTTTAACAATATTAGGCAATGCTACATCAATAAGGGTAGGAGCGTAAGGAAGCGGAACGTCGGCATTGGTGATGCGTCGGATCGGCGCGTCGAGATGATCGAAAGCGTTCTTTTGCACCATGTAGGTGATCTCGGAAGAGATACTTGCCAGCGGCCAGGCCTCTTCTACAATAACCAGGCGGTTTGTTTTCTTTACTGATTCGATGATGGTGTTGTAATCAATAGGACGAACCGTACGCAGATCGATCACTTCGCAACTGATCCCTTCCTTGGCTAATTCTTCTGCAGCCTTCAAAGCCACCTTGGTAATTTTTCCGAAAGTGGCAATGGTCACATCGGTGCCGGCACGTTTAATATCGGCCACGCCAATGGGAATGATGTATTCTCCGTCGGGGATTTCTCCTTTATCGCCATACATCTGCTCGCTCTCCATGAAGATCACGGGATCATTATCGCGAATGGATGATTTCAAAAGTCCTTTTGCGTCCATGGGATTGGAAGGTACCACTACTTTTAAACCGGGGCAGTTGGCATACCAGCTCTCAAAAGCCTGAGAGTGTTGCGCGCCGAGTTGTCCTGCAGAAGCAGTTGGACCTCGAAACACAATGGGGCAGCTGTATTGTCCGCCGCTCATGCTGTACATTTTCGCGGCCGAGTTGATCACCTGGTCGATGGCCACCAGCGAGAAATTGAAGGTCATGAATTCTACAATGGGGCGCAGGCCGTTCATGGCGGCGCCGACGCCGATCCCGGCGAAACCGAGTTCGGCAATGGGTGTATCGATGATGCGTTTGGGGCCGAATTCGGCCAGCATGCCTTTACTTACCTTGTAGGCGCCGTTGTATTCGGCTACTTCTTCGCCCATCAAAAACACTTTTTCGTCGCGGCGCATTTCTTCGTTCATGGCTTCGCGCAGGGCTTCACGGAATTCAACTGTTCTCATGCGTAGTTTTTTGGCCCTCTCCCCAACCCTCTCCCGCGGGAGAGGGAGGATACAGGAAGAGCAAAAATAGGGTTTTTACCTATAAAAGCGTAATTTTTATGATGCAGTATTTGGGCGTTGCCTTCGGCTCGGGCTGCTGCGTGGTTCCGCTTTTTGCCCCGCCAAATACAGGGGCGTGGCAAAAGAGCCCCTTCGGGCACGCTGCATCCCTAACGCTAACAGCCGGTCAAGCTTATATTCCTTTGCGCTCTTTGCGTCTCCCTGGCTGTTTTCTTTGCGGTTTCGGCTGCTTTGCTGTTAGCTGTTTTTCGTACTTTCGCAGAAATGAGCAAATTCTTAATAGCAGGCTTGGGCAATATTGGCGAAGAATACGCCGGTACACGTCATAATGCGGGCTTTGAGGTGGCCGATGCGCTGGCTATGGATGCGGGTGTGCTTTTCAGGAACGACAGGTTGGCGAGCGTAGCGGAATTCAAATACAAGGGCAAACAAATTATTTTGATCAAACCAACCACTTATATGAACTTAAGCGGCAAGGCCATCAATTACTGGCTGCAGGCCGAAAAAATAAAACCGGAAAATTTACTGGTACTGGTGGATGAGCTCGCTTTTCCGTTCGGACAAATTCGTATTCACCCAAAAGGAAGTGATGGCGGACATAACGGACTGAAAGATATACAAACCACTTTAGGCACGCAAAATTACGCCCGCTTGCGTTTTGGTATAGCCAACGCTTTTGGAAAAGGCAAACAGGTAGATTATGTTTTGGGAAAATGGAACGAAGAAGAAAGAAAACTTTTACCCGAGCGTATAAAATTTGCCGCCGACGCAGTAAAAATGTTTGTCTTTGCCGGCTTGCAGCAAACGATGAACGCGGTGAACAGCAAATAGCGCCCACCGCGCTAACCTCAATGTTTTATGATCAGTTTTTTCGTTGTGGTTTGTTGACCTGACCTAACTGTTACAAGATATAATCCTTCTTTATCAATTTTCAACGAAACAGTTTTCTCGTTCGGTTTAGCCTGGTAAAGAGTTTGTCCTAACACATCATGAACCTTGATCTCGTCAATGATCTGCGCACTTGATACATTGAAATGATCAGTTGTCGGGTTGGGATAAATGTTCAAACCAAAATGCGTTTCGTTCGTTTGTACTCCAACAGCTCCGTCAAAAAGATTGATATCGTCGAGGAAAATATTATTTCCGGGACCGTTAGCGTCTGCAAAGAATTTGAACATAAAGCGCACATTTGAACTACCGGCAACTCCATTGATGTTTACCGTATACGTAGTGAACTGAGCGGGTGTTGGAACAAAAGGCGAGGTACTTGGCGGGGTAACCGTAGCTAATGCTGCTCCCTGTCGGGTATATCGCGCCACCCATGTATTACCGCAATCCGTTGACGTAAATACCTGTATCTTGTCATTGTTACCTGTTACTTTTTGCCGGTAAGCCAATTTGAAAGAAAATTTAGGCTGGCTGAAACCGGAAATATCGAAGGCCGTACTAACCAGGCTGCCGGTATTGCCCGCGCTATTTATAAAATTATCGATGTAGGCCGACATTGTTCCGGTTGCGGCGGCAAGAGCTGTTGTTGTCCAATCAACACCACCGGTGTTGCTCAGGCTCCAGTCTGCATTAGGTAAAGGGGCCGTTTCAAAACTTTCGGTGAAGGCGGTTGTGTATGAAGCCACGTTCGAGTTTATGGTTATGTATGCGTTCTTGGTGATCGTATCGCTTCCGCCCGAGCTTGAAACCGTATAGGAAACAGAATAAACACCGGGCGTATTGTAAATTACCTGCGGCATGGAGTCGTTAACTGTTGTTCCCCCGGTTAAGGCTCCTCCCGGGAAACTCCAGGTATACGTGGTTGGGCGCCAGTTGGTAGAACTATCCTTAAAGGTTATGATCGCGCCTGTGCAGCCTGTTTTGGGTGTGGCATAAAAATTAGCTACCGGAACATTGTTGCACGCGTAATAATCTCTCAACACATCATACAACCGGTTGTAAAGCCACTCCCAATTGCCATAGGTATTGCTCATGGACGCTAAAGTAAAACCGCACATGCTGCTGTGAAACACGTCTGACTCGTTCATGAATTTTCCATTATGACCTACAACAGTATCTACATTTTGGCCCACCAGATGATGCAGGCCTAAACCGTACAGGCCCGACCAATTAATGGCGCTTTGCGGTACCCAGGTTTGCATTTCAGTCATAGATTGCGCGTTCAGTATTTGATTGTTCATCAGAGCGCGTACAAGTTTGGCCAAGTCTGTAGGGCACGTAACTACATTATCGGTGCCATATCCAAAGCTAAGCATGGAGGTATCGCTTTGGGCACTATAATCCACGTTCCCGCCACCGTTAAAATTCCACCAGGTTCCGGCTCGTGGATCGTTGATGGGTTCGTAAGCGCCAAAGTAGGTATGGTTCATACCCAGCGGATCCCAGATGCGGGTATGCAATTCGTCTTTAAGCGAGTTTGCGGTGGCGGCTTCGGCCACATAAGCAGCGAGGCAATAATTGCTGTTTGAATAATTGAAATTCGTGCCCGCCGGAAAATCGGGCGTGCTGCCAATAATGTTCTCGAGTATATATTGAGGCGTGTAGAACGTGCTGAAGTTGGATGTTACATAGGCCTGGGCTGATGGAACCTCCAGGTAATCGGTAATACCGCTGGTGTGGTTGAGCAATTGGCGGATGGTGATAGTGGTGTCGAAAGCCACATTGAGTGTAGGAAGCCATTGATGCCAGGTATCGTCCAGGTCAATAAGCCCGTCTTCCTGCATAGAAAGTAGTACAAGGGCTATATTCAGTTTGCTTATACTGGCAGCGATGAACACCGTTGAATCGGTCATTGGCTGGCTCTGCCCGTCAAGACCGGCGGTTCCGGTCCAGGTTTGCCCGCCCGCAAGTATCAAATGCGCCGAGTTTCCATGCATGCC
The DNA here is from genome assembly GCA_964387075.1 of uncultured Flavobacteriaceae bacterium. Taxonomy (GTDB): domain Bacteria; phylum Bacteroidota; class Bacteroidia; order B-17B0; family Aurantibacillaceae; genus PALSA-968. The sequence continues at coordinate 362,205 of CAYLVB010000003.1, forward strand.
CCGGTTTGTTATGCCATCGTTAAGGACGTTCTGTAATTGCGTGGCTAAAGCACCGGGTATCTGGGCTTTGCCCGTTAATGCTGCTAATAAAAAGACAAGTATAAGGTTCTTCATGCTACCATTATTTAATGTACCGTTTTTAACTTTCGACAAGATATAGCATTTGCAGTCAAGATAATACAATTTTTGGTAAGTGGCAGGGTTTTTCCAATAAGTGGCGCTTTTTGTAGGAAATCGTAGCACAGAACATGACACTTTTCAACAAAAAATACTTTTTCACATTAGGGTGGCTTCACCTTCTTAATGCTACTTTTGATACCCCTTGATACCTAAAGACACAGTTGACAAGATCGTTGAGGCCGCCCGCGTAGAGGAAGTGGTAGGCGATTTCATAACGCTGAAAAAGCGTGGCGCCAATCTATTGGGCCTTTGTCCCTTTCATGGTGAGAAAACACCTTCTTTCACGGTCTCTCCGGCAAAAGGTATCTACAAATGTTTCGGTTGCGGCAAGGCGGGGAACTCTGTGAACTTCATTATGGAGCACGAGAGCATGACCTACCCGGAAGCGCTTCGTTACCTGGCCAAAAAATACAACATAGAAGTTGTAGAGAAGGAACTTACTCCCGAAGATCAAGCCATACAGAACGAAAGGGAGAGTTTGTTCATTGTAAGCTCCTTCGCGCAAAAGCACTTTTCGGATAATTTGTGGATGACCGACGAAGGAATGTCTGTTGGTTTGGGATATTTCCGCGAGCGGGGATTCACGGATGAGACCATCAAAAAATTCCAGCTTGGTTTTTCATCCGAAGAAAGAAAAGCGTTTACCAAAGCTGCCCTGGCGGCAGGATACAAGGCCGATTACATGATCAAGACAGGCCTCAGCATTTTATCAGACCGATATAAACCCGAAGAAGGAGAGATAAGACTGGATCATATGTTCGATCGCTACAGCGGCCGTGTGATCTTTCCTATTCATAACGTAACCGGTCGCCCCATAGGTTTTGGAGGCAGGATACTGAACAACGATAAGAAGTTAGCCAAGTACGTAAATTCGCCACAAAGCGATATTTACGATAAGAGCAAGGTATTGTACGGATTGTACTTCGCTAAAAAGCAGATCGTGCAGGAAGATAATTGCTACATGGTTGAAGGATACACGGATGTGATCTCCATGCACCAGGCAGGCATTGAGAACGTGGTTTCTTCATCGGGAACTTCTTTAACTGTTGAGCAGATCAAACTGATCCATCGTTTCACCAACAATCTTACCATACTTTACGATGGTGACGCTGCGGGGATCAAGGCGAGCTTCCGCGGCATTGATCTTATCCTGGAAGAAGGAATGAACGTAAAGGTTCTTTTATTTCCGGATGGAGATGATCCGGATTCGTACGCGAAAAAGCATAGCGGGGATGAAGTCCGTGCCTTTATTAAAAAGAACTCGGTTGATTTCATCAAGTTCAAAACAAACCTGCTTTTCGAAGAGGCCAAAGGAAATCCCACGCAAAAAGCCGCACTCGTAAAAGAGATCATCGAGAGTATCGCCATCATTCCTGATGCCATCACCCGCAACGAATACATCACGGCCTGCAGTCACTTGTTGCATACCGATGAGCAAACGCTGGTTTTCCAGGTAAAGAACCTCCGAGATAAAAAGCGCACGAAGTTGACGCAGGATACCGTTGTAAAGAACCCCGATGAGAAGAACGCTTCCGAACAAACCAATGTAGCCGTTAAAAGCGAGCTGGATCGATTGTTAGAGGCCGACCTTAATCCTTTCGGCGAGCAGGAAAAGAACTTAGTTCGCTTGTTGCTGAATTATGGGAACAATTTAATTGAGGTGCCCCACCAGAACGCCGAAGGCGAGGACGGTACCATGGAGATCTCTATTGCTGAATACATCCTCAATGAACTCATGCACGACGAACTTTCTTTCATTGATCCCGTTTACCAGATGTTCCTGTACGAGTTCATTATCAAGATGAAGGAGGATGTATTGCCCAACGCCGCTTATTTCACCAATCATAGTAATCCAAATATTTCCACTACGGCGGTCAATCTCCTGGCAAGCAACCACCAGCTAAGTGCCAACTGGAAAAGCCGCCATGGCATTTACATAGGCCACGAAACGGATAATTTGAAAAAGACGGTCGATCACGACCTCTTTATCTACAAAGAAAAACGTCTGCAGAAATTACTGAAAGAAGAAAAAGAGAAGCTGAAGAACATTACCAACGATGAGGAACTTCAGAGAGTGCTGGAGCAGATCCAGGCGCTCGACGCGATGAAGATACGGGCCAATAAATTGCTGGGCCGCACCATCATTTAATCTACTTCTTCTCGATCAGTTTATCGGCGCGAAGACTTAATTCTTCGGTCTTCTTCACCTGGCCGGGGGTTTTATCCTGCGCGATCTTCAAAGCCTTGTTGGCGTTGTTCACGTTCTTTACGGCTTGGGGCGCTTTTAATTTAGGAGAGAAGTTCTTGGCCCCGTCCATTACCGCCACAGCGCGGTTATCCAGTTCCTTGATCTTTTTTTCGCGGCCGCGCACTTCGCTTTGTACGCTATTGAGTTTTTTCAGGATCTCGGCGTCCTGTTTTATTTTATTACCTTCTTTTTCAATTTTGGTAAGCGAACTGTCGATCTCTCCTAAATTCTTTTCTGTGCTCATGGTTCCTTCGTAGATATCGAAACATTCATTCACGTAATTATCAATATTGGAGTCGCCCATATTCTTGGGACGCTTCAGGGCTTCATCATCCCCGGCAATAAAAGCAGAGAAAGGAATTACAAGTGCTGCAAAAAGTAAAAGGGTAAGTTTTCGGATATTTGATCTCATGATAAAAATTTTATCAAAAATAATCGATTTTACCGGAACACAAAATTTACTTGATGATATTGATCTGGCCGTGGTGTTTGCCGCCTTTTTCGGATTTCGTGTCGAGGATATAAAAATAGGTGCCTGATGGTAATTCATTTCCCAGGTATTCTCCTTTCCAGTCGTTCTGGTAACCGGTTTTGGTATACACTTTTTGGCCGTAACGGTTATAGATCTCAAGTACATTGTTGGGATATTTTTCAATATTCCCTATATAGAACGCGTCGTTCGACTCATCGTTATTGGGCGTCATGGTATTGTAAAAGTAAAGATCAGTGCTGGGAATCACGGTTACGGTTAGAATGTCGTAAAGCGTACAGCCCGCGAGGAAAACCACCGAAAAAGTATAAGTTTGGGTAGTATTCGGGAATACATCCGGGTTCAGAGAGTTCTGGTTATAGATATGGTTATCGGACGACATCCAGTTGACCTGGGTATAGTTTCCGCTTGCTGAGCCATTCAGGGAAATGGTTTGCCCTTCTTTAATAGTTGTATCTGTACCGGCACTGATGGAGTAAGGATATACGTAAATGGTAACAGTATCCTTATCCGATTCGCCGTTGGCGCCCGTGGCAGTAACCGTAAAAGTGCTGGTTACGGTTGCCGTACTGGTAGGGTTGGCCGCTTGCGGAGCCGTTACAAGGGAAGCGGGTTGCCATTGATATGTATAAGGAGGCACTCCTCCTGTTGCTGTCGGGCTTCCGCCTAGCACAACCGCTGTATTGAACGGGCATACTTTTTTATAAGCTCCTGCATACGCGACAGGGGGCTGTGCTGCTAAAACCCCTGCCAGGAAAAAACAGAAAAGGAAGTATAAGTTAGCCCGAAGCATCTTTCACAAAGATAAAACAAAAATGCCACCCATACGGGGTGGCATCTGCTTGCAGCAAAACCTGCTACTTGGATTTTTTTGAGGTTTTTTTACCGGCTTTTTTGGCTGTTTTCTTCGCTTTCTTGCGTTTGCGAAGACGCCCAAAGGATCCGATGTGGATCTTGCCTCTTTTAGAACGTTTATCTCCTTTTCCCATACTTTGTAATTTTAGTAAGGCAAAAATACTTATTTTTTGTTTAGCAGCTCATTTGTTTTTAAGGCCAGGTCCATGAATATGACCTTGGTGTTGGCGTTGCGCTCAACGTGATAGGCCGCTTTGCCAAATTCTTCGGTCAACCCCTCGTGGTTCTGCAGGGTAATATAAGGGTGGAACTTCTGCAGGAAATCTTTTTCCTCGGCGCTTGTGTTCACCTGCTGCGGGATGTGTTTTATTAAAATGCTGTTGCGGAACATGTGCAGCGCGTAATTGAGGAACTGTTTTTGTTTCTCGCGGCCAAGTCCCTGTATCTCGTCTATCCACGCGGTGATCTTAAAGGGATCGAAGCGAAGTGCGTTGCGCATGAAGTCGCGATAAAGGTTGAGGTAAATATTGGCCGAAATGTTATCATTGGCCAGTAAAAAGGCCTGTTTGATATTTCCCTGCGCGGTTGCCGCAAGGTGTTCGGCCTGCTGCGCGCTCAGTTGAAAGGTCTTGGCTACCACTCTTGCCACTTCGCTTAGCGTTGCGTGATGCACCTGGATCATCTGCACGCGCGAAAGGATGGTAGGAAGCAATTGTTCAATAGCGGATGAAACAAGAAAGAAGAAGGTCTCATCGGGTGGTTCTTCCAGTATCTTCAGCAGTTTATTGCTTGCCTCGCTGTTCATTTTCTCGGGCATCCAGATGATCATGATCTTGCCGCGACCCTCATAGCTGGTGTAATTCAGTTTACGAATGATATCGTTGGCTTCATCCTTACCGATCACGGGTTGTTTGTTCTCGGCATCCAGGCTGTTGAACCAGTCGTTCAAGCCTAAATACGGAAATTCCAGGAAAGCCTCGCGAAATTCACCCAGCACATCATCGCTTTTGCGCACATCCTTACTTAATGCTATGGGAAATACCCAGTGCAGGTCGGGATGTGCCAGCTTGTTAATTTTTATGCAGGAAGCACATTTTCCGCAGCTGTCGGCCTTGCTTCTGTCCTGGCAAAAAAGGTAGCGTGCGAAAGCGATAGCGGTAGGCAATTGCGCGCCTCCATCCTGCCCGAAGAAAAGCAGGGCGTGGGCCACACGGCCTGTGCCGGCCAGCTCCGTTAACCTGGATTTGATACTATCGGGCGCCGCTATGTCTGCAAAGAGCATGAGACAAAGATAGTTTTTATATAAAGGAACCTTCCCCATTTGGCTATAAAAAGTCCCTTGTAAGCGAAGTTTATAAAAAGGAGGCTTGAGCCACAGGTATTTTTGTTATAAACAAGTAACTAATGGACCTCTCGTTACAGATAGACAAGGTTGAGCATATCGGTACCAAATGCTTCCTGAAAGAATATCTTGCGCCGCAAAGACCTTTGGTGATAAAAGGACTGGCCCAAGGCACTCAGGCCGGAAAAAAATGGTCGATCAATTATTTCCGGCAAACCATGGGACACCATACGGTTGAACTGATAGATAACCGCAATTCTGATCGAGCGTGCTCAGCCAATACGGGTTCTGACCTAAGCATGAGGTTTGCCGATTACCTGGACATTATTTCGAAGCATGAGCACACCGATCTGCGTATCTTCCTGTTCAATATGTTCAAGTTGAATCCCGGTCTGAAGGATGAATTTCCGTGCCCGCGTATCTTTAAAGGTATATTGGACGACGTAGGGCATATGTTCTTTGGCGGAAAGAACACCACGGTGAGGATGCATTACGATATTGACATGGCCAACGTGCTGCATACGCAATTTGCCGGAAGGAAAAGGGTTATTTTGTTTGGACTGGAGAATAATGATATTTTATACAGGTTACCGCTTAATACCTATTCGCTTGTTGATCCTGGTAAGCCTGATTACAAAAAGTATCCGGCCCTGTTATTGGCAAAAGGGTATGACTTCATTCTTGAACCAGGAGAATCCTTATTCATGCCAAGCGGCTATTGGCATTACATGACCTACCTGGAGGGTGGCTTTGCTATCAGTTACCGTAAGCTGGCGCACAGCATCCCGATGAAATTGCAGGGCCTGAGCAATCTGTGTCTGGCCATGCCGGCAGATAAATTGGTCAATATAATATTGGGAAAAAAATGGCTGGAGATGAAAGGAAGGATCGCATCCAAAAGAGCTAACAGCGCCGTACAAAAGGTCTATGCCGCCAACCTGGGGCCGGTTGCCGATGAGAACTCGGCATCGGCATTATTTGGCCTAGACTGAAGTTTGTCAGCAATATAATTTTATTTCCAAAATTTTTCAGCGTTGCAAACGTTGTAAATTATCCGTATCTTTAAGGAACAAAGGCCTTGATTAAGAAAAAAATGAGCAATTTTGCATAAATGCTGATAGCTGACCTTATAACACACGATATACCTGCCCTGCGGCCTGCCGATACTATTGAACAAGCCCTGGACTGGATGGAAGAGTTCAAAGTAGAACACCTGCCGGTTCTTTCGCACAAAGCCCTTACCGGTATTGTTTCCGAAAGCGACCTGCAGGCGCTCCACGATAACAAGGGAAAAATAGGCGATCACCAGTTTCGTTTTATGCGCCCCATCATTCATCCGCAGCAGCATGCTTTTGACGCGCTTAAGTTAATGACCGGTATGCATCTTACCCTGATACCGGTGCTGGATGACAATGATAACTACATCGGAAGTGTTACACAAAAGAGCGTTCTGGACAAGATAGCCGGGTTCTCTTCGGTGATGGAGCAGGGGGGGATCATCGAGCTGGAACTGAACAAGAATGATTATTCACTTACTCAAATTGCCAGTATTGTGGAGGGGAACGACGCCAAGATATTGAGCTGTTATGTTACTTCTACGCCCGACAGCAACAAGATCGAAGTGACGCTGAAAATAAACCGCGAAGAACTGAGCCGCATTTTGCAAACCTTCAACCGCTATAATTATACCGTAAAGGCCTCCTATCACCAGGCAGGCTACGAGGACGACCTAAAAAATAAATTTGATGAATTTATGCGTTTCCTCAACATATAAAGCGGTACTCCTAAGCCTTTTATTTTTACTTCACACAAGATCTTTCTCCCAAAAAACCGACACTATTGACGGAATTAAATTCTGCATTGGCGATATACAGGTTGAAGGAAACAAGAAAACAAAGCTGCGCATCATATTCCGTGAGCTCACGTTCAAAAGTGGCGATTCACTTACTTTAACAGAGCTGCATAGCAAATGCAAACGGGCGCAGCAAAATCTCATGAACACCTCGCTTTTCGTGCACGATACGGTTTCCTTTGTGATTGATACAGCATCGCAAAGAACGCTGGTAAAAATAAAAGTGCAGGAGCGTTGGTACTTGTGGCCCGGACTTATCTTTGAGATACAGGACCGAAACTTCAATTCCTGGTGGGAGACCAAGGACCTTTTCCGCATCAATTACGGAGTGAGATTAACGGTGTACAACCTGTTTGGGCTTAACCAAACCCTGACAATGATCTTTCGTCGTGGTTATACCGAACAATACGGCGCCAGCTACCGCATTCCCTTCATTAATAAAAGGCAAACGCTCGGGTTAACCGCCAGCGCGAATTATTTCCGCAACAATGAAGTGTGGTATAGAACTTCGGATGATAAACTTGATTTTTACCGCGATCGCAACACCTATGTGCGGCAGGACAAGGAAGTAAAGCTGGGCTTAACACATCGGCATCAACTATACATACGACAAAGTCTTGAAGGCTTTTATAAAAGCAGTTCGGTCACCGATACGATCACTAAGCTGAACCCGAATTACTATGATTCAAGCCAAACTTTCATCCAGTATTTCAGCCTGCAATACCGTTTTATTTACGATTACCGCGATTACAAACCTTATCCAACAAAAGGGTATTATCTCGAGGGCGGTATTGTGAAAGATGGTTTTGGCATTTTAAATGGCGAGACCACCAATAATCTGTATGTTTTTGGCAACGTGAAGCATTATGTCAAACTTTTTCACCGCACCTACATGATGAACGCGCTGAAGGGGAGGGTAATGCCCCTGTATAAACCCGTGTACTATTTTAACCGCGCGCTGGGATATGGAGATCTTGTGCGCGGATACGAATATTACGTGATCGATGGCCAGAACTACGCGTTGCTGAAAAGTAATATCCGTTTACAGGTGATAAAGCCGCGGGTGATCCGTATGCCCATAAAACGTCTGCAGAAATTCAATAACATCACGTATGGCCTGTTCGTGGGGCCTTTTCTTGATGCAGGCTTTGTGCAGGATGATTTCTTTTTCAGGAACAATGCTTTAAGCAACGAACTGCTTTTGGGAGCCGGCCTGGGCATTGACCTCGTTGCGTATTACGATCTTGTTTTTAGGGTGGAATTTTCGGTGAACCGCTGGCAGCAGCCCGGCATTTACCTGCATTTGAACGCGCCTTTGTAATCATTCAAAAAAGCGTACCTTTATATTCCATTTATGATCGCTTTATACGCAAGGGCTGTTAAGGATAACCACGCTGATTATGTGAAAACACTCAGCACCCGGTTAGACAAGGAAGGTATTGCATTCAGTATCCACGCCACCTATTACGCGTATCTGAAAAAGGAGTTTGGCTTTAACCTCGATGTGCAAACTTTCACCGGGCACGAGGACCTTAAAAAACAAAAACCCGATGCATTGATCTCCCTGGGCGGCGATGGCACCATGCTTGAGACCGTTGACCTGGTGCGGGATACCGGCATTCCTGTATTAGGTGTGAACACGGGTCGCCTTGGTTTTTTGGCCAGCGTGTACAAAGAAGATTTTACCACAGCCATAGATAAGCTCATCCGCAAAAAATTTACGGTTGAGGCGCGGCAATTGCTGCAGCTTACTTCGCCAAACAATTTGTTTGAGCTCAAGGTGGCTTTGAATGAATGTACTCTTGTAAAGAAAGATTCCTCTTCCATGATGAGCATCGATGTGGAGATAAACGGTGTTTTCCTGAATTCGTATTGGGCCGATGGCCTGATCATTTCCACGCCAACGGGCTCTACGGCGTATTCGCTGAGTTGCGGGGGGCCTTTGATCGTCCCTTCTTCAGAGAGCTTTATTCTTACACCCATAGCCCCGCATAACCTGAATGTGCGTCCTATCGTTATCGGCAGCGATGCTGAGATACGCCTGAAGATCCGCGGTCGCGATAAACAAAACATCATTTCGCTCGATTCGCGCATGGCGCATATACAGACCGGCGAAGAAGTGGTGCTGAAAAAGGCGGCCTATCATTTTAACCTCATTAATTTAGAAGGGCAGCACTTCTTCACCACGCTACGCAATAAACTGATGTGGGGACTTGATAAGCGGAATTAATCAACCCGAATTCTGTACCTTTGTCGCGCTTTGCAGGATCACTTAAATAACCCCGTTTTTAAACTCATTTCCCAATGCGCCGACGAATTGGGTGTGGAAGCTTATGTGATAGGCGGATTTGTACGGGATATTTTTTTGAGGCGCGGGCAAAAAAAAGATATTGATGTAGTTGCCATAGGTCGCGGCATCGACCTGGCCGAATGTGTAAAGAACAAATTGGGAGACGAAGCCCATCTCTCGGTCTTTAAGAATTTCGGCACAGCCCAGATCAAATGGGGCGAGGTAGAAATTGAATTTGTAGGCGCGCGCAAAGAATCTTACAGCCGCGATTCAAGAAAACCGGTTGTGGAAGACGGTACACTGGAAGACGATCAGAACCGCCGCGATTTCACCATCAACGCATTGGCCCTTGGCTTAAGTAAACACAATTTCGGGAAACTCCTGGATCCTTTTAACGGGCAACAAGACCTCGAAAATAAAATCATACGTACCCCGCTCGATCCGGATATTACATACAGCGACGACCCCCTGCGCATGATGCGCGCCATCCGTTTTGCTTCGCAGTTGAATTTTTCCATTGAGAAAAATTCATTCGAAGCGATATCGAAGAACAAGGAACGCATCACCATAGTTTCCAAAGAACGCATTGCTGATGAACTGAACAAGATCATTTTGTCGCCCGTGCCTTCGGTTGGATTTAAATTATTATTCGATACGGGCTTGCTTCAACTGATCTTTCCGCAGATGGCCAACCTGCAGGGTGTAGAGACCATCAAAGGAAAAGCGCACAAAGATAATTTCTACCATACACTCGAAGTGCTCGATAATGTTTCGCGCAATACCGATAATTTATGGCTACGATGGAGCGCCATCCTGCACGACATTGCCAAACCCGCCACCAAACGCTATGAAGAGGGCAGGGGATGGACCTTCCACGGGCACGAAGACAAAGGCGCGCGCATGGTGCCGAAGATCTTTGCCGAGCTTAAACTTCCGCTCAATGAAAAAATGAAGTACGTGCAGAAACTCGTGTTGTTGCATTTGCGACCTATTGTTTTGGCTAAGTCAGAAGTGACCGATTCTGCGGTGCGTCGCTTGTTGTTTGAGGCAGGAGATGACATTGACGACCTGATGACCTTGTGCGACGCGGATATTACCACCAAGAGCTCGGCAAAAAAAGAGCGCTATCTCCGCAATTTCGCTCTCGTTCGCGTAAAATTGAAAGAACTCGAGGAGCGCGACCGTATCCGCAACTGGCAACCGCCCATCACCGGCGAGATCATCATGAAAACCTTTGATATTCCCGCCGGTAAGGAGATAGGGATCCTCAAAACCGCCATCCGCGACGCTATTTTGGACGGTGTGATCCGAAATGATTACCAGGAAGCTTTTGAGTTCATGCTCAAAAAGGGTAAAGAATTCAACCTCTCCGCCAAACAGTAGAAAGAAAAAAGGGCCGATCATACCACTTATCGGCAAAACCCAACCACTTACAAAGTCGTACTGCAATTGACCCCTTTCAGACCTAATTTGCACTGATAATCAGCGTTAAAGAAGGGTCAAAACTTAACCCGTACAAGCTTTCAAATTCAAAACATATTTAGTAAGTTTGGCATCTTATAAAACACTAAAAAACAATCAAAAAACAATAACTATGAGCAACCAAAAAACATCCGGCGGATTTTCATTCATCGTTTCCGCTTTGGCTATCCTGATCTGCCTTGGGATAGGAATTTTTGTTTACAAAGTGATCCTGGGTAACCCAACTAACTTCGATGCCGATGGGCCGGATAAAGGGCACCCGCACAACATCCTCGGTACCATGTACAAAGGGGGCTTCATAGTTCCTATACTGATCGGGGTATTATTAACCGTAATCACTTTTTTCTTCGAGCGCCTCATCACCATTCAAAAAGCAATGGGCAAAGGAAGCACCGATAAATTCGTGGCAAAGATCAAATCATTGGTCTCTTCTAACCAATTGGACGAAGCTATTGCCGAGTGCGATAAGCAAAAAGGCTCATTGGCCAACGTGGTGCGCGAAGGCATCAGCAAATACAAATTCGTACAGAATGATTCTACCATGGATAAAGAGGCTAAGGTAGCCGCTATCCAAAAGTCGATCGAAGAAGCTACGGCGTTAGAATTACCTATGCTTTCCAAGAACATGGTGATCATTTCTACTTGTTCTTCTATCGGGGTGTTAGTGGGTCTGATCGGAACGGTATTCGGGATGATCAAAGCGTTCTCAGCCCTTTCGGCTGCCGGAGCTCCGGATACTTCAGCCCTTGCAACAGGTATCTCCGAGGCACTTGTTAATACCGCTATCGGTATCCTCGCGTCTACCTTCGCTATCATTTTCTACAACCTGTTCTCTAACAGGGTTGACCAGCTTACCTATGCGATGGATGAGGCCGGCTTCTCTATTATCCAGGAATTTCAGTCTACCGGGCATTAATTTTTGCCGGGTTTTATGGAATCCTAAAAAATAATACATCATAACAATATAAAACTAAAGCAATGCCTAAAATCAAAGTTGCAAAAAGCGCCCCCGGCCTGGACATGACGCCCATGGTGGATCTCGCTTTCCTTCTCGTGACTTTCTTCATGCTTGCTGCATCCTTCCGTACAGCCGAACCGGTTATTGTTGATCCGCCTTCTTCAACGTCGGATAAACTCTTGCCGGAGAACACAATAATGGTTACCGTAGATGGCCTGGGCCGTCCCTTCTTTACTTTATCCAACGCCGAAGCGCGCATGACCGCCTTAAAGCGCATGGGCGAGAGGCACAAGGTAAGTTTTACCGAAAAGCAAATTAAAACTTTTGGTGGACTATCAAGTATTGGGGTAGATATCAAAGATCTTCCTAAATATATTGATGCCGATGAAGCAGGACGCAAGAAATTCCAACCTCAAAAAGGAATTCCAAGCGACTCTACCGATAATCAGTTGCGCGAGTGGATACTCTACGCAGCGCAGGAAGCCGGAATGATCTACAAACGGGAAAAAGATGCGGCTACAGCAGCCGGAAGAGAATTTAAAGGAGAAAAACTTCGTTATGCTTTAAAGGCTGACGGAAAAGTAAAATACATTTCGATCAAGAAGGTCATTGACACGTTTACCGACCTAAAAATTTATCAATTGAATTTCATCACTTCGCTTGAAGGCGGGGAGAAGAAATAAAAATTAAAGAACATGGCAGAAATTGCAGAAAGTGGCGGCGACCACGGCAAGAAAGGCGGCAAGAAGAGAGCCAAGAAAAGCTCAACCAAGGTGGATATGACCCCCATGGTTGACCTGGCGTTCCTGCTTCTTACCTTCTTCGTATTGACATCTACATTCAGTAAGCCTAAAGCATTGGAATTCGCTTTCCCGGCCCCCCCGGAGGATAATGTTAAAGTGCCCGAGGTAAAAAATGGCCTCACGCTGATCTTATCCAAAGATGACCGCGTGTTTTATTACCAGGGAGAGTTTATTTTACCCGGCGATGCAAAGGGAAGGCCGGCGACCGAACTGAAAGAAACAAATTTCAGTTCAGAGGGCTTGCACAAATTGCTCTTCGACATGAATAAACCCGTGCGCGATGCGATCGCTCAGTTGGAACAAAAAGTGAAAACCAAGCAAATGGCGGACACTACCTTCAAAAGACTGGCGGTTGATGAAAAAGGAAAGAAAGAAGCGGTGACCGTGTTGATAAAGACCGACGACCAGGCAACTTACAAGAACATGATCGATGTTTTTGATGAGCTGAACATTTGCCAGATAGGCAAAAAAGTGGTGGTAGATCTTATTCAGCCTGAATACGACCTGGTTAAATTAAAAACTCAATAACATGGAAGTAAGTTGGAATAACGTAGTTTCTCCCCAGCGCAACGAGATCGTTTTCGTTGGAAGGAACCATGCGTATGGAGCCTACAACCTGCGCACCAATTATACCCGCACCGTAAGTATGGTAGTGGCGGGCTTGCTGGTGGCAGTTGCCTTGGCCTGGGCCATCAAATTCTTTTACGACAATAAAGGAATAGATGAGGATCTGGCGAATGTGAACATGGATGTTACACAGATCGACCTCACGCCCCCGCCCATTGATAAAACAGAACCACCGCCTCCGCCGCCCCCTCCTCCTCCCGTGGTTGAAACGATCAAATTCGTTCCGCCCGTGATCAAGGAAGATGCCCAGGAAGACGAGCCACCTCCTCCCCAGGAAAAACTGACCGACACACAGGTGAGTACCACAACCCAGGAAGGTACCGGTGATGAGATAGCAGTTCCTACCGAAACCGGTAATGGGCCTGTAGAAGAAAAAGCACCCGAGATCTTTACCGTAGTGGAAGAGATGCCTTCATTCCCCGGCGGAATGGCTGAGCTGATGAAGTTCATTCAAAAGAACATCCAATATCCACAGGTAGAGAAAGAAGCAGAGATACAGGGAACCTGCTACGTGAAATTTGTAGTGGAAGCCAACGGAGCTGTTTCTAACGTAGAAGTAGCGAAAGGCGTAAAAGGTGGCCCCGGCCTCGATAAAGAAGCTATGCGTGTTGTAAAAAGCATGCCTAACTGGACCATCGGTAAACAGAACGGTCGCCCGGTGCGCGTACTGATGAACCTGCCTATCAAGTTTCAGTTAAAATAATATTTGCCATGCAAAGCAAGCTCACGCAAATGACCTTGTTTTGGTTTGGTACAGTAATGGCCGCAGTATTCTTATGCTGCGGCTTTCTTTTTCTCTGCAGTAATTTTTTAATTGACCGCGTTCCTCCTCCAAACCGCACGTATATCGGCATTCTTTTTCTGCTCTATGCCGGTTTCAGGGCCACCCGCCAGTACAACCTATATAAACGATTAAAGCGTGGAGATCATGAACAATAAGTTCTCAAAAACAACGATCGCAGTTGGGATCTTATTCGTGCTGGGCCTATCCTGTTCGGAGAGCGACAGCCTTACGCCGGCGGAAACACCTACTTCCGGAAAGACAACCGTTTATTGCGAAGAGGGATTCAGCATACAGATGAAGAACCAGGCCTATACTTTCCACGAGATCTATGAAAGGGCTGCCGTGAATGTGCAGTATGTGAATGAGAAGATCGCCCTGGAGGGCCTGTACAACGATTGCTGCAAAGTGATCTGTATCCCGCGCACGCTCACCACCGATGAAATGAAACGCTTCAACGCCGCGAACATTTTTCCGAAACCTGTTTTCATTGCCAAAAGCGCGCTGGCCTTTGTGACCGCCAATAATTCTGGCGATTCTGTGCTATCCATCACAAAAATAAAAGCGCTTTTGAGCGGAGCAGATACAACCTACAGGATGGTGTTCGACAACCAGAATTCGGGCGTGGCGCGGTATTTAAAAGATTCGGTTTTGCAGGGCAAAGAATTTGGCAGGAATTGCTATGCCGTGAAGAACACCGAAGAACTGGTAAGCAAAGTGAGTGAATTGAAACGTGTGATCGGCATCCTGGATTATGGCTGGATCAGCGATAAGGATGAGACCACCAGCAAGAACATCTTGAGCAAAGTTCGCCCCCTGGCCGTTTCCAAAGAAGATAAGGGAACTGCTTACTATCCCGATCAAAGTAATATAGAAACGCGCGACTATCCTTTTTGTCGCTACATGTACATGATGCAGCGCAGCGGCGACTTCACTACAGGGGCGGGTTTCATATCTTTTGTGGCAGGCCAAAAGGGGCAGCTTATGATCTTAAAGGCCGGCCTGGTGCCCGCCATGAGGCAAGAGCGTGTAATTGAGATAAATACGGCCCCCTTGGGCAGTCAATAGGACCAAAGCCCCTCTCTATTCGACCAAATTGGGGTCATTTTTTGGCACGCCGTTGGTAAATGTTATTTTTGTCTGAACGAATGAATCGTCTTTATTCTATACTTTTTGTCCTGGCTTTTTTGGGAACTGCCAAAAGCCTTTCGGCCCAGGTTGACACAACGGATATGCCGTATGTGCTGGCCACCAAAATGCCTGAGTTCCCGAATGGCGGTTCTCAGGGTATGATCGAATTCATCCAGGAACATTTGGAATATCCTATGGCCGAAAAGCAAGCGGATATACAAGGAACCATCATGATGCAATTCATTGTAGAGAAAGACGGAAGTCTTTCTGACATAAAAGCCATTAAAAGTGTGGATAAGGGAGAGAATTTAGTGAAAGAGGCAACCCGTGTGATCAAGCTCATGCCCAAATGGAAACCCGGCATGCAGGATGGTAAGAACGTACGGGTTTACAAAAATGTTCCTTTTCATTTTGTGATCACCAAACGTCGCTCAAGACACGATCATCATTCAACAACGAATACAAATACGCATAAATAAAAGCATCTATGAAAAAGAGCACTTTAGTTATTTTAGGAATTTCTTTTGCGACCGTTCTCAGTGCGCAAAACCTCCAGGACGCCATCACCAAAACAGACAACGAGCGTTTTGAGGCCGCCGCCGCCGATTACCGCGCGCTTATTGCCAAGGACGGAAGCAAGGGAGAGAATTATTTTTATTACGGAGAGAATTATTTCAAGAGTGAGAATATCGACTCGGCACTGATCATGTATAAAAAAGGAACAGAGGTCGCGCCTACCAATGGCTTGAACTACGCCGGCCTTGGAAAAGTGCAATTGATGCAGGGAAATGATAAGGAAGGCAACGCAAATCTTTTCAAGGCAAAGACCTTAGGCGCCAAGAACGCTACGGTGTATATGAAGATAGCCGAAGCTTATATCAATGTGCCAAATCCATATAAGAACCTTACAGAGGCAACCAAGCTTTTAGGCGACGCTATGAAATGGGAACCCAAAAATCCGGAGGCGCACTTATTGATGGGAGATTGCATGTTAGAACAAAATCCTACTGAAGGTGGTCCTGCTATTAAGGAGTACGATGAAGCTTTGAAGCTGAACCCGAAATCACCCAAAGGAATTTTACGCAAAGGAAAATTATTCTTCCGCGCCCGTAACTACAACCTGGCTTTGGATTATTACAAACAGGCCGAAGCGGTTGACCCTAATTTCGCTCCCGCTTATATGGAGAAGGCGGAGCTTTACCAATTGGCCGGGCAACCCGCTAAAGCGCTTGAAGCGATCAATAAATACCTTGAGCTCAATGGCAGCAGCGTGTACGCGCATAAAAAACTGGCAGGCTACCTGTACCTGAACAAAAAATACCAGGAGTGTATTACTGAAAGTGAAAGCATCCTGAAAAAATATCCCAACGAGTGCTATATGTACCGCTACATCGGGTATTCTTACTTTGAATTGGGAAACACCGTTGATAAAGAAGCCTACACCAAAGGTCTCGAAGCCATGAACAAGTTCTTTGCTTGCTACGAAAGCAAGAAGATCCGCCTCATTGCCGACGATTACAAATACCAGGGAATGCTGCTGGGTAAGACCGGCAAGGATTCTTTAGGCGCGGAGTCTATTATGAAAGCAATTGCGCAGGACTCCGTAAAATACTGTGAGTTATATGGCACCATTGGCCAGATGTATTTCAAAGCAAAGAAGTGGGATAAAGTGATATACTACTACGAAAGAAAAGCGTTGTGTCCCGGCAAAGGATTAACGGGCCAGGATAATTTCGACCTGGGCCGCGCTTATTTCTATAAAGGTGCAGCTTTGGTGAAGGAAGCGTCTGAGAAAAAAGATGCCAAGGAAAAAGTAAAGAAGGAGGGGGAGGCCGTTCCTTATTTCGTGAAAGCGGATACCTGCTTCTCGCGTCTCTGCCAGGCAAGCCCTAACTTCCCAACCGGTTATTACTGGCGTGGCAAGGCCAATATGCAACTCGATCCAAAAAGCGATCAATGGCTTGCAAAACCACACCTGGAAAGATATTTACAGTTGGTTAAGCCCGAAGAGCGTTCGGTACCTTCTAATAAGGAGAACGTGATCATTGCCTGCGAATATTTGGGCTATTACTGGGTGAAGATGAAAGACAATGCAAAGGCAAAAGAATATTGGAATATTGTAAAGGAACTGGACCCCAACAACGAGAAAGCAAAAGCATTCTTTAAAAGCCCGGAAGGGAAATAACAAAAATTAACGTAGAGAACGGCTGGAAACAGCCGTTCTTTGTTTCATGAAGTCCCGATCACTTTTCATAGTTTTCTGTATGGCTGGTTTTGGGACAATTGCCCAGAATTTCGAGGTCGACCAGATAGAGCAACTTTTCAGACCGCGTCTGCGGGTTGATTCGCGCTATACGTTTGATGCTCCTTTTGCCGATACTAGCGGGACTTACAATAGCAAAGAAGCTTCCATGGCCTTTACATTTCCGCTTAAAACGAAAATAGGCGCGGATGTGAAGCTTGACCTTAGTTCCATGAAACTAAAAGATATCCTACAGAACAGCCTCCGTTTTAAGGCATCGCAAACTTTGGGGCTTATCCGAATGAACGGTAGACAAGCAAATATGGGTTTTGACACGCTGCCGGGAAAGAACATGGCAGGAGCCACACTTGGCATATTGGGATTACGACTCACGAGAAAATATCGTGTCATGTTTTGGTCGGCCGGAGTGAATGTTTCGGAACAAGATAAAACGTTTGGCCGGGCAACACCGCGAGCCACCGCACTCATCGGGCAATTGCATTTACGCGGTATTCGAAGGAATTACTTTTATGGCGTAGCGGTTGCTTACAGCGACAGACTAATACTTCCGCTTCCTTTCTTTGGTGGTAGTGAGCCGATCGGAAAGAATTTCATCTTTCATTATACTTTGCCCGCTCAACTGAATTTGCAATATCGTCCAAACGGTCGTCTTGCAATTGCAACGGGAGTAAATGTTGATGGATATCGCAGCGGAATAGAATATCACTTAAAGCGCTCGAATGTGAATTACGCCAGCGCAATGGCTTACATGAACCTGCGGTATAAATTTGGAAAGGTGTTGATCGCGCGGTTGGAGGGAGGCTATATGTTCTATCAGAATGTCCAGTATACTCAAACGGACATTAAGCCAAGTAATTTCCCGCTAAAGCCCGGGCCTTACGTGCAGGTTGGTTTCAGTGTACTCTTTGGAAAAACAGTTTGGGAGAAGATCTTCGACAATCTTTCTTTCAGCAGTTCAGGCTCCTGATCCGGCAGATCAGCGATTCAGCGGAAACTCATTGATCCAATGGAAGCCACGGTTCACGAGCAGGAAATTATCTACAGCTATCTTTTGGAAACGAATGGAAACTGAATCGTTCTTCAGTTTTCCCTTGAGACACAAACATTCAGGGCTGTCTGTGTACATAAAGATATCTGTCCAATTATCTGTCGAACGCGTTATTTTAAGTTGGCGCTTAAGTGTATCCACTTTTAAAGTAACCGGAAGTCGTTTGTCGCCATTGCAACGTATCCTTCCTCTGAGTTTGTCAATGATCAGTTCGTTCCAGCGCGTAGAATCGGAGAGCGATAAAGTGTCATTATTCAATACAAAAAGCTCGGTCTTGTAAACCCCATAGAGTGGCGGGCGTGAAGCATTCTCATTGGTTTGGGTCATTTCTTCGTAATAATGAAGAATATTGTAAATCATCAGGAGCGCAATGAGGGCGTGTTTTCCTATTTGACGGGTAAGGTTCATCCATTTTGGAAACGTGGGTAATGGAATTTCAACCAGCGAGCTTTCTCTGCGCATAAAGAAGAAGTCGAACATTCTTTTGAAATTAGGCGCTAATAATACCAAAGAGAAGAAAACAAGTTGGATCGAGAATATCTTTACCGCCACATCATAGAACATATTCAGCAAGGCAACATTCAGCATTACCGAAAAAGTGAGTACTGCGCCAAAAGTTGCGGTCCTTCGCCAAAACAATAAAAAACCACCGAGGATCTCCGCCATTCCGATAAAAATATTGTAACCTGTAGAATAACCCATAAAGGCCCAAAGGAGTCCCATGGGAGATGACTCTCCATAAGGTTCAGTCAAACGCGCCAAGTTAGGGAATGGGAATTGCGTTTTAAATACTTTGGCAAAGCCATACTCCATCATCAGGAAGGCCAGCTCATAACGAAGGGCTACAAAGGTCCAATATTTAAGTGTGGTGTAATTGACCCGTTTCGGGATAGCGAAAAGAGCTACAAGCGCTAATAGAAAACAAACGATCAGTTGAACAAAATGATAAACATAATCAAAAGTGGTATCGCCGCCCCCATTGTCATAATTGGTCTGGAGATTCTCTATGCCAAAAACTGAATTTCCCACCCAAAGGACCAAGGCTTCAGGAACGGGAATAACAATGAAGAAAGCCGTATAAAAAAGCACAAAAAGGAAAGAAACCCTCTTTAGGGTTGACCAATTTTCGGAATTATTTGGCAATTGACTCATTCTTCAATGATCACTTCCACCACATCGTCGATGCTTACTTTGTCTCCAACGCTCGCTTCGGGAAAAAGAAGAATGATGTCCACCACATTCTTAAAATTGAGCCGTACTTTGGAAACACTGCTCATGAAGCGATCCGCGCTGATAGCTATGGGGCTGATCTTTTTTCCATTGCTCCGGGTTAGATGAATGTTCTGAAAATTCTTTTCGATCAGTAGGCCTGATTTTTTGTAAACACGTAAGACCACCGCGGTCAATTTTTTGCCGCTATATTCTTTGCAATCTATGGTATAAGCACAATCACTGCAATCCAAACCGTATGGGAATTTAAGGCTGTCGATGGGCTGGCACAGATCTTTTGTTTTCCAAATGCGGGCCGAAGAAATTGGTTTTTTGCAGGCAACTACAGGCTTCGCATTAAAGATATTTTCTTCCGCTTTTAAATTTGAATTAGGGGTAGAAGGTGTAGCAGTTTTTGTATCTGAAATAGTGGCCACAGGCATATTATTGGCTGGAGTGACTGTTTTTGTGCTTACAGCCTCAGCACCTTCTAAGTTACCCATAGTAGGAATGCTCTTTCCGGTAGTAACCGTAGGCGTAACTGTAATATCTCTTGTTTCTGTAGACTGCACCGCGGGTTTAATACTATCAATGGCAGCAAGCACGATCTCGTTCTTTGTATCAGGCTGTTTATTGGCAGCAGGCGAATTATCGTCGCTTTTCCCGGAAGTATTCATGACCAGTACCACTGTGGTGGCCACTACAACGGCAACTGTGCTCAAACCGGTAAAGATCCAGTTAAAACTTTTGGCTCCCGCTTTTATTCCCAGTTTGGAGAATAAGGCTTTTTCCTTCGCCACAGGCGGAAGCACTTTGGCTTTTCCGGCAAACACAACTTTCGATTGCATTTCAAGTAATGTATCGTCCTTGCCGCTCAGCAGCCGTTCTTTTAAGAGATCATTCAGCTCTTCGTCGGGTAGATTAAATTCGCTCATGTAATTTTTTGCTTAATTGTTCTTTGAGTCTTTGGTAATAAACCTTCAATTGATTCTCGGGCTTGTCTACATACTTTGCTATATCGGCATACGACCAGCCTTCGCTTCGCATGAGGAGCAGCATGCGTTGCCAGTCTTCCATTTTTTCAAGCTCCTCGTTCAGCGCCACCAGTTTGGGATTTGTGTTCTCACCGCTTTCCTGCTTTTCCGCCATCACGGCTCCGTCATTATCTGTCAAAGAAAAACTTTGCGGTAATTTCTGGTTAGCGCGGTAATGATTGCGCAGCAGGTTGATGAAGATCTTGAACACAAAAGAGGCAAACTTCCCTTCACTCTCAAAAGTGTAATTCTTATAGCTCGCCACTACTTTGTCCAGGGTTTTGTAAATAATATCCCAGGCATTGTCCTCGTCCAATTTCCAGGTGCAGATTGCGTAGGAATACAGTTTTTTTCCATAGCGTTCATACACTTCCCCTAAGAGCTCTTTATTGCCCAGGTCAAGCTTATATGTTTCAGGTACCTTGCTCACGCGCGCTTACGATTATAGAACAAAATAAGGTAACAAATACCCTATATCAGAACAGGCCCCTCAAGGGACCTGTTTTCTATTGATAAATAAGAAGTTATACTAACTCAGCTTTAGCAGCCTCTTCGTACATCTCAATAGGAGGACATGCGCAAACCAGGTTACGGTCGCCAAAGGCGTTATCTACGCGGGCAACGCTGGGCCAGAATTTGTTTGACTTAACCCATTTTAAAGGATAAGCAGCTTTCTCACGCGAGTAAGATTTGTTCCAGCTATCGCTCACCACCAATTTAGAAGTGTGCGGCGCGTTCTTGATGACGTTATCGGTCTTCTCGTATTTGCCGTCGATTATTTCCTGCACTTCTTTGCGGATGCTGATCATGGCTTCGCAGAAACGATCGAGCTCAGCTTTGTTCTCGCTTTCGGTTGGTTCCACCATTAAAGTATTTACTACAGGGAAAGCAACGGTAGGAGCGTGGAAGCCGTAATCCATCAAACGTTTCGCGATATCGGCAACCTCTACGCCGCTGCTCATTTTAAAATCGTTGCAATCGAGGATCATCTCGTGTGCGCAGCGACCGTTCTTGCCGGTGTAGAGAATTTTGTAATGATCTTTCAGGATCTCTTTCATGTAATTGGCATTGAGGATCGCCATTTTGGTAGCTTCCGTCAAACCATCGTTACCCAACATTTTGATATAACCGTAAGAGATCAAAAGAATGAGTGAACTTCCGTAAGGAGCAGCAGATACTGCTGTGATACCTTTATCGCCACCGGTTTTGATCACAGGGTGAGAAGGTAAAAATTCTACCAGATGTTTCGCAACGCCAATCGGGCCCATACCGGGACCACCACCACCGTGAGGAATAGCGAAGGTTTTGTGCAGGTTCAAGTGACAAACATCGGCGCCGATATTTCCGGGAGAAGTTAAACCCACCTGCGCGTTCATGTTAGCGCCGTCCATATAAACCTGTCCGCCGTTATCGTGAATGATCCTGGTGATCTTCTTGATGCTTTCTTCGTACACGCCGTGTGTAGAAGGATAAGTTACCATCAGGCAACTCAACGTGTCTTTGTATTGTTCGGCTTTTTCCTTCAGGTCTTTTACATCGATGTTTCCTTTCGCGTCGCATTTCACGATCACGATCTGCATTCCCGCAAGTGCCGCTGAAGCAGGATTTGTTCCGTGTGCCGAAGAAGGAATTAACACTACATTGCGGTTGGGATTTCCGTTGGCGATATGGTACGCGCGGATAACCATCAGGCCCGCGTATTCTCCTTGCGCTCCGCTGTTAGGCTGTAAGCTCATGGCGGCAAAGCCGGTGATGTTGCTGAGGTCTTTGTTCAGTTCTTTAATTACGAGCTGGTAACCTTTTGCCTGTTCAACCGGAACGAATGGGTGAATGTTGGCGAACTCAGGCCAGGTGAGTGGCAATAGTTCAGAAGCCGCATTCAGTTTCATGGTACAAGATCCAAGAGAGATCATAGAATGCACCAAAGAAAGATCTTTGTTCTCTAAACGTTTGATATAACGCATCATCTCTGTTTCGCTGTGATAGGCGTTGAAGATTGGATGTGTCAGGTAAGAGGATTTACGGGCTGCCGAAGAAACAGCCAATGCAGAATTCAGAATTTTGTCCCGATAGCTATCGGGATCAGAATTGGGTTTGCCTGCAGCTTTGGCGAAGATCGAAACAATGTCTTGCACATCATTGAACTCAACTGTTTGATCTAAGGAGATGGCAACAAGTTTATCAGAAGCATAACGGAAGTTGATCTCGTTCGCTTCGGCGAGCTCTTTTATTTTCTTTGCGTCCGCTTCTACAACGATCGTGTCGAAGAACAATTTGGTATTTACTTTGTAACCTAATTTTTTTAGTTCTTCAGAAACGGTAGCCGTGTTCGCGTGCACTTGCTCTGCGATAGAACGAATTCCATCCGCCCCGTGATACACCGCATACATGCTGGCCATGATCGCTAACAGGGCCTGGGCAGTACAAATATTTGAAGTAGCTTTCTCACGTTTAATATGCTGCTCGCGCGTTTGCAGGGCCATACGCAAAGCCGAATTTCCCTCGGCATCCTGGCTCACGCCAATGATACGACCGGGAATTAAGCGTTTGTAATCTTCCCTGCAGGCAAAGAATGCCGCGTGCGGACCGCCGTATCCCAAAGGAACGCCGAAGCGCTGTGAATTTCCAACTACGCAATCAGCACCCCACTCGCCGGGAGGAGTGATCAGCGCTAGCGCCAAAAGATCGGTGGCAACCGCAATTTGAATTTCTTTTCCTTTACAGGCAGAAGCAAAATCCTTGTAGTCGTTGATCTCTCCGTTGATATCGGGATACTGCAAAAGCGCTCCGAAATAAGAATCATCTAAGTTCGCGGAGTTCACATCGCCTATCACCACTTCAATGCCCACGGGCACGGCGCGCGTTTTTACCACATCGATGTTTTGCGGGAAGCAGGTGTTGCTCACAAAGAATTTATGCGCGTTCTGTTTATTCTTGCTGCGGTTGTTGTAGAACATGAACATTGCCTCAGCCGCCGCAGTTGCTTCGTCCAACAGAGAAGCGTTGGCCAATGGCATACCGGTAAGATCGATCACCATGGTTTGGAAATTCAGGATAGCTTCCAAACGTCCTTGCGCGATCTCGGCCTGGTAAGGAGTATAAGCAGTGTACCAGCCCGGATTTTCTAAAACGTTGCGCTGAACAACGGCCGGTAAAATAGTATTGTAATAACCTAAGCCTATATAACTGCGGAAAACCTTGTTCTTCTTCGCTACCGAGCGCAAATGTTTCATGTACTGGAACTCGCTCAGGGCCGCGCCTACCTTCAAAGGCTTTTTTAAGCGGATCTTCTCAGGAACGGTCTGGTCAATTAACTCATCTACTGAAGAGACGCCTATTTTGGCGAGCATTTCTTTTACTTCTGTTGCACGGGGGCCATTGTGGCGCGAAGAGAATTTGTCTGTCATCCAAGTGAAAATTAGAGAGAACAAAAGTAAGGAATTTACACACGGTCTCCAATAGAAAAAAAGAACATAAGGACTAAGGAAATCTTCGTATATTTAACCCTAATAAACACCATCCAATTATGAAAAAATTCCTCCTCCAGATCGCCCTTTTAAGTGGCTTAATGCTTGTTTTACAGGGATGTCCCTATAACTCTGACGTGGCCATTGACGAGCCCTCGGTTAAAATTGACGAAAAGCTCCTGGGCAAGTGGGAGGCCAAGAACTCCAGCGACTACATGTATACCGTTACCAAAAAGGACGATTTTAGTTATAAATTCGAGAAGAAAGGAAAGACTGCTACGGATGCCACGCTGTACACTGGCTTTATTTCTGTGATCGACGGGGCCCGTTTCTTGAACATCTCTGAGGATGCCTCTACCACCAAAACCTTCTATCTCTACAAACTGGAAATGAGCGGCAGCGGAGCCAAAGCCTCCTTATTGCCCGTTACCGAGAACATCACTGAGAAATTCATAGCTTCTCCCGAGTTAAAAGCGTTCATCAAAAAGAACATGGGACTGAGCTTTTTTTACTCGAAGGATAAGGAAGAATACTTCCGCGCTGATTAAAAACCCCGATGCATAAACTGGTCATTGTCTTACTGTGTATCTCAACGTTCGGTTTTTCGCAAAAAAAGCCAGCTGATTCTTTATACCTGATGAATGGAGCCATCGTGGTGGCGCCCGTCCTCGATACTTTGTTCGGCGCGGCCACTTTTGTAAGCCCGCTCGATTCTACCAAGCGCGAGCATATTGATAACGACGCGCTTTTTGCCATTCGCTATAGCAATGGCAATGTGTTTTACTATTACGAGCAGGACACCATCAGCAACTGGTTCAGTCGTGATGAGATGTGGATATTCATGGTGGGCGAGCGCGACGCTAAAAAAGGATTTAAGCCCTGGGGATCGATGTTTGGCGCTATGGCTTGCGGTATTGCCGGTGGATTGACTGGTTCTTTTTATGGCCCCATACTCCCTGTGGGTTATACTTCATTGGTTGGCTTGCCCTGGATACGCATCAAACACAGATCTGTATCGGATCCACGCTATCTTGATTCCGACGCATACATTCTTGGCTACGAAAGAGAGGCCCGCGGAAAACGCCGCATTTACGCTTTGATAGGAAGTGGAATAGGAATGATTCTGGGTTACGGAACCTACTTCGCGTGGCTCCAGCACGAGCCGGGATGGATCTTCTCGAACAGGTAATCTATTTTTTCAGCAAAAATTTATTGAGAAGAAAATAGATCAGCACAAAACCTACAATAGAAACAAGGATCAGCACAATACGCTGACTGAAACCGGGAATGATATTGCTATGGCGGTTATCCTCCTGGGCTTGCGCACTGAAATTCTGCTGTCCTAATTGTTGCTGTAGTAGCTCCGATTCCGCATCGACCGTGAGATCTGATTTGATGTATTGGCTCTCTATGTTCTTATTGGTATTGATCACGTTCTTGCGGCTGCGCGAGCAGTATTCCACATAAGGTTTTTGAAGCTGTTTATAATTGGCATAAATGATCCAGTCCTCGCCCGCGTTCATTTTTAAGTTGCACTCGTTCTTTTTGTCGAAATAAATAGTTACCTCCTTAGCGCAGCTTCCTTTGAAAAGCTGTGACACGGAGAATTTAGCCATGGCAAAATCTTCTCCTTTTTCAACGGAAAGAGATTTTCCTCTTAGAATTAATTGATGCGATTGAATGTAGTTTTGCGTGAACGCAAGCTTGCTCTCTTCGCAATTGCAGGCATTCTGGGAAATTAAGAATCCAGAATTAAGAATGCAACATGCAAAAAGTACGAGGTACGAAATGCGAGGTACGAGATTTTTCGGAGATGTAAAACAGGTATCAGAGCACATGCTTTTCGGCGTGATAAGAGGAACGCACTAATGGCCCGCTCTCTACGTACATAAATCCTTTTTCTACTGCGGCCAAACGATAACGTTCGAACTGATCGGGATGCACGAACTCTTTTACCGGTAAATTTTTTGGCGTAGGCTGTAAATACTGTCCAATAGTAACCACATCGCATTTTACGGTGCGTAGATCGTCCATCGCCTGCAAAACCTCTTCCTCGGTCTCACCTAAGCCGACCATGATACCCGATTTAGTGCGGATGCCGGCTTCTTTCACGCGCTTTAATACTTCGAGGCTGCGATCGTATTTGGCCTGAATGCGCACTTGAGGCGTCATGCGTTTTACGGTTTCAATATTGTGCGAAACGATATCCGGCTTCACATCAATGATACGCTGCAGGTTCTCCCATTTCCCCATAAAATCGGGAATGAGCGTTTCAAATTTTGTTTCCGGGCTAACGTTACGAATCGCTTTGATGGTCTCGGCCCAAATGATAGAACCCCCGTCCTTCAGATCATCACGATCCACCGAGGTGATCACGCAGTGTTTCACGCCCATTAACTTCACAGAGTTCGCCACGCGCAGGGGCTCATCCCAATCTGCGGGCAAAGGCTTGCCGGTCATTACCGAACAAAAACCACAGGAGCGCGTGCAAACATTTCCGAGGATCATAAAAGTAGCAGTTCCCGCTCCCCAGCATTCGCCCATGTTGGGGCAATTGCCGCTCTGGCAAATGGTATGCAGCTTGTGTTTATCAACAATGTTGCGCACTTTCACGTATTCCGCGCCGGTGGGCAGTTTCACGCGCAGCCAATTGGGCTTGCGGGGTTTTTCTAAAGCGATCTCTTCTGACATAGCAAATTAGAACCAGCGCCTTCCGAAATGGAAGCCGAGGTATAAAGTTATCATCACATTTTCTTTATTGAAGTTGGCCATGGTGGGCACGGCGTTAGGGAATACATCTACTATAACTCCTGTTTCAATGGCTTTTACAGAAGTGCGCGTTTCGCCGTACTCAAAACTGAACCCGAGTTTGCCGTATACGCCGGGGTATATTTTTGTAGAACCGAGCCCGTAAAAAAGCGGGGCCCTTCCTAAAATATTATTTTGGTTATGTTTGTCGGGATCGTATGCTTCGGTCTTGTAAATGAAAGCGTCGCCCGATTTGGAAGAAACGGTATCCGGATATTCCACCTCTAAAAATACCGGCTTCGCAAAACATAATACAGGCCCCACATTATAAACCATACGCACTTCAATGCTTTTGCGTTCTGCCCTACGGTACAGGGTTTGCAGGTAACCGTAACCCGCGCGTACCATAAATAAACTGTTGAGTTTACCGTAATAATAACTTTTTCCGCGGTCGCGTTTTACTTTTTGCTCTTTGGGGTGGCTCATGTTACAGCCCTCGATCTCAATCAATCTTTTACGCTCTCCGGTAACATGCCAGAGACGGCGATAATTTGCGCCAAAGCCGCGGGATGTCATGAAGATGCTGCCGGTTGACTCGTTCCGGAAAAGCACGTTCACATCCTGCCCGGCCGCCAATGCCTGCGAAGCACTTTGCGAAAATATATTTTCCGGAAAGAGGAAAGAAAGAAAAAGCAACCCTATGCACAAGCTCGAACGCATGGTAATAACTCTAACAAAGGTAGGCAAAATAGGTGTACAAAACATTACGAAAATCGGTGTCAAAAGAACGGCTTTTCGAGTGAAAAATTATGTAGGTTTGCCTCCTAAGATTGGCAATTTAGCGATTTGCGATTTTGTCATTGAGAATTCGGCGAATCGGAAGCTAAATCTCTAAATAGCCAATCATAAAATCGTCAATACCAATGGCAAACACATCCGAAGTAACTTACCTGGGCGCCCTGCGTACCGAGGCCGTCCACCTGCAGTCGGGCAACAAACTGATAACCGACGCTCCGAAGGACAATCATGGCAAAGGGGAAGCCTTTTCGCCTACTGATCTAACCGCCACATCACTGGCCTGCTGCATGATCTCGGTAATGGGAATTGTGGCCATGAAAGAGGGCATTACCCCAACCGATGGAGCAATAGCCACGGTTTTAAAAGTAATGTATGCCGAGCCAAGGCGCATAGGAGAGATACATATTGAGATAACAATGCCGGCTAAAGGGTACAGTGAGAAGGAAAAGAAGATGTATGAGCACGCGGCTTATACATGCCCGGTAGCAAAAAGTCTACATCCGGATATTAAGCAGGAGATAAAGTTCAGGTACTTGTAAAGGAAATTAAACGCGTTTAACTTGCTTAGCAACAGGAGCTTTGCCATAAGCAGGACAGCTCTGTTTAGACTTACAGGAAGTACCTAAGGCAATAGCGAAAAATAATACAAGTGAAGTTAAAACGGCTTTTTTCATACGCAGTGGTAAATTGATGAAGCAAAAATAGGGCGATATTTCAGAAAAACAAATTAATGCAGCTTAATTTTTGGCTATGGAGGTGAAAACACCCAAAATAGAGGTCAAGTGGTTACAAGCTCTAAAAGAGGAGTTTGATAAGGAATACTTTAATAAACTGAAGGGATTTTTAGAGGAGGAAAGGGCTCAATACCGACTATTCCCTCCCGGAAGCCTGATTTTCAATGCTTTTAACCTAACTCCCTTTGATGCTGTAAAAGTGGTCATTCTGGGGCAAGACCCCTATCATGGCCTCGGGCAGGCCCACGGACTCAGTTTTTCGGTACCCGATGGCGTAAAAGTGCCGCCCTCGCTGGTCAATATTTTCAAGGAAATTCATGCCGACCTGGGCCTTCCAATTGCTAAAACAGGGAATCTTACAAAATGGGCTGAACAGGGAGTTTTGCTGCTCAATGCCACTTTAACGGTGCGCGAGAACCAGGCAGGCTCGCATCAAAACAAGGGTTGGGAGAGTTTCACGGATGCAGTGATCAAAACACTATCCGATCAAAAAAGCGGGCTGGTATTTTTGCTTTGGGGCAATTACGCGAAGAACAAAGTGCCGCTTATCGATGCTTCAAAACATTTGATACTTACCGCGCCGCACCCATCTCCTTTAGCCCGCGGCGGATTTTTTAATTGTAAACATTTTTCAAAGACCAACGCGTATTTGAAAGCGCAGGGAAAAGAGCCGATAGACTGGAGTGTTTGACGGCCAAAATTTCTGCAAACTGATAAATATCAAGTCATTTAGTCGGTAAAATCACTTTTTCTGCGACATTATTTCCTGTAATTTGTGATGGAACTTTTATTGATATGTTTGCGGCATGAACTTAAATAATTTTACCATCAAATCACAGGAGGCTGTTCAGCAGGCCCTAACCATTGCCAACATGAATGGTCAGCAAGCCATTGAGAACGGACACCTCCTCAAAGCAATAACCGAGCAGGATGAAACAGTAACTCCTTTCATTCTAAAGAAACTCGGCATCAACGAGCAGGTCTTTTCGAAGACACTCGATAGTATTGTAACTTCTTATCCGAAAGTAAGTGGGGGGCAACCTTATCTTTCCAACAACGCCAATCAAACCATTGCCAAAGCGACCTCTTATTTGAAAGAGTTTGGCGACGAGTATATTTCCATTGAACATTTGTTGTTGGGAATTCTTGCTTCGGGAGATTCAGTAAGTAAGATGATGAAGGATGTGGGTTTTACAGAGAAGGACCTGAAAGCCGCCATCAAAGAATTGCGTAAGGGCAGTAAAGTAACAAGCCAGTCGGCGGAAGAAACTTACAATGCATTAGGAAAATACGCCATTAACCTGAACCAGCAGGCACGTAATGGAAAGCTTGATCCCGTGATCGGTCGCGATGAAGAGATCCGCCGCGTGCTTCAGATACTTTCACGCAGAACAAAAAATAATCCAATTCTCGTCGGAGAGCCCGGCGTAGGTAAAACAGCGATCGCGGAAGGATTGGCGCACCGTATCAACAACGGCGACGTGCCCGAGAATTTAAAATCGAAGCAAATTTATTCGCTCGACATGGGCGCCCTGGTTGCCGGGGCGAAATACAAAGGAGAGTTTGAAGAAAGATTGAAGTCGGTGGTGAAAGAAGTTGTTTCGGCCAACGGAGATATTATTTTATTCATTGACGAAATTCATACACTGGTTGGAGCGGGCGGTGGAGAAGGAGCGATGGATGCGGCCAACATTTTAAAACCGGCTCTTGCCCGCGGAGAATTGCGTGCCATTGGTGCTACAACCTTAAACGAATTCCAGAAATATTTTGAGAAAGATAAAGCGCTCGAACGCCGTTTCCAGAAGGTGATGGTGGACGAGCCCAGCGCAGAAGATGCCATTTCCATCCTGAGGGGCATCAAAGAAAAGTACGAAACACACCATAAGGTGCGCATTAAGGATGAAGCGATCATCGCAGCGGTGGAATTATCCCAACGCTATATCTCCGATCGCTTTCTTCCTGATAAAGCGATAGACCTGGTTGATGAGGCCGCATCCAAATTGCGCATGCAGATCAATTCCAAACCATACGAGCTGGATGAGGTGGAGCGCCGCATCATGCACGTGGAAATTGAGCGCGAAGCCATGAAACGCGAAGGCGAAAGCAGGAAAGTTGACGAACTCAATAAGGAACTGGCCGAGCTCAACGATAAAAGAAATGAATTGAACGCACGCTGGCAAAGTGAAAAAGACGCCATTGAGGGCGTGCAAAAAATAAAACTTGAAATAGAGGATCTGAAACTACAGGCCAATAACGCTGAAAAGAACGGCGATTACGGCAAAGTAGCCGAGATACGCTACGGAAAAGTAAAAGAGGCTGAAGCCAAGCTTGCCGAAATGGAAAAGAAACTAGGCGAGGCCAAAGAAAGCGGTAGTCAGCTCGTGAAGGAAGAAGTAGACAGCGAAGACATTGCCGGGGTAATAAGTGTTTGGACCGGAGTTCCGGTTAGCCGCATGCTTCAAAGTGAGAAAGAAAAACTGCTTCATTTGGAAAATGAGTTGCACAAGCGCGTGGTTGGACAGGAAGAAGCTATAGAAAGTATTGCGGACGCGGTACGCAGAAGCCGCGCCGGCTTGCAGGATGCCAAGCGCCCTATTGGTTCTTTCATTTTTCTGGGAACGACCGGCGTGGGAAAGACTGAATTAGCCAAAGCGCTTGCTGAATTTCTGTTCAATAACGAGAACTCCATGACGCGTATTGACATGAGCGAGTACCAGGAAAGACATAGCGTGAGCCGTTTAGTGGGCGCTCCTCCGGGTTACGTGGGTTACGATGAAGGCGGACAATTGACAGAAGCTGTTAGAAGAAAGCCCTACAGTGTTGTATTGCTTGATGAGATCGAGAAAGCGCATCCGGATGTGTTCAATATTCTTTTGCAGGTTTTGGATGATGGAAGGCTGACCGATAACAAAGGCCGCGTGGTGAATTTCAAGAATACGATCATCATCATGACCTCCAACATGGGATCTCATATTATTCAGGAAAGTTTCGA
Organism: uncultured Flavobacteriaceae bacterium; assembly: GCA_964387075.1. Lineage (GTDB taxonomy): Bacteria > Bacteroidota > Bacteroidia > B-17B0 > Aurantibacillaceae > PALSA-968. The sequence continues at coordinate 393,537 of CAYLVB010000003.1, forward strand.
GAAGATCACCGAGAAGAACAGGGAACAGGTGCTGGCAAAAACAAAAACGGAGGTTTATGAGTTACTGAAGAAAACGATCCGTCCTGAATTTTTGAACCGTATTGATGAGGTGATCATGTTCGAGCCTTTGAGTCGTGAAGATGTGAGCCGCATAGTGAAGATACAACTGGATGGAATAATTCATGCCCTTGCTTCACAAGAGATAAAACTAAGCAGCACCGATGAGGCCATCGATTGGATAGCGCAGTTAGGATTTGATCCGCAGTTCGGCGCAAGGCCCGTGAAGCGCGTTATTCAGAAGCAGGTATTGAATGAACTATCAAAGCAAATTCTTGCCGGAACCGTGAGGAAAGATCAGCAGATCGTTCTGGATATGTTCGACAATAAATTGGTGTTCAGAAATAATTCTTAAGTTTAGGGTGCAGAACACGCATGACGAACGCTGAATTTTTTGAAAAGAACGCCGGTGAAGGAATGATAGGCCTTGTAGGTGGCATGCATTTTATTGATAACGGCATCAAGAAAGCGCAAAGCAAGATCACGAAAGATAAAAAGAACAGTCCTTTCAGTCACGTATTTCTAATTGGAGAAAAACGCAGGGACGGCAAGCGATGGATCATTGAGAGCGATTTCGAGTTTCACAAAAAGCAAATACGTGTAGGCGTTCAGGAGAACCGCATTGACAAGTATGCTGACGATAAGGCCTATCCGAACGTGGCCATACTCGATTTTAAGATAAGTAAAGAACACAGTGACCTTCTCTTGCGCGAATCGCTCGACTTAGTTGCCGGGCGCGCTACTTATTCCTTTTCGGAGATCTTCGGCATGCTGCTATCCTTCAGTGATCCCGCTAAGCGAACAGCGAAGAATCGTTTCAGTAAGGAGAACGCTTTTGTGTGCAGTACGTTTGTGCAACATCTGTATGGCAAAGCCGGCATACAATTTTGTAAACAGGTTTCTGGCGACCAGATAACGCCTGACGATATTTTTAATACAGAGCATCCTTGTAAGAAGGAAGTGCTAGTTAGATCTTCCTGATGAAAGGGTGATCGTTAAACGTAACATCAGGCTGATAACCATGTACTGCCTTGAGTAGTCTCTCTTTGGATCTTTTTCGTTCGTGTATACGTCAGAAATGAAGGATAGGGAAGGCCCAACCTGGAAGGCAAGAAAATTCTTTAGCGCCAGCAGTTCGTAATTAAAATTTGCATGGATGATATTTAGCCTTGATCTCGAATCAGCGCGCGGAGTACTGTAAAGATCATCGAAAAAACAAAGATTGATGTTTCCCCAATTGGCCTGCTTCAAAGCAATACTGGCTCCCACGTTGATCCCGCCTTTATAGTTCGAAGGCGTGAAAAAAAACATGGAGTACCCGGCAAAAAAAGTGACGGGTTGTTTTTGATAGAACACGGAATGATCTACCGTAATGAATCTATAATCATTGACTTTATAGATGGGGGCGGTACACTGGTAGCCAAATCTTCCCTTTTCCTGGCCTTCAAGTTTAGCAGAAACGAGCGCCACTACTATAAAGAAAAGGCACGTACGCATATTGCAAAGATAAAAAAACCCCGCTCATCGAGCGGGGTTCCTTTTTCATTCCAAAACAATTATTTCAGGATGTAATAAATGTTGGTTAACCATTTGGCTGTGTCTTTCTCAGCTCCTGGATCTGTAACATATTCCTCGATCACCCAACCATTGGTAAGGCTTTTCTCCTTCATATACTTATCCATAGACGTATGCGCGTCGCCAATTTTTTCATAGGCACCGTAATACTCGATCTGAAGCACCTTGCCTGCAGGTACAGAGTAGGTTTCCCAACCTTTAGCCTTCGTGTCCTTAGCTACTGGAGCAACAGCCGCAACGTCGCCCGACATGGTTGCCATATCCCAGCTAAAGTAAATGGCACTTGGAGCGCCCGTGGGCTGAATTTTGTTCTTTCCAAGGTCGCCCATGATCTTTGGGAAATTCTCGCCAAAGAAAGGGGCCATGGTTTGCATGTTGAGGTTCGCCTTTTTGCTACCAACGAATGTCCTTTCTTCCCACTGCACTTCTTTTACTTCATAACTTTTCTCGGCAACTTTAGAAGCATTCGCTTCAACCACAGTCTTTAAATTGGCTAGCCCTTTTTCAAAGTCAGGTCCCAGCATTTTGTCCATGCTCATAAACAGGCTCATTCCACGCATAAAAAACGGATTTTTTGCATATAAGCCCCACGTTAAAGTGGTAGTGCCATTCTCTTCTTTGGTGATCATATAAACTTTCGTAGGACCATAACCCATGTCGAGGGTTTGCAGCACGCTGTCACCACTTATGCCGTCAAAGGTCATGCTTCCTTTTCCAACCTCTTTGTTGCCTTCCCAATAGTATTTGTGTCCGGGTTTTCCGGCTTCACCTTCCAGAGTAACTTTCATAGCAGTGTCTTTTTCTGCCCATGGCGACCATTTTGAGAATACAGAGTAATCAGTTAAAACGCCTTGCACCGCGCTTGCGGGTGCGTTGATGGAGCCGGTGCGCTCTACGCGCGAGTCAGAAGGGCCTACTAAGCAAAGCACCAGGTAAATACATACCAATGCAAGAATAACGTAAAGTACTTTTTTCATGTTAAATTGTTTTGTGAGGGTTAATAGTTTGAGCGCAAAAGTAGACTATTTCCTGAAAAAGCAAGCGCTTTTTGCCTTATAAAAACGGTATAATTGCCTGTTTTTCTTACCTTTACTCGATATTTTTCACCCCAAAAGGGTTACTTTTACCGATATCAAGTATTAATACTAAAGCAGCATGGCTACGCTGGTTTTTACCGACAAGGAGTACATAGAGGGGTTGCGGCTTAACAACAGTGCGGTAATTCGTTCGGTGTACAAAAAATTCTACCCGGTAATAGCCCGCATGGTACTGAATAACAGCGGTACCGAGCAAGAAGCCAAGGATATATTCCAGGAGACTGTTTTAGTTCTTTATCATCATGCACAAGAGCAGCAATTCTCGCTCACCTGCGCTTTACAAACGTATTTGTACAGCGTGGCGCGCAGACTTTGGCTGAAGCAGATCCACAAGAAGCACGGGCTTTACAAACTGGATGAGCGCTTTGTTGAAGATGAGGATGTGATCGACGCGGCGAATGATCTCGAAGTTTACGAACAACGAGACCAGAACATCAGCCGCATGAAAGAAAGTATAGGGCAATTGGGTGAGCCCTGTAAAACACTGCTCGAAGATTTTTACACCCGTCATTTAAGCATGGACGAGATAGCCGAAAAGTTCGGGTATACCAATGCCGATAATGCCAAGAACCAAAAGTACAAATGCCTGCAAAGGCTTAAGAAGATATTTTTTATTGATAAGGAAGGAAGAACGACATGAGGAACATTGATCTGTTTGATAATTACTTACTGAATCGCCAGAACACGGAGGACCGCAAACTTTTTGAAGAAAGACTGGGAAGCGACGATACATTCAAAAAAGAATTTGAAGAACACAAAGCATTTGTGAAATTACTGCGGGAATACGGCAGGCAACAGGAGCTGAGAAAAGAACTGGATACGGTCTATTCAGAAGAGTTCGGTAAGTCCAACATGGTTTCCATGAAGGCGAATAATTTTTATAATCGACACGGCAAGACCATTGGTATGGCGGCTTCGGTTGCTATTATTGTTGTTACTGTTACACTTGCACTTTTAACTTCGGGTGGATACCTGATCAAGAAACACGCGGCTTCTATCACCGATCTTTCTAAGGAAGTACAGGAATTGAAGTCTACCCAGGAAGGGATTATTGATGGCATCATGAACGTGAAGCCGGCCGTGAAACGCGTAATGAACGCTAACATCGAGGGAACAGGTTTTGCGCTGAATAACAAAGGATATTTTGTGACCAGCCTGCACATGGTGAAAGGCGCCGACTCTGTTTTTGTTTTAGATAACGAGCAAAATTCTTACCCGGCCCGCGTTTTGATCACCGATACACGTTTGGACATTGCTATCCTGAAGATCGAAAAAGACGCTGACGCGAAATTTGCGGAGTTACCTTATAGTTTCAAGAACGCGGGCGCTGACCTTGGCGAAAAAGTTTTTACTTTGGGTTTCCCCGGCAGCGAGATCGTTTACAGCGAAGGTTCTCTTTCTTCAATGAATGGAGGAGGCGACACAGCCATGTACCAGGTGAGCGTACCTGTGAATCCGGGTAACAGCGGCGGCCCTTTGTTTGACGAGAGCGGGAACGTGATCGGCATCATTAAAAGTAAGAACCGCGCCGCGGAGGCAACCGGTTTCGCTGTGAAATCGGAGTACCTTTTGAATCTCATTAAAGAAACGACCGACGAAGACATTAAAAAGGAACTTAATACCAACACAAGCCACAACAGCATCAAAAGCCTGAAACGCAGCGAACAGATCAAGAAGATTACCCCCTGCGTTTACAACATCAAGGTTTTCAAGGGTAATTAAACTCAATTCGTTGAGAGCACCGAACGTCTGTTATTTGGCCGGCAAGTAACAGGCACCCTCTTTCTTCACTCTTTTTATGCCAATTGATCCTTTTTGGCATCTCAATTAAAACAATTCTTTAAAACTAAAATTATGAAAGCAATTCACATGGCCGCGGCATGCCTTTTACTGGCCGCATGCAGTTCAGCGTACAAAGAACAAGACGAAGCTCCGGCTTATTCAAAATCTATCGCCGACGTAAAGGCAAAAGAAGAAGATGGCAAGCTTTCCTCCAATGAAGGAAACGGTTTTATCTCTTCCAGCGCTGCCAAAGTCACCAAAAGGGATTCTCTGCGAAAATTTGTGCGAACCGCCGATATGCGTTTTAAAGCGGAGAACGTACAGCGCTCTACTTACGTTATCGAAGACATCGTAAATCGTTTCGACGGCTTTGTAACGCTGAGCAATCTTCACGCTAATGTTACCTACAGCACCCAAGTACAGGTGAGCGCGGATTCGTCTTTATCTACCACGCATTTTGTTACCGAGAACACCATGAGCATGCGTGTGCCGAACACCAATCTGGATACGGTGTTGAAGTTGATCGCAAGACAGATCGATTTTCTCGATTATCGCGTGATCACCGCTGAAGATGTAAGTCTGCAATTGATGGCCAATAAATGGGCGCAAAATAGAGCAGAGCGTCACCACGACCGTTTGGAAACTGCCATTAATACCAAAGCCAAAAAACTACGCGAAACAACGGAGGCCGAAGAATCATTGGCCGGTAAAGAAGAAAGCGCCGACTACAATGTGCTGAACAATTTGAGTTTGATGGACCAGGTAAGTTATAGCACGATCAGCCTGCAGGTTTATCAGCGTGAGACCGTAAGGCATGAATTGATCCCTAATGAAAAGAACATCCGTGAATACGAACCCGGATTAGGAAGTAAAATGAAAGATTCTTTAACAGCCGGCTGGTGGTTTTTGGAAGGATTTATTCTGTTCCTGATGAAGCTTTGGCCTCTGATCCCCATTGCTTTGGTTCTCTATATTCTGCTGAAGCGTCATTACGCACGCAAATAAGCAACCGGATCGCGTCGTTGGTCGGGAACGGCGCGATCTATTTTTTCTTCCTGAGCTGAGCCAATTGTTTAGCGATATACTTCTCGGGAGTGATGAGGGCACGCTGCATGCGTCGCGCGTAATGAATAGAATCGAGGATCTCTTTTTGCTTTTCTTCCACTACTTTCTTTTGGGCCTCGATAACCTTTTTTTGACGGTTTGTGGTCCTGAAACGCGAGAAAATAACGATAGAGAACACGAGCGCCATAAAAAGCATGCCTCCCACGGCGTACAGGATAACGAGCTGTTTTTTCTTTTCCTCAGCGTTAACCAGCTCCTGCGCGCGGGCTTCTGCCTTTAGTTCAGTTTCTTTTTTCTCTACCTCAAATTGGGTCTTTAGATCGCCCATTTGTTTGCTGTTCTCCACGTTAAAAACACTATCATTCAGCGCCTTGAATTTAACATGGTTAGCGTAAGCTTCTTGATAGCGTCCTGTTTTAGCATAAATTTCGGCAAGGTCTTTATAAGCTATACGCTGCCGCTCAAGATCACCAGCCTCTTTTCCAATATGCAGGGCAGAATCACTGTATATCAAAGCGGTCTTTAGATCCGATAATTTAAAGGCCAGATCAGCAAGTTTATTGTAACATTCACCAATGGCGTTCTTTTCGCCGATCTCACGCTTTATCTTCAAAGCTTCCCGGTAGTATTCTCTTGCTTTTGTAAAGTCAGACCTGTATTTATAAATAATGCCTATGTTAATGTAACAGGAACCTATCCCGCTTTTGTCTCCGGTCTCTTTTTTTATTTCCAAAGCTTTCGTAAAATATTCCAAAGCTTTAGAAAGATCGCCACGGTCGCCATACACATTTCCTATATTCACGTAACAGGCGCCAACTCCGCTCTTGTCTCCTATTTCTTCTTTTATTTTTAAGGCTTTCAAATAATATTCAAGCGCCTTTGTAAAGTCAGACTGATCATTATATAGAATGCCAATGTTAATGTAACTGGAGGCTATGCCGTGTTTATCCCCAAGTTCATTTCTTATCTTTAAAGCATCCAGGTAATATCCAAGGGCTTTCGGAAAGTTGGATTGATCCCTGTAAATGAGCCCGATATTATTGTAGCAAGCTCCCATTCCTTTTTTATCACCCGCTTCGTCATAGACCATTAGTGTTTTCAGGTAGTACTCCAGCGCCTGGGTAGAATTACCTTTAAAATAAAAAGCGGCGCCTATGGTTTTTAAAGCGTCTCCTTCCGCTTTTTTATTGCCGGTCTTTTGGGCCAGCCCGGCGGCTTCCCGGGCAAACACAATGGCAGTATCGGGCTCACTGTTCAAATAACTTTTTGCAAGAAGATGAAGCGCCTTTAAGCGCGCAGTGTCATGCTGTCGGTTGTCGAGGTAAACTGATCGTAATGAATCGGTCTTACTGTTTTGTCCCAGGATGAAACCAAACGCTACGCAAAGAAACAATAGAAAAATAGTCCTCATTTATTTTTTATTGTAAAGCAGTTTGGCCATCTCGTCGTCCTTGCGATACACATCAATGTAGCGGTGCAGTCCCGCACTGTCGGCAACCGTTGAATAATATTTCACGTAAATTGGAATTTGCTTACGTAAATTGATCTTTTGTTGCTCAGGTGTGGCCAGCCATTTGTCTAATGTATCATAGGGGATCTTCAGCGTATCATCCCTGATAATGAAGCGCGCCGCTTCGTAGTATTTTTCTAAGCGTATGCAACCGTGACTCTGCCATCGGTAAAAGGTCTTAAAGTACTTTTTGCTGTTCGTATCGTGCATATAAACCCCAAAGCGACTGTTGAAATTGAATTTGCAAACGCCCAAACTATTGTCTTCCCCTATCCTTTGCCGGAAGGAGTAAGGAAGATTGGTCTTGTTGTACTTTCTCCACCGTATTTTACTAGCATCAACCGGAACGCCGTGCGCCCCTATCACTTCAAAACCTTTTCGGCGTAGATACGAAGTATCCGCCTGCACGGCAGGAAGGATCTCTTTCCAGGCGATACTGTAGGGAACTTTCCAATAGGGATAAATAATGATGTAATTGATCTTTGATTTTAAAATGGGCGTTTGGTTCTCGGGTTTTCCTACAACCACGTTTGAGAAAAGTACCAGCGTATCGCGTTTTTTCTTTTTGTCCCATTCCCAAACATGCAGGTCGCAGGAAGGAATATTGACCCAGAAATATTTCTTTGGATATTCCTTAGGTTCCCAGCGCCAGCGCTCCAGCGACATTTCCATTTGGCGTATATCGGCTTCTTTGTCGTGGGCCAGCGCGCGGCGGGTTTGTTTCCCTAATTTCCCATCGGGTTCCAGGTTCCTTGTTCTCTGGAAGGATTTGATGGCTTCGGCCAAAAGACAGCTGTCCTTGATATGCGGCGTTATGGGAACTTTTATTCTGCGTGTCGAAAATTTCGCTGTTGAATCGTAATCTCCTGTATTGACCAGGCGTTGTTTGAGATCGGCATATAACTTAGCTGTGTCTGTAACATTGATAAAAGAAATGGAATCCCAATTCGTGAAGGCAACTTCTTTGATGAACTTTCTGAATTCCTCTTTCAGTAATATATAGCCTTCGTGTTTGGGTTCTAAGGATTCCAGCGCTTTCCTGGGATCTTTTATACGAAGTCCCCAGTTCAAAACGCTGACCCAGTTTGTATCGAGTTTGTTCGGGTTCCATTCTAATAACAAACTATCCGGATAGAAGCGACCCTTATTGAGGTGAGCACCAAATTTGAAATACGCGTCGCAAAGTAAAAGATCCGCTTTTGCAATGGCATAAGCGTCGTAGCTGCTGTCGGCCTTGTTAAAAAAGATATTCTTTAGACTGTCGATCTTTCTATAATGATAATCATTCGGTATTAGCCCGTACCACCGCGCTTCCTTTATGATCTTGAAAAGCGAATCGCCCAGCTCAGTGAATTTTCCGTGACGCGAGAAAAGTTCTTTGTTCTTGTCCGTATACAGGCTATCGAAAAAGGAAATGGCCAGCAGCGTGTCCTTATGCAATACAAGAACATTCTTTCCCTTCCTTTGCTCGAGTAGATCTTTCAATTGTTCAGATACTACTTTATCCACATCCTGCACTTTCATCACCACCACCTTTTTTTCTTCGGCCGGCTTATTGGAAGAGCAGTTTGCCAGGAAAAGGCTGAAGGCAAAAACAGAAAGGTATAAACGGAAATTTCTCACGGGATCAAATGCTAATCAAATATACGGAGAATCGGCGAATTATTTCTGCGCACTCTTATAGAGGTAAAAGGCTATGCCGCCGTACAAAACATTGGGCACCCACACGGCTATTAAGGGAGAAAAAAGTCCGTTTACGGCAAACATGGAGGAAACCTGGAGGAACAAAACATAAGAAGCCGCCAGCAAAAGCCCGATGGCCAGGTGCATGCCAATGCCGCCCCTTACTTTGCGCGAAGAGATGCAAACGCCCATAATGGTCAAAATAAAAGTGGCAAAAGGAGAGGCCGTTCTTGTGTAATTCTCCACCTCAAAACGCTCAATACCGCTCGAACCTTTCTCACGCTCCTTCGCAATAAAAGATTTCAGTTCGCCGTAGGTCATGATCTCTACTTTACTTTCAATGCGCCCCATATCGGCCGGACTAAAATCAATTTTCAATTCTCTGTCGTTGCCAAATTTTATCTCCTCCTTGTATCGCTCGGCCGCAATTTTCTTTGTGCTGTCAACACGCATAGTGCGTTCGTAAAAATTATGCGCCACCCACAATTGCCTGATGCTGTCCCATTGCACCCACTCGGCGCTGAAAAAATATTCCTGTTTAAAATCTTTTATTCTCTCCATGGTAAAGCGGTTACCGCGCTTATCGGAGTTGGTATAGCTTTCCATATAGAGTTTGGTCTCTTTATCGAGCTGGCGATGGATATTTCTTTCTTCGGTCTGGTAATGGTTATTGATGTATTTATCCTCGAAGGCCTGTTTTTTACGATTGGCGCTCGGAATGACAAAATGGCTCAGGTAGAGCGAGCAAAGCGCGATCACGGCCGCACCGATAATATAAGGACGTAGGAAGCGTGTGTATTTCACTCCGCTGCTGAGTATGGCCACCGTTTCGTAACGCGCCGCCATTTTGGAAGTGAAGAAGATCACCGAAATAAAAGTAAAGAGCGGAGCCATTTTATTGGTGATAAAAGGAATGAAGTTCATGTAATGATCAAAAATGATCTCGTGCATGCTGGCGTGAATGAAGTTGTCGATCTTCTCAGAAATATCGAAGATCACCACGATGCAGGTGATGAGGGCGATGGAGAAAAAGAAGGTGCCCATGAACTTTTTGAGTATGTACCGGTCGATGGTCTTTAAAAGCATAGGAACACAAAGGTAAGCCGCAGATCTCACAGATTAACGCAGATAAGGGCTTTTATTGCTAAAAGGCAACGAATTCGATTTTTATGGGTCTGAACCCATTGAAAGCGACCCCTAAAACATCTGCGAAAATCTGCGGAATCTGCGGCAAAATTCACTATTTTAGCGGGGTTACAATCATAGCTAAAATGACCGAGCAAACTCCATACCAATCCAAACATAAGATACGCATCGTAACGGCCGCCGCACTGTTCGACGGGCACGATGCCGCCATCAATATCATGCGCCGCATCATGCAAAGCAGCGGAGCCGAGGTTATTCACTTAGGACATGACCGCAGCGTGCAGGACGTAGTGAATTGCGCCATACAGGAAGACGCCAACGCCATTGCCATCACTTCTTACCAGGGTGGGCATGTAGAGTATTTCAAATACATGTACGATCTGCTGAAAGAGCGCGGTTGCGGGCACATCAAAATTTTCGGTGGCGGCGGCGGAGTTATTTTGCCAACTGAGATCGAAGAATTACACAAATACGGCATTACCAGAATTTATAGTCCTGATGACGGGCGGTCTTTGGGTTTGCAGGGTATGATCAATGATGTGCTGAAGCAAAGCGATTATGATCCGAGTGCTAATTTGAATGGGGAGGTTGGCCACATCAAACAAAGAGATCATAAATCCATAGCGCGTTTAATTTCTGTTGCTGAGAACCACGGAGAAGAAAGCGCCGCTTTATTGAAGAAAATAAAAGAGCAGGCAAAGGATTCTAAAACCCCGGTGTTGGGAATTACCGGTACGGGCGGGGCGGGAAAATCTTCGCTGGTGGATGAATTGGTGAGGAGATTTTTAATTGATTTCCCGGAGAAAACGATAGGAATTGTTTCGGTTGATCCGAGCAAACGTAAAACAGGAGGCGCATTGTTGGGAGACAGGATCCGCATGAACTCCATTCGCAATGATCGTGTTTTTATGCGCAGTATGGCAACTCGCCAGAGTAATTTGGCGCTGAGCAAATACGTGCAGGATGCTGTTGATATTTTAAAAGTTTCGGGTTTCGACCTGATCATTTTAGAAACAGCGGGAATTGGTCAGAGCGATACCGAGATCACCGAACACAGCGATATGAGTTTATACGTGATGACGCCGGAATACGGAGCGGCATCGCAGCTCGAGAAGATCGACATGATCGAGTTCGCTGATATCATCGCGCTGAACAAATTTGACAAGCGCGGGGCGCTGGATGCCATTCGTGATGTAAAAAAGCAATACAAGCGCAACCATAATTTATTTGAAACGCCGGACGAGAAAATTCCGGTATACGGCACCATTGCTTCGCAGTTCAATGATCCGGGCATGAATCGTTTGTACAAAGAGGTGATGGACAAACTGGTGGAGAAAACGAAGGTGGATCTTAAATCGAAATTCGCGCTTACCAGCGAGATGAGCGAGAAGATCTATATCATTCCTCCGGCAAGAACCAGATATTTGGCCGAGATCGCAGAGAACAACCGCAACTACGATAAGAAAGCGGAAGAACAAAGTGAGATCGCTGAGAAGTTGTACGGTATTCGTAAAACGATCGGTACTATTCGCGAAAGTAAGATGACTGATAAGGATCGTTTGATCAAATCGCTGGAAGAAGAATATGCCAATGTAGAGTTGGGGCTGGAAGGCGCCAACAAAAAGATACTCGAAGGTTGGGAAGCAAAGAAACAGCAATACACCAACGAGTTCTATGTATTTAAGGTTCGCGACAAGGAAATAAAAATTAAAACGCATTACGAAAGTTTATCGCATACCCAGGTTCCTAAGATCGCTGTTCCGCGGTTTCGTGGATGGGGCGATGTTTTGAAATGGAATTTATCGGAGAATTTTCCGGGAGAGTTTCCATACGCCGCCGGAATATATCCGTTCAAACGTGAAGGCGAAGATCCAACGCGCATGTTTGCCGGTGAGGGCGGACCTGAGCGTACCAACAAACGTTTTCACTATGTAAGTAAAGGGTTGCCTGCTGCGCGATTAAGTACGGCTTTCGATTCAGTTACTTTATATGGACAGGATCCTGATTACCGCCCCGATATTTACGGGAAGATAGGTAACAGTGGTGTAAGTGTTTGTTGTTTGGACGATGCGAAGAAATTATACAGCGGGTTCAATTTAGCAGATCCAAAGACTTCCGTTTCCATGACCATCAATGGTCCGGCCGCCATCATTGCCGCTTTTTATATGAACGCGGCTATTGATCAGCAATGCGAACTTTATATTAAAAAGAACGGGCTGCAGAAAGAAGCGGAAAAGAAGATCGAAGAGATCTATAAAGCAAAAGGAACTCCAAGGCCAAAATACAACGGGCCGCTGCCAGAGGGAAATGACGGGCTTGGATTGATGTTATTGGGCGTTACCGGCGATATGGTCCTGGCAAAAGATGTTTACGAAAAAATTAAAGCAGATACTTTATCACAGGTTCGTGGGACCGTTCAGGCTGATATTTTAAAGGAAGACCAGGCGCAGAACACATGTATCTTCAGCACCGAGTTCTCGCTACGCGTGATGGGCGATGTGCAGCAGTATTTCATTGACAATAAAGTAAGGAATTTTTATTCGGTCTCTATTTCCGGATATCACATTGCGGAAGCGGGAGCGAATCCAATTTCTCAATTGGCATTCACGGTTGCGAACGGCTTTACCTTCGTAGAGTATTATTTAAGCCGCGGAATGAATATCGATGATTTCGCGCCGAACTTATCGTTCTTCTTCAGTAACGGAATTGACCCTGAGTATTCTGTGATCGGTCGCGTAGCACGTCGCATCTGGGCCAAGGCCATGAAATATAAATATGGAGGGAACGAGCGTTCGCAGATGTTGAAATATCATATTCAGACCTCCGGTCGCTCATTACACGCGCAGGAAATTGATTTCAATGATATCCGTACAACCTTACAGGCGCTTTACGCTATTTACGATAACTGTAATTCGCTACACACGAATGCTTACGATGAGGCGATCACTACACCAACGGAAGGATCTGTTCGCAGAGCAATGGCCATTCAGTTGATCATTAATAAAGAATTAGGATTGGCCAAGAATGAAAATCCTTTGCAGGGTTCGTTCATCATCGAAGAATTGACCGACCTTGTGGAAGAAGCGGTGTTGGCCGAGTTCGATCGTATCTCGGAACGCGGCGGAGTTTTGGGCGCCATGGAGACCATGTACCAGCGCGGCAAGATACAGGAAGAAAGTCTGTATTACGAAATGCAAAAGCATACCGGGGAGTTCCCGATCATCGGCGTAAATACTTTCCTGAGCTCGAAAGGTTCTCCAACGGTGATCCCGCAGGAAGTAATTCGTTCTACTGAAGAAGAGAAGGAGTTCCAGATCAACACCGTGAAGAACCTGCAGAAGACCAGCGGCGAATATGGAAAAGAGAAATTGGGCGAGATACAGAGGGTGGCCGTGCAAAACGGAAATATTTTTAACTCGTTAATGGAAACTGTGAAGTATTGTTCGTTAGGGCAGATCACGCAGGCGCTGTTTGAAGTGGGCGGACAGTATCGCAGGAATATGTAATGATAACCCTCAACATCAAAGTAAAGCCCGGAGCTTTCAAAGACGAAGTGTTGCTTGATGCCGAAGGAACAGTAACGGTAAAGATCATGGAAAAACCCATTGGAGGCGCCGCAAACGAATATCTTGTGAAATATTTGGCTAAGGAATTTGATCTGAGTAAAAGCGCGGTGATTCTAGAAAAAGGAACAACGAGTCGCTTTAAGAAGATAAAGCTTGCAATTAATGACGCTGAATGGAATGTCATTCTTTCCCGATATAAATAAGTGAAGAAGTTCCTCTATATCATTTTCTCTTTGCTTTCTGTTCTCGGTACGGCGCAGGACGAAAAGGATAATGATGATGAAGAAAAGCCCGAAAAACCCCGCAAGGAAAATGGCTTTCAACTGGGATTTTTCGCCGGCACTTATTTTGCCAATAAATACAGCAGCGGTTTGTACGATGGCTATGGGCTCGACATAAACGGGAACCGAAATAATTTCTGGAACAGCCCCATGTATAACCAGATCGTAAACATCAATGGCGGAAATAATGGGCAGCCCGACCGCATTGCCGAGAAACTGGGTGTGCAGCACGGCGAATGGTCGTTCAACGAAACCGACATGCCGGTTAATTTAAAATACAATATTGCGTTTCACGTGGGCGCCAATATGCGTTTCGCGGCAGATAAAACGAGTTCTTTCATTCTCAATTTCAATACCACCAAACTTACGGTGAACGGAAATTTTACGATCGTAACGCAAACACTCAGCGGCGGCAACCAGCAGCCCGCCCAGGTTAGAACTTTTCCTTTAATAGGCGGCGAGCAGCGATTGCTCATTCAACTGGGCTACCAGCATATTTTTGGCGAGAACGATAAAATGAATTTCTTTTTCGAGGGGGGCGTTAATGTGACCATGGCAAAATTTGTCAAGAACCAGATCAACGTAAATGGACTCGTAATGGATCTAAGCTATATTTACTATAATGCCAATATGGGCGGCTTTCGTTCTAAATTTCTTACGGGTGTAGGCACAGGAGCTTTCGCCGGCCTGGGTGTGAATCTGAACCTTGGCGCGCGCTGGGTCATCCAATTCCTTTATTCACCTTCCTACGAGTACATCAAGCTCGGCATCAACCCCAAGCGTACCCTTAATCACGCCTTTGGGGTGAGAGGCTACTACACTTTTTGATCATTTAACAGTTTAGCTCCAAAATTCTATCCTATAAACTGGTGTATTACTTCTTATTTAATACTTTTGGTAAAATTTTCAGAAAAATGAAACACCTCAAATTATTCATCGTCCTGATCTACTCCGCATTTTTCGCACAAGCACAAAACGTGGATGAAGTGATCGACAAGACCATACAGGCCATGGGCGGTAAGGAAAAGATAAAAGCCATACAGTCGGCCAAAACAGAAATTAAAATGAAGGCGCAGATGTTCGAGTTTCCAACGGTAGCGTACATCAAAAAAGATGGTTCCATGCGCAGCGAGACCGAGATCCAGGGTCTGAAGATCATCCAGGCGTATAATGGCGCCGACAGCAGCGGCTGGTCCATCAATCCCATGCAGGGCGATAACAAAGCGCATAAGATGAACGATGAGCAACGCAAGGAAATGAAAGACGAGAATCGCCTCGAAAGTCCCTTGATGGATTACAAACAAAAAGGGCACAGCGCCGAATTACTGGGCAAAGAAGACCTGGAAGGAGATGAGGTCTACAAGATCATGCTCACCAAAAAGAACGGCAATATCACGTACTATTATATCGACGCTCAGACTTACATGATCTGGAAAGAAGAATCGAAAATAAAATACCAGGACAGGGAGTTTACCAGCGAAACCTATTTCAGCAATTACGTTACGCAGGATGGCATCACTTCTGCCCGCACCATTGAAAATTATAACGACGGTAAAGTAACCATGCAGATGAACATCGAAAAGATGGAATACAACCAAAAGTTCGACGACCAATTATTTAAAATGCCCGAAGAGAAAAAATAGTATGAAAAGAATTTATTTAGCTATAGTGCTGATCTCCGGTTTTTCCGGTATTGCGCAAACCAAATTAACTTCCGCCATGTTGGGCGGTTATCCTGCACGCCAGATCGGTCCGGCAGAAATGAGCGGTCGCATCACTTGTATAGATGCGGTTGCCAAGAACACCCGCGTGGTGTACGTAGGAACGGGCGGCGGCGGTGTTTGGAAATCAACCAATGCCGGAACCACGTTCGAGCCGGTGTTTGACAAGTATTGCCAATCGATAGGATGGCTGGCCATCGATCAGAAAAGCCCGGAGACTGTTTGGGTGGGAACGGGAGAGAGCAATATGCGTAACAGCGTAAGCGTAGGTTGTGGACTTTACAAAACTACGGACGGCGGTTCTAACTGGCGCAATCTGGGCTTTGATACCTGCGAGCGCATCAGTAAAGTGATCATCGATCCGAAGAATTCGGATATTGTTTATGTAGCGGTTCCAGGCGCGCTTTGGAGCGACAGCAAACACCGCGGACTTTATAAAACAACCGACGGAGGAAAGACCTGGAAAAAAATACTGTATACAGATACGAAGACCGGCTGCGCGGATATAGCGGTTGACCCGGGCAACAGCGATGTGCTTTACGCATCGATGTGGCAGTTCCGTCGATCGCCGCATTCTTTCAGCTCAGGAGGCCCCGGCAGCGCGCTTTACAAAAGTACGGATGGAGGCAAATCCTGGAAAAAGATCCAGAAGGGGATAGAAGCGGGCGAATTAGGAAGGATGTGCATCGCTATCAGTCCTACCCAAACCAACAAAGTATTTTTAGTTGCCGAATCGAAAAATACCGCCCTGTATGCTTCGAATGATGGCGGCGAGAATTGGGAAAAGACCAGCGCTACGCAAAATGTGACCTGGAGACCTTTTTATTTTAGTTTGATCGTGGTGGATCCGCTCGACCCGAAACGTATTTACCGTCCGGGTTTAGAGTTCGCTTTCAGTGATGACGGTGGAGAGTCCTGGAAATCGGCTTCTTTTGAAGGAGGCTGGGTGCATTCAGATCACCATGCTTTGTGGATCGATCCCAATAACAATCATCACCTTCTTTTGGGAACTGACGGCGGCGTTTATCAATCTTTAGATAAAGGCGTGAGCTGGACCATGTTCAAGAATTTACCTGTGTCGCAATTCTATCACGTGGCTTATGATATGCAAACGCCGTACAATGTTTACGGTGGTTTGCAGGATAACGGAAGCTGGTTCGCTCCCACCGCTAGTGTTGGCGGAATTGAAAATAAGGACTGGACCAATTGCGGAGGCGGCGATGGTTTTTGGGTGCAGCCGGATAGAAGCGACAGTAATATCTGCTATAGTGAGTCGCAAGGCGGAGATGTGATCCGTTACAATAAACGGACGAATGAATCGAAAGACATCAAGCCTTATCCTTTGGCCGGAGAACCCAAATTGCGTTTCAACTGGAATACGCCTATAGCTACGAGCCCAACTAATGTGAATACCTTATATGTCGGAGCGCAGTATTTGTATCGCAGTAAAAATAAGGGACAAACCTGGGAAAAGATCTCCCCGGATCTGACCACGAATGATAAAAAGAAACAGGAGCAGGAAAAATCAGGAGGACTTTCTGTAGATAATTCGGGAGCCGAGAATCACTGTACAATTTATACCATTTGCGAATCGCCAAAGGATGAGAACATGATCTGGGTGGGCACGGATGATGGCAATGTGCAGGTAACAGTGGATGGAGGAAAGAACTGGAGCAAAGTGAGCGGCAATATGCCCGGCATGCCCGCTGGAACCTGGTGCAGCAGCATTGACGCGAGCGTATATGACAAGAACACGGCGTTTGTTACTTTTGAAGGGCATGCGGTAGGAGATATGAAAACCTATATTTACAAAACTACCGATCTGGGCAAGACCTGGAAGTCGATCGTAACAACAGATATTAAGGGATATGCGCATAAAATAAAGCAAGACCCGAAGAATGAGAATTTACTATTTGCCGGAACCGAATTCGGTTTATTCGTAAGCTTTGATGGCGGAAAGAATTGGGTGCAGTATAAAGCCAAAGTTCCGCCGGTAGCAGTACGCGACATAGCGATCCACCCTGTAGCGCATGATCTTATTTTAGCAACACATGGGCGCGGCGTGATCATTGTGGATGATATCACACCTTTGAGAAATTTCGGTCAACAGATGCTGGAAAATGAGATGGCCTTCCTTCCTTCGAAAGAAACGTATATCGGAAGTGATCAATATGGCGGAGCATTTCCTGATGGAGGTTATTCGGGCGATAACCCCGATGAGGACCTTACCGTAGTATATTACCTGAAGAACCGGATCACTAAGGGAAGTGTGAAGTTAGAGGTGTACGACGCAAATGACAAGCTCATTACTTCGTTACCGGCTTCCAAAAGAAAAGGCATTAACCGCGCGAGCTGGAATCTGCGCATGAAACCGCCCCGCGTTGCAAAAGGAGTGAAAGCAGATTTTGCGGGGTTCATTGGTCCTTACGCCGGCGAAGGGAATTACAAATTGAAATTGGTAGTGAACGAGAAGTCGATCGAGAAGGTGATCGAGCTCAAATACGATCCTAAGGCAAAAATTTCGCTGGAAGATAAAAAGCTGCAGCGCGAAGCAACCCTGAAGATATTCGGTATGCATGAAGAGCTGGCCTTCCTGAGCGAGACGATACGCGCGGCGGGAGATACTGCCTACGCCCGTGCCGATAAAATGAATAACAAGGAATATAACGAGTTGCTGAAAGTATGGAACAAAAAGAGCGATGAGCTGTTGCAAACCCTGGCCGCTTCAGTAGCAGGCACCAACATCACCGGCGAAGAAAAAATACGCGAGAAATTAACTGAACTGTATTATAAAGTAGCGGGATCGTTCACGCGTCCTACCGATTCGCAGATGGACCGGGTAAAAGGATTGCAGAAAGAGATCGACGATGCAAAGGCAAAAGCAGAAACGCTTTTCAAGGCCGAGCTCGGCAAACTCAACACGGTGATAGCCAAGAACAAGCAGGCAGAGATCAAATTACTGACCAAAGAGCAGTGGGATAAGGCAACGAAGAAAAGCTAGTTCTTAATTAATTTACAGGTAGAGAGCGAGCCGCTTCCGGTCATGGCCACGCGCATCATGTATGCGCCTTTTGGCAGGTCGCCAAGTGGAACGTGGATGGTTTGTGAGCCTTCGAGTATCTCCTCTTGCTTTGAGTATACGATGCGTCCGGCCAGATCAACCAATTCTACAAGCGCTTTATCATCTGTTGCGGCGAACAACTCAAAGTTTGCCGACTCTTCCGCAGGATTTGGGTAAATCTCTCCGCGCCATTTATCATCGTCGAGGACTGTAACGCTGATGATGCCAGAGCTGGTAACTTCGCCATTAAAATCCATTTGCTTTAAACGGTAATAGGTAATTCCTTTTCCCGCTTCTTCATCCATAGCGGTGTAATGTTTAGTGATATGGCTGGTGCCGGAACCGGCCACCGTGGCCACTGGTTCAAAAAGCATGGCATCAGGAGAACGCTCCAAAATGAACGATCTATTGTTAAGCTCGCTCGCGGTTGACCATTCTATTTTTGTACCGTTTTTTGTTTGAAATGCCCTGAATTGAAGTAATTCAATAGGAAGAATGATGCCGCCCGAACAGGAACAGGAACCCGTACCGGAAGCAGTTGTGGCGTAAGTGAAATCGAGCGTCTCTAATTCAAAACCCGTAGGACCACAACATCCAAAGAAATTACAACCGCAGGTACCACCGGAGAGCTGAATATAATAAGTTTGAGTGGCAGGCGCGGTCCATGCCAGGCAATTCCGCATTTGGCTGTACTGCGCGCCGGTTCCACCATAAGAAGTTGCTACATAGCCGGCGCCGGTTGGACATGCGGTGCTTATAATTTCAATTCCGCTGCCATTATTTGTACCGCTTCCGTAGGTACGTAAAGCAAAACAATATTTCTGCCCGGCCGTGGCGGCGAATTGAAGTTTCACAAATTTAGAAGTACCCGCATTGAAACTATTAGAATGACCACTGCCCCCCATTACAGAACAATAGCTACTGCTGGGGATGGTTTGTACAGTGGTGGTAGGTACGATGGTGCCCACGTCGCAGTAATTGGCGCCATTGCAGGAGGCATTCCATGCCTGCGCAGCCAGCTTAGAGCGGTTAAAGAATAAGCCAATAAATAAAAGACCCGTGGCAAGGTAAAAACGGATCGGAAGTTCCTTTCGCATTCTTACTATATCGATTAAGACAGAATAAAATTACGACAGGAAGTTCCCGGATGAAAAACACAATAGACCCTATTCTTGGAGATCAGAGTACTACTGATAATCAGCGAAATATGAAACAAATGAAAGCTTTGCCCAAAGAAAAAAAACCGCAACTTTGAGGGATGTCCTCTTTGATCTTATTACGTGGTTTGCCGGGCAGTGGCAAGAGTACGCTCGCGAAAGAATTGAGCGAGAGCGGAAAATATCCCGTTTGCGCCATCGACGATTTTTTTGTCAATGAAAAGGGCGAGTATGTTTTTGAATTTGAAAGGAATCATCTCGCTTATAAAGCCTGTGAAGAGAAAGTAAGGGCACACATGCAAAACAGGATCGGGCGCATTTTTGTGGACAATACCTTTACCCTGGAGTGGGAGATGAAGCCGTATTTTAAGCTGGCTGCCGAATTCCGTTACAAGGTGCATGTGATCACCGTTGAGAACCGCCACGGAGGGAAGAACATGCATGGTATTTCGGAAGAGAACCTGCAAAAAATGGCGGCTAAGTACAAAGTGGTCTTATTGTAAAAAAAGCCTTGCGGCGACTTGAAAAAAGGCTAATTTTATTCTTTTATTGCGACCTTGAAAAAAAGCGATGAACATATTATCCGCGACCTTAAAAAGGAAGTTTCTCTCCTAAAAAAGGAGAACGATCGTTTAAGGAGAACCGTATCTGTAAGCACGAGCAAGCCCACCGTAAAAGTTCCGAAAGAGGTTAGACCAATTTTTGCGAAAGCGGAAGCTTTGGTTGGAAATTATTTTCGTTCACTTAAATTCTCACCATCAAAGGGAAGTATAGAGATCAATAACGAGCGTTATGTGCTGGTACGCGCCTCGGCTCTATCACATGAGTTTCTGAATACGATCAAACATTTGTATAAGGACAGGGGAGAGGAAGAGGCAATGAACATAGGGAAGAATATTTTGTTTGATCTGGCCCACGTATTGGGCATGGAAGACGCGAAGAATTTTCACAAAAAGATGAAGTTGAAGGACCCGATCTCTAAGTTGTCGGCGGGCCCGGTGCATTTTGCTTACGCGGGATGGGCCTTTGTGGATATTTTGCCCGAGAGCAGGCCTTCGCCGGATGAGAATTGTTTTCTGAAATTCAATCATCCATATTCCTTCGAGGCCGACAGCTGGGTGCGTGCCGGAAAAAGGTCGAAGACCCCCGTATGTATCATGAACTCGGGTTATTCCAGCGGGTGGTGTGAGGCGAGTTTTGGAATTCCGCTTACGGCTGTAGAGATCACCTGTCGCGCCAAGGGAGACAAGCACTGCACCTTTATCATGGCGCCGCCGCATAAGATCGACTCGTACCTGGATAAAGGTGTTGCAAAAAAAACGCGCGGCAAATTGGAGATCCCGGCTTTTCTGGAGCGAAAAAAGATAGAAGAAAAATTAAGCGCCACCGTTTCTGAAAAGGAATTCCTCATCAAGGAGATACACCACAGGGTAAAGAACAACCTGCAGATCATCTCCAGTTTGCTCAACCTGCAATCGGATAACATCAGCGATGAGCGGATCAAGGAAAAATACACCGAGAGCATCGGTCGCATCAAATCCATCGCCATCATTCACGAGCTGTTATATCGCTCCAAGAACCTTTCCGAGATCCGCATCAAAGAATACCTGGAGGAACTGGTAAGTTATATCTCCGATACCTATAACCTCGGCAAACGCGTGAGAGTGAATTTGGATGTGGACGTGAAGCACCGCACCATCGATCTTGACAAGGCGGTTCCCTGCGGGATCATCATCAACGAGCTGATGTCAAATGCCTTTAAATACGCTTTTGCCGGCGGCAGCAACGGAAATATTTCTGTGCAGCTGAAGCAGGATGAGAAGAATAACTTTCAATTGAGTTTAAGTGACGATGGAGTTGGTTTGCCGAAGGGTCTTGATGTGCAAACCACACACACGCTGGGATTGCAGCTGGTGAACTCGCTGGTGGATCAGCTGGACGGAAAAATGAAAATTGACACTGAAAACGGAACCGTGTTCACCATTTCATTCAGCTAATTAATAATTTGTAAAAAAAGCTTCGATGTATAATTTATTTGACAATAAGAACGCGGAATCGCTTTTAGCGAGATTGGATAAAATATCTCCCAACCAAAAAGCCCAATGGGGAAAAATGCGTGTAGATCAAATGCTCGCGCACTGCGCCATTGCCTTAGATACGCCTTTTGGTGCCGATCGCAAACAACATTTCATGGGCAAACTTTTTGGAAAAATGGCTAAAAAAGGAAGTTTGAGCCTGACCCCTTTCAAGCCGGGGCTTCCAACCGATCCTTCTTTTGTTGTGAAAGATGAACGTAACTTTGAAGCCGAAAAGAGCAGGCTTGCCAATAACATTAAGAAATTTGTGAACGGGGGCCCGGCAGGAGTTACCTGTAAGAAACATCCTTTCTTCGGTGATTTTTCAGCGGATGACTGGTCTTTCTTAATGCATAAACACCTGGACCATCATTTCAGACAGTTTGGTGTTTAAAATGAAAAACAAAATACGTGAGAATGTAATTGTATCTGTTCTTCTTACAGTCGTCGTACTTCTAATTCTTGTTTTATATCAATGGAATGGATCTCAAGATCCACTTTTCTGGATGCTCTTTTACTTAGACAACAGTACAGTATAGTGGTCCATCTTGCTGTAGGATTGGACACTTTTCTAAGAAGGAAATCACTTCCTTCTCAGTCTATCCAAGTCCGACAAGTGATAAATTCACAGTTAGCTTGTATGGAATTCCAGAATATGTACGAGTATTGGATATAAATGGAAAGTTAATCTATGAAGCCAAGGATGTTCCAGAAAGCGAACTTCTTATTGATGTTTCTAAGTATCCAAAAGGTGTTTATTTTGTCACGGCTAAAATTGGAGATACAATTGAAAAACAAAAGTTGGTCGTTGATTAGAATAGACGTTTTGCATTAAGATTATAATGAGGCAGTTTTCGCAAGAAGATTGCCTCATTATTTTAAAATAATTAAGAGCGCCTTCTTCTTGTTTATTTGGAAAAGGCGTGAGAAAGACCTAAATTTGTATATGAAGGGAAGTTAACTAATAATTAAGAAGTCATGAAAAAAGTCATTCTACCCATTGTTTTTTTACTACTTAGTTTTGGGATTAAATCTCAAAACTTTGTGACTATTCCAGATGCAAATTTTGTCACGTTCTTACAAACTATTGTACCAGCGGCGATGAGTGGCAATCAGTTGGACACTACTCACGTTGCCGTAACAACAACTACGTATAGTGTCGATGTTTATAATTTAAGTATTTCTGATTTAACCGGAATTCAATATTTTAAATCCCTTACTTACTTAGATTGTCAGAACAATCTTATAGCTGTTATTCCTGCTCTGTCTCCTGTATTATCTGTTTTGCACTGCGCTGGAAATTCACTGACTAGCCTTCCAAACCTACCGGGCACACTACAGGATTTAAGCTGTAGCTTTAATTCTCTAACAAGCCTACCAAATTTGCCACCTGGTCTAAAGACCTTAGCCTGCGCTAACAATTCTTTACCTGCCTTACCGAATTTATCAAATTCTCTTACTTACTTAGATTGTAGTACCAATTTAATAAACAATATATCTCAATTACCTCCGATGCTAACCTATCTAGACTGTAGTAGTAACAATATAACAGGTCTACCCACTTTACCTACTGGCCTAGTTACTTTATTTTGTGCATATGATAATCTTTCCAGCCTTCCTTCATTGCCTAATTCAATTACATGGATTAAATGTGGAGCTAATTTAAATTTGACAACCTTACCAACGTTGCCCACTTCGCTAATTACTTTGGAATGTCCTGATAATTACTTTACCAGTCTTCCGGCGTTTCCAAACTCCGTGAAGACTATAAATATTTATAACACTTTCAATTTGACAACATACCCAGCTTGGCCAACATCACTTCAATATCTGGACGCTAATCACGGATATCAGATTACCTCTTATCCATCATCATTTCCGAATTCACTTCAGAGATTAAACTGTTCAAATACACCTCATTTAAAAAGCATCCCGACTTTACCTAATGGATTATTATATTTGAATACTGCTTTTGATAGTATTTATTGTTTTCCGGTGTTTCCCGCTGCGACCACAACTCTTTCAATACTTCCTAACGATGTGGTGAACTGTCTTCCAAATTATACTGGAGCTATGGATGCTGCTACTTTAGCTTATCCTCTATGTGGAAGCGGAAATCCAAACGGTTGCCCTGTGGCAGTTGGGATTGAGCAAATGACTGAGAATTCCAATATTTCGATTTATCCTAATCCAACAGCCGGAGAAATCAGCATAGCCAACGTAACTGAGGATGCCGTGTTAAATGTTTTTGATTTGAATGGGAAATCTGTCCGGATGATCTCCTTAAAAAGGTCTGAGAAGCCCCAGAAGGTCGATTTAACCAATCTAGAAAATGGTGTTTATTTTTATTCAATGTCAACTTTCAAGAAAGAACAGGGGGCAAGGAAAATTGTGATTATAAAATAGCTATTATATCTGAAGTCGATTTTAATGAATCCTAAAAAGCAAGTTTGTTTTGCTTTGATATTATCTCTAACTCTGACATGTGTCAAGGCTCAGTTTGTTACCATTCCAGATGCCAACTTAGTAACTTACTTTCAGGGTTTAGTTCCTGCGGCGATGAGCGGAAATCAATTGGACACAACGCACGTTTCAGTAAACAATTCGATAACAAGCATTAACTGTAATACTCTTAACATCTCGAATCTCTACGGAGTTCAGTTCTTTTCAGCGCTTCAGTACTTCAACTGTCAAAACAATAACGCTACTTCGATTCCACCTTTACCTGCGACCACTCAGACCCTTATTTGCACAGGCAATCAAATATCAAATCTGCCACCCCTGCCCCAGCTAAGAAGATTGGAATGCGTGGCAACGGGGCTGAATGCACTACCATCGATACCATCAAGTATGGTGTATTTAGATGTTAGTGGAAATAACCTGACTACATTTCCTACAGTTCCTCCTGGAATGAATTGGCTTAATTGCAGCATGAATGCGCTTACATCGTTACCGAATCTATCAGGAGCATTGGCACATCTGGACTGCGCCACGAACCAAATCACTACTATCGGAGGTTTTGGTCCAGCCTTAACCTATATCGACTGCAGCAACAACTTAATGACAACGATTCCAACTTTGCCAAGCGGATTAACAACCTTTTTCTGTGCTTACAATAACATGGCAAGCTTGCCTCCACTGCCTAACACTATTACCTGGATGAAATGCGGAAGTTGTCCCAACCTCACGACTCTTCCGACTTTACCAACCTCACTCATTACCTTAGAATGTGGGAGTAATTACTTCACAAGTCTTCCAGCGTTTCCTAATTCAATTAAGTATTTGAATATTTACTACTCATACAACTTAACAAGTTTTCCTGCATGGCCAACTTCAATGCTTTATCTTGATTGCAGCGCTGGTTATAATATTATGAGCATACCAGCGTTGCCAAATATGCTTCAGCACCTGGACTGTAGTTTTACATATCATCTTACCAGTCTGCCTACTTTACCTAATTCTCTGAATTACTTGAATACTGGATTCGACAGCATTTATTGTTTTCCAACATTTCCTCCAAATACTTTTACAATAAGCATATTGCCCAATAATGTCGTAACCTGTCTTCCTAACTATCTACCTTCAATGGATGCACCTACTTTGGCTTATCCACTTTGTGGAATTGGAAATCCCAATGGTTGCCCGGATGTCGTAGGCATTGAGCAAATAACGGAAAATTCTGTTATTTCTATTTATCCCAACCCAAATACCGGTGAAATCAATATCGATAATATCTTTACAGAGACTTTCCTGGAGATTTCTGATGTAAATGGCAAAGTGGTAAGGGTAATAAGATTGGAGCGTTCAGAAAGGGCCCAAAAGCAGGATTTAAGCAGTTTGCAGAACGGCGTTTATTTCTATACAATGACCTTCCCGCAAAAAGCATCTAAATCAGGAAAAATTGTAATAATAAAATAAAAATGTCGGTAAAATTTGGTGAACCAAACAAAGATCCGTCAACTAAAGTCTTTCGTCAATTCGGGGCCTAGATCATTTTCAGGAACGCAACTTCTTTCTCGTTCAGTATTCTCCAGCGTCCGCGCGGAAGATCCTTTTTGGTGAGGCCCGCGAACATGATGCGATCCAGTCGCAATACATCATACCCCAATTGTTCGAAAATGCGGCGCACGATGCGGTTACGGCCCGAGTGAATTAAAATTCCAACTTCACGCTTTGTTTCTCCGGCGTAAGAAACCTCATCGGGCTTGATGAACCCGTCTTCAAGCTCAATACCGTTCTGAATTTTTTCGAGATCGGTCTGTTTCAAATTCTTATCCAGCTCAACATGATATAATTTCTGCACGCGGTGTTTTGGGTGCGTGAGTTTTTTGGTCATTTCGCCATCGTTGGTGAAAAGCAGAAGTCCCATGGTATTTCTGTCCAGTCTTCCAACAGGATAAACTCTTTCTTTGCAGGCGCCTTTAATGAGTTCCATCACAGTACGGCGATCGCGATCGTCTTCAACGGTGGTGATGTAATCTTTAGGTTTGTTCAATAAGACGTAAACGTGTTTCTCGGTCTTTAAACGTTGGCCCGAATAATTTACTTCATCGCCTTCTTTTACTTTGTAACCCAGTTCTGTTACTACTTTTCCATTTACACTTACGCAGCCGGTGGTGATGAGATCATCGGCTTCGCGGCGCGAACAGATACCCGCGTTGGCAATATATTTGTTTAAACGTGTTAATCCTTTTTCGGCGTAAGTTTCTTTTTCTTTTCCCGGCTTGCTCGAATAATCTTTTTTGTAAGCGGGTCTTTTTCTTTCATACGGCAAGAAGCCTCCTTTTGCGTCTTTGCCGCCGTATGGTTTTTTATCGCCGCGATCGAAAGTTTTTTCCCCCCCCGATGAACGGGCAGGGTTCTTATCCGAACGGATTCCTTTGGAAAAACCCTTCTTGTCTCCTTTTTCCCAGGGCCTGGATTTACTTGCGCCTTTAAAATCACTGTCTTTAGAAAAAGATTTTTTGCTTTTACGGGCAAATTGTTCTTTACGGTCGGAACGCTTTTCTTTATTGTCTTCTCTTTTATCTTTATCAAAAGCACCCGGACGGATCTTTCTTTTGGGTTTTTCTTCAAATTCGGAACCGTCGCTTTTCTTGAACGGTTTTTTGAATCCATCAGGCGACTCGGTACGTATCTTTTTATTGCGTGTAAAACTGCGCTTGAGCTTGTAAGAGGATTTTTTCTTCTTACCTCCACCGCTGTTTTCTTTTCTCTTTTCCATTCCGCAAAGATAGTTTAAAGTCACAAGTTAGAAGTTAAAAGTAAAAAGGTAAGGCTGTTTCTTATAAGTTCAGACTTGTAACTTTTGCCTTTATAATAGGTCTGGGTAGTAGGCGCGTTTAATGAGGTCTACTTTGCCTGTTTCATTGTTCACAGAAACGATGTCGAAGCGCACCTCTTCTTCACGCTCAAATTGCTTCATGTATTCGCCTGCGGCCCGGATGACCTTTTTCTGCTTTTTTCGCGTTACAAATGCCTCCGGCTCACCAAAATCGGCGTTTTTGCGTGTTTTTACCTCAATTATGGCCAAAAAACCAGAATCTTTGGCAATTATGTCGATTTCCAGCTTCTTGTGTCGCCAATTGGTGTGCAGGATCTCGAATCCTAAACCCTTTAAGTAGGCAAGGGCCTGTTCCTCACCTTTTTTGCCTGTTTCAAGACTTTTCGGCACAAATTTTGTTTTTATCAAACGTAATTCTAATTTAGCAAACGCAAACCGCCCCAAAAATAAAATAAACTATGAAAAAAATTATCCTCTCGATCGCTTTATTTGCCTTTACAACTGTAGCTTTTGGTCAGTTTGAAGGAAGTATCGAATTCCGTATGGAAACCAAGAAAGATACGAATATGAACGTGTATTATGTAAAGGGAAATAACGTAAAACTTGACCAGATCGGAAAAAAATCGGGTAAAGTGGAAGGAAGCTTTGTTTTTGACCTGAGCGGGAAATCCATAAAATTCGTAAACCCCGCGCGTAAGGTCTGGGGCGACCATAAATCAGAAACTCCTCCTACCATCCAGGGTACCTGCGAAGTGTCTAAGTCAAAGACAACCAAGAGTGTAGCTGGTAAAATGTGCACCCAATATACGGTTAAGAACAGCACCGAGAACACTTCCATCACCTACTGGATAGCCGCCGAAAAATATGATTTTTTCGTTCCCCTTGTGAAGCTTTGGAACCGTAAGGACAAGCAGTCGATCTATTTCAACCAGATCAAGGATCTTCCTAAAGGAGCCATGCCTATGATGAGCGTTGAAACCACGCTTGATGGAAAGACCACATTGAGCAAGCTGGAAGTGGTAAAACTCGAGAAAAAGTCGATCGAGGCCAGCCAGGTTTCAGTACCTTCCGATTACAAGAAATTCGAACAATAATAGGCCTTCATCAGCCGGAAACAGAACCCTGTCGAAAGACGGGGTTTTTTCTTGCCCCAACCCCTTATTTAGAATAGTTCTAAATTGCGTTTTAGTTAAAAAAACCTAAAGCCAAACGAATCACGAATGCATACTTCTATTAAATTTGCGCGAATTGTAGTGATTTGTCATTACAGTGTCATAGCAACCAAAAATTATGGTAAAAAACTTATCCCGAACAGCTCTCAACATCTTCGTGAGCTTCTTTTTTGCGGGTTTTATCTTCTCTAACAGTCTTACTGCTGCCGATGGTAAAACCGTATTCAAGCAAAACTGCGCCGTTTGTCACACGCTAACCGAACAGCGTACCACAGGTCCCGGATTAGCCGGGATCAAGGACCGTGCTCCGGGTGGAGACTGGCTCTTTAACTGGGTGAAGAACGCCGAGAAAATGATCAAATCAGGAGATCCTGAGGCGAACAAGATTTTCAAGGAATATGCCCCTTCGGTGATGACCGTTTTTGAAGGAACATTGAGCGATGACGAGATCAAAGCCGTTGTTGAATACATCAAAAACCCTCCTGTAGAAAAGAAAGTTGACGGTGGACCAAAAGATGCAGGCGGAGAAGTTGCGGCAGTAGAACCGGGCATCAGCCCACTTTACATCATCCTTGCTGTCATCGTAATCTTAGCTTTACTCATCAGCATCCTGCGCGGCGTACGCGTTTCTCTTCGTAACATCACCAACAAAAAAGAAGGACTTGCCGAGGAGCCTCCACGCACTTTCTGGGAAGAGACCAAGATCTGGATCGGCGGTCACCGTCGCTTTGTAGGCGTAATGAGCATCGTGATCCTGACCATAGGTATGAAAGGTTGCTGGAACTCATTGTTCCGCATCGGTGTGTACTACGATTGGCAAACCGGCAAAGGATACAAACCCGAGCAGCCTATCAAATTCTCCCATAAAATTCACGCGGGCGATAACGCCATCGCTTGTCAATACTGCCACAACTCGGTAGAAAAATCACGCCACGCGGGCATTCCAACAGTGAACGTTTGTATGAACTGTCACAAAGGTATCAGCACAGGTGCGATCACCGGCGATAAAGAGATCTCCAAGATCTACGCGGCTGCAGGCTTCGATTCTAAAACTCAGAAATACGACGAAAGCAAGGCCAATCCCATCAAGTGGATCAAAGTACACAACCTTCCTGATCACGTTTACTTCAACCACTCGCAACACGTAGTAGTGGGACAGATCAAATGCGAGCAATGCCACGGCGATGTGAAGAAAATGACGGTTGCCGAGCAGAAATCGCCACTCACTATGAAATGGTGTATTGAGTGCCATCGCAAAACAGACGTGGCCATGGAAGGCAATGCGTACTACGACAAACTGCACGAAGCGTTAAAAGAAAAATACAAAGGCAAGCACATGAAGGCGTTTACAGTTGCTCAAATGGGCGGTATCGAGTGCGGACGTTGTCACTATTAATATAAATAGAACCAAGATTTTTTTCAATTATATGGGTACAAAAAAGAAATACTGGAAAGGCCTCCCTGAGCTGCATCAAAGCCCGGAGTTTCTGCAAAAAAGCCAGAATGAGTTTGCAGAGAACCTTCCCATGGAAGAAACACTTAGCAGTGAGAACGGCACATCGCGCCGCGACTTCTTAAAAGTGATGGGCTTTACAACAGCCGCTGTCGCTTTAGCGTCTTGCGAAACACCGGTTATCAACGCTATTCCTTATGTGAATAAACCTGAGGATGTAACACCCGGTGTAGCTAACTTCTACGCATCAACTTTTTATGATGGGCACGATTACGCTTCGGTCTTGGTAAAGACCCGCGAAGGACGTCCTATTAAAGTAGAGGCAAACGAACTATCGAAACACGCATGGGGAACCCACGCCCGTACCCAGGCGGCGGTTCTTTCTTTGTATGACGGCGCACGTTTGAGCGGCCCATGGGCCAAAGGCGCTGCCAGCAATTGGAAAGCAGTTGACGGCGAGATCGGCAAAGCATTGGCCGGTGTAGGCGGAAAAGAGATCGCAATTCTTTCTTCTACCATCATTTCTCCTTCTACGCGTGCGGTTATCGCTGAGTTCACCGCGAAATATCCTTCTGCAAAAGTGTATCAATACGATGCCATCTCTTATTCAGCTTTAAGCAGCGCCAATGAAAAGGTGTGGGGTAAAAAAGTGGTAGCGCATTATCATTTCGACGAAGCTAAAAAAGTAGTTGTAGGTTTTGCCTGCGACTTTTTAGGAAACTGGTTATCGCCTGTTGAATTTGCCGCCGGTTACGCGAAGAACCGTAAGGTAAGCAAAGATAAACCCGAAATGAGCAAGCATTATCATTTCGAGGCGAACTTGTCTCTCACCGGCGCCAATGCCGATGAGCGTTTCATGATCAAACCATCTGAAATTGGAAAAGCGGTTGTGGCTTTATATAACGAAGTAGCCAAAGCTACCGGTAACGCAACTACATCGGCTAATGGCTCGATCGCTTCTAACGCAGACGCGCAAAAGGCGATCGGAAAGATTGCAAAAGAATTAATGAACGCAAAAGGCCAGTCGCTGGTAGTTTGCGGATTGAACGACACCGATGTACAGGTTTTAGTGAACGGCATCAACAAAATGCTGGACAACTACGGAAAAACAGTTGACATCGAGAGCCCTTGCTATTTAAAGCAAGGCGACGATAAGCAGTTCATGGAATTGATCAGTGACATGAATGGCGAAAAAGTTGGCGCTGTGCTGGTTTACAACTGTAATCCTGTTTACACCGCTCCCGCCAAAACCGGGTTTGCCGCCGCTTTCAAAAAAGTTCCAGTAAAAATTTCTTTCGCGCAGGTGCTGGATGAGACCGCGCAGGCTTCGGATTATGTTTGTCCTGATCACAACTGGTTAGAATCATGGGGCGATGCAAATCCTTGCCGCGGACACTATTCTTTACAGCAACCTGCCATCAATCCAGTTTTTGCTCAACCCCGATATGAAGGAACCCGCCAGGTGCAGGATACTTTATTAGCATGGGCCGGAGTGAAGACAGATTACGTAACCTATTTACAAGCCTTCTGGCAAAACCGCGTGTTCCCTATGCAGGGGCGTTACGGTGATTTCTATTCTTTCTGGAGCAATACTTTACACGACGGTGTGCTGCATGTACGTTTTGCAAAACCTGTTGAGGAAGCAATTACCCCAATGGCAAAGGACAGCGCCGGTAAACCTGTGTTAACAGGCATTGCTACTGTCATCGCAGATTCTTTAGGTTTGCCAAAGCCTGAAGAGAAAAAAGAGCCTCAAAAGGAAGTTGCTGCCGCTGAGGTGGTAACTCCAACAGTTGATTATAATGCCTCGGCTAATAAAGCCGTTGCCGCTAAAGGCGGTGCGTGGGAGATCACAGCTTACGAAAAAATTGGTTTCGGTAACGGAAACATGAGCAACAACCCATGGCTGCACGAATTACCTGATCCTATTTCTAAAGTAACCTGGGATAATTACATCACCATGCATCCCGAAGATGTGAAAGAGCAGGGCTTCGGACAAATGCTGCGTCAGAATGATATCGGAACCGTTGCCGGATTAACTGTGAACGGCGTGAGTGTTGAACTTCCCGTTTATCCATCTCCCGGACAGGCAAAAGGAACCATCGGTGTTGCTATCGGTTACGGCCGCAAAGCAGAAACCTTGCAGGTTGCAACTTTAGCGGGCGGTGCAAATGCTTATGATTTCTTCACCATCGTTAACGATAATCTACAGAATATCTCAGCGGATGTTGCTGTAACGAACACCAATAGATCTTTCGAGTTCGCTTCTACACAGATCCAGCACACCATCATGGGTCGTGAAGAATGGATCCTGCGCGAAGCTTCTATCGGCCAGTATAAAAAGGATCCTGCCGCTAACAATCCGAAAGCCGAGTTAGCTACACATGCAGGCAAAGTTCCAATTGAAAAGGTTGACCTCTGGGCATCGTTCGATCGCCCCGGCCATAAATGGGGAATGACCATTGATATGAATTCCTGTACCGGCTGTTCGGCCTGTATGATCGCCTGTTCTTCCGAGAACAACGTTCCTGTAGTGGGTAAAGATCAAATTCGCCGCACGCGAGATATGCACTGGCTGCGTATCGATCGTTACTATACATCTGACATGACCCGCATGAAAGCGGAAGAAGATCACACCGGCGCGCGTCAAATGTACCTGGATATGGAAAATCCTTCCAACAATCCAAAAGTTACTTTCCAGCCTATCATGTGCCAACACTGTAACCACGCTCCTTGCGAAACAGTGTGCCCCGTATTAGCAACCAACCACAGCAACGAAGGTCTGAACCAGATGACCTATAACCGTTGTATCGGTACCCGTTACTGCGCTAACAACTGTCCTTTCAAAGTACGTCGTTTCAACTGGTATAACTATAACGGAAATCCTGACTTCGCAACTATCAACCCGATACAGCAAGACCTGGGCCGCATGGTATTAAACCCGGATGTGGTTGTACGCGGTCGTGGTGTGATGGAAAAATGTTCTATGTGCCAGCAACGTTTGCAAGCCGGTAAATTGGCTGCTAAAAAAGAAGGCAAACCTTTACAGGACGGTTCAGTTAAAACCGCCTGTCAGCAGGCTTGTCCTACCAATGCGATCATTTTCGGTGACCTGAACGATGCGGAATCGGCGGTGGCGAAAGTGCGCGAGGACGAGCGTAACTACTTCCTGCTCGAAGAGATCGGCATCAAGCCAACAGTTTCTTACCTGGTGAAAGTACGGAACCAGGAAGAGGAGATCGTTTGGGAGCCGGAAGAAGAGCCTGTAGCGAAAGCGAAGGGTGGCGAAGAGAAAAAAGAAGAAGCTCACTAGGCAATTTGGAATTCAGAAATAGGAATTAAGAATAAACAAAAGATATGCACGCAGAATCGCAAATAAGAGAGCCGCTGATCTTAGGTAATAAGACCTACACACAGATCACCGACGACATCATCAGGCCTGTAGAAGGAAAAACCGGCAAAGCATGGTGGATATTATTTACTATCTCTACTCTTACCTTCATTTGGGGATTAGGATGCCTGGCTTACACCATTGGTGTGGGTATCGGTGTCTGGGGATCCAACAACGGGGTAGATTGGGCGTGGGATATCACCAACTTCGTATGGTGGATCGGGATCGGTCACGCCGGAACTCTTATCTCCGCGGTGTTATTACTTTTCCGTCAGAAATGGCGTTTAGGAATTAACCGTGCGGCAGAAGCGATGACCATCTTCGCGGTAATGTGCGCAGCCATCTTCGTATTGTTCCACACAGGTAGGGTTTGGTTAGATTATATGCTCTTCCCATTACCTAACCAATTCGGTTCTTTGTGGCCTAACTTCAACTCGCCACTTCTTTGGGACGTGTTCGCGGTATCAACTTACTTCACCATCTCTTTAGTGTTCTGGTATATCGGGTTGATTCCTGACTTCGGAACGATCCGCGATCGCGCGATCAGCCCTGTTGTAAAGAAAGTATACAACTTCCTTGCATTTGGCTGGGGTGGAAGCGCCCGCCACTGGAGCCGCTTCGAAGAAGTATCTCTTGTACTCGCGGGTCTTTCTACTCCACTTGTATTCTCGGTGCACTCGATAGTATCGTTCGACTTCGCCACCTCGATCCTTCCCGGTTGGCACACCACAATCTTCCCACCTTATTTCGTTTCCGGGGCCGTGTTCTCAGGATTTGCGATGGTGTTAACACTGATGTTGGTTGTTCGCCGCGTTTACGGATTACAATCGTATATCACTGTAAAACACGTGGAGTACATGAACATCGTAATTATCGTAACCGGTTCTATCGTGGGCGTTGCTTACTTAACTGAGTTATTCATGTCGTGGTATTCGGGTGTTGAGTTCGAGCAGTACGCGTTCCTCAATCGCGCCACCGGTCCATACGCCTGGGCATATTGGTGTATGATGACCTGTAACGTAGTATCGCCGCAATTGTTCTGGTTCAAAAAGATACGTACTTCTTTAGTGGCTACTTTCCTGTTGTCGATCGTGGTTAACATCGGTATGTGGTTCGAGCGTTTTGTAATTATCGTTCCAACACTTTGCCGCACGTTCCTTCCTTCAACCTGGAACATGTACAGCCCAACGTTCGTGGATATCGGTATCTTCACAGGTACCATCGGTATGTTCGGTTTCTTCTTCTTGCTGTTCTCGAGGTATTTCCCCGTGATCGCACAGTCGGAGTTGAAGACCATTTTAAAAGTTTCTGGCGAAGGACAAAAGAAGGAAGCTGCTTCACACAGCCATTCTCATTCGCACGCGCATTAATTGTTGAATAAAAGAATTGAATTAAAAATTATGGCAGGAGTAATAACAAAAAAAGTGATCCACGGCGTTTACGACGACGAGGTTCCTTTGCTGGAAGCTTGTAAAAAATTAAAAGCCGCCGGTATCAAAGTAAAAGATGTTTTTTCGCCGTTTCCCATTCACGGTATCGACCCCATCATAGGTATTCCGCGTACGCGTTTGGCGATCTGCGCTTTTCTTTATGGATTGACCGGTTGCGGATTGGCCACACTGATGATGTGGTACATGATGGTGAGCGACTGGCCTACCGATGTGGGTGGTAAACCAAACTGGATGTATTTCCACAATATTCCCGCGTTCATTCCGATCACGTTCGAATCGACCGTGTTTTGCGCCGGGCATGGAATGGCATTAACGTATTTATTACGCTGCATGCTGGTACCGGGCGCTCGCGCCAAAAATCCTGATCCACGTACAACCAACGATAAATTCCTCATTTTACTGGAGCTTCCAGAAGAAAAAACCACTGAAGTAGAGAACCTGCTTCGCGTGGCGGGAGCCATTGAAGTGAACCATAAAGGAACTGTAACTGAAAAATTACCATACTAAGCCTTAGCTATGAAATTTGAAAAGATCATAAACTTAAAATCTGTAGCGGCAGCGGCCGTGCTGGTTTTAAGCTCGTGCGCTAACTCACCCAACAGCCCGGGTTACGAGTACATGCCCGACATGTACCGTTCACCTTCGTTGGAATATTACAGCACGCACACATTGAATGGCGATACGTTGATGACCGCCAAAAAACCGGTTGCCGGAACCATCGCGCGTGGTCACATGCCCGGTATTCCTGCCGGAATGGATTACGAAAAAGCAGGCGCTTACCTGAAGAACCCGATCGCGGTGAACGATAAGGTGATGGAAGATGCTAAAGCGCTTTACACGAAATTCTGTGTGCATTGTCACGGTGACGCCGGTAAAGGTGATGGCATGGTAGGACAAAAAATGCCTGGTCCGCCCCCTCCTTATGATGATGCGGCGCATAAAAGCTTACCCGAAGGAAAATTATTCTATTCAATCTCTAACGGAAAAGGCGCCATGGGTGCACATGCTCCATTGTTGACAGTTGACGAGCGCTGGAAACTGGTGCACTATGTGCAACTGTTGCAGGGACCAAAAGTAAGCGCTGATTCTGCAGCGAAAGTGAACGGACCTGTTGCCGAACTTAAAAAAGAAGACAAAAAATAAAATATTGAAGGAACTATGAGTAATTTGAATTTTACATTTCCGCAAAAAGCAAAAACAGTCACTTTCGCTTTGATGGGAGTGGGGCTTGTATCGATCATTGCCTCGTTCATCATGGATCATCCCGCGGAGGCAGATGCGCATTATCACCATAATCGCGCCTGGGCAAATATCTTCATCAATTGCTTTTTCTTTATGGCAATTGGGTTGGCTGCCGCTTTCTTTTTAGGCTTGCAATATGCGGCCGAAGCAGGATGGGCAACTACCATTAAACGTGTGATCGAAGCAACTGCCTGGTTCCTTCCCTGGGGTTTAAGCTTCATGATGCTGATGTTCCTATTAGGTCAATTTGGCGTACACCACATCTATCCATGGATGGATAAAGACATGGTGGCGGCTGATCCGGTGATACAGGGCAAAATGGGTTATTTCGGAATTTTCTGGTGGATCCGCTCGATCCTGTATATGGTTGCATGGGTCTGGTTCACCTGGAAACTTCGTAAAAATTCTATGGATGCCGATAACACAACCAGCAACGACCATCACTGGAAGAACGTAAAACTGGGCGCGTGGTTCATGGTGATCTTCGCTGTTACCTCTTCAACTTCCGCATGGGATTGGTTGTTAAGCATCGACGTACACTGGTTCTCTACCCTGTATGGCTGGTACATCTTCTCCGGCATGTGGGTAAGCGCTATTACCGCAATGGTTTTAATTATCGTGTACCTGAAAAAATTAGGCTACATGGAGTTTGTTACCGAAAGCACCATTCATGATATGGGTAAATGGATGTTCGCCATCTCTTTCCTTTGGACCTATTTATACTTCTCACAATTCATGCTGTATTGGTATGCGAATATTCCGGAGGAGGTAATTTATTTCCGCCAGCGTTGGGACGATTACATGCCTTTGATGTGGACCGTGTTCTTCATCAACTTCGCCTGCCCTATGGTTATTTTAATGAGCCGCGATTCTAAACGTAACTTCTGGTTCCTGATGTTCGTTGGTATTATCATATTTATTGGCCACTACCTGGATGTGGTCATGATCGTAATGCCCGGTACAGTAGGTCACCATTGGACCGGCTTAAGCTGGATGGAGTATGGAACATTTGCCGGGTTCTTAGGGTTATTCCTGTACGTAGTGTTGAACAACTTAACCAAGCGTCCGTTGCTTGTTAAGAATCACCCCTTCCTGGAAGAAGCTTTACATCACAGCACCTAATTAATAGAGAGAACAAGGAACTAAAGAGAATAAAAACCTAAAAAGAGAATAAAATGACACTGTTGTACATCGTAGCCTTCTTGTTGTTGTGCATTGCCCTGAACCAATTGTTCAAGGTAGTCGAACTGTCACGCGACCTAAAAGCCCAAAAAGAATGGCTTCCTACCGAAAGCGATAACCGTTTGAACGGACGCCTCATGATGGTCTTCATGTTGGCCTTCTTCTGGTTCTTCATTTGGCAGATCTACCGTTTTGGCGGCGACCGCATACTACCCGTATCGGCTTCCGAACACGGCGTGAAGATCGATTGGCTGTTGAATGTGAACTACTGGCTCATTATCGTTGTATTTGTGATCACCAGTATCTTTATGTTCTTCTTTGCCTGGAAATATTACGGACGCGATAATCACCGTGCTACGTACTATCACCACAACAACAAACTCGAGATGATGTGGACCGTGATCCCCGCTATCGGCATGGCCTTTATCATCGTGTTCGGTCTGAAATACTGGAACGAGATCATGGCCCGCGACAACGATCCAAATCCTGTAAAGGTAGAGTTATACGTAAAGCAATTCGACTGGACCGCACGCTACGCAGGCAATGATAACAAATTCGGTATCGATGATTATTTACAGATCGACGGTTCTAACCCGGTAGGTTTAGATACCAATGATGCTAACTGTAAAGACGACATTTTAGTGAAGAACGAATTCCACTTACCCAAAGGGCGCGAAGTGGTGTTCCAGTTCCGTTCACGTGATGTCATCCACAGCGCGTTCATGCCTCACTTCCGTGCGCAAATGAACTGCGTGCCCGGCCAGGTAACCGCTTTCCGTTTCAAACCAACCATCACTACGGCAGAGATGCGTAAGGATCCACAGGTGATGCGCAATATAGATGAGATCAACGCTATCCGTGTGAACCGCGGAGAAGATCCCATTGAGTTTGATTATGTATTGCTTTGTAATAAGATCTGCGGGGCTTCGCACTATAAGATGCAGATGAAGATCGTGGTAGATGAGCCAAAAGATTACGAAGCATGGCTTGCCAAACAACCAAAATTTAAATTGGCTGCAGATAAAAAAACAGCACAAAAATAAGATCGTTTAAAGATAAAAACCTGTAAGAATGGGAAATAACACACACTCCGG
This sequence comes from uncultured Flavobacteriaceae bacterium, assembly GCA_964387075.1. Taxonomy (GTDB): domain Bacteria; phylum Bacteroidota; class Bacteroidia; order B-17B0; family Aurantibacillaceae; genus PALSA-968. The sequence continues at coordinate 431,582 of CAYLVB010000003.1, forward strand.
AGTAGTAGAACACAATCACAAGGTGCACGACCATGCCCACGCGCATCGACATCATGAGCACCACGAGACATTTGTGAGCAAGTATGTGTTCAGCATGGACCACAAAGTGATCTCCCGCCAGTTCCTAGTAACCGCGGTGATCATGGCGGTGGTAGCCATGGTGATGTCTATCATCTTCCGTATGCAATTAGCATGGCCGGGCGAAAAATTCGCTTTCATCGAGGCCGTTATGGGCAGCAAATGGGGCAAGGACGGCGTCTTGGATCCCAACGCTTACCTCGCGCTTGTAACCATTCACGGAACCATCATGGTTTTCTTCGTGTTAACGGGCGGATTGAGCGGTACGTTCTCTAACCTCCTTATTCCTTACCAGGTTGGAGCACGCGATATGGCTTCCGGGTTCTTAAACATGTTGTCGTACTGGTTCTTCTTCGTATCATCCGTTCTAATGATGAGTTCTTTATTCATTGAAGACGGAGCTGCATCAGGCGGTTGGACAATTTATCCTCCACTCTCTGCACTGCCTGAGGCGATACCCGGTTCTAAAATGGGAATGACACTTTGGTTGGTCTCTATGTCTCTCTTCATTGTATCGGCGCTTTTAGGAGGTTTGAACTACATCATAACCATCATCAACTTACGTACAAAAGGAATGAAGATGACCCGCATGCCACTTACCTGCTGGGCATTCTTCATCACCGCTATCTTAGGGGTTCTTTCTTTCCCTGTGCTTTTATCATGCGCCCTGCTGCTGATCTTCGACCGCTCAATGGGAACAAGCTTTTACCTCAGCGATATCTACATCGGCGGACGTCCTATGGAGCAACAAGGCGGTAGTCCCATCTTATTCGAACACTTATTCTGGTTCCTGGGTCACCCCGAGGTATATATCGTATTATTACCTGCTTTAGGCATCACATCCGAGATCATCTCTACCAGCTCACGTAAACCGATCTTCGGTTACCGCGCCATGATCGGTTCTATGCTGGCCATAGGCTTCTTATCATTCATTGTGTGGGGTCACCACATGTACATGACCGGCATGAATCCTTTCTTAGGATCTGTATTCGTGTTCACCACCCTGTTGATCGCCATTCCGTCTGCGGTAAAAGCCTTCAACTATATTACTACCCTTTGGAAAGGGAATATCCAATATACGCCGGCCATGTTGTTCTCGATAGGTCTTGTATCGTCGTTCATCACAGGTGGTGTTACAGGTATCATCCTCGCCGACTCAACGCTGGATATCACCATTCACGATACTTACTTCGTAGTGGCTCACTTCCACATTGTAATGGGGCTGTCTGCCATCTTCGGGATGTTTGCCGGGGTTTACCATTGGTTCCCCAAGTTGTTCCTGCGCATGATGAACAAGAAACTTGGTTATTTGCATTTCTGGATCACTTTGATCGGTGCCTACGGAGTATTTTTCCCGATGCACTTCTTAGGAATGAGCGGCGTACCGCGGCGTTACTATACCAACAGCGATTTCCCGATGTTCGACAACCTGATCGACATCAATGAGCTGGTTACCGGCTTCGCTATCATGGCTGCATTTGGCCAGGTGGTGTTCCTCATTAACTTCTTCTATAGCATGTTCCGTGGCGATAAAGCGCCTCAGAACCCATGGGGCTCTAATACCCTCGAGTGGACAACCCCCATGGCCCATATCCACGGTAACTGGCCCGGGGCCCTTCCGGAGGTACACCGCTGGGCGTATGATTACAGCAAACCCGGACATAAAGAGGATTTCGTTCCGCAAACTGTTCCTTTGTTGCCCGATGAGCACGACGGCGGTGAGCATTAGGAGTTATGAGTTTTGAATTCTGATTTCGGAATCCCCTGCAATTGCGGGGGATTTTGCTTTTATGGAATCTGGTCGTGTGTATAACAATTCTCTAAAGCGTAACGATGACTGAGGGGTCGGCTGTTATTCGTATATTCGTGCGCTGTTAATTCGTAATTCGTAGCTCATGTCAATGCCCTTCAAAACCCGTTTAAAATTCTACGGCATAGGATTCGCCCTGGGGCTTACTATTTTAATTACCATCCTCAATAAAAAGGGCTGCGCCGGATTGAACGAACGCAAAGCGCAAGAGCTTGCCTTGCAAATATGGAAGATAAGCGATGTACAGCGCTGCAAATTGAATTGCATAGGGCTTACCACCGATACACTTTTTATGAAGGCCGTACGCGGCGCCTACGTGAACTATAGCAAGAGCGAAGTGCATGCCGAGCCTTGCGGCACCTACGTTTTAGAAAGCGCCAAAGGAGTTGCGCCTTCTTTCACCTTGCTGGTAGCCGACTGTAAAAACACCTCTGAACTTCAGGATATCCTTACTTCAAAGACCTGCGACTGCAAGTAGGATACGTGTTTTAACCTATAGAAAAATGCCATTTTTTGTTTATTTTAGCTTACTAATCTCAACCCTATGAAAAAAGCACTATTTATCTTTTTGACGACGCTATGTACATTAAAAAGTGAGGCGCAATTACTGAACAAAATGTATTCTTCCTCCAATTTTTTTGACGCAAAGAGGTCAACCAGGTCGTCCACTGGAGGACATTTTCTGATGTATCAGCCCATGGCCGGAGGATCCAACCTCCTGAGTTTAGATGCAAGTGGCAACATTTTATGGAATAAAGCTTACGAGAATAATTCATCGCCATTACAATTCAACGATTTTTGCGAAGTTTCGGGTAGTAAATTGATCGCTGTACGTATCGCGGGAAACATTGAGAGTATGACCTTTAATTCAAGTACCGGTGCGCCAATTAGTCACGATAACCGAATTATCAATGCCGGATCCGTGTCGTACTCTGGCCCAACACTAATTGCCCCGGATGGAAACGACGCGATCTTTGTTAGTCCTGACGGATCGAGAGATTCCTTATATATAGGAAAGATCCTGGGCAGCAACGCCTCTATTTCCTACATCAATGTAATAAATCTCAATGGGATTTTAAGCACCGACTTCTACTATAGCCCAAGTGCGTTGAAAAGAACTTCTGCCGGCCAGTATTTTATTTTATGCGATATCCGTAATTCTGCCTACACCATTTACAAACAAGCCATTGCAAAAATTGATGCAAATGGTAATGTGCTTTTCTTTAAATATTTCGATTGCCCTACAGGCACCGTTTATTGGTATGGTAGCTCGATCACGGAGGCATCCAATGGAGACATACTGGTTTCCGGTTACGCCAATCTTTCTTCTACAACAGGTTCGTACATGCTCAGGTTTGACGCAAATGCTAACTTTCTTTGGGGCAAGCATGTTCTCAACCAGGCCGCCAGTAACGCGTTTCATGCCGAGCATGCCAATGGCGACATAACATTAGGAATGTCGGCACAGGCTTTTTCACCCGACAATGTTACGCGATGCGGATTGGTAAATATGAGCTCTTCCGGAGCATATCTTTGGGCCCGTAACTATGGTTTTTCGGGTTCTGCCTTGTGTGGTATTAATACAGACGCGAATGATCTTACCGAAGTTATTCAAAACGCCCCAATGACCGGTCCCGGAGCCTTTGTACTTCAAACAGCTGATCTGAACGGAAATATGCCTGGCTGTACAGAGGCAGTTGGTCCCATTCCAATGAACAACCTTAATCTCCTTACCAATTCCGCCAGCCCATCCACGGTTAGTGCATCACTCAACTTATCCACGCCTTTTCCATTTAATGAGTTGCCTCCCTTAACTTTTGCCGCTGCTACGCCCGAGATCGATGTAAATGGTGTGATCAGCAACCCGGCATGTTATGGGCAATTCGGTAATGTTAACATCAGTGTATCCGGTGGCTATCCTAATTATACTTATTCCTGGAGTAACGGTACAAGCAACCAGAACCTGTTGAACGTTTTGGGAGGCACATATTATTCAAGGATCGTTGATGCTAAAGGCTGCGCAGTGGTAGACACTTTCAATGTGATAGAACCCTCTCAATTGGTCACTACCTATACGGTGAGCCACGTAACTTGTTTTGGCGCGCAGAACGGAAGCGTCAATGTTACTACTTCGGGAGGAACTCCGGGATACACCTGGCAGTGGACCACCCAGGCAACTACAGAAGATCTCACCGGATTGAGCGGAGGCTTTTATCAGTTAACAATAACCGATGCTAATAACTGCACGAAACAATTAGCCGTTTCTGTAAGCGAACCGCAACAACTCATTGCCGGCATCATGTCTTCTCAGAACGTAAAATGTCACGGCGCCTGCGACGGAAGTTTAACGGGCGTGGCATCCGGAGGAACCCAACCTTACAGTTATTTATGGAACAATCCGGGTAGCGCAACAACCACAACGGTTACAGGTCTTTGTCCGGGCAACTATTTGTTTTCGGTAACCGACGCTAAGAACTGTTTCACTTTCGCTAACGCCGTGATCACCGAACCGGCAGCGCTTGCTATCGCATCAACTGTTTCTGCCGCGCATTGCGGTTCAAGCGATGGCGCTGCCAGCGCGCAGGTGAGCGGTGGCGTATCGCCTTATACGTATTCATGGTCGAGCTCCTCCACCAATGATACGGCGTTTAGCCTTTCTTCCGGTACTTATACAGTGAATGTACTCGACGTAAATAACTGTGCCCTATCAACAGTTGTCAATGTAGGTCTTACCACCGATCAGCCAGGCATTTGTTTAATAACGGTTGATTCTATGTCAACGCATAACATTTTGATGTGGGATAAAACGGCGTATACGAACGCGGATTACTTCAATATCTATCGCGAGGACATCACTAATAATTATACGCTTGTCGCGGCGGTTGACCTCGATTCCTTGAGTGAGTATCATGATATGGATATGACCAACGCCGATCCTAACGTTACTACGAAGCGCTATAAAATTTCAGTGGTGGATACCTGCGGTAATGAAAGTGCGAAGAGTAATTTCCATAATACCATTTTCATTGCGCACAACAATGGAACCTTTACCTGGAATACCTATACTATTCAGAATAGCGCTAACCCTGTTACCAATTACCGCCTCATGCGTGACGACCTGGCCAATGGTAACTGGCAGCAGGTAGGAACGACCGCGGGAACGCAAAACGTATTGAATGATCCTAATTACGCAACCTTCCAGGCTACGGCCGACTGGCGCGTGGAAACGATCTGGAATATCACCTGTACATCCACCCTGCGGGAGAGTAATGGCGCGGCGGCCACGCTGGTTAAATCAAAATCAAACATCACCAACAACCGTGTAGTGGGGATCACACAAAGTTCAGGAATTGAATTTGGCATGTATCCTAACCCTGCCAACGAAACGCTTACTATCGTGCTGGATAAAGCAACTTCTTGCAGCGTAGAAATAAGCAATTCATTGGGAGAAACTGTTCGAAAATCGAGTCTATCGGGCAATGACCAAATGAATATTTCTGAGCTGGCAAATGGGGTGTACTACGTGAAGATCCTGAACGAAGGCAAGCAGTTGGGAATAAAAAAACTGGTAGTGCAGCGGTAACTATTTTCCCGTTACAAGCAGGTTCCTCGCGGCTTTCTCTCCGCATTTGTGGTATTTGGTATAGGCTTTGGCCGCTCGCGAACGCATGGCTTCCGCATTCTCTCCTATCACGTAGCCGCTTAGGGCATCGTGCAGGCTGTAGGCTTCGGGGCACATCAGGCCGGTGGTCCATACAATAGGATTGGCCTGTGTTTGTTCTAAATACGAAGAGAAATATCTTTTACTGTAGCAAGCGAGAATGATGACGTCACGCTTCTTTCCATCGGTATTGGTAAAGTCGTTCTCTAATGAAAAATCCATAAGACCATCGTGACCGGCGTAGGCGAGGAGTTTCGCGTTTCCGAAAATTCCTAGTTTCACATCGTTCACTTTCAAAATATCTTTTTTCTTTCCGGCACAGGCGTTCAAAAGATCTACAGTACATTCTCTAATGTATTTGCCGTTGTAGGCGTCGGCCACCAGGTAATAATTTTTACTTACGTGTTTAAATACAACCCGCTCCATGAGTACAGAATCGATCTTGAATGACTGAACAAATTTCCACTCAGCACTTTTCTTGAAATAGGTTCTTACTCCGTACCCGCAGCCCCAATATAAATTGTTGTTAGGATCCTGTCCGTTACCAATTTTCGGCGGAACCGGAACAATACCCTGGTATTTATTATCGCATAGCGCTACGAAAACGTGGAAGGTCTTTGCGCTGAAGGTGTCGATTGGTAATTGGCTTTTTTCACGCGTCTCGACTTCGCTCGACGTGACAGATGCGATTTGAGAAGAAGAACTAAATCCCAGGTAAAGGAAGACATAGAGAATCAGCATAAAGGAAAACATGATAGAAGAACGAAGCGAAGGAAGGTTTATTGCTACCCCAATGATTCTATTGCCATTCGGATAGCAGTCGGAATCTCGATTTTTGAATTTTTAACAAAATCAAATAGCACCACCACGTCATGCGCCTCAGCGGCCACCTCGTTTATCTCATTGAGAATTTGATGATGCAGCCCGAAACTCGTTGTCTTGATGAACTCGAGCCGTGTTTGAATAATGATATTTCCGGGATAATGAAGCGGTTTTAAAAAGGTACAACCTGTAGATGCAAGCATGGGGCCTTGTTTCTGTTCCTCGTGCATGTTTGTTAACCCTATCTTCTCCCAGTAATTCACCCGCCCGGCCTGCACAAATTTCATGAAGGCCACATTATTAATGTGCCCGAAGAGGTCCATCTCGCTCCAGTCTAGCCGTATGTTCAGTTTAAGAGGAAAATTCATACATACGAATGTACAAATATTTCTAACTTTGAGATACATGAAGGACCGTCGTAAATTCCTGAAAGCTACCGGCACCGTATTGCTCGGCGCGCCACTCATTGGAAAAAGTACGATCCTTGAGAGCATGGAAAGAACCGGGCCTGAAAGCCTGAAAGCAAAAGCACTCAAGCCCGGCGACACCATAGCCATCACTTCCCCTGCTGGGGCTATCTGGGACAACGCCCTCGTAGATAAATTCTCATACACACTTCAGTCGCTGGGATTCAAAGTAAAGTTGGGGCAGACCCTGAAGGAAAAATACGGATACCTGGCCGGTACCGATGATCTGCGCGCAAAAGAGCTGAACGGATTTTTTGCGGATAAAGAAGTGAAGGGAATTTTTGCCGCCAAAGGCGGCTGGGGCTGTGCCCGCCTTTTGGAGAATATCGATTATGAGCTCATCTGTAAGAACCCCAAAGTGCTGATGGGATTCAGCGATATCACATCTTTGCTTGTGGCCATCAATAGCAAGACCGGACTGATCACTTTTCATGGGCCGGTGGGTAACAGTGGCTGGAACGATTTCAGCGTGAACTATATCAAGCGCATATTGATGAAAAAAGAAGGCGTTACTTACGGTTACCCTGCAAGCGATGATGACGCGCCCTACACTTTATATCCCGGCAAAGCAAAAGGAAAGCTAATAGGAGGTAACCTCACGGTGCTGTCAGGTATCATGGGCTCGCAATATTTACCCGACTGGAAGAACAAGATCCTGTTCCTCGAAGAAGTGGATGAGGAGCCTTATGTTGTAGACCGCATGCTTACACAATTGCGTTTAGCCGGGGTTTTGAAGAACATCAGCGGTTTTGTATTTGGTAAATGCGCCGACTGCCTGGCCGAAGAGCCCGCTAAGGCATTTCTTTTAAAGGAAGTGATGGAACAACACATCAAACCATTGGGGATTCCCGCTTTTTATGGGGCCATGATCGGGCACATCGAAAATAAGTACACCGTGCCTGTTGGAGCAGAAGCGGAGATCGATGCCGATAAATGCGAGATAAAATTACTGGAGAGCGCGGTTTTGTGATCAACGCTTAGCTTCTTGGTAGATATCTATAAGAATGCGGCCATATTCATAGGATAAGGGAAAGGCCATTCTTTTTTTATTTGTGTAAATAGTTACTGCCATAGGTTGGTAGGGTGTGGAGCCGACAGATGGAAACCATCCTGTATTAGCATTATTTTCTTGGTGACCTACGATCCAAAACTGCGAATCTTTACCTGGTTTGAATTTTTTACCTTTTGAAGGAGAGAAGCCAGGAAGTGCTTTTGGCAGCTCAGCAGCGATCCGAGCGTAATCACCTTCTTTAGGGGTTAAACGTACATAGCTCAATGATGGAAAGATGATCGGAGTTTCATTATAAAAGAAAGATTGTGTTTGCCATGACCTTCGCAGCGAACTGAACACATAGATGATATCCTTGCTCATCTTCTTTTTATTCTCGGCAAAGAATTTTTCCGGGGCAAAATAGGCCTTAATTGTAAATGTAATAGAAGAATCTTTCTCTTCAAAACTGTCAAGTCGGTATGAATTCGCTCCGAGTTCTTTGCCCACTACCTTGAAACGCTCAATGAAATTGCAGGCTATAAAAGGAAAATTATCTTCATGGATCTTTAAGGTAGCTATGTATTTTAATTTAGAAGTATCAGTTGCCTCCTCAATGTAAACGAAACGACCTAATGCGTAATTGTGTCCGAAATCAGAACGATGCACTACCTCCACTTTTTGAGAAAAAGCAAGAGATGGGAAAATAAGCAGAATAAAACGGAGGATTATTTTCATATCCGCGTCCTTTGCGCAGGTATAAAACTATTGCATCTTCACAACTTTTGCAACTCTTTTTTCACTGGTGAAGTCGACCACTACGCTATACACGCCATTGTTCCACGCTTTCATATCCAGCTCCACAGCCGTAAATGAACCTTTGGCTATTTCGCCATGAACCAGTTTGCCTGTATGATCGTATACTCGGATCTCTTTCCATTCTTTTCCTGTTTCGATTGTTACTTTGGATGTCGAAGGATTTGGATATACACTTAAATTTATGGACGAGCTCATCTGAGATACACCTGCGGCTATCTGCGCCTCACACTCTGTAAAAAGCCCTTGTCCCTGGTGAATTTCCGCAGGAATGGTCCCAGTCGGATATTCGGGCCCCAGGGGAGGCCATTGCGCGCCATTGAAGAAAGAGGGAGCGGAAGAAAGATAATACGAGGAGATAAGATTATTTGTCCCCAGTGAAGTATCCCAGCTAACCACGTTATTTTCTTTGTTCCCGTGTATCATCAGGTTGATGCCTGCATCGATAGTGATATCATTCAAGGTAAATGGTGCGGTGTTGTCTTTTCTCATATCATTCCCCACCAGGTTCTGCTCGATGGAATTATCCGAAATGCGTATGCCCTCGCGCGTAAGCCGGTTTCTGAAAAATGTATTTCCGAACCCCGCCGGCCCCCAGGTGTCGCCGGTATGTATTTCCTGGCACACGTTCCCTTCAAACAAATTCATATAACAAAAATGCCCGTGCAAGGAAACATCGGTGATACGGTTAAATGGAGAGATCGTTCCATCACCCGTAGCGTTGATCGAGTAATTGTAGCCAAACACATTCCCGTTGGCGCCGCGCTGCACCAGCATGGCATGCCGGTTCTTATCAAAAATATTATTCTCAACCAGGTTGTCGGTACTGTGGGTGGTAATAGCCACACCATACCCATGACCGCCGTTACCAAAATCCCAGCTATCATTAAAATAGCTGTCTCTTACCAAACAGTTGGCGCTCATGGCCAGGTTCACATGGCAGCTCACCGACTTAATGCTGCGTACGCATTTTAACCAGATATTGGCGCAGTACACAAAACCAAAATTAGATTTATCGCCGGCCTTTAAATTTTTAATTGTGAAATTCTCAAACCCAATTTGCTCGGCCATCTGGTAGCGCACCACTTGTACTAGCATGTTCAGGTCGTAAGTATAGTGCAGCGGACGATCGAGTGTGATCGTATTTCCATTGATGGCCGTGATCTTCATTACTTGTCCTACAGTACGTGGAGCAACCTGCAACGCGTTGGGAGGATTCTGCGTGGCCATAAGCACCGTATCGTTCTCCTGCGAAATATCCACCCAGTCGCCAACCCCTAAGCCGGTAACATCATTCAAGGTAAGTGTGGTAGAATTTTTGGAGCAGCCCGAGAGCACATCAAACGGACCTAGATCCTGCCCGCCCCAAACCTGGAAATTGCCGGTATTGGTTGTGCCTGTTGTAAAATGAAAAAGCGTTGTATTTGAAGCGTCGCCGCGAATGATCACGTGCCCGGCTGAGGGAATATTTACGGGGTTCTTGAAGGTCCAGGTACCTGCCGGAAAATAAATGACCGTGTTGCTTCCGGCTACGTTGTTCAGCAAGTTCTGTAAAAACACCGAATTATCCACGCTGGTATCATTCGGCACGCCACCGTGATTCAGTATATTCTCCTGCAAAGTATAGGAGGGCACCGGGATGAGCATCCCCGCCGTACTCCAATCGATGATGCGGCTGGCCGGAATTTGGCCCAAACTTCCTAACGCGGATAGTGTAAGAAAAACGAGAAGTAGCTGTTTACGCATGGCGCTTGTTTTATTTTCAACGAAAATAAAGAAGGAGTCAGGCGCCCTAAAATCTTTTTGGCTTTATCCTAATACGCATAACGGCGATATGGGAATGGGTTAGCCGGCCCAACTATCGCGGTCAAGACTCCTGTATTGTATCGCTTCGGCTATGTGATTCGGTAAAATGGTCTCGCTTCCGTCAAGATCAGCAATGGTTCGACTTACTTTCAGGATGCGATCATAGGCGCGGGCCGATAAGCCTAAGCGCTCCATCGCGTTCTTCAAAAGCGTTTTGCAGGCATCATCCAGCTCGCAATGCGTTTGCAGCATTTTAGTGCTCATTTGCGAGTTACTGTAAAGTCCTTCGTGTCCTTCAAATCTTTTTTTCTGCAGGCCGCGCGCTTTCATCACACGCGTACGTATCTCGTTACTTTTTTCCGCGTGTTGCTCGCGGCTCAGTTCTCCGAAGGGAACAGGCGTCACTTCAATATGTATGTCTATCCGGTCTAAGAGCGGCCCCGATATCCTATTGAGATATTTCTGCACCACGCCCGGCGCGCATACGCATTCTTTCTCCGGGTGATTATAAAAACCGCAAGGGCAGGGGTTCATCGAAGCCACCAGCATAAAACTGGCCGGGTACTCTACCGAAAATTTAGCGCGGGAAATAGTTACGTTTCTATCCTCCATGGGTTGGCGCATTACTTCAAGTACCGTGCGTTTGAATTCTGGCAACTCATCCAGGAACAAAACACCATTATGCGCCAAAGATATTTCTCCCGGCTGGGGGTTAGCGCCGCCGCCCACCAAAGCCACATCTGAAATTGTATGGTGCGGACTCCTGAAAGGCCTTTGCGTGATGAGCCCGGTTTGTTTTCCAAGCCTGCCTGCCACGCTGTGAATTTTGGTGGTTTCTAATGCTTCATCCAGCGATAAAGGGGGGAGGATAGAGGGCAATCGTTTCGAAAGCATGGTCTTACCCGCCCCGGGAGGACCGATAAGCAACACGTTATGCCCGCCCGAAGCGGCTATCTCAAAGGCACGCTTGATGTTTTCCTGGCCTTTCACATCGCTAAAGTCTGGGATCTCTAAAGAGCTTCCGTTGTTAAAGATCTCCTTGGCATTGAATTTCATCTTTTCCAGGGCCTTTTCATCACCCGTAAAAAAGGAGATAACCTGCTTTATATGGCTGGCGGCATAAACCGAAATCCCGTCCACCACCGAAGCCTCGGGGGCGTTCAGAGCAGGTACAATAACCCCCTTAAAACCTTCCTGTTTGGCCTTGATAGCTATGGGTAAAACCCCTCTAATAGGCCTTATTTCCCCGTCAAGGGACAATTCGCCCATGATCACAAAATCCCCAAGATTTTCCAATAAAACCTGCCCGGAAGCGGCTAAAATGCCCAAAGCAAGTGGAAGATCGTAGGAAGACCCCTCTTTTTTGATGTCGGCAGGGGCCATATTGATGGTTATTTGCTTTCCGGGCACCCTATGGCCAATGTTCTTAAGGGCGGCATCTATACGTTGATGGCTTTCTTTTACAGCGCTGTCGGGCAGGCCAACGAGGTAAAAGTTCACCCCCGCCACCATATCCACTTCAATGGTCACTTTTGTAGCTATAATGCCGTGAACGGCACATCCATAGGTCTTAATTAGCATGTTTTGAGATACTGAAAATTTTTCTACTTTTATACGGAGCTAAAGTAGCAAAAAAACCATTTTGGCAAGGTTTATGTAAACCGAATGTAAAATCACTTGTATGAAGAAGATCATTACCCTCTTAAGCCTGTTCGTTGCATCGGTTTCCTGGGCCCAGGAAATAGTAAAGGTTACCGAGCTCAACTGTTTCAATAAATGGTCGCAGAAGTTCGAAGAGCGCGGCGCCGAAGAAGTGACCGACGCCACCTATACCGATGTGATCGTTACTTTCCGCCACGGCGCTTCGGCCGAATGTTTTGAAGGCAAGGCCGTAGTGAAAGATAAAAAAGTGGACTCTTTTTATATACTCCTCGATGATGGTTCTTTCGACCAGGTGATCCGTGTGTGGAAGAACGACATTAAGGATATTACCATCACCAACGGTATCAGTAAAACCCTTATTACAAAAGATAACCAGCTTATCAATGTCATCTGGCCTAAAAAGCTAAAGGCCAAAAAAGCGGGCTTCAAAAAAGCCGCCGAACCCGTAGACGATTAAAATGCCGCTCAAAAATAAGCGCGTCTTCTTTGAGGACCTGGGCCTGCGTGATTACAAGGAGGCCTGGGACTACCAGGAACATTTACAGCAAAAAATAGTTGCGCAGAAAACGGCTAATCGAGCTTTACCGGAAGAACAACAAAAACCTACCGAAAATTATTTGTTGTTTGTTGAGCATCCGCATGTGTACACGCTGGGAAAAAGCGGCGATGAACATAATTTATTGGTGAACGATGCTTTCCTCGAGAACATCCATGCCACCTATTACAAAATAAACCGCGGAGGCGATATCACCTATCACGGCCCGGGACAATTAGTGGTTTATCCCATTCTTGACCTTGAGAATTTCTATACCGATATACACAAATACCTGCGTATGCTGGAAGAGGCCGTGATCCTGACCCTGAAAGAATACGGCATAGAGGCGGGGAGAAGTGAGCAGGAGACCGGTGTTTGGCTGGACGCAGCAATTCCTAACAAGGCGCGCAAGATCTGCGCCATTGGCGTGCATTGCAGCAGGTGGGTCACCAAGCACGGCATCGGCTTTAATATCAATACAGACCTTAGTTATTTTCAGCACATCGTTCCTTGCGGCATCATTGGTAAATCGGTCACATCTCTGCAAATGGAACTGGGCAAACAGGTAAACATGCAAGAGGTAAAAGAGCGCTTTAAAAACCAGTTCTCTAGCCTTTTTGCGGCTGAAATTGTGTAAATTTGACCATACATTTTTAGATGAAAGCTGAAGACCTTATACATCGTGCGGAGGATATTGCAGTGGCTGTTGTGCCCGAATTAGTGGAGGACCAGAACGGATGGATGGTGTATTTGGTGAACCTGAAGAACGCCGCTATTGAGAATGTTTTGGTGAGCTCTAAGGGTTATGGCGAGATTGACAACCGAAACCTGCGCACTTCCGAGCTAAGGCATTACATAGAGAAACTAGAAGCCCATAAATTCTCTAAGATAGAGCCTATCATTGAAGATGTTTTTGGCCTGGCCAATGAGTATTGGGTGAGTTTTTACGAGAACAAGACCATTTACGACAAAAAATTTGTATTCTTGCCCGAAAGTATAAACGAAAATAATTTTGTAACCATTCCTTTTCTCAATAAAAAGGGAGTAATGATCCGCTAGCAATGGAAACACCAAATACCAACCACATTTTGTTTTTGGATATTGAAACAGCCCCTCTCGTATATAAGTATGAAGAGCTGGCCGAGCCCTTCAAAAAACTCTGGGACGCTAAATACCAATACAGCAAAGAGGTTACGCCCGAGCAGCAATACAGCAAGGCCGGCATTTTTGCTGAATTTGCGAAGGTGATATGCATATGTGTAGGCTATTTCAACGGCAAGGAATTTCGTTTGAAATCGTTTTACGGTGACGATGAGAAACTTATTCTGAAAGAGTTCAAGGATATGCTTGAGAGACATTTTTCTGAACCCGAGAATCGCCTCTGCGCGCATAATGGTAAGGAATTTGATTTTCCATTCCTCTGCCGCCGCTTTTTAATTAATGGCATAAGTCTGCCCGCCATTTTGAATTTACAGGGCAAAAAACCCTGGGAGATCCCGCACCTCGATACGATGGAGATGTGGAAGTTTGGCGATTACAAGAACTATACTTCGTTGAATTTGCTAGCCGCAGTATTTGGCATTCCTACTCCAAAAGATGATATCGATGGCAGCCAGGTGTCGCGCGTGTATTACGAAGAGAAGAATTTAGAGCGCATCAAGAACTATTGCCAGAAAGACGTGATCACGGTTGCACGCCTTTACCAAAAAATGACAGCCGAGCAACCTTTGAAAGAAGAGCAGCTTGTTTTAACGAATTAAATTTTGTGTCGCTTAGTGCCTTTGTGGCAAAATTACCGATGACCAAAGTAGCAGTAATAGGTAACGGAAGCTGGGCCACCGCCCTCGTAAAGTTATTGGGCAATAACCTCAAAGAGGTGAATTGGTACATCCGCAAAAAAGAGGATGCCGACTCCATTGCCAAATACAACCGCAACCCGCGCTACTTAAGTTCCGTTGAGTTCACGCCCGGCAACCTGAAACTTTTTTCTGATCTGAAAGATTGCATCGCTTCTTCCGATATCATTGTGCTTGCCATCCCTTCGGCGTTCTGCCACGAAGTGATGAAGGATGTGCCCGCGGAGGTCTTCAAAAAGAAAATTGTTTTCTCCGCCATCAAGGGCATTATTCCCGAATACAATTTAATTGTAGGAGAATATCTCCACAAAGCCTTTCACGTTCCGCTCGATCATATTGGTGTTATCACCGGTCCCTGTCACGCCGAAGAGGTTGCCCTGGAAAAACTTTCTTACCTCACCCTGGCCTGCACCGATGTTGCCAAAGCCGAAAAGCTCGCCGAACTGCTTCGTTGCCGCTATATGAAAGTAACCGTAAGCGATGATATTTACGGCACAGAATATTCGGCCGTTCTAAAGAACGTGGTAGCTATAGCCGGCGGCATTTGCCACGGACTGGGCTATGGCGATAATTTTCTTTCTGTACTAGTAAGCAACGCCATCCAGGAAATAGAACGCTTTGTAAAAGCGGTACATCCTATTGACCGTGATATCAAGGCCAGCGCGTATTTAGGAGATCTTTTGGTAACGGCTTATTCTCAATTCAGTAGAAACAGAATGTTTGGCACCATGCTGGGCAAAGGCTATTCCGTTAAAATGGCGCAGTTAGAAATGAACATGGTTGCCGAGGGCTATTACGCTGTTAAATGCGTGCACGAAATAAACAAAGGCTATAACGTAGATATGCCCATCATGCAGGCCGTCTACAACATCGCCTATGAGAAATATTCTCCCGCCATCGAGATGCAGTTGTTGGCGGATAAACTTTCGTAAGTGAAAAAACGGTATTCTTAATTTACTGCTTCACCGTGGCAGGCACTCCCTTATAATACTTCATCGCCTCAGGAATGAATTTCTCAATGTCCTTGATGCGCCTTTCGTCGCTGGGGTGGGTGCTTAAAATTTCGGGTGGTTTTTGCCCGTTGCTGAGAGCGGCCATGCGTTTCCAAAAATCAATGGCTTCCTTCGGATCGTAGCCGGCAATGGCGGCAAACACCAATCCAAGCTTATCGGCCTCGGTCTCCTGCTTGCGCGAGTAACTTAAAAGATTCAGCCCCGCTCCAACATTATATACCTGTAAAAAAAGGTCGCGTGTCTCGGCCGGTTTTTGCGACATAGCTATTGCAATACCCGCGCCTAATCCCTGCGCCACCATCATCTGGCTCATGCGCTCATTTCCGTGACGCGCTATGGCGTGGCCTATTTCGTGCCCCATTACTATGGCCAATCCGCCTTCATCGCGTGTAACCGGCAACAAACCGCTGTACACAACCACTTTTCCGCCGGGCATGCACCACGCATTCACTACATCTTCCTCTACGCCATGAAATTCCCACATGTAGCCCTCGATCCTTTTTTCCATCTTGTGCTCTTTCATATACTGCACAATGGCATCCTTGATCTTGTTGCCCACCTTTTTCACCAACTGATCGCGCGGATCAGCCGGATCCATGGTCTTATGTTCCTTCAAAAATTTATTGTACTCGTTAACACTCATGCCAACAAGTTCGCTCTCGGGTACCAGGCTCAACTGCCTGCGCCCGGTAATGGGTACGCGTTCTACACATCCTAATAGAAAGAAGGTAAGGAGAACACCTGAAATGAGTTTCCGCATACTAATCAATGGTGGCCGACAACCCTTTGTCCAGTAGTGCCAGGCACATGGGCTTAAGATCATCGTAACTGCCTTTTTTAACGCCGCACTTTCCGTTGTAGTGAACAATGTGCGCGCATTGTTCGGCTTGCAATGGATTGTGACCGCAAATTTCAACCAAAGTGTCTATCACAAAGTCGAATGTGTTCACATCGTCGTTATGTAATACGAGGTTTTTAAGCTGCTCGGCTTTTTCCTGCACTTTTGGTTTTTCTAATAATTCGGTATCCATTTGATTGAAGAGTTTAGTCAAAGGTAATAAAAAGGGCATGCTAAGCAATGGGGAGGTGTTGCAAATGCTTTGTATCAGCTTAATAAACAATGAAATATGTAAGTAAAAGTGGTCTTTTATTTACAAGATCCTTTAGTTTATTTGCTCAGGATCTTGAACTCCGAGCGGCGGTTGTTCTGGCGGCCTTCATCCGTTTCATTGGTGTCCATTGGTTTGGTCTCTCCATAACCTTTGGCAACCAGGCGATCTTTCGCAATGCCTTTTCCGATAAGATAACCCACTACGCTCTCCGAGCGCGCCTGCGATAAGGTCATGTTATAACTATCCGAGCCCTTGCTGTCGGTGTGTGAAGAGATCTCGATCTTCAGCGTCGGCAGATCGTTCAGTAATTTGATCAAACGCTCTAACTCGTTGGTACTTTCAGGGCGCAGGGTAGCTTTATCGAAGTCAAAGAAAATGTTGCGCAGCACGATCACACTTCCAACAGCAACATTCTTCAATTCCACATCCTTGATCACTTCCTGGTAACCGCTTGCTAAAGGAATATCAAAGTTCTCGGAGTGAAAAAGGTAACCCTCTGCTTTCACCGCGATACCGTAGTTCTTTCCGGATGGAAGCGTAACAAGATATTTGCCGGTTGAGCTGTTCGATTTGAACGTAGCGATCACTTCGTTCTTCACGTTGTCTACAAGTTCAATAGTTGCTTCCAGCGTTTTCTTAGTGAAGGCATCTGTAATGGTTCCTTTTAAGATGGTAAGCGAAACAGGTTTGATCTCCACCGCTTCCGCCGCTTTTGCTTTGAT
This sequence comes from uncultured Flavobacteriaceae bacterium, assembly GCA_964387075.1. GTDB lineage: Bacteria > Bacteroidota > Bacteroidia > B-17B0 > Aurantibacillaceae > PALSA-968. The sequence continues at coordinate 448,930 of CAYLVB010000003.1, forward strand.
GGCTTCCTGCGCCGAGGCGATCAGGTTGTCCTCTCCGTTCAGCGCAAATTGTTTTTCAGGGCCCAGGAAAGTGATCACGTAAATATCCTTCTCTCCATAACCGCCTTCCTTTGCGGATGCGTAATAACCGCGGCGCCCGCTACCCGAGATCGCAAAGTACACGTCATCATCGGGACTGTTGACAGGATAGCCCAGGTTCTCAGGAGCGCCCCATTTTCCGTTCTCATAAACGGTCTTAAAAATATCGTAACCGCCCATTGAACCATAACCTTTGGAACTGAAATACATGGTTTTTCCATCAGGGATCATAAATAATCCTTCCTCGGCGTACTTACTGTTCAAGGGCGCCCCAAGATTAACAGACGGCCCCCAATTTCCTTTTTCGTCTTTCTTGCTTACGTAAATATCTCCAAAACCAAGTCCACCCGGTTTGTTGGAAATAAAATAAAGCATTTTCCCATCGAACGATTCTGTAACGGTGGTTTCGCGGTAATCGGAGTTGATGTTCTTATTCAGTTTCTCAGGTTTGCTCCACGCCGTTCCCTGCAGGTGGCTCACAAAAACATCTCCGCCGCCTTTCCCGTGATGCTCGTAAATGTAAAGACTGGCACCATCGGGCGAAAGTCCCGCAGTAGCTTCGTGGTATTGCTCCTCGTTGATGGGTTCCCCCATGTTCTTCGCGTCGGTCCACTCACCATTGATCTTGTTGCACACGTACAGATCTTCGAAATAACCCGCGTCACCTTCATCTTTTTTCTGCCCTTCTTTATATTTCCGGCGTGAAGTAAAGATCAGGGTGGCTTCATCTGTGGAAATGTAGGCGCTGTAATCAGGAAAAGGCGAATTGATGTGTGGCCCCATATTGTCAATGAAAACACGTTGTGGCGCGGCCATTAATTTCTTCCCGGTCATGCACTCTTCCATTTTTTTGGCAACGTCCTCAAATTGCGGCGGGGCGCCTTTGTTAGCGGCAAGCCAGGCTTTATATTGACTGTAATATTTCAATGCGTCATCAAAGCGGTAATGCAATTGGTAGCACCAGGCCAGGATATAAGGCTCTTGTCCCTGTATCTCGGCCAAGGGATTCAGCTCCATGGCTTTTTCCAGGTATTTTGTGCAGCCATCGTCCTGCGGACGTAAATGGAATTTGGTGAAACCGATCATCCAGTTAAGCAGCGCGTTATTCGGATTGAAAGCCTGGGCTTTCTCCAGGAAAGGTAAGGCAGCTTCGAAATTTGCTTCGCCCGCGCGCACGTATTCGCGGCGACTGCAGGGAAGCATGTTCATTTCGGTTACGTATTGGTTAAGGACAGCCAGGTACTCTTCCATCCCTTTTTCAAAGATCTCTTTTCCTTCTTTGAAGTTCTTGCGGGCTTCTTTGAACTCGTCCTTTTTGTCGGGGAAATTATCTTTTTCAAATTCCACGTTCTTCTGGGAGAAACCCAGGGCGAAGCAGAGCGAGAAGAGCGTCAAAAATATTTTTTTACACATAGAGCTTTTTACGTTAATGAATGTGTGAATCTTCGATTTCATAGGACTGATCATTAAAATGGATTATTCGCAAACATCAAAATAGCCTTTGGCGCGCTCGATACCTAAAGAGGCGGCTTTTTTAAAATCTTCGCAGGCGCCTTTAAAATCTTTCATCATCTCTTTGGAGATACCGCGGTTGAGGTAAGCTTCGCCGTATTTATCATTCTGCTGAATGGCCTTGTTGCAATCGTTAACGGCGGCCTGGTAATTTTTTTTCTTATAGTGTACCGAGGAACGATTGCTATAAGCATAGACATAATCACTTTTGAGCTCCGAAGCTTTGGTAAAATCAGCCATAGCGCCATCAAGGTCGTTCTTTTCTAATTTGGCAAGACCGCGGTTGTTGTAGGCGATATAATAATCAGACTTTAGCTGAATGGCCTTGTTGTAATTCTCGATCGCCTTGTCATATAATTTTTTCTCGCGTAGCGCGCTTCCCATGTTGTTATAGATGAAAGCTGAGTTGGGCGAAAGCATGGCCGCTTCGGTATAATCACTTATACTGCCATCCAGGTCATTCAACATTTTTTTTGCACTGCCGCGATCGTTGTATGCAAAATAAAAATCCGATTTGTTGCTGATGGCTTTAGAGTAAAGATCTACAGCGCCCTTATAATCACCGGCTTCCATTTTTACCACGCCCTGGTAATAATAGGCTTCGCCGTTCTTTGGGTTCACGCTGATGGCCTTAGCCAGGTCTTTTTCAGCTTCCGTATTTTTGCCGGATTTCATGACCAGCATGGCTCTTTGCACGTAAGCGTAATCCGCCGAATCTCTCAATGAAATAGTACGGTCAAGATCGGCCAGTGCTTCCTGCGGTTTGTTCATTTCAATAAAGGTGAGCGCCCTGTTGTAAAAGGCTTTTTCAAAATCGGGCTTCAGGCCAATGGTCTTTGTAAACGCTTCCAGGGCAGCGCCATAGTTCTTGTCCTTAAAATACTGTAAGCCCGAATTGTAAACTTTCTCGGCCTCCTGCTCGTCGGCCATCTTTACTTTTACCGTATCGGTTTGGGCAAAAACTGACAAATGCACCAAAAAGAATGCACTCGCTACAAGAATTTTTTTGATCATAGTTGCAAAATTGTGACGAAGCCACAAGATAGCAAATTAGGGTAAAATACAAGGAAATGTGCGTAAAATTTATTTGGCTAAAGGACTGGCGGGTAGGTTGATCTCGAACGAATCCCACTTGGTGGTATTACTGTTCCAATAGTATTGCATGGATTTGCCTGTATTACAATCCCATACAAGATAATAGGCTTTATTGTCGTTCGAATCGTAATACATTTTCATCCCAATATCCCCGGTAGCGCCGGTCAAGGGAGTTTCCGGGAGGTTGATCTCAAAGGAATCCCATTTGGTGCTGGTACTGTTCCAGTAATACTGGATGGATTTCCCGCCTTTGGTGTCCCAGACGAGGTAATAGGCTTTTTTGTCCTTATCATCATAAAAAACATCCATCATTACGTTGCCTTTTACGCCGGGTAGGGGAGTAGCGGGTAGGTTTATTTCGAACGAATCCCATTTGGTGGAGCTACTGTTCCAGTAATATTGTACAGATTTCCCGGTCTTACTATCCCAAACCAGGTAATAGGCTTTTTTATCGTTCCAATCGTAGAACGAGGTCATGCGTACATTGTTCTGTGCCGAGAATTTTAAAGTGAAACAGATCAGAATGGCAGTAAAGAATAGTTTTTTCATAATACTGTGTTTTAGATAAAGATAGACGAATTATTTAGAATGCCTTTTTTCAAGCACCGCAATAACATCATCCAGGCTAAAGTCTTTGGCCTTCAGCAATATTAAATAATGAAACAGCAGGTCGGCCGCCTCGCCCAGGAAAAGATCTTTGTTGTCGTCCTTTGCCTCTATCACAAGTTCTGTTGCTTCTTCCCCAACTTTCTGAGCTACCTTGTTTATTCCCTTAGTGAATAATTGAGACGTGTACGACTTTTCAGAAGGATTGTCTTTTCTTTCGGCAATGATACGCTCCAGTTTCTTTAAAAAATCACCGCTATTCTTTTCATTGAAACAGGTATCCGTGCCGGTGTGGCAAACAGGGCCGTCCGGCAAAGCTTTGATCAGCAGGGTGTCATTATCGCAGTCGGCTAAAATTTCTTTCACATTCAAAAAATTTCCGCTCTCTTCTCCTTTGGTCCACAAACGGCTCTTGCTGCGACTGAAAAAAGTAACGCGCTTTTCTTTTTGTGTTTTCTCCAATGATTCCGCGTTCATAAAACCGAGCATAAGCACTTTGTTGGTGCGCGCGTCCTGGATGATGGCGGGAACAAGCCCGTCTTTGTATTTACTATATTCTATTTTCATTTAAATTCTTATTTCAACGTTTTCTTTTTTTAAGTATTGCTTAAGATCGGCGATCTCTATTTCCTTGAAGTGAAATACGCTGGCCGCCAAAGCTGCATCCGCTTTTCCCTCTGTAAAAACCATTTTAAAATCCTGCATTTTACCTGCTCCGCCACTGGCTATCACAGGTACGCTTACCGCTTCTGAAATAGCTTTCGTGATATGGAGCGCAAAACCGTTCTTTGCCCCATCATTATCCATAGAGGTCAGCAGAATCTCTCCCGCGCCGCGTTCAACGCCTTCTTTTGCCCAGTCGATAGCGCGCCGGGTTGTGCGCATTTTTCCCCCATTCAGGTGTACGAGCCAATCGCTTCCCTTCTCAAAATTTCCTTTAATGTCAAATTGCGTATCGATGGCAAGCACTACGCATTGACTACCAAAACGCGAAGCCAACTGGCCGATCAGCTCAGGGTGTTTAAACGCGGCTGTGTTCACGGATATTTTATCTGCGCCTGAATCCAGCAGCATTTCCACATCTTCAATAGATCGAATGCCTCCGCCCACAGTAAATGGAATATTGATGTGCGAAGCGATCTTATTCACCAATTGTGAAAGCGTTTTTCTTTTTTCTTCCGTAGCGCTGATATCCAGGAACACGAGCTCATCCGCGCCCGCTTCGTTGTAATGAATGGCAAGTTCAACAGGATCGCCTGCATCGCGTAAATGTTCAAAGTGAACACCCTTGACGGTTCTTCCGTCTTTAATATCGAGACAGGGTATGATACGCTTAGTTAGCATCTATAAAAACTTTTAATTCCTGTAAAGTGATCTTTCCTTCATAGATAGCCTTACCGACAATGGCCCCATAACAGCCGTTATTTTTTAAAATTTCAAGGTCTTTCATAGAAGAAACGCCCCCGCTGGCAATTAAATTAACTTCCGGATTTTTCTCAATGATCTTTTTGTAAAGATCTATTGCGGGACCGGCCAGTAGTCCATCCTTGGAAATATCGGTGCAAAAAATATTCTTAACTCCCTGCTCTATATTCTTTTCAATGAAATCGAAGACCGAAATATCTGTTTCTTCAAGCCACCCATTCACCGCCAGTTTCTCGTTCCTTACATCCGCCCCCAATAAAAACTTGCCTGCTCCGTATTTTTGCACCCAACTATAAAAGGTTTCGGGCTCTTTTGCTGCAATGCTTCCCGTGGTGGCAAAATTGGCGCCGGCATTGAATACGGAGATCAGTGTTGCTTCAGTCTTAATTCCACCACCAAAATCTATAACCAGGTTTGTACCCGAGGCAATTCTTTCTAAAACAGGCAGGTTAATGACCTTGCCGCTTTGCGCCCCATCAAGGTCAACCAGGTGCAAACGCTTTATACCCGCGTCTTCAAATTGTTTAGCAACTTCCAACGGATTCTCGTTATACACTTTCTTCTGCGCATAATCCCCCTGGGTCAGTCGCACGCACTTACCGTCTATGATGTCTATTGCCGGAATGATCTCCATATCTATAATTCAAAAAAGTTCTTTAATAGCTGTTCTCCCGCCTTAGCCGATTTCTCGGGGTGAAACTGCGCCGCGTAAAAATTATCTTTTTGCAGAGCGCAACTGTATTCTAATATGTAATTGGCAGTTGCTATACTGTTTGGATTTTTCTCGACGTAGTAGCCGTGCACAAAATACATGTATTCATTCTCTTTTATTCCCTTAAATAAAGGTGACTTGAGATCGTATATCCTATTCCACCCGATCTGCGGGACTTTAATATCTCCGCTTTTACTTTTTGAAGGCTCGCCCGGAGAAATAAAGTGTTTGACGCCAACGTCAAAGATACCGAGGCAATCGGTGTTTCCTTCTTCCGAATACTTACATAATAACTGCATGCCGAGGCATATTCCTAGCACAGGTTGTTTCAAATTCTTTATGACGGCGTCGAGATTCTTTTCTTTCAGGTATTTCATGGCACTGCTGGCCTCTCCAACCCCGGGAAAGATGATTTTGTTTGCCGATCGTATTTCATCTGTATCATCACTCAATATGGGCTCTATGCCTATACGTTGCAGCGCGAAGGTAACTGAGCGGATATTTCCGGCATGGTAATTAATTATTACAACTTTCATAGAATACCTTTCGTGCTGGGCAAACTCATATTATTGATATCCCGTTTTACCGCCATCTTAATGCACTTCGCGAATGCTTTGAAAATGGATTCGATCTTGTGGTGTTCATTCTCTCCTTCCGCCCTTATATTCAGGTTGCATTTTGCCGCGTCACTAAACGATTTGAAAAAATGAAAGAACATCTCAGTGGGCATTTCTCCTATCTTCTCTCTTTTAAATTCAGCTGCCCATTCTATCCAATTCCTCCCTCCGAAATCCAAAGCTACCTGCGCCAGACAATCATCCATTGGCAAGGAAAAGCCATAGCGCTCAATGCCTCGTTTGTCGCCTAATGCTTTTGAGAATGATTCACCTAGAGCAATTCCTACATCTTCGATCGTGTGGTGCTCGTCAATGTGCAGATCGCCTTTGCAGGAAATGTTCAGATCGATATTTCCGTGCTTCGCAATTTGTTCCAGCATATGATCGTAGAAGCCAAGACCTGTAGATATAGTTGACTTTCCATTTCCGTCAAGATTTAACTCAATAGAAATATCAGTTTCCTTGGTCTTACGCTCGTGTTTTACTTTTCTTTCCGGAGCTTTTAAAAAATTGTAGATCTGCTCCCAATTCTCCGCTACCAAAGCAATTTTCTTTTCCCAACCGGCAATATTATCATAGTTCTTAAGAAAAATGGCTTTTGCACCTAAATTCTCCGCCAATTCAACGTCCGTTAAACGATCTCCAATGACAAATGAGTTCTTAAGATCATATTTTTCAGAAAAGTATTGTGTAAGCATTCCTGTTCCAGGTTTGCGGGTAGGTTTTTTCTCCTCGGCAAAACTGGTGTCGATGTGTACATTAGAAAATTTTATTCCTTCTCCTTCCAGCGTGTCCATAATGAGGCGTTGTAAGGAATCAAACATGCTTTGCGGGTAAGCAGGTTTTCCCAGTCCGTCCTGGTTGCTCACCATCACCAGTTCATAATCCAACTCGCGCGCTATCTTCCCCAGCCAGGTAAACACACCGGGAATGAATTTCAATTTCTCAATGCTGTCGATCTGGAACGTATTGGGCGGCTCCCAGATGATCGTTCCATCGCGGTCTATGAATAAAACTTTTTTCATGAGTAACTATTTAATACGTTCAGTAATTTTTCATTCTCCTTTTCGGTTCCAACCGTAATGCGTAAACAGCCTTCACAAAGACTAACTCCCGACCGGTCGCGCACCACAATTTGTTCTTCTACCAGGTAATTATAGAGTTTTTTGGGATCTTGGGTTTTAACGAGTAGAAAATTAGCTTCACTCGGATAAACCTTTTTCACGAAACTGAATTTTTCAAGGGCGCTCACCAGTTTTCCTCTTTCCGCAACAATTGTTTTGATCCATTCATTCACTTGCCCGATATTATCAAGTGCTTCGAGCGCTATTTGTTGTGAAACGGAGTTGATATTGTAAGGTGGCTTTATCTTGTTGAACACATCAATGATCTGTTGCGAGGCGAAGGCCATTCCCACGCGCAGCCCGGCCATTCCCCAGGCTTTCGAAAGCGTTTGCAGAATAACGAGGTTGGGATAGTTCAATAATTCAGGAATGAGGCTGCGATAGCCCGCAAAATTGATGTAGGCCTCATCTACAACCACAATACCATTGAAAGTCTCCAGGATAGTTTTGATATCCGCCCATTTCACGCCGTTGCCTGTTGGGTTGTTCGGGCAACAAACAAAGAACATGCGCGTGTTCATATTGATCATCCTCAATACGCCATCCACATCGAGTTGGAAGGTTTCCGGCAGCAAATTCACTTTGCGTACCTCCACATCATTGATGTTGGCGGAAACTTCGTACATACCGTAGGTGGGCGGACAAATTATAACATTGTCAATAGCGGGCCTGCAAAAAGCGCGGAACAAAATATCGATGGCTTCGTCGCTTCCGTTGCCGAGAAAAATGTTTTCAACCGGAAGACCTTTTATTTGGCTGATCTTTTCCTTTAACTCCAATTGCATTGGGTCCGGGTAGCGGTTGTAATTCTCATTCAGCGGAGAACCGAAGGAATTTTCATTGGCGTCGAGGAAGATTCCTTCCTTTCCTTTGTGCTCATCGCGCGCGGAGGAGTAAGGCGTAAGGTTTTTAATATTATGCCTGAGTATCGTATCTATGTCAAATTCTTTATTCATTGTATTCTAAGTGTGACCGCGTTCTTGTGTGCACTTAAACCTTCCGCTTCTGCCATTCTTTCTATTGTTTTGCCGATATTCTTAATTCCCGTTTTAGAAAGTTTCTGAAAGGTAATTTTTTTCACGAAACTGTCCAAAGACACGCCACTATAAGCTTTCGCATAGCCGTTTGTTGGCAAAGTGTGATTTGTGCCGCTGGCGTAATCTCCCGCGCTTTCCGGAGAGTAATTGCCCAAAAATATGGAACCCGCATTGATGATCTTATTTGCCAGAGCTTCATCATTCTTACAGCTGATGATCAAGTGCTCGGGCGCGTATTCGTTTATTAGATCAAGGGCTTCCTTTGTATTCTTAATAAGGATAGCTTTACTATTTGCCAATGCTTTGAAAGCAATTTCTTTCCGCGGAAGCGCATTTACTTGCTTTTCGACTTCCAATTTTACCGCTTCGAGCACTTTTTCCTCAGCAGAAACCAATATTACCTGCGAATCGGCTCCGTGCTCGGCCTGCGACAGCAGATCGGCGGCCACAAAAGCGGGAATACAGCTTATATCGGCCCAAACGCAAAGCTCGGATGGACCGGCAGGCATGTCAATTGCAATTCCTTCTTTATTCACCAATTGTTTGGCACAAGTTACGTACTGGTTGCCCGGACCGAATATTTTATAGACTGTCGGAACGGTTTCTGTTCCATAAGCCATGGCGCCGATCGCCTGTACGCCTCCAATTTTAAATACTTTCCTGATCCCTACCAATTGTGCTGTAAACAAAATAGCAGGATTCACTTTTCCTTGTGTATCGGGCGGAGTGCACAAGATAATTTCTTTACTCCCGGCAAGTTTAGCGGGAATTCCAAGCATTAAAATGGTAGAGAATAAAGGTGCGTTTCCTCCGGGAATGTAAAGACCTACTTTCTCAATAGCGACGGATCTCCTCCAGCATTTTACTCCTTTTACAGTTTCTATCACCTTGCTTTTTTCCTGCTGGGCGCTGTGAAATTTCTTAATGTTAGCGGCCGCTTGTTTGATAGCCGTTTTTAATTCTTTGCTGACACTTTTATTTGCCTCAACGAATTCCTCTTTGCATGCAGTAAATTCCTGAAGGATTGCTTTATCAAAGCGTTCGGTATAATTTCTCACAGCAGTATCACCGTTCTGTTTCACATCCTGCAAAACAGCAGCCACAGTTGCCTCGAGCGAGGAATTATCAATGACAGGCCGCTTCAAGAGCTCCTTCCAGGTTTCTTTATTTGGATACTTGATCGTTTGCATCAGAGGATCATTTTTTCAATAGGTACAACTAAGATTCCCTGCGCGCCATTGGCTTTTAGCTTTTCAATAATTTCCCAGAATTCGTCTTCCTGCACAACGCTGTGTACTGAGCTCCATCCTTTTTCAACCAAAGGTAAAATGGTGGGACTTTTCATGCCGGGCAAAATAGCACAGATCGCCTTTAGCTTATTGTTCGGTGCATTCAGCAAAATGTATTTATTGCTTTTAGCTGCCCGCAAAGCGTTCATCCGAAACAATAATTTCTCCAGTATCTGTTTCTTCTCTTTGCTAAGCTCTTTATTTGCCACCAAGACCGCCTGCGACTTAAGTATAACTTCTACTTCTTTAAGTCCGTTGGTAAAAAGTGTACTTCCCGAACTTACCAGGTCGCAAATGGCGTCAGCCAAACCAATTCCGGGCGCGATTTCAACAGAGCCGCTGATCTCGTGGATCTCTGCCTTAATTTTCTTCTTTTTGAGGTATGCCGAAAGGATAGTGGCATAAGAAGTGGCAATGCGCAATCCCTTAAGATTCCTGGCACTTTTGTAGTTCTTGTCTTTTGGAATGGCAATGGATAGCCTGCATTTTCCGAAACCCAACTTCTGAACGGTCTTTACATTGCGGTCCTTTTCCAGAAGTACGTTCTCTCCAACGATGCCAATATCGGCCACGCCGTCTTCTACGTATTGGGGAATATCATCATCGCGCAGGAAGAACACTTCCAGCGGAAAGTTATAGGCTTCGGCTTTCAGTTTATTGAGCCCGTTATCGAACTCGATTCCGCACTCTTTAAGGAGCTTCAGCGAGTTCTCGCTCAGGCGACCGGATTTTTGTATGGCTATTTTTAACTTCATATTCTACTATTTTTAAATATACTAAATAAAAAAAGGCCTACCGTTTGGTAAGCCTTTTCAATGTTTTTATTGCTTTTGCACAAACAAAATCATCTCAGCCTACCTTGCGGGTAAGTAATGATGATGAGTATGTACAAATTGCTTTTTCATTTTGTTGCAGCAAATGTATGGAAAAATACAAATACCCTCCAAATTTAATTTTAGTCTTCTAAATACACCCTTCCCTCGCGCCAGTAGCTCACGGCTATGGTCCAGGGATCTTTGTAATTGATGCTGCGCTGCAATTTATAGCAGTTCTCGGAGAAAGGATTGCGGATCTTTTCGAATCGATAGGTGAGGGGCGGAGCGTTATTGATGTAGTATTCCCATGTCTCCACGCCTTCTGTTTTGTAGGTCTTGGCGGGGGTGCCAAAGATCAGGTAGATCATGCCCATATCGGTCTTCCAGCCCTCAATGTGGGAAGTGAAATATGAATTGGCGTCCTGCACGCGGTTATAATACCGTTTAATGAGCTCCTTGGCTCTTTCTTCACTTCCGGCTAGACTCAGCCAAAAGGCTTCTATGGCCGCTTGTTTATCTGTGGCCGAAATAAGTTTTTGATATTCTTCTTTGTTCATGATAAAACGCGAGGCCGCGATCATTTGCGCGTGTGATTGCACTTTAGGGAAATTTTGTTCTACACCCAGGATCATACAGCCGCCTTGTGTGACAGAATCAAGGCGGATATAATAGATCCCTTGCCGGGCCACCTTTAAATTAAAGGAATGATTATCCCCGGAAGCGATCGTAAAACTTGAATCGGGAATGGAAGGATATAGAGTGATCTGCCTATCGCTGAATGGCGGCGGTGGCAGGGTATAATCATTGGCGTAATACTCCACTTTGGCATTGGCAAAACCAACACGTTCATTTTTTATGGAAACAGTGCTGCCTTTAACGATCTTGTTACTGAACGCAGTGTTCTTATCGGCATCTTCAAAAAAAAAGTTCTGCTGCGAGAAAGAACTTTCTTTATCACAAGCTATAAAATGTTTGTGTGATTTTTTACTATAGAAATCACGAACAAAAATTTCGAGGTAGGATTTTTGATTGGCCGGCGCTTTTACGGGAATATACCCGATCAATGTGCGGGCCGCGCCTGCAGTGGCAGTCTTATCTTCAATATGAACAGTTCCCGAATCCAGAATTTGAGCGGAGCCGGCGTACGGAAGAAATTGATAATAGAAATCAAGCCGCGCCGAAAAATAGGAGGCTGAATCAGGTTTTTTGTAAATGAGCTGACTGTTATCGATGCGATAGAAGATCTGCGAGATGGTATTGTCCTTGTGATACAAGAACATATTCAAGCTAAGCTCATTATCCTCTTTGTGGTAGGGTTTGTTATAGCTCCTTTCGCGATTTTTGCGCCTTTCTGTTCCTTTGGGAGTATTGCAGGAACTAATTCCAATAAGTAAAGCCAGCAAAGGAACTAAATACTTACTCATTGATGTTGAGCTGGGTGTTTTCTTTGTCGATAAGATTTTCCGGAAGTGATTTGCTCACTTTGGCGCCAAGGTCTTTTATCTTTTCTGCGCGCGCTATCAGGTTGCCTTTGCCTTCTTCCAGTTTATTACGGGCATCGCTATACGCTTTCTGCGTGCTTTCAATGCGTTTGCCGATATTGTCCAGGTCTTCTACAAAGGCCACGAACTTATCGTATAAAGCGCCGCTCTGCCTTGCGATCTCCATTGCGTTCTTGGTTTGCAATTCCTGTTTCCAGATGGCCGCTATAGTTCGAAGTGTTGCAAGCAAAGTGGAAGGAGAGACCACCACGATCTTCCTGTCCCACGCATAGGAGAAGATCTCCTGGTCGGCCTGCACGGCAACACCAAAAGAAGATTCAATAGGGAGGAACATCAGAACGAAGTCAGGAGTGTTCAGCGCATGGGAGCTTGAGTACAATTTATCACTCAATAGGGTAACATGATTCTTTAACGACTTAATATGTTCTTTTAAGAAGAGTTGACGATCCGCATCCGTATCCGAAGCGACAAAACTTTGGTAAGCCACAAGCGAAACTTTAGAGTCGACAACGATGTGTTTGTTATCCGGCAGGAAAATAACGGCATCAGGTCTGATCACTTCTCCATTGACATTCTCTAATGTTTCTTGCGTTTTGTATTCACCTCGTTCTTTGCTGAGGCCGCTACGCTCTAATATTTTCTCCAGGATCACTTCCCCCCAATTTCCCTGCGCTTTGTTATCACCTTTCAGTGCCCGGGTGAGATTATTGGCTTCATCACTCACCTGTTTGTTGAGCTCGACCAATTGTTTGATCTCAGCCTTTAGAGTAATACGTTCGGTAGATTCAGCTTTATAAGTGCTTTCCACCTTCTTTTCAAAATCCTCGATCTTGGTCTTAAGCGGATTGAGGATAGAATCCATATTCGTTTTGTTCTGCTCGGTGAATTTTTTGGATTTCTCTTCGAGAATTTCATTGGCGATGTTCTTGAATTCGGTAGTGAGTCGCTTTTGCAATTCTTCAAGCTCGGTTTTCTGTATTCTAAGTTTCTCATCCTGGTTCTTGAAGGCTTCTTCCGCTTTTGCCAGGCGGGTGGTGGCTGCGCTTAGTTTTTCGCGTTCGGAAATTAATTCACGGTGCAGGTCTTCCTTTTGCTTTTCGAGATCTTTCTTCTGCTCTTCTTTTTCATTTTTCAGAAAGGAGGCTTCTGTTTCCAGGGCGGTTATCTTCTTCTCGAAATTGCTTGTATCGAGCTCACTCTTTGGTTTCCGTCCACGGGTTGCCAACAGGCCAATGATCGAACCGATCACAATTCCCAATATCAAATAAACTATTTCCACGATTTAAAGGTACAAATTGTTTCGCTTCACCGCCAGCTGTCGAGGCAGGAATTCCTTATCTTTTCTTAAGGGCTTTATCTATCAGCGGCACCAATTCGTTGAACACATCCATCTGGTTCTCAGGCGCGGTTTTGCCGCCACTTATATAATGGATGATCTTGCCGGCCGGATCAACCAGGAGGGTAAAAGGATAACCACTGCCCAAAGCATATTTGCCGACAAAGGAACGGGCGTCCGGCATGATCTCGGCGTTGAACGCGTGTTTTTTGAAGAACTCAAGCAGGTCTGTTTTCTGATCTAAGGTAAATGCCAGCACCCGGAGTTTCTTTCCATACTTTTCCTGCAGCGCGTGAAACGATGGGATCTCATTGATACAGGGCGGACAATAGATCGACCAGAAATTGATCACAACCACTTTTCCTTTGTATTTTTTCAATGAAAGCGTTTGATCTTTTATGTTCGTGAAGGGATCATTGGGAATTTGACAGCCCAAAACCATGTCATAGCTCTTTTTCATGTAGATCATAAGGCTGTCGAACGCGATGCCATCGCGATCCAAATACTGTTTGCGGTATTTATCGGAAGCGTCGAAACAAGTTTGTTGTCCAAACAGAGCGGTCAAACAAAACAGGAAGGGTAAAATGAATTGGGTTCTCAAAGCGCTTCAGAAATGATGTCCGCCAGTTTCTCTTTCGCTGCGGGAGTGAAATTCAATTTGTTGCAAACCACCCACAGCACCAGTTTCTCGGTAAATACGGCACGGTCGGCTTTGGGCAAACGCCCCAATTCAATGGGATAGGCTTTATTATCCTTGGTCTTCAGGTAAAAGATCTCGTAGCGAAACTCTACCTCAGTGATCTGGGAAGCAAAAACTTTGGATTCCTCTTCCAACGCGTACAAAATGTAATTGGCAAAAAGACTTATGTAATACACTTTTTTACTCAGGCGAAGCGCAAACACAAGGAGATCGGATAGTAAAATGATAAGCACCAATGAACCAAGGTAGACCAGGTTCGTTTCCGAAAGTAAAAGGATAACCGCGGTAATAACAAAGGCTCCCAGCTTGATGGCTTTGTGTGCCACCACGCTGTAAGGCAGGTAAAAAAAGCGATCGTAGGGCAATTGACTTTTGGCCAGCGTGTTCAGGAATTCGGTGATGGAGAAAAAAATATATACCCCCGCAAAAGCCAGCAGTAAAATGAGGGTATTGGTGTTGTCGGGAATTTTATAGAGCATGTTGCTTACTGTAGCCATCAGCACAGCCAACAGAGCCAGGTATTTTATGAGTGAGGCCGACTTCTTCATCTAATCTTCGTTATAAATTACCTCCAGTACGGTTTGTCCGACTGCTTTCAGGGTGTTTTTATCTATCACTTCTAAATTGTCTCCCAACGTGTGGTGTTGCGGAAAGAAAGTTCTGCCATCCTCCGTGTACCCAATGATGTCAACGCAGGGAATGTTAGCCCATTTGTTAATGTACAAATGATCATCCGTTACCTCGCCCACCGAGCGATTGGAAAAATAATTGGCGTAACCGATGTTTTGTCCCGCAGCCCATATCTTGCTTTGGATCTGTCCCGCGAAATAGGTTGAAGCTCCTTCCATGGGGAAAATGGTTCCCTTGGCGCCTACCATATCGAGCAAAATGCCGAATTTGGCCACGTAACCCGGCTTGTGGGGATTTTTACTCCAGTATTGAGAACCAAGCCCCCAATCGTCTTCAATATTCTCATCGGCCAATCCCGTTTGACCCGCGCCGTAATCTTCCATATCGAAAAGGATGATATCGATACCGAGCTTGGGTTTTTGGTTTGAGACCAGGCGTGCAATTTCCAAAAGCACCCCAACTCCGCTGGCGCCGTCATTTATACCGGGGCAGGCCTTTTTTTGATTTGCTTTGTTTGTATCGCGGTCGCAGAAAGGACGTGAATCCCAATGTGCGCAGAGTAAAATTCGATTTACAGCCTCCGGATTGAAAGCGGCTATGATATTTTTTGAAGGCCAGTTCTTTTTATCGAAAGTGATGGCGTTGAATTTTTGAACGGTCACTTCAGCTCCGTACTGTTTTAATTTTTTCTCGAAATAATTCGCGGCCACTTCATGCGCTTTACTTCCGGGAGTACGCGGACCCATATCGGCCTGTGCTTTTACGAATGAAAAAGCAGAGTCGGCATTAAATTCAGGAGCGGGAACATGCGGCTTGGTTGGTACGACGGGCTGAGGCTTTGCATCTATGGTTTGACCATCTCCTTCGGGATTACACGAATAGAGAACAAGGGTAAATGAAATAAGCAGGCAGTAAATTCTTTTCATGTTGATCAGCTTATGCTCCAGGAGCTTCCGTCCTTTCCGTCCTTCACTTGTATGCCGCTTTTTATCAATTGATCACGAATCAGGTCGGATGTAGCGTAATCCTTATTTTCTTTCGATTTTTTACGGATATCAAGTACCAATTGCATTACGTTATCCAATGCTTCGGCACTTTTGCCGCTTTCGCCCTCACGTTTCAATCCAAGTACATCAATGATAAAGTTCTTATAGATCTTTTTCAGCAGGTCGATATCCGCTTGCGTTACGCTTTCTTTTTTATCGTTGGCCGAATTGATGATGCGGGCACATTCGAACAAATGAGAGAGTAAAATGGGTGTATTGAAATCATCGCCCATAGCCGTGTAGCAATCGTCTTCTATCTTTTTGATGTCAACGGTAGAGTTTGCCGAGGCAGTTAATTTCTCCAATGTAGAATAACTTTCCATCAAACGATTAAATCCTTTCTCGGAAGCCTGCAAAGCCTCGTTGGAAAAATCCAAAGTACTTGAGTAATGTGTTTGCATCATGAAGAAACGAACGCACATGGGCGAATAAGCCTTATCAAACAATGGATGCTTTCCTTCCAGTTTAGCTTGAGAGGGCGTGGCGCTTGGCGAATCCGCTGCTAATTTCATCCCTGTAAATAATTCAACAGGTAAGAACACATTTCCTAAAGAGCGCGACATTTTTTGTCCGTTAAGGGTTAGCATATTTGTATGCACCCAATATTTCACGGGAGCATTTCCGCAGCAACCTACACTTTGCGCAACTTCGTTGGTATGGTGCGTGGGAATAAGATCCATGCCGCCGCCGTGTATATCAAATGTTTCTCCTAAATATTTCTGACTCATAGCCGAACACTCAATGTGCCAGCCCGGAAAACCTACTCCCCAGGGCGAGTTCCAGCGCATGATATGTTCGGGCTTGGCTTTTTTCCAAAGCGCGAAATCCAGCCTTCCTTTTTTCTCCTGTTGTCCGTCGAGCTCGCGTGTGTTGTTCAGTTGATCATCCAGACTTCTTCCCGAAAGAACCCCGTAATTATGTTTCTTCGCGAATTTCTCCACGTCAAAATAAACACTGCCATCTTCTACATAAGCGTAACCCTGCTCAATGATCTTCTGTGTCATTTCTATTTGCTCGGGAATATGTCCGGAAGCGGTTGGTTCGATAGATGGAGGCATTAAATTAAGCAAACCCATTACCTCACGGAAGCCAAAGGAGTAGCGCTGCACGATCTCCATGGGCTCCAATTTCTTTAGGCGTGCTTGTTTGCCAATGCGGTCTTCGCCGGTTTCTGCTACTTCATCCTCCATGTGTCCAACATCCGTGATGTTACGCACATAACGCACTTTGTACCCTAAATGCAGGAGGTAGCGGTACATGATATCGAAAGAAGTAAAGGTACGGCAGTTACCGATATGCACATCGCTGTAAAGGGTCGGACCGCAAACATACATGCCCACATGATCGCCATTCAGAGGCTTAAAAAGTTCTTTTTTGCGGCTAAGCGTGTTGTAAATGTAAAGGTCCTGCATAGAGGGGGTAAAAATACCAATTTTTCCCTCCGGGGATATGGATTCAAGCCCTTAAAGACCTTAAAAACTGAAAAAATTTCATTTTTTCTGACATTTTATGAAATTGTAAGAATGTCAAAATTTCTTTTTGGGTGATTTGGCATATGGCTTGTAGGCGCGATTTTAGCAAATTTTGAATAGAAAATGATGTTTAATCTTAAAAATCAAATATCATGGCAACATTCGATCTTTTCAGAAATAAGCGGTTCTTTATAAATGGAAGCCTGGACAGAACCGATACCCTAAACAGCCCTTTTTGGGTATGCATCACACAAGGTGCAATAACAAGTATCCTTTTAATACTTACATTTTTAAGTATCGAGAACTACAAGGGCGTGGCCGAGCTGGGTGAAATGGCAGTACTCTATTTGATACTATTATTGATTGGCATTTTTATTGGAATGATGCGCATAAGGTCTGCCGGAACGAATCAATCTATGACATACTTTCAAGGGATTGTATGCGGACTTGTGATCACAATATTATCGTCTGTTCTTTTTTCAACTTATATATTCATCTATTTAAGTCATGATCCTGCCGCTTTTGAACATTTAAAGGAGCGCCTGGCTTATGGGCATTCTATTACTCTTTTTTCTGTGTGCCTGGGGGTTCTTTTCGAAGTGATAGCTATGGGCGTAATAGCCACATTTGGGGTGATGCAATATTTTAAGGAATATTAAATTAATACCAATCCACCATGAAAAACCGTTTCAACATGTCGTGGTTTCTACTGGGCATGCTGTTAGTGGGTGGCACAGGGTTCTCCTCCTACAGCCAGAATCATACGACATTAAAGAACATGCCCGAAGTAAGGGTAAAGGTCAATAAAAAGCGATCTCCCGATGGCCGTATACTGCAATACGATTCTACCTACTACTTCAGCTCAGGCAACCTGCGGGAAATCGATAGCACCTGGAAGTTTCCTATGCGGCCATCCTTTAGCGAACCGGATATTTTTAAGAAGTTTGACTGGAGCCGACCCTTTGAGTGGCATTATAAGATGCTCAACGAAATGGTAGCTCCACTAGAACCGCCGAGAAAAATTTATGATAAGAAGCCAAAAAAAAGCGTACTGCCAGGCGAAATGGTGATCTGATCACTTCAACCGTTTTTTGAGAAAGGAAATGGAGTTTTTAAACGCATCCTCAGCAAATTCCTTATTGTATTTGGGATTGCTGGGATTGGCAAAGGCATGGTCGGCATCGTAAGCGATCACTTTCAGGTCTTTTTTGGCATTGGCCATATTGGCCTGCAGTTTGGTGACCATCTCCTTATTGATCCACTTATCCTGTTTGGGCCAGATGAAAAGTACAGGTCCGAAAAGGTCGCGCAGTTTTTCTACATCGTCTTCCGGGGTGCCGTAATACATCACGCAACCGCGGGCAGATGTTCCCGCCAGCAGGCTCGCTTTCATGCTGTAGCCACCGCCCAGGCACCAGCCTATCGTTGCTATGTTGACTTTTTCACCCGCGTAATTGAGCGCGCCTTTAATGATGGCTTCACCGCGCGCGGCGGTCAAAGAAGCGGCATATTTCGCAGCACTGTCGCGCGTCGTGGCGATCCGCCTGTCATAGATGTCGATAGCGATCACATTTACGTTCCCTAATGTCTTGTAGTATTTTTCCGCTTCCTGTTTGATGTGATCGTTGAGTCCCCACCATTCGTGAAAAACAAAAAGATAGTTCCTCGTAAATTTTACGGCCTTTATCTCGTATCCATAACCTTCGCTGCCATCGGTGGTCTTAAAGGTGATGTCTTTTCCCAATGGGTTTTCCAGGGTAAAGGGAAGAGGCTCTAAATGCGAAGCCACGAATTTCTTATCCTGCGTGAGCATGGCAAAGGTTGCATCAGTGCCGGGTTTGCTGCAGCAGGATGTTTGCGCAAAATAGCTCATGGAGCCGATCGATAACAGAATAATTAATAACCTTTTCATGCGTAATTTTTGTAAAATTAGGAATATATCGCTTCAATTGATCGCATGCGAGAGATATGTAACTTATTCCAGCATCGCCTGCTTTTCCAATTTCACTGTTTTTAAAGATCCATCTGCAGTTTTGTAGTTAAGCTCGATCGTTTTCTCTTTTTTCCAGGCCGGGGTTTTTGCAATGGTCTCACAATAGTCTTCAGGGCTCATATCATTGTAATTCTTTCCGTTTATTGAAATGATCTCATCGCCACGCACAAGGCCCGCCCTTGTTGCAGGAGAGTTATCATAAAGAAAGGTAACTGCCAAACCTTTGTTCTTCTTACCGAGAGAAAAACCAAAGGTTTCCCATGGAGCATTCTTCACTTCCTGCGGAACGAAATACATTTTACTGTGACTCCAATCCATAGTAATAACATAATCTTTAAAGAAAGCACTGCCTACATTTCCTTTATCTCTTTTGGCGTCGATGATATGGTTGGTCAGTGACAGCGTTCCAATTTTCATATTCACCTTTGCTGTGTAAGATGTGTCAAAGCCCGCTCCAAAAAGTCCGGCCGAACTACTTCCAATGCCGCGAATATATTTTAAGTTTGGATTATTGGACTGCGCTTTTTTAAATGCGGAAGCTGAAATGGTAATAGCGCCCGAAGAGCCTGTATCAAAGATATTTCCCTTGCTTTTCAGCCCCTCAAGCTCAAGTTCTATGGTAGGAGTGCCCGATATTTCGGGGGTAAAGGGAATTGCAAATGCAGTTTTAGGAACCAGCAAAGAATCCAGCTTATCAGAAAAGCCCACTGTTTGTTTTCGGTAATCCAATTGCCAGAATAATTTGCGCATCAGGTTGGCGCCAATGAGTCCGTCTACATGTAAGCAGGACAATTCGGGCACGGCGCGAAGATCTATCACTGCAGCGGAGGTATTTTTAACAGTAATATTGCCGATCTTCAGTTCATCCAGCATCACAAACTTTATTCCTCCCTTTTTTCCTTCGGCATCTTCGGCAGTCTGATCAAGCACGGGCTTCAACTTCAATTCTTCCGAAACCTCTTTGGTCACACAGTTCACCGCCCCCGAATCAAAAATGAAATTATAGTCCTTCCCGTTCACTTTTACTTTCATCACAATAAGTCCGGCGCGCGATTCGAAAGTAACCTGCTCTTTGAAATTTTTCTGAACCACATCGCCTTTCTTAAGGACCTTTACGGTTTTAATGGCGTTGCAGCCGTTTAGGAAGAGGAGACAGGATAGAACGGCCGGAATAAATAATTTCTTCATGATCGCACCAATACTTTTTCATAGATTCCCTGCCGCGTAAGTACGCGCACAAAATACATTCCTTTTTCCAAAGATAAAATATCAATGCTTTCACCCGCGCTTATCCGATCTATTTTCTTTACCGATCTGCCGGGTCCGTCAAAAATTTCAATTGACAAAACAGGTTCGTTCAACGTTAAAGATATAGTAAAGGAACTGTTGGCTGGATTTGGATAAATAGTAAGACCCTCCATTTTGTGAAGCTCAGAAACGCCCGCCGCGCATGTGATCGAACAACTCCTGTTGGCAATAACGGCAGTATTTAAACCCGCTGAGTCGTTAAACGTGGTCCAGGCATTGCAATCGTCCTTTAAGAACCAGGCCAGCCAATTGCTGTAATAAAGACTGGCAATTGTTTTTTGCGTGGCGGAAGATATGGTAGGCTGGGGGGAACAAGTACCCTGCCCGAACATGCAATTCGCGTTGGTGTTGGCAAATTCGCAATGCGCCGCGCCTTTAATGGTTATTTCCGCTTTACAGGAAGCCGCGGTTTTCAAATACATGCTGTCCTGGTGGGCTGCCGGTGGCGCTACACAGTCATTCTGCCCGGCTATGACCAGCGTGGGCATACTAACATTGTTTGCGGCTGCGATAGAAGAAGGATTCGTATTAGCAGCAGCAAAAGTAACCATAGTAGTTACCGCGGTATTGCCCGCGCAGGCCAGGAAAGAAGAACCTCCACCCATCGAGTGACCCATAATGGCTGATCTATTCGTTAAATTGTTATATAAAAAGCAGGTTGGATTATTACCCTCTTTTACCATGCGATCGGCTACCAGGGCAAGGTCAAGGCCAAAATCGGCATGCACCGGAGAGAAACTTCCTTCTGTACGTACAAAGGCCATCACGTATCCTTGTGGCACCAGGTCGGTCCATATATTCTCGTACGAACTCCAAACCATCACAAAGCCATGCCCAAATACCAATACAGGATATTGCCCCGGCGCAAGGGGAACGTTATCGCCTCCGGTGGAAGAAGTGGAAGGATAATAGACTTCGCACTGTATTTGTCTTCCGGGCCCGCCGCCGCTACCGAAGCCTCCGGTGCGCGTACTGTCATTGAAGGTAAATACCGCGTGGCCTATAAAAGGGGTTTGCGCCACTATGTGGCCGAAACTTAGAGCAAGTAGCAGAAGCAGCTTTTTCATTTTTTTTGACGAATATACATCGCCACCGCATAAAAGCCGGAATAATTACACCAATGGAAAAAACAAGGTTTAAGGTCGGTAAAAGGATTTTACAATGGCTATTTCCTTTTCTCCCTGAAGAATTTCTTCATGATCTCGCCACAGGGTTCTGCCATTACCCCGTCAAAAACGCGGGTCTTGGGATGTAACATGTTGTAGTCTATTTTAGAAAAACCTTTTTTCTCGTCCTTAGCGCCGTAAACCACTTTGCTGATCTGGCTCCAACCGAGTGCGCCGGCACACATGGGGCAGGGCTCAACGGTTACATAAAGCACGCATTCTACCAGGTATTTGCCTCCGATGTAATTGGCTGCCGAAGTAATGGCCTGCATTTCGGCGTGGGCCGTAACATCATTGAGGCGCTCGGTAAGGTTATGGGCCCGGGCAATGATCTTGTTATTGTGTACAATGACGGCACCAATAGGAACTTCATCCAGGTCATAGGCCTTTTGAGCCTCTTTCAAGGCCTCTTTCATGAAATATTCGTCTGAGAATAACTCCACCCTTTTTAGTAAATTAGCGTCCTTTATGGAATACAATTTCAAAGATATAGAAAAGCGCTGGCAGGAGCGCTGGGCCAGGGAAAAAACTTTCGCTTCAAAGAACGATCCTTCCAAACCAAAATATTATGTGCTCGACATGTTCCCTTATCCTTCGGGCGCCGGATTACACGTGGGCCATCCTTTGGGTTATATAGCTTCCGACATAGTTGCCCGCTACAAGCGCCACAAAGGTTTCAACGTATTGCATCCCATGGGCTACGATTCTTTCGGTTTGCCCGCCGAGCAATATGCCATTCAAACAGGACAACACCCGCAAAAGACCACCGAAGAGAATATTGCCCGTTATAGAGAGCAATTGGATAAGATCGGTTTTTCGTTTGATTGGGACCGCGAGGTAAGAACATCCGATCCCAACTATTATAAATGGACCCAATGGATCTTCCTCCAGCTTTTTAATTCGTGGTACAACAAAGCCTCGGATAAGGCAGAGAAAATAGAAACGCTGATCGCAGAATTTGAAAAGCATGGAAACGCATCCGTGAACGCGGTTTGCGAGGAAACAAAAAAATTCAACGCCGCAGCGTGGAAAGCTTTTTCTGAAAAAGAGAAAAGCGACCTGTTGATGAGTTACCGCATAGCCTACTTGGGCGAAGCTTATGTGAACTGGTGCCCCGCATTAGGAACTGTACTTGCTAACGATGAAGTAAAGGATGGAGTGAGCGAGCGTGGCGGTTATCCCGTAGAGCGTAAGCTGATGAAGCAATGGAGCATGCGCATCACAGCCTACGCCCAGCGTTTGTTGGATGGGTTGGACAAAGTTGACTGGCCGGAGCCTCTTAAAGAATCGCAGCGCTATTGGATCGGAAGAAGCGAGGGGACAAGTTTAAAGTTTAAAGTTAAAAGTGAGAAGCAGCAGGAAATAGAAGTTTTTACTACAAGGCCTGATACGATCTTTGGTGTAAGTTTTGTTACACTTGCACCGGAACATGACTTGGTTTCGCAAATTACCACGCCTGAGAACAAAGCCAAGGTAGATGCTTACGTTACTGCATCTAAAAACAGAAGCGAAAGAGAAAGGCAGGCCGACGTTAAAAAAGTCAGTGGTGAATTTACGGGAGCGTATGTTGTTCATCCTTTCAGCGGAAAGGATGTTCCGATCTACGTGGGAGATTATGTGTTGGCTGGTTACGGAACAGGCGCTGTAATGGCAGTTCCCGGTCACGATGAGCGCGATCACCGATTTGCGAAACATTTTGGATTACCTATCCTTAAGGTGGTGGATGGTCCGGATGTTGAGGAACAATCCAACGACGCGAAGGAAGGAAAATGCATCAACTCCGATTTTTTGAACGGACTGGAAGTAAAGGCAGCGATCAGAAAAGCCATCGAAGAAATTGAAAAGAAGAACATAGGAAAAGGAAAAATAAACTTCCGTTTGCGCGATGCGGTGTTTGGCAGGCAGCGTTATTGGGGAGAGCCAATTCCAATTTATTATAAGGATGGAATTCCGCATGCCATTCCCGAGAACGAATTACCGCTGGTATTGCCGCAGGTCGATAAATATTTACCCACCGAAGACGGAGAACCGCCTTTGGCCCGTGCCAAGGACTGGAAATACAAAGGGCAATACGAATATGAATTGACGACAATGCCCGGTTGGGCGGGAAGCTCCTGGTACTTTTTACGCTACGAAGATCCGAAGAATGATAAAGAATTCGCTTCAAAAGGAGCCATTGATTACTGGAAGAACGTTGATCTGTATTTAGGAGGAAGCGAGCACGCTACCGGGCATTTATTATACGTGCGTTTCTGGACCATGTTCCTGAAAGATTTTGGCTATTTGAACTTTGATGAGCCGGCTAAGAAGCTGATCAACCAGGGGATGATCCAGGGAACTTCCTGCATGGTGCATAGGGTAGAAGGTGAGAATAAAATTGTTTCTGCGGGCCTCAAGAGCAAATACAAAACCTCATTAGTTCACATTGACGTGAATATCGTTGAGAACAACGCGGTTGATGTAGAAAAGTTAAAAGCGTGGCGCGATGATTTTGCAACAGCGCAATATGAGTTGGAAGGAGATAAACTCATTTGCGAGAACGCGGTAGAGAAAATGTCGAAGCGTTGGTATAATGTGGTGAATCCGGACGATATGTGCAATAGATTCGGCGCTGACACGTTGCGACTCTATGAAATGTTTCTGGGGCCATTAGAATTAAGCAAACCCTGGAACACCAATGGAATTACGGGTGTATTTGGGTTCCTGAAGAAATTGTGCAGGTTATTTGAGAACGGAGTAGTGGATGCGGAACCAACAAAGGGCGAACTTAAATCATTACACAAATCGATCAAAAAAATCACGGAAGACATAGAAAAATTCTCTTTCAACACCTCCGTAAGTAATTTCATGATCTGCGTGAATGAATTGACGGAGCAGAAATGCAACAAGCGCGCTATTTTGGAGCCGCTTCTGATCATTTTGTCGCCATACGCGCCGCATATTACGGAAGAACTTTGGGCTCAATTGGGCCATAAAGAAAGTATTGCGTATGCACCGTTCCCAACGCACAACGAAAGTCATTTGGTAGAAGATAATTTTGCTTATCCTATCTCCTTCAACGGAAAAATGCGCTTCAATATTGAGTTGCCATTGACGCTTTCTGTGCAAGAGATCGAAAAGATAGTAATGGAGGCCGAACAAACGCAGAAATACTTAGAAGGAAAAACGCCCAAGAAGGTGATCATCGTTCCTAAGAAAATTGTCAATATTGTAATATAACCGGCTGTTTGTTCCTCGCTGGAGGGGGTGCCCGAAGGGCGGGGGAGGAGATTGGAGCCAAATGTCAAGAATAACAAAAGAAGAAGCCCGCGCCATCGCTTTAGCAGCTCAAGGTCTGCACGTAAATTCATTCGGGAAAGGTAAGTCCGGCGCCCTCAACGCAGTAAAACACCTGGGCTATATCCAGCTCGATACACTTTCGGTAGTTACCAGGGCGCATCATCATACTTTATGGACCCGGGCTGATGAATATGCCGAAGCACATCTCAATCAACTCGTAAAGGAAAAGAAGATCTTCGAATACTGGAGTCATGCCGCGGCTTATTTGCCCATAGAGGATTTTCGTTTCAGTCTTGTCAGAAAAGAAGCGCATAGAAAAGGCGAGTCGCACTGGTTCAAGAAGAACAAGAAGATCATGCAGTATGTGCTCGATCGCATCAAAGCCGAGGGCCCGTTACAATCCCGCGATTTTGAGACCGACAAAGTGCGCGGCGCGTGGTGGGACTGGAAACCGGCGAAAGTAGCACTCGAGCAATTGTTTCATGACGGAACGCTGATGGTTTCCGAAAGAAAAGGATTCCAGAAGGTTTATGATCTTACTGAGAATATCCTTCCTTCAAAGATAAATACGCAAACGCCTACGAAAGAAGAATACGCGCGCCATCTTATTGAGAACACATTAAAAGCGCATGGACTAGCTTCCATCAAGGAAATTACGCACCTGAGAAGAGGAACGGGCCCGATCGTACAGGAGGAATTAAAGAAAATGCTTAGGGAAGGTCAAGTCGAAGAAATGACGATCGATAAGGTAAAGGACAAATACATCATTCTGCCTTCGACCCGGAACCCGAAACCCGTAAAACACGAAAAGGCTGTTCTGTTATCGCCTTTCGATAACGTTGTGATCATGCGCCATCGATTAAAGAACCTATTTGAGTACGATTATGGGATTGAATGTTATGTACCTGAACCCAAACGTAAATTCGGTTATTTCTGCCTGCCTATCCTTTATGGTGATCAGTTTGTAGGGCGTATGGATCCAAAAGCCGACCGCGAAAAGCAAGTGTTTTATGTAAAGAGGCTGCACCTGGAGCACCCACCCAAAAACATGCAAGACTTCCTGCAGGAACTTGCAAGCGCAATCAGGAGATTTGCAATTTTTAACAGTTGCAAAAGAATGGTGGTGGAAAAAACCCACCCCGGCGGTAAAATAAAGCAAACCTTAAATTCGTTTTTGCGTTAAAGTTGGTAGATAACCTTCATAAAATGCGTACTGTTTTCTGTACTATAGCGGCACTGATCTTTTGTGCCGGTTTTATACTGATACAGGAAGATGTGATCACATGGAACAAGGACCGCAAACTGAACTGGAACGATTACCGGGGAAAACCTCAAAAACGTTTTGCTGCCGCTTCCACGGTTTACAGCCTGGGTAGAGTAGTGTACGAAGAAAAAGGAGAAGTGAAGGCAAAGATCGAAGCTTTTTTCTACTGTAAGGATTCCTGGAAGAAAGACGAATGGATCAATGACGAAGTACTGGCTCATGAACAAAAGCATTTCGATATAGTAGAACTTTTCGCGCGCCGTTTCCGCAAACAAATATCCGGAATGACCTTCTCAGGCCAAAAGGATGCAGCCGAAAAGGTCGAATCTGTTTATAACATCCTCAGCAAGGAAATGGATAATTACCAGAACAAGTACGACGATGAGAGCGATGGCTCCATGAACGGAGATGGACAGCGCAAATGGAACAAGAAGATAAGCGACGAGATGGACAACCTTAACGAGTATGCATCCACTACCGTAATCCTGAAATTAAGATCTGGAAATTAGGGCCCATTCATTCACAGCTTCTTCAATATCAGGTACAGCCGCCAGCAATTGATCAAAGGAATCTATCACAAAGTATTTATCCTGCAAAACATCCGTTCTGAAATTCGTGCGGAACAGCCGATCAATATTGAAGTCGAATTTCTTTACCTTATTACTTAACGCGTTGGCGGTTTCTCCCGATGAGGAAATGATCCCGGCCCCGTAAGCTTTCATGTTGCGGTTCTCATAGATCATACCGAACTCGATGGTGAACCAATATAGTCTTCCCAGTTTTTCAACGATCACCGGGTTGTGAATGTGCTTCATAGCCAGATCGCCCATGCTTTTAAAAAAATCGCAGTAAGCCCGGTTGCTCAGCAAAGGTGTATGCGCAAACACATCGTGAAACATGTCGGGCTCTTCCAGGTAATCCAATTGCTCCTTGCTACGCAGCCAGCAGGTGGCCGTAAATTTTTTCTTCGAAAGCAGGTTAAAGAAATCTTTCTGCTCGCTGATGTTAGGCACAGTATGCAAACCCCAGCCGGTTTCTTTTTCCAGGATGGCGTTCACTTCGGTGAAATCAGGGATGCGGTTGGCCCGGAATTTTACTTTTTCCAGCGCTTCCAAAAAGTCCAGGGATACATCGTTCTCAAGGTTCTTCATTTGCCGGTCGAAAAGGATCTTCCACACCGCGAAGTCCTCTTCGGTGTAGTGCTTGTAGATCTGTTCTGTTGGTTTTGTTCTCATATACGTCTTATCAATTATAATAAATAAAAATCCCCCGTTTTGGCGGAGGATGCGATCAAATTTTCCTATTGTTTAATTAAAATGATCCTGCGTTACCCGCCGTTTCTTTGGGAGTAATAATAATAAGTTTGTGTGCTCAGGTTTTTCATCGTCAGCAAATGTACAACTATTTCCAGCATTTGCAAGGCACCTCTTTTTTAATATCCTGGGTCTGCCCTGGCGGAACCGTGAACTCTTTCATATACACCAGGTAAAGGGTATCAATTGGATTATCAGGATTTTCCTCGTTCCAGGTGCGTACCAGGTACCTGCAATAATAATGATGCATAAAGACATTGCCTTCTATCTCAAAATTCTCCTGGTATTTGCGCCAGCGGTCGTCTTTGATGAGTTTCAATACGTTATCGGGCTTGCTAAAGTCTACCGGCGCGCCATCACGGTTAATGTCAATATGCTTTCCTTGCGGAGTGATGGCGTCCATCACGAACCAGCCATCGTTCTTCATTACGTAAGGAGCAAACATGTTCCAGCGTTGGTCAAGTCTCAATGTAAAACCGAATTTCTTTACGTTGTCTGATACGCCCAGCAACCAGCCTTCGGTATTACTGATGTTCCAGATCAGGGATAGGGCGATACAAAAGAAAGCGAAACAATTCCGGATCACCTTGTAGTAGAAATTTCTTTCGATGTGCTCAAAGGGATGCAGCACTTCATCTTCGTCTGGCACAGGCCGCCTTATTTTAAACCACTTTTCTAATTTGTCCATGGCCTCAGACGAAAAAAGTCCTACCGCACAGGCGATGCAGATCATGCCAAACAAACCCACAAAAAGCGTGACGCCTATCGCAATTTGAAAGCCGGCCGTAAGAAAGAAAAAGAGCATCCGGAACAAAGGGTTTTTAAATGGAATAAAGAGTAAAATAGGCGCGCACACCTCCAGCCATTTGGCACAGATGGTAAGAAATTTTAAAAGCCCAGGGTGCGGCAGGAGCATTTTCCCGAGCGGCCAGGTCATTTGATCGAGACTCAGTGCATAGTAAAAAGCGCTTCCCTCGCGGCTGTCCCACTCCGGCGAATCTTTTAGTATGCCCGTGAAAAAGTAAACAGATGCAATGAGCAGAACGTACCCAATGCCCGGCACGTCAAAGTACTTTTTTTCGTCGTGCATACGCGGATAGCGGCGCGAATCGATCGAGTAAAAATTGCCCCAGGGAAGAAAAATTCCCCAGAAAAGGATGAGCCTTAAAAGATCATCTCCACACTGCAGCAAAGCGTGGTTACGGTTTTGCAGCGAGATAAGTAAGAGCCATGCCAGTACGGAAAAAATACGGGTGCGGTAACCAATAAGCAGGCAAAAATAAACCAGCGCGGTAATGCAAAAGAGAAGGACAACGAACCAGGTCTCTTCGCTGAACTGGTAGAATGAAAAGAAACCGTTGCGCCAGAAAGCTTTGCCCACTTCGTTCAAAGGAACCACACCTTTGCCGGTATAATGCGCTACCAGCGAAGTTGAACGGATGAGAAGATCGAGAAGAAGTAAACCGGAAACAAGCACCCGCATCAGGCTAAGCGCCCTTATGTCCAGCGCATATACACTTTTCAGCTTGCGGTAAACGCGCGATATGAGATCTGTTGGCGTCACGGGTAATGGCTGTTCTTCAAAACTAAAAAATTAATGCAATTCAGCGGTCTGTAAATTTAAATAGCGGCGCTGATTATTTACTACCTTTGTTAAGGTATTTATACCGGATATCATGAGCGAGCCCATCATTAAAGTAACAGATATTACCAAGAAGTACGTGATCGGGACCGAGGTCATCCATGCCCTCAACGGCGTTTCTTTGGAGGTGCAGAGGAATGAATATGTTGCTTTAATGGGCCCTTCCGGAAGCGGAAAATCTACTTTAATGAACATGCTGGGCTGCCTCGATTCTCCAACTTCGGGCGAATACATACTGAACGGTATCCCGGTGGCGAAAATGAGCGACAACGAGTTGGCTGAAGTGCGTAACAAAGAGATCGGCTTCGTTTTCCAGACCTTTAATTTATTGCCCCGTTCTACCACACTCGAAAACGTAGCGCTTCCCTTAGTGTATGCCGGTTCCAAAAAAGAAGCCCGCGATGTGCGCGCTAAGGAAGTATTGGAGCAGGTTGGCCTCGGAAACCGCATGAGCCACAAACCCAACGAACTTTCGGGCGGACAAAGACAGCGTGTGGCTATAGCCAGGGCTTTGGTGAACAAACCCGCGATCATTTTGGCCGACGAACCAACCGGTAATCTCGACAGTAAGACCTCGGTTGAGATCATGGCACTTTTGGAAGACATTCATAAGCTTGGAAACACGATCATTCTTGTAACGCACGAGGAAGATATCGCCAAATTCGCGCATCGCATCGTTCGACTGAAGGATGGTGTTGTTGAAAGTGACCAGTTGAACCCCCACAAATGACCCGGCTCAGTGTTAACATCAATAAAATTGCTACACTGCGTAATTCGCGCGGAGGAAATACACCCGATCTAATACAGGTAGCCAAAGATTGCGAGCGTTTTGGAGCGCAAGGTATTACTGTGCATCCAAGGCCCGATGAGAGGCATATCCGTTACGCGGATGTGTATGAATTAAAAAAGGTTGTTACTACAGAATTCAATATTGAAGGAAATTGTAAGGAGCAAAAATTTGTGGACCTTGTTTTGGCAGTGAAACCGGCGCAGGTTACGCTGGTGCCGGATGTACAGGGGCAACTGACCTCTGATCACGGGTGGGATACTATTAAGAACAAAGAGTATCTAAAGGACCTGATCTCAGTTTTCCAAAAAGAGGGGATACGCACTTCTATTTTTGTGGACGCGGATGTAAAGATGGTACAAGGCGCGAAAGAAACAGGAACAGACCGAATAGAACTATATACCGAAAGTTACGCGAAGAATTTCCCGGTCAATAGAGAAACAGCCATTCGCGATTTCATTGTCGCGGCCAAATGCGCTGAGGAAATGCATCTTGGTTTGAACGCCGGGCACGACCTGAGCCTTACCAACCTAAGGTATTTCAAGGAGCACCTACCCAATTTGCTTGAAGTTTCCATTGGTCATGCCCTGATCAGTGACGCGCTTTACTACGGGCTTGAGAATGCCATTATGATGTACAGGAGGCAGTTACAGTAATGCAACTCGCTTCAAGAAAATACGGCTCGGGTCAACCCCTTTTAATTCTACACGGACTTTTTGGTCAAAGCGATAATTGGAACACTTTGGCGAAACGTTTTGGTGAAAATGGTTTTGAAGTTCATACTATCGACCAGCGCAATCACGGACTTTCGCCACACAGCGATGCATTTAGTTACGGGTTGATGGCCGATGATATCAAGGAGTTCATTAATGTGAATAAACTTCAAAATGTAATTCTACTCGGCCACAGCATGGGAGGGAAGACGGCGATGTTCTTCGCTTTGAAATATAAAAATGTGCTGGATAAATTGATTGTTGCCGATATGGCGCCGGTAGCTTACAAGCCACATCACAACGAAGTGCTCAAAGCCCTGCATTCGGTAGATTTTAAAAGGATCACTACAAGAAAAGAAGCGGAAGCTATTTTAAATGAATACATCAGTGATTTTGGCACGAAGCAATTCTTATTGAAGAATATTTACTGGAAGGACACCGCTAACAATGTAATGGACTGGCGTTTTGATCTTGCATCAATAACGAAAAATTACGAGGAGATCCTGGCGGAGGTTCCGCATGATTCCTGTAATACGCGCTCACTCTTTTTACGGGGAGAACGATCGAATTACGTAACCGATGCTGAGATCCCGGGTATCAAAGAAAGATTTCCAAATTCTAGTATAGAAACTATTCCTGGAGCGGGGCATTGGCTGCATGCTGAAAAGCCGGATGCTTTTTACGACCAGGTGATCAGTTTCATAAAAGGTTAAGGCCTTTTAACAGGGCCTCCGTGCTTGTCCCTTTTTCCAATAAATAAGCATGTATGCCCGTTTTTGCCGCGCCTTTTACGTGTTGGATCGAATCATCAATGAAGACCGTTTCATCCGCGCTGAGCCCGTTCTCTGCCAGTATCTTTAAAAAAGGGGCCTCGTCGGGTTTTTTCAACCCGATGCGGTTGGAATAATATACCTTTTCGAATAAGTTCTCAAATTCCCGCATCGGACAAACCCGCTGAATTAATTTTGTAAATGCGTTGATGTGCGTTTGATTTGTGTTACTTAAAAGAAATAACCTGTAGCGGCCGGTGAGCTTACGAAGAAGACTATAATTTTCATACGGCAGTCCTATAAGCATGGCGTTCCAGGCTTCTTTAAGCGCGTTTTGTGGCACTTCCAGTCCCATCAAACTTTTAAGTTTAAAGAAGAAGGCGGCCTCCTCAATTTCTCCTTTTTCAAAGGCGTCGAAAAGATCGGTTTGCCGCGCCTGCGAATAAAGGGCCTCGAAATCGGCACCTCCCAGAGCCTTAAAAGCCGATTCAGTAAGTTGATAATCAATATCTAAGATTACCCCACCGAGGTCGAAAATGATGTTTTTTACAGCCATAAAAAAAGCGGACCTAAATGAGACCCGCTTATGTGCTCCCACTTGGGCTCGAACCAATGCCGATAGCTATCGGCACTCAGATCATGAGCCTTTATATTTAGCTACTAATTTAAGGCTAATTTCCGGGTACCTGGCCAGATTTTCAATATAGACCTTGCTTTTCATGTCTTTTATATGGTCTTCGATCTTTTTGGCTAATTGCATATCTTCTAACTCCATATGCCAAAACAAAGTCCAGAGAATTCCCTTTACGGTGTATTTATTGTCATAATATTTGTCATTGTGATTGGCAAGGCGTTCCGCAATAGGGAGGGTTGTGGCACCTGTATAGTACTTCTTTAATTTTTCAGAATATATAATATAGACAACGGCCATAAAAAACCCCGCCATAGGCGGGGTGTTTTTTGTGCTCCCACTTGGGCTCGAACCAATGCCGATAGCTATCGGCACTCAGATCATGAGCCTTTATATTTAGCTACTAATTTAAGGCTAATTTCCGGGTACCTGGCCAGATTT
Organism: uncultured Flavobacteriaceae bacterium; assembly: GCA_964387075.1. Classification (GTDB taxonomy): domain Bacteria; phylum Bacteroidota; class Bacteroidia; order B-17B0; family Aurantibacillaceae; genus PALSA-968. The sequence continues at coordinate 481,233 of CAYLVB010000003.1, forward strand.
TCAATATAGACCTTGCTTTTCATGTCTTTTATATGGTCTTCGATCTTTTTGGCTAATTGCATATCTTCTAACTCCATATGCCAAAACAAAGTCCAGAGAATTCCCTTTACGGTGTATTTATTGTCATAATATTTGTCATTGTGATTGGCAAGGCGTTCCGCAATAGGGAGGGTTGTGGCACCTGTATAGTACTTCTTTAATTTTTCAGAATATATAATATAGACAACGGCCATAAAAAACCCCGCCATAGGCGGGGTGTTTTTTGTGCTCCCACTTGGGCTCGAACCAAGGACCCTCAGATTATGAGTCTGATGCTCTAACCGACTGAGCTATAGGAGCGGTTAATTTTCCTTTTGCTTTACCTTCCAATAACCGTGGCAAGGTATAATTTTTTCTTTTCCCTTCCGTGGCTCGAACCAATGCCGATAGCTATCGGCACTCAGATTATGCCCCGATAGCTATCGGGGGATGCTCTAACCGACTGAGCTATAGGAGCGGTTAATTTTCCTTTTGCTTTACCTT
>CAYLVB010000004.1:0-200653 GCA_964387075.1 uncultured Flavobacteriaceae bacterium
CGGCTGTTCTTCCGGCAAGCCTTGTTCCGGCAGTAATGCTGTACATTCTAAAAGGAAAAGGAACCCAGCTACCGGTTGTATTTGAAATATAGGGAACGGTGATAGCCGTTGTTCCCTGGTCGAGGTTATACTGCACGCGGTTGTATTCGCTCTCCAGTAAAATGCCCTGCGAAGTGGTGGTTCCTAATCTTGCAATGGGCGTTGCCGGCGGTGTGGCAAGTACCAACGTAGCGGGTTTGGCAGAAGTACCTCCGTTCATGACCACGATCACGCCGTTGTTGAGAACGAGCTGAGCATAGCTGTGGCCAAAGAAAAACAAGAGCAATATGGTTAGTTGCCTGAGCATGTGTTTGGGTAGAGCTAATATAGGCTAAAATCTATAATAAATTCCCATTTTGAAAAGAATTCATAAGAATTCGATCAAATAGCCTGTTATTGATCCATTTGGAGGGTAAAAATTAAAGGTGTTCTTCCTAATCGTTTTTGGTAATGATGAGACTGCGTTTGTAAGACACGCTGCCGTCCCTGGCCTTGATGAAGTATACGCCGCTGTTAAGACCTGAGAGATCCAGCTCCTGCGAACCGCCCCCATCCGGAAGGGATATTGAATTTTCCCAAACCTTGTTTCCGTATATATCGAAAATTTCTACCTGCATTTCCTCAGAGTTAAAATTGTTGGCAGCGATGTTGAATTTACCGGTGTTGGGGTTAGGATATACCGTAAAGTTAGGCAGACCCGAACGATTCGTTACAATAGCATTGCTAAGAATTTCCTTGCTCCCGTTATTGTCCATCGAGGACAGCCTGTAGTAGTTCATGCCCTTAGACAGGTTGTCGTCATAGGTAGTGTAATCCCGATGCGCGCTTGTATTTCCGGTTGAGTTTATTGTTTTGATTGGAACGAAATTAAAGCCATCAATGCTTTTTTCTATCACGTAGTATTTAATGTTTTTTTCGCTGGCCACAGACCATTTAAGTACAGATTGGGTAGCATTTACGTATTGTCCCGTAAATGAGATCAACTCAACGGGCAATGGGCAACCTACACCGGATAAACTGAGTTGATAGTCGCAATTGGTTCCTGCTGATCCATCCACCTCTATGATCGCACATTGGTTGGCAGCCAGGGAAACAGTTGGACTAAAGGTACTACCGGTGCCGGTGGTTCCATTTATCCAGGTAAGTGCAGCGCCTGATCCGGTATACAGATTCATTTGCAGTGGATTTGATCCGGCATTAGGGCCAATACAGCTGGCTGTTACCGGTGTAAAGGTAATAGTAAAGGTTGTTGTAGGCCCTGAGGGAGCCACGCAAAATTGATAATAGGTATCGTTCTCAACCGACATGCTCGTAGGTACATCGCTTCCACCAGAAGTGACTTGTGTGCCTGAGTTGCAATCCAGGTCATTGTAATTTCCATTACCTACGCAGTTGCCGCAATTAGTACCTCCAATGGTAGAGCTGTTAAAGGTAGTTCCACAATTGTTCAATACCGTGGCCAAACCAATATTATCGTTGGTTTGATGTCCTACGTTTACTGTAAATGTACCGGCACTTCCATCATCATCTACGTTAATATAAACTGTGGTGCCCGCCGTAACGCTGCAGATACCGGCATAACTATAAGTGCTGGAATAATAACCATCAGGTTGAGTAGTGCTGGCCCATCCACCGGCGCATCCACCGAGGGTTAATGAACCGCAGGAACCGGTATATACCGACACCTCGGGCCAGGTTAGCGTTCCACCTCTTACATCTACATAATAACTACCGGTATACGTCGCAGTGAATTTATACCATAGGTTCTGATCAACAGCCCAAAAACAGGTTGGAAGAGCACCGTCTGCTGTGGCACAGGCATTATTGCCGGTGGCTGTACCGGTATAGGTTCCGATCATGGCACCGGCATTCAGTGTGATGGTAGAAGCGTTGGCACAAAGATCGTTGGAAGGGGAGCCGGAAGTTACAAGAACAGAAGACGAAGTTGCATTGTTACCTCCGCAGCTTACAACACACTGATAATAGGTGCTGCCAGCCGGAGATGCGACGTAAGGAGTGGTTGTGGCCCCTGAGATATTGGACCAGGTAGCATTATCGGGAGAGGACTGCCATTGGTAAGTAATGCCACAGGCCGAGGTGGCTCCTGATAAAGACAAAGTGGTCGTGGCAACTCCGCAGCCAAGACTTGTAGGATTCGCGTTGGCAGTACCGGCCGTAGGAGTTCCGGAGCAGCCGGGAGAACAACTCAAAGTCGCTGCCCAACCGGTAGCGGTTGTATTTCCATCCGAAGTAAACCTGAAAGTAAGACTTCCGGAAGTACCTGTTATAGTACCGGGAGATGAGGCGCCGGAATATGTACCAATAAGCGTTGAGGCTGTACTGTTACCATCATAAATATACAGGTAATCGAATCCCGACTCTGTTGAGAAAGAAGAGAAGACCGCTCTAACGCATTGTCCGGCCGTAGAGGCATTGATGGTAAGTGTATAAGATAAGCTGTTACTGTAATTACATGGACTGCCTCCGCTGTCGTAAAAATTATAAGTGGTTCCGCAGGTTATTGTTTGTGTAGACGTGTTCTCGGAAATAGTAGGAGATCCCGGAGTGCCTGTACACGTTAATGTAGCTGACCATCCTGCCGCAGTTGTTGCAGCGTCTGATGTAAACCGGAAAGTTAAACTACCGGTAGAAGAAGTAATGGTTCCGAGCGCGACAGCTCCGTTGAACATGCCTATCAATGGGCTGCTTGTGCTGGTTCCGTCATATATATACAGGTAATCGAAATCCGTTTCCGTATTGAAAGAGGCAAAATTCACCGAAACGTATTGCCCTGCTGTGCTTGGCGAAATGGTCATTTGATAGGTGAGACTGTTTCCGTAGTTAGAGCCGTTACCTCCGCTATCATAAAAACTGTAAGATGTGCCGCAGGTTATGGTTTGTGAGGTATTGCTCATGAGGATAGGGGCGATGGGACACGAAGTACAAGAGATGGTTCCCGACCAGCCGCTGGCATTGCTGAAAGCATCCGAGGTGAAGCGGAATGTTAAACTTCCTGTTGAAGAAGTGAGTGTACCGGGCGCTGTGCCGCCCGTATAAGTTCCTAATAGGGTGGAACCGGTAGTAGCCCCATCATATATGTAAAGGTAGTCCCAGCCGTTTTCAACAGTAAATGTAGGAATGGTAACGCTTAAACATTGTCCGCCGGTGCCCGCTGTTACTGTAAGTGTATACGATGTGCTGTATCCATAGGTACCAACGAACCCGCCCGGATCGTAGAAATTATAAGTGGTTCCACATGCAATTGTTTGTGAAGAGGTGTTCACGGCGATGGTTGGTGTGCCTGCGCTTCCCGAACAGGAAACTGTGGCTGACCATCCTGCCGCAACTGTTCCTCCATCGGAGGTGAAACGAAAGGTCAAACTTCCCGTGGTAGAGGTGATGGTTCCCACAGCTACGTTACCATTGAAAGCACCGATGAGTCGCGCCGAAGTATTTGTGCCGTCATAAATATAAAGATAGTCGTAGCCGGCTTCCAGGTTAAAGGAGGCGAAATTCACCGATACGTACTGGCCAGCAGTGGAGGGCGAAATGGTCATGGTAAAACTCTGGCTATTGGCGTAATTGCCGGCTCCGCCCGAATCAAAAAAATTGTCAGTTGAACCGCAGGTAACGGTTTGACTGGTATTGCTCATATTGTAGCTGGCACTGTAGGAGTGGCCAACGCACACCAAAAGAACAAGAAGAACGAAAAGTTTTTTCATGGGCTGGTCTTCTGTTTTTTGGTTTTAGATTTTTTCTTTTCAAACTTCACCACATCTTCCTTTGTTTTTAGATTTTTTCTTTCCTCAAGCTCCTTCGCATAGTTCTCAACTTCTTCTTTCTTGGCTTTTTCTATCAATTCCTGCTCCTTATTGGCTTTTTCTTTTCGTGCAAGATCTGCGACCAGCATCTCATTTTCGGTAAGTTTCTGGGTGGTGGTATGAGATCTTCCGCTGCGATGAGCGATGCGGTGGTTGGGATTTGGTTCTTTTGTTTCGGGATCCTGCGCCAAAGAAAACAAAGAGGAGAGGCAAAAAACAAAGACCAGTATGGGCCGGCTATGTATCTTTTTCATTACAATTTTCATGTGTTTCAAAGTATAGCTAATTTACGCCTTATCTAAAGGATTCACAAGTCGTAAGTGCCAAAAAACGCAAAAAGTGGAAAATATGTTCGTTTTAAATCGATTTAGGTCTACAGCTAAATGGATTTTAGGGAGCAATTAGACCAGGTAGCAGGAAAAAGGGTGGGTAACGACAGGGGTTATTTCGGAACGCCTTTTTTTGAAGGAGTGCCCTTGGATTGGTCTTCGGACGTATATTTCAATTCAAGAATAGTACCCTCCGTTGATCTTGAATTGTCGTTACTCTGCGCTTCAACTTTTTTGGCATCTTCGGTTGCGGAGGTAGCCGGCATGTACAATGTTTTTTTCTGAGTCGTGTCGTCCGCGGGAACTTCCACCAGCGTTGGCGTTTCATCCGCACTATGCGGAGCGCGTGGCATCATTTGTGTTTTTTGCTGAGCATAACTTGTCAAAGTCACAAACACAAAGAACGAAGCGGTAAAAAATAATTTTTTCATGAGCTTATTTTTTTACTAAACCAACCGACAGAGACGCTCTGAGGTAATTACCCACCGCGTTTGTGGCGGCGACAAGGATCTGAATTCCGGCTGAACCGCGGTTACGGGCCTGCACCACTACTGTATGAGGTCCGGGCGCAAGACCGTTAATGAACCCGGAAGTAGCCCAGTTATTGATGCCCGAAATATAGTTACTGGGGTTTTGAACTATGGATGTAATGTAGCGTACGGCCACACCATCAACCCATATAGAGATCTCTAATTGCTCTCCCTGGTTAGCGCCGCCGGTATTTAGCGCGCAACCTCCATCTGTGAATATATACATATCGTAAGTTCCGTTGGCGGGGATCGTGATGGTTTGCGAAAGTCCCGGTATTGGTGTAATGGCGCTACCGTTATTAAGCGCAATTTGGGCCGTGCTGTATACGGTTGCAAATTGTTGCCCGGCCGTGGCCCAGCCCCATACCGGCGGTAAGCCCGGGCCCTGCGACAGTAATGTTTGATCGGCTGTTCCTGCGCTGCCCGAAGGCATTAGCGCTCCGCTGAACTGGATAGCTCCGCCTACATCAAGTCTTTGTGCAGGCGCAGAATTATTTATGCCAATATTACCGTTATTCAAAATGGTCATTCGCTGGCTCCATGCAACAGGGTTCGCGCCATTACTTGCTGTATAGAACTGCATGGTGCCACTGATCTGGTACAACATGGAAGCCGTTCCACCATAACCGCCGGTGTTCACGAAATTCCATTGGCCGGTACCCGCATTGTAAAAAGCGTTGTTGGCTAAATATTGTTCCCATCCATTGCTTAAACCAAATCTTGCATAAGGGGTATCATCGCCCCCGTCAATACGACCAACCCCAATATCACCACGACTCACATGAAAACGCGAGGTAGGAGCCGCCAGTCCAATACCAACAAAACCGTTGGTTTGCTTAATGCGCATGCGTTCAATATTGTTTGTACCAAAAGTAATATCATTGGCGTCGGTGGTTCCCAGCCAGTTCTCAGTTGCGCCAAAAGTAGAAGTACCATAAGCGCCGGGAGCGGCCGGATTTGTGATACCGCCATTACCTAAAAGCGCCCAGTTGTTACTTCCCGGTCCTCCGAGTGCGATCCACCGGGTTCCATTCCAGTAATAATACCCAGGAGAAACCGCCGTTGAGCCTGCCCCTGCTGTAGCCGTGTTATACACCAGCAAACTAGTGGCCGGACTAGTTACCGGGTTAGATGCGTTAGTTGCGGTTAAGGCAACGTTGGGTATCAATAATCCTTTTCCATTGGGATTGGTGTAGGTATTGCCCGTGTTCAGGTCGAGTATCGAAGAGGCGTCTGGTGTGCTTCCGCCAGGGTTGATACCTACGTTCTGCGCCGCCATTTGGGTGGCGATCAAAGCGGAAAGGAAACAGATGATCTTTTTCATGGGATACTATTCTTTAATTTTAATGTTCTATTAATATTTTTTTGGTAATGGATACTTTTTCTGTTTTCAGTTCAAATAGATAAATGCCCTGGGCAAGGATGGGTGAGAGTTTCAGATGATTGAAACCCATCGTTACCTCCGGCTCTTCTTTGAGCACAAGCCTTCCTGTAAGATCATAAGCCGTAACCACGATGCGCTGATCGCCCAGCGAAAAAAGATTGACGTAGACATTTTGCTGGTTGGAGTATACATCGCCGTTCTCTGAATCGCTGTTGGCGCAATTGGAAACAAGGATCTTCTCAAACATCGTCCTTGACCCGTTCTTATCTGTCTGGCTCAAGCGGTAATAGCTCAACCCTTCCTTAGGCTCAATATCCACGTACGAGTACGTAGTGTTCTGCATGGAATTGCCAATGGCGTTTACTTTGGCGAGTTCCGTAAAGTTCAATCCGTCGATGCTTTTATCGATGGTGTAGTAACTACTGTTCTGCTCCTCAGCCGTGGTCCAGTGCAAGGTGGTGTTGTAGTTCTCGCAGGTGGCCGAGAGATCAACCAACGATACGGGCAAGGGAATTAAAAAGCTGGCCAGCGTCCAGTCGGGAAAGAACTCGGTGGCCGGCACGGCCACGTTGTTCATGGTGCCTACGCCCGTGGCGCTCATGGCACCGGGTGTGTTCGTGCCCATTTGCGAAGCGTTGGATGGAAAACCATTCCAGCCCCAGGTTGGACTTCCGGTATTGATGGTATCAAAACGCTGTGGCTGTAAGATAGTGGAAAGACTTGCCGTGTTGCCTCCGTTGACGTTGGTTTCCTGCATGATGTAGGTAAAATCAAAAGTGCAGGCGGGTCTTTGAGCGGCGCTGTTGTAGAACACGGGCTCCACGATCCAGAAACGATCAACGGCGTTGGCGGAGTTATTGTTGGAATTGCTGTTATTGACGCAAACGGCGCTTGGGCCGCAGGTGTTGAGCACCTGGCTGGGCCTGTAATTGTAATTGTCCCAGCCTGTACCCAATGTACCTGCTTTGGTGCTTGAGAAACGAATGGCGGCTGTTCTTCCGGCAAGTCTTACCCCCGCGGTAATGTTGTACATACGAAAGGGAAAGGGTACCCAGCTTCCGGTTGTGTTTGAAATATACGGGACGGTAATAGCGGCGGTTCCCTGGTCGAGGTTATACTGCACGCGGTTGTACTCACTCTCCAGTAAAATGCCCTGCGAAGTGGTGGTTCCTAAACGTGCAATAGGCGTGGCAGGCGGTGTGGCTAATACCAATGTAGCCGGCGCCGCCGAAGTGCCTCCGTTCATCACCACGATCACGCCGTTGTTTAGCACGAGCTGGGCATAGGAATTACCAACGCACAGGAATAGCAATATGGCAAGTTGCTTCGACATGATATGTTAGGGTATAGCTAATATACTCTGTATACAACTGAATTGCAAGAGAAAACGCTCAAAAATGTAGTGAAACATGGAAAAACCGGTACATGAAACGATTTAGGTGACCAACTGAATGCATCTTAGGCCGCGAAGCGGAGGCTCTGATCAAGTGTCATTAAGATAGGGCCAGGAGAAATTTTTCGGTTTAAAACTAAGCTCCACAGAAAAACGCAAAGGATGGGTCAAAAAAAATCCCCACTGTTTAGGTGGGGATCCTTTCTATAAGGGAAGTATTATTCGCCGTCGAAAACGACTTTCAACCCGTGCAGGTTGCCTAAGCGGACGTACTCATCAACTTCTGCTGGATCATGACAGATCAAGGCATCACCGTGATGCGTGATATGCTGATTGAAAGCGTTCATTGAGATGGTAATTTCATGGCAGTTGGCTTCATTCCCTGGAGGAATGTGACAAATGGTGATCTTTGTAAGTTCCTTCAGGACAGGTCCTCCTTTAAAACTATAACCTAATGTGATCAGAACAGCTAAAGAAGCAATGAGGATTGATTTTTTCATGTGTTTGTGAGTTGTAAAATTTTTTGCAAATGTAGACTAATTATGGCATAAAAACGATGAAAACTGTTTTTTTATCGACAAGGTATTAAAGAAAGCATTTAAATTCAGTCTAAGTAACTGTATTCCTGGCAATAAAAAACCCCGGTAATCTACCGGGGTCTACTAATTTTTTTTGAAGATCCTTATTCTGATTTCACCAGTTTGGATTTATACACATGGTGACCGGCTGTTAAAACAACGAAATAAATTCCTTTAGGGTGCTCCGAAAGATCTATTACAGATACATTCTTGCCCGTTGTGCATTCCATTTTTTGAGCAAGAACTTCTCGGCCTGCGAAATCAAATACGCTCAGTGTGGCTACCTCATCGCTAAAGCAATTATAAATAAGTTGCGCTTTATTGACGGCGGGATTTGGAATAATTGTAAATACGTCGCTTCCGTTGAAATTAATAACGTCTATCGCTGAATAGCGATACGCCCCGTTATGATCGGTTTGTTTAAGACGGTAATAGGTTAGTCCTTCATAGGGAGTTTAGTCTTCGGAAGAATATTTTAATCTTTCCTGGCTGAAAGTAGCGCCTTTTACGATCGACACCATTTCCCAATCTTCTCCGTTCTTCGATTTTTCGATCGTAAAATAAGCGTTATTGGTTTCAGATATGGTAATCCAGGATAGATTTACGGTGGTTCCATTGGCCCGCGCAGTAAAGTCGAGCAGATCTATAGGAAGAACAATGTTGGTTCCGCTAAAGGTCCAAGTGCAATTATCTCCAGCAAAACCATCCGTAACAATATAATAAGTTTGCCCGGCAGTCAATCCCGACATGGTCAAATTACTGGACCCGACAACGCAACCCAACCATGTAGAGGTGCTTGTATAAGTGCCTACAGCGGGGCAACTGGTCCAAACACCAAATTGAGCGCTGCCACTGGTTCCGTCGTTACACGTAATGCCGGTAACATTTAAAGTCGCTGTAGATGATGTTGGAGTGAATGTATAATACGTGGTATTTTCATTACTGCCCCAGTTTCCACCCGTGCAGGCCTGGCCACCAGCGCCGGGCGTAGTGAAAGTTCCACCGGAGGCTCCGAGGTTACAAGCCTCACCAGCGGCCGCTTGAGCCGAAGCGCAGGTAGTATTGGAAGGAGCGGAAGTAGTACCGATCAGATTATATTGCAGGTCGAAGGTTTTTCCTCCATCATTGTAAAAGAATATCCATAGGTCCTGGCTTGGGTTAAGGCCCGTAAAGAACACCTGCGGAGCACTATAAATACCACCGCTGAAAGCTACAGAATTCTGGCAGCCACCCGTTACCGGGCTCAAGGCGCCACAGCCCGTTCCCTGGTATGCCTGGGCATATGTATTACTATTACCGGATGCTACGGTGCCTCCTTCAAACGCAAGTTGCACCTGGGTAACTCCCGGTCCAAGGTCAACATGCACCCAGGTACCTTCGCTTCCCACGGTTCCACACGAGGGAGCAGGACTAGGCGTTGTAGAGGTCCCACAGGAATTCGCGTAAATACTGGGAGAGTTCATGCCGTAAGCACTTGTTCCTACCTGTGCACAGGTGGTGGTATAAACAACTGCGGAAGAGGCGGCAGGGCAGGCCCCGCAGGTACTGGTTACCGTTCCGGAGTTCGTGGTACAAACCAAAGCGCAGGATCCCCCGCAGTCTACACCCGTTTCGGTGCCATTCTGTATTCCATCAAAACACGTTCCGCACACTGCGGCACAACTGCCGCCGCAATCTATTCCGGTCTCTGTTCCATCCTGTATCCCGTTAAAACATGTGCCCGAGCATGCAGCACAAGATCCTCCGCAATCTATACCGGTTTCTGTTCCGTTCTGTATTCCATCAGTACAGGTTGGGCAAACACTTACGCCACCGCTTACGGTTGACCAGGTAACAGTAGCGGAGTGTGTGGTATTACTACAGGGATTATAAAAAGCAATATATCCATAACCGGTGGTTGTGGTGTAGGTGTAGCAGGTTCCGTTAGCCGTTGCAGAACTCCATTGTGCAAGGATACCGCCCGTACTGCTCATAATGATGATCTGGTCAACCGCTCCCGAACACATGGTGGAGGTTAAGTTATTGTTTGTGATACAAACCTGTATACTTCCGGTAGTACCATTTCCTATTGTCGTAGAAGATGCATAATTGGCTAAAGTGGTGTAGTTTGCCGTAACGGTTCCGCTACACGCTGCGAATTGGGCCTGCACTTTAGTACCTGTAAGGATAAAAACAAATAAGCAAAAAGTTAAGAAAAGATTGGAGTACTTTTTCATGAATTCAGACAAGAGTAGAAGGTATTTAAATATAACTCTAAATTACTGCAATTAAGGCAGTCTGCCAAATAAAGAAGCGAGATCTTTTAACCGATTAAAGAACCTAAAAGGCTTTCCTCGATGAAGACGCAAAAGGAAGGCACTAAATCGGTTTTTTTATCGATATTTCCAATAAGCAGAAATACCCACATTTATTAAAAGTAAGGCCCCGAGCAGGTGACAATTGGCTTCTATCCCCGCATATGGCAACAAAAACACACCGATGATCAGTACTCCAACAGCGCCGCCCAAAGATGAGATGCCATAAATATAGGAGGCGGCCTTGCTGTCGTTCAATGCACGCATCTCTACCAATAGAGGCGAAGAAAAAGCAAGTAAACCTAATGTTGGTACCATTAAAATAATACTAAATATCAGGGCCCCTGCCAAAACCGGCAAATGAATACACGCGTCGAGAACGAAGGAATAAAAATAAGGCAGGGATAAAAAAGTAACCGTGCTGATAAGATAAGCCGCGAAAAGAAAAGTGTTCGATCTTTCCTTGCTCTTGCGTATCAAATAACTGCCGGCTGCGTAACCCAAAGCCATGATGAGGAGTGACATAGAAAGATCCATCGCCCATATCTCTAATATATTCCCAAACCAAATGGCGGATATGCGTGGATAGATGACCTCCACAGCCATCAGGCAAAAACCACCTGCAAAAGCGGCCACCCCCAAAGAAAGTGATCGCTTTCTATCTGACATATTTGCTTACCTCTAACAGTGATTTAATATTTTCTTTCCGCATAGTAAAAGCGTTTTGCGATTGCAGTACATCCAAAATGGGTTTATCATCCGTAAGTAAGTAACCCTTTGATCCATCCAGTTCGAGGAACAAGTGCTTTTTGTCGGGCAATAGTTCTTTCAGTAAGGATGAATCGATCATAAAGTTTGAAGATGAAAGATCTATTTTTTGAGCCGCCATAAAAATATAGGCTTCAGATATTTCAGGGCCGCTGCCTTCCTTAAGGTCCTTTTTGTTCCGATGGTTCATCAGTTCGCAATTGAAGCCGGCTTCCAGCAAGGTTCTTTTTATTGAACAGAGCGCTTTTTCCCCGTCGCCGCTTAAAGAACTCAGGAAGTGTATCAAAATTATTCCTCCCTGGTTGAGCCTTTTTTGAACTTCTTTAAAGCATTCGAGCGTATAAACATTCGTAGGCACGCATTCGCCTTTACTCAGGTCAAAAACAATGATGTCGTATTTTTTTTCGGTACGCTTGATGTATCTCCTGATATCACTTTCTGTAAATTCGGGTTTCTTTGCAGGAACAAGGAAATTTCTTTCAACGACCTCCGGCAATCTTCCATCTATGTCTACAATATCCACTTTGTATCCCATGCGATCATACTCAAAGGCCAGGCTGCCGCCACCCATGCCGGCTATGAGCACGGAACTACCGGCGGGCCGGCAGGTCGAATACATAACCAACGAGTAAACGTAAGGATAGAGGGAACGTCCGGTTAAATGGGTTTTACTTTGTAACGCGTTATTGAGATACAGATACCTGCTTTGCGTGGACTGTATTTCCATCACTTTCAATTGCCCTAATATTCCGCTATGCATTTCGGTGGTTCGAATTCCTGCTTGCATATTCGGACGTTTGGAATTCTTTTCTTTAGTGACCAGTATTACGGAACCGAGGATAGCCAGAGCAGGAAGAAGATAAATCAGCTTTTTCTTTTTTTCGCGACCTAGAAAAAAAACAAGAACACCTGAAACACCTACCAGTAATATTGCAATTGAAAAAGCGATCCCGGCCAGCGGCAGTGCAACAAAAGCGAATAAAAACACCGAAAAAATACCGGCCAGGGAAGAAGCGGAAAAAACTTCACCCGTTCTCTGGCCCTGGCTTGCTTCTTTTTGCTTTTCGGAAAGTAAGATCACCTGCACCGGAACACTGCCCAACAGGGTAAAAGGGATGAAGATGAAAATTACCTGGGAAAATAGCATGCCTGTAAGAGGGGAAGAGCAGGTAGAAACAAGATAAAATGAGATCCCGTCAGAAAATACAAGGGTTACAAGCAGGTAAAAAAAAACAAAAAGTAAAGTCTTTTCAAGTTTTTGCAAGGAGCCGGAGGCGATCTTCTCGAGCCATGTCGGTATCATGTAATAACCGGCAGAAAGCCCAAGCATGGTAAAAAATAATTGAAGGGCCCAAAAAATAAAACTATTTCCCCAATAGGGTGTTAACAGAACGCCGCCGATGATCTGCAAAGAAAGAACAACAAACCCCTCCATAAGAACTAAATAATTGAGATTTCTGTCTTTCACTTTGGTGGTAATTGGCTGAACAAAGATAAAGTATATGAAAGGAAATGGAAAGAAACCTTAAAATAAAAAGGAAGACCGTACTGGTCTTCCTTTGAATTCTGCTCCTGGAGCATATTTTTAGTTGGGTTGCAGGTTGATTACGATAAACACACCTGAATTACCTGCGTTCACGATCTTTCCGATCGCGTTACCTCCTTGCTGCACACCGCTATTTCCATGCGGATCAACAAAGGTAAGTTCCTTTCCGGTACATTCGTCGGTAGGACATTCGTCGTTACCTGAATCGATGGTTATCACTCTGAATGTGCCGCTTCTTCCATTTGGATTTTTAATTGTGATTACTCCTGTTGCCATAAAAATGTTATTAGAGGTTAATGTTTGATTGTACTCCAAATATAATTTTTTTTTAGAAGCTTCCAAAAAAAAATTATATTTGAGGATATGCTGATCGATTGTCGCCGCAACTTCGTAGTGCTAGTATTTCTTTGCCCGTTCTTCCTTTTCTCGCAGAACGCGCGTATAGATAGCCTGGCGCGCCTACTGGAAAAAGTCAAAGTTGACAGCGCGCGTGTCAATCTCATGAACAACCTGAGTTATGAATGGCAGGGCATCGACCCTGCCAAGGCCATGGATTACGCGCAAAAAGCGCTTGATGTGGCGGCGAAGATCAATTACCGCAGCGGCAAGGCCTATTCGCTTACCAATATCGCCAATATATACAGTAATCGCGCTGAGTATGAGCTTGCGCTTCAGCACTATACAAGCGCGCGGCAGATAAAAAAGGAGATCGGGGATAAAGAGGGTGAGGGAAAATCCCTTTTAGGAATTGGCAATGTGTACCTTTTTTTAGGAAACTACAACAAGGCGCTGGAGCATTACCTGATGTCGCTAAAGATCAGCGAAGAAATGAAGAATCTTCACGATATCGCCTTTTGCCTGAACAACATCGGGGCCGTATACTATTACCAGAACAACCACGAAAAGGCCCTGGCGTGCTGGAAGCAGGCGGTGGAGCATTACGAAGCGTTGGGAGAGAAGACAGAAGTGATCGCCTGCCTCAACAATATGGGCAATGTGTACGGCGAACGGAATGAGCCGCAGAAGGCCCTCGAAGTTTTTAAGCAGGCGCTTAAACTGAGCGTGGAAATGGGCGATAAAATGAGTATTGCGGCCTCGCACCTCAATATCGGATCCATCCAGGAGAATTTAAAAAAATACAATGCCGCTCTGGATGAGTTTTTCACCGGCGTTGATCTTTACAGGAGTTTAGGAGATAAGGAGAATACGGCACTCTCATTCATTTACATTGGTGAAGTGCATCGTAAGCTGGAACACTATAAGAAATCGATAGCCTACCTCGATTCGGCGCTCAGTATCGCCAAAGAGATCAATTCTAAAGAGCGTATTAAATTAGCTTACCAGCAATTGGCCTATACCTATGCCGCCTCCAAAGATTACGAGAACGCTTACCACAACCATCAACTGTTCAGTGATGAAAAGGACAGCCTGCTCAACGAACAATCCAGCAAGCAAATAACCGAGATGCAGACCAAGTATGATACCGAAAAGAAAGAGAAGGAGAACCAGATCTTAAAACAAACCGTCGACATCCACGAACTTAACGCCAACCGCCAGCGTATCATTATTTATTCGGTGTGCGCGCTGGCAGCGCTGTTGGTAACACTGGCATTCTTTATTTACCGGGGCTACCGTGAGAAAAAATATGCCAACGTGGCGCTTTCAGAAAAGAACAAGATCATCGAAGAGCAACACAAGGATATTACCGACAGCATTAAATACGCGCAACGCATCCAACAAGCTATTCTTCCGCCTGAACAGATTTGGTTCGATCTTTTGCCCCATTCTTTCGTGCTTTATAAGCCCAAAGATATCCTGAGCGGCGACTTTTACTGGATCGAGCAGGGCAAGGACGTTGTTTATTTCGCCGCGGCCGATTGTACAGGACATGGTGTTCCGGGGGCGTTGATGTCCATCGTGAATTTCAATCTCCTCAACAAATCGGTGCTCGAACAGAACCTTTCCCGTCCGTGCCGCATCCTCGATGAAGTGAACAAATGGCTGACGATATCACTGCACCAATCCTTCAACCAGTCGGCCGTGCGTGATGGTATGGACATAGCGCTTTGCGCCTTGAACAAAAAGACCGGGCACCTGCAGTTTGCAGGGGCATTTAACGGGGGATATATTTTTAAAGAGGATGGAACCTTCACCGAATTAGTGGGCGATAAAATGCCGGTAGGGGCTTTTATCGAAGATAAGATACAGTCTTTCAGTCAAACCGAAGTGCAAATGCACAAAGGCGATCGCCTGTTTATTTTTTCAGACGGATATGCCGATCAATTCGGCGGGCCTAAAGGAAAAAAGATGAAGTACAAAAAACTTCAGCAATACATAAAGGAGAGCCTGCACATGTCCATGAATGAGCAGAAGAAATACCTGGATGACAGGTTCAATGAGTGGCGCGGCAATTACGAGCAGGTTGACGATGTTCTTATCATTGGTATAAGTATTTAAGCAAAGAGGGAAGGATCCTGGGCGCGACTCGGTTTGAATGAGGCGCAGCAGATAGAGTGGGTTTTACCCCCCCCCCCTTTTTTTTTCCAAAAGCAGGGGGTTACATATTTTTTGTTTTCGGGAAAGTGGAATATCCTCGTCGTTATCTAAAATGAATTAGTTGCAATAAGTAGATAATTGGTCTATTTTATTTAATTTTTTAGTCTTACTCGTGTATCTTTAAGCAACTTGGCCGGGTATACAGCTTCATTGCGTGCCTGATGGCAACCGCGGCTTTAGATTTTAACCTAATCATGAGCAAATGATCATCGTTAAGCGGCTTCAATTTATTTTCTTGTTTTTTTTGATCTCACTTGGGTATTGCTACTCTCAAAATAAGAAATTGGCGGATCCTTACCGGGTATTAAGCGATACCCTTTTTATCGGCATACCCAACTGCCCGCTTTCCCAGGTAACGGTGGTAAAAGAAGTGCTCTCTTCCCTGCCGGACGCCAAATTGATCTATACCTGCGAAGCCGAAAAGAGATTCATGCTATTGATCAAAAGAAAAACATATCCTGATATGTCAGCCATCCAGGCGAAAGTGAGAACTGTAAATGCCGGGTTATCGGTCTATGAAAAGATGGGAGGATGGAAAAGTTTCCTGGCCGTATGCGAAGGTGAGGTGGTAAAATGAGAATAACAATGAAGAAACTATTATATATCATACCTGGAATTTTCATTTCAATGAACGTGTTTGGGCAAACCACTTTAATTGACCCCACTGTTTCTACCAGCCCGAATGGTAGTTTCGAAAATGCAACGAGCACCTTCGCCGCGAATGGCTGGACAGTGGTCAACGCCGGAACCAATCAATGGCAAGTGGGTACCTTCGTTTTCAATCCCGGCGCCAAAGGAGCCTATATAGGTACCGGCGCAGGAAATAATAATTATAACAATGGCACCAGCCAGACCTCCCATTTTTACCGAAGTATTAATTTCCCGGCAGGCGAAACCGCAATAACCCTTTCCTTTAACTGGAAGTGCGTTGGAGAGTCGGGGTACGATCGCTTATTAGTTTATACCAATACCGCCGCGCCGGCGGCCGGCACGCCTGCATCCAACACAACCGCCTGGGGTACCGCCGTACTTGTTGCCGGTCCCTATAACTCACAATCCACGTGGCAAACAGCTACTGTCACTCTCCCGGCTGCACTCGCAGGAACCACTCGTAATTTAATTTTTACCTGGCAAAATGATAACGCCTTTGGAACAAATCCTGCCATCGCGATCGACAATATTTCACTGGTATCCGCATTGCCTCCTCCTCCTCCTGCAAATAATTTATGCGCTAACGCAACCAATTTGCCTTGCGGTACTACCAATTTAGCCGGAACTACCGTAAACTGTGCCAACGTGGCCAACGGTACCGGTTGTACGATGGGCGATTACGGCGTTTGGTACACCTTTGCCGGCAACAATCAAAGCACAACCATATCTTCAACCGCTGTGTTCGACCATGAGATGGCCATCATGAGCGGCAGTTGCGGCTCATTGACCAATATCACTTGTCAGGATGGTGCCTTTTCCGGTGGAACTGAATCCTACACCTTTTTTGCGGCTACAGGAACAACCTATTATGTGTACATAGGGCATTACAATAGCGGTAGCACTACAACCGGAACATTTACTATTTCCCGAACATGTATTGCACCTCCGGCCAATGATAATTGTGCCGGCGCAATTGCTGCAACTGTTAACGGCGATCTATTATGTGGAAGCGTTACGCCAGGAACGGTGGTTGGAGCTTCTGCCTCGGGGCCTGCCGGATGCGCCGGAACGGCCGATGACGATGTCTGGTTCTCATTTTCTGCTACAAGTACTGTACATAATTTTGATCTGTTAAACGTGGCCGGTTCTGTTACCAACATGGTTATGGAAGTGTTCTCAGGGGCCTGTGGCTCACTGGCAAGCATAGCCTGCAGCGATCCGAATTCTGCGCAGTTTAGCGGTTTTACGATAGGACAAACCTATTATTTGCGGGTTTTTACGAATACAGCAACCGGAGGCCAAAATACCACATTTGATGTATGCATCGGAACTCCACCGCCACCGCCATCAAATGATGAACCCTGCGGCGCAATTCCGTTAAATGTAAATATAGGATCTTGTTCATACCAATCTGCTATATTAGGTACCAGCACCACTGCATCGGCGGGAATTCCGGTTCCGGGTTGCAGTTCCTTAGGCCCCGATATTTGGTTTACCGCAACTGTTCCTGCTTCCGGAAGATTGATCATTGACATGGCAACCAGCGGTGGTCCAACCGACATGGGAATGGCCTGGTATACGGGCCCTAATTGTAGTACCATAAATACGCTGGTAGAGTGCGATGATGACGATAGTCAGAATGGCGCTATGCCCATGATCTGCCGTACAGGGGTAGCCTGCAATATTCCTGGCGATTGTGCCCAAAATCCAACCCTGGCTCCGGGAACAGTGGTATACGTAAGAGTGTGGGAATATGGAGGTGGCACCTTCGGGCCTTTTGATATTTGCGCCTATGATCCCGGACCTCCCGGAGGTGTAATTAACTGTGCAAACGCGGTGGTGGTTCCTTCCTTGCCATTCTCAGATGCCGGCCAAACCACCTGCTGTCGGGGCAACGATTACACATCCTCCGACGCCTGCGGCAGTATATATGAGAACGGAGAAGATTATTTATACCAATTTACACCTTCTGCGAACACGGTGGTTGATATTACTTTAACAGGTACACTGGCTTACACCGGTGTTTTTCTGACTGATAAATGCCCCAGTGCAGGTGGCGCTAATTGCGTGGCCAGCAATACAAGTGCTACAGGAAACCCCAAAATATGCGGCGCTACTTTAACCGCGGGTACTACCTATTACATCATGGTGGATACCGATCCTTCTCCTACCTGTACACCTTTTAATATCAATATATCAAGCGGCAGTAGTTATACCTGCAATTTAAATTACACCCCATCCTCTATAGGCTTTGCGCCTGATCTCAATGCCGGAACCAATATAGCCTTACCTATCGATGACCGTTTTTACACCAGTTATATCCCTATTGGATTTGATTTTTGTTTTGATGGATACCAGTTCAATTCATTATTGGTTTCATCCAATGGTTACCTCATATTCGACCCGATCAGTTGCGCGAGTAATTTACCGGGGGCCAACGCGGCTCCGGGAGCCTATTCAGCATGGCCCATTAATACCGCTGTTCCTAATACTACTCAGGCTCCCCGTAACTGTATTATGTTCCCATGGCAGGATATTGACCCGTCCATTGGCGGCACTATCAGGTACCAGGTATTGGGAAGCTCGCCCAACCGCCGATTCGTTCTAACCATGGATAACATACCATATTACAATTGTACCGGCTTGAGATTCACCGGGCAGGTAAAGCTGTTCGAAACCTCCAATGATATAGAGGTACATCTTACCAATAAAACAATTTGCGGTACCTGGAATGGAAGCAACGCTATTCTTGGATTACATAATTTTAATGGAACCATTGCCAGTGTACCTGGTGGGTATAATTCCCCCACTAACTGGACCGCCACCAACCAGGCATGGAAGTTTACATGCAATTGTGTAGGATGTACCCCGTTATTACTGCCTATAGACTTAATGAATTTTTCTGCAACCTGCAAAAACAACAACGCCGAGATCTCCTGGTCAACAGCTTCTGAAAGGAACAACGACTATTTTACCTTAGAGCGCTCAATGGATGCTGTCAACTTCAACGAAATTGCGGTCATACAGGGTCAGAGCTACTCAAGCACCGAAAAAAAATACGGGTATACCGATAAGGAAGTTTTTGGTGGTCGCTGGTATTATAGGTTGAAGCAAACGGATCTTAATGGAGAATATACTTACTCCGAAATTACAACATTTGATTGTAATGAATCCGGTGGAAAGGTCACCTATTTTCCGAATCCTTTTGTAAACGAACTTACCATTAAAGTAAATGATATAAACGATGAGAGTGCTATGGTTGAAATGATCGATGTGCTTGGAAACACAGTAATTGTGCGTGAGATCAGCAACATTCGTCCCGACAGTAACCAATTCAGTCTCGATCTTTCAGGTATCGCTTCCGGTATCTATACCGTGAGGTTTCAATCCGGCACCTTCAGCTACGTTTCAAAAATACTTAAGAAGTAAAAACTTTAATCAAAGAACATCCAGGTCAATCCCGCTTTGATGCTGCGATCTGGCATGGCGTAATTTGGTGAAAGCATATAGTTGGATCCGCTAAGGCCCTGGTTGATGTGCGATGCTAAAACAAAGAAACGGAAGCGCTCAATTTGCGCGTTGATGAAGAGATCGGCAAACACGTAATTTCCGTATTCCCTCTGGTTTTGCAGGTAAAATTGGTTAGTGGCCGGCATGTAAGCATTGGCTTTAAAGGCCGAGATATAGCGCGCCTGAACACCGACTTGCAGCCACAGCGCTTTCTTAAACAGCTTTCCTTCGTAATACAATTGGTGGGAGGTATAAAGTTCCGGAAGACGAATGATGTCTGAATTGGCTGTTTTTTGATAGTTGAGGACATTATTGAAATGAATAGGGCCAAGTTTCAGATCTTTTTGAAGAAAAAAACGATTCACAAGTGTGGTTCCTGCATATTGTTTGGGCAAAGCCAGGGTATCAAAATAAACGGGGTCACTTTGATGGGAGATCACCAGTCCCAATGAGAATCGATACTTATCGCTGCCTAATTTAGCATTCCCGCTGATCGTTGAGATATCCGATAAAGTATCTGACCAAATAAAATGCGGTGAAAAATAAGACACACTCATAAAGGAAGGCATGAGCTTGCTCATCGTTACGTCGGCAGAAATATAAAATACCGAGGCGTCTACCCGGTTGTATAGGCTCAGAAAATAATTTCCCGCGTTGAAGCCGTTCAGCACGTATTGACCGTTGGTGCCCAATAAAAACTCCAGGGTTTGGAACTTAAAACCAGCAGTTGCAATGTGGTTCATGGTTGCGGTGTCTGTACTGAACTGGCGATATTGGTTTACTTCATTTTTATAACCCAGATAAAGCAGGAAGCGATCAGAAGAACTTATCCTATAGCTCAACCCGTTTTGCAATGAATGATAAGCGATCGAATCTTTATTCGTACCCGAATTAGAATAAAAATAATTATTGGCATATCTACCGGTATCTGCCAATCCCTCAAAGTTCATCCAGTAATTACTCTGATAATTTCCTTCATACTCTATGAAATGCGAAACGCTGGAACTGTCACCGTTCAATCGCAAAAAGGTTTTGAAATTAACTTCAGAAGTGCGGATATTCTGTCGCGTAGCCGAAAGCATCACCGGGAAGAGTTGTTTTTGCACCAGGATGTTGTTCTCGAAATTTGCTTTGGCGGTATCGATGCCGCCATTCAATTGGTATTTTAATTTATTGAGGAGAAAGTAGAAAGTATACCCGGCCCTTCCTTTTTTTGTGCTTCCGTGCGAGGATAAAAGAAAATTATCGGTCAGCGATTTCTGGTTCAGGTAAAAACCAAAACACGAATAGCGGTTAAAGGCAAGACTGATATTTACCCGCTTGATATTTTGCGAATGCAGTAGTTTAAAAACCTGTTCCTGCTTTTGTCCCATCGCCGCGAAAACTTTGGTATAGATCTTTCCCTGCGGATAAAAATAAACCGGCTTGTGGGTTGTAAAAAGATCGCTCTCATTGTTGAGGTTCATCCATTTGAAAAAACCGCTGTGTGCGGGCTGCTCTTTTACCAAAAGCGAGTAGGAGGGAAGCCCCGTATTTCCCAGCACGCCCATATCGTAATAGTTAAACTGGTTATCGATAACTGTATCTTTTGCTTTCGAGGAATTACGGATCGATAGTTTTTCTTCCTCCGCATTGCTCATCAAAAGTAAAGTGCTGTCGGCCACCTGCGCACGCGCAATTGAAAGTGAGGTAAGAAGAAAAAAAACAATACGTTTCACGGATGTTGGTTGAGAATGAGCTTATTACCAAATATCATTCCGTAAATTTAAGATTCTTTTGGTTCGTAGCAACCTGCCGGATCGCTAAGGCCTGGTTCAAATAACAACCTCTGTTGAACACTTTAAACTTCTAACTTTAAACTTGTAACTTTTTCTAGAACTTCCCGAAGAAATGCTCCTCCACATCGAAGGTAGATTTAGACCCTACCAGATCAAAGGCATTGTTCAGCCAATTATCGGCCGTTTGGCGGCCTTTTTCCTTCAGTTCGGATAAGAACTCCCAGGAGGTGTTCATCTTGCTCGAATAGTTCATCTGTCCTAAAACGTCGTAGCCGGAGATCGTGTGAATGAAGATCTCGCGGTTCACTTTATCATCTGTTTTTAAGATGCCGTTGCGCAATAATTCGTTGCGGTAGTGTATCAGTTTCATCTCGTTGATCAAACTGCTGTTAAAGCTGATCTCGTTGATACGATCGGCGATGTCGCGGGCTGTTGTAGGAACAGAATTGATGTTGATGGAATTGATCTTGATCAAAACAATATCGTGCAGATTTGTTCCGGTTATAAGCGGAAAAATAGGCGGATTTCCCATGTAACCGCCGTCCCAGTAGTGTTCACCGTCGATCTCTACTGCCTGGAATAAAAACGGTAAACAAGCGGAGGCAAGGACCGAATCAACCGTAATTTCTTTATTGGTGAATATCTTGGCGCGGTTGGTCTTTACATTGGTAGCGCAGATGAAAATTTTCTTGTTGCGGTAATGTTGCAGATCCTCGAAATCTACCAGCTCTTTTAAAATATCCCTGAGCGGGTTGTAGTTAAGCGGGTTGAAATGATAAGGCGAAAGGAATTGCGACATGGCATTGAACCATACGTAGCCGGGCGAATTGTAAATATCCCCGCCACCCCAATATTTATCGAAGGCGGAAGGTTTAAAAAAGAAGCCGCCCGAAAGGGAGATCTTTCTCCAAAGCTGCTCTAACAGCTCTTTTGCCTTAAGCGCCCCGCCGGTGTGTAAACCGTAGGCGCAAACCACGGCGTTGATGGCTCCCGCGCTCGTGCCGCACATCGCGTCGGCAATAATGGTCTCCTCTTCCAGCAAGCGATCAAGCACGCCCCAGGTAAAAGCCCCGTGGGCACCCCCGCCCTGGAGGGCTATAGCCACGTGTTTATTGTTTTTGCTGTTCTTCAAATCACGTAAAAGTACTAAAAGCGTTTAATCTACTGTTGTATTTGTGCCCAACAGAAGGCCTTTGGTCGAAATTATAGCTGATCAGGAGCCTAAAACCTGTTTCTCCTTATAACTTTTAACTTATGACTTTCAACTTTATTGAGCGTTCCAGCCTCCGTCAACAGGCAGGGCGGTGCCGGTAATGGTAGCGGCGGCCTCCGAAGCAAGAAACACCGCAAGCTTGCCCAATGTCTCAACCGGCACGAAATCCTTGATGGCCTGTTTGTGCAACATCACCTTGCTGATCACATCGCTTTCCGACATATTATGCGCCTTTGCCTGGTCGGCAATTTGTTTTTCTACCAGGGGAGTTTTTACGTAGCCCGGGCAAATGGCGTTGGCCGTAATGTTGAAGGGAGCTCCTTCCAAAGCGATGGTCTTGGTGAATCCAACCAGGCCATGTTTCGCGGATACATAGGCGCTTTTGAACTCGCTGGCAACGAGCCCGTGCGCGGAGGCTATATTGATGATGCGGCCGAATTTCTGCTCCTTCATTTTCTTCCACACATGTTTGGTGGTGTGAAAGGCTGAGGTCAGATTGATGCCGATGATGGCGTTCCATTTCTCTTCCGGAAAATCCTCTACCGGCGATACGAACTGTATGCCCGCGTTGTTCACCAAAACATCAATTTTACCAAACGTGGCAATGGCCTTTTCGATCATTTCCCGGATCTCTTCGGGCTTCAGCATATTGGCCGGAGAATGCATGGTCTTTACCCCATATTCCTCGGCAATATGGGCGGCAATTTGGGGTCCTTCAACCTCTAAACCATTAAAAATCACATTGTATTTTTCTTTGGCAAACTCTTTGGCAATACCCAATCCAATGCCACTGGTGCTGCCGGTAATCAGTACGGTTCTCATAAAATATAATAAGGCTTAAATGTAGCAAAATACGTGAAAATACCTATCCGGATCGGTCAAGAATCCCCCCTTTTGTATCTAAATATAATTTATATCTTTAATGGCTGTAAACCACTCAAAATCTATGAAATCAAAGATCCTAATTTTCGTTTGCGTAGGCATGATCGCGGCCCTGGGACTTTCTTTTATGCCCGGTGATGATGATCTGAGCCTGAAAAATAAAACCAAGGCCGAATTAGCCAAACAAAAAATGTACGGGGGCCAATACAAAGCGGCGCTCGCCATGTTCAACGAGATATTGAAGGACCATCCAAACAATGGCTCTATACTGCACTACGCGGCCGACTGCAATTTAAAGACCGGTGAAAAAGACAAAGCGCAGGAATTATTTGAAAAAGCAAAGGCCAGCGCTAGACCTAACGCGGAGACCTTCCTTTTACTAGGGCAGATCTACATGGGCGATGGAAAGACCGACCAGGCCATTGCCGAATTCAATACCTATAAACTCAAAGCTTCCGCTTCAGAGCTCAAAGAAAGTTTTATAGACCAATACATCGCCTGGTGTAATAACGCAAAAGCCCTGATGGCAAAGCCGGTGGATGTGAAGATCGAAAACCTCGGACAGAATATCAATTCAAAATACGACGATAAAGCGCCAAGCATTACCTTAGACAGCAAAAAGCTTTATTTCAACTCGCGTCGCCCCGTTGGAACCGACGATGTAGTGGATACCGAAGGCGACGGGCAGTTCTTCGAGAACATTTATTACGCAACCTGGGATTCTGCCCGTGCCATGTGGAACGAGGCAAATGAGATCCCCGGACAGATCAACGAAAAAGGTGTGCACAGCGCCTGTACCGGAATTTCTCAGGACGGAAAACAGATCTTCATCTACAAAAATAATCTGCAGGATAACACTTCGCGCGGCGGAGATATCTTCATCGCGAAAGTGATGAACAACAAATGGAGGACTCCCGAAGCGGTTGGAAAACCCGTGAACACAACGTATTTCGAAAGCGGCGCCTGCATCTCTCCCGATGGTAAAACTTTATATTTTGTGAGCGAAAGTCCTAAGTACGGAAAAGTAAAAGGGTATGGCGGCGCCGATATCTGGCTGGTGCACCGTATCTCTAAAACAGAGTGGGGCAAACCCGAGAATCTTGGACCCGAAGTAAATACTCCTTACCAGGAAGGGGGAATTTTCCTTGCCGGAGATGGAAAAACCTTATTCTTCTGTTCTAACAACACCAATTCAATGGGCGACCTCGATGTGTTCCGTACCGTTTACGAGAATGGCAAATGGAGCAAGCCCGAGAACCTGGGGTATCCGATCAATACGGTTCGTCGTGATGGGCCATTGTGTTTATCGGTGAATGCCCAGTACGCTTACTTCTCTTCTTCGCGCCCCGGTGGTTTAGGTGAGAACGATGTGTATCGGATCGACCTGCAGAACTATTCTTTGCTCGATAAAGGTTTTGCCAAGAAATCCGATAACGCGCTCAGTATTATGGCCGGCCTTGTGCGTGATGGCTTTGAAGGGAAGGGGATGGAAGGAGCTGAAGTTGTATTTATGAACGAAGCAGGAGAGAAAGTGGCTTCGGTTACAACCAACGAGAACGGCGAATACCTGATCACTCTAAAAGGAGGCGTGAACTACTCTGTGAAGGTTACGAAGGACGGATTCAAGACGCACGAAGAAAAGATCAGCCTTCCTTTGGGCAAAGGCGGCGACGCCTACAAGCTCGAGAAACAATTCTTACTTAATAAATAGTTTATGAAGCGATCCGCGCTTTTTGCCGTATTCCTTTTTTCCTTATGTTCAGTTTTTGCAGAGAACGACTATAAATATTTTATCGACCTCACAAAAGTAGAGAACGACAAGATCGAGGTAAAGCTTACCCCGCCCGATATGACCGAGAACGAAGCAACCTTCATGTTCCCTGCCATTGTACCGGGTACTTACGCCATCTATAATTTCGGCCGCTTTGTGAGCGATTTCAAAGTGGTTGACAAAAACGGGACTCCTATTTCTTTTACCCAGCCCGACAGGAACACCTACAAGATATCCAACGCGAAGAACATTGGTTACATCACTTATAAAGTTGACGACAGCTGGGATTGGGAAAAAAAGAAGGACGAGAAAGAAGATGTGGTATTTGAACCTGCTGGAACTAACATTGAGGCCAATAAGAACTTTGTGCTCAATACCCACGGTTTCTTTGGCTATTTCAAGAACTTTACCGATCGCTCTTTTTCCATTGAAGTTAAAAAACCAAAGGGTTTTTACGCTTCCAGCGGCTTGAGCAGCATTAAGAATGGCGAAGAAACCGATAAGATCGAAGTGTCGGGCTATCACCGTTTGGTTGATTCTCCCATCATGTATTGCCAGCCCGACACTGCATTTGTAGAAGTAGGAGGCACCCGTGTGTTGATCTCTGTTTTCTCTCCAAATAAAAAGATCAACTCCACTTACATCGCGCATAATATCACCGAAGTGCTGCAGGCTCAAAAATCCTACCTCGGTGGTAAATTACCTGTAGATAAGTATGCTTTCATCATTTATCTGAACGATAAGCCAACGCAATCCGGTGCCAACGGGGCTTTAGAGCACAGCTATTCTTCTTTCTATGTGCTTCCCGAGATCGATTCGCTTTATCTCGCACAAACCATGCGTGATGTGGCCGCCCACGAGTTCTTTCACATTGTTACTCCGCTCAACATTCATAGTGAAGAGATCGGTAATTTCGATTTCAATGGTCCGCGCATGAGCAAGCACCTGTGGCTGTACGAAGGTCTTACCGAGTATAACGCCCACCATGTGCAGGTTTTGAACGGGCTTATTGATATCGACAAGTTCATTGAGGTGATGCAGAACAAAATGGCTGAGGCGCAATCGCAGTTCAATGATACCATGCCTTTCACGTTCATGAGCACGCATGTGCTGGAGCCAAAATATCACAAGGAGTACAACAATGTGTACGCCAAGGGTGCTCTCATCAATATGTGTCTTGATATCCAGTTGCGCTACTACAGCAACGGAAAATATGGTACACAGAACCTGATGGCGGATCTTTCGAAGAAATACGGAAAGGACAGATCGTTCAAGGACGAAGAATTATTTGACGAGATAGAAAAATTGACCTATCCCGAGATCCGCAAATTCCTGGATACTTATGTAGCCGGAAACAAGAAGCTTCCTTTCGAGACCATTTTTGAAATGGTGGGACTTTCCTATACATCGGTTTTGGAGAAAGAAGAGATCAGCCTGGGAGGTTTTGGCCTTGGATTCAACCCGGCTACCAATCGCGCGGTAATTTATGAGACCGAGAAGATGGATGATTTTGGCAAGAAGATGGGCTTTAAGGAAGGCGACGAGATCGTGCTCTTCAACGGGAAACCGGTTACCATGGATAACTACAAAGATGTGCTTTTTGGTTTTCTTCAAACGGCCCAGCCCGGCAATAAACTGGAGGTAAAGGTTGCCCGTAAAAAGGGCAAGAAGGAAAAAATAAGATCGCTCAGCGCGAAAGTTGTTCCTGTGAAGATCACTATTCCCAATTTCATTACTGTAAACAAGAACGCCAGCGAGCGCCAGGTCATTGCGCGCAACGCCTGGCTGGGCCTAAAACAGTAGCGCATGCAAAAGAGCCGTATCTATTGGATCGCACAGGTTTTAGGGTGGTCGGCCTTTTTCACAGTTAACTTCTTTTTCTCTCCCGTAAAGAACAATTACACGCAAAAGGACATCCTCTATTACAGTCTTTTGGTGCCCGCGGCTATTTTACTTACGCATTCGTACCGCTGGCTCATCCTCCGCAAGCAGTGGTTGCAAAGACCGGTGATCACGCAGTTGATGATCGCCATCATTTCCGGGTACGCGCTTTCTATTTTGTTCCTTTCGATACAATACCTGCTTAACCTTGTCTTGTTTGGAGCTGCCTATCAATTGTCACTGATCGATTCTGCCATACAGGTGATCAGTTTCTGGTTCGTGTTCTTTGTGTGGAGCGTTTCTTATTACTTCTATCATTATTTGCAGACCATCCGTAAGGTGGAGATCCAGCAGCTGAAAATGCAGGCCACGCTAAAGGAAGCAGAGCTCAACAAATTAAAATCGCAGCTCAACCCGCACTTTATGTTCAACGCCATGAACAGTATACGCGCGCTCATTGATGAGGATCCCAAAAAAGCAAAAGAGGCAGTAACAAAACTTTCTTCCATCCTAAGGCAGACCCTCACCCTGGAAAAGAACAAGCTTATTTCCTTCGACCGCGAGATGCAGTTGGTGAAGGATTACCTCGACCTGGAGCTTATTCGTTTCGAAGAGCGTTTACACTGTACGTACGACATTATGTCCGGCTCGCATCAATACAATGTCCCCCCTATGATCTTACAGACCCTGGTTGAAAATGCCATCAAGCACGGGATCGGTAATCTTACCGAAGGAGGAATGATCACTATTAAAACACAGATACTTAAGAATAAAAAGCTGCAGATCGAGATCAGTAACTCGGGCGTGTATAACCCGGAGGCCACACCGGCATCGGGATACGGCATCAAGAATACCCGCGACCGCCTGGCACACGTTTTTGCCGATGAAGCCAGTTTTTCAATCTTTAATGAAAAATTCTTCGTAAAAACACAAATAGTCATACCTTTATACAAAAGCTAGCAGGTTATACGTAAGTCGTTATTGGTTATACGAAAACAGCCAAATAGCGCTACGAATAACGCATAACAAATAACCTATAACGAACATGAAAGCCATAATTGTTGATGACGAAAGATTAGCGCGGCAGGAGTTGAAGAGCCTGCTGGCCGAGCATAAGGACGTGGAGGTGATAGCCGAATGCGCCAACGCCACCGAAGCCAAAGAAAAGATCGCCCTACTGAAACCAGACGTGGTTTTCCTTGATATACAAATGCCGGGAAAGACCGGGCTTGAACTGGCCCAGGAATTATCACCGGTGCCCGAACTGGTATTCATTACCGCGCACGACGAATTTGCCCTGCGCGCTTTTGAAGTGAACGCACTCGATTATCTATTGAAACCCGTGCAGGCCGATCGTTTGGCTGAAACGCTTAAAAAACTTTTTTCCCGTGAAGAAGAAGCGGTGCCCCAGGAGTTTCGTACCGTTCTTACGGATGAGGACCAGGTTTTTCTGAAGGACGGCGAACGCTGTTGGTTTGTGAAACTGGCCAACGTACGCCTGTTTGAAAGTGAAGGAAACTATGTGCGCGTATTCTTTGAAGGAAACAAACCACTGATATTAAGAAGTCTCAATAACCTCGAGCAGCGTTTGAGCGCCAATAGCTTTTTCCGCGCCAGTCGCAAACATATTGTCAACCTGCGCTGGATCGAGAACATCGAACCTTGGTTCAACGGTGGTTTGATGGTGAAACTGAAAGGTGGAGAGCAGATAGAAATATCACGCCGCCAATCGGTGAAGCTCAAAGACATGATGAGTCTTTAAGTTTCAAGTCAAAAGTTAGAAGTTTAAAGTCAGAAAAATTGTTGAGGCCCATGGTATTTTCTCCGTGACCTTTGCGGGCTGTGGCGAGGTTAACTCTCCATCGCGAGCTTTGCCTCGAGATTCCCTTGGCTGTTCTCTTTGCGGTTTCGGCTGTTTTCGGAGGCTGTTATGCAGGTCTCACACTCTGCTCGTACCGAAAGATATTCTCCGGATCGTACTTTTCTTTTACTCTCTGTAATCGCTCGTAATTCGCGCCGTAATAAGCTTTTTCCCAATCGGGAAAACCGAGATCGGGATAATTGATGTATTGCTTGTCAACTCCGTTGTTAAGGAAGATGTCCCGCGTTTCTTTATAAGCGTTGATCATTCTTTCACCATCTTTCTCCTTGCTCCAGTAGGTTTGAAGTTCCGATAAATAAGGAGATCCTCTATGTGCAAAGGAAGAATCCTTTTCCAGTTCCGGATCCGAAATTTTTCCGCCCAGCGTACCAATAGAAAGCAGCATGCCCGGTGTGGCTGCGATCTTTGCCAGGACCTCCGGCATGAATTCTTTTATTTCTGTAAAATCTTTGTACAGGCCCACTGAGGAGTTTTTGGCAAATACAGGCTTTTGCACCCCGTAAAAGCTTTGTACTGCAATTTCTGCTTTCTTCGCCTGCCCAAAAGAGACTTTCTCTGTCATTGAAGAAAAAGCATGTATCACTTCTTTTACTTTTTCATCCTCTGCTCCAAAATTTGTAAGCAGAATAAAAACTGTTTTTCCATTTATTACAATGACAGAGAAGCAGCTCTGCGGAAGATCCTGCGTAGCCGTGAACCATTTTTCGGTCAACTCACTAGCCTCTTCCGGACTTGTATTGAATTTTCTGAAACGATGGCTCGTAAGCGTGGGCGGTGCCTCATGTAATTTGAATTTTAGTTGGGTGACCACTCCAAAATTTCCGGAGCCTCCACCTTTGCAGGCCCACAGCAATTCCGGATCGTTCTTAGAATTTATTTTTTCTCCCTTTCCGTTCACCATTTCCACTTCCAGCAGGCTGTCGCAGGTAAGTCCAAATTTTCGGGCGTACATGCCGTAACCTCCGCCTAAAGTAAGTCCGCCAATGGCAACGCCACCACAAGAGCCGCCGGGTATTATTTTTCCTTTGGGAATAAGGGTGGCGTAGAGCTCAGATAATTTGCACGCGGGTCCCAGCAGGGCAATATCTTCTTCCTGCTCAATTTTGTTGAACTCCGAAAGGTTGATCACTATTCCGCCATCATTGCCAGAAAAACCTTCCAGGCTATGTCCGCCACTTTTTATAGCTACGGGCAATTTGTTTTTTCGCGCGGCGCTTACCGCTTCCTGTACGCCGTCTGCTGTGTGACAAAGAGCAATGGCTGCCGGGAATTTATTGAATCGTTTGTTGTGACCAAGACGAAGTTCATCGTATTTCTCGTCACCTTTTTTTAGCCACGTAACATTTGGATTGGAAACGTAATCTTCTTTTGAGGGAGCGGGAGCGGAGGAGTCTTTTAGTGGAATGTCTTTTTTTTCTTCGGTGTGTTTTTCACCTTCAACTCCGCAAGCCGCCAAAGTCAGGCCGCCTGCTCCCATCAGTACGTACTTTAAAAAATCTCTTCTTGCGTATTTGTTGGGGCTATCCATGAATCGATCAAATTTATCAAACCTATTAGATCTGAGCACAAAAACCTATAACGAATAACCAATAGCCCAAACTGATTCAAATAAAAAACCCCGCTCTTTCGAACAGGGTTTCTTTTATCTTTTCCTTGTTCTCCCATTTGGGGGAGATGTCCGCTGGCGGACAGAAGGGGATTATTTCTTCTTCGCGTAACGGCTGCGGAATTTATCCACACGACCTGCTGTATCAACCAGCATGTGCTTACCGGTATAGAAAGGGTGAGAGGTGTTAGAGATCTCCAATTTGATCAATGGATACTCGTTACCGTCTTCCCACTTGATAGAATCTTTTGTATCGGCGCAAGAACGCGTTAAGAAAGCGTAATCGTTAGAAATGTCTTTGAACACAACGAATCGGTAGCTCTCTGGGTGAATTTCTTTTTTCATGACTTAATTTTAAGGAATGCAAAGATAGCACTTTTTTGTTATTTCAAGGGCATTCCGAGGCCATTTTTTAACTACTTTTCCCGGTAGTTTCAAAACCAAAAAATAGTATAAATAATTGAAAAACAATAGTTTAATTGCATAAGTGATGCCAAAAAGCCCCTCTGGAAACATAACAGCTACTCCCCTTCAAGGGGAGTCTTCATAACACTTTCCCGAAAGGGAAAGGTTGAATCCCGATAGCTATCGGGAGGGGTCCTTCGGAGAAAGCAAGCCCTACCTTAGTAACCCGCCAGTTATTACCCGGCACCTGCCAGTTGCCAAGTGGCAAGATGAGGCAGGAGAAAATTTACTTACTTTGTAACATGCTCAAAAAGATCATTTTTTTGTTAAGCGCGGGCCTGCTTGTAGTGTCATGCAATACAGGTACCGATAAAAAGGAGAACGCGCAAACGCAGGATACCACAATCGCGAAACTCAACTCGCCCGACCTGAAACGCGTGAACGACCTCTTAAAAGTTAACCCCAACGATCCTAACCTGTATTTGCAGCGTGGCAAGGTTTATTTGGACCTTAAAGATTTTGAAGCGGCCATTGCCGATGGTAACCGCGCGCTGGGACTCGACAGCAGCAAGGACACCTATTACCTATTTTTAACCGATGCTTATTTTTATAGCGGAAAGACCCGCCAGGCCAAAGAGATCTTAGAGCGTTGTGTGCAGAAAGTGCCCGCTTCGGTGGATGGGTTTTTAAAACTGGGCGAATTGTTCTTCTACGTAAAAAAATACCAGGAGAGCATCAATAACATCAACAGCGCGCTCAAGCTCGATGAGACCAATGCCAAAGGATATTTCTTAAAAGGCCTGTGCTACAAAGAAAGTGGTGATACCGCCAAAGCAATAAGTAGTTTGCAGACCGCCTGCGAGCAGGATAATGAATATTACGACGCCTACGTGGAAGTAGGAAGACTTTTTGCTTTAAAGGGAAATCCGCTCTCCATCCAGTATTTCAACAATGCTTTAAAAATAAATCCAAAGAGTACCGAGGTGGTTTACCTCGTAGGTAAATTTTACCAGGACGGTAAAAAATACAAGCAGGCCGTAGAAGCTTACGAGAAGCTGCTGCAGATGGACCCGCATTACAAATTCGCGCATTATAATTTAGGGGCCATTGAGTTGATCACCACAAAGGATCATAAAAAATGTATTGGTTATTTCTCTAAAGCCATCGAGGACGACGCGCAGTATGCTGAAGCTTATTTTGCCCGCGGCATTTGCTACGAGGAATTAAAAGACTACGACAACGCTGTTGCAGACTACAAGATGGCAGTACAATATCGTCCCAATTACGAAGAGGCGATAAAACGTTTGAATCGGTTGTTGGAGAAGAAGTGATCAACTCCCCATCACATGCTGCTGGTCGGTGGTCTTGGAGTCGAGGGCGTCGCGCAGGCCGTTGCCTACAAGCATGAAGGCAAGCACAAGGCACATGATGGCGATACCGGGAATGAAAGCCAAATAGAAAGCATCCTGAGTGAAAATGAACGCGCGGTGGTCATTGATCATTTTTCCCCAGCTGGCCATGGGAGGCTGCGCGCCGATACCGAGGAAACTTAAACCGGCTTCTGTTAAGATCGCGCTGGCGAAGTTAGAAGCGGCAATTACAATTACAGGGCCCATGATATTGGGCAGCACGTGTTTCACGATCAACCGGTAATTTTTATAACCCAGCGCACGGCCGGCCTCAATGAATTCTTTTTCGCGCAGGCCTAAAACCTGTCCGCGCACAAGTCGGGCTACTTCTACCCACATCGTTAATCCCACGGCCACGAAAACCTGCCAGAAACCTTTGCCGAGAACGAGCGTGATGGCAATTACCAAAAGTAAAGTGGGGATAGACCAAACCACGTTGATCACCCACATGATCACGTTATCCAGCCAGCCGCGGAAATAACCTGCCAAAGCGCCCATCATAATACCAATAACGAGCGAAATGAGCACCGCGATAAATCCAACCGAAAGAGAAATGCGTGTACCAATGAGCATGCGGCTGAGCATATCGCGCCCCAAACGATCGGTGCCCAGTAAATATTTTTTAGTGATGATGAAATCCTTTTCTACTTCGCTCTGCAGATCTTTCACATTTGCGCTCATCTTCTGGTTGGTGGAGTATTGATAGAACTCAATGGTGCCGTTCTTCTCGTCGTTCTTCACCGCCAGGTTATAATTGATATCGTAAACCACATCCGCTAAATTGAAACGCATTTTGGTGCCGCGGTTGGGCTCGTTGCCGGTATATTCTTCCACCACGATATCGTTACCCGAAAAGGTATAATCGTACATGGTTACGTAGGTATGATCGCTCTGTTGACCAAAAAGCATTTTAGAGAAGAAGTTCACCTTATGCGGCTCTTCGTTCTTGCGCACTTTTAGCATGCGGATGCCGAAGCCGGGAGGTTTTATCTGAAGTTCTGGTTTTTGATCGTTGGCGTTGGGAGTAGGGTCGGGAGTAATAAGGTAACCGGAAATGAATACTAAAACAGAGATCGCGATAATGGTAAGGCCGATCATAGAAAGCTTATTGCGGCGAAAACGACGCCAGGCCATATAGCTCAGCGAGCGCGCTTTTTCGTTGGATATGTTCTTCTTTCCAGCCATTAAATGCCGCGGCCCTTCCAGTTGGGTTTAACAAAAACAGAACAAAGCGCAATAACTGGAGTATAGAATAAATTGAATATAAAGGCCGGGACGAACCAGGCCGGGTTCAGTTTTGTCTTAAACATACGGGCGCTTAAAATTAACAACAAAAAGTCAATTAACAGCTTAATTAGTAGGCTAAATAGACCAAAAGGGAAATAAGAGGCATCAATAAGCAGACTAATAAGAGCGACCAGCGCCGCGAGGTTGCCGGCCAGCAGTACCAGGCTGCTGAAAAAGATGGGACGGGTCAGTAATTTTCCGCTCTTGGCGGCCCAGCGGATGCGCTGGTGAAAGGCTGTTTTGAGGTCGGCCCCAACCGGGGTTTGAACGGGCGCGTTGAGGGCTCCGATCTTAGCTTTTTGCTGCCAGGCTTTTTTGAGCAGGAACATGTCATCGCCGGAGGCGATATGCAGGTTATCCCGGTAGGGCTGCAATTTTTGGAAGAATTCTTTGCGGTAGGCCAGGTTGGCGCCGGCGCAGACCATGGGTAAGTTATTTTTGGCCATGCCTAAACCCAAAATGGAAATGGCCAGGTTCTCGTAGCGCTGAAAAGTGGCGGCGAAAGAGTTATTGCCCGACAAAATAACGGGGAGCAAAAGAAGATCGGGTTGTTTGTTCTCGAATTCGAGTAGGATCTTTTTGAGCCAGTTTTTGTCATCGCCAAAAGTATCGGCGTCGCGGGTAATGATGATCTCGCCGCTTGCCTCTTCAATGGCTTTCAGGAGGGCTGCTTTTTTGCCTTTTTCGTTCTCCGCCAGGGAAATTATTTTGTGTGAAATGTCTTTGTCGTTCAGGAATTCGGTAGCCAGGCTTAGAGTTTGATCGCACGAATGATCGTTGACCACAATTATTTCGAATTGCTCTTTGGGAAATTCCTGCGAAACGATGCTTTGCAGGCAGCGAATAATATTTTGTGCTTCATCACGGGCCGGAATGAGGATAGACGCAATGACCATGTCGCGACGCATCTGTATTTCAGGCGTCTGCTTCATGGTTCTTTTGCGTGCCGAAAAAATATTCTGCGCGAGGAACACCGTGTAAACCACGATAGCTAAAAGACAATATACCACTACCCAGTTCATTTGACAACGTCACCCTGAACTTGTTTCAGGGTCCCCTTGGGATTAGTACTACTTCCGTTAGATGCTGAAACCCTGAAACAAGATCCAGGGCGAGCAAGTTCAGCATGACGCCCGTAGATGGTTTTTCTTATGTACTGACTCGCTGTGATCACTTTTGCTTTGTTGAAAAAGAGAAATTATTCTTTAAGATAAAAATATACCCAATAAGCGAAGGGATCACAATATTGATGAGCCACAGCAGGGTAGAAGCGGCGGTTAGTTTCCAGTCATTTTGCTGGAACGACCCAAACAGCAGGGCGGCTACATAAGCGCGCACAGCTACCTCGATCACGCTGATCATGGGCACTGTACTTAAAATTAAATACATGATAGAAATGGCTGCCCCCAGTTTCAAAATATCGCCGGTCACCCCGCAGGCCCTCAGGATCAAAAGGAACTGGAACGAAAATACCACATAGCGCACCAACGAAAGCCCGAGTAATTTGAACAACATCCCATTTGGGTAGCTTAGTCCTTCGAAATTGAATCTTTTCAGCCTGCTGGCATTCAATAGCCAGGTCACCACTTTATTGACGCGCATGAGAACGACCAGGAGCAACAAAAGAAAGATCGCCTCCAGCGAAAGGGTAACGATATAAGTGCCCTTGCTTAAGCCCTGTGCAAAAAAGA
Source organism: uncultured Flavobacteriaceae bacterium (assembly GCA_964387075.1). GTDB lineage: Bacteria > Bacteroidota > Bacteroidia > B-17B0 > Aurantibacillaceae > PALSA-968. The sequence continues at coordinate 35,205 of CAYLVB010000004.1, forward strand.
TAAGTCCGCAACAGCCTACCGCCATGCTTATGATCATTTGTGTGATCCCGCTCACAAAATGACTGGTGGCTGCCTTGGCCCGGTTACCCGAAGAGAAGAACAGGATCCTTCCGGCAAATTCACCTAAGCGTCCAGGTGTTAAATTGCCAATGCAAACGCCTGTCCATACCGACTGCCAGGCTTTTCCGAAAGAAATTCTTTCTATGGGTCTTGTAATGATGATCCATTTTTGAACTTCCAGGCCCCAGTTGACAGTAAGGAGTAGGCAGGAAATAGAAAGCAGTAATAAGTTGTTTGAGGAGAAAATTTCCTTCAGCGAAGAAAAGTTTTCGGGCGAGTAAGAGTCATAAAGCCGGTTCGAGATCAGCCACACGCAGGCAAGGCCAATGACGATCTTGATGGTTAATATAATGGTCTTGCGGTTCTCGTTCATATCATTGTCCTATGCCGAACACGCAGGGAATCTTAGTGAGATCGGGTTTGTCTTTTTTCCAGTCGCTTGCCGTTTTGGTTTTGATCATTTCATTCGAAGCCGTGATGTTGGCCGCCAGGCACAAACGAGTATTGCCATTGAGATTTGCAAGTAGTTCATCAAGCAACTGCATGTTGCGGTAGGGTGTTTCAATGAACCACTGCGACTGCCGCTCAGCAAGTTTTTCAAGGGCTTTGATCTTTTTGGCGCGCTCATCTTTTTCTTTAGGAAGATACCCATTAAACGCAAAGTTCTGCCCGTTAAGCCCGGCCGACATCACCGCCATAAGTATCGAAGAAGGACCGATCAGGGGAACGACTTTCATATTTTGGTTATGCGCCATTCTAACAATAGCCGCTCCCGGGTCGGCTACTCCTGGACAACCGGCCTCGCTCATCAGGATCGTATCTTGTTTTTTTACCTGTTCGAAAATTGACATTAATTCTCGCGGATCGGTGTGTTCGTTGAGTTCAGAAAATGTGAGATCGTCAATAGGGATGCTTTTGTCGATGGCTTTCAAAAATCTTCTGGCGGTTTTCAGTTCTTCCACCACAAAATGCTTGCAGGAGTGGATAACCGGAATATTGAAAGGCACCGTAAGCTGCAAAACATGTTCATCGGCCAGCGGGGTGGGCAAGAGGTAAAGCGTTGTCATACTTTAGAAACGATTTGTTTAGGATTTATTTTGATCTCTTTGTCGTCGGCCATCTCGTTGAGGCAGGCCACCACTTCTTCTTTTTTGTAATGATACATCAAACTTACCAGTTCGGCAAAAGAATGGTCGGTATGATCGAGCAGCATCAATAATTGCTCTTTTATCTTCTTATGATCTCCACCTTCGGTGGCTCTCTTTTTTTTCAGGCAAACATCACAGGTGCCGCAATCTTCGAATAGGTTCTCGTTGAAGTACTGCAGTATCTTGCGGTTGCGGCAGGTATTTGTATCGCGCATAAAATCGATCACCGCCTCGATGCGCGCGCGCGCCTGTTTTTTTAAGTTCGCGTAATTCTCTTTCGATAAAGTAAGGAACTGCGTTTCCAATCGCTCGCGTATGAACAAAAGCCGCGGCAGACCCGATTGCGCTAAAAAATCAACGATCTTGAGCTTCGCCAGCTTTTCCAGGTTCTTCACTACGTCTTTCACATCCATTTTGGCCGAACGCGCTATCTTGTACTCGTTGATGTTCACGTAACCATCAAAAAGCCCGGCATAACTTCTCAATAAAACCTTGATAAAAGCATCAGCCGCCGGGTTCTGCACCTGGAAATTGTAGAGCTCGCCCTTTCCCACCGTAAAGTGCAGTCGCGACTGCTGGTAACCGGCATCGGTGTAGGATAAATAATTTTCTTTTTCTAAAAATTTCACAGCGTTGTAAATGGTGGAAGGCGCGATCTTGTATTTGGCGCTTACTTCATCAATATTAAAAAGCAAACTAAGTCCTTCTCCGCCACCTGTAGCAATTTGATAGAAATTGCAGATCGCGTTATAAACCTGCTTCACCTGGTCGAGACTCGGAAATGATTGCTCCAGTTGTTCTTCTAAACTTAAAATGTCGGCATCGTTGTACAAGGTCATGGCATAGGCCACCTTTCCATCCCTTCCGCCGCGCCCGGCTTCCTGGAACCAGGCTTCCAGACTATCCGGAAGATCCATGTGCACCACAAAACGTACATCCGGTTTGTCAATGCCCATTCCAAAAGCGTTGGTGCTCACAATAATTCTTTTACGGTTATTGATCCAGTCGCTTTGTTTTTTGGCTCTTTCGGTGGGATCAAGTCCGGCGTGATAGAAATCGGCGGTGATCTTTTGCTTCTGTAGAAATTCGGCGATCTCTTTTGTCTTGCGCCGGTTGCGCACGTAAACAACACCGGTTCCTTTCACGCGGTTGCAAGTGCTGAGCAAGGTTTCAAATTTGTTCTCTTCCTTGCGGATGTGATAATGGAGGTTGGGTCGCCCGAAAGAGGTTTTGAAGATCTGGTGCCCTTTTTTGAATTCCAGCTGCGTGATGATGTCCTCCACCGTTCTTTGCGTAGCGGTTGCGGTAACAGCGAGTACGGGTACATCAGGAATTAATTCGCGCACCTTTTTTATCTGCAAATAACTCGGCCTGAAATCATAGCCCCACTGCGAGATGCAATGACTCTCATCCACCGCCACTAAATTCACAGGCAGCGAAGGAAGTTTTTTCAGGAATAACTGCGTCTGGATACGTTCCGGCGACAGGTAAAGGAATTTATACGTTTTGTAAATGGCGTTGTTGAAGATCGTTTCTATTTCCTTAAAGCTCATCGCGGAAGTGACCGCCACCGCTTTGATCCCTTTCTTTTCGAGCTGGCTCACCTGGTCCTGCATGAGCGCGATCAGGGGCGAAACCACAATGCACATGCCCTCCATCATCAGCCCCGGAACCTGGTAGCACACCGATTTTCCGCCGCCGGTAGGCAAAAGCGCAAGCGTGTCATCACCCTTAATTACCGAATTGATGATATCCTCCTGCAGGGGCCTGAATTCAGCGTGCCCCCAATATTTTTTTAATATCTCCTTTGAAGTAATCAACCCTTAAAAATACAGTTTTGCCGTCAATTGCCCATAACTGGTCGTTTTTGCCGCTTGTAACCCCCTTAAACCGCATGTTTTATTTAACTTCAAATATTATTTTCTCTCTTAAAAATGATGTAAGTTTGTTAAAACCGCCTTGTATATGAACAAAATTTTTATTTTTCTATCCTTGCTTGCTACTCAAGTTTTTTCGCAGGCAAGTCTTAATGTAACGCTTGCCTACCATTACACCTACCCGGCAGGTCGCGAATGCGCCAATATCTGCGGATATGTGGATTCAACCGGAAGAGAATACGCACTGGTGGGCGTTGATAATGGAATGGACGTAGTGGATGTTACCGTTCCTACGGCCCCTGTATCTGTTTACCAGGTAATGTGGCCCACGCAGAACTCCAGTTCAAAATGGAAGGAGATCAAGGTTTATAAGAAACACGCTTACGTGACCTCTGAGGCCGGCGACGGACTGCAGATCGTGGATCTTTCTAAATTACCGGCAAAAACTGCCCCTACAGTTACGTATTGGACGCCCACCGTATTAGGGCAGCAGGTAAATTCTATTCACGCGCTGCATATCGACACTAGCAAGGGGAATGTATATTTATTCGGCAGCAACGTTAGCAATAAAGGCGCCATTGTGGGAAGTTTAGCCAACCCGGCCGCGCCGTCTTACCTCGGCGTTTTCGATAATACCTATGTGCACGACGGTTATGTGGATAACGACACGCTCTTTGCCTGCGAGATCTTCGATGGTAATTTAGAAGTGATCGATTTCACCAACAAAACCAACCCCCAGGTATTGGCCACTGTACAAACGCCGCTTCAGTTCACGCACAACGCCTGGTTATCGCCCGACAAGAAGTATGTTTTCACCACCGACGAAAAATCGAGATCGCGTTTAACTTCTTACGATATTTCCAACCTGGCCAATATTACCTTGCTGGATACTGTAAGATCTTTAAGCAACACTTCAATTGTTCACAATACGCATATCCGCACCGATTGGTTCGCGGTGAGTTCCTGGTACCGGGATGGGTTCAACATTGTGGATGTAACATATCCCAATAACATGATCGTTACCGGGTATTATGATACTTATTCGGCCGGTTCGGGTAATGGCTTTTCGGGCGCATGGGGAGTTTACCCTTTCCTGCCTTCGGGCACCATTATCGTTTCAAATATTGATGAAGGACTTTACGTCTTTACGCCTAACTACGTACGAGCTTCTTTCCTGGAAGGAAATGTAAAGGACAGTGTTACTTTACTGAACCTGCAGAATGTGAACGTGCAGGTGCTCACCGTAAGCAATTCTACAACCAGCACGAACGTGTCGGGAGATTATGCTACCGGGGCCGCCGCCGCAGGCACTTACCAGGTGCAGTTCTCCAAAACCGGGTACCAGACCAAGATCATCAGCAACGTGGTATTGCAGAGTGGACTGGTGAAGGTCCTGAATACCAAACTGGCTCCTTTGGGCATGGGTGTTCCTACGCTGCAGAACGATAATTCATTCTTTACAGGCCCAACCATGTTCGAAGAGAGCACCAACCTGCATTACTATGTGTCGAACACCGACGCGCAGGACGCGCACATACGGGTTTACGATTACAGCGGCAACCTGGTGTTTGAAAAGAAACTCGACAGCATGGAAGGCGAAGTGAAACTGGGCGAGAGCTGGGCCAACGGAGTTTATCTCGTTACGCTGAATACCTGCAAGCCTTTCCGCATCATCAAAACACACTAAAGAGCTTCGGACTAAGTCTCGGCCCCAAATTAGCTGACTCACCCTCTTATCTCTCTCTGCCGGCAGAGAGGGACGTTCGATCTCGTTAAACCCAAACTATTTTTCATTTAAGTATGTTTCAATAACAATGGCTGTATTTGTATTGGCTGCTGCCCCTCTCTACTGGTAGAGAGGGGTTGGGGTGAGTCCGTTTGTTCGTAGAAAGAAAACCGCCACTTAAAAGCAATGCTGATCGAAAGCCCGATGCTGTATTAGCTGCTCATGTCCACGCCGGAGGGGGCAGTTTCGCTTTGCGAAACAGGGAGAGGAGAATGGCTGCTGCCCCTCTCTACTGGTAGAGAGGGGTTGGGGTGAGTCCGTTTGTTCGTAGAAAGAAAACCGCCACTTAAAAGCAATGCTGATCGAAAGCCCGATGCTGTATTAGCTGCTCATGTCCACGCCGGGAGGGGGCAGTTTCGCTTTGCGAAACAGGGGGAAGAGGGTAAGTGCTAGCCAAAATTGCGGGCATAAAAAACCCCGAAGTGTTGTACTTCAGGGTTTTCTATTAAGGTGTTTTTCTTAGTTCTCTAACCTTTTGTAGGTAGCTGAACCAAAAGCCAACATTGGGATGAAGATGATAGGCACTAACAGTAAACCGATAGTGTAACCTGCACCTTGCCCGAAAGACAATGAAAGGCGGTGAAGCACGATGATAGCGATGATCAAACCAACGATCGGAATGATCAGGAGGATGAACCACCAGGCTGGTTTGTTAACGATCTTCAGCATCACGATGATGTTGTAGATAGGTACGATACAAGCCCATCCGGGTTCGCCTGCTTTCGCATAGATCTTCCACATACAAATGATCATAAAGATCTGGATCGCCAGAATGAATACTAAAACGCCGATGCCGGCTCCAATAAGTGCTCCCATTTTTTTTTAATTTTTAAGGGTTAAACATGAATTAATTAGATGCAAGATAATACTCTTTTTTAACATTTATTGGCATACCCTCGTTTTGTTAGTTATTTGTTAATTGTTACAGATATACCAGCTAAGAATCGACCAAAATCTACTCTTTTTGGGATTTTTTTAGGGATTTCTTCAAATTTTGGAAGAAATTATCCGCCAAATTTTAGAACCTTTGCGGCCTATGCTAAACCTCACCAAACCCCTCGTTTTTTTAGATATTGAAGCCACAGGCCTTAATCTTACCTCCGATCGCATCATCGAACTGGCCATGCTCAAAGCCCTTCCTGGCGGAGAGACCCAATCAAAGTCATGGAAGGTGAACCCCGGGATCCCGATCCCGCCCGATTCTACCAAAATTCACGGTATCAAGGACGAGGACGTAAAAGACCAGCCCACTTTTGATAAAGTAGCCAAGCAGGTTTTGGAATTCATCGGCAATGCCGACCTCGCCGGGTATAATTCCAACCGCTACGATGTTCCTTTGTTCATCGAAGAATGCCTGCGTGCCGGCATCGATTTTGACCTGAAGAACCGCAAGCTGGTGGACGTGCAGCACATCTTTTACATGATGGAGCCACGAAGCTTGTCGGCCGCTTACAAATTCTACTGCGGCCAGAAACTCGAGAACGCCCACAGCGCCGAGGCCGATGTAAAAGCTACTTACGAAGTATTACTCGCGCAAATTGAAAGATACAAAGGCGTTGCGATAGAGAACAAAAAGGGCGAAACGATCGTACCCATAGAGAACAACATCAACGTCCTCTCCTCATACACCGCCGGAGACAACAAAGTGGTTGATCTCGTTGGCCGTATCGTTTTGAATGAAGCAGGGCAAGAGGTATTCAACTTCGGTAAGTATAAAGATAAACCCTGCGAAGAGATCTTCAAAAAAGAACCGGCCTATTACCACTGGATCATGAAGGGAGATTTTGCTTTGTACACGAAGAAGATCGTTACGCAGATCTACTTGCGGAGCAAATAACCGCTTGTTCTGTATTTGATGTATTAAATTGTCGCCCTTCAAGGGGGACCGTCATAACAATCGAGCTTGCTCGATGTTGACGAGGGGGTGGGCTGTTTGCGGCTGCACTACTTCCAGAGATCGTCCTTACTCTTCGGCTTCCTCGCTATCTGCCAGCTAAAACCCTTCAACTCCAACTTCTTCACATCAACCTCTTTGATGGGAATGATCCTGGCTTTAGGCTTCTTAATAAACGTTACCTGGTTCTGGTTCTTCGCTTTCTGCGAGATGCGGATGGAACTGCTTTCTATGGTGTTTGCGCCTTGTAATTTCTTTTTGTCGTTCAGTATATAATAAACGGCTTGCGCGTTGCCGGTAATATCAATGCGACTTAAACTGTCGTCTTTAAAATAGGCCCAGAGTTCCTTGCCTTTTACCTGGTTATAATGCAGGCTGTCCACTTCCTCAGTAATAAAAGTATTTTCGGGGATGTTGATCTTATCAATTTTGTTATTGGCGAGGTAAAGAATGATCTTCTTTCCGCTCATCTGGTTCTGTTTGCTCCACAAGAGCGGCAAATGATTTAGTGTAACCGTAGAATCCCATGCCGAATATATCATCGAATCGGCAAGGCCCTGTACATCGTTCTTAAAGAAGCGCACATGGCGGTATGCTTTTACGATGGTGCTATCCCGGTATTGCGCGCTGTCGGTATCGGTTCCGAGCCTGTCTTTTTTAATTTCTACTCTTTTCTCAAAGGCCCACATGGTGTCGGCGCTGGCGTACATGGTGTCCCTTGCCAGGAATTTGGTGAGCAATGTTTTTCCTGTTACCCATGTTCTTCCTTTTTTCTGATTGGTGTAGGCCCTGTTGCCGCTAATGATCAGTTTTTCTTTGTTATCTATCAGCTGCACATTGCTGAACGCGTCGCCGGTCTCTTTTTTCTTGTCGTAGTGCACGCTGTCGGCATGCAAAATGTTTTGTTTTGAATAGACCACCGCGTTCTTATTCAGATGCGCTACTTGCGTGGCCGTGTTGTACCAGCCTTGCTCGCAGTACAACATGTCACTCTTGCTCGTAATTGTGGTCGGACCAACAAACACCGCAGTTTTACTTGTGGTAATGTATTTGAGCGTATCGGCTGTCATATTGTATTCGGGGTTCACGAGTTTTACATCGTAGCGGAAAGAGACCGTACGGGTGGGGGAGTGGTAATAACCGTTTTTGCTGGTGAGCGTATTTTCTTTGGAAACTATGGTTCCGCCGGTACTGTAGCTGGCCAATGAATTTTTAGAATCGAAATTGAGTGCGCTTGTAGTGAGGACCATATCCTTTTCCGTGCAAACCACGTTTCCTTCAATGATACCCAGTTTGGTATTGCCATCATATTTGGCGTTGTTGCCTGTAATGCCCAGCGAATCTCCTTTGCGGATGCGGATATTGCTGAAAGCCTCCAGCGTATTATTATCGAGGAAGTAAGCGCTGTCGCAGGTCATGCTCATGCCTTCCTGGGTAAACTGCACGTTGCCTATGAGTCTTTTTGCACCGCCCTTATAGCTCTTCACGAACTTGATCTTATCAGCCTTGTATTCTATCTGTTTCTGGGCAAACCCGGTTCCCGCGAGCAGGAGGCAAATTAAAAGATATGTTATTTTAATACGGTTCATATTCCGGGAAGCCTCCCATACAAAGAAAGTGCCAGCTTTATTTTTCCTTTTCGGCTGTTACTTTGTGTCTTTGTGCCTTTGTGGCGAACCAGTGGATCCCCATCCAGGCTTGGGTAAAAGTACGGAAAATAAAATTTGTTTATACGTATAAAATAAATATCTTTGTCGTATAAAGTGAAAAACACGATGGATGCCAAGATAACGCTCTCTTTTGATGCCAAAGTGATAGAAAGGGCTAAAAAATACGCCGAAAGCCAAAACATCAGTCTCTCACGCCTGATGGAAATGCTCTTGGATAAAATAACCAGCAAACAATACACTTCTTTAGAAGATTTTCCAATCGCAGATTGGGTAAGCCAGCTCTCAGAAGGAAAGCCGGAGTACCATACCAAACCGCGCAAGCGCTCTAAAATGAAGGATGAATACCGCAACCGCAAAAAATGAGGATCTTCCTGGATGCAAACGTGCTTGTTTCCGTGCTCAACCGGGAGTATCCTGTTTATCTGCACAGTTCCCGTATCCTAAGCCTGGCCGGTGGATCACGCTTTAAGATCTACACCTCTCCTTTGGCCTTAGCCATTGCATTTTACTTTGCTGAAAAAAAGAGTAAAGGAACGGCCCGCGAAAAGATAAACGTCTTATCCGGCCGACTCGAAATAACCAATATGCACCGCGAAACCATCATCGAAACCTGCAAGAACAAACGTGTACACGACTTCGAAGACGGCCTCCAATACTATTCAGCCCTCGAAAGCGGCTGCAAGATCATCATCACCGAAGACCGCGAAGATTTTTATTTCTCAGACCTCGAAGTGCTGAACAGCCGCGGATTTATGGAGAAGTATTTGTTTTAAGTTTTAAATCGCTTTCTCAATATCTCAACTAATCCATATAAGGCAAGAAGCGGTCCGAGAATATACATCCCAATGAAGATTATGTTTAGAAACAAAGAGGTAGAATAGAAATTTTTAAAGAAAGATATAGGGCCAGTAAAAATAAAATAATGCCAGAAAATATTTTTGTTAACTAGCCCAAGGCAAAATAATTAATTACTTAAACCGCCTCCTTCTTCATCACAATCGTCTGCTTCCTGTCCGGACCAACAGAAACGATGCTGATGGGGGTGCCGGTGCTTTCTTCGATGAAGTGGATATAGTCGAGCAAAGCCTGGGGCATGTTATTGCCGGAGGTGATGTTCTGTTTCCAGCCTTTCATTTCTTTGTAAACGGGAGTGATCTCGGCGTCGCAAACATCAAAAGGTAAAACTTCTGTTTCTACTCCGTTAATTTTATAGTGGGTACAAACTTTTATTACGTCAAAATCATCCATAACGTCGGCCTTCATCATCGTTAGCTCGGTAACGCCGTTGATCATCATGGCGTACTTAAGAGCTGGCAGGTCGAGCCATCCGCAGCGGCGCGCGCGGCCGGTGGTTGAGCCAAACTCGTTACCAATTTTGCGCATCTTCTCGCCGGTCTCGTCGTTCAGTTCTGTAGGAAAAGGTCCGCTGCCTACACGCGTGGCGTATGCTTTAAAAATACCAATTACATTACCGACAGAACGCGGGGCAATGCCCAAACCTGTGCAGGCGCCCGCCGTCATGGTATTAGAAGAAGTAACAAAAGGATAAGTGCCAAAATCAATATCCAACATAGATCCCTGCGCGCCTTCGGCCAATACTTTTTTTCCGTCGCGCAAAGCCTTGTTCACAAAATACTCGCTGTCAATATGCGTCAATCCTTTCAAAGTTTCAATGGCTTCCATCCAGGTTGGCTCCAGCTCGCTCAAATTGTATTCGTAATTATGAAATGCCAAAAGCTGTTTGTGCTTTTCTACCAGCACATTGTATTTGTCTTTGAAGTTAGGCGAAGTAATGTCTCCCACACGCAAACCGTTGCGGCCGGTCTTGTCCATGTACGTAGGACCAATTCCCTTCAGCGTAGAGCCAATTTTCTCTTTTCCTTTACTTGCTTCAGAAGCCGCGTCTAACAAACGATGAGTAGGTAAAATTAAATGCGCGCGACGGCTGATGAGCAATGACTTTTTAATATCCACGCCCATCTTGGTAAGCGCGTCGATCTCTTTTTTCAGGATCACGGGGTCAATTACAACACCGTTGCCGATCACGTTCAGGCAATGCTTGTGGAAGATCCCGCTGGGAATAGTATGCAGCACGTGCTTAATGCCGTTGAACTCTAAAGTGTGCCCGGCGTTGGGCCCGCCCTGGAAACGGGCAATAATATCGTAAGAGGGGGTAAGTACATCTACTACTTTTCCTTTTCCTTCATCTCCCCATTGTAAACCTAAAAGTACATCAGCTTTCATTCGCTATAATTATTAAAAAAGTCAACCTTCAAAAATACGCTTATTGCGGCACGAGAAGTCAACATTTAACAATTTGTTGAAAAACAGCCAACCTCACCCTACAGCCCTGAAAGAGAATAACCTGGTTTTTCATGGAATCTATTCATATTCCGGGTATTCAAAATAACACAGAAATGACCGAGAGAAGCAGCGACACCATATTTTGTATGGGGTTTGAAAGAAATAGAGCCCGGGCCCGGCGGTGCGCGATGGCGGTGTGCCCGTGCGGAAGGGATCGCTCCGCCCGATAGCTATCGGGATGATTTTTTGCCTGCCCCGAACCGTAGTTTTGTTTCGGGGGTTCTTTTTCATCAAGGAAAAAGAACGGGTAAGGCTGCTTACTGCGAAATGATCCTTATTAAGAAAATTCTCAGGGTTATGAAAAGCCCATGCTTACGGTCAGGCAGCGTTTATTACAGCAGCATCAAACAGCCGAAAGAAAAGCCAACCACCCCGCTTTTCGAAGGACTTCGTCCTTTCTGAAAAGCCCCTCCTTTGAAAAGGAGGGGAATTTGAACAGCCGATTCCATATTTCTTGAGTAGTTTTGCGGAAATGCGTAACATTCTTGTTCAGTTCGATTCTCAAGAAGTAAAGGAAATTCAGCCTTTTACGGGAACAGGGAATGTGATTGAGCAGAGGGGACAATTCTATTGCCGGGTAAACAGGCAGAGTTATATGGAGACAGTTAATAAACTGCTGGCTCATATAAAACGCGGCGATATCTACGAGATCAATTACTGCATTGAGTTCTTTGCTGAGAATATTGTCATCGACCCTCAAAAGGTCTTTTCCCGCCTCAAAGAACTCACCAACGCTCCATTTGCCGGGCTTTACCAATGTGGCGACGAAATAATTATCTGCGCCAGTCCCGAGCGCTTCCTGGAAAGAAAGGGAAATAAGCTCACTAGCGAACCCATGAAGGGTACCGCGCCAAGAAGCAATGATCCTGCAACCGACGAGCAACATAAAAAGGACCTTGGTCAGAGCCTCAAAGAGCAAACCGAGAACGTGATGGCCTTGGATGTGGCCCGCAACGACCTTTCCATCATCGCCAAAAAAGGAAGTGTGCAAACCACGGAGCTTTTCGGCGTGCGGACGTTTAAGAACGTGCACCAAATGGTAAGCACGGTAGAATGCGAACTCAAAGACGGTGTTGGCCTGAAAGAAATATTGGCAGCAACCTTTCCCCCGGCCTCCATGACCGGCGCGCCCAAGATAAGCGCCTGCAAGCTCATAGAAAAGTACGAAGCCTCGCCCCGCGGCATTTATTCGGGATGCATAGGAAGCATAAAAGGCAACGGCGACTTCGACCTGAGCGTGGTTATCCGCACCCTGATCTATAACCCGAAACTAAAACGCCTGTCCTTTCACGTAGGCAGCGCCATCACCGCCCCGGCAAGTCCTGAAAAAGAGTGGATGGAATGTTTGCTGAAGGCCGAGGCTCTTTTAAAAGCGCTGGGAACCACGGCGGCCGATGTGCAATATCTCTAAAAAGAAAAAGCAGGTCAAACCGCGTTCAACCTGCTTTTTATGTATAAACTATGTATAAACCTACTTGCCCAGATCCTCAAAACTGATCCCACTGTCTCCGTTGTCGGCCGTTGCCGGAACGGCGTTCTCAACAATAGGTGAATTTTGACGGATATAATTTATGGCGTCGGCCAGGTTCTCGTTGAACTTGTCAAAGTCCTCTTTGTAGAGGAATACCTTGTGTTTTTCAAAAAAGAACTTCCCATCCTCGCTAAAACGCTTCTTGCTTTCGGTAATGGTGAGGTAATAATCCCCGCCTCGGGTTGAACGCACGTCAAAAAAGTAGGTGCGTTTGCCGGCTCTTACCGATTTGGAATACAAACCTTCCTCGCTATACCTTTGTACATTTTCTTCAGCCATAAATTAGATGTTTAATTGAAGTATAACAAAAATAGGAAAGTAAACCATATAAAAAAATAAATTTACATGAAAAATTGAGGTAAAAAGGCCGTTTTTGGCGACCTATGAAACACATTTCTTAACCGATTTTCTTACCTTTGAACTGAAATGAGGGAGGGCAAATTCTATGTTGGATGGATCATCTCAGCGCTGCTGATGTATCTGCTTTTTTACCTTTTCCATGGAATTTTGACCAATGACCTCCTGAAAATTTCCATTCCCCGTACAGTTTTCCTTACCGTGGCCGCTTTCGTTTACCTGGCGCTTGGCTTTGGCATGTCGGTGCTCATTGATGCCACTTTCTTTAAAAAGGAAATAAAGAGCGTGTATACCCGTGCCTTTATAGTGGGCCCCCTGGTAGGCATATTCCTGTATTGCGTGGCCCTGGTGGTCGGCGTTTCATTTTCTGCCAAATTCTCTGTTGTAAATATGTTGGTTGACATCAGCTGGCAGATCGTAGAGCAAACGGTGGGTATCGTAGTGATTGCGTTTGTAAAAATCATCACTTTCGACCCAAACGAGATCGAAGTTTAACCGAATTTTTTTTAACAGCTTTGTTGGGTTTACGTGTAAAAGCGTAAATTGAGCCCGTAAATTACCGTTGCCATGGCTGTCTATAAACTGCGCGTTACATTTGAAGAGCACGAAGATGTCTACCGCGATATCGAGGTGCGCGCTTCGCAAACATTTTTCGATCTGCATCACGCCATCCTGCAATACGTGAGCTTTGATACCAAACACGCGGCTTCTTTTTTTGTGAGCGACGAATACTGGCGCAAGAATGACGAGATCACCCTGCTGGAAGAAGATCTGGAGGACGGAGTGAAGCTGATGAAGAAAGTAAAGATCTCTTCTACGGTAGTAGATCCCAACCAACGTTATATTTACCTCTACGATAAAAAAGTACTCTGGTCATTCCTGGTTCAGCTCATAAAATTGGTTCCGGAAGATAACATGGCTACTTACCCACGCTGCGTGAAAACGGTGGGACAAGCCCCCAAGCAATACAAGCAACAGGTGCTGGATAAACTGAAGGAAAAGAGCGAAGAAGAGCTTCTTACCGATAAGATCCCGCATGACGACGAGGAGATATTCAAAGCCGCGGGCGAGGAGAAACTTGTTTTTGATGAAGATGAGAAAGATGACCTGCACGACGATGAGAACGCTTTAGTGCACCAGGACGAAGAACACGAAGGTGAGGAAGCTGAAGGTGAAGAGAACGCTCACGAAGGCGAAGAGGAAGAAGGATAGGTCAATTCTTTTTTAACGGCAGCTGGAAACCTAATCCGGCAGAGATACGGATCTCATCCATACGCAAGGTCGTACCATATCTATAACCAAAATACCTTCCGCTAACATACCGCGCCTCAAGGAAGAAATTGAAGTATTTACCCACGTAAAAAGTGATGCCGGTAACGGGCGAGAATACCGGAAGTGCTTTATTTTTATGCGTGGTGGTTGAATAATACGGACCCGGTAGAGTTTGCGGCCCCACAAATACGATAATGGAATCCTGCGTGTCGTTAGGCTTTGCGAGCGTGGCTCCTGTTTCTAAACCAAAGAAATAATCAAGCCTGTTCTTGTGGAAATGATACAAGGCCCCAAACATAAAACCACTGGCTTCTTTCAGTAGGGCCGGTTTTTGCTGCGCTCCCGTAAACCAAAAGGCTTCTCCGCGCAAGCTTACCCGGTCCTCGGGAAAATATTCCAGGTGGCCATTCACATAAATGTTCGTTTGTGTTTCTGCCAGCATAAAGCCCGGGCACAAGGTGGCCGATCCTTTCAATACATGCCTGTAAACGTATTTATCGTCTTCCTGCGCGCGAAGCGCCTGCAGGCTGAAGATAAAAATACAGAGCATACACCACCTTACCATAGATCCGCAATTTTATAGTTCAGGCTTAGCGTAAATAATAAATGTCCTTCCAGGTTAATGCCGTTAAGATCTTCAAAGATCACCTTTTGGTTCTCGTAATGCGCGTCGAAATCGTTGCCCAGGTGTATCATGTACTGCGCCTGTAAAGAGGCATCGAGGCGTGTCGTGAAATTATAATGCGTGCCAAAGCCTGCCTGCACGGCGGAGCTCCAGCGCTCTTTAAAATTGCCGTTGTCGGTATTGTCCTTGATATTGCTGTAATCAAAACAGTGCCCGGCCAAAATGTAAGGCTGCACACGAGGTGTTTTTTCGAGGGAGGAGGGAATAAGATAGTACATCACGCTCCAGCCAATGTGGTAATCCGTGCGGTTCGCGAAATTACCTACGCTCGTAGTAATATAATCGAAGAACCAGGCCGTATTTACACGGTCGGAGAACTGCAGCATGAATTGTCCGCCGGCCCCGGTGCCCATATCGCCCCAGGTGCCGTCGTTAAAGGTGCTGAAAACGCTGCGGCCGCCTACCGACAGCACGCCTCCGAAATTGTTCTTTAATTTCAATATGCCGGGCTTGCTTTCCGCTTGCGAAAGGGAAATAAAAGGGAGGCAGATCAGTAAAAATGCCGCTCCTTTTTTCAGGATCAAGTTGAACATAACCGTAAAATTAGGTTTAAAAATGAGCTATATCTTAATAAACGAAAAAATTGTCCCAAAATTGCCGCCCAACCCGTTTTTTGACTAATTTTAGGAGAGTAAAACCCTATGGAATACAAGAGAAACGAAGCGCAGGAAAAGAAGGAGATACTGAATCGTTACAAAGCTTTATTGACCGCCTCCCGCCGGAGAATGGAAAAGGGCGACAAAGCCCTGATCCGAAAAGCCTTTGAGATGGCCGTGGAGGCGCATAAGGACATGCGCCGCAAATCGGGCGAGCCTTACATCTATCATCCCATAGCGGTGGCGCAGATCTGTGCTGAAGAAATTGGCCTGGGTACTACCTCCATTGTTTGCGCTTTGTTGCATGACACGGTTGAAGACACCGACATCACCATTGATGATATCAAAGGAATGTTTGGCGAGCGTATTGCCAGGATCATTGACGGTTTAACGAAGATCTCGGGCGTTTTTGATCAAACCTCTTCTTTGCAGGCGGAGAACTTCCGCAAAATGTTGCTTACGCTGAGTGATGATATCCGCGTAATTCTTATCAAGCTGGCCGATCGTTTGCATAACATGCGCACCCTCGAGAGCATGGTGCATGACAAGCAGATCAAGATCGCCTCAGAAACTTTGTATCTCTACGCGCCGCTGGCACATCGCCTGGGGTTGAACGCCATAAAATCAGAGCTCGAAGATCTTGGCCTCAAATACACGCATGGAGATGCATACGACGACATCGCTGCAAAGCTGAAGGAATCGGAACCCGAAAGAAAAAAGTTCATCGCCAAATTCATTGAGCCTTTAAAGGATATTTTAAAGGAGCAGAACTTCAAATTCAAAATATTCGGCAGGCCCAAATCTATTTTTTCCATATACAACAAGATCAAGTTCAAGGGCGTGAGCTTTGAGGAGATCTATGATCTTTTTGCCATTCGCATCGTCATCCAATCAAAAGCTGAAGAAGAGAAGGCCGATTGCTGGAAGATCTATTCCATCATCACCGATTTTTACCATCCCAGCCCGGAGCGCCTGCGCGATTGGATCTCTACGCCCAAAGCCAATGGCTACGAAAGTCTGCACACAACCGTGATGGGGCCCGAAGGGAAGTGGGTGGAAGTGCAGATCCGTACCGAAAGGATGGATGAGATCGCTGAGAAAGGGTACGCGGCTCACTGGAAATACAAAGACACGGCTTCCGAGAAGGAAAGCCAGCTCGAAGAGTGGATCGGCAAGATCCGCGAAATGCTGGAAAGCCCGGAAGAGAACGCTTTGGATTTCATCGACGATTTTAAACTCAACCTTTTTGCCGAAGAGATCTTTGTCTTTACGCCCAAAGGCGAAATGCGAACCATTCCTTCCGGCGCAACGGCGCTCGATTTTGCTTTTGATATTCACACCAAGATCGGAGAGCATTGCATTGGCGCGAAGGTGAACCACAAGCTGGTGCCGCTGAGCTATGAATTGAAGAGCGGCGACCAGGTGGAGATCCTAACCTCCAAAAAGCAACATCCCAATGATGATTGGTTGAAGTTTGTGATCACCGCGAAGGCCAAATCAAAGATCAAAAATGCTTTAAAGGAGCAGCGCAAGAAGACGGCTTCCGAAGGAAGAGAGATATTGGAAAGGAAATTCTACCGTCATAAATTGGAGTTCACCATACAAAACATCAAAGAATTTGCCGGCTTCTTAAAGTTGCCTTCTACACAGGAGGTTTTTTACCGGGCGGCCAAGGACGTGATCGGTTCCGACGAGATCAAGGAATACGTGAATTTCAAAAAGCATCCCGAGAAGTACGTCAATAAAAAACTAGAGCAGCAACATACCATCGAAGAACTGGTAAACACCAAGCGCGGTAAAAGCGACTGGCTGGTTATTGGCGACGATATGGAAAAGCTGGATTATAAAATTTCAGCCTGCTGCAACCCGATCCCCGGCGACGATGTGTTTGGGTTTATCACGGTAGGAGAAGGGATCAAGATCCACCGCGTGAATTGTCCTAACGCCGTGAAATTGCTTTCTAACTATGCTTACCGTGTTGTGAAAGCTAAATGGAACAGCCAGCAGCTCCTTACTTTCCTCGCCAGTATCAAGATCAAAGGAACAGACGCTTTGGGTATTGTGAACAATATCACCAAGGTGATCTCTACCCAGCATAACGTCAACATGCGTTCCATCACCTTCGATACCGAGGACGGCATCTTTGAAGGAATGATCATGGTTTACGTGCACAGCACCGAGCACCTTACCCAGCTCAGCAATAACCTTAAGAAAGTTCCCGGTGTTATTTCCGTGCAACGGGTAGACGGCGAAAAACATAAAGTGAATTAATGAGCAAAAGAACCTGCCTGTTTTTTTCTTTATTACTGGCCGGCATTTCCCTGCTTTGCTATTTCTTTTCTTTTGTATCGCCGGCTGATGCTAAAAAGCGGGCAGAGGAGAACTTGCAGGTATTGGAGAAGAAGGCGGAGAGCTACCTGGATTCTGTACATCATCACCTTCATCATTCACCCAAGAAGAACTTTATCAGTTACCTGTCCTCCGGTTTCAGTGGCACCTATTCGTCGGAAGGAATAGCCTGCTTTGTTTACGAGAACGATTCGCTACAGTACTGGACCGCCAACCGCCCCGCGGTGGAGAACTATATGCTGAACGTTTGTCTCGAAAAGCGCCTGGTTAAATTAAAGAACGGGTATTACGAGGTTATTCGTCACCCAAAGAACGCCTACAGTACTTTCCAGCTTTACGCGCTTGTGCTCATCAAGAATAGCTTTCCTTATGAGAACCGTTACCTCGTAAATGACTTTAACCCGCTGCTGAAGTTGCCGGAGAACGCGGTTTACAACGAAAATGAAACGCAGCAGCCCGCGGGAAGTGTTACGATCAATAATTATAAGGGACAGGCGCTTTTCTCTATCGAAATGAAAGAGAGTGGCCGCGTTTTTCTTCCTGCATCGCTTGCGCTACTTTGTCTCCTGGGCGCTTTCTTATTCTTTTTGTATTATCTCAAGAAACGTTTTGAGCCCCAGCACTCACGTGCAGGCTTGATGAAGTGGGGAGTCGCGGTCTTTTCGGCAATTCCGCTCCTGGGTGTATTTATTTTTAAGCTCCAGTTGATCTTCATTCCCCGCATATTGGCATATGACACGGCCACTTTCCCGGCGCTTGTGTTCGCCTTGGCTTCTTCGCTGCTTGCTTTGTGGTTCCTGGTGGTGCTGCGAAACCACAAAGGAGCGTATGGGAATGGTTTGATCGGGAATAGTATCTTTTTCGCCTCCCTGTTCGGGGCCGGTTGGTTTATTAATTTGTGCATCGACAAAGTATTCAATAAAAGGTACCTGGCCTCCGACCTTTCGGAGATCATTTTCTCGGCCTCCGCGCAGGTCTATTTTAGTTACATTTTGGTTTTCATCCTCCTTTTATGTTTTGTTGTGCTATGCGAAGCATACTTGCGCAGGAGCAGCTTCGGAAACGAGAAGAAAGGATGGCTGATCTTTTTCGCGGTCATTTTGCTTGCAGGCATCACGCATCACCTGTGCGGGCAGTACGATGTATTAAAAGCGCTGTGGCCGGGCCTGCTTTTTGTGCTGGTGTTCTTCTCCCGCTACTTTCTCTCCAACAATCGTTTTGTGTACGGCACACTCACCTGTCTTTTCATTTCTTTCTTCGTGGCCTATCTCACCATCCACCAGAAGAACCGCGCCGATTACGATATCAGACTGAATGTGGCCAAACAGTTAGCCAGTCCAAAAGACGAGATCGCCGAGAATCTCTTTGTTTCGGCGCGCAACGGCATACTCAGCGATAAGGAATTACTGAAGCAGATCCAGAAAAAGGATAAAGGGCTTCTGGATGTAGAACAAACCATTTTAAGAAAGTATTTTACCGGTTATTGGGATAAGTATCATGTCTCCGTTTGTGTTTTCGATTCGCTTTGCTTACCACTCGTGCAGCATCCGCAGCATTTGTATAATAACAACTCGTATTTTGATGAACTGATCAATAAAAACCTCTCTTTAACCTCTGCCGACCAGCTTTATTTCAACGAGCAGTTAAAGGACAAAACTTTTTACCTCTATAAGACCATGTTGCCTACGGGGCATAAACCACACTTGCTCTACATTGTTGTGGAATCGAAAAAGGCGGCCGAATACCGTGGTTTTCCCGATCTTTTGCTCAGTCGTTCGGTTCAATTCTCGGGTACGGATTATTCTTACGCGGTGTATAGAACCGGGCAGGTACATATCAAGCAGGGAAGGTACGAGTACCCGAATTATTTCTCATACCCGGATGATGTGCAGGAAAGCTGGACCATACAGCAGGAGGGCTTCAATCATTTGATCTATAAACCGAACGAGAGCACGAAAGTGATCGTTTCTAAGGCGTATAGTTATTTCAACGATCTTTTTTCAACCATCGGTTTTGTCTTTCTTGCCAGCAGTACGATCCTTTTGCTCATCAGCTTCTTCAATACGATCACGCTGCGCACAGAGAACTCGCTTTCGGTAAGGATACAATATTACGCGGCCATCGGTATCTTCGCCCTGTTCGTGCCGGTGGCTATCAGCGCCGTGGCATTGGTGAAGAAGCAGACCGAGAATTCAAATACGGATGTGATCAAAGAAAAAACGCAGGTGCTTGCTGATTACCTGAGTGTGAGGCTGGCAGATTACGATACGCTGAATAATTCGCATAAGGATTATGTCTCTTATCTTCTCTCTCAGGCCTCGCATCTGTTTAAGAATGACGTAACCGTTTTCCATACCAACGGTGAGTATTACGCGGCCAGCCTGCCCAAGCTGTTTGAAGAAGGCCTGATCTCGAAGAAACTGAATCCCAAAGTGTATAACCGCATCCTCAGCGGCAACGAAACAAAGGAAGTGTTCAGCGAAAGTGTGGGCAACCTTGATTACTATTCGGCTTACCGCCTTGTAAAGAATAAGTCAGGCAAGAACCTTTGCGTAGTGAATCTCCCGTATTTCTCGCGGCAGGGTGAGCTGCAGGCGCAGTTGTTCAGTTATATTTCTGCCCTGCTCAATATTTACGTGCTCGCGTTCATGGTGGTGAGCCTGGGCGTTGCCTTATTGGCGAACTGGCTTACGCGCCCTTTAAGACTCCTGCAAAAGCAATTCCTGCAGATCGGTCTGAATAAGAAAGACAATTCCATAAAATACGATAAGAACGATGAGATAGGATTGCTCATTTCTGCCTACAACAACATGTTGGTGAAACTACAGCAGAGCGCCGATAAGCTTGCCCAAAGCGAACGGGAAGGAGCCTGGAAGGAAATGGCCCGTCAGGTGGCCCACGAGATCAAAAATCCTTTAACACCCATGAAGCTTAGCATACAGCACGTGCAGCGCCTCATGGAGACCGATCCAAAAGAAGCCGCGGCGCATATGAGCAGGATCACTACTGTACTCCTGGAAGAGATCGACGCCCTTTCCAGGATAGCCACCGAGTTCAGTAATTTCTCGCAATTACCCGCCCCTAAATTCCAGGAAATTGAAATGGTTGGCTTCATCCGCTCGGTGTTACCTTTATATGCCGCACACTCCAGTATAAAAATTGAATTTAACACCGCCACCGATAAGGCCTATGTGCGCGCCGACAAAGACCAGGTTCTTAGGGTGCTGAACAACCTTGTGAATAACGCGGTGCAGGCGCTTTACGACAAAGAAGATGGTCTTATTGTTTTGGCTCTCTCCATAGAAGGAGATAAAGTAATGGTTTCTGTAGCCGATAACGGGGTTGGTATAAGCGATGACCTTAAACCCAAGATCTTTCAGCCTAATTTTTCAACTAAATCCTACGGTACAGGGCTGGGGCTCGCCATGTGTAAAAGGATCATCGAGCAACATGGCGGCGAGATCTGGTTTGCAAGCAAGCCCGGTGAAGGAACCGTGTTCTATTTCACCATAAACGGTAATTCATCCCTATAAGCGGTTTCATGAACACAATAGTTAATTTTATCTTGCGTTGTATTTCAATCCCGATAACTATCTGGAGTAACTTTTAACCCTGTTTGTCCGTCTTAGTCTATATGCGCATGCGTAGTCTCCTCATCTTTTTCCTGGTAACGGTATCCTTTCGTGTATTTTGTCAGCCCGTTACTTTGTCTGGAAAGATCACCGACGATAAAAAGAATGGCCTTCCTTTCACTTCCATTCTTGTAAAGGGTTCGGGCACGGGGACCAACAGCAATGCCGATGGTTTTTACAATTTAAAACTGGCCCCCGGCTCCTACGAGATCATTTTTCAGTACGTAGGCTATAGAAAGGAGGTGCGCAAGGTAGAATTGAAGGAAGATACCAGGCTGGACATCGTGATGCAGTCGGAAGCTTATGAGCTCAAAGAAATAGTGTATAAAGCTGGAGAGGACCCGGCTTACGAAGTGATCCGCCAGGCCATCAAAAAACGCAGGTATTACCTGGGGCTTGTAAATGCCTACACCTGCAAATCGTATATCAAAGGCTTGCAGCGCCTGAGGGACATTCCGAAAAGCTTCAATAAACTTTTGAAAGTGGCGTCGGATGGCGAGCAATTGGATTCGTCGATGCTGGGTGTGATCTATTTGTCGGAAAGCGAGAGTAAATACCATTACCGCAGGCCTAACGATGAAAAGGAAATCATGTATTCCAGCAAGGTGAGCGGAGATAATAAGGCTTTTAGTTTCAACCAGCTTAGTGATATGAAATTCAATTTTTATGAGAACCTGGTTTACATTGACGCCCTGAGCGATCGCCCATTCATCTCTCCCATAAACGAGAATGCATTTTTGTCGTACCGCTACCATTTATTGGGTACTATTTTCGAGGACGGCAAGATGATCAACAAGATCGAGATCATCCCCAAGCGCAGAACAGATCCCTGTTTTCATGGCGTGATCTATATCCAGGAGAATACCTGGCGTATTCACAGTGCCGATATGTACCTGACCAAAGATGCCAAGATCGACTTTGTAGATACTTTGATGATCCGTCAAATGCATGCCCCGGTAAAGGGTGACAGCATCTGGATGCCTGTAGGCATGAACTTTGGTTTTTACTTTAAATTCCTGGGCTTTAAAGGAGATGGTTACTATAACGCGGTGATCTCCGAATACGAGATCAATCCCACTTTCCCCAAACGGTTCTTTAAGAATGAAGTGCTGAAAGTAGAGGAGGAGGCAAATAAAAAAGATACCATGTATTGGAAGGATAATCGTCCTATTCCACTCACCAAAGAAGAGTTGGACGACTACCATAAGAAGGACAGCATAGCCGCACGCAAAGGAACGAAAGCTTACAAGGATTCAATTGACCGGAGAGCGAACCGCTTCAAGATATCTTCTTTACTGATGGGATATCATTACCAAAACACATTTCGAAAAATTGAATTTGGTACAAGTGGTATCATCAATAGCGGCGTGCAATACAATACCGTTGAAGGTATCAATGCAGGCATGAATCTCAATTTTCAGAAAGAATACGAAGATTACAGACAGCACAACATCACGGCTACTGCCCGCTACGGAGCTTCTAATTATTTGTGGGGCGGAAGCCTTCATTGGGACTACTTGCAGAAGCCGGAAAAATTCCGGCGTTACTCTATACACGCTCAAAGCCTTGTGCAGCAATTCAACTCGGGCGCACCTGTGAGCCCGCTTGTAAATACGGTCTATACGCTGTTTTTAAATGATAACTATCTCAAATTGTATAAAAAGACCTCTGCTACTTTTAGTTTCCGCCAGGAATTAGTGAACGGATTGATGTTCTTCGGAAACGCCGAATACGCCGAACGCGATCCTTTACGTAATACCAGCCCCTTTCTTATTTTGGATGATACCAATAAGTTATTTACAAGTAATGATCCGTTACAACCTTATACAGAAGACTCTTCCTTCACTTCTACGAATGCCTTTACCTTAGCTGTTACCTTCCGCATCCGCTTCAAGCAAAAATATTACACTTTGCCACATCGTAAGATCAACACGGGATCTAAATACCCCAATATTTTTGTTAGCTACATAAAAGCCATCCCGACTCTAGGTGCAAAAGCGGATTACGACGTGGCTTTGATGAGCATAGAAGATGATATTCGCCTGGGTCTCTTAGGGACTTTCGCCTATCGATTGAAAGGTGGTTATTACCTCACGAATAAGACCATGTATTTCATGGACTACAAGCATTTTAATGGCAACCAGACCTATATCGCCAACAGCGACTATCTCAACTCCTTCAAATTATTGCCCTATTACACCTATAGTACCAACAAATATTACGGTGAATTGCATGCAGAGCATCATTTCAACGGATTTATCTTTAACAAGATCCCACTTATCAAGCGTACCAAATTGCAGGAGATAGCCGGTTTCCACGCTTTGTTCAACGATAAACTGAGCAATTACTACGAAGTGAATTTTGGGATCGAAAATATCTTCAAGATCATGCGCTTTGATTACGTCCTTGGTTACGGCATTGGTGGAAAAGTAACCAATGGATTTTTAGTTGGATTCAGTACACAGTTTTAAATTTGATATATGAAATACAGGTTGACATTATTATTACTGGGAATCGGGTTGCTTAGCTTTGCGCAAACACCTTATCCCATCAAATCAACCACCTTGTCCAACGGATTGAAGGTGATCGTTTGCGAAAAGAATACCAATCCCATGGTGCAGGTGGAGGTTTGGTACCGTGTTGGAAGTAAGGACGAGTGGGACGGTGTGCGCGGCATGGCCCACATGTTCGAGCACATGATGTTCCGCGGCTCAAAGAATTTCAATGGCGAAGGCGACGTGTATATCAAATTGATCGAAAAAATGGGCGGTAATGTGAATGCATATACAACTTTTGATCGTACCGTGTACCACGAGGAAGTATTAAGCCAGCACGTAGAGAAGGTGATGGAGATGGAAGCCGACCGTATGACTAATCTCGTTTTGAGCCAGAAAGTATTGGATACAGAGCGCGAGGTAGTGGGCGAGGAGCTGCGCCTGGGAGAGAATAACTGGTATCAACGTGTGATGTACGATCGCTATAAGCATCTTTATCCCAAAGGACATCCTTACCAGGTAGAGGTGATCGGGTTCCTCGACGAGATCACAGCCTTTACTACCAAACAATGCCAGGACTTTTACGATAAATATTATAGCCCTAACAATGCTTTTATTGTGGTGACCGGGAATGTAAAGGCGGAGGATGTGTTTGCTTACGCGAAAAAGCATTTCGGTCCTATAACCAAACAGTTGCCTGTGAACACCAAGAAGCAGGAGCCGGATATTTTCAATAACCCGATCGGCATTGAAGAGATGAATATCGACTTCCCGGTACAGATCTATTCGTATATAGTGCCTTCGCCCGCTTTCGGACATAAGGATTACTACGCTTTTAATTTGCTCACCGAGCTCCTGTTCACCAATTCAAATTCCTTGCTGTTCAATCGGCTTGTTAGCAATGGAAATATGGCTTATGGAATACAAGCCGGTACCGATCCATCGAGGATGTATAATAACTACGCCAATTTCGATGTGATCATGCAGGCCGGTTTTGGTAACGCTAAAGTGAAGAAAGTGATCAATAAGGAGATCTTCGACATCATCAATGAGGGGATCGAGCAGCAACTGATCGACGATTATATCAGTCACCTCGAGGCCCAGCGCACTTTCGGTAATTATTCGAACCAGGGGATCGCGGCCGACCTGGGTTTTGCCGAGTATTATTACAACGACTACAATAAATACAATGCGATGGTTGAGGAGTATAAAAAGATAAAGGCGGATGACCTTAAAGCGATAGCGCAGACTTATTATAATCCCGACAAATTGAAAGTAATTAATATCAAACCGGCATCAGAATAATATAAGGAGTAAGTATAAGTTTAAGTAAGTATTATGAAAAAAATAGCAGTATTATTTATCTGTTTGATAAGTTTAGAACTAGCCGCACAAGAAGTGCCGACACTGGAAAGTTACAGCCTCAAGAACGGATTGAAAGTGTACCTGATGCAGTACGGTAAGATCCCTGCCGTGAATGTGCAGTTCATCATCAATTCCGGAAAAAAGAACGAAACACCGGGGCAGCAGGGGTATAGTTCTATTTGCGCTACGATGCTTTTGAAGGGAAATCAGAAGTATACCGAAGAGCAGCAGGCCGACAGGTCTTTTAAATTGGGCGCCGATCTTTCTGCCGGATCTAATTACGACCGCACCACCATCGGTGCTAATTTCCTGAGCAAGGATCTCGACGCAGGCATGGACCTTTTCAGCGCGGCTGTTCTAACTCCTTTGTTCGATAAAGAAAAACTGGCGCAGGAGATATCCTATCTTATCGATTATAATAACCTTAACAAAATGGATATTGCCGATCTAAGCGGGGTTTTCAGTCAGTATGCACTTTACGGAACTGCTAATCCTTTGGGAAGACATTTTTACAAAAAGCAATTGCTGGAGATCACCTCAGAAAAGCTAAAAGAATACCACAGCTTTAATTTTACGCCAAAGAACGCGGCGGTGATCGTGTGCGGGAATTTCGATCCATCGGTTGTGAAAGCCTCCGTAGAGAAGTATTTCGGAGCCTGGACCTCTACATACGGAGAAGTAAATGGCGTGGCGTTGGGTAAGCCGCAGGTAAAGAAGAAAGATTATGGTTTTATTAACCGAAGCGGAGCTACCCAGTGCAACCTGCGTTGGTGCAAGATAGCTCCCTCGGTAAAGGATAAGGATTACATGGCCTTTAAGGTAGCTAACCAAATTTTTAACCGATTTATTTTTGTGGAAGTGCGCGAAAAAGGAGGGAAGACCTACGGCATTAGCAGTGCACACCAGGCCACGGCTTTCTCTAATTTGTTCATTACTGCTTGTTCTGTGCGTAATAACGAAATGAAGAATACAATCGATCTCTTCGATAAAACCCTCCAGGCCTTCAGCGTCGGGAACATTACCCAGGAGGACTTTGATATGGCTGTAACGGCCATTAAAATAGGTATGGTGAGCTCAGAATTGCCGGAGGCCATCCTCAATTTCTATAATCCTGTTGTTTACGACTTTAATAAAAGAAAGAACTTCCTGGCCGATCTGGCCGCGTTGAAACTCGAGGATGTGCAAAAGGCCATTAAAAAGTATTATGCCGCTGATTCTTATCACCTCGTCATTGCCGGAGATGAAAGCAAAGTGGGAGACCAATTAAGCAAGATCGCCGGACTCACCAGGTATAATCCGGCAGACCTTGAGAAGGACAACTAATAAAAAAAGGCGGACAATTGTCCGCCTTTCTCTTTTGAATTGCAAAATTCTAGCTCAGTTTGTTCAATATCTTCACTTCAGGAGCGCCAACAACGCCGGCTTTCTCCATACCCGCTTTTAATTCGGGGTTAGACATGAAGCCATTCACTGCCTCAAGGCTTGGGAATTCAGTGGTGATAGTTACATGATTTGGGTTGTGCACAGAAGTGTACACTCCCAGTGTTTTAACTCCGGCTTCAGCACGCATAGCTTCGCCCGCGTCAAATCCTTTTTTCCATTCTGCTACGTTCTTTACTTCGTGCGTTAAAATTACTTTTACCATCTTTTTATTTTTTTTAGTTGAAAGGGGAAGATACGCAGAAATTCCAAAAAGTGGATGCTTTTTCCGTTGCGGGATTTCTGATTCGATAATAATAAATGTAAACCTCTTAGCTCACAGAACGTTAGCTTTGCAGGCTTACATGGCATAATTATTCCAAATGTCCGGGCATAAACCAATAAAAAGAAATACTATGAAAAGAATAATTTTAATGCTGGCGATCTGTGGCACAGTCGTCACTTTGCCGGCTCAGGTAAGTAATCCTGTACCGGATAGATCAAAAGATAAAACGATCGCTCCTGATCGTAAAATAGAGAAGCGTACGGACAAGAATACGGAGATGCCCAGTGGCCTGAGCACCGCTACTTATACGCATACGCCTGTTGACCAGGATAAGACCGAGGTTTCTATTCCAGAAAAAGTTCGTAATGCCTTTAAAAAGGATCATCCCAACGACGAGGCAAAATGGAGTCGGGACGACAAGAACAAACGTTATACCGCTAAGTATAAGGAAACCTATAAGGATGGTGACGTGAAAAATAAAGTGGAAAGCGTAGTAACTTACGATGACGGAGGTAAGATCATCCGAACTGAATCAGAGGTAAAATATAAAGATTTACCTGTTGCCATCGTAACTTATTATGAAAAGAACTTCCCCGGTGGTGTTGTAAAAGTATGGCAAGTACACAATAAGCAGGACGGTACTACAAAGTATTATGCGATGCAGAACGGAAAAACCGTATGGTTTGACCGAGAAGGTAAGCAGATGATGGATCATGATGACTGGCATCACGATATGCCGGAACCTTATTATAAATAATAAGGGGCATGCATTTCGTAAAAAAGGGGACCTCGGTCCCCTTTTTTATTTTGCCTGTTTGGCTTTAAAGCCGGCTATAAAATTCTTCGTAAAATCACTCAGTACCAACGTTCCGCTCATCAATGCGCGCTCTATCAAAAGTGTGTCCCAATTTTCGGTGCCTTCCCACATGACCTTTTTGAGTTGCTTCATGGCGTCGGGACTGCTTTTTGCCAATGTGCCGGCCAGTTTTGCAACAGCGGCATCCAGTTCTTCGGTGGTCTTGAATATTTCCGCGTATAATCCTTTTTCTTTTCCGTATTGCGCGCTGTGCCATTCGGCCGCGTTGATGGTAAGCTGGCAAAAAGCCGAAGTGCCCATTTTGCGTTCTACAGCGGGACCAACCACAAAAGGACCAATTCCAACGGCCAGCTCGCTTAATTTAATAGCGGCGCTGTCAACCGCTAAAGTATAGTCAGCCGCGGAGGCCAAACCAACCCCGCCTCCTACAGCT
The DNA here is from genome assembly GCA_964387075.1 of uncultured Flavobacteriaceae bacterium. Taxonomy (GTDB): domain Bacteria; phylum Bacteroidota; class Bacteroidia; order B-17B0; family Aurantibacillaceae; genus PALSA-968. The sequence goes on from CAYLVB010000004.1 coordinate 63,241, forward strand.
TTACCCTGTACGCGGGCAATGACAAATTTGGGAGCTTTGCGCATGGCGTTTATCACCCCGGCAAAGCCTGAGAAGAACTTCTTCCCGGTCTCAATATCGTTAATGGCTATCAGTTCATCAAAAGAGGCGCCGGCACAAAAGGCTTTATCTCCCTCGCTCTTCAATACGATCACTTTGGCAGAGGCGTTCTCGCCAACTTTAGTGATCTCGGCTGCCAGGGCGCGCAAGAGGTCGCCGGGCAGGGAGTTGCTTTGCGGGTGAAAAAAGGTCACCGTGCCTATGCCGTTCTCAATTGTGCTTTTAACCGATCCGTTCTCCATAAAAATTCCTTTGCGTAAAAGTAAAAAATCGTTTGTAAAAACTATCTTTGTTTGTACAATTTATGGTAATTCCTCCCTATTTAAAGGCCGGCGATAAAGTAGCCCTGGTAGCGTCCTCCCGCAAGGTAAGCGAGGCCGACCTGGCATTTGCCATCGAAACCCTTAAAAAATGGGGCTTACAGCCTGTACAGGGAAAACACTTGTTGTCAGCGCACAAGCAATGGGCCGGTACGGATGATCAAAGGGCCGAAGACCTTCAGTGGGCGCTTGACGATAGCTCCATAAAGGCTATCTTTTTTGCCCGGGGAGGCAACGGCATTATCCGCGTGATCGATAAGCTTAATTTTAATAAGTTCACATCAGATCCAAAGTGGCTGGTTGGGTATAGCGATGTGACACTTTTGCATGCCCAGGCGCATAAATTGGAGGTTGCCAGTTTGCATGCGCAGATGCTTACTGTATACGGTAAGAATACCGAATCCACTGAAAGTATACGCAAATGTCTTTTTGGTGAAAATGTAAAGTACGTTGCCGGAGCGCATGGTTCGAATAGAGCCGGATCAGCAAAAGGCCAAATGGCAGGAGGAAATATTTCCTTGCTGCACACCCTTTCCGGAACTGCCCAGGATCTAGATACAGTAGGCAAGATTCTTTTCATAGAAGATATTGATGAGAACCTCCACCATCTCGATCGTATGATGATCCACTTTAAACGCACCGGAAAGCTCGAAAAGCTGGCCGGTCTCATGGTAGGTGGATTAAATGACATGAAAGATGACCCCATTCCTTTTGGAATGAGTGCCGAAGAAATTGTTTGGGACGCGGTGAAAGAGTATAAATACCCGGTTTGTTTCGGTTTTCCGGCGGGCCATATGGATAGAAATCTGGCCCTGTATCTTGGAAAGGAAGCAACATTGGAAATAACAGCTACAGAAAGTACTTTAACTTATTAATGTTATCCACGTTTCTTTTTTGAAGTGGTTTTTGTATATTTGTATTACTAAAACTGCTAAAATGAGTACTTTCAATCAATTGGTAGAATCGGTCAAAAAATTGTCTTTGGATGAGAAGGAGGAACTACAGCTCTTATTGGAAAAATTCCTGACCGAGGCGAGACGCGATGAGATCTACGATCATTTCGAAGAAAGTAAGGCAGAGTATAGGAAAAAAAAGAGCGCTTCCTCTTCAGACATTAATAAGTTAAAAAAAATGTTGTAGATCTTATGGTTGAGATCTCATTCAGCTCTTCTTTTAAAAAAGCATTTAAAAAGGTCTCCAGGAACAAGAGTTCTGAAAAGCGGTTTTGGCAAAGAACGGATCTTTTCATTCAGGATCCTTTTCATCCTCATCTGAAAACGCATAAACTTTCCGGAAAGTTAAAAGGCCTTTGGAGTTTTGCGGTCGAATACGACATTAGGGTCATTTTTATTTTGAAAACAAAAGCCATGCAATATTCATTGATATAGGAACTCATAATGAAGTATATTGATACATGCTCACCGAATTTCAGAAATATATCGCCAAAGAAAAGCTTTTTACACTGAAGCATAAACTGCTGGTGGCCGTGAGCGGAGGAAATGATTCCATGGCCATGTGCGAATTGCTGAAGGAGGGCGGCTTTAATTTTGCGGTGGCGCATTGCAATTTTACCCTGCGTGGAGCTGAATCTGATGCCGATGCTTCTTTTGTTGAAGGATATTGCCTTCGTAACAAGATCAAATACTTTTACAATTCCTTCGATACCGCTTCCTATGCCAAGAAGAACAGGATCTCTACGCAAATGGCGGCCCGCGAACTGCGTTACGAATGGTTTGAACAATTGATCAAAAGGAACAAGTTCGATCATTTGCTCACGGCGCATCACCTGAACGACAATATCGAAACCTTTTTCATCAACCTGCTTCGCGGAAGCGGCATTAACGGATTAAAAGGCATCGAGCCTAAAAAAGATAAAAAGGTGCGCCCGCTTTTGTTCGCCACCCGCGAGCAGATCGAGAAATACATTCGCGCCAAAGGCATCATTTACCGGGAGGACAGCAGCAATAAGGAGGATAAATACCTTCGCAATAAACTCCGTCATTACCTGGTGCCGGAGCTCAAAACGATGAATCCATCCATCGAACAAACGATGGCTTCAGAACTGGAGATCCTGAGGCAGGTGAACAACATCGTTCGGGCCGAGATCGAAAAAAAGAAAAAGAGTATCACGCTTGTTAAAAGGGATCTCTGCAAAATTGATATAGAAAAACTAAAAAAGTCGGGAAGTCCCGAATTGTTCCTCTACGAGATCGTGAAGGATTATGGTTTTAATTCCATGCAGGCGGCGGGAATTTGCGAGGTCATGGATGGCCTCACCGGTAAGATGTTCTTCAGCGAAACCCACCAATTGGTGAAGGACCGCAAGCATTTGCTCATTCGTGATAAGTCTGTAGTGGAAGAGGAGGAAGTGGGTATCTTCAAAAAGACCGATAAGATCAAGGAACCTGTTAAGCTCGATATTTCCTATTATAAGATAAAAAAAGGCGAGCCGGTAAAAGTTCCCTCCCTCAAAAATGTAGCGTACCTGGATGCCGATAAGTTAAAATTCCCCATGAAAGTTACGCGCTGGCAACAGGGCGATCGTTTTGTTCCTTTGGGGCTGTGGCATTCCAAGAAACTGAGCGATTTCTTTGTAGGAGAGAAAATGAGTCTGTTCGACAAGGACAACCAGTGGATCCTGCGCAATAAGGACGCTATCGTGTGGGTGATCGGTCGCCGTATTGATGATCGTTTCAAGATCACGAAAGACACCAAGAACGTTTGTATCATCGAGCTTGGCTCTTAATCCTTCGAAGAAGCCTGCAGTTGTAAGTACATCTCATTAAAACGTTTCCTCACTGTTTCAATAAAATCTGCGTTAACGATCTGCTTTAGATGTTCAAGTCCTTTTATTTCTGTGGTTGTGAACTTAAAGGCCTGTTCCATAGGTCCCGCCTCAAATTTCACAATGTATTTATCATTCATCTGGAAGATGCTGATGGTGATGGATGGGTGCGGTATGGTGTCTATTATCCTCATGGCTGTTCTCTTTGCGACTTAGCGTCTTTGCGGTAAAATCTAGCCAAAGTACTCCACGTAATTATTCTCGGTCTCGTACAATTTGATGGAATGCAATTCTCCGCCAAGCGGTTTTATTTTTGGTTGCAGGATATGGAAGACAGCAATGGCCACATTCTCCGTACTCGGCATGATCCCTTTCATGAAATCCACATCCATATTGATATTCTTATGGTCCAGTTTATCGCATATCTCTACACGGATCAGGCTGCTCAGCTCTTTCAGGTTCACCAAAAAGCCGGTATCCTTGTTCACTTCACCTTTTACGGTTACAAATAAAGTGTAATTATGCCCATGCCAGTTGGGATTAGCGCATTTGCCGAAAACCTCCAGGTTCTGTGCTTCGCTCCAGTCGGCGCGGTGCAGTTTGTGCGCGGCGTTAAAATGTTCTTTGCGTGTAATGAAAACCATAGTATATTTATTGCTGCAAATATAGCCAATAATGAACATTCTGCTGGTATCGGCCACAAAACAGGAAATTGAGCCTTTTTTACAAAAAGCCGGCATCAGCTTACAAGCTTCCGTGCTTAGTCCGCACGTCTATAAAAATCACAGCCTTTATATCTTAATAACCGGGGTTGGTATAGCGCAGACTTCCTTTTATTTGGGCAAATACCTCTCGCCAAAGCTCGACCTGGCTATCAATGTGGGAATTTGCGGAAGTTTTAACCGACTTATAAAATTGAGCGAAGTTGTACAGGTGAGTGAGGATTATTTTGCCGACCTGGGCGCTGAGGACGGAGAGAAATTCCTTTCGATCGATGAACTAGGACTTCCTGCCGCGTATTATGTGAAAAATGAAAATGCTTTCGTGCCCGAAAAAATAATACAGGTGAGGGGGGTGACGGTAAATACCACGCATGGCAATGATGCAAACATTCAAAAATTCACTGCGCGACTCAAGGCTGATGTGGAAAGTATGGAAGGCGCCGCTTTCTTTTATGCATGCAATACCGAGAAAGTAAAAAGCCTGCAGTTAAGAGCCGTCTCAAATTACGTAGAGAAGCGCGATCGTTCTAAATGGGAGATCGCATTGGCGGTGAAGAATCTGAATGAAGCTTTATTTTCAGTGCTCTCTTCTCTTTAAAACAATTTCAATTGCCTTCTGCCGACTTCTTTTTACTGCCAACTGGGGTCTACCACCAGCGTTTTCGTTTAAAATATACGCCCATACTGATCATCAGTGTAAGCATGACCCCCCAGGTGATCCAGTAACCGTAAGGCGATTGCAGTTCGGGCATATATTTAAAGTTCATGCCGTATACTCCGGCAATGAAGGTTACAGGAATAAAAATAGATGAGATCACCGTTAAGGCTTTCATCGCCTCGTTCATTTTGAACGAGTTATTGCTCAGGTAAACGTCCATGATGCCGCCCAGTGTCTCCCGGAAGCTATCGATCGTATCCAGCGCCCGAATGATGTGGTCCTGCAGGTCACGCAGGTAAGCGTCGTTGCTTTCACGGATAAGATCTGTTTCGTTGCGAACAATACCGTTGATCATCTCACGGGCCGGACCCAATTGCTTTCTCAGGAACACCACCTCACGTTTCAGGTCGTGCAGTTTTAAGTTGGCCAGTCGGTGCTTGTCGAAAATGATCTCTTCGTCAAGCATCTCCACTTTTTCTCCCACTTTTTCCAACACCGTAAAATAAGTGTCAACCACCGAGTCTATAAGCGCATAGGCAAGATAGTCGGCCTGCATTTTGCGGATGCGGCCCTTTGCCTGGCGCAGGCGGTTGCGTATCACGGCGAAGGCATCTCCTCCGTGGGGCTCCTGGAAGGAAATTACCGTGTCTTCAAAAAGTACGATGCTTAAATGCTCGCTGTGCACATGGTTGTCGTAATACAGCATTTTCATGATGGCCACCACGTAATTGCCGTAATCCTCGAATTTCGGGCGCGATTCCACATGAACGATGTCTTCTAAGGTAAGCGGGTGAATGTTAAAGTGCTTTCCTAAGTGTTCGATCAGATCCAGCTTATGAATGCCATCCACATTGATCCACTTCACATACCCGTTCTTTACGTGTTTTAAAAGCTCCGAGAGATCGTAAAAATCCTGTTCAAAATAGTCGGCCTCGTTGTATTCTATTAAAGTGAGTTTAACGCGCTCTTCCTTGGCTTCGCCCGTATAGTAAAGCTCGCCGGGAGGAGCTCCCACGTTATGTGGCTTAGATACTTTCTTCTTCTTCTTTCCCATGTTTGATTCGGGTGGGTAAACCTTCTACAATGATAACAATTTCCCCTTTCACGGCCTTTCCAGAAAAATGAACAGCTAATTCACCTAAAGTGCCGCGGGCGTTCTCTTCGTAAAGCTTGGTAAGTTCACGAGAAACTGAGGCTTTTCGCTCTTTTCCTAAATAGTTTCCCAACTCCTCCAGGGTCTTTACCAACCGGAAGGGAGATTCGTAAAAGACCATGGTATGGGTCTCTTGCTGCAACGACTTGAACTTTGTTTGCCTGCCTTTCTTTTGCGGCAGGAATCCTACAAAGGTAAAAGTGTCGCAGGGCAGGCCGCTGTTTACCAAAGCAGGCACAAAAGCGGTGGCACCGGGTAAGGTTTCCACGGCTATGCCCGCTTTTATACATTCACGCACCAATAAAAATCCTGGATCGCTGATGCCGGGTGTGCCGGCGTCACTTATCAGTGCCACACTCTTTCCTTCCCCGATCGAAGTAACGATCTCGCCCACGATCTTATGCTCGTTGTGCTGGTGATAGGACCTTAACGGCTTTTCAATGGAAAAATGGTTGAGCAAATGCACGCTGTTCCTGGTGTCTTCGGCATAGATCACGTCGCACTCCTTCATGATCCGGATGGCCCGCAGGGTCATGTCCTCGAGGTTTCCGATGGGCGTGGGTACAATGTAAAGTTTAGCCATTTGGGGTGCCGAATCTTTTACTGAATTCTTTTTCGTTCACAAAGTTATAAATAAGCCGCGCGTTCGCTACAGCATCATCATTTTGCGTTTCTATGGTGAATACATTCTCAAACTTGCGTTTTTCGTGGTTGTATTCGTAGGCCTTATCGTAATAGTGTAAGGTGATAGCAGCCACTTTATCAAATTCACCTTTTTCGAGATGCTCCAGCGCGCTTTTGCAATGTTGCGGCCCCAGGCGGGTCCTGATCGCAAGCAGCGGCTTGCGCAGGGTATCGATCGAGACCTGCCCGTATTCTGCAACCAATCTCTTTACCCGTACCTCAAAGGGAACTATCAGTTTGACAATGGGTGCGGATTTCATTTGGAGCCAAAGGTCGTAAGGCAACTGCACCGCCCCTATACTGTACGATTCGTCTTCGAGGAAAAGAGGGGCTTTGTTATCTAATGCCGAAAAGGACCTGAATAGATCATTCTCAAATTGCTGCTGGGCGGGCTGTTTTTCCTGGCCAATGAAGCCAAAAGCCGAACCTTTATGCCTGGCATGCCCCTCGAGGTCTACCACCTGTGCATTAAGTTTTGCGAGCTCTCTCAATACATCGGTCTTGCCGCTGCCGGTAGAGCCACCCACCAATACGAGTTGGTGTTTTTGCCTGAAATGATCCAGTAATGCGTTCCTGTAGCGTTTGTAGCCACCCTCCAGTCTAACCGTTTTCAGTCCCGCAGTTTCCATCAGCCAACAAAAACTACCGCTCCTCATTCCTCCGCGGAAACAGTAGACATGAACGGATCCTGTGTTCTTTTCTTTCACCGACCTAATGAAATCGGCCAGTTTTGGAGACACGATCTCGATACCGCGCAGCACGGCTTCTTCTTTTCCCTTCATTTTGTAGAGGGTGCCTATTTCCGCTCGCTCGTGATCATCGAAAAGTGGTATGTTTATTGCTCCCGGTATATGACCTTGCAGGTATTCCCCCGGCGAGCGAACGTCAACCATAGTCCCGTTAATTCCCTCCCGAATGAAAGTTTCAACCGACGAATCCCTGCCTTGTATCGCTGTAAGATTGTGCACGTATAATTGTTTAAAATTAAAGATATTTTCGTAACTTACCTTTTGATTTACAGGGAAATTCTTAATATTATTGTAGTATCGGTATGGGAAGATTTGTTGGTATAATGCTGTTGGTAGGGTGTTTCTTCCTGTTACCCCGTTTCGTGCTTGCGCAAAAGGCCAAACAAGAGAGCAGTTTCAAAGAAAATCACACACCATTCGGACGTAAAAAAGAAAAAAGGAACCAAAGCTCCGCCGGGAAGATCAAGCGCGGCGGTGGTTTTTCTATTTTCAAAAAACGTAAAAAAAGCGCCGGCAACGCCGATCATTTCGCCAGCAACAGTACACGCGGAAGTCGCGGCTTCATCTATAAGATCTTCCATCCAAACAGCGGTTCTCCCAAGAACGCTTCTCTTCGCAAAACACGCCCGGGCAAGGTTCAGAACCGTGAGCAAAGGAACCTGTTCCAGCGCCTGATCACCAAGAACAAGGGCACCCACGAGCGCGTGCAGAGCAACAAGCGCAAAGAACGCGCCCGCAAGAGAAAGCGGGGCAACGATGTTTTTGCCGACAAGAAAAAGCACTAGTTTTATTAATATTTATTGTTAATGAGTGGTTTCAAGCGCGTATTATTGATATTTTTGCCTCATGAGATCAAAGAAACTGCTTTTAGTAATTGGCACGGCCCTGCTGTTTTCGTGCGGAGGGGGAGAAACCACACCTGCTAACACCAATTTTGAACTGAAAGGCGTCTTGAGCAACGCGGTGGGCGGCGAGACCATTTACCTGGAAGAGCTTTCTCCAATGGGTAAGATCATGCTTGACTCCACCACGCTGGATGAAAAGGGGAATTTCGCGTTCACGCATGCGGCTCCTTCGGCGGGCTTTTACCGCATCAAGGTGAATGAGGCCAATTTTGCCATGCTGGTGCTTGATTCAACCCAAAAAGTAAATGTGAAAGCAGACCTGAAGGACCTGGGCAATACCTATTCGGTGGAAGGATCACCTGACACCAAAGTGTTCCTCGATCTTAATGATCTTGGTAAAGATATACAGATCCGATCCGACTCATTGCAGCGTGCTTTCCAGGCGGCCATGGGTGTGATCCAGATGGATTCTTTAAAAGTTGATTCGCTCAATAAAGTATTTGAACCTGTGTATATGGGCATGATGGAGGATCACCAGAAACAGGTGTCGGACCTCGTGGCCAGGAATAATTCTTCCTTAGCGGCGCTCGCGGGCATACAGCAGCTCGATCCGGATAAATATCTCGACCTCTATAAAAATGTTTATGCCGGAATTTCTACCAAGCTTCCCGGCAACAAATACCTGAGCAAATTGAAACAGGATATTGATAGTTATGCCAAGATAGCGGGCGGAAGTGCAGCACCCGATTTTACTTTCAATACTCCCGAAGGAAAACCGTTGGCGCTTTCTTCTTTCAGGGGAAAGATCGTGTTGGTGGATTTCTGGGCCAGCTGGTGCGGTCCTTGCCGGAAGGAAAATCCGAACGTGGTGAAACTGTATAAAAAATACCATGATAAGGGTTTTGAGATCTTAGGCGTTTCACTGGATGAATCCAAAGAAAAATGGGTGGCCGCCATCAAGAAGGACGGCCTTGTGTGGAACCACGTAAGCGATCTGAAAGGATGGCAGAGCGCGGTTTGCCCGATGTACGGCATCGATGCGATACCGTTCACCATCCTGCTTGATAAGGATGGAAAGATCATCGCCAAGAGCCTGCGTGGAGCAGCTCTTGAGCAGAAACTGGAAGAGCTTTTCTAGAACCTGTCATAAAAAAGAGGACAGGTGAATGGCTATAAGATATTTTTGAGATAGGTTCTAATAGCTAAGCACCGGGCCTAACCATCTCTCTGCCTCTTCAATACTTAAATTCTTGCGTTTGGCGTAGTCTTCTACCTGCTCTTTGGTGATCTTTCCAACACCAAAATAATGTGAGTCGGGATGTGAGAAGTACAGGCCGCTTACCGCCGCGGTTGGATACATCGCCATGCTTTCGGTGAGTTTGATGCCGGTATTCTTTTCTACATCCAGTAGTTTCCAGATCGTAGGTTTTTCGGTATGATCGGGCTGCGCGGGGTAGCCCGGCGCCGGACGAATACCTGCGTATTCTTCCTTGATCAGTTGTTCGGTCGATAAATTCTCGCTTTTGGCGTATCCCCAGTACTCGGTGCGCACTTTTTTGTGCATCAACTCCGCGAAAGCCTCCGCCAAACGATCGGCCAGGGCTTTTAACATGATGGCGCTGTAATCATCGTGATCTTTTTCAAAACGCGCAACGTGTTCCTCGATCCCAATGCCGGTTGTAAGGGCAAAAGCTCCTATATAATCGCTGCTGTTCAATGAAATAGAACCATTTTTAGGTTTAACAAAATCAGAAAGCGCAACGTTGTACTGACCCGCAGGTTTTTTGGTCTGCTGGCGAATGGAATGGAATTTTCCTACAACACTCTTCGCGTCTTTATCGTAAACTTCAATATCGTCTTCGTTGATGGTATGAGCAGGGTAAACACCGATCACGGCATTTGCCTTCAGCCATTTTTCGTCAATGATCTGCTTCAGCATCTTCTGCGCGTCTGCAAAAAGTTTCTTCGCTTCAGGGCCGCGCTCTTTGTCCTCTAAAATTTTAGGATAAGAACCTTTCATCTCCCAGCTGTGAAAGAAGGGAGTCCAATCGATGAACTCAGCGATCTCGTTGAGTGAATAGTTCTCAAATACTTTGTTTCCTAACAAGGCGGGTTTCGCAATTTGAGCCGCTTTCCAATCTACCGGGAATTTATTACCGCGGGCTTCGGCCAGCGAAATGAATTTATTCTGACCCTGCGCGTTCTTGTTCTGTTCGCGCACACGTTCGTACTCTTTTAGTACATCCTGCATAAAAGCACCGCGCAGCTCTTTCGAGATCAAACTGCTGGCAACAGGAACCGATTTACTGGCATCGTTCACGTGCACTACCGCGTGTGAGTAATGCGGGGCAACCTTAACCGCAGTATGTACCTTAGAGGTAGTGGCACCTCCAATTAAAAGCGGAATAGTGAATCCCTGGCGCTCCATTTCCTTGGCCACATGTACCATTTCATCCAAGGAAGGAGTGATGAGTCCGCTCAAACCAATTACATCTACGTTATGGTGACGCGCCTGTTCCAGGATCTTATCACAGGAAACCATCACGCCAAGGTCGATGATCTCGTAATTGTTGCAGGCCAATACTACGCCCACGATATTCTTTCCAATATCGTGCACATCACCTTTTACTGTGGCCATTAATATCTTGCCGGCATTTTTCTGAACGCTGCCGCTTTTCTTTTTTTCTTCTTCCATGAAGGGCAGGAGGTAAGCCACCGCTTTTTTCATCACACGGGCGCTTTTCACTACCTGCGGAAGGAACATTTTTCCTGCTCCAAAAAGATCACCCACAATGTTCATTCCGTCCATTAGCGGGCCTTCGATGACATCTAATGTTCTGGGCAGTTTTTTTCGACATTCTTCTACGTCTTCATCGATATGATCTACGATCCCCTTTACCAAAGCGTGGGCAAGACGTTTTTCAACGGGTTCTTTTCTCCAGGCTTCGTCTTTCTCGGCTCTTTCAACACTTATACCTTTTAATGATTCGGCATGATTGATCAGGCGCTCGGTGGCATCGTCTCTACGGTTCAGGAGAACGTCTTCTACTAATTCCAGCAGTTCTTTTTCAATGGTATCGTACACCACCAATTGCGCGGGATTCACAATTCCCATATCCATTCCATTCTTAATGGCGTGGAATAAGAATGCGGAGTGAATGGCTTCGCGCACGTGGTCATTTCCGCGGAAAGAGAAGGAAACGTTACTTACTCCGCCGCTTACTTTAGCGTAAGGCAGGTTTTCCTTGATCCATTTGGTGGCATTGAAAAAATCAAGCGCGTTCAGGCGATGTTCTTCCATACCGGTTGCCACGGGGAAGATGTTTGGATCGAAAATAATATCCTGTGGAGGAAATCCTACTTTGTTCACCAAAACATCGTAAGCGCGCTTACAAATATCTATTCTGCGCTGCAGCGTATCAGCCTGGCCTGTTTCGTCAAAAGCCATTACGATCACCGCGGCGCCGTATTGTTTTACTTTATGGGCCTGCTCAATGAATTTTTCTTCTCCTTCTTTCAGAGAAATTGAATTCACGATGGCTTTACCCTGCACGCACTTCAACCCTGCTTCAATGATCGGCCATTTAGAGGAATCGATCATGATCGGAACGCGTGAGATATCCGGCTCTGAAGCGATCAGGTTCAGGAATTTCGTCATCGCTGCTTCACCATCCAACATCCCTTCGTCCATGTTCACATCAATGACCTGCGCCCCGCCTTCTACCTGCTCGCGGGCCACAGAAAGCGCTTCATCGTAATTTCCTTCCTTGATCAGGCGTAGGAACTTTTTAGAACCAGTAACATTGGTACGTTCACCCACGTTCATGAAATTGCTTTCGGGGCGCAGGGTAACGGGCTCGAGCCCGCTTAAGTGCATAAGCGTATCAGCCTCCGGTTTTTTACGGGGTTTGGCAGTCCTGGCCAATTCCGCGATGCGCTGAATGTGCGAAGGCGTGGTTCCGCAGCAACCTCCCACAATGTTGATGAAGCCCGCTTTCAAAAAGTCCTCTATCTGGTGTCCCATGGTATGGGCATCTTCATCGTATTCGCCAAACTGGTTAGGTAATCCGGCATTTGGATAAGCGCTAACGTAGAATGGAGCTTTCGTGGATAGCTCTTCCAGGTACGGACGCATGTCTTTCGCTCCTAAAGCGCAGTTCAATCCAATACTCAACAATTTTACGTGAGAAACCGAATTCAGGAAAGCTTCGGTGGTTTGTCCCGATAAGGTCCTTCCGCTGGCGTCGGTAATGGTACCTGATACCATCACCGGCATTTTGCGGTTTATCTTTTCGCAATGGTTCTGGATGGCGAACAAAGCGGCCTTCGCGTTCAAAGTATCGAATATCGTTTCGATCAATAATACATCGGCACCGCCGTCGATCAATCCACGTACCTGCTCCGTATAAGCCTCTACCATCTCATCAAAAGTGACAGCGCGAAATCCGGGATCGTTCACATTCGGAGAAAGAGAAAGGGTACGGTTGGTTGGACCAATTGCACCGGCTACAAATTTAGGAGTGCTTCCGCCGAATTCTTTGATGGCTTCCTTCGCAATTTTGGCCGACTCAACATTCAGTTCATAGGCCAGTTCCTGCATGTCGTAATCGGCCATGGCAATGGTAGTGGCACTGAAAGTATTTGTTTCAATGATATCCGCACCGGCTTTCAGGTATTCTTTGTGGATGGCTTTGATGACATCGGGGCGTGTGATCGACAGCAGGTCGTTATTGCCCTTCACGTCCTTGTGCCAGTCGGCAAAGCGTTTCCCGCGGTAATCTTTTTCTTCAAGTTTGTATTGCTGGATCATGGTGCCCATAGCGCCATCGATCACCAAGATCCTTTTCTCTAATTCTTTTTCTATGTCGAACATATCTTCTAAACTATAAATCTTAAACCAATTCTTAATTCTGCATTCTTAATTCTTAATTTCTCCGTAGTATATTTTTGTATCGTAGTCCAGCCGAACCTTCCCGTTCTCCTGGTAACGCATGAAGATCTTCTTCAGTGTAGACATCATGAATTCATAGTCTGTATGACCCTCGAAGGGCATATAGGAAGAAGAAAGCACGCGTCCTTTCAGGCCAGCGAAATCGACATCCTGGTAATTGTAAAAACTTTTTTCTTTGAACTTGCCGCCAAAGAAAGCTTCGAAGATCTCTTTCTCCTGCGTATTCTTGTGATTCACCTCTTTGTAATCGGTTCCGAACATCTGTAAAAAGTCTTCGTACACTTTTAAAAAATCAGTAGTATCGGTCCTGCGATCATTCCACAACAACACAACGTTTCCGCCGGGCTTCAAAATGCGTTTGAACTCGTGCTTACTTTTCTCTTTATTGAACCAATGGAAGGCTTGGCCGGCCAAAATAACTTCCACCGAATGGTTCGGCAGGTCGGTATGCTCGGCAATTCCTTCAATACTTGTGAAATGCGGGTGATGTTTCAGGTATTTTTCAGCGGCTTCCCTCATTTCTCTATTGGGCTCAATTCCAAAAACGGTATAGCCTTTTTTCAAAAGCGGTTCGGCAGAGATCCCGGTGCCGGAGCCCACGTCAGCAACCATGAATCCTTTTGCCAATACTCCTTCTTTCTCCAAAAAGTCAAATACTTCCACAGGGTAATGCGGGCGATACTTCACATAGTTATCTACGCGGCTCGAAAATCTATGTAGTGTGTCCTTACTCACGGTATTGTCATAAAATAAAAAATCCCTTCAAGCTTGGCCGGAAGAGATCAGGTGTTTTTGAATCTGTCATCCGACTTATCTCTCCCGCTTCGCGGAACGAATTCCCACCTTCTTTATAGTTTAAAGTTGAAAGTCAGAAAGTTTAAAGTTGTTAACTTGAAACTCGAAACTTGCAAACTTTTAAACTTTTCAAGGGTTGGTAAGGCTTCTTTGGGCGTATCCCTCGGCCTTTCTTGATAAGCTTGAAAAAGAACTGGTGCAAATGTACGGGTTTTAGTCGAGAGTCGCAAGTTTGGAGTTCATTGTCAGAACAACCCTTTAACTTGTCAGTCCGAGGCCCCCGGAGGGGGAGGTATTATTGAGGAATCTGTCCCTACGAAGAATGGCAGATTCCTCGTTAACAGCCCCGCTAAAGCGGCCTCGGTATGACAACAATGGGTGGGGGTTAGATGAAAGTAAAGGTCTTGTAAACCTCCCATTTGCCGGGAGCGTGTTTTAGCAATTGGAACTCCCTGGCTACAAAGGAGGCGTGGTATTTCTGTTCTTTAAAATGGGCCCAGGCCCGGCGGAACATCTCTTTTTTAAGGTCGCGGAAGGCTATGGTGGCGTGGGGGTGGAAACCCCGTGTATTTTCGGCCTCGTTCATGAGCCCGAGGTTTTGTTTTACGTGTTGCACCAGGTTTTTTTGCAGGGCATCAAGCTTTTCATTTTTAACCACATCAACGTACACAACCCTTGGTTCAAAGCAATTGAAGTCTAGGAGCTCGATCCGAACTTCTTCACCGGATTTGAATGCGGAAAGCGTGTTCACTAAAAGTTCTTCTTTAGAATCTTTCCATTCAAAGGGCATGTGTAAAGTGATGTGGGCGGGAGAACGTAGCGCAGCCTTGCTTTCGAAATCTTCTTTTACATATTCCTTCATGGCCATCACCTGGTTTTGGTAGGGTGGCGGCAAGACGATGGCCAAAAAATATTTACTTACTTCCATTATGGGTTAAAGATAATTGCGTAACTTTAAATAAAAAATAAAATCTATGTTATCCAAGAAAGTAACCGAAGCGCTTAACAAGCAAATAGAACTTGAAGGCTCCTCATCGCAATATTACTTAGCCATGGCATCATGGGCCGAAACTCAGGGCCTGAAGGGAGTAGCCGCCTTCTTATACAAACATTCGGATGAAGAGCGTATGCACATGCTCAAACTGATAAAGTTCGTGAACGAGCGTGGTGGACACGGTATCGTTCCCGCCAGCAAGCAGCCTCCCGCGAATTTCAAAGGGATGAAGCATATCTTTAACCAGGTGCTGGAGCACGAAGTATTGGTTACCAAAGAAATTAATCATTTGGTAGATATTACCCTCAAAGAAAAAGATTACACCACACACAACTTCCTTCAATGGTACGTTTCCGAACAAATAGAAGAGGAAGCTTTGGCCCTCGATATGGTTGACAAACTTAAACTGGTTGGCGAAGACAAAGGCGGACTTTACTTCTTTGACCGCGACCTGTTGGCAATGAGTGCGGCTGCGGGTGACGGAGGCGACAAGGTCTGAAAGAGTAATGAAATGAAGAAGTTCTTCCTTTTTTTATTTTTTTACCCCATTCTTTGTTCTTCTCAAACCTGGACCTGGGCACAACATTACGGGAATACTGGAAATGATGTTGGTAGAGGTATTGTTAGGGATTCTCTTAATAATTTGTACGTAACCGGGTATTTTCGAAGCCCGTCCATTACATTTGGTAGTACTGTTCTAACTAATTCTGGCGGGGGTGCCTGGGATTTATTTGTTGCAAAATTCGACTCTTTAGGTAATAATCTTTGGGCTAAAATGCTGGGTGTATTTGGTAACGATGAATATGGTTTGGCTATTTCTCTTGATCATGCCGGTAATGTATACATTACGGGTATTAGTGGTGGGTTTTATATTGCTAAATTCTCGCCGAATGGCAATTTTCAGTGGAAGAAAAATGCGATCGGATGTTCTACCCTATCAGACGCAGCTGGATACGGTATAAGTACTGACAAAGGGGGAAATATTTACGCCACCGGTTATTATAAGTGTGATAGTATTTCTTTCGGAAATACTACCCTATATAATTCATCACAATGCGCAGGTTTTTTTGTTAAATATGATTCTTTAGGAAATGCGTTGTGGGCAAAAAATATAAGCAAGAATAACATCAGTCAAACTGTAGTTACGGATGCAAATGGAAATTCTTATCTCTCAGGATATTTTAATTATTATTATAACCTTATAGGTATTGACACGATATGGAACCATGATACTAGTGGTTTAGAGTATGATATTTTTGTTACTAAATGCGATAGCTTGGGCAATTTTCTATGGTCCAGATCTTTAGGTGGTGTGATGACCGAGGACATTTATAATATAACGACCAACAATTCTGGTGATTTGTTTCTTGCTGGTTATTTTACGAGTGACACTATATTTACTTCTGTTGACACACTAGTAAATGAAGGTCTAAAAGATATCTTAGTTGCCAAGTACGATGATCTCGGGAATTTAAAATGGATTCGACGTGCCGGGGGGGCAAATGAGGAATTGGCCTGTAGTGTTGCCGCCGACAACTTAGGTAATTGTTTCATCACGGGTTATTTCTATAGCAATCCGGCAGTGTTTGGAAATCATACCTTATATAATAAAGGAGGGAATGATCTTTTTGTAGCTATGTATGATTCTTTAGGAAAGGTTTATCGAGTACAAAGTGCGTACGGATCAAGTGGAGACGTTGGCTATAGTATTGCTTCAGATGAAATAGGAAACTGTTTTGTTGTTGGTAGCTTCATGAGCCCAATGATTACCTTTGGAAGTTATGTGTTGAGTAACAATGGGACCAGCAATAATCTTTTTATTTCGAAACTTGATACAAATTACACGCAGGTCCTTACTGATATTGATATTTTGGACAGTAGTGTGGGACGAATTTTTCCCAACCCATTGCAAAACTATTTATGGATTCAGAGTTATTCTCAATTGGGGCAAATAGTGATATTTAATTCTCTGGGTCAACCCGTTTTGCACGTTCAGGGTAAATCCAACGAAGAGCAAATCGACATGCGTCAGTTATCTCCAGGTGTCTATTCAATATTAGTTCAGGGGCAATATTACAAAGTAATTAAATATTAAGACCTACCTAACCCTGTGAAGATTTGTATTTTTTGTGCCTTCGAACTTTCGGTTTCCTGAAAAGGAGGAAACTTAGCAGCCCTAAAAATCCCCATCATCTTCATCCTGTCCTGTCTCGCCTTTAGGGGGATTCTTATCATCCTTCTTAGGCTGGTTGAAATCGATCTTGAATTTCTGATCTTGTTTTTTGTTGTCGTCTTTCTTATTAAGCGTGCTGTCTTTTTTGAACCAGCCGAACTCTTCTTTTAGGATATTTTTGAGATTGTTTTTTTCTTCTTTGATGTCTTCCCTGATCTTTTGTTTCATGGCCTTGCGGTCGTAACTGATAATAGGCTTATCGATAGTGCCGGTCATTTTAATGAAAACGCAACGCTTGTTCTCAGGGTCATTCTCGGTCTCCATCAATTCCTCATCCAGTTGCTTGTTCTTGCCCGGCCTTTTGGCCATCCAATCACTCAGGCGTAATTTTACATGGTAATCGATGGCGTAATCAAAGGTTTGCCAGCCCGAAATTTCAAGGTCTATGGCCGAGTTCTTCACGGCAGTCTTGGAGATATAGACCGTTTGATTCTTGATGTCGACATGCGTTTGCAGGGTAGAGAACTTCACGTGTTTTAATTCCTTCAGGTCAACGTATTCGGCCAGTATTTCCAAAAGTTTATAATCTACCAATTCTCCATTCGTAATGTTGAGATCTGCGCTGGCCTGTATACTTTTTAGGTCGCAGTTCAGTTGATCGTCCCAGCTTGCACTGAAATCAACCTGCGTGGTAGCTTTTCCATTCAAATTATCGGCTTCTATGGCGGCCTGGCCAAAATTATTAAGCTGCTTGAACATCTGGCGCATGTTCACATCCACCAAATTGGTGCTGCCGGTTATGTCTAACCTATCATTCCTGCTCGCATCGGCCACGCCCGTTAAAGTAATATCACCGCCAAAGGCCTCGAAGGAAAGGTTCTTGGCCATTAGTTTCTTGTTCCTGATCTCTAAAATCCCCTGCAGGCTTTTTGCCTTGAAAGTTCTGAAAACAACTTCGCCTAGGTCGAGCTTTAGATTGGCTGAGATATTATCCTTTAAATTAAACGCGTTCTGACCATCGTTCTTAACCACGGTAGTTTGTTTTTTCTCCGGCTCCGGCAAAATGAAATCGTCAACATCAATGAGTTTCGATCTTATTTCGAGGTCAACCATCAAAGGCTGATCGGGCTTTAAAATGTAGTTGAGGAAATTTGTGGCTTTCCCGCTGGCCTCAATGGAAGATTTGCCGTGGATCACCACTAAATTCTTTGTCTCCAGGTTCTCGTTATCTACCATCACCTGCCCGCCCGGCACCTGCAGGGTGTGATCGTTCTTGAACACAAGTTCTACCTCCTTCAGGTCTATCTTTCCGTTGGCCGAGCTGCTGCCAATTTGTTTCGCCTTCGCATCGTTCAGGTTAATATTCCCTTCCACCTCAAAATCTACCAAACCCCTGGCCGACCGCAATGTGTCAACAGGTACCAATGCGAAGAAGTCCGTTAAATTATAATTTCCTTTCGCCTTTAGTTTAAGATAAGGACTCGCGAAATTCCTCAAAGAAAACTCTCCGGCCACGTAATTGGTGTTTTGATGCGCTTTGATATCCTTCAACTCCAAGATCTCCGGGCTAAACTTTTCCTTAACGAAGGCTCCGCTAAAGCTCACATCGGTGAGGGTAGTTTTGGTGGGCAGATACGTCAAACTGCATTTAGAGGTCCCGAATTTCGAATGGATGTCGAGGGTATTGTAGTCCTTTAAATTGCCTTTCAAGGTAAGGTCGCTGTAAAAAATGCCTTCGCTTTCGTAATCCTTGATCTTATCGTGTTGTTCTTCGGGCAGCCAGGAAAGGATGGACTGGATATCGATGTTCTTCCCTTTGAAGGCGATCTCGGCAGGGGTTTCGGTCTCCATGCTTGTGATCCAACCGCTAACGGTAAAAAAGAATTTGTTGAGCCCTACCTCGGCGTTGGTGAGGGTGTAGGTCTTGTTCTTTACGTTGGCCGAAACTTCGGCGCCCAGGTTCTTGTTCCTGATCAAGGTTCTTTTGTTCGACTTGATATAATTCAGGAAGCCTTTCGCTTTCACATCCAAAACATACTCCGCATCGGTAAAATTCCCGGCAAACTGCACTTCCTTTAGATCTGCCGCGGTCTTGATCTTGCTCTGGTTGTTGCGGTAGGAGAATTTGAATTCCTCAAAAGCAACTTCGTCCAGCTTAAAGGCCGTGTTCTTTTCACCTTTCACCAGGCTATCCCCAAGGCTTTCCCAGATGTCGTAATTCGCAAAACCCTCTTTGTCGACCAACAGACGGAGGTCGGAATTGAGGACCTTTATCTTCTGTATCTCATAGTTCTTGTTCCAGATGTCCTTAGCGTTAAAAAGCAGGTTTATTTGCCCGGCATGCAGCAGGGTATCGCCTTTTATTTCCTCCAGGGCCCCCATTACGGTCACGTCCTTAAAGACCAAACCGGCCTTGGGGAAGGTGCTGAGTATGGTGAGATCAATGTTATCTGGGTTGATATAGACCTTGGTCTTGAGGTGGGTATTGATCTCGTTAACGATAGCGTTCTTGATCTCCTTTTCATAGACAAAAACAAGAATTACGGGTATAAGGGCCAAAAATAGCAGGATGCCGAGGGTCCAGAACAGGGTTTTGAGGAGCCTTTTGAACCACCATCTTTTGGGTTTTTGGGGTATTTCGGGGTCTATTTGGGCTTCCGGGTTCATAAAGGGTAAATTTCGGCTTTTAGACCCTGTAAATACCCTATAACGCACTCATTTAGCTAACAGTATGGTTTTAATATTTTTTAAGTTTTTCTTTGCCATTCTGATAAAACCCATAATTTTGCCCCCAATAAATTAAAAACTAAAAACAACCATGAAAAAAGTTCTATCATTCATCGCTGTAGCTACTTTAGTAGTTGCCTGCGGTCCTAGCAAAGCTGAGTTAGAAGCAAAAGCGAAAGCTGCTGCTGATTCTGCACGTGCTGCTTTCGTTGCTGATTCTACTATGCAAGCTGCGAAAACCGATTCTATCAACAACGCTGCTAAAGCTGCTGAAGAAGCTGCTGCCGCTCGCGCGAAAGTTGTGGCTGATTCCTTACACCAGGATTCGATCACTAAAAAACTTATCAAAGTTAAAAAGTAATCTAACGATTCTTTTTAAGAAGCCTCTCCCAACCGGAGGGGCTTTTTTTATGACCCCTCGAACCACTTTCAGGCCATTTTGCCCCACTTACCAAATTCCGGACTTTGAGGGTCATTTTTCCGTAAATTAGTAGAGTGAAAAAGCCGGGTCTGATAGCCTCTCTTCTTTGCCTTTTGGGAGCCTCCCTTTTGGCGCAACCCAATATGCAGCGCGACAGCTCTATCTTAATGAACATAGCCGGCGCTCAGCTAAAATTCCCATGGGCCGGCGGCCATAATTTTACGAATTGGGGAACGATGGATCTGGACGGCGATGGCTTTAAGGACCTGGTTGTGTACGATAAATCGGGAGGAAAGGTCCGTACCTACATCAACGACAAGCAAGCCGGTACTGTTTCCTTTACCCATAGCCCGTATTACCAGGATAACTGGCCGGCCCTCAATTCATGGATGGCGCTGCACGATTATAACTGCGATGGCAAGGAGGATATCTTTACTTATTCCGGGTATGGCGGAATATTGGTTTACCGAAATATTTCAACGCCCGGTAATTTTGCCTTTGTGAAAACGGGGTTTTGGGACAGCTCGCTGAGTGTATATTACCTGGTTAGCGATTATACGCCCGTAGGGGTGTCCGGAACTTTTAACATTCCTGTAAACCAGGTAGGGTTACCCGGCATTTCGGATCTTGATGGCGATGGCGACCTCGACATCATTACTTTCAACGCCCAGGGATATAACATCGAGTATCACCAGAACCAATCGAAGGAATTGGGTTTTAATTGCGATAGTTTGATCTTTAAAGTAATTGATGATTGCTGGGGCGATATCAGCGAGAGTTCCTGCGCGGTGAATATGAACATCTGCCCCTTTCCTAAGATAGTGCATGAAATTGCCCAAACCTATAAGACGGGCATTCGGCACGCGGGCTCCTGCCTGATGTGTTTTGATGCCGATGGCGACACGTTAACCGATGTGTTGCTGGGTGATATTGTTTGCGATTCGGTCTTGTATTTACATAATGGAGGGTTTGCCAATAACGCGCACATTGATTCGAATACGCCTGTTTATCCTCCGGCGCAACCCATCAGCATAAACATTTTTCCCTGTACCTATTATCTCGATCTTAACAACGACAGTAAACGCGATCTTATTGCCGCTCCGGCACTGCAGGGAAGCGAGAATGTCAATAATACCTGGATCTACACCAATGGCAACGCCGATAACAGTCCTGTTTTTACTTACCAGAAAAATAATTTTTTGCAGGAGAACATGATCGACCTCGGCGAAGGAGCTTATCCTACCTTGTTTGACTACGAAGGTGATGGAGACCTGGATATGCTGGCGGGTAATTTGGGTTATTTTGCTTCACCTTTTTATGTTTCTAAGATCGCCCTTTTCAAAAATATAGGCTCCGCAACGGTTCCCTCCTTTTCTTTGGTGACCGACGATGTCTCTAATCTGTCTTCTATCGGGATGACGAACATGAGTCCGGCCACCGGCGATCTTGACGGGGATGGGGATCCGGATCTTTTGGTGGGAGATAATAACGGAAGGTTCTCATTTTTTCCGAATTCTGCAGGC
This sequence comes from uncultured Flavobacteriaceae bacterium, assembly GCA_964387075.1. GTDB lineage: Bacteria > Bacteroidota > Bacteroidia > B-17B0 > Aurantibacillaceae > PALSA-968. The sequence goes on from CAYLVB010000004.1 coordinate 84,819, forward strand.
GTGGGCAACCCGGCGGTCTTTGCTTCAACGGCCACTGCAAATTACGGAAACGGCTTTTTGCAATTGATGGATGTGGGTTTGCGCGCCACCCCGCAGCTGATCGATCTTGATAAGGACGGGAGATTGGATCTTATAGCCGGCAATCACCTGGGGAAGGTTTTTTATTACCGTAATATCGGGACAACAACGGCACCTTCTTTTACTCTTGTCACCAACTCACTCGGCGGTGTGAATGTTTATCAGCCTTTGTGTAACAGTAACGGAAATTCTTTTCCTTTTGTTTTCAGTGATAATGGAAGTTACCGCATGTTGGTGGGAAGCGAGTGCGGAAATTTGTTCCTGTACGATAATATTGACGGAAATCTAGCGGGCAATTTCAACCTGGTGAGCACAAATACCTTCGGGATCTTGGAGGGCGCGCGTACGGCCCCGGTTTTAGGCGACCTCACCGGCGATTCGCGGCTTGATCTTGTGATCGGAAACTACAGCGGCGGTTTGGGTTTTTACCGCGGACTTTCCACTAATTTTGGAATACCTGAAGAAAGAGTTTTGAATGATTGGGATGTTTATCCGAATCCAAGTACAGGTTCCTTGCATGTTGTATTTAATGCCTTCAACTCAAAAGAAAAGAACATTCGCCTCACAGATATTTCAGGAAGGATCGTAAAGCAATTTGATACCCGCGGCAATAAAGCAGAACTGGAACTCGGTGGGCTCTCCAATGGAGTTTATTTTCTTGCTGTTGAGTTATCCTGTGTGAACAGTGGCCCTTCCACCATAGGTGTAAAAAAGATCATCCTTGCCCATGAATAAACAGAAGATCATATTTGCGGCAGCACTTGCCTTTTTTGTTTTTGCAAACTCTTGCAAGCGCGATGAGCTCATTATTGGCGAAACTGATTATCCGAACGACATTGCCTATATCATGCTAACGAAGTGCGCGGTAAAAGGTTGTCACGTACACCCGGAGGAAGGACATCAGCAGGGGCATGATGGCCAGACATTGGATCTTTCATCCTGGGAAAAAATGTTCGAAGGTTCAGACCATAGTGGTGCCGTGGTGATACCGTATCGTGCCGACCTCAGCAGCCTCATGTATTTTGTGAACACCTATCCTGACCTGGGCCCTATGGATGTTCCAAGCATGCCAAAAGATAAACCGGCATTAACACGGGAGCAGGTGATCAGATTGAAAGAATGGATCAATGCCGGCGCTCCCGACAAGAATGGGAATGTGAAATTCTCGAATAACCCAAACAGGAAAAAGTATTATGTGCTCAACCAGGGATGCCGCACGGTTACCGTGGTTGATGCCGAAACTAATTTGCCCATGCGTTATGTAGATATTGCCGATGCAAGCGAGCAGAATACTTCTCCGCACCAGGTACGTGTTTCTCCCGACGGGCAAGACTGGTACGTGTGTGCCATCGGTGGTTCCTACATCAAGCGATATCGTACTACGGATGATGCCTATGTGGGAAAGATCTTTGTAGGAAACGCCAGCTGGAATACCATGGCTTTTACGCCCGACAGTAAATTCCTTTTTTCGGTAGATTGGTCGCCGGGAGCGGGAGGGAAGGTCGTGAAGTGCGATCTGACCACGATGACCGTTGTTGATTCTACAACCTTAACAGACTCTCCTCACGCTTCCTGTGTTTCAAATGATGGGAAGACACTTTATATTGGTGCTACCGGCGGAAATTACCTGTATAAGATCAATGTGGATAGTCTTTCTAAGCCCTCCAGTTATGATTATGTGGCTTTTGATATGCAGGGGCCGGTTTCCAGTACAAACTATAACCCGCACGAGATCATGTTCTCTCCGGATGGCTCGAAGTATTATGTAACCTGCTCGGGCAATAATAATGTGGGCGATCTTTCCTTGAAGGTATTCAACGCGGTTACGGATAATTTGATCACGTCCGTTACCCTTCCTTCGGGCGCTTACGAGATGGCCTACTCACAAAACAGGAACCTGATGTTTGTTACCTCTTATGATGCAACGACTTCTTTCCCCGATGGGCAGCTGATGGTTGTTGACCTTACAACGTACACGTTTTGGTATGGCATCCAAACAGGGGTGCAACCGCATGGTGTTGCCGTGTATGACGCGGCCGATCTCGTTTATGTAGCCAATCGTAACCTGTCAAGCAGTCACCCGCCGCATCATTCGAGCGTATGCGGTGGTGAAAACGGAACTTTATCTTTTGTGAAGATCAGTACCATGGCTATCCTCGACAAGCATGTGATCCTTTCCCGCGATCCATATTTTATAAGCATACGTTTTTGACCGAAGTAAAAAATACGCTCTTTTATGATGGCGACTGCGCCCTGTGTAACCGCAGTGTGAACTTTGTTCTGAAACACGAAAAGAACAAGGAACTTTTTTTCGCTCCCCTGCAAAGTGAATTGGCCAAGAGGGAATTAACAAAATACAATTACGACTTTTCACAATTGGACACGTTTGCTTTATTAAAGGATGGTAATGCTTATTTTAAAGGTGACGCTGCTTTGAATCTTTCTTCTTTTGTAAAGGCGCCTTTCAGCTGGTTTGTGATCTTAAGGATCGTTCCACGCTTTATCCGCAACGCGGTTTATGATATGATAGCACGCAATCGTAAGAAATGGTTCAAAAAAGCCTATTGTGTAATGCCGGACCCGGCTGATAAAGGAAGGTTCCTTTCCTAACAAGTCTTCTGTCAGGTCGAGTCCGATAGCTATCGGGATCGAGACCCGTGTGTGCTCCTGATAAGATGTGTACAAGCATCTCGACTTCGCTCGATGTGACAGAGATTAATCGTAGTAAGGATAATCCTTATCGAAATAATTTACTTTCACCAAAAAGTGATATTCACCTTTTCCTCCCATAAATGTAAATTCAACGCTGATCTTTGCTCCTTTATAGTTCTTCCAGCGGGCTTCCAATACATCGTAACCCCAATGGCGCTTTTTGAAGGGATCGATGAATTTGGAGTTTCCTAGTACAGTTACGTCAGGTTTGCCAAATGTTTTCGAGTATTTTTTTATGAGTGCGCGAGTGGTTTTCAGGCATTTGTTGAAATTTTTCTCGCTCAAAGAATCTATATAAGTGTCCCAGTGCATCCAGTTAAGCACTCCGTTCTCAAATCGATAATGCCAATCGCCTTCAAGGTCACCGATCACTTCGGTTCGGCTCATTGTTATCTCATTTCCATGTTTATCCTCACCCATCTCGGAATAAATTTTTCGAACTGTGTCGACCGACATTCCAATGCAGGCTTTTTCCTGGGCTAAGCATAAAGAAGAAAATAATAGAAAAGTTAATGTAACACGCGTTTGGCCCATTAAACCAAATATACAAATTAAAACTCGCTTTTAAAGAAGAACTTCACCTTAGGAAATTTCTCCTGCGCCATTTGTAAAAGCCATGCTGATTCTGCCAGGAAAACAGGCCTTCCTTCTTTATCGTAGGCAATGTGGTTGGCGCGGTCAAGCATAAAAGCGTCGAGCTCTTTTTTATCTTCGGATTGGATCCAGCAGGCTTTGTGAAGCTGTATCTGCTCGAAGCCGCAGGAAGCGTTGTACTCGCTCTTCAAACGATGTTGTAAAACTTCGAACTGTAAGGCACCTACGGTTCCCAAAATGCGGCGACCATCCTGCTTCTTAGTGAAAAGCTGGGCAACTCCTTCGTCGGTCAATTGCTCGAGACCTTTTTGAAGTTGTTTGGTCTTCATAGGGTCCTGGTTCACTACGTAGCGGAAAAGTTCGGGCGAGAAGCTGGGAATTCCTTTAAAGTGAAGGATCTCGCCTTCGCTCAAAGTATCGCCGATCTTGAAATTTCCCGAATCGTATAAACCAACAATATCGCCGGGATATGCTTCATCAATGACCGATTTGGTCTGCGCCAAAAAAGCGGTAGGGTTACTGAAGCGCATTTGCTTTTTCTCGCGGTTGTGGAAATAATATTTGTTACGCTCAAATTTCCCGGAGCAAATTCTCAAAAACGCGATACGGTCGCGGTGACGGGGATCGATGTTGGCGAATATCTTAAAAACAAAACCACTGAACTTAGGCTCAAATGGATCCACGATCCTTTCTTCGGTCTCGCGCTTAAGCGGGTAGGGGGCAATATCCACGAAACAATTCAAAAGCTCACGCACACCAAAATTATTTACCGCCGAGCCAAAGAACACCGGGCAAATATCTCCTTTTAAATAATCCTCGCTTTTAAAAGTTGGGTAAACGGTCTCCACCACCTCAATATCGTCCAGCAATTGCTGCGAGAAATCTTCGCTGAGGTAATTCATCAAGGTCTCTTTCTTTAATTCTTTCAACTCAACCGATTCTGCAATCGTCTGCTTTTCATCACTCGTAAAAAGATTCAATGACTTCTCATACACATTATAAACTCCTTTAAAACTTTTCCCAATACCAATGGGCCAGCTGAGCGGACGAACCTTGATCTTGAGTTCTTTTTCCAGTTCATCCATCAGGTCGAAGGCATCACGACCTTCACGGTCCATCTTGTTCACGAAAACGATCACAGGGGTTTTGCGCATGCGGCAAACTTCTAAAAGCTTGCGGGTTTGCGGCTCCACGCCCTTCACGCAGTCGATCACCATGATCACGCTATCCACGGCGGTTAAAGTGCGGTAAGTATCCTCAGCAAAGTCTTCGTGGCCAGGCGTATCTAAAATATTTACTTCTCTTCCTTTAAATTCAAAGGCCATCACCGAAGTAGATACAGAAATTCCTCTTTGTCGCTCGATCTCCAGGAAGTCGGAAGCAGTTGATTTTTTGATCTTGTTGGATTTAACGGCTCCCGCCACCTGTATGGCCCCGCCAAACAGAAGTAATTTCTCCGTCAAGGTTGTTTTACCGGCATCCGGGTGGGCAATGATGGCAAAGGTACGTCTGCGCTTTATCTCTTCTTCTGTGGTCATGTATCCTGAATTCGTTTCAGGAGCGCAAAAATAGCAATAAAAAGCGGGTGCTAAAACTTTACAGCTACACCGGCCTGCAGCAGGGAGGCTTTATCCAATCCTATCTCCATGTAAAACCCCGCAAATTTCGCGAAGTAATACCGGAAACCCAGGCCAATGTTGTAATAAACACCACCTAATTTTGGTGTTGGATATTTATCCTCCCAGGGGCTGTCATCACTATAAGTGAGCTTATTTCCCGACCAGCCAAGACCTATCCCAAAGTAAGGATCCATTTTTTCCTTGTTGCCAAAATGCAGGTTAAAACGTGCCCCAAGCGATGGACTGGTCCATGTAAGTTTGGCGTGATAATCTATTTTTTGTCCTTTGTAAATGTCCCAATCCTTGTACGTGTATCCCACCGACATGGTGCTGTATCCGCCGCTCAGCCCGAGCCCTATTTTTTTGCTGAGCCCGTATTCGGCGCGCATCAGTACGGGACCGAATCCGGAAAGTGAAACGTTTGTAAAATCAGCGATCTTGTAGGCCACACGGAAAGGCAGAATGACCAGGTTGGGTACCCCGTAGCCGGCCGAAACAGCGATGGTTCCTTTGTTGAAACTTCCTTCCTGTGAAAAGGATGGGAGAGCGGAAAGGCAAAGAAGAAGTGTGAGAATTTTTTTCATGCTATTATTTTTTTATCTCAAAGTTTCGGTAATTGGCCAGTTCTTTCTCCTCAGCATGCACTTCGGTCACTTCTGCGGCGGGCGGACCGATGTAACACCATTCGATGAGCTTGTTGATGTTCTCTTCTTTTCCTTCTGCTTCAATGAAAACATCGCCGTTGTGCAGGTTCTTCACATAACCCGTGAGTTGCAGCTTGTGTGCCTTGCGCAAAGTGGCGAATCGATAGGATACGCCATGCACTTTTCCTTTCACGGTGATGTTGTAATGGCGGAGCATGCATGCAAAAGTAACACAATTGTCGGGCTGCGAAAAAGGATCAGCTTTAAATTGTTTAGAATAGGGAAGAGACCCCTAAATTAAACAGCGCGCCTCCTCCCAGGCCAAAGTTGCCATGAAAGCCAAAAAAGCGTGAAGGAAAGTAATGAAAGCCCGACTCTATCCTTAGCGCCAGGCTATAAGGCCATTTTAAAACCGGCGCTTTATACCCGGGGTCGTCGGTTTCAAATTTTATGGTGCGTTTGTAATATCCGATCTTAAAGGAAGAGTAAACGTCAAATTTCTGCTTGGTACCGCTGTGCAATGAGAAACTAACCATGGATCTGACCGCCGGAGAGCTGACCTTATACATGTATGTTCGCTGTACGCCTCCCGTGTCTTTTTTATTCATCGTGAAACTAACGGTAACGTTAGAATAGTTGGCATCAATACCCATGCTGAACTTATCGGTTATCATGAACTCGCTTTTTGCTCCTGTGGGCCCGAGCGATCTTACGCTTACCCCGCTAACCCCGCTAAAAATGGCAACGGGTTTCAGTACCAGTGCGTACAGGTTTGGAAACCCATAATACGGATCGGTGATGGTCTTGAATTTTCTTACATAGCGTTTCGGTGTGGCGGTTGGCTCTGTTGCTGCCGGTTTATTGGGCTCAACCTGCGCAATTGATCCCAAAAACGAACAAACGGCGCATAAAAGCGCGAGCTTCCTAAGTGATGTTTTCATAAAATTAGATTTATCAAGGAAAGGTACCTTCATAGGGCCCTATAATGAAATCAAAAAACAACAAAAATACTTAACCTAAATCGCTAAATATAATTGTAAGATATAGAATATCAGTTAATTAATATAAAATAATAATAAAGACTCAAAGCCTTATTTATTAAGCTTCTCCAGGTCGCGATGCTCGGTCTTAAAGAGCTCTTCCTTGGGCAAGGACCTGAAATAATCGTAGGTGATCTTCAGTCCTTCGGCGCGACTCACTTTAGGCTCCCAGTTCAGCAGTTTCCTGGCTTTGGTGATGTCGGGCCGGCGCTGTTTGGGGTCGTCCTTCGGTAAGGGTAATGAAATTAATTTTTGTTTGGCGCCGGTAAGTTTCAGGATCTCTTCACCAAATTCCTTGATGGTGATCTCGCTGGGGTTGCCGATGTTAACCGGCATATGATAATCGCTTAAGAGCAAACGGTAAATGCCGTCTACCAGGTCGTCAACATAACAGAAACTCCTCGTCTGACTTCCATCGCCAAACATAGTAAGATCTTCTCCGCGTAAAGCCTGCCCAATGAAAGCCGGCAACACGCGCCCGTCGTTCAGTCGCATGCGCGGACCATACGTATTGAATATCCTCACAATGCGTGTTTCAACACCGTGAGTTTGATTGTATGCCATCGTGATGGCTTCCATGAATCGTTTGGCTTCATCGTAGCAACCGCGCGGACCCACAGGGTTCACATTTCCCCAATATTCTTCGGGCTGCGGGTGCACGTTTGGATCTCCATACACTTCACTGGTAGAGGCAACAAGCACACGCGCTTTTTTCACGCGGGCAAGTCCTAATACGTTGTGCGTTCCGAGTGAAGAGACCTTTAACGTTTGGATCGGAATTTTTAAATAATCAATGGGACTGGCAGGAGAAGCGAAGTGCATGATGTAATCAAGGTCGCCGGGAATATGAATGTGCTTGGTAACATCGTGGTGAAGAAATTCGAAATTCGGTAATTTCATCAGGTGCTCGATGTTGCGCATGTCGCCCGTGATCAGGTTGTCCATGGCGATCACATGATAACCTTCCTTGATGAAACGATCGCAAAGATGCGATCCCAAAAATCCGGCAGCTCCTGTTATTAAAACTTTTTTTTGCATGTAATTTCTTTATTTCACAACTTCTCTTCCGATGCTGCAATAGTAATAGCCCAGTTTTTTCATTTGATCCAGGCTGTAAAGATTCCTTCCGTCAAAGATCACTTTGTGCTTGAGGCTGGCAGATACCCTGTCAAAATCCGGCGTGCGGAACAGGGCCCACTCGGTAGCAATGATCAGCGCGTCGGCATTCTGCAAGGCTTCGTAAGGATCGCCGGCGTATTTTATTTTATCGCCGTAGATCTTTTTTACATTCTCCATCGCTTCGGGGTCATGCGCCGTAACGGTGGCGCCTGCTTCCAGCAAAGCGTCTATCACGTATAAGGCAGGAGCTTCACGGATGTCATCCGTATCGGGCTTAAAGGCAAGTCCCCATAAAGCAAAATGCCGTCCTTTTACGTTGTTGTTGAAGTAGGTATTGATCTTCGGAACAATAATGGTCTTTTGCGTTTCATTCACCTCCATCACCGAGTGAAGGATCTTGAAATCGTATTTCACTTCATCGGCCGATTTAGCTAAAGCCTGCACATCCTTCGGAAAACAGCTTCCGCCGTAACCAATGCCGGGGAACAAAAAGCGTTTACCTATGCGGTCGTCACTGCCAATACCGATACGCACCATGTCCACATCCGCGCCCACTTTCTCGCAAAGGTTGGCGATCTCGTTCATGAAGGTGATCTTGGTGGCAAGGAAAGCGTTGGCCGCGTATTTGGTAAGCTCGGCAGACTTCTCGTCCATAAAAACGATTGGATTACCCTGGCGCACATAAGGCTTATAAAGTTCTTCCATGGTCTTGCGCGCTCTATCGCTGCTGGCGCCTATCACCACGCGGTCGGGTTTCAGAAAATCATCCACCGCGAAACCTTCCCGTAAAAATTCAGGATTAGAAACTACATCAAAAGGTACCTTCGCGTTCTTCGCAATGGCATGGCGCACTTTCTCTGCAGTACCTACCGGCACCGTGCTCTTATCTACAATAACTTTATAATCCGTGATTATTTTTCCAAGATCTTCGGCAACACCCAATACATAGCGTAGGTCAGCGCTTCCGTCCTCACCGGGTGGGGTGGGCAGGGCGAGGAAAACTATGAGCGCCTGGTCAACAGCCTCTTTTAAATTGGTGGTGAATGATAAGCGCCCGGCCTTGATGTTGCGGTGAAAAAGCGTATCGAGGTGCGGTTCGTAAATAGGAACAACGCCTTCCTTCAATTTCTTTACTTTTTCTTCGTTGATGTCAACGCAGATGACAGTATTCCCGGTTTCGGCAAGGCAGGTGCCCGTTACCAACCCAACATATCCTGTTCCTACTACGGCTATTTTCATATGAGCTTTATTTGCAGAACTCCAATACGGAATTACTGATGTGTGTTAAGGTTTCTTCGTCTAATTCGGTATGCATGGGTAAAGAAAGTACGCAGGCGCATAATTTCTCTGTAATTGGAAAATCTCCTTTTTTATAACGATCGCTCGAATAAGCTTTTTGCATGTGCAGGGGGATCGGGTAATAGATCATGCTGGGTATATCCTTCGTTGCCAAAAATTCACGCAGCTTGTTACGGTCGATCCCGTTCAATTGCAACGTGTATTGATGAAAAACGTGCGTAGAATTCTTATCCCGCACCGGTATTTTTATTTTAGGGTGAGCGCCGAATGCTTTATCGTAATGAGCGGCCGCTTTGTTACGCGCGTCGGCGTACCCATCCAAATGTTTTAGTTTTATTTTCAAAATAGCGGCCTGCAAACTATCCAGGCGCGAGTTCACTCCCAATACATCATGCACATATTGTACACTCTGCCCATGATGCGCTATCATTTTGCATTTAGCGGCAAGGGCTTCATCGTTTGTGTAAATGGCACCGCCATCGCCGTAACAACCTAAATTCTTGCTTGGGAAAAATGAAGTGCAACCGATAGTTCCCAGGGTGCCTGCTTTCGCTGTGCTTCCGTTGCTCAACCTATAATCAGCTCCAAGGGCCTGCGCTACATCTTCAATAACAAACAAATTATGTTTCTTAGCCAAAGCATTGATCGCGTTCATGTCGGCGCATTGCCCGAACAAATGAACGGGCACAATGGCTTTTGTTTTGGGGGTAATGGCTTTTTCTATAGCCTGTACATCAATGCAGAAAGTATCGGGGTAAGCATCCACCAGCACAGGCGTAAGTCCAAGCAGCCCGATCACTTCAGCGGTGGCCACATAGGTAAAACTGGCGGTGATCACTTCATCGCCGGGTTTCAATCCCAAAGCCATCATGGCTATCTGCAAAGCATCCGTACCGTTGGCACAGGGAATGACATGCTTAACGCCCAGGTATGTTTCGAGGTCGCTCTGGAATTCTTTCACTGCCGGGCCATTGATAAAAGCGGTACTGTTGATCACATCCTGTATAGCGGCATCCACTTCAGATTTGATCTTTTGGTACTGACCTTTCAGGTCTACCATATGTATCTTTTTGGTGCTCAGGACGCTCATGAAAAAATGGGAAGGCAAATATACGTAATTAGTACAAATACGGGAACGATTTTCAAAAGCTAAAAGTATTGAAAGTAAGGGTGTTAAAGCAAAAACTTATAGCTATCTTTGCGGGAATGTTTTTACTCGATCCAAACGTCTTTTTAAGCATTGAAGATGTGCGCAAGCTGGTGGCCTCCGGAAGCCCCATAGGCTTTTCCAAAGTTGCCCTGAAAAACATAAAAAATTGTCGCGAATTCCTCGATAAAAAGCTGGCTAAGCAGAAAGAACCCATTTATGGCATCAATACGGGTTTCGGATCGCTTTGTAACGTAATTATTCCACAAAAGGACCTGCAGCAATTGCAGGAGAACCTGGTTCGTTCGCACGCGTGCGGAATGGGCGAGGAGGTGCCGCAGGAGATCGTAAAGATCATGCTGCTGCTTAAGATCCGAAATTTCATTTATGGCAGATCGGCGGTAAGTATGGAAACTGCTGAGCGCATGCTCTATTTCTACAATAACGATATTCTTCCCGTTATTTACCAGCAGGGCTCTTTAGGCGCTTCGGGCGATCTGGCTCCTTTGGCGCATCTCACTTTACCATTGTTGGGTGAGGGAGAAGTTTATCATAACGGAAAACGTACTAACACTTCCGATCTCTATAAAAAACTCAAATTAAAACCGCTGAAACTCCGATCAAAAGAAGGGCTTGCTTTATTGAACGGAACGCAGTTCATGAGCGCTTACGCCGTTTGGTGTTTGATACGCTCGAATCACTTAAATACATTGGCCGACTTCAACGGCGCCCTTGCACTGGATGCTTTTTTAGGAAGGACGGACCCTTTCAGCGCCGGAATTCAAATGGTGCGTCCGCACAAAGGACAGATCGAAACAGGAAAAGCTGTTCTAAAATTTTTGAAAGGAAGTAAAATTGCCGCCACCAAAAAAGAAGCGGTGCAGGATCCTTACTCCTTCCGTTGTATTCCCCAAGTGCATGGCGCTACCAAAGATGTGGTGCGACATGTGACAGAAGTGATAGAAACTGAAATTAATTCGGTTACCGATAACCCTACTGTATTTCCTGAAAGTGATGAGATCATTTCCGGTGGGAATTTCCACGGACAGCCTTTGGCTTTGGCGCTCGATTACCTGGCCATGGCCATTGCCGAGCTCGGAAGTATTTCGGAGCGTCGCACCTACCAACTGATCTCCGGAACAAGAAAGCTGCCTCCGTTCCTGGTAGCAAAACCGGGTATCAATTCGGGTTTCATGATCCCGCAATACACGGCCGCTTCCATCGTAAGCCAGAACAAGCAACTTTGCACGCCTGCTTCGGTAGATAGTATTGTTAGCAGTAACGGACAAGAGGACCACGTAAGTATGGGCGCTAATGCCGCTACTAAATGTCACCGCGTGGTTGAAAATACGTATAAGGTTTTGGCCATTGAATTCATGAATGCCGCCCAGGCTTTGGAGTTCCGCAGACCTTTGAAGTCATCGCCTTTTATTGAAAAAACGGTTTCCGATTACAGAAAAAAGGTGTCTTTTATAGAGAATGATAAATTAATGTTTACAGAGATAGATAATACACTTAACTTTGTTTACGACTTAAATTTAGAATGATGTTGTATTTGCGTTAGGGATTGCAGCGAAAAGCCCACAGTCCGGACGGTACCGTCTGGACGAGGACTTGAAGCAAAAAGCCCGATCCGCAGGGGAACGCCCAAAGAATAAAAGATGAAGGTTTATTTAGATAACGCCGCCACCACGCGCCTCGACGAAGAGGTGTTCAATGCCATGTTGCCTTACATGAAGGAAGAGTTTGGGAATCCATCTTCTATTCACGGTTATGGGCGCAAAACGCGCTCTGCCATTGAGATCGCGCGCAAAACGGTGGCTAAATTGTTGAATGTAACGCCTGCCGAGATATTCTTCACTTCGGGAGGAACCGAGGCCGACAATATGGCTATCGTAAAAACGATCGAAACGTTTGGAATAAAACACGCGATCACTTCTAAAATAGAACACCACGCTGTTGAGCATACTTTGTGCGAGATGGAAAAGGAAGGGAAGATAAAAGTAAGTTGGGTGAACCTGGATAAGAAGGGAAATGTAGACCTGAAGCAGCTTGAAGAATTACTGGCGGCTAATCCTAAGTCTTTGGTTTCTTTGATGCACGCCAATAACGAGATCGGAACTTTGCTTCCTATCAATAAAGTGGGCGAGCTTTGCGAAAAGTACGGGGCTATTTTCCACAGCGATACCGTGCAAACCATGGGGCATTTCAATATGGACCTGCGCGCGATGAAAGTACACATGGTTACCTGCGCCGGGCATAAATTCCATGGTCCAAAAGGCGTTGGGTTCTTGTATGTCAACAATACGATCAAATTAAAGCCACTCATTCACGGAGGTGCGCAGGAGCGTAGTATGCGCGGAGGGACTGAAAATGTCTACGGAATTGTTGGGCTTGCAAAGGCACTGGAAATTTGTTGTCGCGAGATGAAGGAGCACCAGGAGCATATACGCGGACTGAAAAATTACATGATCGCTGAATTGCGCAAAGCCATTCCGGGAGTAGAGTTCAATGGAGAGATCGACGAACATAGCTTGTATACTGTATTGAATGTTTCATTGCCGCATAGCGATGACGGAGAGATGTTGCTTTTTAATTTAGATATACAGGGAATTGCCGCTTCGGGTGGCAGTGCCTGTTCTTCGGGAAGCAACCAGGGCTCGCACGTTTTGCGTGGTTTGGGGGTTGATATGACCCGTCCCGCGGTGCGTTTTTCGTTTTGTAAGTACAACACGAAAGAAGAGATCGATTACGCGGTTAGTAAATTGAAAGAGGTATTAAAAATAAAAGCGGAGGCCGCAAAGCATTAACTAATAACGCATACCTATGCTGCTTGCAGTAGAAAATAAGATGTACGATTTTGGCTGGAGCGAGATATTCGTGCTGCTCATCGTGGCCATCATCTTTGGATTGGGTATTTATACGTTGTTAAAGTTCAGAAAGAACAAAAATTTTTAGGATGAAGACGGTGCTGCTGTTGTTTGATTTTTTGGGTGGGGGAGAGCTCTTCATTGTGTTCCTTGCCGTGTTGCTTTTATTTGGTGGAAAGGGAATGCCAACCGTCATGCGCAACCTCGGCCGCGGCATACGCCAGTTCAAAGACGCCACGCAGGGCATTCAGCGCGATATCCAGGAAGGCGCCAACAACATCAAACGCGAGATCGAAAAAGAGACCAGTGTGATCGAGGAAAAAGCCAAGGAAACTTCGAAGGAGCTGGACTAAGTAAGAAGTAACATTTAAAATTTAAGAAGTAAAATTGAAAATGTCGGGTGGATCGTGTCCTCGTGACAAGATTCGTGGTCCCGGGTGATGTACTACATTCGCCACAAAGACACAAAGGCGCTAAGAGGGAGTAAAAAGGTTTCATTATGGATTGGCTGTTCTTCCGGCTGTTTCTTTGCGTCTTCGTGCCTTCGTGGCAAATTTCCAACTCCGTTCAGGCATCGTAATATCGCCACAAAGACACAAAGGCGCTAAGAGGGAGTAAAAAGGTTTCATTATGGATTGGCTGTTCTTCCGGCTGTTTCTTTGCGTCTTCGTGCCTTCGTGGCAAATTTCCAACTCCGTTCAGGCATCGTAATATCGCCACAAAGACACAAAGGCGCTAAGAGGGAGTAAAAAGGTTTCATTATGTATTGGCTGTTCTTCCGGCTGTTTCTTTGCGTCTTCGTGCCTTCGTGGCAAATTTCCAACTCCGTTCAGGCATCGTAATATCGCCACAAAGACACAAAGGCGCTAAGAGGGAGTAAAAAGGTTTCATTATGTATTGGCTGTTCTTCCGGCTGTTTCTTTGCGTCTTCGTGCCTTCGTGGCAAAAATCCGAAGCCCCGGCAGAAGAATAATCTGTATTTTTGTTTAGGTGAAAACGCTTTTCTATAGCCTCTGCATTTTCGTGGCCATAAGCCTTGCTTCCTGTAATGGCGGTGATGAGAATCCGCCTAACGGCAAGACAGGAAAACAAGAAAATAGCTCTCCCGTAAATTTCTCCGAGCACATCGCGCCCATTGTTTTTAAGAACTGCACGCCTTGTCACCGCCCGGGAGAAGCAGGGCCTTTTACTTTATTGAGTTATTCTGATGCTAAAAAGAGCGCCAACAAGATAAAATTCGTTACCCAAACCCGCTACATGCCGCCCTGGCCTGCCGATAAAAGCTATACGCATTTTGTAAAGGAACGCGGACTAACAGACGAAGAGATCAGCAAAATAAAGAATTGGGTAGAGCAGGGCTGCGCCCCCGGGGATACTTCTAAACTGAGTCCGCCCGAGTTCTTTACGGGCTCTTTCTTTGGCAAGCCTGACCTTGTTATTCCCTTCCATGAAGCGGTGCCGATCAAAGGAAATGGAACAGATCATTTCTATATGGTGAAAGTACCTTATGAAATGAAAAAGGACACATTCGTTCGCTTCTTCGAGTTCGTTCCTCAGCAACGCAAACTGGCGCATCACGTAAACGGTCATCTAGTGAATTATGAGGAAGGAAAAAAGAAGGATGTTTTTGCCGGAGTTTCTTATTGGCTCGATATTCCAGGCGTGGCCGAGGATGTTTACAAAAAAATGGGACTGGCCAACGATGACGGCACTTTCCCTGTCTTGACGCCCAACACAGTTTATTATTTGCCCGGTTATACGCCACAGATCTATCCGAATGATATTGGAGGCTTTTACATGAAGAAAAAGGGCGCTTTCTTTCTGAAGAACTTGCACTATGGTCCGAGCAAGGCCGACTGCAAAGATTCTTCGGTCATCAATGTGTTCTTTGGCCCTAAGCCCGTTCGCCCGGCGGCGGAGACGCAACTCGGAACATTTGGGATTTCGCCAATCGATCCGAAATTTGATATTCCCGCCAATACCATAAAAACCTATTCCAGCAGATGGACCACGCCCGGCGATATTTCTATTTTATCGGTTAACCCGCACATGCATTTGCTTGGAAAAACGTTTTTGGCTTATGCCATTCAGCCCAACGGCGATACCATCCGTTTGATACGCATCAATAAATGGGATTTTAAGTGGCAGTATTACTATACCTACAAACATCCTGTAAAAATTCCGGCCGGCAGTACGCTATACGCTTTCGGTACTTACGACAACACCGATAAGAACCCCAACAATCCCTTCCACCCGCCGCGCGACATCAACGAGCGCAACGACCTTTACAGTATGAGTACCACGGAAGAGATGTTCCAGTTCATTTTTACGTATTTGCCTTATAGGGCGGGGGATGAGAAGATTGACCTGGAGCAGAACTAATTCACCACCGTCCCCAGCGAAATAAGCTGGCTCGATATCTTCAACTGGTGCTGCTCGATCTCTTTTTTGTTGATGTCGAATTGCAGGGCGTCGTCGTCAAGCGTTACAAAGCTTAAAGCCGCACCTTTTTTGGCAAGCCCTTCGCGCTCGCCGACTATCAGAACGGGTTTGTCCTTCATTTGCTCCTTGATGACTTTTACCGCTGAGCTTTTTGAAGATGAAACGTACATCAATTGGCAGTTTACAGCGTCTTCGGGTTTGGCAAGGTTCTTAATGACGATGTTCCTTCCCTTCAATTTCTTGCTGGAGGCCAAAACCTGCAATTCTTTTTGAATAGGAGAATCGCCATAAACACCCACCACAAAATCTCCTTTGCTCTGCGCTTCGGGCCACTCGATGTATTTCATGAAATTGTACACGAACAAAGTATAAGCCTTGTAATCCACATCCTGCGCTTTTACCGATTTAAAAGCAAGCAATCCCAACAGCACCAAAAAGATCCTGCACGAAAAGAATATGTTGCTTACTCTTTTCATTTCTTAAAGTTCAGGTCGTAATGAATACGGAAAACAAATTCTCTGGGTGGAGCGGGCAGGGGAGCGTGTCCGGGAGTCGTAGCGTTGCTGTAAGGCTGGATGAAATTGAATTGCGAATCAAGAATATCAAATACACCCAAACCAACCGTCAATCCTTTCACAGGCGTGTCGTATTTTACAAAAACATTCAGCAGGAATTTCGATTCCGTTCTTTCCAGCTGCGGCACAAAAGCGGTGTCTACCGATGTATAAGCGTTGCGAGGACCGTAATAACTTCCGGTGAGGTTCAAAGAAAGTTTTTTGGTGATATTGAAAGACCCGTTGATGTTGAACTTATGATTGGCAAATCCCAAAAGTGCCGACGAATCACCGGGAACGCGATAAGCTGAGATGCGGTCCTTGCCCAGGCTGGTGTAATACGAGTAGTTAAATCCAAAATAACCCCATTTGGCCCTGATCTTGTATTCGGCTTCAAGACCTGTGGTGCCGGTGCTCTTCTCGTTGATGTAAGCATCCGTGTTGGCGGTAGCGTCAAAAAAGTAAACGATAGGGTTGCGCGTGGTAATATCAAAGAAATTGATCGTGAAAATAGATTTGCGTGTTACCTGGTAGCCTATTTCCAATTCGGCAACCTGCGTTTTTTCAGGCAAAAGTGTACCCGACACACTGTAATTGATATTGTCGATGGACGGAGCCCTGAACGAATTACTATAAAGCGCCTTGAAGTGAAAGCGGAAAAATTTCTTCGTTAAGCCAACCCGCGGAACGAAAGCATCACCATAAACGCTGTTCTTATCATAACGAGCACCTAAAATGATGTTTACAAAACGCGTCTTCACTAATCCCTGCGCAAAAGCGGCCAGGTTGGTAAATTCAACATTGTCCTTGCCATTATAAAAAGTATCATCGTGGTTAACGGCATAATCACGATAAAATTCCCCGCCCGCCACCACGTTTATCTTCCTGTTCGGACTGTAAGAAGCGGTAAGGTTAGCGGTAGAGCGTGTGGCGGTCTTTAAATAAGTTGAATTGAGCGAGTCGCCATCGGGAGTTTCCCAGGGATCTTGTTTCTTATAATTCAGTTTTGGGGTAATGGTAAGCTGGTTGTTCACCTTCCAGGCATATTTCAATTCGTATAACTGCGAATTGAAATTTTGCTCATAAGCGCGCGGTAATACAAAATCGTTTCCATCAATGGTGGTTGTTTTATAAAAATCACCAATGGCGCGAAAGCTCAGTCCTTTCCAGTTCATGCCTAAGTTCACGTAGGCCGGGTCCGTTTTAGAATTGCCTTTCAAACTAATGGTAGAATCATAAATATCTGTGTACTCACGATCGGTCCTTTGTCCTTGACCTATCATTCCGGATAGGCTCCATTCAAATTCCTTTATCTTTTTCCCTGCCGATAAATTAAAATTACGGTGCATGTAGTCGTTCTGCGACATGCCGTAAATGCCCGAAACCGAAACTCCGTTTATGTCTTCGCCTTGTTTGGTAATGATGTTCACTACGCCGTATTCCGCGTAACCGCCGTAAATGGCAGAACCCGGACCGCGGATAATTTCAATTTTTTTGATCTGGTCGATGGCGAAGTGATTCCCGAATTGTGTAGTACCGAATAATATCTCGTTCATCTCCTGCCCGTCGAGCAAAAGGAGCGTTTTTCCTTCGTGGGCCCAATTGCCGCGCATGCCTATCCCCACCACTCCCAATACGTCCACGCCAAAATCAACTCCCGGAACCAATCGCAATACATCAATAAGATCCCGCGCCCCCGAATTCTTTATTTCCTCGGCGGTGATGAGGCTGACGATGCTGGGCGATTCGCGTACGTTGAGCGGTTTTTTGGAGGCTACTGAAATAAGCGAGTTGATGAGTTTCTCTAGTTCGGAAGGAACGCCATGAGCCTTCATTGTTAGCAATTGCTCCAGGGTCATGTCGTAATAATTCAGTGTATCCTTTTTGGTGGTATCGGTCGCAAGCTTCAGTGTATCGATCTGTGAAAATGCCGGGCATGCGGCAAGCAAAAGCGCCAAAACAGCTAAAAAAAGTTTGATTTTTCCCTGCATAAAGGGGAAAATTAAGTAAAATTCGGCAAAAAGCAAAAAAGCCGGTTTTAGCCCTAAAAATGATATATTTGTAAGAGCCTGATGTCCGCTCCAGGCCCTTTTATGAAGATAGGCTTCTTTAATACGGGTTTTCCAAAAGTTACCTTTGCCTTTATCCTCGTTCTCATCATTGTATTGGTGAACGTGGTCTTCAATTACTTCATCATTCAAAAGAACAAGGCCACGGTTGCCGTAATGACCGAGGTGATCAATCCATATGTTGAATCGCTGGAAGAGTTCAACCTGGTGGTCACAGAATCCAAAATGTACGCAACCAATTGGGTGTACCTGCAGAACAGCGTGGATGATAAGAAGAGCCTGGATTCGTTGCACAAGTTCCATTACCCGGAGTTGAAAAAAAAGCTGGATGGTTTTATGGTAAGGCTCAACAAGCAATCCGACCGCGACAGCATTCAAAGGGTCTTTAAAAAATTCGATGAACTGATCACCGTTGAAAAGGACATCATGAATACGCTGGTGAGCTTCGATGATTACGAGAACCCGGTAAAGAAATTCAAATGCGAGGAGATCATTGAAAGCGAAGTGTTGCCGCGCACGGCGGATATCATGAACTCGCTGGGTAAGATCATTGACCGGAACAGGGAGGAAGCTTTGGTGATGAAAGCTGATATTGAAAGTTCATCTTTCCGCATGATGACCATCATGCTTGGTGCTTCTGTTTTTCTTTTTGTGTTCATCTTCTTTACGGTTTCCTTTATTTCCGGCTCTATCCGCAAGCCGGTGCTGAAAATGAAAGGTACGGTGGAGCAGTTGGCCAAAGGAGAACTATCGAACGAAAAGATAGCTATAAGGGATAAGAACGTTGTTGCGGAGATGGTGGGTTCGGTGAATATTCTATCAGACAGTTTTACAAAGACGGCCACTTTTGCCAATGAGATACGCCGGGGAAATTTAACGGCGCATTACGATAAGCTGAGTGAGAACGATGTGTTGGGCAATGCCCTCATCAACATGCGTAACAGTCTGCACGCTTACTCGGTGGATATGGAAGCCAAGGTGGCTGAGCGTACGGCCGAAGTGATGGAGAAAAGCACGAAGCTTGAACTTGCTTACAGGGAGATAAGAGACAGCATCAATTACGCCAAGCGCATCCAGGAAAGTATTTTGCCTGCTGATGAAATGATCGAGAAGGTCTTTGGCGATTCTTTTATTTTGTACCGGCCCAAGGATATTGTGTGTGGCGATTTTTACTGGTTCGCGCAACGGGGCGATGAGGCGCTGATAGCGGCCGTGGATTGTACAGGCCATGGTGTTCCCGGGGCTTTAATGACGGTTATAGGCAATTCCATCCTCAACCAGGTCATGGCCAGCGGCGAAACCACCGATCCGGCGGGAATACTCACCCAGCTCGATAAAAAACTTTTGGAAACCTTCAAGCAACACGGTAATGTCTCCACAAACGACGGGATGGACGCGGCCATTGTGCGCTACCGCATCAGCAAGCGCGAGATCACATTCGCGGGTGCCAAACGCCCCATGTACATTTTTAAGAATGGCGAACTTCTGGAGTTAAAAGGAAATAAATCGCCCATCGGAAGCTTCAATCACAATTTCGATAAGCTTTTCACCACACAAAAATTGCACGTGGCCGCGGGAGATACCATTTACCTTTTCTCGGATGGTTTGCAGGATCAATTCGGCGGCGACAGCGGAAAGAAATTCATGATCAAACGTTTCCGCGACCTGCTCTCGGGATTGCAGAATGTTCCTATGCGAGAGCAGTTGAAGCGCATAGAAAAGGAGATCGACACCTGGCAGGGCCGCTATGAGCAAACGGATGATATGCTTTTGGTGGGGATACGCTTCTAACGCTGAACAGCCGGAAGTAACATTGAAAAATTATAATGTAACATTTTAAATTTTTAGTTTTACTTTTTACATTTCCAATGTTACTTTTTTAGCAAAGCAGCCATGATCGTAAGATGGTGGTTGTCGTGCTCGCCCACAAAATAGGCAAGATCTGTAATTGTAATGTGTTTTTGTAGCCGCGGGTGAAGCGCTTTATGATCCAATTTAACTTCGTCTATAGCTTCGATAGAATGAATAAAATGCTTCCTTACTTTTTTTAATTCTGAAATAAGTTCAGCGGAACTTCTTTTGTTATGATCAGCTTCGTGGGTTTTTTTGTTGCTCATATCGGCGGCACGCAATTCCGTTAAACCTTCTTTGAATTGCTCTACCCTTGCCTGGTGCAGTTCTTCCAGGTCAATGAAATGACCGATGTGTTGTTTTACCGACCATTGCCCATTACTTTGTTTTGACAATTGATCTTCACTGTTGCCTTTGGTCATTTCTTCAATGCGTGAAGTGGTGGCTTTTATCCTTTCCAGCATAAAAGGTAAATACTCTTTTTTAAACCCGAAGTCGAATTTGCGCTCGGTCCATTTTAGTTGTTCCATGTTATTCGCTTGAAAGATATTGTATCTTCAGTGCCGCCAGGTTGTTCTGGTGTATCACGTTCAGGTAATTGCTCTCGATGTTCAGGGCGTTGCTTATCACCGAAAGGTAATCTACGTAGCCGATCTCCTTTGTTTCGTAGGCTTTGTGCGCCTCCCTGATGATGGAACGCGAATTACTGAGAGCGCTTTGTTTGTAATACGTGATGCTGTTGTGGTATTTCATGTATAGGGTGTAAGCCTCGTCATACTGCCCATCAAAAAGATCTTTGTTGTAATTATAATCGGCCTGGGCCATTTGTTTTTTTATCTCAGCCGCTTTTACCTTGGAAGCGAGTGGATGCAGCCACAGCGGAATGGTTACTCCCAGCGTAAAACCCTGCATCCGGTTGGCGGTTGTCTGAAAATACGGCCCGGTACCGATATCGGCAGGACCATAGATAGACAAGTTGAAATAACCGAACTGCAGGTCAGGGAAGATCTTAGCGATCTCCAGCATTTTATTCTTTTGACCTGCTTCAATTTGTTGTTTAAGATACCGAAGGTAAGGGTGCGTTGAAATGTCACTCGTGTCGAGGTTCACACTTAAAGGTTTTTCGGTAAGGTATTCAAACACGATGTCCTCCTGTTTTTCGCTGTTTATCAGGGTTTGCAGGTTGATCTTATCGGCGTGTATATCGGCTTCATTCTCCAAAAGCATGTTCTTGATCTCCATTACCTTGGTCTCGGAGGTTGTTTTTTCAAGCAAACTGCCTGCACCCTGTTCGTATTTTATTTGACCGGTTCGCGCAAATGTTTCATAAATGCTGTCTTCACGAAGCAGCAATTGGTGTTTGGCATAATGGTATAGCAGGCTGTAATAGGTTACGCTCACCTGGTAAATGAGTTCGGCTTTAGTGGCGGCCAGCTTGTATTCGCTGCCTTTGATATAGGCTTTGGCAAGCGAATTATGCGCGCTGAACACCGCCGGAAAAGGGATCTGCTGCATGACGGCCACGCTGTTGTCGTACTTGTATTTTGAGTTGAATTGCCCTTGGGTAAATACCACCCCCGTCTTGGGCACCTCTGTACTCGCCTTTTTGAATTGTTTCTGGTAGGCAAGGTCGTAGCCGGCCGTTTTGATATGTTCGTTGTTGGCCAGCGCGGAACCGATGCATTCGGCAAGGCTTAGTTTTCTTGCATTATTTTGCGCCGATAGTCCCAAAACGGCACAAGTAAGAAGTAGTGTGATCTTTTTCATTGGTTTGATTGCTAAACAGGATGAAAAATAGAGAATATTCGTTACCTAAAACCAAATAATTATTGATTTATATCAAGTTTTGGCTCGCCTAATAATGTTAAATTTGTGCTATAATTAACCGCTATGCTCGTAGAACAGCTTTATACCAATTGCCTGGCCCAGGGGGCTTATTTGATCGCCTCGGAAGGTGAAGCCGCTATCATCGATCCGCTGCGTGAGACCCAGCCATATCTCGACCTCGCACAAAAACATGGTGTAAAGATCAAATACATTCTCGAAACCCATTTTCACGCCGATTTTGTTTCAGGTCACGTTGACCTGGCGCAGAAAACAGGGGCGCAGATCGTATTTGGCCCCGGAGCTAAAACTTCTTATAATAGCATTATTGCCACCGACGGGCAGGAATTGAAAGTGGGAAAACTTACTATAAAAGTGCTGCATACTCCGGGTCATACGCCGGAGTCGGTTTGTTATTTGCTGTTGGATGAAAATAAGAAACCGCACAGCGTTTATACCGGCGATACTTTATTTATTGGCGATGTCGGAAGGCCCGACCTGGCTATCAAATCTGATCTAACACAGGAAGATCTTGCAGGGATGCTTTATGATTCGCTCAGAAATAAATTGATGGTATTGCCCGATGATGTGATCGTTTACCCGGCGCATGGAGCAGGCAGCGCTTGTGGTAAGAATATGAGCATGGAAACCTTTGATACCTTGGGCAATCAAAAGAAAACAAATTACGCTTTGAAGAATATCAGCAAAGCTGAGTTCATCAAAGAGCTTACTACCGGAATTTTACCTGCACCACAATATTTTGCCAAGAACGCGGCGCTGAACAAGGATGGCTATGACGCTTTCGATGCCGTGATGCAAAAGGGAAACAAAGCACTTTCTGTTTCTGAATTTGAAACGCTTTCCAAAGACGCTTTGATACTGGATGTGCGCAAACCGGCAGAGTTTGCGGCGGGACACATTCCCGGCTCCTGGTTCATTGGTATCGACGGACAATTTGCCCCTTGGGTGGGAGCTTTGATCACCGATCTGCAGCAAAAAATTGTCCTGGTAACTCCAACGGGAAGAGAAGCTGAAACTGTGATGCGCCTTTCGCGTGTGGGTTATGATAATTGTGTGGGTTTCCTCGCCGGAGGATTTGATGCCTGGAAAAATGCGGGTAAAACTGTGGATTCGATCAAGTCCATTTCGGCCGAAGAGTTCGCCAAAGCGTATGCTCACGACGGAATTAAGACGCTCGATGTTCGTAAGCCCGGAGAGTACGATGCAAAACATCTGAACAAGGTTGAACACCGTCCGCTTGATTTTATTACAGATTGGGAAGATGATCTTGATAAGGATAAAACCTACCACATTCATTGCGCCGGCGGTTATCGCAGTATGATAGCGGCCTCTATCCTAAAGGCCAAAGGATATAAGAACCTGGTAGACGTGGCGGGCGGTTTTGCTGCCATCACAAAAACTAGCTTGCCTGCTGATCTATACGTAGTTACCTGCCAAAACGCCTAGTTTTTTTAACGCTCTATTTTCCGTAAATTTGAGCTCTCATGGCTGCCGGAAAAACCATTGCTTTTCATACTCTGGGCTGCAAGCTCAACTTTGCCGAAACTTCGTCTATTGCACGAGGTTTCGAAAAGGCTGGCTTCGCTAAAAAAGACCTCGCCGATGTGGCTGATGTCTATGTGCTCAATACCTGCTCAGTTACCGAGAACGCCGATAAAGAATGTCGCCAGATCATCCGTAACATCCGTAAGATCGCGCCGCAAAGCATAGTGGCTGTTATCGGTTGCTACGCGCAGTTAAAACCCAACGACATCGGCGCTATTGAAGGCGTAGATCTCGTACTTGGTGCCAAAGAAAAATTCAATCTCTTGCAATACGTCGAATCAATAACCAAAACAGATAAAGCCGAAGTGCACAGCTGCGAGATCGAAGAGACCAATCAATTTGTTTCTTCGTATTCAGCCGGCGACCGTACCCGTTCTTTCTTAAAAGTGCAGGATGGTTGCGATTATACCTGCTCGTATTGCACCATTCCTTTAGCCCGGGGTAAAAGCCGTAGCGATAGTATTGAGAACGTAGTGAAACAAGCCAAAGAAATTGCCGCCCAGGGAATAAAGGAGATCGTGCTTACCGGTGTGAACATCGGTGATTTTGGTTTCAATGAAAATCTAAGCAACTCAGGTAAAAAGCAGGAAACTTTTTTGGATCTCATCAAAGAACTGGATGAAGTGGAAGGTGTTGACCGTTTTCGGATCTCTTCCATCGAGCCAAACTTATTGAAAGACGAGATCATTGAATTTGTAGCTGCGTCAAAACGCTTTGTGCCGCATTTTCACGTTCCCTTACAAAGCGGAAGTAATAAAATATTGGCCGGCATGCGTCGTCGCTACCAACGCGATCTGTACTGCGAAAGGGTAGAGGCGATCAAAAAATACATGCCGCACGCCTGCATTGGCGTGGATGTGATCGTTGGTTTTCCCGGAGAAACGGAAGAAGAATTTTTAGAGACCTATAGTTTCCTGAACCAACTCGATATTTCTTACCTGCATGTTTTCACGTATTCGGAAAGACCGAATACCGACGCCCTCGAAATTAAACCCGTGGTACCCGTTCATATTCGTAAGGAGCGCAACAAAATGCTTCGTATCCTTTCCGAAAAGAAGCAAAGGGCTTTTTACGCGCAGCATGTCAATACTAAACGTATGGTGTTGTTTGAAGCTGAGAACAAGCATGGTTTTATTCATGGTTTTACGGATAATTATATAAAAGTGTCAGTTCCATTTAGTGAAGCATTGATCAATAAACTGGAAGAAAGTGCATTGGTAAAACTGAACGAATCCGGCATTTGCATCGGCGATGTGATTGGAACAGCGAATTTAGAGCCTGTGGAGGGATAGAAAATGAATATGCGCCTTTATACGAAATGGTTTGCCCGCCTCGGGTTTTTGTTGGGGGCAGCAGCCTTAGCGACCTGTTTTTTTCCGAAATATCTTTTTTATGGAATGCTCTGTTCGGTTTTAGGAACACTGCTTTCGGTGGGTGTTATATTTACCCGCAGCAAGTACGCCATTCCAACCAAATGGAACCACATCTCTTTCCTTTCCATCGCACTGGCCTCAGCCCCTGTGATCTATGTACTGGTGATCTTATTTGTTATTAAGAAATAGTGGTACAAAAGCTCAATCAATATCTTTCATTGATAAAGTTCAGTCACACTGTTTTCGCGCTTCCGTTCGCTACTATAGGTTTTATCCTTGCGGTAGAAAAGGTTAGATATTTCGATGCGAACCTCTTTCTTTACATGATCCTTTGCATGGTCTTTGCGCGCAGCGCGGCCATGGCTTTCAACCGCTACATCGACAGGAAATATGATGCACTTAACCCGCGCACAAAGAACCGGGAGATCCCCGCTGGTGTCATCAGCTCCGGTTCCGCGCTTTTGTTCACCATAACCTCTTCGGTGGCCTTCGTGGTTACCACCTGGTTCATCAACCCAATTTGTTTTTATTTGTCGCCTGTAGCTTTGCTCGTTGTTTTGGGCTACAGTTACACCAAGCGTTTTACCGCTTTGTGTCACCTGGTGCTCGGCGTAGGATTAAGCCTTGCGCCCATTGGAGCTTATCTTGCGGTGACGGGCAAATTCAGCTGGTTGCCGCTTTTATTCTCGTTCACGGTGCTTACCTGGGTGAGTGGCTTTGATATCATTTACGCTTTGCCCGATGCTGATTTCGATCGTTCGCAGAAACTGCATTCCATTCCCGCCCGCATGGGGGCGAAAGGCGCTTTGCGTTTATCCGAAGTACTGCATGTGGTTACAACCATTTTGATCGTATTGGCCGGTTTTCGTGGGAATTTTGGCTTCCTGTACTGGATAGGCATGGGGGTATTCGCGCTTTTGTTGATCTACCAGCATCGTCTCGTAAAACCCAACGACCTCAGTAAAGTGAACATTGCTTTTGGAACCACCAACGGAATTGCCAGCGTTGTGTTTGCGAGTTTCACGATTTCTGATATACTTTTGCTGCAATGAGCCAGACCCGTTTCAATATGCGTCATTTCGAGAATCTGCACATCCCGCTATGGCTGCTGAAGGATACCTGCTGGATGATGCAGTGGAAGGGCCTCGGCATCACCATGATCGTGCCTACGCTTGGGGTGGCGATATACATCGCGCTGCGCTCCCGGGGTTTTCGTCAGTTCTGGATTAACTCAGCCATTTGCTTCTGGATCGCCGCCAACTCGTATTGGATGTGCGCGGAGTTCTTCGGGCACGAAGAATTGAAGTTTTACGCGGGCATTCCATTCGGATTGGGATTCGTATGCACGGCCATTTTTTACCTTGCTAAGAAACCTCACGTTGATGCGTAACCTGGCACAAGTACTTTCTTACCTCCTGCACCCGGTGTTCATGCTCACCTACATCTCGGCGTATTTTATCTTTACGCAGAACTACTTTTCCTATTTCATGAGTCCCGCCAAAAAGGTCTTCCTGGTATCGGCGATCATCATTTTTTCGGTCGTTCTTCCCGTGCTCAACGTGGCTATTTTGCGTAGGCTCGGTTATATCAAAAGCGTTTTCATGAATGATACCACCGAGCGTTTCATGCCCTATATTTCTTCCCTGGTTTTGCATGCGGGACTGCTTTATATTTTGCATGATCTTGATATCCCATTCTTCTTCAAGTTCATCATCATTGCTTCCATTGCTGTGCTTTTAACGCTGTTCATCTGTAATTTCTTTACTAAGCTTAGCGCGCACCTGGCTTCCATCGGCGGCTGTTTGGGCATTCTTATTTTTTACGAATACATTTCTTATTCGCCTTCACTCGTCATTCTCTGTACCTGCGTGTTCATTTGCGGCTTGCTGGGATTTGCCCGTCTTTACCTGCAGGCGCACTCACCCAAACAGGTGTATCTCGGTTTCATTGCCGGTTTGTGCAGCAGCCTGCTCAGTTTGTTTTTGTTGTTGTATATTAACCTCAGTTTTTAATGATACTCGTTACGGGAGCAACCGGTTTGTTGGGCGGCCACCTGGTCGCTAACCTGCTTTTACAGGGCAGGAAGGTGCGCGCCATGTACCGCAACAAAGAAAAGATCAAATGCACCCGCGAAATTCTTTCTTACTATACGGCGGATCACGAAAAACTTTTTTCGCAGATAGAGTGGGCGGAAGGGGATATAACCGATGTTTTTTCATTGGAGGATGCCTTAACAGGAGTGGATGAAGTATATCACTGCGCGGGCTTCGTTTCCTTTCACGAGAGCGATGCAAAGCAGCTCTACAAGATCAATGCCGAGGGAACGGCCAACATCATCAACATCGCACTCGAAAAAAAGATCAAAAAATTCTGTCACGTCAGTTCGGTAGCAACCCTGCAGGTACAGGCCAATAAAACCTACATCGACGAACTTTCGGTCTGGAAAACAGCCTCAGGTAATTCTTCTTATGCCATTAGTAAATACCGGGGAGAATTTGAGGCCTTTAGAGGTTTGAGTGAGGGACTTAACGTTGTTGTGGTGAACCCTTCGCTTATCATCGGCGCCGGTTGTTGGGGACAAAGCAGCGGAGAATTGATCACGCGCGCTTATAATTGGTTGCCTTTTTATACAGAAGGAATTACAGGTTATGTGGATGTGAAGGATGTAGCGGGCTGCATGATAAGATTGATGGACGAAAATAAATTTGGTGAAAGATATATTCTCAATTCCGAAAATGTTTCCTTTTTTAATGTGATCAGTGAGCTTAGAAAGAATTTTAATAAGAAGCCTGTGAAGCTTAAAGCAGGAAAGTTCATCATGAACGCTGCGCGTTATGGAGACGCTGTAATTTCCATGCTCTCCGGCAAAAGAAGAATGGTCACCAAAGACATCATTACCTCGGCGCTGGCACACAATTTTTACGATAATTCCAAGATCTGTCGCGAATTAAATTACGTGTTTTCACCTATCAATAAAACCCTGCAGGAAGTGTGTAAAACCTATGTTTCATCGCTGTAAATCAGTCTGATAGAGCTTCATTTCTTTTTGGGAATGAGGTTATGAAAAGTAGTTTCCATTCCTTATATTTGTTACATAAACCTATTTTAACATGAGAAAGCTATTACTTCTCTTACCCGCATTATTTTTTATCAATTTTTCGGGCTTGGCCCAGGCACCCCAGGGGATCAATTACCAGGGCGTGGCGCGGAACAACACGGGCGCCGCAATTGGTATGACCACCATTTCGGTAACGGTCACTATCTCGAGCGGAAGCACCATTCACTACGCGGAGCGGCATGGCGTGCAAACGGATACCTTTGGCTTGTATAGCCTGGTGATAGGAAATCCTGCTACGGTGATACAGGGAAGCTTCACTGCGATCCCATGGGCCGCGGGCGGACTCTCTGCAAAGATCGATATCGATCCGGGCTCAGGTCCGCAAACGGTTGGTACTGTACTATTGCAAAGTGTTCCTTATGCTTTGTACGCGAACAGCGCGGGTAACAGCAGTGGCGGAACAGTAACAAGTATTACAGCGGGCGGTGGTTTAACTGCAACGCCGAATCCAATAACAGGAGCGGGCACTATCGACCTTCCCACCGTTACTACAGCTACAACAATTGGTAGCGCAACTTCCTATCCGATCATTACCGTTGACCAATACGGAAGAGTAACCGGCGCAACTACCAATACAATTCCGGTTGGAGGTGTAAACACGGTTACGGCTACCGCTCCTGTTGTAGTTACGGGATCATCAACTGCTCCCAACATAAGTATGCCGCCCGCCGACAACTTAAATGACGGGTACTTGAAATTTCAAGACTGGAATACTTTCAACAACAAAGTATCTGCTGTTGTGCCCGGGACCGGGATGACAAGTTCTGTGATCAATAATACCGTTACCCTAAACGCCGATAATGGTAATGCTATCTGGAATGCGGATAAATTACAGAACGTTAGTATTAACGGCACCGCGCCCAACACGGGAGATATTTTGCAATTCACCGGAACACAATGGTCGCCTACGCTCGGTGCGGCACCGGTTACAAACGACATTCTTCAATTCAATGGTACGGAGTGGGCGCCTGCTGCAATGCCTTCTTCTTTGCCTGCCGGAACCAATGGCTCCATGCTTTATTTCGACGCTTCAGGCAGCGGGTGGACAGCAAGCAACCCGGCAACCTTGTCTTCTGATGGAAACGCAATTACAGTTGTGAACACTACTACTTTAGGTACCGCGGGAACTTTTATTACAAACAACACCGGGGCAACGAACCAACCCGCATTAAAAGCCCAGAGCAACAGTTCTACCGGCTACGCTTTGTGGGCCGACAATTCCAGTGGAGCAGCTATTCTCGCAACTTCAGGTGGCCCATACGCGGTAACAGGTAATTTGTCTTCGGGTGGCGGTAACGCTATTGTAGGCGCGTTGACCAACAACTCTAACGGTACCGCTTTGATGGGTAATATTGATGCCACTAGTACCGGTACTGCCGGATATTTTTCTAACGCAAATACAACTAACTCGGGTCCTGTTCTACACGTCGATAACCAGGGTTCAGGTTATGGAATTGATATTCTCAATGGTAATAATGCAAACGCGGGCCTGCACATTTTGCATCCGGGAATGGGATCGGCGGCCTATATCACCGGGCAAAATAATACCAATACGGCAGATGTTTTGTACGTAGAGACCAAAGGTCCCGGTAACGCCATCAAAGGTTATACCGATGGGGCTGGCGCCGGTATTTTTGGATATAGTCATAGTAAAACATCTTCCAGCACAGCCGTATTTGGCATGAACGATAGTTTGGGTAGCGCGGGTGTTTTTCATTCATATAGTCCGGCTAATTTTTCGCCTGCTTTAGATGTAATGACCAATGGGTCTGGTTTTTCGGGTAAGTTCAATGGTGGTGCAGGTATGCAAACAGATAATATTGAAGTAACGAACGGCTTCCGGCTTTTGCCCGGGGCAAATACAGGATTTGTATTAACCTCAGATGGATCGGGTAACGCAAGTTGGGCACCTGCGTCGGGAGGATTGCCTACCGGTGCTTTCGGAGAAGTAATGGTATTTGATGGATCTAATTGGGTGGGAAGTTCACCGGGTGCGCTATATTTCGACGGCATGAACCTTGGGATAGGAACTGCTAGTCCCGGTTCTCCACTTAGTGTAACGAGTAATTTTGGCAGTACTGTGGCTAATTTTACAAATCAATCTACCACCGGTCACGCGGTGCAGGGTTCTATTCCCGCCGGTGGTAACGGAAGCGTGTTTTATGCCACAAGCCAGGGTAACGCACCCGCAATTTACGCGAACAAGTCGGGCACGAACGGTGTAGCTGGCTCGTTCAATATTTCTAACGCTGGTAATTTCAGCGCAGCCCTCGATGTACTTACATCAGGTAGCGGTTCGGCGGCTGTGATTTCTAATGTGAACGCTTCTAATACCAGCGCGGTAATGACGGTGAATAATACAGCGGGCGCCAGTGGTAAGTCGGCAATTTTTAACGGAGGTTCAGGTGTTCAAATAGATAATCTGGAGATACAAAGCGGTCTGCGCATATCTCCCGGTGCAAATACCGGCTTTGTTCTTACCTCAAACGCAACGGGCGATGCCACCTGGCAAGCGCCCTCCGGTGGGGTTACATCCGTTAACGTGGTTGCTCCGCTAACCAGCACCGGCGGAACTTCTCCCACATTAAGTCTTTCTACAACCGGCACCGCGGGCACTTATGGTTCCGCTACTACGGTTCCACAAATAACATTGGATAATTTCGGAAGGGTAACGAACACCAATACCGTGACCATTTCGGGTGTAACACCCGGCGGTGCCGCGGGTGGCGATCTTACCGGAACTTACCCCGCTCCGGTCTTAATTCCTTCCGGTGTAACAGCGGGCGCCTACGGGGGGCCTTCCAGTATTCCTACCTTTACGGTTGATTCGAAAGGAAGAATTACCAATGTTACCACAACTGCGGTCACAACTTCCGGAACCCTTAGCGGCGGAGTAGCGAATTATATTCCTAAATGGCTTACAGCTACAAGTCTTTCCGGTACTTCTTTGTTGTTCGACAATACAACAGCGCTTGGCGTTAACAACGGAACACCGTCAGCAATGCTCGACGTGGTTGGTTTAGCCGGCGTGAACCCGGCTGTGAAATCGGTAACGAACAGTAGCGGAGCAGCAGGTTTATTTATCAATGCGGGCAATAGCGGTCCGGCCGGAACTTTTACGCTTACCGCCGCAGGAAGCACCGGCACAGCATTAACTGTAGGAACATCCGGCTCAGGTCCGGCAATGACCGTAACTTCTATTGGGGGTAACGCAGTTAATGCAAGTACTTCGGGCACTACCGGAAGCGCGGGTAACTTTCAAAATTCGAGTACCGGAAATAACAACCCGGTTATAAACGTAACAGGTAACGGAGCCGGTCCGGGTGTCAACATCAACGCCTCCGGAACAGGCGCCGCGGTATCAGCAGTTACTACCAATACGGCCGGTCTTGCAGGTTTTTTCCAGGTAAGCAATGCTTCCAATAACAACAGCGCGGTAATGATCAGCAGCAATGGTTCTGCAGGATCTTCTTTGTGGACAGCAAATTCGGGTGGCGGAAAAGCCGGCGATTTCCAGATCAATGCCGCGGGTAACGGTTCGCCCGTTATTTCGGCAGCAACAAGTGGTACCGGTAGTGCAGGTACTTTTACCATCAGCAACGCCGGCAGCGGTGCAGCGGCTCTTGTGGCCAGCACGGCAGGTACCGGTCCCGCTATCTTTTCAAACGGTCCTTTAAAATTGGGGAATGTGATTCTCGATGGCGCTTCCACCGGCGGAGCGCCCGGACAAGTATTACTTTCCCAGGGAGCTGGCACCGCTCCTATGTGGACCAGCGGTACTAGCTTTATAGGAAGTTCAGGGGGGTGGCTTACTACAGGCAACGCTTTAAGTGCAAACGGTATCATTGGAACAAGCACCGCTTTTGATCTCAACTTCAGAACCTCAAACATTGACCGAATGGTTATCAAGAGTGGCGGTAATATTGGTATTGGAAATGCAGGACCTAATACAACATTGGATATCACCAGCAGCAACAGCAATGGCGCGGTGAACGTATCACACAGCGCGGCATCGGGTTCGGCTCTCAATGTAGGAGTTACCGCCGCCGGTAACATTTCGCCGGCAGTGAATGTAAGTACAAGTTCAACGGGTTTCTCCGGTAAGTTTATGGGCGGAGCGGGTTTAAGTACGGATAAATTGCAGGTAACTAACGGGGCAACTCCGGATGCTATCCTTATCGCAACAAACGGCGCCGGGGATGCCAACTGGGCAGCGCCGATCAATTTCGCTGTTAGTGGCGGTACCACTACGGCTAACACAGGCTTCTCTACCAACATTCCTTTCGGACCCGTAGATTACGCGAATCCGGCCGGGTCAGTTGGAGGGGGCGTATTTACTGCACCTGTTACAGGGCTGTATCATTTTGACGCCGCTGTGAATTTAAATATCAGCGGTGGTGTTGGAAGCCCACAGGATATTGTACTTCAGATCATAGTGAATGGAAGTGTTTACCGTGAAGCGATAGTTCATGTGATGACAGGTTATTCCGGCAGTGTGCATAATAAACTTAGTGTAGATGCCATGGTGGGCGCAGGTCAAACAGTGCGTATTGTGGTTGGACAATCTACCGGACAAAATTTATCTATGATCGGTGGCCCTGCCGATAATTATTTTAATGGACACAAAGTGCGTTAATAAAATCCATACGAATGAAAAAAATACTTCTTTCCCTTTTTACGCTGTTTAGCTTCGCGCTTTCCGCGCAGGCGCCGCAGGGCATCAATTACCAGGGCGTGGCGCGCGATAACGCGGGCAATGCTTTAGGGAATACGCAGGTCGCTGTCAGGATACTGATCGCGCAAGGCAACCCAAATTCGGGCGGTACGGTAGTGTATGCCGAGAATCATATGGGCGTGCTTACCGATACATTCGGGTTGTATTCGCTGGTGATCGGGCAGGGAGCAGTTACATCGGGTCAAATTTTCAGCCAGATCCCGTGGGCTACGGGTAATTTATGGGTGCAAGTACTGATTGATCCCTCCAACGGTACCGCGTTTGCACAGGTGGCAACCCAGCAGTTAATGAGCGTGCCTTATGCGCAATACGCACAAACAACCGGTAGCGGTGGAGGCGGCTCTATCGGCGGAGCTCCGCACAACATTCCGAAAATAAATCCCGCGGGAAACGGTACAAAGAGATCTTTACTTTTTGAAAGGGCTGACTCTTCGGGTATGGGGATCAATAATCCCTCTCCAAACATCAACGCGGTATTGGATATTGTAAATACGGGTATACCTAACCAGGCAGGTAAAGGCTTATTGATCCCGCGTATGACCGGCCAGGAAAGAAATGCCATACCCGTATCAAATTTAGAGCACGGGTTATTGGTCTTCCAGACAAACTATGTGAGCGCTCTCTCACCGGAGGGATTATGGTATTACGACGCAGTTAACTCGGCGTGGTTACTTATCGCTCCCGCCCAGGCGGTTTGGACCTTAGGCGGCAATGTTATTGGAACAAACAGTTTTATTGGAAGCCTCGACGATAATGATGTTGTTTTTAAAACGGGCCTCTTTACACCCATAGAGCGCATGCGCGTTCTCAGTACTTCAAATGGTGGTAATGTTCAGTTCGGAAATTCAACACTCAACCAGCATTATACTTTTCCTTCAGCCAAAGGAAGTGCAGGTGATATGCTGCAAATGGATCCTTTAGGCACCAATAAATTACTTTGGGTAAGCGGCGGCGGTCCGGCGTGGTCGTTGACCGGTAATAACGGCGCTGTCGGAGAATTTTTGGGAACTACAGGAGCTTTCCCTTTGGTAATTTCAACAACCAATACCACCACCCCGCAACCTATTCAATTCTTAACCTCAGGTGTAGAACGCATGCGCATTGAAGAGCAAAATGGTTTTGTGGGAATTGGAACGAATACTCCTTTAGCGCGTTTTCACGTAGCGGGAAGCAGCTCAATAGGCCCCCAGGTGTATGTTCAGAATACGGCAGCCAACCAGGAGGCTACTATAAAGGTAACCACCCCCGGGGGCGGAGGAAATATTGAAACAGTTGTTACGGCAATTGATGGTGGAACGGGCCTGCAGCAGGTTGGAAGGATTGGGACCACGACCAACCACGACTTGGTCATGGTTACAGGCTCTGGCGCCAACGAGATCATGCGCCTTTCTACTTTGGGGCATGTGGGAATAGGAACAACTGCGCCACCTTACCAATTAACAGTAATGGGCTCGCAGGCAACAAACCTTATAGCAGGCGTGCAGAACGGCGGTGGAGGTGATGCGTTTGCAGGTTCTGCTACTGGAGGCGGGGTGGGAGTTTTAGGAAGTAATAACGGTAATGGTATTGGTATAGCGGGGTATCATAGCGGAAATTCAGGTCATGCGGGATATTTCTCGGTAGCTAATAATACGAGTGGTGCCAGCGTTGTTGGCGTGGATAACCAGGGAGCTGGACCGGGGGTTCTGATAATTTCTTCCAATGCAGGTAATACCAACGCTTCTCTTGATATTAGTACGGCTGGTTCGGGCAATTCTTTGATCAGTTCCGCCAATGGAAGCGGGGGAGCAGGTTTGTTCACTGTGAATAACCAAACCAACACTTCTACCGCCTTCGATGTCATTCATCAGGGAAAAGGTGTTGCGGCGTCTTTTTCAAATACACTCAGCTCTAACGGCAGCGCGGTTATCAGCGCGGCCAACGTAGGAAGCGGCGCTACTATTGCAGCTAATACCACCGGTTCCGGTAGCGTAGCGAACTTAATCCTGAACAACCCGTCCAGTTCTTCTGCTGCATTGAATGTCAGCACCAACGGCATGGCAAGCGCCGCTAATTTTCAGTCAACCAATGCCGGAACTTCTGCGCCAACGGTATTCATCTCGAACGGATCAGCGGCTCCTTCTTTGCAGGTTACCAGTGTCACTAACTCGCCAGCTGTGGTATCACAAGGAAGCGGGTCGGTGGGGGCAATTTCCGCGAAATTTGATGGCGGCGCCGTAGCGGTGGGAACGGGCACTGCTAATCCAACTTCAGGCCTGGATGTGAAAACATCGGTGGGTATGTCGGTAAAAAAATACCCCACCGCGAACAGTTTCACTATAAATCTCAACGACCCCAATGTTCTACACATTGCCGGGGTTTCGGGTACCACCACTTTTTTTATACCGGATGCAACGCTCTGTCCGGGTCGCCTGCTGATCTTTACTTTTGATGGCACTGTAACCGGCGGAAGCTTCAGTATTGTACCCTGCTGTTCGCAAACCATCAATGGCATTTCGGCGGCAGCTTTTAACTACACAAGTGGATTATTAAAACCAGCCGCGGGCATCATGTCGGATGGATCCAACTGGCAGATCATATTTAAAAATTAACGATGAAGAAATTAATTTACATACTGCTCTTCCCGGTCTGCGGCCTGATGGCCCAGGGAGCCGGCGCACCGCCTCCGCAGGTATTCAACTCGGCGGGAACTACCGTTAAGTTGAGTGGCGGAAATTATTACGGCTTCAACATCGGCGAGCCCATTGCCACTACAGCGCACCCCCCGGGTAATTACTACACGCAGGGTTTCCTGCAACCCGATTACAAAATAGGCACAGCCTTCGGCGCCAGCGTGTTTGCGTTCGGAGAAAGCTGTAAAGGCGCCGGCGACGGTTATTTGGTGGCTAACCCGTTTAACAACAACGGACCAGTAACATTAGCCTTAACTCCGGGCATTACGCCTGTGTATTCGGTCACTACGATCATAAATCTACCTCCGGGGTCCTACCAGCTCACTGTATTGGACAGCGCCGGCAATTCCATCATGACCAACATTACCATCCAGGCATCCAACAAAGAATGCGAGGATACGGTGTACCACGCCTTCTCACCAAATGCCGATGGACTCAATGATCTTTTCATCATCCCGGGCATCACTCGGTTCCCGGATAACACCGTGTATTTCTTCAACCGCTGGGGCGCGCTGGTTTGGAAAGGCGAGAAATACGACAATATAAAAGTGGTTTGGGATGGAAAGGATGAGAATGGTACTTTGCTTACTTCAGGAACCTATTTTTATGTCATAGACCGCAAAGGAAGCAAAACAAGCAAGAGCTGGGTTGAATTAACGAGATAAAGGTACGAGGTACGAAATAGGAGGTACGAGAAACGTAAAATTGAAAAAGTAAAATTTATGTGGTTGGGTTAAGAAAAAGGAATAGAATGAAGAAAATATTTTATATAACAATGATCTTACTGGCGAATCAAATTTTCGCGCAGCAGGACCCGCAGTACAGCCAGTACATGTTCAACCAGGTGGTAATGAACCCGGCTTATATTGGCAGTAAAGAAGCTTTGAGCGCCACCATGGACCTCCGCAAGCAGTGGATAGCCATGCAGGGCTCGCCCCGCACCGGCACGATCAGCCTGCATGGACCATTACCCATGAAAAGCATCGGTTTGGGCGGGCATTTGATCAATGAAGCGATCGGTCCCGTTAAATGGAGCGCCGCGTATTTTGATTTTGCTTATCGCTTTAAGTTAGGAAAAGGAAAATTGGCGCTTGGCCTGGCGGCGGGAATGGTGAATTACAACATGAGCCTTTCGCAGAGCGATTATAAAGATCCGGGAGAGGTTTTCCCGGGGCAGAATTTAGGACCAAAAACTGCAGCGGATATAGGAGCGGGCTTTTATTATTTTACCAATTCCTTTTATATCGGTGGGTCGGTAACCCACATCAATAAACCAAACCTGTATAGCAGCTCTTATACTTTTACCAATGTAAATACTTCTTTGAAAGACACCTCTTTCATTAATTTCAGTTTAAAGCCTCACTCCTTTATCTATATTGGAAAAGGTTTCCTGATCAACGAGAATCTGGTCATCAATCCCGCTATTCTGTTCAAGAACGATCATCCTGCCCGTGCAGGTACCGTGGATATAAACTGTAATGTCCTGATCCGTAAAAAACTGTGGCTGGGAGCTTCCTTACGCAGCCGTTACGGTATCGTAGGCTTGTTCCAGTATTCGGTAACCGACCAGTTGCGTATCGGCTATAGCTACGATATGGGCTTCAATCGCATAGGTGCGGCCGGCGGCGGTTCGCACGAGATCATGATCGGCTATAATTTTAATATCTTTAAATCCAAAATGTTGTCGCCAAGGTATTTGTAACGACCCTGAATCTTTATGAGGAAACTTTCTTTAGTTTTAATTTTTATAGCGGTAACACAGGTACTCAGCGCGCAGTATAAGCAGGGCCTTAAGTATTTTAACCAGGGCGATTATTACAAGGCCATCCCTAAGTTCACCAAAGCGGCAAATGGGGGAGGAGAGCATCAGTTGGAAGCTACCATCAAGCTGGCCGATTGTTATATGCTGCTGAAGGAATACCGCAACGCCGAACTTTTCTACAAAAAGGCCATTGAAACCGGTAAGGTTGATCCCAATACCCATTTTAACTACGCCACCGTTCTTAAGAATAACAACCACTACAACGAGGCCCTCGAAGAGTTCAACAGCTACCTGAAATTAAACCCGAACGATGTCAAGGCGAAGAACGCGGTGAAATATTGCAAGGAGATCAAAGCCTGGCAATCGCTGCCTAAAGAATACGAAGCTGTGAATGTGGCTGAGGTAAATACCGTAAAGTCGGAATTTTCCCCGGTGGTCTATGATGGTAAGCTGGTCTTTGTATCCGAACAACAAGCCGATATCGTCAATTACGAGCAATACGATTTCAATGGGAAGCCATACCTGAACGTGTTCTTTACCGAGTTGAAGAATGATGTTCCGGAAGGCCATAAAAAGACCTTCTCTAAAAAAGTGAACTCCAACTACCACGATGGACCTGTTTGCTTCAATAAAGAGCAGAACATGCTTTTTATGACCCGCGTAAGCTACATTGAGAATAAGAAAGACAAGAGCTTCGTGAACCGCGCCAAGCTCTTCATCTCGCATAAGAATGGCAAGTCGTGGGGAAGTCTCGAGCCTTTTGCTTATAACAGCGACTCCTATTCTGTGGCGCACCCAAGTATTTCCGAAGATGGCAATTTCCTTTTCTTCAGCAGCGACATGCCCGGCGGACATGGGGGCATGGACATCTGGGAGTGCAAAAAAGGAAAGGACGGCTGGGAAAAACCGGTGAATTTAGGTCCGGATATAAATACGAATGGCAGCGAGGAATTTCCGCATATCCGCAAAGATGGGATGCTGTTCTACTCCTCGGATGGATTGGCGGGTTTTGGCGGAATGGATATCTTCAGTTGTAAGCAGATCGCCGGCAAATGGATCCTGAACCGTAACGAAGGGTTGGGTATCAACAGTTTTGCCGATGATTTCGGGATCTTCTTCATTGATAACGGAAAAGGGTATATCTCTTCTAACCGCGATGGAAGCCTTGGCTCGGATGATATCTACAAATTCACTTTCTCTGCCAAGCTTATTTCGCTCGATGGAACTGTGCTTAAGAGCCAGGATATCTTCGACCCCATGGCCAATATCAAAGTGTTCCTCGAGGATGAGGCAGGTACTCATTTGAAAGATACCCGCACCAACGAGCAGGGCTATTTCCGTTTCGATAATCTTTCGCCCGATAAAAAATACATGGTGAAGATCGATGAGACCGATGCCGCGTTCAACGGGCAAAAACATTTTTACTATGCCGACGGGCAGAACCATATCATGCGCGTAACTGTGATCAACGATAAAGGGGAGAAGCACGTGTTCCGAAATCTGCCTGTGGATGGAAATTCGCTGCCCGAGCTCACCATTCCTGACGATGTTACTTTGGGTGGTAACCTATTGTATGGAGAGAATCCATCCAATCCTATTGCCAACAAGCAGATCACTTTAAAGGATGAAAAAGGAAATATCATTGAACAGGTAACCACGAACGCTTTCGGATCCTTTGTGTTCTCTAAATTGCCGCCTGACGAGAATTACATCCTTGAGCTTTCGGAACTCGACGGTAGTTTGCCTGCCGATGCCAAGATCATCTTAACGAACAAGAGCGGTAAGCAGATCAAGATCGTACGCGCCGATAACAAAGGAGGATTTAAATTCAGCCTGCTCTCTACCGATAAATCGATGATCGATGAACTAAAAGTGAACGATGCCGATCTTTTGATGGATCTTAGTGGTAAACTATTAGGACAAGATAAGAATTCACTGCCGGGAGCTAAGATCTACCTGATGGATGATAAAGGAACTCCTATAGACACCGTGACCACCGATAGTGATGGTAATTTCCAGTTCCGTAAGCTACAGGCCGGGAAGAATTACCTGGTGAATGTGGATGAAACGGATGCCCGCCTGAACGGAATGGATAAACTATTCATTGCCGACGTTAAGGGTAAAGTGGTGAAGGAACTGGTGCGCAACAAATACAAAGGATTCTCTTTTAATATTCTCGAGAGCGAGAAAGGAAACCTGAAGCAGATCTACGTAGACGATCCCTGGCTGGAGGTACTGGAGCTGAAGGATAAAAAGAACAAGGAGCAGATCACCATTGTTGAGAATGTGTATTACGGAAGCAACGAGTTCAAATTCCAGGAAGCCGGCCAGCGTGTGCTCGATAAAGTGGTGCAGATCATGAAGGCTAATCCAAACCTGAAAGTAGAGATCAGTTCA
This sequence comes from uncultured Flavobacteriaceae bacterium, assembly GCA_964387075.1. GTDB lineage: Bacteria > Bacteroidota > Bacteroidia > B-17B0 > Aurantibacillaceae > PALSA-968. The sequence continues at coordinate 124,304 of CAYLVB010000004.1, forward strand.
CACACGGATTCGCGCGCGGCGGATAAATTCAATCTTGCCCTCTCGCAAAAACGGGCCAAATACGCGGTCGAGTACTGTGTGTCACACGGCATTGAAGCTAAACGTCTTACAGCCGTGGGCTATGGCGAGAGCAAGCTCATTAATCGTTGTGGTAATAATGTGACCTGCACAGACGAGGAGCATGCACAGAACCGTCGTACGGAGTTCAAGATCGTGGATGCCGCGAAAAAGTAGTTAATCCTTCAGTAGGTAGAGATAGCCGCTTTTTACAAAAGCGCTGTTCTTAGAGAAATTTTCCAAAGCAAGTTTGTAGTTCTTCTCTTTTTGATGGTATCCCGGTTTTTGCAATGCCGGTAAGGACGTGTGGGCGTAACCACAGTTTTTTTCTTTTACGAAGGCTGAAAGGTCGCCAATCGCTTCTGAAATGATGACCTGGAGCCCGCAGGAAAGATACTCCGCGAACTTTACCGGCGAGGCGACCTTATTGGTTACTGTGCGCTCGCGTACCAATAGGCCATAGTCTGCGGCCAGGAGCATGTTTCGCACTTCAGCCGGCTTTACCCAGTGGGTGATGATCCGGTTTGAGTGATCACGAAAGGTTTTGGAATCCTTTGGCTTTTCATTGGAAAGGAACACGAGACGTATATTTTCGTTGGCGGCAAGAAGCGGGTGAAGAAATTCATCAACCAGCGAAAAGGATTGCCAGCCGGCCGATGAGCCTGAATAGATCAATACAATATCGCTTTCCTTGAAACGAAGGTCGTGCCTTAATTTTTTGATCTCATTTTCATCGGGAAATGATAGTAGGAAGTCAGCACTCAGGGTGCAGGGAATAACGGAATATTTCTTAGGAACGAATTGGTAATGCTCTTTCCACCATTCAACCAGTTTGGCAGATACTGCCAGCTGCGCGTCGCTTTTTTCAAGAGCCCGCCTTTCTATACCTTCAATGGATCTTTTTACCGATTCGTTCTGTACTACATCGTATTCGTTCAATTCCGCGTGATAAGCCCCGCGCGCGTCGAAATAAACCCGCTTCACCAGGCCCATTCCTTTTAGGGACAAAGCCATATTGCAGGCAAAAGGCCCGCGCGCCCAAATTTTATTTTGCCCCGAGAAAAGACAGGTAATGAACAACATAGGAATGTTCATTTTCCAGAACTGTGGCTTGGGGAACATAGGAAGTACCGTGGAATCAGGGCAGGTATCCTTGATCAGTCTTCTTTGCGAAAAGAAACCACGGATGGAAATGAAAGCGACAAGCTTCGTTTTGATCGATAGTTCCTTCTCAAAAAAAGAGCAAACATCCGCCACCTGGCTTTTGTAAATGCCCGAAAAAGCGTCGTTGTAAGTAAGAAAGATCATAATCTATCGAGTACCTCGAAGATCCTTTCCGTGGCGTGTCCGTCCCATAGGGCGGGAATCTCTCCTTTTTTGTAAATGCTGTTCTCTATCTGCGTAATGTATCCCTGCACATCTTCTATGTTGAACGGAACAAGGGTATTGGTGCCGATCGTGCAGGTAACAGGCCTTTCTGTATTGTTGCGTAAGGTCAAACAGGGAACACGTAAAAAGGTCGATTCTTCCTGTATGCCGCCGCTGTCGGTAACAATGTATTTGCAATATTTGATCAGCTTCTGAAAAGCGAAATAATCCAAGGGCTCAGTGATGACGAGGTTCTTGTTCTTTGTCAATTGCCCGTAAAGCCCGAAATTCTTCAGATTGTTCACCGTGCGTGGGTGAATAGGGAACACGGCTTTTCCTTTTTGCGTGATGATCTCAAACAAACGGATCAGTTTCTTCAGTCCTTCCTCATGATCCACTGTAGCAGGCCTGTGGATGGTGGTCAGTACATATTCCTTAGGAGAAAGTCCGAGTTTTTTGAGAATATCCGAGTTTTCAATGTCCTTCTCAAACGCAACAAGGGTATCGATCATGGTATTTCCTACCATATGCATTTTTCCTGCCGCAATATTTTCTTTTTCCAGGTTTATCTTCCCGGAAGGCTCGGTGATAAAATGCATGTCGGCCACCTGGTCGGTTACGATGCGATTGAATTCCTCCGGCATGGTTTTATCAAAACTTCTGAGCCCACTTTCAATGTGTGCGACCGGGATCTTCAGTTTACTTGCTGTGATGGCTGCGGCTAAGGTAGAGTTCACATCACCAACCACCATCAAAAGGTCGGGCTGAAACGTATTTTGCATCAATTCTTCCAGCTTGATCATGATCTCGCCGATCTGCGCATTGGCGCTTCCCGGGCTGATGTTAAGTAAATGATCGGGCGTAAGTTTGAACTGCTGAAAGAACACATCGGCCATATTGGTATCAAAGTGCTGGCCCGTGTGCACGATCTGCAGATCAATGGATGGATATCTCTGCGCTACCTGCTTAAAGCGCGTCACCTTAATGAAATTAGGGCGTGTGCCTACTACTACGAGTATTTTTTTGCGTGGAGACATCAAAGAATAATTCTCACTGAGTAATAGGGTTCAGGAATGAAGTGATTTGAATGAATGCGTAAAAAAACCCGGGACATGGTCCCGGGTTTCAATTTATTGTACCACAACTTTGTGGCTTTCGGTCTTACCATCCCTGGTCAGGGTGATAAAATAGATGCCGCTTTCGGCCGGGCGCTCAAGTAATAACTCGTTGCCGCCTATATATTGTTGCGTAGAGATCAGTTCTCCTAATGAGTTATACATGGAGATGTGGATCGACCTCGGATCAGTATTGGTAAAGAGAACTGAAATGCCATTGGCTGCATGATACACTTTTGAAGCGATAGAAGCGCTTTCGGCTATCTGTGCGAACACATTTGAGCGTTCCGCGCAGTTGATCGATTCTTTATCCTTCGAGAAATGCAGTATGAAATGACGCTCTTGTGCATCATTGCAATCGAAGGAATAGCTTGCGCTGTTTGTTAGCTCGGTAAAGGTACCGGTAACCTGGTCTTCCAACATTACGCAGCTGTATCCTGTTTCTTCCAGAAGGCCTTCGATGTTAAAGCTGTAATTGCCGGCTTCCGCGGGAGTAAATACAACAGGTACTTCATGTTTCAGTTCATCCAGGCTCAGGGTGTTCTTGCAAAGTCCCTTGCCTTCGAGGTTCAGCATTTTTGTTTCATAGCGTTTTCTCATGAACGGAGCTTTGGGGAATGGAATATCCATTTCTTTCTTTACACGATCCAAACCGGCAACAAAGTGGATGAGATTTTCCATGCCCACTTGCTTATTGTCATGGTTAAAATGGAATTTGACCACATTGGCAGGAAGCGGCTGGCGAACGAAAGTAACGTTAGAAGTGGTTTTGCTGGCCTCGGTAAAGCCAAGCGACCCACCGCCTGCGGTACATTGTACCATAAATCCTTGTGAAGAGTTGATCACTCCGCCCGATCCATTTAACTTACCGGTGCCGGTTCCTAAAGCTCCATCCCAAAAAGCGTAGTCCTGCAGGGTTTCATCCAGGATCCAGAAATAATTACCCACACTGGTGCGTGTGAGACTACTGAAAAGGATCTGGCTGGGGTAAGGATTGCCCATTAAATAATAATCAGCGGAGAGCCCGGCTTTGGTGATGGTGCCCTGGTTAAGGGTTCCGCGTGTATCAAAAGTAAATGCGTTCAAAGTATTCAGGTCAGAGGCGGTCCAGATGCTGTATCCGTAACCGGGCACCAGCGGAATAAGTGATGTAACGTTGCTGTAGTTTCCACCCCCGTTATTCCATTGTTGTACCGAATAAAAAGTAGGACAGCAGGCGGTTCCATCTGCCCCCCCCACTGCGCTCAAATACATTTCGTTATCCCAATCGCTGAGTGTGGTGGCGGCGGTCATAGGACTGGAAAAATCGGCCCAATAAGGCGTTGTACTTGATGGTGCGCTGGTCAATATCCTGCGCTGAACCACCCAGCGGTTACCCGCAACAGATCCGGTTGTTAAGGCTGCAACGCGCGCTGTGATTCCTGTGGTAGCATTGGATAGAAGGGTAAAATTGGCGGTGTTTGCCGTGAAAGTCCCTAGAGCTACAGTCAAGGTTCCGGATAGATTTTGCGCCGTTGTGTTACTTACACCGGCTGCGTTTGTGACACGAAGGGTCGTGAAGGTCATCGTATTGCCGCTAATGGTTTGCGCAACGGTGCCGTTAAAGTGAAAAAGACCGTTATATTCATTGAAGCTTCCGCCGGTATTGATCATATTACCCGTTAAAGTGACCGTGTAGTTATTTGTAGAGTTCATATCAAGTGTTCCGCTTTGAAAGGTAAGATTGCGGCAAGTTAGATTTCCGGTATAACCTGCGGTGTTGCCCGCATTTAACTTGGTATTTCCGGTACTTGCAATAACTACATTGCCTAAAACCTCTGCGGTGCCAAATCGCTTGATATTGGGGGATGTTCCGCCAAAAGTAAAGGTCCCGTTAGGGTTTAGGATATTGGCCGTGTTATTGTTGTTGGTCCAGTTCCCATTACAGGTAAAGTTCCATCCCTGGCAATCCATTCGCACGTTAGTGGCAATGATGAAATCACCATTTGTGGTTATATGTCCTGCCTGGAATTTGGTGGCCATGGCGCCCGTGTGCGATAGATAAAGATGGTGATAGGTGGCTCCCTGGATCACGTTCCACCCGGCCGTTTGATAATTCACGGTGTTTGGGGTGCCGGTGGCGTTGAATGTGCCGCTGAGAATACTCACATTTGTTTGAAGGTCGAGCCAGCCATTGGCTCCGTTGATGAAATTGGCGCCACCGCTGATCTGGAAAAGAGTAAGCGCATAAGTAACCCCCCTGTTGGTAACTGTACCTCCGGAGCTTAATCCTTCAATAAGCAGCTGCTGTCCATACAATAAAGATCCTGTTGCTACTGTAATGTTATTTCCGTTGGGTCTGAAACGAAATTGATAGGTGCCCGTCATTGTGCCAAATTGTGATACAGTTGGGTTAGGGATGGTTCCGGAAGTCGAAAAATAGATCACAGCCGTTCCGGAAACCGAGATAGTGCCATTATTGGTGAAATTTCCATTCACAACAAGCGATTGCCCAGGGTTAAACGTCAACCTTGCAGTTCCGGCATTAATGGTCAGCTGTGTGCATTGCGCCGTAACTACTATATTGATCGTATGTGTTGTGATGGTCACAAAATCGTTAGTAGTTGGATAAGCTGCTGCAGGAGTACCGGATACTAATGTCCAACTTGAGCCAGAATTCCATGCGCCACTTGCGGCAGAGGTCCATACTGCGGCTTTTAAAGAAGCGCTGCAAATTAAAATCACAACCAGTAAAAGGCTCATTTTAACGGGGCGGGTCACGGAGGATAAAGTAGATGTTTTCATGGCTAAAATTTTAAATTGACAATTTCAACGTAAATATACTAAAAAAGAACACATTATGAGTGAAAAAGGGGTGTTTTTGGGCGAAAATTACGCTAAAAAACCTAGAATTTTATTCACATTTGAGGTGAACCTCAAAAAAGTATAGGTTAAAAAAGGGCCGCTAGTGAACGCGTAACTGCGGAGAATGAAAACGGCAATACTTCATATTCCGCATTATAGGGGTGTTTGATCTTTCCGTGTGCCAGGTCGTTCACGCCAGAAACGATCTCATCCACCGGAAAAAAAACCCCGGTTTGACTTTTTTGCAGGAACCCGGATGTTACACCTTCTTGTCCTAACATGATAATTGGAATACGGCATCGGATTATCTCATAGAATTTAGTAGAAATGTAATCCTTCGCGTAATCAGGTTGTATGATCAGCACGTGATCATAGCCGGAAAGCTTTTTGAATAATTCTTTACCCTGCATGGGCTCTTTAAAAGCAATAAAATTACATGCTCCATGCGCCGCAAAAATATCTTTGTAGCGGATCACGTTCGTATATAGATCCAGTTGTATACGGCCCTTATGCTCACCCAGAACTTTTGCCAGCGCAGAAACATAATTTTCAAGACCGGGATATAGTGTGCCGTAGAAGACAAGTCGGATCGTGTTCTTTATTGAATGATCTGTTTTTTCGCAGATCTCACTTTCATCAAAAGCGTGTGGAAGTAATTTTATTTTGTTTGCCTGTTTCGGGTAATTGTTGATCAGGAAATCTTTCATCGCCTCTACCGGAACTGTAATATGATCAGACCACTCAAGGACCGTATCGCGCATTTGCTTTTCAAAGGCTTTTCGGGAAGGCCGCATCCGATCGTAAGAGTAGCTGCCGGCCCACATCCAGGGGTCGCGAAAGTCGTTTATAAGACGAATGTGCGGAAAAAGTACTTTCAACCGGGTGGCGTAATAGTTCATTCGAAACGGGGCGCCTGTCGCGATCACGGTTTCTATCTGGTGCTTTGTGAGTAGGTCGCCCGCCATTTTAAGAACAGATTTTTCAGAAAAGATGGCTTTATCAAAAAAATATCCAGGCGTAAGGAACGGAAGTAGTCGGAGCCAGAATGTGTATTTTAATTTCTGAAAGAAAGTAGCGGGGATGGTGTTCAAAACCTCAGGATACCCGGAAGAAAAATAATGGCGGATAATTTGGGCATCGTTCTGAACGTCGGCTTCAAACAGCGATGTTTCTGAAGTATTGTTACGGGCGCATATAACATGAACTGTGTAGCCTTCTTTGGAAAGATATTTGGCAAATTTTGCCCAGCGACGTCCGCCTATGCCCGGGGCAGGAGGGAAAGTAAAAGCGAGAAGTAAAATTTGTTTGCTCACAAAATGATCATCTGCCGAGCGCTTTTTTAAAAAAGCGCGCTATAGGAACCAATACGGAATAAGCCTTGAGTTCCCATTTCCATTGCTTATTTGTATAGCTTGGATAGTGCGTATGCGGAACAGGGGGCCGCTGCATATAATCATTGAACCACTCTTCTGTAAAGCCAAGTTTTTTAAGCACAAACTCTTTGTCCTCCCTCAATTTTACAGGGTCGTACAGCGGTTTCTGCAGTTCAAGCAAAGCCTCTTCTTTACTTATTTGTCCCGAGCAGATGAGCGTTGAAAGATGTGCTTTTCGCTTATCGATATTGAATTTTCCGGGGAGTATGTGCGCCTGGTAGAATTTTGTAAAGAGGGATTCATGGTGTTTGCCGCCATAATCCCTCCAGTTCAATGCTTCCATGATCTCCTTTTTAACTTTGGCTTTATCGTACTCGATATGATCCAGCGGACTGATCACCCTTATTTTATAGAACCATTTAAAGTTAAGCGCGTTCATCCACGTAAAGGCAGGATAGGTCTTTCTTTTTACCTCGCCAAAGCGATCGTGTATGCTTTTGATATTAAGCCAATCCAGTTTGCGATGCACCCAATGCGGTGGCAGGATGCCTTCGGTAACTATATTGGTGCCGCTGATGATATAGCGTATGCCGTGTTCCTTAGCCAGTTTATGTTTTACGGCATAGATGCCATGATCGGTAAGGGCCTCGATGTCCACAACGTCAGCTTTAAAATAGGCACGCTGCATATCCCGGAACTCATTCCAGTTCACTACGTAGGTATGCAGATCAAATCCTGTTTTTTCAACGATATTCTCAATGTTCTTCACGGCCAGTTCTGAGTTCCAGCCATTATCAAAATGCACCACCAACGCTCTTAGGCCCGATCGTTTGATGAATAGTGCCACATACGAACTGTCAACTCCTCCGCTTACCCCAAGAAGACAGTCGTATTTTTTCCCCCGGCCCGAGCGACGGATATCTTCTATGACCTTATCGAGTAGCTTACCTTTGTCGGGGTTTCTTACAAGGGCCGATTTGTTCACGTATTCACGGCAATAATGGCAAAGCCCGGTCTCATCAAACCGCATCGCCGGATCGTCATGGGTGTCGAGCACACATTGCCTGCATTGCCTGTATTTTTCCGTCGGTGTCAATTTAGTTTGCTATAGATCTTTTCCTTCAGTTCTTTTTGCGAGGGATAGGATATAAGGATGGATTTTGTATCGTTATTACGGTACACAAAGAAACTTCCGGCCGCAACCGCGCTCGCGCCCGATCGAATGCAGCATACAATATCTTCAAACGAAGCAATGCCGCCACAGGCAACCAAAGGTATTTTAAGCGAACCTGACACGTACTTAATAAGTTGCTCATCGGGTCCGCTAAAGGTTCCTTCCTTATCAACGCTGTGTAAAATTATTTCGCCGGCTCCCAGTTGCTGGAAGTGCGCGGCTAATTGCAGGATCTCTTCCTTGCGCGTCTTTTGTCCGTTTTGAAAGGCGGCAACGTATTTTCCAAAGAGATTCTTTCGAATGTCGAGGGAGATCACAATGCTTTGTGATCCATACAGGTCGGCGGCTTCGCGTACCAGGTTTTCGTTATCCTGCAACACCGAGTTCAGTATGATCTTCTCGACGCCCAGTGAGAAAAGTGTTTTTATATCGGCCAGATCGCGTATACCGCCCCCATAGGCCAGTGGCATAAAGCATTCTGACGCCATTTCACCAATGAAACTGAAATCAGGTTTTTTATTCTTTGCCGAAGCGCTGATATCCAGTACAACAACTTCGTCCACTTCTTTGTCGTTAAAGATCTTGATGGCGTTGATAGGATCACCGAGATAATTTGGTTTGCGGAATTTAACCGTCTTCACGAGGCTTTGGCCATCGATCGTCAAAACGGGTATGATCCGGGCTCTTTGCATTAAAAATTGGCAATGAAGTTCCTGATGAGTTCCATCCCGAATCGATGACTTTTTTCGGGGTGAAATTGAAACCCTGCGATATTATCTTTCGCAATAGCGCAATCAAAGGTCACCCCGTATTCTGTCTGGGCAAGGCTGTTCGCGGGGTTATTGCAGGCAACGTAATAGGAATGCACGAAATAATAGCGGGGATCAGGATCGATGCCTTTCAAAAGCCGATGATCCTTTTTGCTATATGTTACATCTCTCCATCCCATGTGTGGGATCTTGAAGTTTGCGGGATCAAGATCGAATTTTTTGGTCTGCGCGTCGATCCAGCCAAGGCCGTTCACATTTCCTTCTTCGCTGTGGTTTGTGAGTAGTTGCATACCCAGGCAAATGCCCAGTACAGGGATCTTCTCTTTGAGTGCTTTTTTGTCAAGTACATCCTTTATTCCGGAGCTCTTAAGATTTTCCATGCCTTTTGCAAAGGCGCCAACGCCCGGGATAATGATCTTATCTGCCTTTTCGATCACGGAAAGGTCCGCGCTTATTTCGGAACTTCCACCCACTTTTTTGATCATGTTCCTGATGGAGGCGGGGTTACCTAAACCATAATCAATGATCACAATGTGCATGGCCTTAGTTAAAGAGGGCTTTAAAAACGGGTTTACAGGATGAAAAATCAGCGAAAACAGATCCAGGGTCGAGGGCGCTGACGGCATTCTTTCTATCGGTGTACATAAGAACAGGGTCGTCATGCTCACCTATCGGCAACGCTATTTTGTCGCCCACAATGCTATCGGTATAATCCCTGGAAGCTAAGTGCTGTAGTGAAAGATTAAGCAGGTCATATTCCAGCGCTTCATACAAGGTGGTGGAATAAACCGAAATGTGTACCTGTGCAAGTCCAAAAAGTGAATGGATATTCTCTCTTGATACAAGGATGTTGGAAAAGGCAGACAAAGCACTGTAATCATGCTCCTTTTCATTTGGGTGAAGTTTAAGAATGATCTTCCATCCCGTGTGTTTGGTTTGCAACAACTGCGACAGGCGGGTCGCATAATTTTTATAAAATTCAGACATATAGGTCTGGCTGCTTATCAAAATGATGGAGTGATCTTTGCAAAATTTCGATATACTGTCTGCCGGAGCCGGGCTTTCGTTCCTGGTACGGAAATCTCCAACGCATACAATGTTTTCTTCGGCGAACTCTCCGCCTTTAAGGAGGATATTCTTCCAGTAGTTGCCGTATACCAGGATCTTATCGGGAAACAGGGCTTTGTTTCGAATCGACGAAATGCTTTTTGGAAATACATAGAAGATGTCACTTTCAGCGATCAATCCGTGCTGGATCTCGTAACATTGGATGCCGGCTTTTTTCAGCGCCAGCAAAAGCCCTTCGTGATGATAATGTTGCTCAACAAGCGCAAAGCGGAGAGAAGGAAAAATCTTCAGAAGTTCTTTCCATGTTTTATATTGAAGGAAAAAATTCTGAACGGCTATTTGTATGTTTAGTAATTCTTCCTTCCTGAAAATGTCAGCACGTTCTAATCTTTCAACAGTTTTAAGCAGTGCGGCGCGCAGCTCCAGGTCATATCCGGCATCGGGTGTATGCTGTAGGTGCCGGTATTGGTGCAGCTCGATATCGTGGACGTATTTGTTTTCTTTTACGTGCTCAACCACATGCAGCGCCCGGTTTGCCGGAAATTCATTGAGCAATTCTTTAAAATAATAGGATCGGGGCGCTTCGTTCACCGTGTTCACGCTTCTGCCGCTGAGGTCTACCGCAAGTACAAAGGCCTCAGGCTTCACCTTTATCTCCGGGCCTGACCCAGCTCTTAGTTTTTTTAATTTTTGCGTGCCTTTCCAGGTTAGATCTCCCTTGAAAAATGGCAAGGATACTTTTCCTTTGGAAACATAATTTACTTTCAGGCCATCCAATACAATTTTCAGGATATTAATATCCCCGCAATCAAAAACAGCGGGGTCACCCGCTCTTTCGTAGAATTTTTTCTTGAAATCAGAGAAAGTAGTATCCCGGTGTAAGCTCATTTTTCTCGAAGGAGCCCGGCTTCACTGAGCTTCTGTATGGCTTCGGTAAAGTCTCCGGGTTTTAAACCTTTTTTAACTGCAATTTCCTTAAGGTCAATACTGCCGTCGGCAAAGGCAAGCAGGTGGAGCATTTTATGGGCCAGGCCAATATCTCCCCAGGTTCCTCCTGTAGTTGGATAAAGTCCTCTCTTTCCCATTTGCGGCTCGCAGTCAGGTTGCGTATTTATGTAATACCGGGCAGATTCAATTTCCATAACGATATCAAAAAGTGTTTCCGCCGTCTCTTCTATACAATGGAAGGAAATGAAGGTTTTATTGTCGAGCGAAGTATGGTATTCCTTGAAAGTTTGATAAGGCGTACGTATCAACGACCCAACCGGGAGATCGAAACCGGGAGAGCAGTATTGGCGCTCATCGCTTCCTCCAATGGCAAAGGGTATCACTTGATGCTCCTTTCCTTTTTCTTTCAATACACGCTCGGCAACGCGGTCAGCAAGCGTATTCTCTTTTTTTGAACGTTTATAGGTCAATGCGCCGCGGTCGCCGCAACACGTTAATACATAACCTGCTTCCAGGTGTTTTTTGATGTGGGCGCCGTGTTTGGCAAGATACACGATGATACCGATGGTTTCCGGAGCCATTACAAAGCGGTAGGAGTATTTGCGTCTCTTTAAAGCCGCAACTTTTTGATAGAGCGATGCCATGGCTAGGGGTCCTGATAACTCGTTATTGGCCATGCTTGGATGGCATAGATAGGTAGAGAACAGAATTTCCTGGTCAGTTTCTCCCTTCAGAAGCAAATGCCCGTATGTTAAATGTCCCGCTTTCAGTTCAGCGTCGATGAAAATTTTATAGGTGCCTTGTTTTGGAAGTTCCAGCAATTGTTTGTGCGAAAGACAAAATCCCCAGTTCTCTTTATAATAACTGGTCACGTAAGGAATGGCCTCCGGAAGATCGGGCCTGGTGTAAAGATGTTCTTTCAATTCCTCAAAGCTGATCTCTCGGCTCTGCGGTATTGAGTAATTGAGAATATGGAGATTGTTCTCTTTGAAACTGCAGATCTTGTTTCCGTGCGGCGTAATGATATAAGCGTCACGGATATTCCATTCTTTCGGAACTTCCCAGTCAAAAGCTTTTGTGCCGGTCGGGATCTCTTCCAGTTCAAGTGGAATGACCTCCTGCAATATCCTCAATGAATCGCGAAGGCCATTCCCGGTGATGCTGCGGCAAAGCGGCCACAGGCGATCGAAATAAGATTCTAAATTCAAACTCATGGTTTTTGTCCCACAATAACGATCTCCTCGGCCAAATGCGGCCAGATCTTACAAGCGAGGTTCGTTTTCCAGTGACTGAAATTATTGCGATGCTTGAGTAGTACAACTTTATAGCCGCAGGCCTCAAATATTTTTTTGAGTTCATGAGCGCGGTATTCTTTCACATGCATCCAGCTGTCCCAGATCATGTAGCGCCCGGAGGGATTGCAATAGGTATTGTATTCTTCGCCCATATCGGCGTATTCAACAACTTCTTCGGTAATGGCTCCGCCTCTGAAAAGTTTTACGATGCGGTCCAGCGATCCACCGTTCACGGTGGATAGATAGAAATATCCCCCGCTTTCCAGTTTTTCAAAGGCGTTCTTCAGGACTAGGTGAGGAGGGAAGCGAAAATGCGCGATACAGTGTATCAACGTAAAACAATTCACTTTATCCTGCACGACCTCTTTGAATTTGGAAGTAAAGAACTCTCCTTTAAAAACTTTAATGCCGTGAGATTTGGACCATGCAGTCCGTGCTTCAAAATCCCAGGGAGCCTCTACTGCGCAAATGTTCTTTCCCGAGTTTTTGAGTGCTATAGAGATCTCTCCAGCCCCGGGACCTAATTCGCAATAATGCTGCACTTCCAGGTCAAGAAGGTCCTGTAAAGTATTTTTGTAACGTATTTGCTCTGAATGCATCTTGTTTAATTGAACATGTTCCACTTCAATACATCATCGGCCTTAATAGCTTTGAGGGCCTTTTTCCCAATAAGGTCTTTCATGAATTTGGGGCTGATGCCGTGCGCGGGGCGCTTCCAGGTGAGATCTGCTTCCGTAACTACATGCCCTTCGGGAATATCGTTATTGGCTACCAATGAGCGACGGGCATTCTTACGGGCGGGTTCTTCATCGGCCAGCGAAGTAAGCGCGAAGCTTCCTAAAAGTTCTTCCGTAAATTTCCATTTGTCCCAGAAGACCTTCAGGTCTTCCTTGTCCATGGCATGGTAATGATCGTTGCCGGGCAGTTTTTTATCGTGCGTAAAATGTTTTTCGATCACAGTTGCTCCCAACAATACGGCGTCTTTCACCACTTCCATTCCCTGCGGCAATGTGTGATCGGAGTAACCGGGCACGTGTTTAGGGAATTTCTTTCGCAGGTCCCAGATCATTCCCAGGTTAGCATTCTTATTAGGAGTTGGATAGTTCAATACACAATGCATCAAACACAATTTATTGCCATGTTTTTCAATGATGTCAACCGCCTCCTGCACTTCCCACAAATGAGAGGCTCCTGTGGAAAGAATGATCGGCTTCTTGAAGCTGCACTGCAACTCAATGAACGGGAAATTGGTGATATCTGAAGAAGAGATCTTGAACACCGGCATCAGGTCATTGAGGAATCTTGCTGATTCGGCATCAAAAGGGGTCGACAGGAATTCAATGCCGGCTTTATCGCAGTGTTTCTTCAGTTCTTCGTATTCTTTCTTCCAGAACTTGTCGTACTTCTTAAAAAGTTCGTACTGGCTGCGCGTTGGTTCCTTGCTGATGTCCCAATAATAAGGGCTATCCTTGCTGGCAATGGTCTCTGCTTTATAGGTCTGGAATTTGATGGCGTGCGCGCCGCCTTCCTGCGCTTCGTCTACCAGGCGCTTCGCCAGGTCCATAGAACCCTCGTGGTTCACACCGGCCTCGGCAATGACATAAGGTTTCCTTATTTCATTGGGTTTGTAACTGTTTAAATACTCAACTAATTTCATTTGTTTTTTTTATTCTACCAAACTGTCCAGCCGCCTTCGTTCAAAATATTAGCGCCGGTTGTATAGCTTGATGCGTCAGATAATAAATAAACGAGGGCCGAAGCTACCTCGTGGCTGTAGCTCATACGCTGCATGGGAGAGAAGTTGGCGAAGTTCTTTTCAAATTGTTCTTCGTGTTTGTTCCATACGCCATGTGGGGTGATCATGTTCACACGCACTTTTTTCGCGGCCCAGTAAGAAGCTAAGTAACGACTTAAAGCGTCGATACCGCCTTTTGATGCTGAATAAGCCGCGGGGCAACCCATGGAGGTTCCTTTATAAAGATTTTGGTTGGGCGCCACAACAGAATAGGTAGAAGGAATGTTCACGATAGAACCTCCGCCGTTCTCTGCCATCCAGGAACCTATCACCTGGCAGGAAAGGAAAGTTCCTTTTAAATTCACTTCCATAACCTTGTCCCAATTCTCTTCGCTCACTTTTTCAAAAGGTTCGAATATCAAATGCGTTTTATTCTGGTGACCGTTCACGAGCCCATCTATGCGCATGAACTCTTTCAGTGCGAAGCTCTTTAAGAGTTCAACCGATCTTTTGTTTTCCACTTCAAGCACAAAACCTTTTATCTTCTGCTTGTAGCGCTTGCTTAATTCTTCCGCGTAAGCAACAGGGTCGGCTTTTTCAATGTCTGCTATAAGCAGCTGGCCGTTGAACTGGGCAACCGCCTCGCAAAAGGCTTTTCCTATAAGCCCGCAACCGCCGGTTACGATGATCACTTTGCCAAAAAGGTCGAACTTCTTTTTAAAGTCTATCTCAGAAGGGTCAGTGGTTCTTTTAGGTTCCATATTATGCCGATGTATTAATTAATTATTTGTTTGAGACCAAGGCATAATGCCGAGCGGCGTTCAATGAAAAATAGTAGTAGTGAATCTGAAGTCGCCTCTGCATTAAATGTATTTTCTGAAAACGGGTTTGATGGGCTTTCCAACAAGATATTTTTCGAAGCCTTCTTCCAATCCTTTTTTGTAAACGAGGCAGGTTTCATCCATAGCGCTTAATATATTTTCTACGTCCTCCTCGCTGTGACTGAAATGCGGGCAAAAAACACCCTGGAACAGGATGCCGTGTTTGATCATTTCCTGGTGGAAAAGCGTGCGTAGTCCGAAGGAATTGTTTCCTTCCTTATCAAAATAGCCCAAAGAAGCGTGCCAGTTGAACTGTAGGTTCTTTATGGAATTTGAGAGCCCATGCTGTGCGAATATTTTAGCGGAACCGTCGATGAACTTCTGGCCCATGGTCTGGTTGTGTTTTAAGACCGGTTTCTTTTCAAATTCATCCATGGTGGCAAGTCCGGCAGCGATACTGCTTGTTTCTCCGCCGTGGGTAGTGCTGATCAGGAATAATTTTTCCTTTCCCTCGTTACGGATACCGCCAAGTTCCATCACTTCCTTTTTACCTGTTAGACAACAGAAAGAAAATCCATTGGCTATTCCTTTGCCCCAGGTGGCCATGTCGGGAACCACATTGTATTTTTTTAATGAACCCGGATAGTCCGATCTAAAACCGGTGATCATCTCATCCATGATCCAAAGTGCTCCGTATTTGTGCGCTGTATCAATAGCATCTTTCAGGAAATTCTCAGGCAGTACGTTCATTTTTTCCGGCTCAGATATTACACAGGCGATCTGGTCGGGATATTGCGCAAAAAGATCTTTCAATGATTGAAGGTCATCGGCCTTGTACATCACAGTAAGATTGCTGATGTCGGATGGAATACCGCTTTTTACATCGGTGGAGCCGATGAACCAATCGTCGTATGAATAAAATGGATGTTCGGCCGGCCTCGCAACCAACTTCCTCCCTGTAAATGCCCTTGCCAGTTTAACGGCAGCGGTAGTAACTACCGATCCGTTCTTGGCGTACTTGATCATATCGTGCACTTTCACAGCGCCCAAAAAGCGCTCTGCCATTTCATGCTCAATAACAGACGGACGTGAAAAATTATTCCCCCTTTGCAATTCTTTGGTCACCCGCTCAATAACAGGTTCGTAAGCATGACCCAGGCTCACGGAAGCAAGTCCGCTCAGGCACTCAATATACTTGTTGCCATCCTCATCCCAAACATGACATCCTTTTCCGTGCGTAATGGAAGCGGGCGAGAGGAGGGGAAATTGATCATCGCCCTTCGAATAAGTATGGGCGCCGCCCGGGATAAGGTCATGGATGCGCTTCCGGTATTCGTCAGATTTTTTAAAATTCGTGATCAGTGCTTTTTGTTTTGCCGGCATGTTATTTAACGGGTTTATCGTTCTTCAATGACTTTTGATATCCAGAGTTGGCCACGCTATCCTTGTTCAAAGATAGTATTTCGGGCTTAGCTTCAAGCAGGGCAATGACCTCGTTCATTCCGAAGTCATGAACATTTTTTAACTCCTCAAATATCCTTTGCGCCATTTTAAAGTCATCAGGCGAGTCTACAGAGAGTTTGTAATGATAGGCGGAATTGAAATGCTTCCATCCGCAGGTAAATTTTCCGCAGTTCTTGATGTACGGGGTCACGTGTTCGCGTTCCGACTGCATGTTGGCTTCTTTGTGAGCGCTTTCCAGCGATGCGAAAGTAAATACCTCGGTGTCAAATCCGTCTTCCAACACCTGGGGCTCGCTATTTGAGTTAGAAAAATAATCTTTCCCTGAGTTCTCGTGCTCTATTACCACGAAATCGATCACAGCGTGGTGATGCAGTGGGCAGTCGGAAGTAACGCGGATCACATTTTGCGGTTGGTAAGGGGCCGCGGCATTGTAAAATCGCTCAAGCACGTCCCAGTCACTTCCGCGGGAGCACAGGATGTTCTTCTTTTTGCAAAATTCCTCAATGGCGTCATCTTCCGGGTTTGTGGTGGTGGCCACAACAATTTTATCAATGTTTTTGGCCGGAGAAATGCGTTCAATTAGATTCTCAAGGACGCTCTTTCCATTAAGGTCCATGAGCACCTTTCCCGGTAAACGGGTCGATCCCATACGGGCCTGTATGATCAAAAGGTTCATCGCAGGAATTTGCCGGTTTTTAATTTTAGTTCTTTCTCCTCAGAAGTCCACTTTTTTACAAAGATCTCGCCGCCCTCCACAAAGAAGTGAAAGGTTTTTTCCGAAGATCTGAAAACAAGTCCTGTGGAAAAGGGATGCTGACCTTCTCTTGGTGTGAATTCCGCTTCAAGGATAGAGATCTTCTTGTTATCATAGAATAGAAAGGCGCCCGGGTAAGGATAGCCGAAAGCGTAAATGAAAGTAAGTATATCCTTGCCTTTCCAGTTCAGGTAGATCTTGCCGTCGCGGGGCGTAAACAGTTTCGGGTAGTAATAAGAAACTTCGTTATCCTGGGCCTCTCCTTTGTATCCGCTCTTAAGTTTAGGTAGGGATTCCGTTAAAAGTTCTCCTAATATTTTTATGCGGGACTTGAAGATATCCAAAGGATAAGCGTTTTTGTCGATCGTGTATGGTTTTTTGCAGATGATGTTTCCCGCGTCGAGCTTTTCGTTGATAAAGTGCGAGGTGGCATGCTGTGTGCTGCCACGGGCCCCGTTCAGTATCATCCAGCTGTCTATTCCTCCGCCGCGCCAATGTGGAATATCGAAGGGATGCAGGTTGATGCAGTACGTTACGCTGTTTATTAGTTCTGATCTTAAAATGTCCCTGCAACCTATCGTAACGATGCAATCTGCTTTATAAGCTTTGATGGCAGCCAGGTTTTCGGGAGAATTGAGCGTGTCGTATTCGTTTACCGGTATGCCATAGTCTTTTGCTACGTCAAACACATTATAGGCATAATCGCCCCAGCGTTCTTTGTGTAGTTCAAAAAGCTCAAGGTCGTATTTGTGCAGCACTTTTTTGTGCGTGAAGACCGCTGCCACTTCGTGCCCTGTTTGTTTTGCACTTTCAATGCAAAATTTTACGCCGGCCGTATGTCCAATGAAAAGCAGCCTCATTTGTGTTTTTGTTTTAATTTTTTAGCGTATTTGCTCATCTCCTTACTGTTCTTGGTAAGATTGCCATTGTGCTGACGATAACGATACAGCGGAAGTATGATGTTGTAGATGGAGTATTTTTTTTGGAAACGGATGCGAAGATCTTCTTCTTCGCGGGCCCTGAATGATTCGTCGTACAGCCCGATGTTATATAACAGATCTTTTCTGAACATCACGCCGCAGGCTATTGGTTTTTTCTCTGAACTTACATGTTCCAGGTGTGTGCCCCTGTCATCAACCAGGTAATAATCTATGGAAACAGCGTCCAATTTGTTGTTTTCGGCAAGGAATGTTTTTTGCAGAAGTAAAAGATCGCGGTGCATGTAATCGTCGGCGTCAAGGAAAACGATGAATTGCCCTTTGGCCTTTTTGATGCCGAAATTCCGTGCAGCGGCGAGCCCTACATTTTTATCGAGATTGAACACTCGTACATCGTCCTCGTAATTCTCGAGGATCTTTTTGGTGCGGTCGGTGCTGGCATCGTTCACTACAATGACCTCGTAGCCTCTTTTGGACAGCGACTGATCAAGTACGCTCCGGATGGCTCTTTCAATGTAGTTCTCGTAATTGTAGGTGGTAATAATAACGCTTACCATATTAATTGATTTTATTAGGGTAATTCAAAAGGTCTTTGGCAAAAGCAGTGTAATTGCTACTGTCGTTGAAATTGGCGAGGTAATGCTGTCTGGCGCCAGCGCTTAATTTTTTTTTGAGATTTGTATCTGAATGAAGTCTATGGATCGCGTCAACCAGGTTTTGTGTGGTAAATTGAACGGGAATAGTGAGGCCTGTATTTTCCGTGACGATCTCCGGCGTGCCGTATACCGAAGTTGCTATAACAGGGATTCCCGCGCTGATCGCTTCCATAATGGAGACCGGGAGACCTTCCACAATACTCAAATTCACGAACAGGTCGACCGGCTTTGATGTAAGATATTTTCTTACTTCTTCATTCGGTGTGTTTCCCATCAGTGTGATCTTTTTGTCGGCTGCCAGGCTTGCACTGATCTTTTCGATTCCGTCGCGTTGCTCGCCATCTCCAAAGTGCACCCACTGTACAGGAAACTTCAATTCCCGGATGGCCTTTGCCAGTTCTGTCATTCTTTTGTTGGCTGTGAGATTAGAGCAGGTGACTATGGTGAAGACATCTCCCCGTGTTTCGTTCACTCCATTATCAGATATACCAAGGTATGCATAGCTTACTTTATCTTTCCAAACCTTGAATTTGTTGCTAAAGAACTCCTTTCCATGCCTGCTTACTGTATAAATATGGTCGGCGTATTTAAATCGTGTGTACTCGAAGGAGGGAACTTTTAAGGAAGAAGCGATCGCCCAGTCGTGGCCATAAAGGTCTACCGAATGACCCCGGGTAACGAATTTTTGAATGATCCCTTTCATTTTCAGGATAGCGAGCATGATTGTGGCGTGGTGCGACCAATAAGTATAAAAAAACACTTCTTTTCCTTTGTAGTTCGCCTCGATGAAGGCACCGAAGTTTTTGGCGGTGTGAATTTGGTGTTTGGCAATGTTCAACAGGTATTTAGGTCTTCTTATTTCTTTGGAAAGGTTGGGGGAGTGGCTAAGCTCGCTGACAGTGAGTTTTAATGCGGGTAAAAAATTCCCGCTGGTTTTTTTGAGTTGCGGGTTAAAGTTGAGAACCTCAATGTTGGCCGGTAATTTTTTGTTGTGTGCTGTTTCTTTTTCAAACCAATCCGAAGGATAGATGATCACTTTTTCAAATTGTTTGGCCAGAAAGGGCAATTCGTTCTCTATATACTGTTCGCCATGGCCAAACGGGAAGGTCTTGGAGAATAGAAAAAGGGTTTTGTTCACTAAGCAAAGTATTGTTTTAACTGTTCGGTCACTTTAAGCACATCGTGTTCCGCCCTGGCGTATTGATAGGCGTTCTCACCCAATTTCCGGACAAGTGCTTCATCTGTTACCAGTTTTTTGGCAGCCTCTCCTAATTGTTCGCGGCCCGTTACGACGCCGCAATTCAATTGTGATACATACCCATCCGGATCTATCCCGCTGCTTAAAACGGGCAGCTTGTGCTTGGCGGCCTGGAGAAAGGTATTGGGAAAACCTTCGAGCAAGGAAGTACACACTAGTATTTTTGATCCACGGAAAATGGAGTCCATTTCATTGGGATTTGCGAACTCCACAATAGTTAGATTAGCGGGTCTGCTGTCCAGTACTTGCGCGTGCAATTTCTTATCGGAATCGTTCATGACCATGAAAAAGCGCTGATGAGGCATGGCGGCGGCCAGTTTTACGAATTCAAGCGGCTGTTTTACGGCATTGGATTTTCCAACCCATAGAAAGTCGTATACTTTTTTCGAACTTTGCTCATCGGAGAATTTCACCGGGTTTTTAAGTAATATCCCTTCTTTTCCGTAATTCTTTTTTAGATCGGCCAGTTGCGTTTTGTTCTGAACGAATATCTTATCCGCGGAATGGATCACTTTTTGAAAAAGATCCTCGTTGGTCTTAAAGATGTTTTGATGTGCGCCTCCCGAAACTTCGGCATCGGAAGCGATGAATAGAAAGAATGGTTTGTTATGCTCTTTGCAGTACTCGCTAAGTAAAAGTGTTGCAGAGGTGATCTCGAAAGCACAAAAGATAGCTGCACCGCTTTCTGCATAAATGCCGTATTTAAGATGTTTCTCATAAGCACTGCCGCTCAACTTCAAGGCACCCAACCGACCAAAAACCGAACGACCTTTTGTTTTCTGACCGGAAACATGGTATGGGTGGCTAATTACAGTGATCCCCTCGAATTTTTGTTTTTTGGGCTGACCATGGTCTCTGACAATCGCGCTCACTTCCAGATCCTTTTTCAATTCGTTCATAAAAGTATAGGCCCTGAACTCGGCGCCGCCAAAAGGATGGGAGGTACTGTTATCAAAAAGAGAATACGCGTCCAATACCTGGAAACATATTTTCTTTTTCGCATGCATTACTCTTTGCCTAATTTCTTTTTATACCAGTCCACCGTGATCTGAAGGCCCTCCTTGAGGTCGACCACAGATGAGTAACCTATTTTTTCTTTTGCTTTGTCTATGTTGGCAAAGCTATCCTTAATGTCTCCTTTTCGGGGCGGAAGGTGATTGGCCTTTATGTCGCGCTTCAATAGGGCGGCTATTTCGGTGAAAAGCTGATTTACCGAAGTGGTTCCTCCATAAGCTACATTCAATACCAGGGATTCTTCCTTGATATCGGCAAATGCCGCACAGAGATTGGCTTTGATAACATTGGCGATGAAGGTAAAATCGCGGGTGTTATCGCCATCTCCGTAAATGCCGGGCGCTTCGTTATCCAACAGTTTCGTAATAAAAATTGGAATTACCGCCGCGTAAGGGCCTTGAATGTTTTGTTTGGGACCAAACACGTTGAAATAGCGCATGCCTACTGTTTTGAGGCCATAAACTTTGCTGAACACCTTCGCGTAAAGTTCATTGGTGTACTTTGTAACCGCGTAAGGAGATAAGAGGTTGCCGGTTTGCTCTTCTTTTTTAGGCATGTTCGGGTCATCTCCATAAACAGAAGAAGAAGAAGCGTATATAAAGCGCTGTACGTTATTGTCCTTGGCGGCTGTAAGCATATTCACCAGCCCATCCACGTTCACGGCGTTGGAAGAAACCGGATCGTTCACGCTGCGGGGAACAGATCCTAAAGCCGCCTGGTGAAGTACAATATCAATTCCCTGGCAGGCTTTTGTGCAATCTTCAATATTCCGGATATCGCCTTTCTGAAATTCAAAATTCGGGTTACCCTTCAATTCTTCCAGGTTTTCCATGAATCCTGTTGAAAGGTCATCCAACACTCTTACGAATTTGGCGCCATTGCTTACCAGGTAAACGCTCAGGTTAGAACCGATGAAGCCGGCCCCGCCCGTCACAAGGAATCTGTACTTTGAAAGGTCGTTAGTGTGAAGTTTCATGTGTTGTGTTTTCTGATTTAAAATTTCGCAACCATTCTTCGAGGAAGAGCAAAAGCCAGAGCGGACCGGTAAAATTCTGTTCGATCAGCTTCTCAATTTTTTTCTTGTCGAAGTAATGTAATATCTGAGAGTTGGAGGATAGCAGGTAGTCTTGTAATACCTCCCGCAATTCGCCCTGTGCTGCGAACCACTTGCTTAATGGAACGCCGAAACCCATTTTCTTCCGGTAAATAAAGTCATCTTTGAAGTCGCGGCCAAGCAATTTCTTCAGCAGCATTTTCCCCTGCCATTTCTTTTCCGCGTTGTTGGTATTGATATTGAATTCTTCCGGAATGGAGGCTGCGAATTCCCAAACATCCTTGTCTATTAAAGGGGTTCTCGACTCGAGGCTGTGCACCATGCTGGCTACGTCCACTTTTGTAAGGATGTCGTAGTTCATGTAGGTCTTCATATCAAGATATTGAACCTTGTTCGCCATTGAGTAGTTCTTGGCCTCGCGCATCAATTCGTTGAAGATAGGCATCTCGATGTTCACATTCTCTTTGTATTCTTCTTTCCATAATTCAGAGCGGTCCTGGATGGGTAGGTATTGAATATGGCCGAACCATCTCTTCAAGCTATCCCTTTTTTCAAATTTCGATGGGAAGAGCGCCTGTAATTGATCGTAGTATTTCCTTTTCCATCCCTCGCGGTAATTGCGCGGATCATATTGCATCCAGGCCAGGTGAGAGCCATAACCTGCAAAACACTCATCGCCACCGTCGCCACTTAGCACCATGGTAACGTGCTTACGTGCAAGTTGACAAACATAATAAGTAGGAATGGCGGAACTATCGCCATAAGGTTCTCCGTAATGTTTCACTAAAGTTGGAAGGATCTCAAGCGCATTTGGCCTTACGATCTCTGTATAATGATCGGTCTTGTAAGTTTTAGCCGCGAGATTGGAGTATTCCAATTCGTTGAAATCCTGTTCCTCAAACCCGATGCTGAAGGTTTTTACGGGCTGTTTTAATATTTTAGCCATGTAAGAAACCACCAGCGTAGAATCAATCCCTCCGGATAGAAAAGCGCCAAACGGAACATCAGATACCAAATGCGCTTCAACAGATTTTTTTAGTACGCTATCCAGTTCATGCAGCCACTCTTTCTCGGTCTTGATCTGCTTTTTATTGTAATCTACATTCCAGTATTCTTTTGGCTCTTCCAGTTTTCCATTGAAGTGATAGACCACATAATGCGCGGGCTTTAGCTTGTAAATATTCTTAAAGACCGTCTTGGGTGCAGGAATATACTGCAACCATAAATACTCATCCACAGCTTTCAGATCAGGCTCATAAGTAAAACCCTCTACTTTTTTGAGCGCCTGCAATTCTGACGCAAAGGCAAAGCATTTGTCGGTCTTTAAGTAAAAGAACGGCTTGATGCCAAAATGGTCGCGTGCCGAGAATACGATCTCCTTTTTTGTATCAACAATAGAAAAAGCGAACATGCCACGTAACTTTTTCAAAATGTCGGTTCCCCATTGTTCGTAACCATGTACGATCACCTCGGTATCCGATCTGGTCTTGAAAACGTGACCCGCGCTTTTTAACTGAACATAGAGTTCCTGGAAATTATAGATCTCTCCATTGAAGGTGATCCAGATGGTCTCATCTTCATTGGTCATGGGTTGCTTGCCGGTCTCCAGGTCAATGATCGAGAGCCTCCGGTGCCCAATGGCACCTTTGGCAAATAACTTCACGCCCGATCCATCGGGACCACGATGCCTGATGGCATCGGTCATCCTCGTTACTTCTGGCTCAGTGACCGGTCTTTCGGTCCTGAATATTCCGGCAATTCCACACATAAATGATTATTTCTTTTTAAAGAGGTAAGTTCCGCAAGCCTCGCTCATGTCTTTATCAAGCATTTCAAAGCCTTTAGGAGCAAAGAAGTCCATCATTTGTTTGTCGTCGGCAACTTCATAGGGTAAACCGCCTAACCAATCCACGATGTCGTGATAAACATCCATTCCGCGCATGCGTTTTTCATTCCAGCCAAAAGGATTTTTGCCTTCTTTCCAGCGCTGTTTCATCATGGGCCAGATATAAACCGACCATTCCATGTATTTTTTCCCGAAGTAACCGGCGGCGTTGTATTTTTTCTTTAAAGCCAGGTCGTAATCGTAGGTTTTAACTCCCTGGTAGATGGAGATAAGGAAATGCCCGCCCGGCTTAACGAGTTCGGCGGCGTTCCCAATGGCTTCCCACATGCTACCGGTGTGGTGCAATACGCCCCATGAATAAACAAGGTCGTATTTGCCGAGTGTGTCCATGTATTTTTTATCAAGCACGCTTCCGTGTTCTACTTTCCAATTGGCGGGCTTGCCCATTTTTTCCCAGAGGGAGGTGGTGGCGGCCACGCTGTTCGGATCGTAATCGAAGGAGAAAAGCTTAGCCGGTTCGAATGATTGCAGCATAAAAGAGTGAATGCCCGAACCGCTGCCGATATCAATGACATCTTTTCCTTTTAATTCAACACGCCCGTTGAACCATCTTTCGAGGTCCTTACGCGAGCGTTTGAAAGAATCTTCGTCAATAACCTTGAGCAGGTTCTGCCAGTTCTTACCGAATGAGAAGGTGATCTTGTCTTTTTCGGCGATCTTGTCTTGTTCCATTGTTTATTTTTTAGGGGTTTACTTATTTTATGTTTAGTTGTATTTGCTTATTGCTTTTTGATAAAGCTGCACTATTTGCGGAATGATATGTTCGGGCGAAAGTTTGTCGATGCGTTCAACAGCTTTCTTTTCCATTTGTTCTTTTTTGTCTTTTGGTAAGGCCAATGCCTCATCGATCGCTTCGTACAATTGTTCGGGCGCGTCGATTGGCACGAGGTAGCCGTTCACTTTGTCTTCTATCAATTGCTCAAAACCATTGCCGCGTGTGCCGATCACGATCTTTCCGTGGGCCATTGCTTCAATACAGGTATTCGGGAAATTATCGTTCCGCGAAGGAAGTGTCACGATCTGCGCGTGACGGATTATGGGATACAGGCTGCTGTGCGGTATTTTGCCAATGTGAATGACGCGATCACTGAACTCTCCTGCCTCTTTTTTCAGGTATTCGATCATGTTTACTCCGTCAAGCTTACTGTGCAGTACTTTGCCCACAAAAACGAAGTTGTGATCAGGATATCTTTCCAAAAAGGACTTAATGCCTCTTGCAATGGTTCCGCAACCTTTGATAAGACCGATGGTACCGAAGAACAATAAATATTTTTTGTTCTTTAATTGTTCGTTGTATACCGATTCATCCTCCTTAACGGAATCTTTGATGTAAAGCGATTCGATGATCTGGATATCGCGGTGGATCTGTTTTTTCAGTCTTTCCGCGGTTGCTACCGACGGACCAAAAATGGCATCCATTTTTTTGAGGGTATTGTTCTCTAATTTTTCCTGCAGGATGATCTGCTTCAGGGTTTCGCCATATCCGCCATACTTAAAGGCTTCGGCGTTAGAACCCGAAAGACGGGCAACGGAAGGAATATTCCTGGGCCTGAAATATCCAACGCCTCCCAGGTTTGCGAAGTGGATCACGTCGAATTTTATCTCAGCTGTTTTATTTTTCAGAAATTCGTTCAGCGAATGACTTTGTTGCCTCAGCCAGCGGCGAGATTCCCATTTTTGCCAGGCGTCTATCTTGACATAATATTTGCGCTTCAGGTTTGAGTAAGGTTTGCAAAGTAAACGGTTCGAATAGATCCAGTCGTCATACCTCCTTATTTTCACGCGATACACCTCAATTCCGTCATGCATGATCTTCTCGTCTTCCTGCGAGCTCACGAACACAACCGGGCGGTGGCCAAACAGTTGCAGCGACTTAGCCAGGCGATAGGTGTAATTGGCCAAACCTCCGTCAAAACTCGATTCAGTGACAAACTCGGAGGTAACGATGGCTATGGTCAGTTTTTGATTCAATTTTTGCGACTATTGATAGTGTTCCTGTAAAAATCCAGCAGTTGCGGGATGATGAACTTCGGATCGAGTTTGCCTGTGCGTTCCCTGGCTTTGGCCTCTATCTCTTTTTTTCTTTGGGGAGTCAGTGTCATGATCTCGTTCATCGCTGTCAGTAATTCGTCGGCGTTATCAATATGTACCAGGAAACCTGATTCCCGATCGTCGATCAGTTGCTCGAAGCCATTAGCAAAAGTGCCGATCACGATCTTGCCATGTGTCATGGCTTCTATACAGGTGTTCGGAAAGTTATCGATCAGGGAGGGAAGCACTACGAACTCAGCGTTGCGGATGATGGGATACAGTTTGGCGTGCGGCATTTTATCAAAATGGATCACGCGTTCCTTATGTTCACCTGCCTTGCTGCGCACATATTCTATCATATTCATTCCGGCCTCCGGGCTGTGCAGCACTTTACCTACAAAGACAAAATGATGTTCCCTGTATTTGTCGAGAAAGGAAAAAATGACCCTGGCAATGGTGGCAGCGCCCTTGATCTGGCCTACGGTGCCAAAGAATAGCAGGTACTTTTTCCCTTTTAAATGTGTTTCAAATACCGAATCATCTTCTTTCTCTACTTCATTCACGTAAAGCGTTTCGATGATCTTGATCTCGCGTTCGATCTTTTTTGAGATGATGCCCGCCAGGATCCGGCTGGGACCAAAATTATCATCCATGTTCTTCATCGAGCGCATCTCGAGCTTGTCCTGTTGAAGCACTTCCGCCTTTTTTTCTCCATAGCCTCCAAATTCATGGGCCATGGCATTGGAACCGGAAAGGCGACTGATGCACGGAATATCTTTTGGTCGATAAAGCCCAATAGCTCCCAGTGCTGAATAATGTACAATGTCAAAGTTCACTTCCTGATGTACCTTTTTTATCCAACGGGTATAGTGCTTACTGATGAGCTTGAAGGTGTAGCGGTATTTGGCACCAAAAAAACGGTAATTGTGGGGGTTGGTCAGGTGGTCGTACCAATCCATATTAATGTGTTTTAGTCCTCTTCTGGCGATGGAGTAGGGTTTGCAAAGTAATTTGTTGCGGTAGATCCATTCATCCCAGCGTTCTGTTTGAGGTTGTAGTTCTTCTATCGCAAAGCGATAAACTTCAATACCTTCAAAAAGCATTTTCTCTGTGCTGTCGGAGCGTACAAATACGACCGGCCTGTGCCCCGCTTCTTTGAGAGATCTTGCGAGGCGATATGTATAATTGGCCAAGCCTCCGTCGAAGTGTTTCTCGGTGATGAATTCGGAGGTGGCTATAGCGATGTTCATGTGTGACGATTCCGGGAACCTAATTAAGTTTTTTGCTCAAGAGGTTTTTAATGGTTGTGCAACTATCGAATTTTGGTTTCAGGGTTTTAAAAAGGTCTACCGCGTATACTGTATTGAGTTTTCCGGAAGGGTGCCCGTCGAGCGGGGAAACAGCCAATTCTTCGTTCTTTAGCTTTCCTGCCCTCATTTCGTTCAAAATCTCTGCATGCGTATCAATAGTGATCATTTTTGCTTCTACTCCGGCCTCGTACACTTGTTTGAACCAAACTGTTTTTGCTTTCAAAAGCTCAAAACCCGCTTCTGTCCTTCCTTCCATGTCAAAATCAATATATCCCATATAACGGAAAATGATCAATACGGGGTCAACGGCGCATTTAGCGTCATCGCAACTTGCTTTGATATCTTTTAGCGCCTGTGCAAAATCTTTCCAGTCTTTTGAAGTTTTGTCATAAGCTCTTCCCATGGAAACGTGCAGGGGCGGGATCTTTCCCGATCTCAGGGCTATGTTCTCCCAGGCTTTGCAAATACCTGCCCCCAGGTAATGTAAATGGAACGAGGAAAAGGTCTGCTGCAGCTTATCCAGTCTTTCCGAATATTTTTTATTGAACTCATCTCTTTCTACTGAGTAATCCTGGCCGATAGGAAGTGGGTCGTTTACACAAAACCCGACAATGACCATATCTGCTTCCAGTTTTTTTATAAGGTTCCTGATCGAGTCTCTTTCCGTGATGGTGGGCGCTCCGGAAAGCCCGCAATTGATAACCTCGATGTTCTTATAATGTAATTTACAGATCGAATCCAGTTTCTCGGAATAACGTTCGTTCTCTGCCAGGCCTGCTCCCCATGTAAAGGAATCCCCAAAAACAGCAATGCGGAATGTAGAATCTTTTTTTTCTGTAAAATCGGGAGCCCGGTAACCGAAATTGTTTATTCTCGTTTTGTGCCCCCAGGTAATATATGGATGCAAGGGATCATCACTGAATTGCATGAACGAATATTTGAACCTGCCCCGGTAATAATATCCCGAATCGAAGGGCAACTTTAAGAAAACATCAGTTTTATATAGATAGAACTCGAAAACATAAAGAATACAAAGTATTGCGGTGAAATTAATGATCAAAGTTTTTACCGAAATGCCTATTGCCTTTATTAGAACTACATAAAAGGACAGTAGTATGAGAAAGTATTTTAGCAAAAGAATAACACAATTCAATATACCGGCCATAGTGGGATCTGTATTGGCGAACGCGGGTATCCTGTTTCCGAATTTAACGGAAAGAAAAAGGGTCAAAATTCCAAACACCAGTAGTATTGACCGTTGCATGAACCCTTTCGGCTTATATTTTGCGAATACGAGGACCTTTGAAGTGATCTTTTTTCCGGTGTTCCTTATAGAGGTAGTGAAAAAACAAGTTAATAGCGCATATAGGAAGAATAAGATGGATAGTAAGCGAATAACAGTAAAGGCTGTATGTAATCCGGGTTTTGTAATTAGACCATCCCCATCACCTACGAAGATGTCAAGTAACAACTCGGAGAAGAATGCTAGTGAACAAACGAGTAAAACCAAAAATATCCGTGCGCCTGATATTTTCATGTAATTTTTAGTTCTTTTATTTTTTTGAACCTGTACATAGCCCAAAGTAACCCGATTTTCATCAATTCACTCCAAAAGTATAGTACGCGTTCAGGTACCTGTCGGCCATTTTATCGGCCGAAAAATGTCTTAATACAAAGTCTCTCGATTCTTTTCCTTTTTTCTCTCTGAAGGCAGCATCTTCCGTTAGTTTTTCCAGCCAGTGGCAAACCTCCACGGGTGTCTTTGCCTGGCAAATGGCGGTTCTTTCTCCCAGGAATTTCTCATAGATCTCGGGCCGTGAGTTAGCGATCAGTGGACGGCCTACGGCCATTCCTTCCAAACCACCCATAGTTACCACGCTGGTGGCAAGCTGGTCAAAAAGAATATCGGCTTTACGGTATTCTTCCATCACCTGTTTTTGGGTTAGTTCATCCAGCCAGGTAATTAAAGTATCGATGCCTTCATTTTTGCAAAGGCGATAGGTCTCTTCCATATCCTTTCCTTTCTTTACAAATCGCAGGTCAATCGCTTTTCCGGTCTTTCTATAATAAAGCCCGATCCCCTTTATCATAATGTCGTTTCCCTTAAAATCCAGTTCATGAAAGCCTCTCGACTTCGATGTTTCAGGGACCCAGTTGAACCGGGCTATATTAAACACACGTGGTATAGCATTGGAAGGCATAGGCGTGTAAAGAGCATAATCCGTGTCAACCGTGAGATACGTGATCTTCGTCCTTTCGGGTATGCCGAGCTTTTTAATGAGCCTGTCGCCGGTAGGAACTATTCCCGGAACAGAGTAAATATAGCCAACCGATCTTTTGATACCTTCACCTTGTCTCCGGATCTGCTCTTTCATCCACAGGCGATACCCGGCTACATAAAGCAGGTTTTCCCACGGACTTAATTTTACCATGTAATTATTATTGAAATCAATGTGGCGGTATTTTGAGCGCATGAGTATTTCGCCAACGCGCAGGAAGAGCTTATTGCCGAGATAAATAGATCCTTTGGAGTTCTTCTTAAGAAAACCTTGTTTGTCCATGTTGTCGAGGAATGCGGCCGTAAGCACTTCGATATATTTAGGGTCGGCCAGTGGGATCAGGTCGGCTCCTGTTAAATGTATGAAGCAGGGTTTTTTGATCTCATCGGCGAAGCGCACCGCGTACCCGTTCAGCACCACAAGATCGCAATCGCGTAAAGCTTCGATGATCCAGTTCTTTTTTTCTTCATCAATTAAATTACCAACGAGAAAAAGCGGGAGCGGGCTGAAATCGCGTATCCACTCCGGGTACGGGGTGGAAATGTCCTCGTAACGAAATTCCGGTCTCGATAATCTTTGTTCCTCATCGATAATAAATAAAACTTCATGTCCTTTTTTTCGCAAGGCTCTTGCTACCATAAAGGGATTATTATTGGTGTTTCCCCAAAAGCCAATTTTTAGTTTTTTATCCGGTATATTAAAGTTATCAGGCAAGTAATTCTCTGCAGTGGTTAGATATCTCATCAACCTGCTCATCCGTTAATTCATAATACAGAGGCAGCCGCACCAGGCGATCGGTGTAACGGTCGGCTTCGGGTAATACAGGAGCATCTGTATGCGTCTTTTTATAATATTCGCTTTTGTGAAGCGACTGGTAGTGAAAAACGGCACCGATATTCTTTTGCTTTAATCCGGCAATGAGTTTATCTCTTTGTTCAGCCGAATTGCACACCAGGTAAAAGATGTGGCCGTTGTTTGTAGCGTAACCGGGCACAAAGGGCAATTGGATATTTTTGTTGATGAGGGGCTCCAGGTTTTTGTAATACCGGTTCCAGATCGATCGCCTTCTTTCCTGTATCTTTTCCAGGTTCTCTAATTGTGCAAACAGGAATGCCGCGATGATCTCGGAAGGAAGAAAGGATGAACCTATATCCACCCACCCGTATTTGTCGATCTCGCCCCTGAAAAATGCGGAGCGGTTGGTGCCTTTTTCACGAATGATCTCGGCCCTCGCGGCCAGTTTTGGATCATTGATCACCAGCATGCCACCTTCGCCCGAGATGATGTTCTTGGTCTCATGGAATGAGAACGCGGCCAATGCGCCGAAGCTGCCCAGCGGCTTACCTTTATAGAAAGAATCGATAGCCTGGGCGGCATCTTCTATAACCACAAGATCATGTTTTTTCGCAAGGGCCATAATTGAGTCCATGTCACAGGATATCCCGGCATAGTGTACCACGATAATGGCCCTGGTCTTGTTATTTATTGCTTTTTCAATGTCGGAACACTGAAGGTTTGGATTTTCTTTGGATGAATCAATGAATTTGATCCTGGCCCCGCGTAAGATGAATGGATTAACGCTAGAAACAAAGGTGTACGAAGGGGCGATCACTTCATCTCCCGGTTTGATATCGATAAGCAACGCGGCCATTTCGATGGCATCAGTGCAGGAGGTTGTGAGCAGGCATTTCGGAAAGCCGTATCTCTGCTCGAAGAAATCGTGGCACTTTTTTGAAAAGATGCCATCGCCCGATATTTTTTTGGAAAGAACGGCTTCTTTGATATAATCAGCTTCTTTACCGGTGAAATAGGGTTTATTGAATCCGATGCTCATTAAATTTTTTTAATCCGTTGCTACTGCCCAACCGAAACCGGTCTTGCCGTAGCCATTGCCGTTATAGAGCATGATCTTTTTTCCTTTGTGCTCAAATACGAATGGATAGCAGATCATTTCACTGTCCCAGCCTTCTTTAGACACATCAATACCCGCGTTTTCGTCGAGACGGGTCCATTTTTTGCCGTCGCCGGATTCGGCATAACCGATGCGGTAGGTTTCAATGGTATCGTTGGCGCGGTACGAATACCACATCCTGTAGGTTCCTTTTTCTTTCAGTACATAAGGTTTTGAGAGCGCGTACTCGTTCTTATGAACCAGTCCAACAGCTACTTCGTGGTCTCTTTTCCAGTTTATTCCGTCCTTCGATTGCGCGTATTTGATCACGTGCTTCATTTCGTGCTGCTGTTTTCCCCAGGCCAGGTTAGAGCCATACCACATTTTGTAAACACCGTTCTCAAATAGAATGGAAGGATAGGAAATGGAGAAGGGATCTTCATCGCTTCTGTCCATGATAGGCGCCCGACTGACTTTTTCAAATTTGCCGGCGCTGTTCCGGCGCGCAAGCCCGATCGTATTTAACCAGGGAACGGTTAATTTTAAATTCCAGCCTAAATAATAGATGTGCGGTACGCGCTCGATCTCCGTATAAAATCCCATCGCAGTACCACTGTCGTCAAACAGCCCGGCTTCCCCGGGGGCTATCACCGGTTCTTCGGAAATATGTTGCACTTTGGGTTCTGCTGCAAAGTCAATATCCACAGATCCAATAAAGGAGCGATTCGAGCTATCGCGACAGGTAAAAAATACGCGGTATACATCGTTTTCTTTGTGTACAGCGAACGGATTAGCGGCATGAGAGATCATCCAGGGATACTTGTTATCCGGACAAAATAAAACTCCTTTTTTTTGCCAGCGGGTCATAATTTAAACTGATCGCTGTTCTTTTCGAGTTTTACCGACCTGGCGGGAACGTAAACGCCTTTCTTTTCGGTGTTCTTTGAAATGATGGCGCCGGCCCCGATCAGGTTCTCGGATTCTATGGTAACCTGGTGTGCAATGGATGAATTAACGCCGATGAAACAATAGGACCGTATGGTACAATGTCCGGATACAACCACGTGTGAACTGATGAAGTTATGATCTTCGATCACGGAGTGATGACCAATGTGGTTGCCGCTCCACAACGTAACGTTGTTACCGATCTTTACGAAAGGCTGGATGGTATTATCTTCAAAAATGAAGCAATTATCACCCATAGGGTATTGGGTCAGGTTAGTGCATTTGCTGCTAATGTAACTTGCCAAACCATACCCTTTGGCCTTTACTTCATGGTATTTTTTTTCGCGCAGTTTGTTCATCTGGCTATAGCTAAGCGCGATGAACATTTTATGCGAGGTCGCCGGATAGTTTTTTTCAACGTCTTCAAATGCCAATAAGGGTTTGTTCTCAAAAGAGCTGCCGTTGAGGAATTCCCTGTCCACGCAAAAAGCAACCACTTCGTATTCAGAATCTGTTTCGAAATAGTAATTGGCGATCTGCGCTATATCGCCGGTCCCGAAAATGACCAGTTTTTCTTTTTTCATGATTTGATCACTTGAATGGTGAATTCATACAAAGGATAACCGTGGTTAAGCACTACTTGTTTAGAGAACTCCTTTTTACAATACCCGAACCAAAATTCGGGTGAAGCGTAATACAGGTGATCTTTCATGTATTCCTTATCCGAGTAGGAGGTAAGGATGTTGAAGCTGAATTCTTTTTTTGCAACCTTATCGATAAGCGCAAGACAATTTTTTATATAGTCGATCCACTCGGTTTCCGGTGTATCCAGCTTAACATTGAAAATGCCGCTCAGGAACACATAGTCGTATTGAATGGCCGTATCGATCGAATTGATCCAGGTGTATTTTTCTTTTCCGTATAATCCTACAGCCTCTTTGAGCATGGATTCAGAAATATCGAAACCGGTATAGGTGAAATTATCTTTCCTTGTTTCCAGGAATTTGATCAGTGATCCGTATCCACACCCATAATCCAGAACAGTGGCCGCATCTTTATCGGTCAGCAGGTTCTTTGTCAGTTGCTCAAAACGGATGAATTGGGATCGCTCGCCGTTCCAATCAACTCCTTGCGGGGTGGCCCCGTGATTCTTTACTTTTTGGGTGTAATAAGAATTTACCGTGTCGAGTATGTTCTTATGCGCTGGCATGACTGAAACTTTTCATGAATTTTGTGCAACCGGTACCTTCGTTCAATAGAAGATCGATGATACTCACTCCGTGTTCAAAAGGAGGGAACTGCTGGGTATAAACCGGGTAATTGCTGTAATCGAAATAATGCACTTTGATGTTCTTTTGATCAAAAAGGGTTTCGTCCATATAATCTTTGGCTGCAGGCCCCGAGTAATAATCGGTAGCGTTTCTTTTTTCGCAAAGGTCAACCAGTCTTTCGGTCTTTCCTTCAACAAGTTCAAGATCGTGCGACCAGAGAATGTTTGTTTTTATGCTAAGCAGTTCACAGATAGCATGAATGAACAGGTAGTTCACCCGGCTGAGTTCGCTTTCTTCGCCTGCTTTGCGGTATAGCGTTTCAAAAAAAGGTTTTAATTCCTTGAAGTAAGGAGCCTTGGCGTAGTTGTGTAAGATGGTGCTCCAATGTTGCTGTGCCCAGCTCTTGTCGGATATCTTTGTTTCATTGATCTTTTGAAGATATTTTCCCTTGACCTCAACAGGAATGGTGAGCCATTTAAGCCCATCCTTGGTTTTAATGAGGTTGCGGTTCCTCCAGTCCCGGCGGGTGAACTGCATATCGTCGTACAAAATGATCTCATCCACCATGTTGATGCCGTCAAAGAACCCTTTCCACGGAATGTAGTTTGACTGGGTGATGATAAGAGACCGCATTTTTATACCGTTTGCCACTTAAATTTGGGCCGTACTACGCCATTGATCTTCCCGGTGAAACCGCTTGTGCGCGGTTTTTCTTTTATTTTGAAGCCGATGATCTCGGGTCGAAGGAAGAGCGCGGTAAAGGATGGGCTGAAGAACATGAGGTTGATCGTGTAGCTTTCAGTATTCAGGTAATTGGCGGGAATGCGGCATTGCAGTTTGTTCACCCCTTTTCCAACTTTAAAATGATCGCCAGTGCCAAACACAAGGTTACCGCTTTCGTGGTAAAGATCAAAACCAACCACCATCTCATCCAGCCCGCTGTCGTTCCAGAAAGCAACCTCTACGATGGTGTCTTCGTCAAGATCAGCTTCTGCGCTTTTATTGTTCACGTGAATGTGCTTGATGCGAATGTATTCATTGCCAAGAGCCGATTCTTTATCGCCAAATTCAAGAAATGGTTTCACTTCTTCCCGGGGCATATATACCTTCATTACGTCCTCGGTGGCTCCGTAAGCTTTTGCCTGGCCGTTCTCAAGTAATAAGCAGGTTTCTGTAAGCTTCCTGACAGAATCAGGGCTGTGGCTCACAAATAATACCGTGCGGCCGGCCCCGCTTACGTCTTTCATTTTGCCGAGGCATTTTTTCTGGAACTCGATATCGCCCACAGCCAATACCTCGTCAACGATCAGGATCTCGGATTCCAAATGCGCGGCAACCGCGAAGGCAAGACGCACATACATGCCCGAGGAATAGCGTTTCACAGGCGAATCAATATACCTCCCGATGCCGCTGAACTCAACGATCTCGTCGTATTTGCTTTTGATCTCGCTTTTGGTCATACCCAGTATGGCGCCATTCATGAAAATATTTTCCTTGCCGGAAAAATCGGGATGAAAGCCGGTTCCTACTTCCAAGAGGCTGGCTAACCGACCTTTCATCCTCACGTGGCCGGTTGTGGGTGCCGCCACGCGGGATAATATTTTAAAGAGCGTTGATTTTCCAGAGCCATTCTTACCGAGAACGCCCAACACCTCACCCTGTTTCAATTCAAAATTGATATCCTTGAGGGCCCACACGAAATCGGTTGTACCTGCCTGCGCCCGGTCGTTGGTCTCGGCCAGCTTCATCGCGGGGTCTTCCTTTCCCCGAACTCCCGCCCACCAGCGCTGCACGTCACTTTTAAAAGTGCCGATCCCAACATCTTTCAGTTGGTACAGCTTACTGATATTCTCTACTTGGATAACCGTGCTCATTAAACAGAGTCTAAGAATGTTTTTTCAACTTTATTGAAAACGATCAATGAGAAGAAGAAAAGTACGACAAGAAAAATTAGCGGGTAAAAGAGCATAAAGGCGCTCAATTCGGTAGCCCAGAAACAAGAGCGGAAGGTTTCGATGATCGAGGTCATTGGATTAAGCAGCGAAAGATCATAGAACAAAGGAAATTTCTCTTTCATCCAGGTGAGCGAGTAAATGATGGGTGTAGAAATAAGTCCGAACTGTAAACCGTAGGAGATCAGGTTGCGCAGGTCGCGGTACTTGGTTGTCAGGGCTGAGAGGAGTAAACCAAAGCTCATGCCTAAAAGCCCCACTTCAAGTACGATCACTGGAAAGAGCAAGAGATTTACGCTGGTGTGGAGGCCTGTCCCGATTCCCGAAAATCTGTAATAGAACCAGAACACCAGGAACAGGAGGAACTGGATAAAGAATTTAAGCAAACAAGAGAAAACAGAAGAAATAGGTACGATCAGCCTTGGAAAGAAAACCTTGCCAAAAAGTGTTGCATTGTTGGCAAATACATTACTGGTGATATTGAGACAGTCGGCAAAATAATTCCAGATCACAAGTCCCCCGGTGTAGTATACCATTTTAGGCACCGGGGTGGGAATATTGGCGAGACTTCCGTACAAGAAAAAATAAATAAGGCCAGTTAGTGCGGGTTGTATGAAGTACCATAGCGGACCCAAAACAGTTTGTTTGTAGCTTGCGATCAGGTCGCGTTTTACGAACAAAATGATAAGGTCGCGGTAACCCCAAACCTCCCTGAAACCAAACTGAAAGGGATGAGCTTTTGGTGTGATATTAATATCCCAGTGTTCGTTGTCTTTCACGTTCATTTAAATACGGTAAATAAAGCGGCACGAATGCCGCTCTTAACACTACCAGGAATTCTCCAGGTCTTCGGTGGTGTAGGTGT
Organism: uncultured Flavobacteriaceae bacterium; assembly: GCA_964387075.1. Lineage (GTDB taxonomy): Bacteria > Bacteroidota > Bacteroidia > B-17B0 > Aurantibacillaceae > PALSA-968. The sequence continues at coordinate 160,460 of CAYLVB010000004.1, forward strand.
GGTTGCGTTCAGAATAATAGGTATCCTTCTGCTTTTTCATTTTGATGGTGATCTTGTTAAGCGCACGCATGATCAATGAAATAGGGAAGAGGAACAGGAAGAAGATAATTCCCAGCAGGATGCGGGAGTTGATCCATCCGAGTATCTCCGCTATTTTGAACCATACCCAGGTGATGCCCTCTGTTGCGAGTTTGCTCATGGCGCCAAGCACCGCTACTGCCAATGACACAATAAGCATCCATTTGAGCTTAAAGATCAGGAACAGCACGATGAAACCGGCCGCGATGATGAGCATCGACTCTAGTCGTTTTTCTCTTGTCATTTTGTTAAGTTTAAAACAATGAATAAATGAATGGAGCTACAGCCGATGTGCCGCCTACTACAATAAGTAATCCGAGTAACAACAGGATAACTACCATTGGGAAAAGCCACCATTTTTTACGGGCTTTCATGAAGTTCCACAGGTCTTTTAAAAAATCCATGATCTTGGGTTTTTAGGGTTTATGATTAATCTAATTGATATTCTTCTTTCCAGTTGTCTTTTTCAAGCCACTCGGGTTGTGTTTTTTTGTTGAAGATGTAATTTCCTACCACCAGGTAATCCATCTCGGTACGCATTAAGCATTTATAAGCGTCTTCGGGGGTACAAACGATAGGCTCGCCACGTACGTTGAAGCTGGTGTTCACGATAACCCCGTAACCGGTACGCTTTTTAAACTCGTTGATCAGTGTCCAGTATTTTTCGTTGGTCTCCTTGTGGATGGTCTGCACACGCGCCGAAAAATCAATGTGAGTGATAGATGGGAGATCAGAACGTTTGTAATACAGCTTCTCCTTTAAAGGAAGTGAAGAGTAGTTAGCCGGCAGCGGCAACCTTCTTGATTGTATTACCGGTTGTACAATAAGCATGTAAGGCGAGGTGCTGTCGATATCGAAATACTCTTTCACGTCTTCGGCAAGAACGGAAGGGGCAAAGGGACGGAAACTTTCCCTGTACTTGATCTTCAGGTTGAGCTTCTTCTGCATTTCTTCGTTACGCGCGTCGCCAATGATACTGCGGTTACCTAAAGCGCGCGGCCCGAATTCCATTTTTCCCTGGAACCAGCCGATCACATTGCCTTCATCCAATAGCTTGGCTGTTTCTTTTGCCAGGTCGTTGTAGTCGTTGTAATACGTGTAGTGCGCTTTGTATTTTTTGGCGGTTTGTTTAATGTCTTGGTCGGTAAACTCGGGGCCCAGGTAGGAGCCGCTCATGCCGTCCATGGCATTTGGTATCACGCGGTCTTTTTTATAATAGATGTGGTAGGCAGCCAGGGCTGCTCCGGGTGCTCCGCCCGCGTCGCCGGCGGCGGGTTGAATAAAAATATTATCGAATATCTTCTCTTTTTGCAATTTTCCGTTAGCCACGCAATTGAGCGCCACTCCACCTGCGAGACAAAGATTCTTTGAGCCGGTAAGGCGTTTTGCTTCCTTTGCCATTTTTATCACGATCTCTTCCGTAACAACCTGTATCGCCAGGCCGAAATCGCAATGGTGCTGCTGCAATTCAGATTCAGATTCGCGGCGCGGGAAACCAAAGAGCTCATTCCATTTATCGTCACGGGCCATGCGAAGACCAACGGCGTAGTTAAAGTACTTTTGGTTCAGCCAAATGCTTCCGTCGTCTTTGATCTCGATCAGTTCATTCTTGATGAGCTCAATGTACTTTTTTGTTTTCTCGCTGGTAGGATCGCCATAGGGCGCAAGTCCCATCAGTTTGTATTCGCCCGAATTAACACGGAAGCCTGTGTAATACGTAAAAGCAGAATATAAAAGCCCGAGCGAGTGTGGGAAGCGTAGTTCTTTTAAAATGGTGATGTCTTTTCCTTTTCCGTGGCAGATAGAGGCAGTTGCCCATTCTCCAACGCCATCAATTGTAAGAACAGCCGACTCTTCAAAAGGTGATGGATAGAAAGCGCTGGCTGTGTGCGATAAGTGATGCTCAGGGAAAAGTAATTTCAGTTTGCTTTTATCGTAGGCCTCTACTTTCGCTAATTCATCACGGATCAGTTTTTTGAGGAACATTTTATCCTTTAACCAGATAGGAATGGCCATGATGAACGAACGGATACCTTTTGGTGCGTAGGCGTAATAGGTTTCCAGTAAGCGTTCAAATTTCAAAAGTGGTTTGTCGTAGAAAACGATGGCGTCGAGCTGATCGATCGTTAAACCTGTTTCCTTCAGGCAATATTGTATGGCTTTGACCGGGAAGCCATCATCGTGTTTTTTACGCGTAAAGCGTTCTTCCTGCGCGGCGGCAGTAATTACTCCATCCTGCACGATAGAAGCGGCAGAATCGTGGTAAAATGCGGAAACTCCTAGTATATTCATTTTTTCTGTTCTTCGGGTTGAACCTGGTTAAGTTTACTTTGTATGAGAGGCTTCGCACGCTCAAAGAATTCGAACGCGTAAATTCGGTCTAAGTATGCGCTGGGGTGGCCATCCAGCGGGTTTACGATGGAGTTTGCGGGAGTGATGCGTTTAGCTTCCACTTCTTTTTCCATCAGCGGCAGGTAATCAATGGTCTCATAACCGAATTCAATACCTGTATCGTACACTTGTTTCAGCCATCCTAAACGTAATTTCAATTTGGCTTGTTCGGCCTCGCTTAGTTTATTGTGATAATCGATGGTAGCCACCTGGTTGAAAATGCCGATGATAGGTTTAGGGCAACCCATGGAATCAGACATGTTTTTGATATCTTTCAATGCCTGGCGGAAATCTGCCCATTGTTTTGACTTAGGATCATAAGCGCGGCCTAGTGCTTCTTCCCAGGTAGGAAGGTCGGCGTATTTGGTTGCCATGTTGTAAACCGCCTTTTTGATCGCATCGCCAATGTAATTCAGGTGGAAAAAAGAAAAATCTTTTTGGATCTGGGTAAGCAGCGGTGTCCATTTTTTCTCAAAGGCTTCTTTTTCCACGCTCCAGTCCTCTCCTTTGGGCTGAGGATCGTTCAGGCAATAGCCTACAATAACAAGGTCGGGAGAAACGGTGTCTTTCAATTGACGTAAAATATCCCGCTCTGTAATAGTAGGTGATCCTGACAGCGCGCAATTCACCACTTCAATTTGTTGTCCTTTGAAGTAATCTTTCAGCAATGAATCCAGTACGCTGGTATATTTTTCGTTCTCTGCGAGCCCGGCTCCCCAGGTAAATGAATCGCCTAATACCATCACCCGGAAAACGCCTTTGGGTTTGGGAGTAATTGGATCGTCACGAAAACCGTATTTGTTGCGCACCACAAGTTTGCCCCAGGTCTGGAAGTTCTCTTTGTCGAAACCCTTTGGAGGGGTGATGGAGTTCTCGTATTTGATCAGGTTGCCGTAATAATAATTGGAGTCGAACACGCCGTTCAGGAAGGGATCTTGTTTTTTGAGGAAAAGGTTAAATACATAAAAGATCACCATCACGAAAGCGAGATTGAAGAGGGCTACCTTCCACGTCATCCGGAAGACAATGGTGAGCAGGTTGTAAATGATCCAAAGCAAAAACACAACGATCTTACCGTAACCATCGGCGATGATGATGTTGAAGGACCTCTCGATGATATAGATGATGGCCATGAGGATGAATGGAAGGAAGAAGCGTAGCCATTTGTTACGGAAGAATTTACCCAGTTTCGGGTTCTTTAACAAAAGATCGCGGTTACGTGCAGAAACTACGGCAACGTTTATAATGATCCAGCCAATGGCTATAAGCTTAAAAACATACTTGAACTTAACGAAGATAGGGAAGGAGATGATGCCATCACCATCTCCGGCTACCCGATCGAAAACAGATTCAAAACCCAGCAGGAGCAATAGAAGCAGGAGCGGCAGAAAAAAGCGCAGATACTTGTTTTTGAAGAGGTTCTGTAGTTTTTCTTTCATGTTTTTTTGGTTTTCAAAAGTAGCTTTTTTTTACGTAAGGTTCAAGGCTGCCGGATAGCTCTCAGGCGGCCGGTTTTAAGATGTTCTTAGGCAATTTCACGCGAATTCCCTGCCCGATGCTTTCAAGAATGATGGTGATCGACCTTCCCTCTTTGCTTTCGGTCACAAAACCTTCCACTCCTTTCAGGGCGCCCGACGTGATCTTCACTTTTTCTCCTTCTTTATAATTTCTTTCTATGCCGAAAGCCTCCATATGATAGCCCAACTCCACGAGTTGTTTCAGGCGTTCGATCTCATCGGGCCTTACCACCGCTGTTCTTCCTTCTGATCTCACAAAACTCACCACTCCTTTTGTCTGTAATACCTTTTCTTTATCTGTCGCCGTTATCTGCACGAAAACATAACCATTCATTAAAGGGAATTCAACCATTTTTTTACGATCGCTCCATTGACGCATGGTTTTTACCAGAGGCACGTAACTTTCAATGCCTTTCTCTACCAGCAAACGGCCGGCGTTCTTTTCCTGCCGCGAGGCCACGTAGAGCGCGTGCCATTTCTTTGTATTTGTTTCTGCTGTTGGCATTCTTTTCAAAGCTTCGCCTCCTCAGTCCCATTGGATATCCGAGTAGGCAATTTCATTTTGTAAAAAGGGCCTTACTTGCTCCACAAGAGGAGTGGATGCATGCCGGGCTCTTTAATTTTCTTAATATCAAATTCGTCTACGCTATAAAGTACGTAGCGTATCTTCTTATCAATTTTCTGCTCAGCCTTCTGGATCTGTTCCAGGAGGAAAGTGGTATTGATGTTGTTTCCTACCAATACAATATCTATGATCTCAGTATTTTGGCCATTCGCGAGTTTTCCTACCAGGTAAACCTTGTGGAGGTCGCCGATGCGTTGAATGATGTAATCCACCACATGATTTAGGCCTACCATTTTCAGAATGATGCGGTTGATGTCTTTGAAAAGAGGGTGTTTGGTGTTTGCCTTGAATACTTTTTTGTTGCCTTGCGTCTCCGAATCGATGAAGCCGGCTTTCTCGAACTTGTTCAGTTCCAGTCTTATTCCGTTTGTTGATTCGCCGAATTCCTCTTCCAGGCTGCGTAGATATGCAGTAGTACTGCTGTTCAAAAAGAACTTCATCAGCAGTTTTACGCGGGTCTTGGAAGATATAAGCGTTTCGATCATGATTGAGTAACAAAGTTACTCAATATCGCGTAAAATACAAATACACCCCTGGGTTTTTTAGCTCCTTTTTTAACCATAACGCGTTCGGCCTTTCTTCAAGCTTTCTACTTGATAATCAATGATTATTCGAGAATATTGTGCCCCTTAACCGAGGTGTTTTCGGCCGCCCGGCGTAGTAAATAGTGCTGAACTTTCCTGTCTGCCCGTCAAAAATTGCTATCCATTAATTGGACCGTATAGCGTCGATGCGCGGAGTTAGTTAATGATCTTGTTCTTTTTGCAAACGAGGTAGAGGGCCTCTCCCGCGAGATGATTTACCTTTACGCTGGGATGTAGATCGAAGCTGTTAACGATACGTTCTCTTACGGGCATGTTGCGTACCAGCGGGACAATATTCAGCACCGGAACTCTTTGTTTTTCAAAGAAGCTCTGTATACGCGGAACGTAAATATTGCTTCCTTCGAGGTCCTGCAAATAGGGAAAAATAATGACGATAAGTTTAATGTCATTAGCGCGGCAATAATCACTTACCTGCTTAAGATCCTCCAGGTGCTGAGCGAATACTTTGTTGTTCTTGTACCCCTCTGTAAGGTAACCCAGGAATGGTTTTAGATACGAGTGTGGAGTTTGCCAGTAGATATAATTAAAGAAGTAAGAGTTTAGAACCAATGGTTCCAAGAACCCAGGTACATCCTGGTAAGGTTTGCAGCCAGGAGGATCAATCTTGTTTGCCTTCAGAACTCCTTCCATGTCGTTACCGAAATACTGCCATACCAGTACATCCGGTTTAAGGGGAAATTCTTTAAGCCGTTTGAATTCATCGCGCGTATCAGATCCGCAAACCCCTAAATTGTACATTCTATATTCTTTGGCGTTTTTTGCAAATACATTGCTGAACCGGTCCATGGTCCACTCAGTACCAGACCCTGCAGTAAAGGAATCTCCCATAAAAAAGATCTTTTTCTTTTTTTCAAGTGTGTCCACCTGGATGTCACGGTATCCGAATTCGTTCACGCGCCAGTATTTTTCAAACCAGTTATTGGATGCAAGCGACTGGGTGATGCCGCCACTTTTGCTAAAGCGGGTAAAATAAAGTTCGCATACCACGCAAAACAGCACCAGTATATAAAGCAGCAGAAAGGCGTTCTTCCATCTATTTCCAAGTGTCCCTTTAATAACTGTAATATGAAATAATTGCGAGAGCACCAGGAAAGAAAAAACAATGATCGCGATCCTGAGTACGCCCAGGCTGAGGGTGTCTTTGAAATGATACAGGTAAACCAGAAAGGAAAGCACAATGAGCTTGAATAGAATGGAAGGTAATTTTTGTTTCATTTTTAATTAAGCAAATTAAAGGTACTTAGATAACGTGCTATCTCCGCTTCGGTAAACACGATCTTCATTTTTTAAGGCAGCTTTTTTAACCATGATGTGTTAGGCCTTTCTTCTAGCTTTCTCTTTGATAATCAATGCTAATTCGCGCCCTGTTTGCCCTTTAACCGAGGTATTCTCGGCCGCGCGACGCAGTAAATAGGGCAATACCTCTTTGACCGGGCCATAGGGGACGTATTTGGCTACATTATACCCGGCCAGCGAGAGATTGTAAGAAATATGATCGCTCATGCCCAGCAATTGCGAAAAGTAAACGCGTTTGTCGGAAGGCGCTATGTTTTCTTTGGCCATCAGACTCACCAAATGCAAACTGCTTTTTTCGTTATGCGTACCGGCGCAAATGCTCACATGCGCAAGGTTCTTCACGCAAAGTTCTAAGGCAAGATCGTAATCTTTATCGCTGCTTTCTTTGTTCGGCTGAATGGGAGAGGGGTAACCCAGTTCTTTCGCACGCTTTCTTTCTTTTTCCATGTATGCGCCCCGAACCAGTTTGGCGCCAATGTGGTAATTATTCACATTGGCATGCCTGATGCATTCTTCCAGGTACAAAAAGCGGTCGTGACGATACATCTGGTAGGTGTTGTAAACGATCGCTTTAGCTTTATTGAACTTCGCCTTGTTCTCGTTGCAAAGATCATCAATGGCCTGCTGTATCCAGCTTTCTTCTGCGTCGAAGAAAATGGGTTTATCATTGGTGTTGGCTTCGGTACATATTTTACTTACTCTTTCTCTTACACGCTCCCATTCGTTCTTCTCTTGGGCGGATAAGTTCTCTTTCGCGCTAACTTTCACTAAAAGATCGAACCGTGCGAGGCCCGTAACTTTAAAAACGCAAAAAGGAATATGCTTATCTCCTTTTGCACGATGAATGGTCTCTATGGTCTCTTTGCAGCACGCTTCGAAATCAGTTTCTGATTCTTTTCCTTCTACCGAGTAATCTAAAATGGTTCCGATATTATATTTGCCTAGTTCGGCAATGGTCTTGTTACAGTCTTCAATAGTTTCTCCACCAACAAACTGCTTATAGATCGTATTTTTGATAATTCCTTTGATCGGCAAATGCAGTTTAAGCGCCAAAGGAGTTAAAAGGCCGCCGAGTTTTACGAAAGTTGGATTGCCGATGATCTTGAAAAGACGGTACGAACGTTTCAGGTCTTTGTCAGACTTGGAAATGAATGCTTTTTCAGTATTATCGAACGAGATCATGAGGGTGGCAAAGATACAAAAAAGGTTAGTTTCGTATGATTCAATTTTACGTACTTTTGATACCGATATGCAACTTAGATCGGCCGGGTATAATGTGTATTTTGAGGATGAGTTCTTCTCATACTTCGAGGAGTTCATGCAAGAGCATTTGTTCTCATCGGTCTTTATTCTTTGCGACAAGAACACGCGTAAACATTGTCTTCCACAGTTCCTCGAGCATACCTCTCTCCATGGCGCTCATATTTTAACGATGCCGGCGTGCGAAAAGAACAAAACGCTTGTCACTTTATCGGCCTGCTGGAATTTCCTGGTCTCCAACGGGGCCGATCGCCAGTCATTGCTGATCTGTTTGGGTGGTGGGGTGGTTTGCGACCTGGGTGGTTTTGCGGCGAGTACATTTAAAAGAGGAATTCATTTTGTTCACGTGCCAACTACGCTCCTGGCGATGGCTGATGCCTCTGTAGGAGGCAAAACCGGCATTGATTTTAAAGGATACAAGAATATCATTGGCAGCATCACGCAGCCGGAGGGTGTTTTTATATACGAAGATTTCCTGGATTCGCTTGGCGACCGGCAGATAGAAAATGGCCTCGCTGAGGTAGTGAAGGCCGCTTTGATAGGTGACGCACGCTTGTGGAGAAAGTTCCAGAAGCTGAAAAAATTACCTCTCTACGGACTTTCTCCTTTCCTGCGCGCCTCTGTGCGGGTAAAGAATGAGATCGTTATCAAGGATCCCAATGAAAAGAACCTTCGTAAGGCTTTGAACTTTGGCCATACTGCCGGCCATGCTATAGAATCTTATTTTTTGAAGAAGAACAAGAATTTATTACATGGTGAAGCGATAGCGATGGGTATGGCTGTTGAACTTTGTTTGGGAAAACAATTGAAGCGTACGGAGGCTAAAGCAGCTATGAAAGCTTTTCTGTTCCTGAAAGAACATTTTGTACTGAAGAAATTCAGTAAGGAAGAGATCAACGCTTTTCTGAAACTGGCCAAGCAGGATAAAAAGAACCAAAGTGGTAAACTGAGCTTCGCTCTCATAGAAAAGCCAGGTAAGGCCATCATTAATGTACCTGCTACGCCTGAAGAGTTTAAAGAAGCTTTCCTGCTCTATAATAACCTGCTCAAATGAAAAAGGTTGAGGTTTCGCATCCTTCGGGAGTTGTCAACGGGATCGTAACACTTCCGGCTTCCAAAAGCATTGCCAACCGTTTGCTTTTGATGCGTGCGGTGGCCGGGTTCACAGATCTTGAGATACACAATCTTTCCAATGCCCGCGATACGCAGGTCCTGAACGGGATCTTATGCGATCTTTCCAGGAACAAAACCGCCGATGTGCATGATGCCGGCACCGTGATGAGGTTCCTCACCGCGTACTTAAGCTGCCTGGAAGGTGAGTGGATACTGACCGGGGCGGAAAGAATGAAGCAAAGACCCATTGGCGCGCTTGTAGCGGTCCTCAAAAAACTTGGCGCGGATATTTCTTACGAAGAAAAGGCAGGATATCCTCCATTGCGCATAAAAGGCAAAAGACTGGAAGGCGGAAAGGTGGAGATAGACGGAAGCGTGAGCTCGCAATTTCTCTCGGCACTTTTAATGATCGCGCCTCTTTACAAACAACCCTTGCACCTTTTCATTAAGAACGAACTGGTTTCTGTACCCTACGTGCAAATGACCCTCGATCTCATGAAGCAGTGGGGACTTGATCACGAATGGAAAGGGAATACAATAATCGTAGAGAATAAAAATTACCTGAGGCCCAAAGAAGAAGTTTTTGTGGAGAGCGACTGGAGCGGCGCTTCCTATTTTTATAGTATTCTTTCCCAGGCAAAAGAGGGCGAGATCCGCATGCCCTACCTGTGGAAAAAGAGCCTGCAGGGCGACAGCGTTTGTCACCGGATCTTTGAACCATTGGGCGTGACCACTGAGTTTTCGAAGGACGGGGTGGTGCTGCGGAAGGTTGGCGAAATTGATAAAAAATTCAGTTACGATTTTATTAAATGCCCGGATATCGCTCAAACACTAGCGGTATGTTGCGCGGCAAAAGGAATAGCGGCAGATCTTACAGGTCTTCAAACTTTGTCGATAAAAGAAACCGATAGGATATCAGCAATTAAAACTGAATTGGAGAAAGCCGGTGCAATTGTTCATGCAACCCGTAATTCTGTGCATATCAAGTTCGATCGCCTTCTGACCTTTGACTTTGAACTTTTAACTTATAACGACCATCGCATGGCAATGAGCTTTGCGCCGCTTGCTTTGAAAAGCCCTTTAAGAATAGAGAACCCGTCCGTGGTAGAAAAATCATTTCCACATTTTTGGGAAGAGCTAAAAAAATTAGGCTTCCTTGTAAAGGAGCATTAATTTTGTGATCTTATGAGCGATATCACTATACACGTAGAAAATCCAGACGGAACGCAAACCGACCTGGTTGCCCCAACAGACATGGGATTAAGTTTAATGGAATTCCTGAAAGGGAATGAATACGATATCCTCGCCACCTGCGGAGGAATGGCACTGTGCGCAACCTGTCATGTTTCCGTGGTAAAAGGTTTTGCTGATCTTAACCCGATCAGTGATGATGAATACGCGATGCTGGATACGTTGCCTAATATTACGGACACTTCACGTTTATCCTGTCAACTTAAACTAAATAAGGAAATGGCCGGAATTGTTGTGAAAATTATTGGTGACGGAAATTAAAGTATACTCTATACTCCCTGTTCCTACCACTCATCTTTCTTTTTGTCACCATCCTCTTTCATCTTCGCTTTCAGCTCATCTTGCACGATGGCTATGTTCGCATAGGCGGCTGAGCGAATGTGTTTCCAGGTCTGTTCGGTGATCTTCATGGAACCGGCTTCAGGAACCTGCAGGTAGATATCTCCGCCGCTCATACCTTCTTTATTGGCTTTGTGCTTGATGTTCTTGATGGTATAGCGGTATTTTCCTTCCTTGGCTTCTACGATCACGTCCATTGTGATCTGCCCGTCAACCGCATTCTCGGGATTTAATATCTTTTGTTTGTAGGGAAATACTGCCGTGCAGGTAATATTGCTTCCGGCTGCTCCTCCTCCCGTCTTTTTGTACTTCGCGTGTTTCGTTTTGTACCAGTTCTGTGCGCGCTTGGTTATTTCGCTGATAGGAGCCGGCATCATGGGGTTACCGGTATCAGGCGCTGCTTCCACAGGTTCTACGGGTTTCTTTTTCTTTCCTTTCTTTCCTCCCGTTTCAGGAGCGTGAACTACAGGCGGGGCAAATTTCTTTTTGTCGACCATCACCGGGATCACTTCGCGAACCATCTTCTTTTCGTCTTCTTCCGTTTCTTCTTCCTGGCAGAAGACCGCTAAGGGTGCAACAAAGAGGATCAATATCAAAAGGAATCTTTTTATCATAACCGGGTTAATTTTCATTTATGTAAGATTTGGCAAATAGCCATTCAAAAATACTAATCTTTTTTAATAGATATCGGGATACCTTGCGGGATCACTTTCACTCATTAATTTGTATATAGCGTCAAACACATCATCAACACTTGGCTTGCTGAAATAATCACCATCGCTTCCATAGGCCGGGCGATGCTCTTTAGAGGCGATCGTGACCGGTTCTGCATCCAGGTATTTGTAAGCGCCCTGTACTTCCATTACCTGTTGCAATAAGTATGCCGAAGCGCCTCCGGGGACATCTTCATCGAAAACAACCAGGCGACTGGTCTTCTTAACCGATTCAACAATATGGTGGTGTATATCAAAGGGTAAGAGAGTTTGCACATCGATAATTTCAACCGAAATATCGTGTTCTGCCAACAGGCGCGCGGCGTCCTGGGCAATTCTTACGCAGGCTCCGTATGTAACCAAAGTAACGTCGCTGCCCTCACTAACTGTTTCAGGGATGCCGAGCGGTGTTTTGAACTTACCCCAGTTCATGGGTTGCTGTTCTTTTAAACGGTACGAATTCAATGGTTCAATGACCAATGCAGGTTCGTCAGCCTCCAGTAATGTATTGTAAAAGCCTGCGGCCTTTGTCATGTTGCGGGGCACACAAATATTAATACCCCGGCAGGAACCCAGGATCATTCCCATAGGCGATCCGCTATGCCAAACGCCCTCCAAACGATGCCCTCGCGTGCGAATGATCACAGGAGCCTTTTGCTGCCCTTTGGTCCTCCACTGAACGGTGGCAAGGTCATCACTCATGATCTGCAGCGCGTATAATAAATAATCCAGGTACTGTATCTCGCAAATGGGGCGCAACCCGCGCATGGCTAACCCTATGGCCTGGCCCATGATGGTACACTCACGAATGCCGGTGTCAAAAACGCGATGCTCTCCATATTTTTTCTGCAAGCCTTCCAATCCCTGGTTTACGCCACCGATCTTGCCCGAGTCCTCGCCAAACACCATGCTTTGCGGGTATTTCTCGAGAATAGCATCAAAATTATCACGCAACACCTCGCGGCCGTCGCAGGTCTTGTTGTCTTCACTGTATTCAACGGCAACCGGGCTAACCTTAACTGCGGTATTCGACATCAATGTGGAACTGTAACGTTCCTCATTTTCGATATTCGAAAGCTTAAGCCAATCATTCAATTGATGGCGCGCACTGATATCTTCTGTTTTGGTAAGTCGCAGCACTTTTTTCACCGCCGTATGGATGTCCTTGCGGATCGGGTCTTTCTGGGAGTTTAATTCGTTCTTAATGGGTGTAATGAAACTTCCTTTTACACTGCTTTGTTCCAATGCTGCAATAAGCGCATTCACTTCCGCAACTTCTTTTTTGATAGGCTCGAGGTAAGCTTTCCACGCCGCGTTCTTGGCTTCAAGCACGGCGGTTTTCGCATCCTCTTCAATTTTATTCAGCACCTCTTCCGTAGAAAGCGCGTTCTGCAGGATCCACTCGCGCATCTGCTTGATGCAGTCAAAATCCAGCTCCCACTGCAAACGTTCTTTGCTCTTGTAGCGTTCGTGGCTGCCTGAAGTGGAGTGACCCTGCGGCTGCGTAACTTCTTCTACGTGTACGATCGTTGGGCAATGCTCTTCGCGGCAAATTTTAATGGCTTTGTCGTAGGTTTCCATCAGGTGCGCGTAGTTCCATCCTTTGGTAACCAGTATCTCGTAACCCCGTTTGTCTTTTGTTCTTTGAAAACCACTTAATACTTCGCTGATGCTTTCTTTGGTGGTCTGGTATTTCTTTGGAACCGAAATTCCATGTCCGTCATCCCACACGCTAATGAGCATTGGTATCTGTAATACTCCCCCCGCGTTAATGGTCTCCCAGAAAGGGCCTTCGGAAGTAGAAGCATCGCCAATAGTGCCGAAAGCAACTTCATTGCCCTTGTTTGAGAGGTGAGAAAATTCTTTCGTCTGAAGATCTTTATTGATGCGGAAGAAATGTGATGCATAGGCCAATCCCAGCAAGCGCGGCATTTGCCCGGCTGTAGGAGAGATATCCGACGAAGAGTTCTTGCGGTTCACCAGGTCTAAAAAGTTCCCGTTCTCGTCCAGGAAAGGTGTGGCAAAGTGCCCGCCCATTTGACGGCCAGCACTCATCGGGTCGTGTTTGATATCAGTATGGGCGTATAATCCGGCAAAGTATTGCTCAAGGGTAAGCGCGCCAATGGCCATCATAAAGGTCTGGTCGCGGTAATACCCACTGCGAAAATCGCCGGGTTTAAAAACCTTGGCCATCGCTATCTGCGCCACTTCTTTCCCGTCTCCAAAGATCCCGAACTTCGCCTTGCCGGTCAACACCTCTTTGCGTCCCATCAAAGAAGCCTGCCTGCTTTCGTTGGCTATACGAAAATCTTCTAAAACAGCTTTTTTAAACTCATCAAAACTTAACCCTTTAGAGGTTTGCAAGGCCCCGCCGCTCATAATATAAAATTTGGACTAAAATAGCGAAAATAAGTCAAAAATCAGAAGTCAGAAGTCAAAAAAGGCGAGAGTTTTAAAAAGTTTTAGTATGTATAGGTTTTAGGCATTTTTTGGGATTTCCTGTTCGTATATTCGTATCAGATTCGTAATTCATATCCTATGAAAAAGATCGCAGTTCTTACCTCCGGAGGAGATTCTCCCGGAATGAATGCCTGCCTGCGGGCGGTGGTGCGCACAGCCCTGTTTCATAAACTGGAAGTGATAGGTTTCAGGCATGGGTATGAAGGATTGATCAACGACGAACATATTTCAATGAACCCCAAATCGGTGGCCAATATCATTCAGCGCGGCGGCACCATTTTAAAGACCGCCAGGAGTGAGAGATTCCGAACCAGGGAAGGAATAGCTAAGGCGGCCGACAACCTGAAGAAGCATAAGATCGATGGGCTGGTGGTGATCGGTGGTGACGGAACTTTCGCAGGGGCCATCGAGCTTTCGAAGGTCGCGGGAATCCCGATCATTGGCTGTCCGGGTACTATAGACAATGACCTGGTAGGAACTGATTTTACAATAGGCTACGACACAGCAATAAATACGGTGATCGACGCTGTAGATAAGATACGCGATACGGCCGAGAGTCACGACCGGGTTTTTATTGTGGAAGTGATGGGAAGAGACGCCGGCCTGATCGCCTTACGTAGCGGTATTGGAGCGGGAGCGGAGGCTATTTTGATCCCGGAAACGAAGAATGATCTGAAGAACCTGGTAGAGCGATTGAATAAAAGCCGCAAGGACAAAGGCAGTAAAATAATCATTGTGGCCGAGGGCGATGAAAGTGGCGGGGCCTATAAAGTTGCCGACGAGATCAGAAGGAATTTCCCTCAATTTGATATACGCATCAGTATTTTGGGTCACATTCAGCGAGGGGGTTCTCCCACAGCCATGGAAAGAGTGAACGCGAGCACGATGGGATACGCCGCTGTAGAAGGATTGTTGAAAGAAAAGAAAAATGTAATGGTTGGCATTGTGAATAAGGAAGTTGTTTACACCCATTTTGAAAAAGCCATCAAGCACAATCGTGAATTGAACGCCGATATGCTAAAGATGATGGAGATACTTTCGCTTTAATTTTTGTTCTGTTTCAGCGCCTGAATTAAAAGCAACACCCAGCCCGCTATCATCAGCATTCCGCCAAGCGGAGTTACCGGGCCAAGGAATCGGAAATTCATGCCGCTTATTCCCATCGTAGAAAGACAATAGATCGATCCGCTGAAAAGAAGAATGCCGAAAGTGAAAAGCCATCCGCTTACCTTCACAAGTTTCAATGGATCCTGTCGAAGGAAAAAGAAAACGAAAAGTAATACAAGCGCGTGCAGCAATTGATATTTGCTGGCAGTGTCCCAGCCGGCCAATTGGTCGGTGGTCATCAGGCCTTCTTTCACTTTTTCTTTCAGTGCGTGTGCTCCCAACGCTCCGAGTGCTACGCCTGTGGCGCCGAAGACGGAAGCAAGAACAAGAAAGGGATTTTTCATTGTAAATTATTTTTCAATGTGTTTGTTGAAGAAGCTCTTCAATTCTTCCTTTTCAGCCATGAATTTTACGGCTTCTGTGGTTTCCAGGAAATTGCGGTGATCGGAAATATAATCGAAAGCGAACTTGGCGATCTTCACTTTGGAAGTTTGGAGTCCAAATGTATCCATCACCTTCATGAGTTGTTGGGTGCTGATACAATTATGGCTGATGAACCATTTGGCGTCTTTCAGGCGGTTGAGTTCAATGTGCTCGCCTTTTAATTCTTGAATGCCGCGGGCGAGAGAAGAATCCGGGATCGTTGCTTTGCAATTGGAAGGCGGCGGGTATTTTTCGTTGAACTTATCGGCAGCGGCCTCTCTTTTTTCGTTGTCAATAAAGATCTTCTCGATCTTTTTTTCGGGTGGCAGCGGTTTGGTGGTTGTATCACTTTGAATGAAATTCACGGAAATGAACTTCAGTTCGCGTTTTGCTTTTTCCTGTACAAGGCTGTAGGTGAACTCGCGCTTCGTAACCGGCTTGCCGCTAACCGTAAGGAACAAGCTGCCGCTATAGGCGGGAACATTTTTGTCGGCAAACTCCAATCTTACGCGGCAGGTATCCTCATAGATCTTTTTGGCGTTCACCACGCTCTGGGCGCTGTCGTTGATCTTCGTGTCATTCACAAAAAGCGTAAAAAGATCACCTTTCTCGGTAAGAACAATGAGATTATTTTGTGCAGTCATACTTCCTGCGAACAGGGTTAGCAAAAGCGCAAAATATTGTTGTACCATGCTTGCAAAATTAAGTTATTTTTGTGGCCTGGCCACCACGATGTGGCGCAAAGATCGTATATGAAGAAAATATTGGTCATAGGCGCCGGCCGCTCTACAGTTTCCCTGATCGACTACCTCGTGGGTCACGCAAAAGTCAATAACTGGGAAGTTACCGTAGCCGACATGGACCTCAAGCTGGCGCAGTCAAAGACAGGTAGCAATCCCTATGCCAAAGCGGTTCAGCTGGATATTGAGAATGAGCAGCAAAGGATTGCGGAAATTGAGAAGGCAGACCTTGTTATTTCCATGTTGCCTGCGTTTATGCATGGGCCGGTTGCTAAGAACTGCGTGGCTTTGGGTAAGCATTTGGCCACAGCCAGTTATGTCTCCGATCAAATGAAGGAGCTTGACGCGGAGGCGAAGAAAAAGGGAATTTTATTATTGAATGAGTGCGGATTGGATCCCGGGATCGATCACGCTTCGGCGATGAAGATCATTGATGAAGTGCACGAAAAAGGTGGGGAAGTAGCTTCCTTCAAATCTTTTTGCGGCGGATTGGTGGCGCCGGAAAGCAACGACAATCCCTGGGGCTATAAGTTCTCCTGGAACCCGCGTAATGTGGTTTTAGCGGGACAGGGAACTGCGCATTATTTAGAAGGGGGAGAGATAAAATACATTCCGTATAACCGTGTTTTTACGCAAACGGAGATGATCGATATTGACGGACATGGATCTTTTGAAGGGTACGCCAACCGCGATTCTTTAGGATATCAAATTCCGTATGGATTGCAAAAAGCGAACACCCTTTTGCGCGGTACCTTGCGCATGCCCGGGTATTGCAACGCCTGGAATATTTTTGTGAAGTTGGGATTGACCGACGACAGCTATATCATTCATGACGCGGATAAATTAACCTATAACGAATTGTTGGCGTCTTATTTGCCCAGAGGAGTTGGTGATCTTAAGCAGCGCCTGGCCGATTTTATGCGGATGGAGGCAACTCCCGAAGCTATAGAAAAAATAAGTTGGCTTGGATTCTTCGACCAGGTCAAGATCGGCATGAAACAGGGAAGTCCGGCACAATTGTTACAGAACTTACTGGAGAAAAAGTGGGTATTGAAGGAACACGATAAGGATATGATCGTGATGCAGCACCTCTTTGAAATAGATGTAAAGGGAACAGGACTTCCGAAGAGAATTACATCTTCTTTGGTTGTTAAGGGAAGTGACCAGGAACATACGGCCATGGCTAAGACCGTTGGTCTTCCGCTGGCCATCTGTGTAAAGAACTTTTTAACCGGTAAGTTCAATTTAAGCGGGGTGCAGATACCTATCGTAAAAGAAATATATTTGCCCCTGCTGGATGAATTAAAGAACTACGGCATTATCTTTGAAGAACGCGAAAGCAATTAACACCCACAACCATGAAAAAAATCATACTCTTACTTTTGATCGCCTCCTTTACCAGGTTGCATGCGCAATATGGAAAAGGAAAAATCTTCCCCGACATGCAGGCTGAGACATTCACGGAGAAGCCATTGAACTTACCGGCGGATCTCAAAGGTAAATTCAGCATCATCGGCATGTGTTTCGATAAAGACGCGGAGGGAGATCTGCAAACATGGCTTAATCCTTTAATGAATGCTTATGCTGTAAAACACGAAGGTGACGAAGCCTTTGGTGTGGCAGCTTCAGCCGATGTGAATTTTTACCTCATGCCCAAGTTCAGTCTTCTCAACCAGGTATTTGAAGGGGGAAGCAAAAGAAAGATCAAAGAACAAACCGACAAAGGTTTTTGGCCCAACCTCATGTTCTATACCAGCGGTTTGAAAGACTACAAGAAAACACTGGAAATTGCCGAAGTAAAACAACCCGTGATCTTCATTTTAGATAAGGATGGAAAGATCGTTCATTTTGAGCGTGGTGTCTGTAACGAAAAGAAATTAAGCGCTATAGATGACGTCGTTAACGCTGATTAACCGGCCATTTTTTCGCATCAACGTGTAGCAAATACCGCATAGACACTCACGCCCCGCGTTTGATCACTTCCAGTATCTCATCAGCCACCTTCATGGTATTATAAGCTTCATCGAGGGTAACGGCCTCATTCTCCTGTTTACCTATAGCGGCAGCGAACAGCGTCAATTCGTGTTCAATGGCGTTCACAGGCCTGGTCTCAATTTTTTCGTGAGTTATGAACTTTGATCCGCCATCCTGGCCAACCGAAGATCTCACGGCGGTTTTTTCAAGCAGGTCGAGCGAGAAATAATTATCCTTCTGGAAGACGGTCATCTTGCGTACATTGTGCGTAGCCACGCGGCTTACGCTGATGGTAGCTACGCATCCGTTATCGAATTCGATACGCGCTTCGGCAATATCAGCGCTTGGACAAAGTACGGGAGAACCTGTGGCGTTAATTTTCTTTACCGGCGATTTTACAAGGTGCAGAATGAGGTCGATGTCGTGCACCATCAGGTCGAGCACCACAGACACGTCGGTGCCGCGCGGGTTCCAGGTAGCTATGCGCTGGCAATCGATGAACACAGGCCTTTCAATTTGCGGTCGCGCCGCCAGGAAGGCCGGGTTGAAGCGCTCTACGTGGCCCGCGTGGGCCACGATGTTGGCTTCATTGGCCAGTTGCAGGAGTTTTTTGGCTTCCTTCGAATTTAAGGTAACCGGTTTTTCAATAAAAATATGTTTACCGGCCTTGATGGCGGCCATGGCGTATGAAAAATGAAAGGGTGTTGGAGTAACGATATCTACAGCGTCGGAGGCCTGCACCAGTTCTTCGGCGCTTGAAAAGGCTTTCGCGCCAAATTCTTTTTCTATCGTGGCCGAGACCGCGGGGTCGGCATCATAAAAACCGCTGATCTCCAGCCCGCTTATTCCTTTCAGTAACTTCAGGTGTATCTTTCCCAGGTGTCCTGCTCCAAGTATTCCAACGCGTATCATAATGGCCGGCAAAATAGGGTTTAATTAAAAGGGAGCTGTTAGTAACCCCCCGAAGATATTCAGACCTCCATGTTAATTTTAAATAGATTTGTGCGCATATGATGGACAGAGCGGATACCTTTTTGCATAAAGGCAAAAGAAAGAAATTAGTGGAATTACTCAAACAAAAGGGCTTTACCAACGAAAAGGTTTTAGCCGCCATTGAAAAGGTGCCCCGGCATGCCTTCCTGGACAGTGCTTTTTTGAACTTTGCCTACGATGATGAGGCCTTCCCGATCGGGGAGGGGCAAACCATCTCGCATCCCAGCACCGTTGCCATGCAAACCGACATACTTCAGATCAAAAAGGGCGAAAAGGTTTTAGAGATAGGGACGGGTTGCGGGTACCAAACAGCTGTTTTGCTGGAAATGGGTGCCCGGGTCTTTACCATAGAAAGGCAGCAGAAACTGTACGAAAAAACGAAGGTTTTTCTGCCAAAATTGGGGTATTCGGCCCGTTTTTTCTACGGAGATGGGTATAAAGGCCTTCCTGCACACGCCCCTTTTAACAAAATTATCGTCACCGCGGGGGCTCCATACCCCCCCGACGACCTCTTGAAACAGCTTGAAGTTGGAGGTATCTTAGTGATTCCCATAGGGAAAGGAGCTGAACAGACCATGAATGTGATCACCCGTAAAGAAGGTATGATCTTTGACAGGACCGAGCTCGGCAAGTATAAGTTCGTTCCCATGGTTAAAAACAAAGCTTAACAGGCTCGATATTAACAAAATCCTGTTAAAAACAAAATTAATTGTGAATAACGCATAAGAATAAACGTGTAACTTTGCCGCAACAAACTTATGTTAAACCAAACAGAAAAAAACATGAAAAAATCAGTATTAGCTTTAGCAATGGCCTTTGGTGTTACCACTGCCTTTGCGCAAGACTTAACGTCAAAAAAGGGCGAGCCTATCCTTCCGGAGGCTGGCGATTGGGGATTAAGCGTTGACGCTTCTCCATTCCTGCAGTATGCAAAAGGTTTCATTGGCAACTTCAACGCTGGTGGACAAACCATTTCCTGGAACTCTTTAACTACTCCAGTAACCATCTCAGGTAAAATGTTTACCGATGAGAAAACAGCTTACCGTGGAACTGTTACTTTGGGTACCTCTTCTAAGAAGTATTCGGCTTTCGTAACAGACAACACCAGCACAGCTACACCTCCTGCAACAAAAGAGGATACCTATAAAAAAGGTGGACCTGCAGTATGGTTAGCCGGTGGTATCGAAATGCGTCGTGGTAAGACCCGTTTACAAGGTTACTACGGTGGTGAATTTGGTATCGGTTTCGGTAGCACTAAAGAAACCTATACTTACGGTAACGCGTTTTCTGCAACTGTTACCAATCCTAATACCACTGACTGGTCAGCATGGGGTGGTGCAAGTAACGGTGGCGGTTCACGTACATTATCTACCAAAAGCGGTTCTACAATCTCTTTGGGTCTGCGTGGTTTCATCGGAGCTGAATACTTCGTTCTTGCTAAAATGTCAATCGGTGGTGAATTCGGATTTGGCCTTGGTTTAACTACAACCGGCGAAGGCGAAACTGTTACTGAGTCATTGAATACAGCAGGTACTGGTGGTCAGTCAACTACCACTAAAACCGGTAAATCAAGCTCTATGGATTTCGGTGCTAACGACAACTTCAACGTTTTCGGTGGCTCTGGCTCTGTTAAACTGAACCTGTACTTCTAAGAAGTATTTGATCAATAGAAAGACCCTTCCCGCTTGCGGGAGGGGTTTTTTATTTTCTGCCGGGCATGGTTTATGTAAGGCTTTCTTATATTTATTGTAACTTTGCCCAATGAAAAAGGTAATTCTCATATTCCTTTCTTTTGCTCTTTTAACTCCTGTTTTTGCCCAAACCAGGGCCGAGAACAAGACCGATGCCCAGGGCCGCAAACAAGGCTATTGGGAAAAGGTGGATCCCAAGACCGGCAAGATCGTGTATAAAGGAACCTTCAAGGATAATAAGCCGCAGGGGCTTTTTACCTATTATTATCCCGAAACAGATTCCGTACACAGCAAAACGGATTTCAGGCAGGATGGCAAGATCGCCTATGTGCAATTATTCCATCTTGTTAGCGGTAAGATCCAGGCAAAAGGCAAATATGTGAACGAAGAAAAGGACTCTACCTGGAATTTTTACGACGAGCGCGGGAACATCATCTCCACGGAAGGATACAAAGCCGGGAAAAAGGACGGGCCTTCAAAAATATTCTTCCCGGAAGGAAAGGTCTCGGAAGAAAAGGTATATAAGAACGGGAAACTGAATGGCCCTTTTAAAATGTACTACGATGAGAAACTGGTAAAAGCCGAGGGAGCTTATGTAAATGATAATTACGATGGACTCTGTGCGTGGTATTATCCTAATGGCATTTTAGCGAGCAAGGGACTATACGATAAGGGAACCAAAAAAGGTTTCTGGATATTTAAGGAAAAGGACGGAAAGGTAAAAAGCAAAGAGGTTTGGGTAGATGGCAAACAGCTTGGCCCGAAAGAAATGGAAGAGTATCTGAAGAAGAACCCGCCTAACGGACGGGCAGGCAAGACCGCGACGGAGGAAAAAAAGGAGACGAAGGATACAAAGAAACCACAAACAGCCAAAGGCGCAAAAAAATAACGCTTTTGTTCTGAAAGAAAGTAAAATGAGCAGTAAAGGTAAGGTCTTAGTGGCTATGAGCGGCGGCATCGACAGCTCTGTAACGGCAATGATGTTGCACGAGCAGGGTTACGAGGTCATTGGCATTACCATGAAGACTTGGGATTACCAAAGTTCGGGCAGTTCAAAAAAAGAAACAGGCTGCTGCAGTTTGGATTCTATCAACGACGCGCGCCAGGTGGCGGTGAATTTAGGATTCCCGCATTATATTTTGGATATACGCGGCGAGTTTGGCGATTACATCATCAATAATTTTGTGGAGGAGTACCTGGCCGGAAGAACACCGAACCCCTGCGTGCTTTGCAATACGCATATTAAATGGGAAGCGCTGCTCAAACGCGCTGATATGCTCGACTGCGAGTTCATCGCAACCGGGCACTATGCGCAGGTGAGAGAAGAGAATGGAAGATACGTTGTTTCGCGTGGGCTCGACCTGAACAAAGACCAATCTTATGTGCTCTGGGGCCTGTCGCAGGAAAGTTTAAAGCGCACGATCTTTCCATTGGGAAAATATACAAAACCCGAGATCCGTAAAATGGCCGAGGCTTATGGTTTTGCCGAGCTGGCCAATAAACCGGAGAGTTACGATATCTGCTTCATTCCTGATAACGATTACCGCGCCTTCTTAAAACACCGCATGCCCGAACTGGAAGAGAAAGTAGAGGGAGGCGATTTTATTTTTAAGGGCGAGAAGGTAGGCACGCACCGCGGTTACCCTTTTTATACCGTAGGTCAGCGTAAAGGATTGGATATCGCTTTGGGCGAACCGGTGTTTGTAAAGACCATAGTTCCGGAGACGAACACAGTTGTACTGGGCACAAAAGAAGATCTTGACGAGCAGCAATTGTATATCCGGGATTTCAACCTTATAAAGTACGCCACCTTGCCTGCCGATTTCCAGGCTTTGACCAAGATCCGGTATAAAGATCCCGGTACGCCGGCTACCATCAATGTGGAAGGAGATAAATTGCATGTTGTCTTCCATGGAAAAGTGAGTGGTGTGGCCCCCGGTCAAAGTGCCGTGATGTATGAAGGGAATGATCTGGTGGGAGGAGGATTTATTGACCGTAATAGACTTATTCCGTAAAAAGTGTATCGCAGGTTTCTAAAAATAATCTGTCTTCTATTCCTGTTTCCATTATCCTTTTTTTCTCAAACCAATTATTTTAGTGGCATGATCGGCGGTGGAACCTCAACGATAATGGGATGGTCATCGTTAATGGATTTTTCCTATGAAAGAAAGCATCATGAGATATCCTGTCGGTTGAACTATAACAACCAGCTTGGTAACGTGGTTGCTTCTCAGGGTTTTTTTATAAAGAACCGGCAAAGATATAACGATCATTTTTTGGACATTGCTGTTCTATACGGCCAAACATACCGGGTAAAAAATTGGTTCATGGCCTCTTTGTCTGCCGGTATGGCGTATTTTAAATTTACGGATAAAACGCTTGGCAGCATGTATAGGAATTGGGGAACATATTATGATATTAGAACAGAAACACACGAAGGAGGGGCGCTTGCCCTTCAGGGTGAGGTGAACTTTATAACAGGTGATAGTTTTGGATTAGGGCTTACCTTTTTTGGAAATATCAACGGATATAAGAACATGGGCGGTGTAACCTTAAGTTTGATCTTTGGGAAATTGCGTTAACGCGATCAAACAACCTATAAAATAAAGATCGCAGCCACAATAAAGATCACGATGATCGCCAGGTACTGCCATACATCCACGAAGTAAGGCGAATATTTCTTCCAGTTCTCTTTAAATCCCACATGCAAAAATAAGATCAATCCACGAAAGGATCTTGCTATTTCAGTAAAGAAACGATCCCACTCAAGTGCTTGGGCTCACCCTTGTAGTTCTTCAATTCGATCTTCCACACGTATACATCCTCCTGAACTACGTCCTCTCCTTTACCCATAAAGCGTCCGTCCCAGCCTTTGTTAATATCATCGCTTGTGAAAGCAAGATTGCCCCAGCGGTCGAAAATGTACATCTTGTAATTCTTAATGCCCTCCCCTTTGGCGGTGAATACATCGTTCGTTCCATCTCCGTTCGGCGAAAAAGCATTCGGCACGTAGATCATGAACTCATCGTCGATCTTGATCACCTTAATGGTTGTGTCAACACATCCTTTGTCTGAAACAACGGCGAGGATCACATCGTAGCTTCCTACGGCCGTGTAAACGTGAACCGGGTTCTGCGAAGTGGAGGTAGTATTGTTCGGGTCACCAAAGCTCCAACTCCAGCCGGCTATTGTCGCGCCGCTAGTGGCATCCGCGAAATGGATCACCGGGTCAAGTATGCTGGTAGGTTGCGGACTCGCGTTGAAATCGGCATCCGGAACGGGGTAAACATTCACAGTAGCACTTGTTGTCCCGATACATCCATTTGCATCCGTTAATGTCAGCACCGCCTGGAATGTTCCATTACCTGTAAAACAATGATTGGGCGTGCAGCTTGAAGAAGTGCTTCCGTCACCAAAGTTCCAGCTGCAATTGCCTGTAACCGCCGTTGTATTTTGAAAGTTCACACAGAGCGGGGCGCAACCAGATGAGTTCTGCGGACTTGCGGCCAGTATGGGTAGTGGGTTTACTGTAACTGAGGTGGTAGCTGTGTTCACACAGCCGTTGATGTCAGTTCCGGTAACCGTATAAGAAGTTGTGGATCCCGGATTGGCTGTAACGCTTGCGCCCGTTGAAGCACTTAAACCCATGCTCGGATTCCAAACATACGTATTAGCTCCGCTCGCTGTCAGGATGCCTGTTGTCTGTCCCAAACAAATGGCCGTCGTACTTGCGGCAACAGGAGGTAAGGAATTTACCAGCACAGTGGAATTCGCTGTACCAACACAGCCATTCAGGTCAACACCTGTTACCAGGTAAATACTTGTACTTGTTGGGCTGGCAGTAATACCGTTGCCTATTGTAGCGCTCAATCCTGTGCCTGGCGACCAACTATAGGTGGCAGCGCCGGTCGCTGTAAGAATTGTAGAACTATTCAAACAAATGGTTGATGAATTTACAGTAACAACCGGAAGCGTATTCACAGTTACTGTTGTTATTGTGGTTGCGGTACAGCCGTTATTATCTACAACAACAAGCGTATAAGTTCCGCTCATAGTTGGAGTACTTGATACAATGGTTGGATTTTGTACACTGGCCGTATAACTATTCGGCCCAATCCATGCATAACTCACTCCACCGCTACCGGTAAAGTTCAAGGCAGCGCCCGCGCAGATCGGACTGTTGTTCGAAGCTACCGGAACCGGCAAAGGATTGATGATGATAGTAACAGTTGCAGGTGAGGAGCAGCCATTCGCGTCGCTGGCTGTTACCGAATAGGTTCCATTGTTTGTTAATGTTACACCCATCACCAGCGGGTTTTGTTGTGTAGAAGAAAACCCTCCGGGTCCGGTCCAGTTCCAACTTACGCCTGTGTTACACGATAAGTTGAGCGTTCCGCCCTCGCAGATCGGGCTGTTGCCGTTGGCTGTAACCACAGGCAAAGGATTTACTGTTACCTGCGCGGTATTACTGTTTGAACAATTATTAGCATCAGTTACAGTAACAACATAGGTACCGCTCATGCCCACAGTGGCATTCGGAATGGAAGGATTTTGCTGGTTAGAATTGAATGAACCCGGTCCGTTCCACGAATACACAGTGCCGCCACTTGAAGTTAAATTGATGGTTCCGTTTGCACAAACTGTGGCACCGGTTGCAGTTACAACAGGCAGCGGGTTTATGATTACGTTTATGGTGGCTGTATTCACACAGTTATTGGCGTCGGTTACCGTTACAGTATAAATTCCATTCGCGGCCATACCAACCCCGGTAATGGATGGGTTTTGTTGCGCCGAAGAATAAGTATTAGGGCCGCTCCACGAATAAATAGTGCCGCCGCTTGAAGTGAGCGTTAAATTCTGGTTCACACAAATAGGTCCGTTACTGCCCGCGGTTGGAGTAGGTAAGGGGTTAACAGTTACCGGAACCGTGGTACTTCCGAAACATCCGAAAGCATCCGTGGCCGTCAAAGAGTAAGTTCCGCTTGCCGCTGTAGTGGCCGGTGCGATGGAAGGATTCTGCGTAGTTGAAGAAAAACCATTTGGACCCGTCCAGTTCCACGATACCCCGGTATTGGTTGTAAAGGTAAGAGCCGACCCCGCGCAAATAGGACTGTTGCTGCCCGCGGTAACACTTAGGTTGTTGTTCACGGTGATCGTACCTGTGCCCGATGAGAAACAACCGTTAGCATCTGTTCCGGTCACCGTGTAAACGGTTGTGGCTGCAGGCGCGTCGTTAATGGTTGCCGTGGTGGCTCCGGTATTCCATGAATAAGTTGAAGCGCCACTGGCAGTGAGGGTTCCGGTACCTGTTGGACAAATGGTAGAAGAACTGGAAGTAACATTGGGTAGAGCATTTACGTTGACTGCTGTTGTGCCGGTGTTCACACAACCGGCGGCGTCAGTACCCGTGATCGTATAAACCATACTTGATCCAGGGTTGGCCGTAACCGACGTTCCTGTTGTTCCGCTCAGGCCCGTTCCTGGACTCCAAACATACGTACTGGCACCGTTGGCTGTGAGTGTACACGATTGTTGTCCAAGGCATATTGTTCCGCTGTTGGCGGTAACGGTTGGCAAAGGATTTATTGTTACTGTTGAAGTTATAGTTCCGTTACAACCCGATTGCGCTCCGGTTACGGTGTAAACAGTGGTCACGCTTGGGCTGGCAGTAACAGTAGGGCCGCTAATGCCGCTTAATCCTGTAGCAGGGCTCCATGTATAGGAAGTAGCGCCGGTTGCGGTAAGTGAGATAGAACCTCCTGGGCAGATCGCACCTGAGTTCACGGTCATGGGTATACCTCCTCCTCCGGAAGTAATAACCGCTGTATCATAGGTCGTTTGTTTGATACAGGAATTATCAACGATCGTAGCAATGTAAGTTCCCGGAGGTACATTACTTAATACAGGGCCTGTTTGTGGAGGAGCAGAGTTCCAGGTTATGGTATAGGGACTAGTTCCACCGGTAACCGTAACAGTTGCGGATCCATTACCGGTACAACCCGGATTGGTAACCGACATTGTTGTTTGTAGAATACTGCAGGGCTGAAGACTTATCTGTGTCGCCATCACAAACCCCTGCCCGCATGAAAAGAGAATATTGTTCTTTCCTAATTCGCAGTCGTACACCATTCCCGGGGCGGCAATGCTTCCGGTCTGGGCCATAGTGTTTCCGTCATATTGAAGAATAGAGCTGTTAGAACCTAAAAATAAATGATCGCAATCATCTGCAGTTAAACCGCCCCACGTCATGGTGGCGGCACTGGCTCCGTTCACGTTGGCGCTGCTGACCATGGCGCCACTTCCTGAATTCCATCTTTTCAGAACATAACTGTCGTAGGTATACAGGTTCACGTTGCTCATGGTCATTCCGCTGAACCCGTTTGGAGGTCCGGGGGCGTAGTTAACACTGGCTACTTCTATAAATAAATAGCCTTCCGGGGTCTGCCAGGTGATAGGGCTAAGGGCCGGAGTAGGAACTTTGTAAATAATATTATCGTATCCTCCGGATCCAACCTGTGTTTGCGCGGTGGCGAAATAAGCGTTACCGAAAGCGTCTAGCGTTAGTCCCCACATGTCGTGCAGCCCGCTGGGCGAGTTGATCACGTTGACGGGATTCATAGCCGAAAGCGTGGTATCAAGATAACAACCGGTGTAAGAAGGATTGGTAGTTCCGCCGCCAGCGATCACGGCCTGGTTAGTACACTTGCTGAAAGAGATACGCCACATTTCCTGGAAAAGCGAGTTACCATTGAACAGGGCAACCTGCGCGCCTGTAGTGTTGATCTTGATGGCCTGGGCCCCGCTACCGTTGAAACCGTCAACGATATAAGAGGCACCGGTATTATGATCGACCGCGAAATCACCGTAATACCAGGATGCGCTGAATGCGGTTGTATAAGTCCAGAGCAAGGTTCCGGCCGGGTCGTATTTCAAAACCTGGAAAGGAGCCATGCCTCCGTACACGTAGCAATTCCCACCATTGTCCCAATCCACGTCAAAAGCGCTGTTACCACCGGTAAATACAGGAGTGGCGGTAAACGGATCGATGATCAACCCTTTGCTCGCGTCGTAGTTGGCGATATTGAATTGAACTATTTTTTTATTGAGACTGAAAGAACAATCCACCGCTTTGGCAGTTTGAGCTTCATTGGCAATTGGTGCATGATCAGTGAATTTTCCAAAGGGTGATTCAATGATGATATTTCCTTCTGAAGATAATTGAATGCCGTCGTTCTCGGGATATTTTATTTTTATAACGGAAGGATCTGCTCCCGGCTTTACGATGAGGTTATATTTAAAACCTCCCTCTTTGTCCTCCGGAAAATAAAGTTCCATGTCAATGCCGGGATAAAGTTCTTTGTAAACAAGTTTCTTCCAGGCATGAGCAGTTACAGGTCGTTTATCCGCATAGAAATTGTGTACGGCACGTTGCTCGTTCTCTCCAATGATCTCAACGTTGGGGTTCGCTCCTACGAATTGCATCTGGTGGAACTCCGGAACGAATTTCCACATCCATTCTTTCTCTTCCTTCCCTTCCTCTTTTGTCTCTTTCACGTGGCAACGTTCCATCTCTTCTTCGATCTCACGCTCGGTGCGCTTCACCGCTTTGTAGTTCATGATCCACAGTCCATCTTTCGTAAAGAAATAACGCAAACCATCCTGGCGCGTGCCAAAAACTATATCCTTGGCCTCAAGCGATCTTTCTTTGATCGAATACTGTCCCAGGTTCTCAATAAAGACCTTTTGCTCGAACGGACTTTTCATAGCCCATTTACCTACAGGCGGTTTCTCGACTGCAAATAAATTAAAGAGAGCAAAGAATGCGGTGATCGAAAAGAGGAAGTGTCTTCTCATAGGGCAGGGGTTTTTGGTTAAGCTAATATAATGAAATGCGGCTTGAAAATCAAGTTTTTCCGCCTCTAAATTCTAGAAATGTTGAAAAAAACCGCCTAAACAGTTTTAGATGTGCAGGAGCGTAGCAAGCCCTTGCACTTTCTATATTATTTGAGCAGGGAAACAATCCCGCTCAGTTGACGGGGTTCACCCTTGTAGTTCTTCAGTTCGATCTTCCAAACGTAAACATCTTCCTGTACGGTCTGGTCGCCTTTACCCATCAGGCGGCCATCCCATCCCTTTGTAATATCATCCGTAACAAAAGTAAGATTACCCCATCGGTCAAAAATGTACATTTTGAAATCCTTGACGCCTTCGCCCTTCGCCATGAACACATCGTTGGTTCCGTCGTAATTCGGCGAGAAAGCATTGGGCACGTAGATCATCAATTCGTCATCGATCTTGATCACCTTAATGGTGCTGTCAACACATCCCATATCCGATACCACATACAGCATCACGTCGTAAGAACCAACAGAGGTATAGACGTGTGTTGGGTTTTGCAGCGTTGAAGTAGTATTGTTCGGATCTCCGAAGGTCCAGTTCCAGCTTGCAATCGTAGCGCCGGTGGTAGCGTCATAAAAATGGATCGTTGGATCCAAAATGGTGGTTGGTTGCGGACTTGGATTGAAATCGGCGGTGGGCACGGGATACACATTTACCGTTGCGGTGGAAGTTCCTACGCAGCCATTGGCATCCGTTAATGTAAGCACCGCGTTGAAAGTTCCTTGTCCCGTATAACAATGATTTGGCGTGCAGGAAGCGGAGACAGACCCATCGCCAAAATTCCAGTTGCACGTACCGGTAACCAGCGCCGTATTCGAAAAATTAACGCATACAGGCGCGCAGCCCGAAGAAACCTGTGGTCCGGCTGCCGGAACAGGAATTGGGTTTACGGTAGCCGTTGTTGTCGCTGTATTCACACAACCATTAATATCCGTTCCTGAAACTGTATAGATCGTAGTAGCTGCCGGGTTTGCCGTTACACTTGCCCCCGTAGATGAACTCAACCCCGCCACCGGACTCCATGCATAGGTGTTGGCGCCGCTTGCAGTTAATGTACCGGTGGTTTGTCCTAAACACAAAGCAGTAGTGTTTACCGCAACAGGCGGTAAAGAATTTACAGTTACTGTTGAGCTTACATTACTTACGCAGCCGTTTGCATCAACGCCGGTAACCAGGTACACACTTGTTGAAGTTGGGTTGGCGGTAATGTTATTTCCCACCGTAGCGCTTAAGCCGGTAGCTGGCGACCAGCTATAGGTAACAGCGCCATTGGCGGTAAGCGTACTGGAATTATTCAGGCAGATGGTTGGGGAGTTTACGGTGATTACCGGCAAAGGATTGATCAATGCGCTCGTTGTTGTGGAAGCAACACAATTATTACCATCCAAAACAGTTAAGGTATAAGTGCCGGTGGCCGCTAAAGTAACGGGCGAAATGCTTGGATTTTGAGCGGTGGAACTGAAACCGTTCGGTCCGGCCCAGCTATAGCCCGGTCCGCCGCTTCCGGTAAACGTTAGTGTGGTTCCATTACAAACAGGGCCGTTGTTTGAAGCAATAGGAACAGGAAGTGGGTTTACGATCACATTGGTGGTTGCGCTGCCCGGACAACCGTTGGCATCTAAAGCGTCAACAGTATAGGTTCCTGAAAGATTGGGTTGTGCGTTGGTCAGCGTACCGTTCTGTGAAAAAGCGCTGAAACCATTGGGCCCGCTCCAGGTCCACGAAACGCCCGAGCTGGATGTAAGATTCAAGGTAGCGCCGGCACAAATAGGACCATTGTTGTTTGCCACGATCACCAATAATGGATTCACGGTCACCTGCGCGGTATTGCTGCTCGAGCAGTTGTTGGCATCGGTAGCAGTAACCACATAATTTCCGCTCATCGCGCTTGTAGCATTCGTAATGGAAGGATTTTGTTGATTGGATGAATAAGGGCCGGGTCCACTCCAGGAATAGGTCACTCCGCCTGAAGAACCAAGATTGATCGTAGCATTTACACAAACTGTTGCTCCCGTAGCGGTAACAACCGGTAAAGGATTGATAGTTACGCTCACAGTTGTTGAGTTTACACAGGAGTTTGCATCGGTTACGGTTACGGTATAAACGCCGGTAGCAGCCACCGTCACACCGCTGATCGTTGGATTTTGCTGCGTGGACGAATAAAGATTGGGACCGCTCCAGGAATATCCTGTGCCGCCGCCGGAGGTAAGATTCAAATTCTGGTTCACACAAATAGGTGAGTTGCTTCCAATGGTTGGCGTGGGTAATGGATTTACCAAAGCATTTACTGTAGTAGCTCCTGTGCAACCATTTGCGTCGGTAACAGTAACTGAGTAAGTTCCTGTTGCTGTTGGTGTGGCGGAAGAAATGTTTGGATTCTGTACGGACGAAGAATATCCTCCCGGGCCCGTCCAACTCCAGGAAGTTCCGGCGTTCACGGATAGATTCAATGTCGCGCCTTCACAAATAATGGTTGTAGTAGCCACAGGAGCGGGCAAGGCGTTCACAACAACCGTTGTTGTAGCTGTGCTGATACATCCGTTGCCGTCAGTTCCCGTTATGGTATAATCTGTTGTTGTTCCCGGTGTAGCGTTCACAGAAGTTCCCGTGGTTGCGCTCAACCCTGTGCCGGGCGACCACGCATAAGTACTTGCGCCATTAGCGGTCAATGTGGCTGTTTGTTGTCCTAAACAAATGGTTCCTGTATTTACCGCGATCACAGGTAGAGGATTTACCAGGACACTCGCGGTTGCCGTATTCACGCAGTTATTGGCATCAATACCCGTAACGGTATATGTTTGCGTGCTTGATGGATTAGCGGTAACACTTGAACCTGTGGTACCGCTCAACCCTGTACCCGGACTCCATGTATAGGAAGTGGCGCCTCCCGCGTTCAAAGTAGAAGTTTGTTGCCCCATGCAGATGGTTCCGGAATTTACGGTAACTGTCGGAAGCGCGTTCACAGTAACTGTGGTTGTGTTGGTTCCCGAACAGGTTCCGCTCATACCGGTTAGTGTATAAGTTGTGGTTGCGCCCGGGTTAGCTGTTACACTTGCGCCGGTAGTGGCACTCAGGCCCGTGGCCGGCGACCAACTATAGGTTACCGCTCCCGATGCATTCAAAATTACGCTTCCACCCGCGCACATAGTGCCGGAGTTGACCGTAGGTGCCGGTAAAGAAGTAACAGTGACCGGGAGCTGCAAAGTATCTTTACATCCTGCGGCATCCTGCACGATCAGGCTGGCGGTATACGTTCCTGCTGCCCCATATGTATTGTTTGGATTCTGTGTGGTTGAAGTATTGCCATCGCCAAAGTTCCAGGTCCAGGAGGTAGGGGCTCCGCTCGATTGATCCGTAAAACCGGTTGGGTTTCCTAGACAGACCGTGGTGGCGCTGAAATTCGCTACCGGTGGAGGAGGAGGAACCTGGATAGTATCACTGATCATTTCACATTGCGCGCCGATGGAATAGACCGAAGTATAAGCTCC
Organism: uncultured Flavobacteriaceae bacterium; assembly: GCA_964387075.1. Classification (GTDB taxonomy): domain Bacteria; phylum Bacteroidota; class Bacteroidia; order B-17B0; family Aurantibacillaceae; genus PALSA-968. The sequence goes on from CAYLVB010000004.1 coordinate 192,423, forward strand.
CGGCGGCAGACTGTTTGCCGAAATATTGATAGAAGCACCGGTTTGGCCCGATAAGGCAACCCCGTTATGATACCACTGCCAGTTACCGCCTGTTGTATCCGCAGTTGATGTGATCACTATGTTATTGGCGCAGGGAGTACCGGTTTGATTGATGGTAAGGTTACCAAAGGAATTGGTGGTGTTGAGCAGGAGATTATCGTAATAGAAATAAGGATAACATCCGCTGGGTGGTGTATAGCTTGCAGGAAGGATGCAGGGAGAGCCGAACATGATGGCATTGATGTTCACCGAAGGTGTGAAGGTAATGCTCAATGTTCCCCAGGAAGAAACGGGGTTGTAACTTGTCTGCCCAAGTAATACCCAGGGCGCGGTCGGACATCCTGTTGTGGGTTGCGGCAGATCTGCGCAGTTGGGAGCACCGAAAATACAAATGTCAATAGCTCCAAAATCAATAACACCGCCGTTACAGGCATTCCCGAAACCATCGATGGGCGTAGAGGCAATGTTCATCTGGATGGTATAGGATTGTCCGGCGAACATGGGCGACAATAAACAGGATCCGACATATTCCTGCCACCCGGGACTGAAAATCGTTCCCAAAATTCCGTTTCCACTGGGAAATGGGACAAGTCCGCCTGCTGTAGCCGCGCCAAATACCATACCGCAGGTGTTCATATAATCTGAGGTGGCTGTGGTAGCCTGTACCCAACCTTGCGCGCAATTCACCTGGCTGTAACTGCTGGGGCAACACGCCATGGTCTCAAAGGACGCGTTGGGTATCATGGAAGGCACGGAAGTACTACTGCCGCCAAAACCTGTACACTTACAATCTGCCGTATCGTTCAGATCAACCAAACCATCTGCGTCATCATCAATTCCGTTATTGCAGATCTCACCGGCCATTAAGCCGCCGGTCAATTTTCCTTTGTTAGGAGCATTGATAAAGGCTTTCTTTTGAAAGACAGGTCCGCGAATGTAGGTCGGTGCGTTATTGGGCGTAGAAAGATTGGTGGGCGCGGTATGCAGTTTGTTCTGCATGATACTGTAAGGTATGGCAGACGAGTCCTGGGCCACGTACTTTACCCAGTTCGTGGTTTGGGAAAAACCCGTGAAACAGAGGGTCAGGATGAATAAGAGGCAAGGGAACTTTTTCATCGTATTTTTTTGGTTAGCTAATTTAACAATTATCCGCTGATAAGCAAATTCATTTGAAGCGGAAAAGGATAAGAAATGAAAGGTTTTTAGACCTAAATAGGTTTAGTTGTAAAACCTGCAATGCTCATGTAAAAGGCATTTCGGTTCTTAGCAAGGCTCCGGTGCCGGTAAAATGATCGGGTAGATGAAGTTTTCCGTCTTTGAATTGTAAGCCGGTAAAGGGATCATTCTTGATAAGCATAGGCCCGTCAAGGTCTATCCAGTCGGCGTAATGCATCAGCTGCGCGGCGGCGGCTATGCCACAGGAGCTTTCCGACATGCAGCCGATATTTATTTTCAACCCTGCTGTTTTTGCTGCCATGATCACTTTTGCAGCTTCTAATAGTCCCGTGCACTTCATCAGCTTCAGGTTGATGCCGCCGAAGCAATCATCGATCTTTTCGAGCTCATCCAGTCGCTGAAAGCTTTCATCCGCTAAGATGGGAATAGGACTTTGCTTGCTGAGTGATGCCGTTTCTTCATTCTTTGCTTTGGAGAGAGGCTGCTCAACGTAAAGTACATTTTGCGCGGACAGCCACCCGATCATTTCCATAGCAAAACCTTTGTCGCTCCATCCCTGGTTCACATCTACTACTAATGGTTTGTCGGTTACTTTTCGAATGGCTTTAATTATTTCTTTATCGTTCTTCCCGCCCAGTTTTACTTTGTAGAGATTGAAGCCGGCCAGTTCTTTTATTTTTTCAGGGATCAAGGAGATGTCTCCAATTCCGATGGTTACCGAAGTTTCTTTAGGCCCGGGCTTTAACAGTCCCAACAATTGGTAGGCCGGTTTATTTTGTATTTTCCCGAAGAGATCGTGCAAAGCAATATCAATGGCGGCTTTGGCGGTGGTATTTTTAGGCGCTATGGCGTCAATTCTTTGGATCAGTTCCGGCAAATTCTCACTTCCTGTTTCCAGAACAGGCTTCGCCGCTTTGAAAAATTCAATAGCGCTTTTCTGCGTTTCCTCTAAATAGGGTGGGAGTGTAGCCTCCCCATAACCAACATGGCCATTTTTCTCTAATTTCAAATAAACCACATCGGTGCTGCTGCGTGTGCTGTGCGAGATCCCAAAGGGATGACGGAACTCGAGGGCGTATGGGGCGTAAGAGAGTTTCAATTAAAAATGGCCTTTTACCGGTTTTATGGGTTGCCCTTTAAGTTTTTTAATTGCGGCATCAACTTTTGCTTTATCTGTTTCGTTGATGTCTTTACTGCTTCGTAAAGTTTCGATGGTGTAATCCGCGACACAATGATTGAAGCAGTTAAACCCTCTTTCGTATATTTTAGAGTCGTTTAAAGTGAGGATGCAAAGCTGTTTAATGAAATAATTCAGCGATTGCAGGGAGCCCAGCCATTCAATTTTAGATTTTGGCCCATTTAAAAATATTTTTTTGAGGGTCAAAAGATCAATGTCTTTTTGAATAAACTCTTTTTTTAATTCTTCGAGGGCGGCGGGTAAATTGTTGGATAGGTGTAAAGTAAGTCTGTTAAAGCCAAGCGTGTTGGCTTCGGTTGTACTTGTTTCTGTGCTCATAGGATGATTTTTCTTTTCAAAGATACTTTTTTCGGCTGCCTGGCACAATTGGGGTAGGTAAAAATTGAAAAAGTCCCGCAAAACGGGACTTTTTTGGTAGCGAGAGGGAGAATTGAACTCCCGACCTCAGGGTTATGAACCCTACAATATCACCCCTTCTAAAAGTTTCAAATCGTTTTAAACCGTTGATATATCTTGGTTTAACCTGCATTATCAACACTTTTGAATATTGGTTTAAACGGGTTAAAAACGGGTAAAAAAGTCAAATTGTGGAAACTATGTGGAAACCAGTTTCCGCAATATTCGTATATTTGTTTCCGAAGCGTTTTTAAAGTAAACATAATGACATCTGTTAAAGTAATACTGTATAAAAGCAAAAAACTAAAGGATGGTTCACATCCCCTTGCTATTAGAGTGACGAAAGATAGAAAAGTCAAGTATTTTTTCCTAAAGAAAAGTATTAATTCGATTCATTGGGATTCATACAGAGGGAAAGTTTTACAAAACCATCCACAGCATAGGTTGATAAATAATCTGATTGCGGAGCGATGGAATGAATTAGAACAAGAATATAACGATACTAAAATTTAATAATATGGCATCATCTAAAATCGTACTATTTAAAGGCAAGAAACTATCTGACGGTTCGCGATTTGTTGCTCTGCGTTTAACTTTTGATCGAAATCATAAATTCGTTTTTATAGAAAATGTTTTAGAAAGTCAGTGGGATGCAGCCAATAAGTTAGTCAACCGCACTCACGAACATTATAAGAGGATTAATAATACCATCAAGGCTAAGGATTCTCTTGCTGCGGATTTGATCCTGCAATATGAATCAGGGAAAAGTGATTTAACACCGGAAAAGATTATCAACATTTTAAAGGATGTAAAAAGCTCAGAAACGTTCTTTGACTTTTTCAGCGACTATGTTGAAGAACAGTTTAAGAAAAATCAACACCATGAGGCTACTTCTTTAGATGGAAAAGGAAAAAACATTTGGTCGTTTTTTTATGACAAAGATTTTGAAGATGAATTTCCTGGATTAGAAAGATATCCTGAAAAATCACTTTTTAGAAAAGTAGTAAATAAGGATATTAAATTCAGTGCCATTACATCCTCTTTTCTTAGAAACCTGGCTATTTATTTGGAAGTGGAGTGTGAGCACTCGGAGAGAAGCGTCTTTAACCACATGAACGTAATCAGAACGGTGTACAATAGAGCAATTGAAACCAAAGCTATCACAAGAGAAAATTATCCTTTTAGCGGAAAGAGTGGCTACAAAATGCGTATGCCTGAAAGTCAAAAAATTGCATTGGAGGAAAATGAGGTTGTGGCGTTGGAAAAAGCAAAACTTAAAGAAAGAACAGACACCTGGATCCATGCTAAAAATTCATGGATTTTATCCTTGTGTTGGGGTGGAGCAAGAATTAGTGATGTTCTTAAAACAAAGTGGGACCAAATTAATCCGGAATCTTTATCCTATGTTATGGGCAAAAATAATAAACCGGTGGAAGTTCCCCTCGTTGAAAGAGCAAAAAGGATATTAAAGTATTATGAAAAGTACAAAGAAGAAAACAAAGGATATATATTCCCTGAAATGAGCAAGGCCAATTTAGATGATCCGAAGGATGTTAAAATAAAAATAAAAAATGCCATTAGAATTTATAATGTATGGTTGAAAGAACTGGCTAAAGAAGCCAAGATTAAAAAAAGTTTAAATAATCACCTTGCTCGGCATACTTTCGGAAATCTTTCCGGGGATAAAATACCTATTCAAACATTGCAGTTGATTTATAGGCATTCAGATATTCAAACTACCATTAATTATCAAAGGCATTGGATGAACAAACAAAAAGTGGGAGAAGCCGTAAAAACGGTTATGAACTTTTAATCAGCTAAGAAGTACTGAAAGTTTCGTAAATTTGAATTAAAATAAAGAAATGATGTAAAATTTTATATGAAATAATTTATAGCGCATTGTTGCTTGCTTAGGTATTAGAAAATCCGCGAAATTTTTAGATCCACCAGCAAATGACGAGGAGCGCCCAAATATGGGTGCGTCCTTCTCATTTTACTGGTGGATCGGGTCCTCGCGGAACCTTCTAACTAAGTGGATGTGTAAGGTAACGCACCCACCATATTTTATCATGGAGGGGTATGTACCTGGAGAGGCGCATACCCCATTTAATTTATACAATTAATTAAATACATATAACCATGATGATTCCTTCAACAAAGCAGATATTGTTATTCTTGACACTAAATTTCACCCTTATAGTTTTTTTTGATATTTTACTGTTCAAAATACCAGTTTTTCTTACCTATGAAAGTTTTAACACGTTTTTGACAACAAATAGTAATAAAATAGGTATGTTAGTATCCGTCTTTATACTTACGTGTTTTATCGTAAACTTGCTGTTTTTTAGCAATTTTTTTAGGAATGATTTTAAACGATCACTCTTAAGCACGGTCAAAATGAGTATAGGGACTTTTTTAACGGGAGTAATGTGCGCATTAGTAATTATTTTTATAACCGAAATTTAAACAATACAGATTATGAGAAGAATTGTATGGAGGCAAAAAATGGTCTGTGGTTTTATAGATACATGTAATGAAAAATTGAAGCAAGAACCCAATAATATTGATATTATTCGTACACGGGGCATATTATACAACCTGGCTGAGAAATACGACAAGGCAATAACAGATTTTGAACGAATTATAGGCGAAATGCCGGATGCAAGCACTTATTATTTAAAAAGCGATTGCCACTTTCATAAGGGGGAATTTGACCTTGCTAAACGTGATTATATGCGGGCGTTGAAGCTGCAATTTGATACTAAAATTACCGATGCCTCTATTGAAAATGCTGTAATTATTGATGCACAGGATTTAAAAGATATTGAAAAGGTGTTGGAATATGAAAAGAATCAGGCAATCCTGAACTACCTCCCAAACTTAATAGCCGAGGCCGATTAGTTCAGATGTTTAAAAGGTTCCAACCATTTGAGAGCAGCTTCTTTATTAGAGAAGATTTTAGCAGGAACTAATGGCTCATCAAGCAATATCCAGGCGTTGCCCAAAAACGCCAATAATTTATTGGGTGTATATATTGCCCCTGCATTTAAAAACTCACAGGCATCGGCACTGGCCATATACTTTCTTGCAGGCGCATCTACTGATAATAATTCGGTAATATCAACAAGAAATGGCCTTGTAATGTTTCTTGAAATAGTTTTCCTATCACGAATTATATCTTTCGCAACCTGAAGATCAATAATCAAATTGGGTTTATACTTTCCAAATAAAATTCCATTATTAAGCCACATCCAGGAGTGGTAGAACTCAATTGTTCCTACATGTTTTTCATCAATCTCATTCCTATGCATTATAGATTATGCAGCTTTTAAAGGCTACCCATCAAACGCTGTGCATAGCCGAACTTAGAGAAGTTTATTATAATTAATGACTATGATGATGAGGTAAATGATTTAAAGAATCTAAAATATCATGATGATGGTGATGTAGCGAATCTATCTGTTGATGATGAATTTGTGTGTGATTCGCATGGTGAGCTGTATCGTTATGGTGGTATTGAGTATGATGATGCCAAAATAAGGAATCATGATGCCAGAAAAGGCTATCGTAATGTGATATGTGATGATTGTTTGTACCGTGATGCGCCAGTGAATCGTTGTAATGAGACATGTGAGTTAATTCACTCTGCATTGAAGTTGCCAATGCCACGTCCTCCTGATGAGCTGTCGGAGTTGAATTTTCGTGATGTTGTGCATCTTCTTTTTTACAGGAATAGAAGATAACGAGTAGTAATAAAAGCGCTACTGTTTTTGTAAATGTTTGTGTTTTCATATCAATATGTTTTTACTTAATGTCGGAGATCACTCTAAAGAGAGTGAAATTTAAAAATAAATAGGCTATAAATCTTTACGCTTTATGCCCTAAATGTTATGTTTAAATACCGACTTCAAGGCTTTTTGGTAAAAAAGCGGTACGAAAGTCCTCCTGTAAACTGATGTTGCGAAGCTACCTGTATGTTATTTACATATTGGTAAAGTGGGATTTCACTCAAAACAAAAACCGTAATATTTTTGTAAGTATAATTTAGCTGAGGAACAAAAAATATTTTTCTGCTCCCTGTAGAAGTAATATCAACATTATACAAAGCCAATAAATCCACATTTTTGTCAGCTTGCATTTTGCCAATCCATTCTCCTTTTACTTGAAGTGTTACACCTAATTTTTCAAAGAAAGTTTTACTGGCAAATAAACCTACACTGGCATAATCACCGAATTTTTCACCTAATGAGTTCCATCCCTTTTTTATATATAAGGTATTGGCAAATATTCTAAAGTTTTTCAATGGATATCCTCTGAAAAAGAAGGCATAAAAAATAAAATCTTGTGAACCAGTTGTGGGCTGAACTGTCGGAGGAGATGTAGTGTAGTATTTTTTTCCTGTTGTAGGATCGGTATAAACGACCGTAGAATCATTGTGTTTGCCCAATGGAATTTTATATCCTAAGCCTATTGTAATTTCAGTACGTTTAGATTCTTCAGTACGGTTCAGAATGTCGTAACGGGGAAATATAATTAGATCCGCAATCCCTGATGACTTTATCGTATCTGCTTTGTTAAATCCGATTTGAGTTTTATTAATGAAATAACCGGATTCAAACGACATGGTAAAATCTTTGGTCACACCATAAGCCACACGTGTATAAATATAATTACTGCTTAAGTAATCAAACTGCGGTAAAGTATCTTTATCCTGGAATAAAAACTTGTTAGTACCTATGTATTGATAATTGGAGGCAATTTCCATTTGTCTCTCCTGTAAAACTCCCTGTGATGCACCACCCGCAATAGGGCTGCCACTTCCTCCTGAGCAGCAACCTTGTGCATGTACGTATTCTACAAGTGCTGTAAGGATTATGGTAAACAATAAATGTTTCATGTTTTTTTATAAAAAAACCTGCATCAGTTGCGTAATGCAGGTTAAACTAAACCATCTATGAAAAAATTAGTGTGAAACTGTAAACTTTACAAGTTGCGAAAAATTATTAGCTGTTACTTTTAAGAAGTAAACACCTGCATTCATGTCTTCTGTCCCAACAGATAATTTATGCTCTCCTGCGCTTTGTTTTTCACTTACAATTTCTCTCACTCTTTCTCCAAGAAGGTTTACCACTTCCAATTTTATATTGTCAGACTGTACAAGAGAATACGTAACGGAAAATTTCTCTGTAACCGGATTTGGGAATATACTGAGTTGAAAATCCGTTTTTGAATTATCATTAATCCCTGTTGCGGAAATAGCTGTATTAATTGCACTTTGTATAGCACTTTGGCTAACTCCACTACCTGCATTGTAATATACCGTATGGCTTGTTCCGCCTAACACTACCACTCTATTCATAGTACCAGTACCGTATTGGCTCATTTTTACAGCCGTATTCGCAAAGGTGGCATCAGAGCTAAT
>CAYLVB010000004.1:200753-218302 GCA_964387075.1 uncultured Flavobacteriaceae bacterium
TACCGTATTGGCTCATTTTTACAGCCGTATTCGCAAAGGTGGCATCAGAGCTAATTTTTTTTCATGGTATTAAGGTTAAAATAATAGTCCAACTCCAAAATCAGTCAAATATAGAGTATATTACTGTTTTAGAGGTTACGCCATTCCGCAAAAACCTTCGATTTATCGGCATTATATCTCATCTATAAATTTTCTGTTTTCATTCTTTCCTTCTTTATAGTTTGTCATGGAAATACCTGTTATCGCTTTAAACCTGGTGGAAAGATGCTGTAAGTTTTTGTAGCCTAATTGATAGGCAATTTCAGAAAAGGTCAATTCGCCATATTCAATTAGTTCTTTGGCTCGTTCAATTTTCTGTAAAATGATGTATTTTTCTATTGTTGTTTTTTTATAAGTAGAGAAAATCCGGCTCAAATACCGATATGGTTTTCTGATTTTTTTTACCAGGTATTCCGAATAACTTAATCCCTGTAAAGTCTCCGAGTGATGTATTAATTCTATTATGGTGGTCTTAATTAACTCTACCAATTGTTCTTCACCGCCCGTTATTATTTCAAATCCATGAGCTTTTAATTTATTACCAATTAAATCAGTTTTAATTTTTGAAGATTCCGTATAAATTGCTTCTCCCAATTTAACTGAATTTACTTCTAACCCAAGAGCTACTAATTCCTGTGTTACAGTTGCAATGCACCTGCTACAACACATGTGTTTAATATGAATAGTAGTTTGTCCCATCATAAATTATTTTTCACATATTCATGCCCTCATGCCCGGCCATTGGATCAGCTCCCTTTTTAAATATATACTCGCTGTTAAGCAAATAAGCTCCTGCGACCACAACAACATCACCTTTCTTTAAGCCATTTACTATTTCCGCAAATCCGTTTGCCTCCACGCCTGTTCTAACCATTACACTTTTAAATTTATTAGCTCCGGTTTTTATCCATACGGATGCTCCTTTACTATCTTTAATTACAGCATCAACTGGTATTGACAGGACATGTTTTTGTTTTAAAAGTAAACTTACATACGCCTGCATTCCTGGCCTTATATTTGCATTTTCATTTGGAATTTCTATACGAAGGAGATTTATTTTTGAAGAAGGACTGAGTTCAGGATTTACAAAGGATATTTTTCCTGAGAAATCTTTTTCTGAAAGAGCAGGAAAAGCAATTATTGCCTGCATCCCTTCTTTTACTTCGTTCATATAATCGGAATATATTTCAGCATCAACCCATATTGTTGAATAATCAGCTAACTGATAAACACTGCCTCCTTCCGTCACATAGGCTCCCTCTTTGGTATCAACAGAATAAATTATTCCTTCATTTTTGCTTAATACGGTTACAGTATTCAGCTGTATATTATCATATTCTATTTTCTTTATTTGTTCTTCGGTAAGGCCATAGAGCAAAAGTTTGTTTTTAGCACTTTGTAAAATCTGATCCATGTTTACTTCCTTGCTTTTTAAAGTTTTTTTCTTTTCAGTTGCAAGAAGCAATTCTTTAATCACAATGTTCAGGTCTTCACTGTATATTTCATATAAAGGTTGTCCTTTGGAAATAATATCTCCGGTATTTTTAAAATAGAGTTTTTCTATTCTGCCTATTACCCTGGAATTTATGCTAATGAGCGTATTCTGATTAGGTTTTACTACCCCTGTTAATAATAGATCTTCTCCAAGCGGATGTTCCTTAAGGGTATCTGTTTTAATATTCCCCAATTGAATTTGCTGATCGCTTAGTTCAAGCTCATTCTTTTTTTGCGCCTGTCCTTTTTTAACTTCTGTTAAAGGCATTTTACAAATTGGACACGTACCCGGCTTAGATTCCATCACCTGTGGATCCATTGAACAGGTATAATATACATCGTCAGATACTTTATCTTTTTTTCCTCCACAGGAAATAAAGAGAGTAATCAATAGAATATGAAAAATATTTTTCAGCATTTTATGGCTCCTGTACTTTAATGAAACTTTCGCTATCCATTAGCATTTGTGCATTACTGGCAATCACATCTTCTTTAGTAACTCCTGAAATAATTTCAGTCCACTCATTTGAACGGTTGCCAATCTTTACCTTTTGGGCTTTAAACCATCCATCTTTTTTCACGAAGACAATATATGTCATTCCTAAACTTACAATTGAGGGAGAAGGAAGGAATAAACCAGCTTGTTTTTTATCAATTAATTTAGCCGTTACAATAGTCCCAATTTTAATTTCGTTGTTTGGATTGTTCAGATATACCCTCACGGTACTGCTCTTTTGATTTTCCCTGATGGTTGGTTCAATGAAATCTATTGTTGCATTAATTTCCTTGTCTGTTAACCCATCAATTTCAAGTTTCACTTTTTGTCCTTTGTTAACAGAACCAATAATGGCAGGGGAAATGTTCAATACCGCCCAAATTTTTTGAGTATCATAAATATTAAAAACAGTTTGGCCTTTAGATATATACATCCCTTCTTTTACCTGTAAAGTTTGTGTTTCGGAAACAGAAATATTCATGTTGTTGCTTCCTATTGTATTGTCGTTTGAGGATGTTATGTCATGTAAATGGCCGGCATAAGGACTATAAACGGTTACAGTATTAAGTAGCTGCCCCGAAGATTTTATATTGTTTATCTGCTCCTGGGTTAAGCCAAGCAATAGCAATTTTTTTTCTGAGGCTTGAATTAACGTGTTATTTTCAGAATCATTTTTTATCAGGAAAAGCAAGTTTTCCTGTTCGGTTACTAACTCTGCACTATAAATATCCATGAGCTTTTGTCCCTTGCCTACCGGTTGATACTTATATTTTACATAGAGCTTTTCTATTCTGCCTGATACCCGTGCTGCAATAGTATTGCTTTGCCGTGTGTCATAAGTTATATAGCCCTTTATCAAACTTGTAGCCGGCAGCTCCTTCTCCCGGAGCTTTACCGTAGAAATATGGCTGATTACATATTTATTGGTAGGTTCCAATAACATGTTGAGTTCTTTATCGTCCGCCTTTTCACCTCCTGTTATTTTTTCTACGAGATCCATTCCACAAATAGGACATTGACCAGGCTCATTTCTTATTATTTCCGGGTGCATAGGGCAGGTATATACCTTATCATCCGAATGATCTTCGTGCTTCTTTCCTGATTTATTACAAGAAAAAATCAGTGCAAGAATCGTTAGGAATAATATGTTTATTTTCAATTTCATTTTATTCTTTGCTTGCTGGCTTTCCAATTAAGTAACTAAGCTGTATTCCATAGAGTAAATTTTTTCCGCTCATTCCATTTTTTGCGAAATTGCCGGAATACAATTCGGTGATACCGTAATTACCAAAAAGTAAAATTTGGAAAATGTCCTTTTCAAACAGAGGTATATTTCCTCCAATGCCAAGAAAAGCACCAATGTTATTTTTCTTAAATTCATCTATTATATTATCACTTCCGGCATCATAAACACGACTGGCTGATAATAAGGTGTGTTGGGTTGCTCCAAGATTTATCAAGAACTCATGGCCTTTCATTAAGCCTTTGGTTTTAAACTGAGCGCCCAGGTTTACGTCCCAATAATTAAGACGGTAGCGAGGCTTGTAATCGTCCATATAATCAGTAAAAACAGCGCCTCTTTGCTGATAGCCTGTTTGGATATACGCACCCCATTTTTCCGTAAAAAAATATTCAGCCCTTAATCCTGTTCCTGGATTGAGTTTCATTCCTAATTTCATTTGAGAATCGGGCATACCACTCATGCCGGACATATTGGAAGATAAAATAGTAGAAGCCCCCAGGTTATAAGCTACTCCCAATCGAAATTTTGATTGGGAAAATGCACTGCTTGTTACAAGCAAGGTGCAGAATATGGAAAGAAATATTTTTTTCATATTAATTGTCTTTGTTTTAAACAACTTCAAACTGTAACATCATTCCATCATCTTCGTGTTCGAGATTGTGGCAGTGAACCACATACTTTCCTTTATTCTGGTGAAATGTCATAATCGTTCGTACTTTTTCTCCGGGCATTACCATGAGTGTATCTTTCCAACCGGTTTCAGTTGGTATTAATGAGCTTCTTCCTCCGGTTCTATCAAGTACCTGGAATTGCATTCCATGAATGTGCATTGGATGAGGCTCATCTCCACTTGAATTGTCAAACACCCATATTTCAGTTGCTCCTGCCTGAACAGTTTCATCTATCCGGGTGGAACTATAAATCTTGTCATTGATTTTGTGCATTCCTTTCATGCTCATACCACTGTGTTCTCCGTGTCCCATGCCTGCATTGGAAATACTAAATACTCTTGTTTTTGTGGCACTGCTTTCAGGAATCGGATTTATAGCTGACAGCGTTGCCGGTAATGAAAAAGTATCTGTATCATTTTGTGCAACAGAAAATTTCATTATCCTAAATTCCTGAGTACCCTGGGCAGCTCCTCCATTAAACGTCCGGTTGATAAGAAATAAATCTGTACCTAATGCGTAAGAAGAAAAATTGATAATCAAATCAGCTCGTTCACCGGGACCAAGAATTAAAGAGTTTACTGTTTGTGGAGAGGTTAATAATCCACCATCAGAACCAATAACAGTAAATGAGGTATTATTGCTAAGAGAAATGTTATAGATGCGGGCATTTGAACCGTTTAAAACTCTTACCCTGTAATTTCTTTTGTTAACATTCAAGTAAGGTGAACACACTCCGTTTACAGTAACATACTGCCCCATATAACCGCTCATTATTTCACCCATTTGGGGAGAATAATCAAGTGCGTAGTCGGGAAAGATACGTTTGTCTTGTATTATCAGTGGTATTTCAAAAGCTCCTGAAGGCAGGTTGAGCGATTGCTCCTCCGTATCATTCACTATGAAAACACCCGCCAAGCCTTTAAATGCCTGTTCTGCTGTAAACCCGTGCGGATGCGGGTGATACCAGTACATTCCAGCACGTTGGTTTATTGTAAAATTGTAATTAAAGGATGAACCAGCTTGTACAACATCATCGGGATGCCCGTCCATATTAGCAGGAATCATTAATCCATGCCAATGTATGTTAGTATGTTCTGACAAGCTATTCTGTAAATTAATACTTACAGCACTTCCTGTGCTTGTTTGAATGGTTGGGCCAAGAATAGCACCTGACTGATAACCCATAACCTTTGAGGTCTTCCCACTGAAGATGGAGTGTGTGGTATTTTGTGCTATGAGAGATCCCTGCCCGTTAACAACCGATGGCATTAGTAATTGAATATCGAAGGCTCCTTCAATTACATTTACGGGGCTGACATCCATATTCATCATGCTATCCTTCCTACATGAAGAAAGGAGAAATGGGTAACTGCCCGCTAATAAAGCATAAGCAGTTCCCATTCCTGAATAACGAAGAAAATCCCTTCTGTCCATTTAATTTAGTTAACAGTTATTGTTTTGGATGTTTCATCCATCTTTTTACTATTCTTACTCATGGTTTTTAACTTTACCGTGTATGATCCCGCTGTGCTGTATGTATGAGAGGGATTAGCATCCATTGATGTACCTCCGTCTCCAAATTCCCACTCATAATGGTGAGCATCCATCGAGCAGGTACTTGTAAAACTCACCGATTGACCGGCATTAATTGTTGTTGGGCTGGCATCGAAACAGGCCATTGGCTTTTTCATACAAGAGGCTAAGCCAAGTAATCCGACTAAGGCCACCATTGATGCGATTTTAGTTGTTGCTTTCATTTTTTGTTTTTTATTTATGGTTAAACATTTATTTAATTTCCAGCTCTTTTTCATATTGTACCTGGAGCTGAAGCAGGTTATTCAAAAGGTCAAGGTATCCGAGTTGTGCCACTTTTAAATTTTGCCAGGCATCAAGGGCCATAAACAATTCTTCCGTATTCTGTTCATAAGCCAGCAATGTAACCTGGTAGTTTTTTCGCATGGAGGGAATGATTGTTTTTTCATAAAGTGCAATCTGTTCCTTTTTATTTTTAATTTGAGATTTCAAACGCTGAAGGATTCCACTTGTGTTATTAACCATTGCCTGCTGCTGGCTCGTTACAGCTTCTATTTCATAGTTAAGACCCGCTACGGATGATTTATACATTTTAGACGACCAGGGAGCAATTGGAATGGTCATCATGGCCATAAGGCTAAACTGCTGCGGTTGTGTTCCCAAAGCGAACATGTGGTCATACTTAATTCCAAAATCCGGTCTTCGCTTGGATTGCTCATAAAGCTGTTTAGCTTTTAATAAATTGACGTTCTGACTTAATACTTTGTAATCGCTGCGATTCGATGAAATAGTAGTAGTATCTACAATAGAAACTTCATAGCCTTTTAAAACAATTGTAGTATCTATCTCAAATTCTATATTCTTGTCTCTATTCATCAACGTGTTTAAATTTATCATGGCTTGCTTTATTTCCGTTTCAGCCATCAGTTTCATTTGCTGAACATCACCCAACATAGCCTTCGCTTTGTAGTAAGAATTGAGTTTATCCATTCCATAGGTGTATCTGATTTCAGTTGATTTGATGATGTAATCAATAAGTTCTTCACTCTCATTCAGAATTTTCAGCTTTTTTTTCATCACCTGCAATTCGGAATAATTCATTTTTGCCATACCGAACATTTCATTTCTTGTGGCATTTTTTGTTTCCTTCTCCACGCTTGACATACTTTGCATGTATGAAGCATTCGCATTTAATTTTTTTGTATTGGAAAACATTTGTTGTGCAGAAATCATAAATGAACCCATGCCCGGAGAAGCTGAGTGTGCGCCTTCTCCCTTCCACATGGAAACATTGTAAGGTGTCATAAAAAAACCTGCACCTATCTGAGGCGGTTCCAGTGATTTTGCTCCGGCAGCATAAGAATTGTAAGCATTAATCTGAGCATCATACATTTTTAGCTCAGGATTATTTTTTTCAATTCGGCTTAATACGCTGTCAATGGTAAGCACCTGCGCCCACCCTGATAAAGGAAAAATGCAGATAACAAGAATGCTAATTCTTAAAAACTGATTTATATTTTCTGAATATTTATTCATATTGCTTTGATATTTACTTCTCTGCATTAATGTTTCGCATCCAATACATCAATTTTCCCCAATTTTTTTAATTCATATTCTTTCGTCATTAAAAAAATCAGGGGTGTTACTAATAATATATGAATGGAAGATGTAAAAACACCACCAATCATAGGAAGAACGATAGGTTTCATTACATCGCTTCCAACACCTGAACTCCATAGAATAGGAACAAGACCAAAAAGCGAAACGCACACCGTCATAATTTTAGGGCGAAGGCGTTTAGCTGCTCCTGCAATCACATATTCACGCAGATCATCTTTTGTAATTGTTTCCCTGGAATTGCCTTTGGCAGTTACCAACTGCTGCATGGCATCATTCAGATAAATAACCATCACAATTCCGGTTTCAACCGCTAAACCAAAGAGAGCTATGAATCCAACTGCTACGGCAACAGAAAGATTCACATGCCAGAAATATATCATGTATGCTCCACCTATAAGTGCGAAAGGAATTGTTATCAGGCTAAAAAAGGCTTCTCTTGCAGAGTGGAATGCAAAATACATGGATATAAAAATGATTACCAGTACTACCGGAATAATGAGCTTTAGTGTGCGTTCACCACGTATCAGGTTTTCGTATTGCCCACTCCATTCAATGTAATATCCCTTTGGAAGTTTGGTTAGCATTTGGTTTAGCTTCTTCTTGGAATCTTCTACCACACTTGCTAAATCACGCTCTCTTACATTAAATAATACCGAACCACGAAGCATCGCATTTTCTGAATTAATCATGGGAGGGCCTTCTGTTAAGGCTATTTCTGCAACTGATTCAAGTGGAATAGAACCGTAATTCATCGTTTGTATTTGCAATCGCTTTAGCTTGTTAATATTATCCCGGAAATCCTGTCCAAACCTGGCATTTACAGAAAAGCGCTGCCGTCCTTCCACCGTTGTGGTCAGTTTCATGCCTCCCAATGCACTTTCTATAAAGCTGTTTACATCATCTATTGATAAATTGTATCGGGCTATTTCTTCTCTTTTTATTTTAATGTCAAGGTATTTTCCACCGGTAATGGGTTCAACAAATAGATCCTTAACACCATCAATACCCATTAGTTCGCCTTTTATAATCTGAGCGAATTTGTTTATAGTGTCTAAATTTTGCCCATACACTTTTAATCCTACATCAGTTCTCACACCGGTTGAAAGCATATTAATACGGTTAATGATGGGCTGTGTCCAGCCATTTGTTACACCTGGTATTTGCAGTTTTGAATTAAGCTCGTTAATAATATCATCCTTTGTTAGCCCGTCCCTCCACTCAGCTCGTGGCTTTAGTAATATGATGGTTTCAATCATACTGATGGGAGAATTGTCCGTAGCTGTACTGGCTCGTCCTGCTTTTCCCAGCACATTTTTCACTTCGGGAACTTCTTTGATTAACTTATCCTGCACTTGAAGTATTCGCTTTACCTCCGAGTTGGAAACGTCCGGCAATGTTACCGGCATAAAAAGTATAGAGCCTTCATCAAGCGGGGGCATAAATTCACGGCCTAAGCTCATAATGAGCGGTATGCTGATAAGAAGGGCAATAATGTTTATTCCTATTGTTGTTTTGCGCCATTTGATACATTTTCTGATAACTGGCTCATAAACTCTCTCTAAGAAACGGTTCACCGGATTCGCTGATTCAGGCTTAAATCTGCCCTTCATAAATAAAGAAATCAGAACCGGGGCTAACGTAACAACGAGAATCGCATCCACGATCATGATAAATGTTTTTGTGAATGCTAAAGGATGAAACAGTTTTCCTTCTTGTCCGGTAAGTAAGAAAACCGGAAGAAAGGAGGTAATAATAATTATGGTGGAAAAGAAAACACCCCTTGAAACCTGTTTGCAGGCACGTTCAATAATGCTGATGCGCTCTGCTTCAGGGATTTTCCTGTATTCGTTCTTTGAACTGAATTTCCTGGTTATATTTTCAAACAGCTTTTTCATTTCTTGTGATCCGGGTTATTTTGCCATTCGGAAAGATGGCGGTAAGCGTTTTCCGACATGATTATACCATTATCAACAATTACTCCGATAGCTAATGCAATACCGGTTAAAGACATAATGTTAGATGATATTCCAAATGCGTTCAGCAGAATAAAACTGATGGCTATTGTAATCGGTATTTGAATGATAATGCTTAAAGCACTTCTTCCATGAAAGAGGAAAATGATAACAATAAGGCAAACGGCAATAATTTCTTCCAGCAGCTTTCCTTTTATATTTTCAATTGTAGCTTCAATCAGTTCACTACGGTCGTAAGCAACTTTTAATTTTACTCCTTCCGGTAATCCCTTTTCTACATCCTTCATTTTTTCCTTAATTGCAGTAATTACTTTATCAGCATTTTCACCATAACGCATTACAACAATGCCGCCCACTACCTCTCCTTCACCATTTTCATCAAATATTCCTAACCTGAGATCGCCTCCCATCTGAACATCTCCAATGTCTTTTACTTTTATTGATATGGTATTGTAGTTTCCAACGGCTATATTTTCTATATCTTCTTTGCTTTTGATATAACCTAAGCCTCTGATGATATAACCCATATCGCTCATCTCAAATTTTCTCCCACCTACATCATTATTGTTTTCTTTTACTTTATTCATCACATCCATCAGGGAAATGTTATAATATTTCAGCTTTAGGGGATCCACTACAAGCTGGTATTGTTTCTCAAACCCACCAAAGGAAGCCACTTCAGATACTCCCGATACGGTTTGTAAGGCAAACTTGATATACCAGTCCTGTAAAGCTCTTTGTTCTCCGAGGTCTAAACCTTTGGCATCAAGCGTGTACCAAAAAACATGTCCAACGCCTGTTCCATCTGGTCCCAAAGTTGGGGTGATACCCTGTGGCAATAGACGTTGGGCAAAATTAAGGCGTTCCATTACCCGTGTTCTTGCCCAATAAATATCTACATCATCTTCAAAAATCACATACACAAAGCTCATCCCGAACATGGATGTACCCCGTATGTTTTTTACATGAGGCACTCCCTGAAGATTACTGACAAGCGGGTATGTTACCTGGTCTTCTATTACCTGCGGACTTCTACCCATCCATTCAGTAAAAACAATTACCTGGTTTTCCGATAAGTCAGGGATAGCATCAATAGGATTTTCCCTGACAGAGAAAATACCCCATACCAACATTCCGGCAGCGATTAAAAGCACTACCAGTTTGTTTCGGATAGATAATTCGATGAGCTTTTGTACCACAGCTAATAAACTATTTAATGGTTTCTTTTACCTCTCCACATTGAAGCATTTCATCTCCGAAGTATGGATTTTTTATATCTTCATTTTCGCTCAACCAATAGCCACCTTTATTATCATTTGCCATAGGGCAGAAATCATAGTAAAGTGTTTTTCCTCCGCCAAATGTTTTTACCAAAGCGAGCATTCCTTCAGACAAAGACCCTAAGTGTTCTCTTTGATGAGCCAGTTCAGGTGTTTCTGCAATATGTTCTGCATTCTCTTTCACTTTTCCAATCTGCTCATTCCAAACGGTTTTTTGTTCGGTAGAAAATGCTGACGTGTCTGCACTATTAACTGCATCCACCATTGCCTTGGCTCCGGCTTTTGCTTCATCAAAATTTGCGGCCACCAATGCGTTTTTAAGATGTATGTAATGCTGAACGATAGGATCTATTAAACTTGGAGTGCTGGGTGAAGCTGCTTCACCTTCTGTGTGTTGATGTTCAGCGGATTCATTGTTGGTCTCTGAGGATTCATTGTTTCCGCATGCCCATAATAATACTGACATTGCAAGGGCTGAACCGAATTTAATTGCTTTAGTTTTCATACTCTTTTGTTTTTAATTATTGGTTTTAAAAATTGATTTAGTGTTTACCATCTTTTTTACAGCAATCATGTAGCTTACTGTAAGCATTGGCATCAGCAGGCATATCATCCGCGTCATAACCAGCCATTGTTATAGCTTTTTTAATTTTTTCGATACTTGTTTTATCGGGATCATAAGTTACTTCAACCGTCTTGGTTTTAACATCTAATTTAGATTTGTTAACTCCTTCTTCCTTTGACAATGCTTTTTCAATAGTTGACTTGCACATACCGCAAACAGCGGAAGTTTTTATTTCAACCTTTTCTGATTTCTTTTCGTTTTTGTTTTGAGCAAACACACTTGTTATGTTGATTATGCTCAAACAAATTGCTGCAATTAAAATTTTTGTTTTCATTTTTATTTGATTTTTAGTGGTTATGGTTTTGTTCTAAGTAATTTCCTTTTGGCCCAATGCCGAATTTGTGTACCAATCCCGCTCCGTGATGCCCTGCAATACTCACTGAAATAGCAGTAATTAATAAAATAAGTGCTGTTGCTATTTCAATGACTTTTTTCTTTTTAAATAGTGCAAAGAGTTTTAAAGCGCTGGCCAGTCCCGCAAGCCATATTGTATAAGATGCAAACCGTTCATGGGATTCTAATAGATCTGTTGCTGCCGGGCTTATAGGAACCGTATGCGGATGCAAAATGGAAGATGCCACGTAAGCTCCGATAAATCCAAATATGGTAATTCCGGCTACCAAGTAGTGCAATATTTTGTTTTCTGAAAACAAAGCGATTAACTGAATGATGGCTGCCACTATTAACAGAACAATTGGAAAATGTACAGCAAGCGGATGATAGGATGGAAAATCATTTGTCCCAACTGGTAAAGTAATATTTGCATCGTGTTTATGCCCACCATGTGCCAACAAATCAGAAGCAGAAATGAGCGTAATGGCTATAAATAGCACGTACAGAAGACCTCTCTTCCTTATGTTATAATTTCTCATGGGCTTCATAGTATTGATATAGTTTTTGAAATGGATTTATCTCCAACTGATACTTTCATAAAGTAAATTCCAGGCTTAATATTTTTGTATTTAATATCAATTGACTTTTTAATCATTCCTGGTGTCAACAATTCTTTTTTAAATACTTCTATTTTTTTGCCATCTATATCTATTAATTCTATACTGACAGCTTCGGAAACATCTATTTGAAAACTAACGGATAAATAATCCGAAGCAGGATTAGGATAAACATTAAGTTCTGACAGAATACCGGGGATTTCATCAATGGAAGATGCTGCGGATTGATTAAGTACAATTGTTTTAGTGTAGGTAAAATCACCGGTAGTCGCCTCGTTATGATTTGCTGCTAATCCTGATATATAGAGGGTAATTGCACCTACATTACTTGCAGGGGCAGTCCATGAATAAGTCCAATAACTTTTACCAATGGTATCTGCATCTGCCCCACATGGCGTGTGTGATAAATAGTTTCTACCTCCTAAAGTATATTTCCTTGTTCTTACAGCATCAACTAAATTAAATGCTCCAATAGTAGTGTTACCGGAGTTTTTAAGAGCCAAATTCACAAATCCAAATTTGTCTAATCCGGTTTGTGTCATTTTCACGGTGCAAGTATAAGTTTGCCCTGGAACGTAAGTAGAATCATTCCCAACATGAAATTCCAACAATCCGCTGCCTGTATTGGCTGTTCCACCATGACAGGCCGTACAATTTGTTTCACCAGGTGCGCCACTGTGATCGCCAACAATAGGTGAATCGCAAGGAGACTGTATATCATATTGATGGAAGGTTGTCCAGCAAATTGACAGAATTGCTACGGAAAATATTCCGATAATAGTTTTTGTCTTCATCTGTTTGTTTTATAGTTTATGAAACAGGGCCATACTGTTATGAAAATCCTGTTTGAGAAAAGTTCCTCATTCAAGCAAAAGACCAGTATGGACACCTGTTTCAATTTCATTTACCTATTCCTTTGTACTCGTAATTGACATTGTATTGTTTATCATTAATAGTAAGAGTTATCAAGGCCGTAAATGGCTTGCTCACATCAGTTACATTCGTAAACAACTTGTCAGCTTCATTATTAATTAACTGTGTCTCTGTTTCAGTACCATTGTTATAGTGGATTGTTATTTTTCCGGTTATTTCTTTCACAGGAATTACCTTTAGGTTCGACTTTAAAATGTAAATGTTTAATTTTTCAGTCGCAACCATAGGATCCATAACAATTTCTATATGATACTTACCTGCATCTTTAATTATTCCCCCATGAGGCGGTTCCACTTTATGCGTATGTGCGGATCCTTCATCATGGCTATGGCTGGAATGGTCATGCTGGGCTAATAAACGTCCAAAGCTCAACAGAGCAATTATTAAAAACAGTTTTTTCATTGTTTTACAATTAATTTTTGTGAGTACACCTTATTGCCGATAACTGCCTCTATGAAATAGATACCACTTGTAATATGTTTATTATACTCGATACTGTATTCGCCTTTGGATTTGTTTCCATTTTCCAGTACTGCTATTTCCTGTCCCAAAATATCTGTAAGTTTAAATTGAACATGTTCCGAATTATAGAGTGTGTATCTGATTGTAAAAACAGAAGATGCAGGGTTTGGAAAAACACTTAACAAATTTTCAGAGTTGTTCTTTTCGTTAACGCCTAATAAAACAGAGCAATTGACACCGAGCGTATTTAATTCATTCTGAATATTTATGCTGCGGTTTTGGATAAAAGATTTTAGTCCGGGATAAGTACTTCCGCTTACCACAATGTTTGAATTGATGTTGTTATCAAAATCAGTATTAGAATACATTTTTAACGGATCGGCATATACATCCGCTTTTATAAGATTGTAAAGGCTGTCAATTTTTGGATTTAATACTGATGGCTGAAACGTATTCAGAAAATTGCAGATATAGGTGAGGTATTGATTTTTGTAAGCGGTATCGCTTAACATTCTGTTTGCCAGCGGTCGATCAGTTGCATTAGGTTCAATGTATAAAATACTTTTTCCTTCAATGGATGCTACACTTCCTGGTACGTCCATGCCGAAGGCGGTGCTTACATCCCAGGTTATCCACTCGAATTTATTTGTGGCCGTATTATGATAGATGTAATAATTGTGAACGAAACGGAAAGCGTAAGAATCAAAATCCACAAACATATTGCAGGCAGCCCATGCACCAATAAAAGAATTTGCATCCAAATACATATCCACCGAATCTTTAAATTGAGCATTGGTGGTGGTATTAATTTGCCTGGTAAGGTTTATTAAATCATTCCAGTTATTAGCTGTCGTATTGGTTTTTAAAGTATAGCAATTATAATAGGAAGATAAGCTGCCATGATATTTTAAATCTGCGCAAGCTGATCCGCTTCCATCGCCCTTAAACAGGTTGCCTCCTTTATTGCCGAAACGGTCTTTGCAGAATGTTTTATTTATTCTCTCTCCGATTTGGTAGAATCCTGAATAAACACCATTTATATACAGTTTAGCATAATTAGAACGTGGAGCATATAGACCTTTGGAGTTGAGAAAATCAAGAAATAATTTCTCTCTCATAAAACTCGGATCCTGGTAACAATTATTCAAATTTATTGAGCTTAAACTGTCATATTTCTGTGTGTTTTTGTATTCGTCAAAGGATAATGTAAACGGCTTTTTGTTGCCCGGATAGTTGTAATAAGATGAATTACCTTTAAACTGAATCCCAACTGAATCGAGCGTATTTCCATCAATAATTACCTGTGCAGGAATATAGGTGGAGGAATCATTGGCATCATCATAGGCTTTATTACTGGTTAGCAAAGACCAGTAATTCGTTTGAGGGAAATTAATGTTAATAGTATGAATCTGCGTTACATTGAACAGATTGTCGCCTGCGGTGGTTTGTGCCTGACAAAACGATGAGACGATAGCAAAAAGGAAAAGTAGTTTTTTCATTTATTTTTTGATTAAAAATTTCTTAGTTATAAACTCATTACCAATTTTCATCTTTACATAATACATCCCATCCGAAAGTCCTCCGGTTTGAACAGAAATCTGTTTAAAACCAGCTGACTGTTTTATTAGATCTGATGAAGTAATTTTCCTGCCGGTAATATCCATTATTTCATATAAAACGTTTTCGGATTTTGGAAGCTGGTACTCGATAGTAAATGAAGTATTGGCCGGGTTAGGATATACTAACAAAGAATAATCTGTTGCTTCCTGAACTTCAATTCCAGCCGGAATACTTCCCAAATTGATATTATCAATATAAAGGTTGTTTCCTCCATCGGTTACGTTAACAATTTTGATTAGTACATTGGTGCTTGTGGAATAGGTGCTTAAACTGACATTCGCAGTTTTCCATACTGTATTTGAATCGGGAATATAAGGTGTAGTTTGAGTTGGTCCAGTAGTCATGGCCGTGCCAGTTTTATAAAATTTTTGTGTCCAGTTTACACCACAGTCGTTTGATACTAAAACAATCAGCTCATCTGAATAATTAACGTCTGATTTCGCATAAGCCCATTTGAAGTTAAGATATGGTGTGCCTGTAAACGTAGTAAAATCGAAACGGGGCAATATCATGGCATCTGATTGTCCGTAATTAGTATTTATCAGGTTATTGATTTTAGCAGCTCCAATCCCGGCATATTTCACAGCAACAGTATCACGTTCCCACGTTATACCGCCATCAGGATTATCAATAGTAATTCCATTTGTAGGAAATACAGTAGTTTCAAAACCTTCAAAAAATGGCAATGCCTGGCCAACGGGAGGTGTCGTTACATTGATATACGTTGACTGAATTATACTATCACTTCCGCTGCTTCCGGTTGCAACCAATTTAACAGGGAATGTTCCTAATGTATTATAGGTAACTGTGGGGTTCAAGGCAGTTGATGTTGCCGGTGTTCCTCCCGTAAAATACCATTGAAAAGTCAATGGATTGTTCAAGGTTTTATTGGTAAAAAGAACGGTGTTACCAATACAGATGTTCTGAGCGTTGGAGGTAAAGTCTGCTATCACATTACATGCAGGGGACACATAACCACTATCACAGGCTGTTGAATCAATATTCCATTGTTGCCATATATCATAACGTAAACTTATCAAAGAAGCGTGCATCCTCGCTTTCTGCCCGGCTGTAAACATGCTTTTACAGGCATCGTCAGAATAATCCATATAGTTTTGAACCTGGTCGTTTACATTTGGAAAATCGTTTGAGCAGGTATTTACGGTTGGGCAACCATAATTCGGATTAACGGCAGGAGGCGTATCACATACATAATCACCATCAGCGCAGGTATCTACCCCACAACCTCCGTTAAATGTATGATACAAACCAAACCAGTGGCCAATTTCATGTGAAGTAGTCCTGCCAAGTGAGGCTGCTGCTGTTCCAATACGTCCAAAATAATCATGTCTCATAACTGCTCCATCCTCATTAGCTGGCCCGCCAGGATAAGATGAATAGCCTAAAATTCCACTGCTTCCGTTAATGGTTTTAACTATATACATATTCAGGTATCGGGTGTTATCCCAATAGCTCAGGTTTTTCAATTGCGACCGTTGATAGGTTTGATGATTGGTGAGCGTTGATTGAATCCGTACTATTCCGTTGGTACATTTTCCTTCAGGTGTTCTCTTAGCAAGGCAAAATTCTATTTCAGTATCAACACCACTACCATCACCGTTTGTTCCAGTAATTTTTCTAAAATCTTCGTTTAAAACATCAATTTGACTTTGTATTTGTGCATCGGAGATGTTTTCCGTTCCACCATTATGAATTACGTGTACAACAACCGGAATGGTTTTAACGTTGTTTGATGCGGAGTTTTTATATACAGGAGTGTTTCGGATTGCATCTGAAATAATTCTTTCTGCCTTTTCAATCTGTGATTTGTGCTGACGTTGATAGCTGTCGAAATAACATGGTTCTATGGTTTGTGCATAGCTTTTACCAAGAATAGCAGCTATAAATAGTATTGGTATAATTATTTTTTTCA
Organism: uncultured Flavobacteriaceae bacterium; assembly: GCA_964387075.1. Classification (GTDB taxonomy): domain Bacteria; phylum Bacteroidota; class Bacteroidia; order B-17B0; family Aurantibacillaceae; genus PALSA-968. The sequence goes on from CAYLVB010000004.1 coordinate 217,626, forward strand.
TTTTCATCTATAAATAATCTTTAAAATCGCTAATACAGGTTTGGCATACATCATAGCACCTTTCAAAGGTTGAATCATTCACATATTCTGAAAGAATAATGGAGCATAACGACCAGGATTCAATACAGCATTTTATAAGCGGCTTTTCTAATACAGACCTTCTCTTGATATATTGACTTAATAAAATATTGAGATCGGCACAATCTCTCAGAATACCAATATGATTCTCGTTTCCTGAAACCAGGAGCAAAGATTCACACTGAAGACAATACTCGGTAAATAAATCTAATTGTTGCATCAGTAATATTTTATCAGTCATTATGTACATATCAGTGTCCATAGTTAGTTTATGGCCTTGTATAGCGTTAATGTTCCGAAAATGGTGGAGTAATTTTTTTTAATCTCCACTTTTTTAAATCCTGCATTCTCCATATATGAGGGAAGTAATCCCTTTACATTATCATTTGTTGTTTTAAACCCATCCAAAAGCTGAACAAAAAAGAACAGGGAGCGCATTAAAACAGAAGATGCTTTACCCCAATCAGCTATATGCAGCTCCCCGGTGGGTTTTAATACACGTTTTATTTCAATCAAAGAGTTATGTTTTTGCTCCGCAGTAAGATGATGAAATACCAGGCTTGTTAATACCCGATCAAAGCTGGCATTGGTATAAGGCA
>CAYLVB010000004.1:218402-390749 GCA_964387075.1 uncultured Flavobacteriaceae bacterium
TGATGAAATACCAGGCTTGTTAATACCCGATCAAAGCTGGCATTGGTATAAGGCAGCTTTACTCCATCGTATTTAGTAATGGTGATATTTGCCTTTGCTTTTTTTATTTTCTTCTCCGCAATGCTTATTACTTTTTCATCTACATCAACTCCATTTACTTCTGTGTACGGTTCAGTGTCCTTTATCATAAGAGAAAGTGTTGCAGTACCAATTCCAAAATCAAGTATTCTGTGTACAGGCTTAATATGTGCCTGCTCAATCAATGCTTTTTTAAATTTGATTTCAGGCATGGTAAAGGCCATCAACGGGTTATATAATTTTGTCAACCAACTGAAGCGAAGGGCAGGTATGTATTTTTCTGAACTCATTTACAGCATGATTTTTTGAAAAAAATGTACTTTATTACATTTAATAGTTTAATCGTTATTTTTTTAATTAGTTGCATCATATTAATAAAGTTGCAGCGGCCATAGAGACCATTAGTAAATCTTCAATTATTGTTACCGTACTCATTGGCAAATTAAACACAGCACCAAGACAGGCGCAACGTATTTTCTGTTTGTTAAGCACACTTTGAATTACGCCAATGCTGCTAAAACCCATTACTGCAATGGTTGCTACATTTGTTATAAACGGATTGAAGGCTGTCAGGTACGCTATACCTAATGCAAGCTCAATAAATGGATATACATAACCATACGCCTTTACCTTTTTCGCCAGCAGATCATACATTGCATAACTATCCGCAAAGCTGCTTAAGTCCAGAAATTTAAAAAAGGAGAACACAATGAAGAACCCGGCCATAAAATGATTCATCCACATTGTCCAATCAGGCTCAATACCATTATAGCTTGTTAAAAAAGATACCCCGGTTATAAATGCTGCAATGAGCAATAAGGGTTTATATGTTTTCAGCCAGCTTTGACTTTCCTCTTTTGCCATTTGGTGATGGCTGTGATCGTTCTCGTCCTCTGTGATAATATACTTTCTTTCCTTACTGATTGCTTCCTGTAATGTTTTTGTATCAATGTGTTTTTGCATTGTAATTACAGCTGGATGTGGCAGATTGACTTCTGCACTGAGTACATCAGGCAGTTTAAGAAGTTCACTTTTTACTTTAGCTACGCAACCATTACAGGTCATTCCTTTGATAATATACTTATGTGTCATCATGGTAATTGTTTTTTTAGTTGATTAATAACACAAAAGTATTCCTGTATAAACTCCTGGTGTTTATACATTAAGGGATAATGTTTATATTGTTGTGGAGCTGTCATACTTTGTCCAATGTCATCCTTGTTTTACTATGCAGCCCTTTAAATTCGCTGGGAGTATGGCCTGTAATTTTCTTAAATTGTGCAGAAAGATGTGCTATGCTGCTATACCCAAGTTGATAGGCAATTTCGCTCACGTTTAATTCATCATATACCATTAATTCTTTCGCCCGTTCTATTTTTTGAAGAATAAGATATTGTTCAATGGTTTTTCCTTCTACTTCAGAGAATAATTTACTCAGGCTACTGTAATCTGCTCCTATCTCTCTTTCAAGATAATCGGAGTAGCGCATGTATGCTGGTTTTTCATCCTTATTATAATGGACCAGCACAATTAAAAGTGTTTTTATCTGTTCAATGATTTTTGCTTTTTTATCGTCCAGTAGCTCAAAGCCAAATTCAGCCAACCTTTCTCTTAATAGTTCTTTTTCATCAGGACTTATCGGACGTAACAGATCTACTTCACCGAGCGAAATGTTTTTCACCGAGAAATGGAGCTTTTTTAGCTCATCTGTTACAACCCTTATGCAGCGGTTGCAAACCATATTTTTGACGTGCAATGTTTCCATTTACCTGGTAGCGTTATCGTTATTTGTTACAACAATTTTGAATAAGTAATAATGAAATAATTATTCTTGAATAAGAATAAATACAAAAACACAGGCAATAGTTCAGCTATTACCTGATGTTAGTAATGAAGAAATCAAATAAGGATTGACCTGTATAAAATGGTACGGGAAACAGGTTTACCAGGTGGTGCATGAGAATCTGCAAAAAAATTGGCAGTATCACAACCTGTAAGGGAAAAATTGAATGTTTGAACAAATGCTAAAACAAAAGATGTGATGAAGTCCGAAGCAGGTACATCAACAGCTTGAGCAGGAGCATAGTTTTCTTTAAGTTTTATATGCTCCGTTTCATTCTTGCAGCAACCCTTCGGCATTTCCTTTTTTCCACAGCATGATATGTGGTCATTTTGTATGAGCAGTATATCTGTGGACTTTAGCTTACTTCCACAATAATGCCTGTTAATTGAAAAGCCCGATGAGCTTAACAAAAAAACAAATGCTAATAATATGGAAAGCGCTTTTTTCACTATTACTTTTTGGTTATCAATAACGTACAAATATACAAAAATTATATGCCTTGTCTTGAATTTAACTTTTATTTTCCAAAAAAAGGCTTTTTTTTAGCCTGTATAACAATCATAATCAAGCGTTTATATGTGTCAATCCTGAACCTTATATAATTCTAACCATTTCAATGCTTCTGTCCTATCAGTGAAAACTTTTGCTGGAATTAATGGTCTGTCAAGGAGAATAAACGCATTTCCTAAAAATGCTAACAGCTTATTATCGGTATAAATTGCACCTGCACTCAAAAATTCACATGCTTCGTGACTTGCCATATACTTTCTTGCCGGTGCATCTATACATAACAGGCCGGTAACATCTAACAAAAAAGGCAAGGTAATTTGGTTTGATATTTTTCTTCTGTCTCTGATAATATCTTTTGCAGTTGAAATATCAATAATAAGCCCCGGTTTATATTTGCCAAACATGATTCCATTTTCTATCCATATAGTAGAATGGTAGAAATCATTGATTCTATTTAAATTATACATACAATATTTCTTTCCAGGGGGAATGAATTTCTATCCAGAATATTACTTTTAAACTAATTACAACTCTCGTTACAAACTGTTTTCTCAATCTGAATTGTTGAATGGTCAATGTCAAAATCTTTGTGAAGCTCATTTTTTATACGTTCGTAAAAATGATCTTCATGTATTCCACCTGGTATTACAAGATGAACCGTTAATGCGGTTTCTGTGGTGCTTATAGCCCATATATGGAGATCATGAACACCTTTTACTTCGGTAAGATTCATAAAATAAGCTCTTACTTTTTCTATGTCAATATTTCTTGGAACTCCATTCAATGCTAAGCGGAGAGATTCTTTCAATAAATCCCATGTTCCGAAAACAATAACAACAACTATTATTAAGCTGACCACCGCATCAAGCCAAAACCAATGTGTATAAACAATGACTACACCTGCTATAACAACCCCCAGGGAGACAAGAGCATCGGCAGCCATGTGGAGATATGCACCTTTTATATTCAGGTCTTTTTCTTTGTCCTTTAAAAACATAAAAGCCGTAACTGAATTGATAATTATTCCTATACCCGCCACAACAGCCACTAATCCACCTTCAATAGGATGTGGCTGTGTTATTCTGATAATTGCTTCGTATGTAATTACTCCTAAAGCAAAAAGTAATACGCCTGCATTTATTAATGCTGCAAGTACAGTAGATTGCTTGTACCCAAACGTATATTGAGCATTCGCTTTTTTGGATGCTAATTTTGTTGCGAGCAAAGCAAGTACAAGGCTGGCAACATCACTTAAATTATGGCCTGCATCAGTAAGTAATGAAAGTGAGTGTGTCCATAGCCCTGCAATAACTTCTATTATTACAAATGCGGAGTTCAATATTATACCCACAATAAAAGCTCTGTTTATACTTGTTGGAATAGCATGTGTGTGATTGTGATCTTTTTCCATAATACTTTCAATTAGTTATTAATGTCCCGGTTCCTCACCCTCCTCACTGTTTTTCATTTTAGCCAGTAAATTATAAGCACCTTTGCTAACAATCTTTGCTTGTAAAGTCACTGTTTGAGGCAATATCACTTCACTATACCCTAATTCGACTGCACCTGTTTGCACCTCTATCATATTAAAATGATGAGTTCCCGGATGTTGTTCATCCGCAACTGTAAAAATGTATTTCTTCCCTTCGTAGCTTACAATAGCTTCATCGGGTAAAGCCGAAACGTTTGCATTATCAGTTTCAACAATTGCTTTGAGATACATACCAGGCAGGAGTTCTTTGTCTTCTTTATCGAGATGGCAATGTATTTGCACAGTGCGATCTGCATTTATTTCCCGACCGATTAAATAAACAGTTGCGCTGCGGTGGCTTGTTTCATTGGCAAGAGTGAAAAGCACCTTTTGACCTATGCGAAGACGGGGAACGTCTTTTTCAAAAACGGTAAGTTCAGCATGGAGATGTTCTGTATTGACAATCTCAAACATAATATCACTTGGATTTACAAATACTCCGATATTGACCTTTACCTTAGTTACGTAACCATCAATGGGTGAATAAAGATTGATGGTATTTTGTATGGAACCGTTCTCAAGTGAGCTGACATTAATATTAAGCATTTGCAGCTTGGCTTTTAAACCGTCTGTTTTGGCTTTGGTAACGGTATAGTTCGCTTTTGCCTGTTGTAAAGACTTTTGAGAGTTTACATTTTCCTTTGACAACTGTTGCTGACGTTCATACTCAGTTTTCAGAAATTCAAGCTGACTGCTATTTTCTATATATTCCTGCTGTAACTGTATGTAATCGGTATTCTGCATTACAGCTATTACCTGTCCCTTTTTAACATAAGAACCTTGTAATAGTTCTGTTTCTTTTACAAAACCTCCCATTGGTGCAGAAACAGTGACCTTACTTTGTGGAGGTACATCGAGCAAACCGTTTGCCTGAATCGTTCCGCTTAATGTCCGGCTTTCGATATTTCCTGTTTCGATTGCAGCCACTTGGTACTGTGCATCGGTTAATTCTACTGTGTTGCTTTTTTCTTCGTGGTGTTCCTCCTGTTTTGCTTCTTCCTGTTTACTGCCGCAGGAATATAATAGCATGATGGATGCCGCCAGGAATGCTATGATGTATTTGGATGTTGTCATGGTTTTGTTTTTTAATTTTTATTTACTGTGATAAATTCCAGGTAAATGATTGCCTGATTGTACTCGTTGAGGGATAGTAGGTAATTCTCTTTAATGGTAGCCGATTGTTGTAAATTGAGTGTATGCTCCGCATAGCCTATTTCACCTGCTTTGTAGGCTGTTTCTGATTGCTTGTCAATTAGCTCCGCATTGGGCATAGCTATATTCTTGTAGTAATCAAGGCTACTTTTGGCTTTAATATAATTCTGAACGGATTGCTGAAACTGGCTTTGCAATGCTTTTTCCTCAGTCTGATAATTCAGCTCGTTCACTTCAATCTGCTTTTTCATGGCCTTTGATTTATTTATTTCCGGCACAAACCACAAAGGGAAAACAACGCCCACATGAACACCCTGAAAACGATTTCCTGCTCCTGCAAATGTTGTATTGTTATCGTTAAGCGGAGCGCCATACAAACTTTGATTGAAGTAGCCTATCTTAAATTCCGGTAAAGATGAATTGAGGTTAACCGCTTTTTCTTTTTCAGCTATTTCGATTTGCTGTTTGAACCACGCCAAAGCCGGATTTGATTTTATTGCGCTGCTATCAGGAGAGCTGAAGTTTTTATCCGGCAATGTTTTTGTATCAGCTATTACACTATAATCAACACCTAAGAGTGTTTTTAATTGTGCGTAATATATTTGAGTTTCTGCATCCGACTGAACCAGCTTGTTTTTTATTTCCTGCCACCTTGTTTCTGCGGTAGTTTTTTGCAGCAATGTTCCTTCACCTGTTTTATAACGCAGATCCGCTGACCTTGAAAAATTGCTATAAATACTATCCTGTTTTTGCAACAGATTTTTTTGCTGCTGGAGATAAAAAAGATAATAATACACCTGCTTAATTTGAAGCACTATTTCATTTTTAGTTACAGCTACTTTTATTTCTGCTCCTTTTACCTGTGCATTTCCTAAAGCAGATTTGGAGCTAAAAACAGTTGGAAAAGGAATGGTTTGGCTAACCGTAAGATTATTGTCTTTTTTATAAAAGCCGTTATACTGTCCATAGGTAAGCGATACATCGGTTTTCGGAATTGCCGATGCCGTTCCTTTCTGTAAAGTATAATAATCAACCTGTGTCGATGAAGATAAAATACTCTTGTTATTCATAAAAGCGATTTTGATTGCGCTGTCAAGTGGTACGATCTTACTTTGTGAAAAGACACTTGCTGCTGAGAATAAAAAGAGCAACAATAAGATGGATGCTGGTGGATTTACTTTCATGGCTGATTTTTTGAGTTTAATTCCTGTTTCAGATAAAAGGTAGATGCAGGGGAGAACCACCAATGTTAATAGTGTGGCGGTTAACAGCCCACCAATAACCACAGTCGCCAATGGTTTTTGTACTTCAGCACCGCTTCCATGTGAAAGGGCCATCGGTAAAAAACCAAGCGATGCAACGGCAGCCGTCATAATCACCGGGCGTAGTCTTGTTTTTGTTCCTGCAAAAATTCTATCCTTTACATCCATAACACCTTCTTTTTTCAAACGGTTAAATTCCGCTATCAATACTATTCCGTTCAGCACAGCAACACCGAACAAAGCAATAAAGCCAACTCCTGCTGAAATACTGAAAGGCATATCACGCAGCCACAAGGCAAATACTCCGCCTATGGCCGACAAAGGAATGGCTGTATATATAAGCAGACTTTGTTTGAATGAGGAAAAAGTGAAATAGAGTAATAAAAAGATAAGCAACAATGCTACCGGAACAGCTATACTCAATCTTGCACGTGCCTCCTGTAAATTTTCAAATGTTCCTCCATAAGTAGGATAATAGCCTGGAGCAAATTGTATGTTTTTATCTATTTTGGCTTGTAATTCTTTTACCATGCTCTCCACATCACGGCCACGAACATTAAAACCGATGGTGATCCTGCGCTTGGCATCATCACGTTGTATTTGATTCGGGCCAATTACTAAATCAACTTCGGCTACCTGTTGCAAAGGTACTTGCATACCTGTGGGTGTTGAAACATACAATGAACGAACGTCCTCTATACTTTTTCTGTTTTGATTATCTAACCTCACCATCAAATCAAAACGCTTTTCGCCTTCAAATATCATTCCTGCGCTTTGACCTGCAAAGGCTGCATTAACAGTTTGGTTTACATCTTCAATATTCATCCCGAATTTTGCAAGCTGGTCCCGCTTATACTTTATTACAATCTGTGGCAGTCCTGTTACCTGTTCCACATAAAGATCTTTTGCACCTTCAATGGATGAAATGAGTTTAGAAACTCTTTCTGCATAACCGGACAGCATTTCTAAATCTTCACCGTACACCTTTACTACCACATCCTGTCTTGCTCCTGTCATTAATTCATTAAAACGCATTTGTATAGGTTGCTGAAAGCCGAATGTTACTCCCGGTACATCTTCCAATGCTTCCGTCATTTTTTCGGCAAGCTCATCCCGGTTAGATGCTTTTGTCCACACGTCCTTTTCGTTCAGGATCACCATTAAATCGCAGGCTTCTATTGGCATGGGATCAGTGGGAATTTCACCCGAACCAATCTTGGCAACTACTTCTTTCACTTCGTCAGGAAAGCGTTCCAATAGTATTTTTGTTGCCTTTTGTGCAGCATCAATCGTTTCAGAAAGGCTGCTACCGGTAAGAACCCTCGTTTCAACAGCAAAGTCGCCTTCGTCCAGGCTTGGCAAAAACTCTGCTCCAAGATTGGTGAATATAAACAAGCTCATCACAAATAATAGCAATGCGCTCACTGTTATCAGAACAGGTTTTTTCAAAGAGTTGCTTATCAAAGGTTGGTAGATACGCTGAAAAAAATTCATCAGCCTGTCCGAAATGGTTTTTTTATGGGAAATGTTCTTACTTAAAAACAAAGCGCTCATCATGGGTACATAAGTAAGCGAGAGGATAAATGCCCCGGCAATGGCAAAGGATACAGTTTGAGCCATAGGCTTAAACATTTTCCCTTCCACACCCACAAGAGCGAGTATAGGCAGGTAAACGATCAGGATAATTATTTCACCAAAGGCTGCGGAATTTCTTATTTTGCTTGCTGATTCATATACTTCGCTATCCATTTCGGATTGGGTTAACCTGCGGTTAAGACTTCTTAATCCTAAGTGGTGCATAGTGGCTTCCACAATGATTACTGCACCGTCCACAATTAAACCAAAATCAAGTGCGCCTAAGCTCATCAGGTTTCCTGATACGCCAAATACATTCATCAGTGCAATGGCAAAGAGCATGGCCAAAGGAATGACGGAGGCGACAATAAGCCCCGCCCGAAGATTTCCAAGAAACAGGACAAGAATAAAAAGTACAATCAACGCACCTTCGGCAAGATTGGTTGTTACTGTTCCAATAGCATTGTTTACTAATTTGGTTCTGTCGAGAAAAGGTTCTATGGTAACGCCTTCGGGTAAAGTTTTTTCAATTTGCACGATGCGTTCTTTTACACTTCCGATAACTTTTGATGAGTTGGCTCCTTTGAGCATCATTACAATGGCTCCCACAACCTCACCATCGGTATTCCTTGTCAAAGCTCCATACCGGATGGCAGTGCCGAATTGAACTTTTCCAACATTGTTAATCAATACCGGAATGCCTTTGTCCGTACTTTTCACCACAATATTTTCAATATCATGGATGCTACCGATTAATCCTTCGCTTCGTATAAAATAAGCGTTTGGCTTTTTATCGATATAAGCTCCACCTGTATTCTGATTGTTTTTCTCCAAAGCGGTGAATACTTCATTGATGGTAATGTTCATTGATTTTAGCTTGTTGGGATCAAGAGCGATTTCGTATTGTTTCAGCCAACCTCCAAAGCTGCTTACATCGGCTACGCCCTCCACACCCAATAGCTGCCTACGTACAATCCAATCCTGGATGGTTCGCAGTTCCATAGGTGTATATTTTTTTTCATATCCGGGCTTGGGATGAACAACGTATTGGTATATCTCGCCCAGGCCGGTTGTTAAAGGAGCCAATGCAGGAGATCCAATACCTTTCGGTATAATAGCTTTAGCTTCGTTCAATCGTTCATTTACTTGTTGCCTTGCCCAATACACGTCTATATCGTCTTTAAACACAATGGTTACTACTGAAAGCCCGAAACGGGAAAAGGAACGGACTTCCTCAATGCCGGGAATGGTGGCCATAGTCTGTTCAACAGGAAATGTGACCAGTCTCTCTATATCCTGTGCTGCGTGAGAAGGAGCAACGGTAATAATTTGCACCTGGTTATTGGTGATGTCAGGCACGGCATCAATGGGCAATTGTGTGACAGAGTAGCTGCCCCAAACTATCAGACCTAATGTAAATAGCCCGATAATTATTTTATTCTTTATGGAAAAGTGAATGATTTTATCTAACATTAGCTTAATGATTAATGCCATAACACAGCCGGTAAAAGCCTGTTAATAGCGGTAATTAAATGATTAAACAAACGGACATATTTTGTCCACGTTTAATAAAAAATACTAAAAAGGGATTAAGCTAATTTTGGCGGTTGCCAGATGGAAGAAAGAAATTGACTATTCAGAAAGGATTCTGAAAAAATATTTAAACTGTATTCATCAGTATGGACTGGATAATTAAAAGAGTTAGCCGTTGCTATATATGTTACTCCGGTATGTGAGTGATTGGAGCAATTATCCGAATGTTTAAAGGGAAGATTATCGTGATGACTGTCCGGTTTTTCGTCATGGTTTTCAACATAGTGGTCATAAAGAAAATGAAAAAAACCTGTGCTGTTGTGGTCATTCTCATGCTGGTGATGGGCAAAATGTTCAAAAAGAACAGGCAGCCTCAACACTTCTTCAGCAAATGTATTATTACTGAGGAATTGGAGCGAAAGGAATATGACAATTAGTTTTTTCAACGGTTCAAATGTACAAATTAATACCGTTGAAAGCTACAAAATAAGAAATTTTGGGTGGTATTGAATGGGGTTATATGGTCTTCAGTAATACATTTAATCCGCTTAAACTCAACCTCAAACCGTGCTGACATGGATGTTTCATTATATTGTCTGATCTCTAATCCACTGCATTTTTTGGGGCCACTTTCAGAAAATGTACCAAGTATTAAATATCCATCGGAATTAATGGCTTCTTCGGCTATGGAAACATATTTATAGATTTTTTCTTCCGAAGTAAGAAAATGAAATGCAGCCCGATCATGCCAAAAATCAAATTTTATCGGAGGTTCAAACTCGGTAATATCGCTCACAATCCAGTTTACTTTAGCTGCCTGATCTCCCAAGCGTTTTTTTGCCCGTTCTATTGCATTGGCAGAAATATCCAGCACATAAATATTTTTATATCCTTTCTCCAAAAGTGCATCCACAAAATGACTATCACCGCCACCAACGTCAATTATATTGGCTTCAAGCGGCAGGTTAAATAATTCTAAAAACTCTACTGAGGTTTTAGGATAGGCTTGAAACCAGCTTACTTCGTTCTCTGTTTTGGTAGCAAAAACTTTTTCCCAATGATCTTTATTTTCCATGCGTCTATTTTGTTTATGTAATTAACTCATATAAAATTAGGTAGAAAATGTAATCAGTTTAAAAATATTTTTAATGAATTTGGTACTCTGTTTCCAAGGAGTGAAAGCACTCCCAGGGAAAAAGCAATGTCCGTTGCCATAGGGATTCCTATTCCATTCTGCGATTCGCTTCCACGATTGAAGGAAAAATGGATTAAGGCAGGTACAACCATACCTCCAATGGCATCTATAACGCTTTTATATTCCATAGTGAAAGATAAGTAAAATGTATATTTCTTTTAAAAGCGAATTTCTGCAACAAAATTGCCTATTTTTGAAGTACAAAAATTCAAAATGATGTAAAATAATATTAAGAATAATTAGCATAACGTTTAGCTTTATTCGGTAGTCCCGAAACCGCCAGTTTAACATTACTCTCGAAGAAGCAAGTCAAACGTCCGTAAAGGGCGTGAGCTTGCTATTCGGGAGTGGGAGCCTGGCGGTTCCTGTGGACTGCGTAGCTATAAGTCTCACGCCTGATTTTTTTATATAATGGATAAATTCAAAATAATAAACCAAAAGATAACCGGAAAAGTTATTGTAAAAGAAAATACTCAATTCAATGACATTGATGCGGAAAGTATCATAGTAGAAAAAAACATCATAGCCAGGCTATACGGAAATGTTCAAAAACTAATCATCTTAAAAAAGGGTGCAAAGATTTTTCTTCATGGAATATTATATGGCAATGTGAATAATGAAGGAGGTGAGATACATATTTTCAATAAGGAGAAATAATTGCCCTTTTTGAATCATGGATAAGACTATAATTAAATTTGGGAAAGAGTATAATAGGGAGAATCTGATTGAGAAGATTTCACAATATAGCGACCTCTATACTAAAGAGCAGCTTGAGGGATACCCAACTTATGAATTGCTTGCAATATTCAACGCCCTCTTCGTTGAAATAAGAGAAAGGATATCAATAAAGCACTTGGATAAAAACGATCAATTCTGATTATGAAATATTTCGACTACTAATGGGAGATGAAGAAAATACACCGAAAGAAAAATCAGAATTTGGTAGCTTGGGATTTATCCTTATGGTTATTGCACTTGTTCTCACCGCATTGCTTGGAATTAAAATTCTCTTTGGTTAATTTAAAAGGCTAAAGAAGGATATGACTAAAGAAGAATTTATAACCTACTGGCTTCAGGATTCTGCTCATAGAGTTAATTGTCCTGACAGGGAATATTTTGATAAGCATTATGTGGTTCTGCCTTGTGAGTGTGAGGAAAATTGCAAGGGATGGCAAGCAGTTTTCAACCACCCCTTAATGATTGAAAATCACAATAGAAAATATAATCCTGACACAAGAAAGGATAATTTCACTACTCCTGAATAAATCATTTTCTGCGGGCTAACTTTAGCCAATTTAGAATTTCTTTAGAATTAATCCCGAAATTTGAGTTATGAAAATTCTTCTTATAGAGGACGAGCCGGAATTACGTAAATCTATCAAACAATACCTGCATCAGGAGGGCTACCTGGTTGAATCGGCATCCGATTTCGTTAAAGGCTCCGAAAAAGCAGGCGTTTATGATTACGACTGTATTTTAGTTGATATAACCTTACCCAAAGGTAGCGGCCTCGATATTATCAGACAACTTAAACAGAATCACTCAAAGGCTGGGATCATTATTATATCTGCCAAAAACTCATCAGGAGATAAAATTACCGGGCTGGATTTAGGCGCAGACGATTACCTGTCTAAACCTTTTGACCTGGCAGAACTTAATTCACGTATTAAAGCACTCATAAGGAGAAAAAACTTTGAGGGCAATAAAGCCATTGTAGTAAATGAAATTACTATTGTACCCGAAGAACGGATGGTAAAAGTCAATAACGAATTAGTAACCCTGACAGCAAAAGAATACGACATGCTGCTGTTTTTTATTACGAATAAAAACAGGGTAGTATCAAAAAATGCAATTGCAGAACATTTATGGGGAGATGAAAGCGATCAGATGGATAGCCATGATTTCATTTATGTTCATTTGAGAAACCTGCGTAAAAAGTTAGCAGATAAAGGATGCACAGATTACGTACAAACCATTTACGGAATAGGATATAATTTTAAAGTAAACTAATGAGATTAATCAATAAAACCATCCTGTATTACCTGCTGATTAGTCTTCCTCTGCTCATTATTGCGGGCTACTTTTCCTATTCTCTTATCAGGATGGAATTACGGGATGGAGCAGATGAAGCCCTGGAGAAAGAAAAGTCAAACGCCATACAGCTAATTCACAGTTTTAACCAACCGCACAACATTAATTTGAGTTTTGATAGCCTGTCGAACATCAGGGTTATTGAAAGCGTAAAGACGGGGGAAGTTTTTTCTGATACAAGTATTTATGATAAGGAAGAAAAGGAATATGTACCCTACCGGTTTCTCAGAAGTTATTACACCTTCAATAATTACAATTACCTCATAACGGTTGCAAAAACCACTATTGAGGAAGATGAATTATTGGAGGGTATATTTTCTTCTTTTGGGATGATTATTGGGCTTTTGGTAATTGCTTTTTTTATGGTGAACTGGCTGCTCTCTAAAACACTTTGGAAGCCTTTCCATAAAACCCTTTCAGAGCTGAATACCTACGATATTAAAAAACATGAGCTGCATACGTTTGAACCCGTAACCACCCGTGAGTTCAATCAGCTAAATAGTGCGCTGAATAAAATGACAGAAAAAATTCATTCCGATTTTTTACAGCAAAAAGAATTTACCGAGAATGCTTCCCACGAAATGCAAACACCGCTTGCTATTGTTAAGGCCAATCTTTCCCTGCTTATGCAATCTCCCAACCTGAAAGAGGAAGAAATGAATCAATTACAAGCTATTGAAAATACATTAAAGAAGTTAAGCGCACTCAATAAGTCGTTGATCTTATTAACCAAGATTGAAAACAACCAGTTCCATGACAATGCAATAATTTATTTAAAAGAAGTAGTCGCAAAAACATTGCACAATCATTTGGATTTAATTCAAACCAAAAACATAGAGCTTATAACAGACATACAGGATAAACTGAAAACAGAAATGAACCCTGTGTTAGCAGATATTCTACTTTCCAACCTGTTACAAAATGCTATCCGGCATAATAAGGCTGGGGGTAAAATAATTGTTTCACTAAAAGAGAAGGTACTATCTATATCCAATAGTGGAGAGCCACTAACAGTTAACAAGGAAGATTTGTTTGTACGATTTAAAAAGAATGATACCTCCAAAGATTCATTGGGCTTGGGTTTATCCATCGTAAAGAGTATCGTGGATCTGTATGGATTTGAAATACATTACAACTACTCAAATAGCTTGCATACATTTATCATAAAATTCTAATATAATGCCAACCTGGATTCTATATGCGCTTGCTTCCATGCTCTTTGCCGGAGTAACTTCCGTCATTGCAAAATTTGGTCTTAAAAATGTTTCAGGGGATTTAGGAATAGCTGTCCGTACTACTATGATTTTTGTTCTTGTATGGATCAATGCTTTTGCCTTCAGACACACACAGCAGCTAAGTAATTTTACCAAAAGAGATATTCTTTTTTTGTGTATTTCAGGAGTTACTACAACACTCTCCTGGATATTTTATTACCGGGCAATCAAAATCGGAGATGTATCTATTGTAGCAAGCATTGACAAAGCCAGTCTCGTAATCACTATTCTCCTTGCTTTTTTCTTTCTGAAAGAACCGCTCTCCCCCAAAGTGCTTCTTGGTGCAGGTCTTATAATTGCGGGTACTTTAGTTCTTGTTTTCGGCTAAAGATTCTCTTTAGAATCACAGTATAAGTTTGAATAAAAATTTGAACTTATGCGTGGTATTATTCTATTTCTTTTTATGTGCAGCGTACTTTTCAGCCATGCACAAAATTCTACCGTTACCCTTTCAGGAGTGATAAAAGATAAAACCACCAAAGAAGCATTGCCTTATGTAAGCGTGGTATTGAAAACTGAAAAAGATTCTGTGTTTGTAACCGGAGGCATCACCAACGAAGAAGGAAGGTTTACCCTCTCAAAGATCCAGCCTGGTAATTATTATTTATTTGTTTCCTATATCGGTTACAGAGTTAACAGGCAAAATGTGATAGCGGGAAAACTAAGTGAGTTTCTTGATTTGGGAGCAATAGAATTAGAAACCGATTCAAAAGCTCTTGATGAAGTAGTGGTAACAGGAAAGCAGGATGCAGTAAGCGGAAAGATGGACAAAAAAACATTTTCAGTAGAAGACAATGTTAGTCAAAGCGGTGGATCTGTTTTACAAGCTATGCAGAACCTTCCCGGTGTTACCGTTCAGGATGGCAAAGTGCAATTACGGGGCAGCGATAAAATAACTGTGCTGATTGATGGCAAGCAAACAGCCATAACAGGTTTTGGCAATCAATCCGGCTTAGATAATATTCCAGCCTCAGCGATTGAAAAAATTGAGATCATTAATAACCCTTCTTCCAAATACGATGCAAATGGCAATGCCGGTATTATCAATATTATCTACAAGAAGAACCAGCAGGAAGGCTTTAATGGGAAAGCAGGACTTTCAAGCGGGCTGGGTGCATTATGGGTGAAGAAAGATAACCTGCCGACCATCCGGCCACAATATCAGGCAACACCAAAAATAAATCCCTCTTTGTCTCTAAACTACCGCAAGAAAAAGATTAATGCTTTCTTTCAGGGAGATTATCTCTATACAGAAACACTTAACAAAAATGAATTTGTTACAAGGACTTATGATGATGGAGCGATCATTAAACAGCAAACAAAAAGAAACCGGAATACCCATTTTACAACGACCAAAGCAGGGATAGACTGGTATATGAATGATTTCAATACGCTTACCATTTCAGGGCTATTCGGCAGTGAGAAAATAATAGATAACGGAGATGAACCTTTCTTTAATTCAGACTTGTCAAACAGGGTTCGCTTATGGCAATTTCTTGAAGATGAATTAAAGACAACTGTTATGGCCACCGTTTCCTATCAGCATAAGTTTAAGGAGCCGGGACATTTACTAAACATGGGGTTGAATTATACGTTTCATAGGGAGAATGAGCAGTATTTCTTTGACAATATATTACCCACCTATACTGGACGTGATGCTTTTAAATTAATTTCTGACGAGCATGTAGCGGACTTTAACTTCGATTATATCAAACCCCTGAAATACGGTCGTATCGAAACAGGGTTGAAATTTAGGAAAAGAGATATTCCAACCAACATGCAATTCTTTCCCGGACTGAACTCACCTTTAGATACCAATGCAGGTGGTTGGGCAACCTATAAAGAAATCATTCCTGCTTTGTACGGCACGTATGTTTTAGAAAGGAAAAAAATTGAAGCAGAGCTTGGTTTAAGAGTAGAATATGTCAACCTGCAATACAATGTAAATCCGAATCACAACACCTATAAAAGCGATGGCTATAACTATACCCAGCCTTTCCCTAATGTACGGTTCGCTTACAAGATCAATGACAATAATAAATTATCTCTATTTTATAACCGCAGAGTTGACAGGCCGAACGAGGTAGATATCCGAATTTTTCCAAAGTATGATGATGCAGAAATTATCAAAGTGGGGAATCCAGGATTAAGACCTCAATACACTAATACCTATGAGCTGGGATATAAAACTAATTGGAAGAATGGTTATTTTTATTCAGCAGCTTATTACCGTCAGAAGTATAATACACTCACCCGCATACGCACAATAGTGCCGGGCAGCACAGTTATTTATTCCATTATGCAAAATGCCGGAAACAGTCAAACCACCGGATTGGACATGACACTTTCACAAGATATTGTCAAACTTTTCTCTTTCAACCTGAATGTGAACGCTTATCAGAATAAGTTTGATACTTATACTGTTGTAAACAAATACCCTGAAATCAACATGTACAGTTCGTCTGCAAAGGAAATTATTTCAGGAAATGTGAAGTTGAATACCTTTTTTCACTTGCCCAAAAAATATGAGGTACAATTATCTGCCATCTATTTGGGTGCTGATTTTATTCCACAGGGGAAAATCGGGCAGCGATTCACGCTGGATTTTGGAATTAAGAAAACCATCCAAAAGGACAAAGGAGAGCTGTTCCTGAATGCAACCGATTTACTTAACACCATGATCGTGAAAGAAGAAATACGAGGAAATGGGTTTAGCTACTTAGGCTATGATTACTATGAAACGCAGGTTATACGTGTAGGATATAATTATAAATTCTGACAGATTATTCAACTAAAGAATTACTTAAGAATTGTAGAATAATTTTACTAATAAATTAAAAAAACAAAAACAATGAAAACAACAATGATAATGCTGGCAAGTGTGCTAATAGTTAGCTGTGCCAACGCTCAGAAAGTAGATGAAGCAAACGTTCCTGCAAAAGTAAAAGAGGCATTTGCAAAGAAGTACCCTGGAGTGAAAGCTGAAAAATGGGAAATGGAAAACGCAGAATACGAAGCGGAGTTTGACTGGAATAAAGTAGAATCGTCTGCAACATTTGATGCAAATGGAAATTTCAAAGAGTTGGAACAGGAAATAAAATCTTCTGCGCTACCAAAAACGGCAGTAGATTATTGCATAAAGAATTTTTCGGATTACAAACTGTCAGAGGCATCAAAAATTACAGATGCTTCTGGTAAAACGATGTTTGAAGCGGAAATGGAAAAAGGGAAAGATCATTTTGATGCCATATTCGATGAGCAAGGTAATTTCCTTAAAAAGTCTGAACCTTCATCAAAAGAAGAAGACAAGGATTGATAAAAAATTCTGTTGAGGATTCAGAGTTATTATACCACTCCTGAATAAATCATCTTCTGCGGGTCCACTTTTGCACCTGAAGGATCTGTTAAGGTCAGATGCAAATGTGGGCCTGTACTTTTTCCGGTGTTGCCGGAAAGCCCAATAATATCCCCCTGCTTTATCTTATCTCCTTTTTTCACCAGCACTTTATTGAGATGTGCATATCCGGTTTTATACCCATTATCATGCCTAATGATAACCTGATTACCACCATCACCTCCGGAAGTAACGGCATCAACCACGCCCGGCATTGGGCTTTTAATGGGAGTATTTACAGAAACCGCTAAGTCAATCCCATTGTGAAAGGCGTTTTGTTTTCCTGTTTTGGGATCGGTGCGATATCCAAACTTGCTTGTGATTTTAGCTACTACGGGGCGGAGCCAGTTTTCTGCCTTTTCTTTTGCTTCTTCAGCAATTTTTTTTATTTTTTTTCTGTGCTTGTAAGCCAGTATTCCAACAGTTACCAAAGTAGCTGAAATACCAAGCCCCCAATAGATTTGTTTACGAGTAATGCTCATGATATCTGTTTTTTTATGTTATTTATTCGTGCGCTATGTTTCAGGTTCACCGGCAATTTCTTTCGTCTGTATCGCCTTATTAGTAGAAAAGTTCCTACGCCTATTGCGAGAACTGTAAAGGCAATCAGGACACCTCCTTTATGCTGTTTAACAAGTTGTTCAGGATCGGCCAGCATACCGGAATACATAGCAACTATTTTTGCCATGCGGTTCATATATCCCTTTTCGTAAGTAAGTCCTTTGAAAAAGTTTTTGCGGATCTCTGATAAGGTGGTAAAGAATTTACCGGACTGAAGGTTGTTTATCTTATTTACTTCCTCATCCGATAACTTGAATGATTTGTATTCTTCTACCGTTCCAGTTCCCATCATTTTGTTTATTGCCTGCCTGGTGTGGAGCGGCCCGTAACTACCGGAACCATATAGGCTGTCAAATACCAGGTGAGCAACGGGCTGGCTATTGATTTTATCCCCCTGTATCTGATCCCAAAATTTAGTTTTGGCAATCTTTTGTGCCAGCTCCGGGGTAAGGTTTTTAATTTCGGCAACAGTGGGACAGCGTTTAAAATAATCACCGTAAGCAATTGCAGATATTCCGTATTTCGTTCCGATTAATTTACTTCCAGGCTTCCCCTTTGCAGGACAATAGTTCGCAGCATCATTTGCTAATTGCTGATAACCTCCTTCAAAACCTTTCGTACCGGTCCATATTTGTGAGAAGTTAGCCATTACCCTTTTTCTTACAATCACATTCCTTTTTTTCTGCCTCGGTTAATCTGTCATATAGGGAAACACAGGTGCGAACTGTAACTGCTATAAGAAATATCGTATATAGAATTTTCATTCCTTTGCTTTGGTCATTCATGTTCCTGTGTTTTTGAAATTTCTTTGAGTTGATTTCTTAGCTGTTCGTTTTCTTTTTCAACCTTTTCTACTTTGTTCTCCAGCTCACAAATCCGGTTACGCTGGCTCTCAATTTGTTTTTTGAGTTCCTTGTTTTCCTCTGCGACTGCTTCCAGTTCTTTAACCCTCTTTTCAAGAGTTTGCGACCACTGAATCCAGTTGTCGGAAATTTGCTTTTCAGCCTGGGCATTCAGGTTTTTGATCTCGGCAGCCTGCTTGCGGTTATCCGAGCGGAACTTTATAAGCAGCTCTACCAGTTTCCAGAAACCGGTTGCGCTGAATAGTACGGCTATTAGTTTTATATAATCCATCATACTTCCATTATTGGTGGTTCAACAGACGGTTCAAATCCCGGAGGCATAAGCACCGGTACGGGTAAATGAAATTTTGTTTGATTGATATGTATTACTGCATTTGCAAAAAGATTTTTCCCTGCTATCTGTTTTACAGTCGGGACAACATTATTACCGCTCAGAACAAAAGAAACCACCGGAAATAATGCAGCATCATTTCGTATGAATATCATGGAGGGTGCATTCCTGAAAGGATATAATCTTACCCAGGACAAGACACCGTTTACATTTTTAACAGCTCCCTGAAAGGTGGCAATCCAGCTATCACCAATCTGTCCGGCTGAACCTGAATTTTGAACGATGTCAAAATATATCTTGAAATGCTGAAGCGTATTTGATGGGACTATCCACCTGTTAGTAGCTGTACCCGTTCCGTCCAGAGATATTTCTGTTATTCCTATTCCGGCATTTACTTGTCCCCAGGCTTGTAATGTTAGTCTCTGTGCGGAACCCCTTACGCCATAGAAAGCACCGTTGGAATATGCGGAAGAACCAAACATAAAGGGATCTGCAAACCGTCCACTTCCGATACCTCCTGCAAAAGCTGAAGCATCGGAATTAGCAATTTGAAAATATTGACCGTTATAAATTAAGATGTAAACTTTACCAACAACAATATCCCCGGACGAAAGATTTATCAAGGCATCACCAGTGAGTTTTTTAATGAGAACTTCGCCTTTGTTATCTACATTCAGTGTTGCGCTGTCCGTATTGGTTACTGGAAAAGTAATATGCAAGGGCAGGCCGATCCTGTATTGCATAATTGGCGGTGAAAGGACAACTTTGTATTTATTGACCTGCTGGCTTTCAGCAATGGCGTGTCCACCGAGAGAGTGTTCTACCGGTAAATCTCCCAATAATTTCACATTATTGAGGTTCAGGTCGCTTTCATATCCTCCTGCCATAATCAGAATAATAGCCGTTATAAACTCTTTAAGGGGTTTCATAATCAATTTCAAGTGTCCAGTGTCCGGCAATCATTATGTCGGCTCCTAATCCCCTCAGATTGGCAAATTTGGCCAGGAAAGTTCCGTTACCTGTGGCGAGGTTTTTTACATCGTCTTCTACAAAGCGAAAAAATACCTGCTGGTTCGGGCCTAACTGAATCTTATTGGTCACGTTCAGGTAATTACTGAAAGCACCGCCATCTTTCTGCATTGACATAGTCCCGGCACTGAAACTATTGGTATTAACAGTATCGAGGTTTCTCACATAGCCTTCCCAGGAGAGCGAAGCCTGCCGGATGGTAGATCCTGCCAGAATACCAACAACCGGTATTATCCCGAAATGATAATCTCCTGATGCAGCCGATAAGACCTGGGATTCAGGTAATGAATCGGACTGAAAACGTATTTGTGTTCTCTTCTTTTTGGTGTTTAAATAGGTTATCAACTTTAAGGGAGTAATAAACTTTGTATCGTCCGCACCCGCTGTAACCTCTGCCTGTGTTGCTATTTTTGCGATTCCTGCGATGGCGGTAGTGGCAAGCAATACATTTCCCTGGATAACATTCCATGATGCTCCAACGGTGGCCTCATCTCCACCCGCATTATCAACTTTGCAGTAAATAACATCCCTGACTTCTACAACTGTCCCGGCTGGTCCGCCAATTTTCCCTGCCACATTTACTGTATAAGCATCACCTTTTTGCCCGGCTGGATAATTCGGATTTAAGGAACAATCCAATAAGCCTTTATCTTCCCACAGTCCGGTCACTCTATCAGAAACATATTGTGCAAGTTTTTGTGGTGTTACCGCTCTTGCATTATCTGTCCCTGCATTTACTTCAGCCTGTGTTGCAATTTCCATAACACCTGCAACGGTTTCAGATGCGATAGGAATAACTGTTATGGGAAATTCAATGTTATCAATGGCTGCTTTGAGTGTGGACGGAGTAATGATTGTGGTATGGTCAATTCCAGCAAGTGCATCAGCAATGGAAGCGATACGTGCAAAGCCTGCAATAGCTTCAGTTGCCTGAACAAGGTTGGATTGTATAACATTCCATGATGCGCCAACAGCTACTTCGTTACCTCCGACATTATCTGCCATACAATACACAATATCCCGAACTTCTACTGCTTTTCCGTTTACACCACCAATTTTTCCTGCAACACTCACCGTAAAAGCATCACCTTTTTGACCCACAGGGTAATTCGGATTAAGTGAACAATCCAACAAACCCTTGTCCTCCCACAATCCAGTTACTTTATCAGAAACATACTGCGCGAGTGTTTGCGGAGTTACAGTTTTTGTATTATTAATACCAGCGTTTACTTCGGTTTGGTTTGCGATAAGGCTTGTTAATAGAGAAAGTAATTTTAATGGTGTAACGATTCGGAGATCATCTATACCTTGATTAGTTTCTGCCTGTGTTGCTATCTCAGCTTTTCCAGCTTGTATTTCGCTGGCCTGACCTACTGTATTATAGTTGTTATTGGAGACCTGAAAAAAATCTCCTTTTTTAATCATGCTATAAACTTTTCCGGGAAATATCTGTCCTGGCAAAAAATCAAGCAGTTGGTTGTCGGAAACCAGTTTTAATGGAATATCACCTTTATTGTTTATGTTGAGAGTAGCTGAACCTTGATTGGTTTCAGAAAAAACAATATTCAGAGGTATTCCATCTCTGTATTGGGTAAGAACCGGATTTAATGTTACTGCATACCTGTCCGGTTCTATCATTTGAGCAATACCGTATCCTCCGAGAGAATGTTCAATCGGGAAATCTCCTAATAACTTAATGTTATTGAGATTCAGGTCGCTTTCATATCCACCTCCAAATGCCATAATTATTTTTTAAGATGGTGGTTGTGTTGGGTGAAACTCTAAAGGGAATTTCGCAACGTAAGGATTGATGTTAAACAATAGCTCATCATTTGCCTGGTTAAATGTTCCAAACAGTGATACCCGGCCATTGCTATCAATACTGTACATAAATCGTTCACCTACGTTGCTGATAAGTATTCCTGAAAAGCCAGCTCCGGCATTTACAGGTTTTGGGAAATTCAATACATGAGTGGCAACCACAGCAGGAACGGCATTGGGCTTAAACCTGAAGTCCCTAACAATAACAAGGTTTCCGTTTACTATTGCAATCTGATTTCTTCCGGGAGTAAAAAAGAAATTGGGATTAACGTTTGCGACCGGAAGCAAAAAAATAGATTCGCGGTTGATATAGTTGTCGAGTCTTACCTTTAACTTCAGGGGTGTTATCATCCTGCTGTCATCGACTCCTGCATCGGTTTCTGCCTGCGTTGCAATTTCCGCAATTCCTTTTATTGCTTCCGTAGCTTGTTGCACTACTGAATTAAGTAACGTAGTGAGTTTAAGTGGTGATACATAACGTATATCATCCACACCCGCATTTACTTCCGCTTGAGTTGCCCGCTCTGAAATTCCTGCCTGAACTTCGGTAGCGAGCTGGGCTGCAAACCAGGTAACTAATTTCAATGGTGTTAAATGCCTTTGGTCATCAACACCTGCATTTACTTCTGCTTGTGTTGCTCTTTCTGAAATACCAGCTTGTGCTTCGGTTGCAAGCTGAGCCGCAAACCAAGTTATCAGTTTTAAGGGAGTGAGGAATTTGGAATTATTCACTCCGGCTGTTACTTCCGCTTGTGATGCAATTTGAGCAAAGCCTGCTATGGCTTCGGTTGCCTGAACTAAATTGGACTGAATGATATTCCAGGCATAGCCGACTTCTTCTTTATTACCTCCGGGATTGTTCTGTGTACAGTAAATCACGTCCCTTACCTGTACATCATCGCCAAACAAACCGCCTATTTTACCAGCCACGCTGATCGTATAAGCATCACCAACCTGGCCAGCCGGGTAGTTCGGATTAGTGGAGGCATTTATTAATCCTTTATCTTCCCATAAACCAGTGAGTTTATCCGCGACATACGAAGCGAGTTTTAAAGGAGTAACAAATTTTGTATCATTTTCACCGTCATCCACGTCTGCCTGGCTTGCAATTCTTGAAATGCCCGGAGTGGCTTCTGTTGCTACTTTGGTTAAAAACCAATTGGTGAGCTTTAATGCTGTAACGTGCCTTGCATCGTCCACACCCGCATTGACCTCTCCCTGTGTCGCCCTCTCTGATACACCCGGTTTAGTTTCATCTGCCAATGGCAACGGAGAATTATCATCCAGGTTAACTACCTGAAATACATTTCCGTCAAAAATTAGAATGTATTGCTGATTCGCTTTTAAATCATTCGGTTCTACATCCACCAGGTTGTTATCCACGACCTTTTTGATGGGAATATTTCCTTTTCCATTTACGTTGATAAGCGAAGCTCCAGTATTGGAATTTTGGAACTTAACTTCAAGCCTTTGTCCATCCCGATATTGAGATAATGGTGGATTAAGAGTAAGTACATAACCATTTATTCCAGTGGCAACACCGTATCCTCCGAGTGCATGATCGGCAGGGAAATCTCCAACGTAATTAATATCGTTGAGATTTACATCGCTTTGATAACCTCCTATGAAGCTCATGTATATTTGTATTTGTATGTAATTTTTATTTTAAAATTGCAAGCGCAGCAAACAGGAATGTACCAGCAGCGAATAATCTTTTCTGCCATCGTTCATTCTTAAACTTCTTTTCTGTTTGCTCCAATTTTAAATTTAGATTCCCGATAGTGGCATCCTGATTTGCCATCATTGCTTGCTGATTTTCTGCTTTCATTTTCATAATCAACAATGCGCTATCCTTCACCATTTGTAGTTGGTTGAGCAGCTCCACTTCGTTTTCAGTTTGCACAAGTACAGAATCACAATACCGACTATTCTCTAAATGCTTTGCAATTACCTTGCTTTGAGGGATCGTAAAGCAAAAAAGCGTATCCTTATTTTGTACCTGAACCTTCGGAGTTAAACTTTGAGAAGAAGCCGAAAAGCTCATCGTTAGTAAGAGCATCAATGGCATTAACTTTTTCATGCTGTTTATTTTTTAATTGAACAATGGTTTGTTTGGTGCTGGAAAGTGTCTCCTGAAGACTATCCGCTTTTAATTCAAGTGCCTGGTACTTTCTGTCAAGCACTTTGTTGTTTTGCCGAAGTGAATCATTTTCTGCTTCCAGTCGTTTTGTGTTTGCTCCGCATTCTTTCTCTCCGTCTTTGCATGGAATTTTCAGCTCTATCGCTACATAAAGTGCGAAACAGATAAATAAAAGAATGGAAGTAAAAATGTTATTGCTTTTCATTTTCCGTTTTGCTTTCGCCTTCTGTTTTTGTTTCTGTGGCAGGTTTCTGTTCGCTGGCTGGTTTATTTTCTGCTACTTTTTCCTCTACAATAGTTTGTTCGTTTTCATCCAAAGGGATTTGATCTTTCTCCTTTTGTGCCTTTTTTAATTCATGCAGATCATTTGCAATCTGAACAAGAATAAATGCGTTTAGTAGCAAAGCTCCTACAATGGCTGCACCGACAACAACGACATCACACCTGATGGCTGATAGTTCGGATTCAACTCTATAATTTTCCATTTTCTTTCGTTTGATTTAATTTTTGTAATTGTGTTTCGTCCAGTAAATGTTTTGAGATGGATTCTGGCAGGGCGTGTTTTGCCAGCCAATAGAGTAATGCTTCCACAATGAACTTGTGAAAGACCAATGCGAAGATGAAAGACTGAAACAGGTTTTCTATCTGCTGAATTTTATACCCACGCAGGAAATACAACCCGGTTGCATACAATACACCGATAATGATAACACGGTAACGTGTCCGGGTTTGTGTTCCGGTTGCTTTCTGCAAACCTTCTTTTACTTTGTAATGGTTGATACCATAACAGATTATGATGAAGGTTATAATGTATTGCCAGTCCAGGGTAGTCATATAGTTCTGAATGTGCGAGATGATTTCTGTTAGTGTTTCCATGATTTGATTTTTGTTTGTTAGTAATTATGCTGTCTTTTCTGAAAAGGAAATAACTCCTGCAACCGCTTTCAGGTCGGCTTTATCGGTGATCTTCTTTTCAATGATCTTTGTAAGCAATGGCTCTGTTTCTTCTTTAGGGGCATTGGCAAGCACCTTTGCAGAGTAATTCATCAATTGCTTTACTTCCCACAGATAGAGCTTGTCGAGTTCTTCTTTGATTTGCTTTATAACTCCTTCGCTCAATTCCTTCTTTTGCTTTTTAGCTTCTTCTATCCATGATTTCACCAGTTTGTTAATGAACATAGACTTCACCTGTGAGTACGTCAGGTAAAGTGTTCCCGCTGTCAGGGAAATTGAAAAAACTGCTATCAATGCTTTTTTCATGTTATTGTCTCCTATGATGATTTACTTGTAAACATTGATTTAATCACATAGTAAGTCGCTGTACTTAATCCGGTAGCGACTACCACCGCAGCAACGAACTTGAATATGGTCTCGTTAGTGAGAGTGATTTTTACATCGGTGCGTAAACCTTCATCACCAAAAGTGTTATCGAGGTACTTCTTCAGTAATCCTTTTTTTTGTTCTTTATCTTGTGTTGTCTCTGCCATTGTTTTATTTTTTTGGTGCTTCTGCCAAGCGGTATTGTGGGAGTTTTTTCACAATCTCCAGCACTTCTCCAACTTCTTCTTTGCTCAAACGGCTTTTCAGGTCATCAATGAGGTTTATTTTGTCGCCTTTCGGATCATTGTAGTATTGGAATGCAACCTGCGATACCTGTACCTGGTCTTTTAAGGCACGGAAAACACTTTTAATTTTGTTTTCGTCATCATCAAACACTCCCCACGAATCCCTTATGTCTTTAGCATAAGATTTTGCGCTTGCTACGGTGAGCATATACATTGGTTTCTTTATTTTTTTGCCCACATTTTCCCAATACCGGATATCAAAAGCGTTGCTTTCAACCAGTCCTACTGAATCAGGTGCAATGTCCCGTTGCAGTTCACTGAAAAAAGCTATGGCTTTCTGATCTCTTTTTTTTCGTTTAGCATTAAACACGGCAACTCCAATCCATACACCGGCAACGGTTACAACCCCTCCGATAATGAGAACCTTTGTATTGTTTTGTGCTATTCTAATTGCGGTTGCTTTCATTTGAGTAAAGAAGCCGCCCTCCCTTGCGGTGTTAACATTGCAACATCACTTGCAGTCGTGTTCTTAGCTACTTTGACAATGGCATATAGGATGGCTCCGATAAAAACCGTAGCGACTATGGGAATACCATAAGTCAATACTTTGGTTAAGCCTTTACCAAGGCCCATAATACTTCCTCCCAGGTCGGCTGCCGAAGCAACGGCTGCTGTGGCCAGGTTGGTAACGTCTATATCGTGTTTTTTGAAAAAGGCATTGAAATCCGGGCGAGTAGTACATGAAGCTGTTGAGCCATTCACCTGCCAAGTCTTTAACCAAATTGTTTTGGCATTCTCCGCACCGAACTTTTCTTCCAGCTTTTTGAAATAGCTGATCCATTCCGAGCATTCGGAACTTTTCTCCGGTATAATGATGTCTTGTATTACTGTTGCCATTTCTTTTTCGTTGTGCCTATGACACTTTTAAAATTCCCTCAATTTCTTTTTTCATATCTGTTGGTGGCAGGGTTGGCAGTTTCTCCTGGATAAACTTTTCCAGCGCCTTACGGATTTTCCCTTCACGCTCCTTCGCCTGATTTTTGGCGTGTGTCGTGTAGATTTCCCTGCCAATCCAAACACCAACAGCGAGTATCAGTATCGTTCTCATGCTTCTGCTTCAGTTGTGGTATTGTTTATTTCTTCAATAGTAGTTGTAGCTACTACTGCTTCCTTTTTTTCTTCCGTAGCCTGTTTATTGTAAATGTTTGCTTCGGCTACTCCGATGGAGCGCAACCATTCGCCAACATTAAAACTTGGGCAGGCTTTTCCGTGAGCATTAGGAGCTTCATTGTGTCCCAACACTAAAATTTTTGGGTGACGTTTGATTGTGTATTTTACATACAATTCAAGCGTAGCCAATTGTTCTTTTGTGCGGGTGTCTTTCGGAGTTTTGTTTTCTTTATCCATTCCACCTGCATACACGATATGGCGTGAGTTGCCATTCAGTCCTACAACACCATTGCTGATTTCCCACTGGTCAACAAAGTCATCAGTGTTAAAAGGAATAATACTTACCAAATCCCCATCAAGCTCTATAATGTCAGAGTAACCAGGACGGTTCCATCCACGACCTCCGAGATGAACAGGGTTTGTGTGCCAGCGAATAATATCTTCTTTTGTTACTGGTCTTCCTTCAGGTGTTGCTGTGCAATGAAGCACTAAGTAGTTTAATTTGTTGTTCATGGTTATTGATTTTTAATTATTGATTTATTATTTGTCGGACTTAAAATTTCTCGTACTTCAAACTGACGATACCATACAAGGATGCTCACCGTATGCAGTCCCGGCAGTTTGAACCGCCAATTCATTTTACCATCAATGACAGTTCCGGCCAGCTCTGTTACTTCAGCAACATTGAGTATGCTTTGAGGGCTGGCGTATAGCTCAAAAGAGATTGGTTTGCTTTTAATATTTCCGGTTGGGGTGAACTTGTTCACCCGGAAACTGTTTAATCTTTCTGCTCCAGTTACTACAAATTTTGCGTGTTGAATCACAGCAGGATTACTTTGCAGATCCTCCCGCATTTCAGGGTAATCGGAGTTAATTGTAACGGTACTACTAACAGGCAGATACCCGATTGCATTAATGGTATTATTGCTGGTATCGGAAACGTATATCGTTTTGTTGAAGCTATTGAAAGCCCCACCGATGTTCTGTTCTCCGAAACTCAACCCATCTACTTTACTATTGTCCGGGCGAATAACAGTGAATGTGTTATCAGCCCTATTCTGAACATACAAGTAACTGTTATAAGAATCGAAGAAACTGTTGTAAGGTTTATTTCCCGTTGCAATACTTCCAATAATAGTGTGCGTGGCTGTTTCAATTTGGTAAATGAAATTGTTATTGGTTGCCACCGCATACATACTGTTGTTTGCCGGATTGTAGGTAACGGATGTAGGGTATTGTCCAACAGCCGGAATAGTCGTTATCAGAGCATTGGCACTGCTATAAACAGTAATGCTGTTACCAAGCGAATTGGCAACATATATGTCTCCGTTCACAGGATTAACTCCAACACCGATAGGATCCTGCCCCGTTGGAAGTGGTGAACCTGGTACTTCGGTTAATGCTTCAGCATCAATAACACTTAGGTTATCACTTACGATATTAGCGACATAGACACGAAGGTTAACCGGATTGAAAGCTGCTGCAACAGGGCGACTACCAACCGGTACATAGCCAATAACATTCAGCGATAAATCAATAACAGCAAGTACATTGGCAACAGAACATACTACATACACAAAGCCGTATTTACTGCTGGAGCTTTTTGAGTTGACTGTGAGTGCAACAGGCGAAGCAAAGCCTGGAAATGTCGGTTGTAGCTGTATCACTTTTACAACCTGGTTATTTCCATCCAGGACAGTTACAGAACCGCTTAATTGATTAGCCACATACACATGCTGGTTGGCTGGATTAACGACAATGCCCTGTGGATGAACACCGGTAGGAATACTGATTTGTGCAACAATGGTATGATCCTGAATATCTCCCGGACCAGGTGCGCTTACACTGATATTCTGATTTGCTCCCCATAACACTACTTCTTTTTCTTCGGTGGATTTGTTATGAATAGTTACCTGTGCTTTTGGAAATTCACGGTAGATGTCGGAAAAAGGGTTAACAGAAAATGGCGTAACCTCACGGGTTTTCCATTTGCCCATCATGTTATCGTAAGCTGCCTTGCTAAAATTGGTTGGAAAAGGCTTTGACTTTTTTCTCCTTGCAGGATCATCATTAGATACATCAATGATTCTTTGCTTTGTTCCAAAACGCTTTAAATCCTTTTCATACTTTTCCTCAAACTTTTCTTGTGGAGATTTGGCAGGCTTTTTAAGCGGTAAAATTTCTTTGATGCGTTTATTTGGTATAGCATCATCCGCAACATCAATGAGTTTTATTTTTGTACCGAAACGCTTTAAATCTTTTTCATAGCTCTCGCTTGTTTTATCCAATCTAAGTTTAACACGAAGGTTAGTATTGGTAGCCTCAAAGAAATTATCGTCTGTACCCTCATAGGTTTTTTCGACAAAGTTCGCCTCATCAGATTTTTCCTTATCAGATAAAATCTTCTTGATGCTTTGCGCTAAAAAATTAATTCCTATGTTTCCGCTACGCTTCATTTAATTTCAAATTGTTTTTTCGTGAATACCAATCAATGAATTGCGTAATGTCCTCCACTCTTGATAAGTGGCCTTGTCCCACTGATTCAGGATGTGCGCTAAAAATCTTGGTAGTCGCATAAATAGCTTCCAGTCTTGGAAATCCTAAATCCAGGTACAGGCGTATTCCTGTCAGGTCGGCTGGTTTTTCAAGCCTTGTAGGTATCTGAAAATGGAAGCGCTCATGGAACATTACAACAAGCCTTACGGGGATTGTATAGCCTGCAAATGCCGCTTGGGATATTTGCATTCTTCCCGATTTCCGGTTTGTCCGTGCAGGCGTAACCAATGGATCTCCTTGTTCATCTTCAATAACAGGCAGGTATTGGATTAAAAAATCACCGTCCTTGCTGTCGTAAACTCCTGTTGGCAGATAACCTGCTTTGGTTGCAAAGTCCTGTGCAAAGTCAATGAAACGGTGCATTTGAGGTTCAGCCCAAACAGCCCTGGGTTTAAATTTTTCCAGCTCAAATTTTTCAACCTTGAAATGCGTGTCATCGCCATAAGTTTTATCTTGTAATTCTACCATGAGCTGATCGGGAGAGAGTGGAAATGGAAGTGTAAACTCTCTATACCCTGGATTCTTACCTTTAAATACTTCCTTCTTAAAAGGAACTCTCCTTCGGATATAATCTGTATTTGGTTTAGTAGCATCAAAGCATCGAACGGCCAATGCACAAGGCTCATAAGCACGAATGCCTATCTTGACTTTGAACTTTTGGTGTTGTGATGGAATTGGAATGACCATGATTGTTATGCTGCTGCTTGTAAAACTGGTTCTGCCGAAGCTACTACCGGAGTTGCTACGGGTATTTGTGTTTGGGCTTGTGCCTGTGCCTGTGCCTGTGCGTTTTTGTTTTTCACCATTCGGGATAAGCCGTAAAGCCCTGCCAATAAAAGGATTGCTCCGCCTGCATAAACTACCATTGGTGGCATTCCCATTATTTTCTTTTCAGGTTTAGGATCTTCACCCGTACCACCCATATTGATGTCATAGTCCGAAGGAGTGTTATCCTTGAAATATCCCATTACATTTTTGATAGTACTGGTAGCGCCTTCAATTCCTCCGGCTTTATCAAGGAGGTCTTTTGCTTTTTGACCAAGATGTTTTTTCTTGTATGCTTCAGCTTCCGAAACGGTTTTGTCCGCTTTGTCGGCCTCTGATTTTTTCTGCGCTGCTGCTTCTTTCTTAGCCTTGCGTTTGGCCTTCAGCTTGTCAAGAAAATTATCATAATCATCTTCGTAAAGCTGCATGATTCGTTGTGCTTTTTCGGCTCTTATCATTGTTTCTAAATTTTAGAGGATGTAAAGTAATTTGAGAGTTGAACCGTTGGCTACATAAGGCAATGCCTTATATCCTTTACCAACAAAAGAATAGCTCTTAGCCTCTCCAGGTGGCAGAGAAACTCCGTTAAAAGTTGCGATGTTGGCTCCGGTATTTTTCACTGAAATAAACAACGCTCCCTGTGGGGTTGCACCGTCAACGTTTACTTCCTGTTCAATAGGTTCTGCTAAAATGTCCATGTCAAATAATTTTAATTATGCTGCGACTTTCATTGGCTGTAAGACTTCTTTCGATTTTTTGTCAGATTTGTAAATTGCAACGCCAACAAGCAGAAGGGTAATACCGAGAAAAGCAAAACCGACCATTGGCCCGAAACTGGCTTCTTTTTTAGGATTACCGTTTTTATCCAGCTCTTTGCTTTCTAATTTTGCTGCCGATGATCCCTCTGCATCGGATTCATTTCCTGAAGTTTTACTTCCTTCGGATTTATCCTGAGTAGCTGCTGCGCCAGCACTTGCCATAGCTATCTTTTTTTCTTCGCTTGTTGAAGGTTCAGAAGTATCCCCTGGTTCTTTTTTTGCAGTTGAACTGGCAACACCACTGGAAGTGCCTGCATTTTTTTTGTTTTTGTTCTTATCGAACAGTCCAAAATTTCCGAGGATCGGAAGTTTGCGTTTTCCTCCCGATGCAGGATCTTGTTTCTGCAATTTTTTTTCAGTTCGCTTGTCCTGTCTTAGCTGTTTTTTTTCAGTCCGATTCTGCTTTCTTTCTTCCTTTTTTTGCTGACGTTCTTCCTTTGATTTGCGCTTGAACAGATAGTCGTAATTTTCTTCTTCGTATCCGTAGTAGCTGTTTTCGTTAAAGGTTTCTCCGATAATCATGGCTATTGTTTTTAATGGTTAGTATTAAGCTGCTTTCGCATAGACCGGTTGCATTACCGGAGTTTGTTTTTTATTCATCATCATATACCCTGCACCAGCAAGGACTAAAACGCCAACAACCGCAACTATAATCATGGTATTGTCACCACCACTTGCCGGAGCTGGCCCTGGAGGCGGCATTTGGCCTTGTTGATTGAGCATATTGAGCGAGGCTTTCTTCTCCTCAATTTGCGTTTGTTTCAATTCGTTTTTCAGACGTTTTTTTTCGCTATTCAGTTCACGTTTCTCTTGCCTTTCGGAACGCCTGTCTTCTTTGCGTTGTTTTCTATCGGCTTTTTTTTCCTGTCTTTCTTCTTTTTTTTCTGCTCGTTTCTCTCTAAATCTTTTAAAGAGATGATCGTAGCCGTCATCGTCATAGCCATAGTAGTTAGAGATGCCGTTGAGACCGTAATTGTTTTGTTGTATCATGGTATTAGGCTTTTAATGCTGGTACTTGTTGTGGTTGTTTTTTATTACTGAAATAGGCAGCAGCAAGAAGGACTAATCCAAGAATTACAAACAGTGCAATTATCATTTGCTTCTTGTTCTTACCTTTGTTTTGTTCGTTCGATGCGAGCTGCGCCTTGTATGCGTATATGCCCTGGAGAGTTTTAGTGGTTGCTTCTTCTCTTACCCTTCTTCCGCTACCAATTGATCCTGCAATTCCTCCAATGGCGCTTCCAATGCCTGCCCATAATCCACCGCCTCCACCACCGCCACCGGATCCGCTTTCTTCTCCACCGGAATCTTCTCCTTTTTTGAAAAGAGATTTAAAATCAAAGCCGTCATAATCATTTTCAAGAGTGCAGTCCAGGATAATTCGTGTCAAATCATTGTTGAAGTGTTTATCACATTCTCCAATGGCTGAAAGAAGTTTATCGGTAAGCTCTTTTTCATCCGGCTTCTCCGAAAACTCAATGCTGTAACTTTCCAAAAGTTCCTGAACGGCTTTAGGTTTATCGGCAATAATGATTGCGATAATCTGAAGCAGGGCTTTTGATTTTTCCGTGAGCTTTGCTTCCGGCTCTTTTGGTTTCTCCTGGTTAATTATTCTGACCATTGTTAGCTAAGTGCTTTTCCGATGACTATTCCGACAATTACTCCAACAGCGACTTTCAGCCATAAGCCGTTCTCCTGTTTCTTTTCAATTTTTTCTGTTTGCTTTTTCCTTCGCTTGATCTCATCCCAAACTGTTTCCACCTGCGCCATCAAGGTTTTGTCTTCAGGATTATCCTTTGACTGTTTTTTTGTATCGTCATAGAGTTTGGTGAGATCTTCTACTGACAGTTCAGATAGTTTGTCAAGCAGTTCTTTTGTTTCTCCTGAATAGGAACTGTGACAGCCACAATAGCTGTCCTCATTGCTTTTATGACCGGACACTTCCAGGATCAATTTCTTTTCGGGGTGTATGCCTATCAAATCTTTAATAACCGGTTCCCCTTTTTTCTTCACCAGGAGCTTTACTGACTTCACAAGGTCATCCACCTTTCCCGGAGCTTCATACCCGTATTTCTCAACTATCTTTGCCGCTTCGGATGGTCTTTGCAGGACGATGTAATCAATTCTATTTTGTGCCTTTCCTTTACACATGGTAATTGTATTAATGGGTTTGTGCTTTTCATTTGTGAAAAAAGCCAAAGCCGAGAGGGTTCCCGCTTTGGCTTTTTTGTTAACCCTAAGCTGAATTTTAGCTTATCTGCGTTTTCTTAACAGCCTTTTTGGTCCACCTGGTCTTGGTCTTCCACCGCCAATTGGTCTGCGAACTACTTTGCGAACCATTTTTTTCATTTTCGGTTTCACTCCAAATACAGGTTTAGGAGCCTGTTTAGCCAAGTCAATCTGAGGCAATCCAGTTGGGCGTGGTGCGGTAGATACTTCTGCCACATTTTGTCCAGCCAACACATTACCCATATCAACACGAGCTTTAATTGTAAAGGTCAGCGTAGTTTTTACGCCAGCCTTTTGGAAAAAGCGGATGCTATCCTGGCCAGTTACGTCCATCTCGAACGCACTGTCATCAATCAGGTTAGGATTGGTGTTTTGAGGCGAGGTAGCATTACGTGGTTGGTACGGGTGTGAATTGAATGATCCGGCTGCTGACTTACGCAGGATTTTCCAAACGTTGTCAAATTGTAAAGGATCAGACACGGACATTTTCATTCCCTGGATTTTGAAAGGATTAGCTTTGCTTTCCTCTCTCACTTCGCTGTGCGAGCTTTCCTGTACCACTACAAGAACGCCTGCGGGTTGCGCTGCGTTTTCGTTACCGCCAAATACAATTGCTTCCGCATCTGCACCGGAGGTATTGGTAATAGTGATCGTCAGGGTTCTGTCATTCGGATTGATTTTTCCGATTGAGTTGGCAGCGTAGTTATCGTATGAATCATCATCGTAACTGTCTTCTCCAATGTATTCTACTTCTTCGTATGAATCTTCATCATACGAATCCTGGCCTTCCAGACCAGTGTCGAAGTTGTCGTCATCATAACTATCGTCATCATAGTCATCGTAACGGTCTTCGGCCTCTTTCTCATATTTGCGAATTTCTTCGTTATATTTATTCATGGCTTTGAATTGTTAATGGTTAGTGTTTTGGTTAATTGTCGTTTGCGTTTTTTGCAAGGCTTTATGTACACTTAAGCCTTTTTGGAATCAGCCTCCTTTGAAGAAGATTTTTTCGCAGCAATTTTCTTGATGCCTTCATGGGCATATAATGCTCCGAGGGTGGCAACAAAGCCAACCACAAGAACAATTCCTGCTGTGATTCCGATTTCTTTCCAGTTTGTGTTGGATACTGCGTTACTTTCCATGTGAATGATTTTTAAATGGTTTTTGATTTTAATCGTTTGCCTTTTTGTGAATTGGTATTTAAACCTTGCGAGGTCAAAATTCTGAGTAATGACAGTGGTTTAAAAGGTGGTTACTTGTGTTTTACCACAACTTTTACAAAGGCAGGTAGGATTTTATAGGGAAGGCGGATTTTGTTGCCTACGAATTTTATTAGGTTAAAATTGAAAAAGCTATACTATCGTGATCTGAAGTGGGTAGCAACTTCATTTACGGAAGAAGATGAAAACAAATCCGGCCATAACTACATTTATATAGCACTTATGGCCGCTTTTAAATTAATTATATCCGGCCATAACTATAAAATTTTAACAGTTATGGCCACTTTTAGAAAATTTATATTTGGCCGGTACTGTTCGCAAAAATTCTATCACGCATTTGCAAAGTAATTGTAACGGCTATATGACTTTGCAAATTATCGGCAATAATTTAAAATATTGCCAACAATTTGTGAAGCATGAATAGACACTGTTACTCTTACCGTTTTGCTATCCATTGCGGGATAAAAAATATTTCTACTTTTGTACAGTATCAGGCGATGGGGTTCGCCTTTAACCGCCTAAAGAGCTGATAACTCCTACTCAACATTAATCTAACGAGAAATGAGTAGGATTTTTTTATTAGTAGGAATTGGGGGATTCATCGGAAGCGTTACTCGTTACCTCACAGCAAGTTATTTAACGAAAGTATTTCCATCTGCTTTTCCATACGGAACTTTTGCAGTAAACATTATTGGCTGTTTGATAGTTGGTATTGTTTATGGACTTTCTGAGCGTTTCTCATGGTTTACACCTGAGTGGAGATTATTTCTTGCAACAGGTCTGTGTGGAGGATATACAACCTTTTCATCGTTTGCCTATGAGAATATTCAGCTATTGCAGAATGGCAATTATCTTGCATTTACTTTATACAGTGCAACAAGCTTTATCCTATGCCTGGTATCTTCTTTTATCGGTTTAACTTTAACTAAAATATGATTGAATGTCTTACACAAAAAATTCTGCGAAAAAGGATTATAACTTGCTCAATGTAAAGGCAATCATGCTGTTTATTGTGGATAAGTCAAAAGCAATCAGCTATTACGAGTATTAATGTTACGAATGCAATTAATGATTTTCCTGTGATATTTATATTTTTTATTTTGATATGGATTTTAAAATTTAGCACTTACTCCCACATAAATGCTTCTGCCTACTGAAGGAATAATGCCAGGCCCAGGATATTCATCTGTTCTGCGAGTGAAATAGGCTTTGTCCGTCAGATTAGTAACTCCGGCTTTAATAGCGTATTTGTTTATTTTATATGTAGCGCTTAAATCTAAAACTGTATAAGCCGGAATATATCCTGCAATTGGATCTTCGCTTGTTTTTACGTTTGAAGCATCACCATAAGCATCTCCCACTGAATTTACCTGGAATGTAGCAGAAAGATGAGTACTGTTAAATATTAAACCAACTCTGTTGATTGTGTTAGCAGCAGCTTCAACTCTTTTTCCTTTAAATTCTCCGCTGGTATATTTTGCATCTATGTATGCGAATGAATTAAACACACTCAAACCGTATTTTGAAGATTGATTGAAGCATTTTAATATATTAAATTCTATATAGCTTTCAATACCCTGATGTACGCTATTGGCAATGTTGGTGCGAAGTGTATATTCTTGTCCTGCTGAATCAGTTTTTAGCACCAAACCGATTCTGTTATCATAAGCCATATAGAAAACGCCAATATCAAAGTTTAAATAATTTTTTACCGTACCCCTGTATCCAAGATCCGCATTATATCCGTGAGCATCTTTTAAGTTGGGATCAATTCGTGATATTACTCCAAGTGGCTCTAACTGGCTATAATCTATCGGGCGGTATGCTTGGCTGAAATTGGCGTAAATGTTAGTATTGTTCGTTGTTTTAAATTCCAGTCCTGTTCCGAATAATGGAAAGTAGCGATTTCTGCCTTGATCGGCTGTAAGTTTAATATTATCTTCTATTTTATATCCTTTTGCAGTACTGTTTAAATATTCAAATCTAAAGCCGGGAGTAATGGTAAATTTATTTCCAATTCTAAAAAGGTTTTCTACGAATGGAGCAATGTTAGTAGTGGTGAAATCTAAATTGTATCCCCAATCTCCGGTTATTGATAAATCAAAATCACTGTTGGTTGTGCCCTCTCCACCGCCTTGTCGTTTAAACCAGGCATACGCATATCTTACGCCTCCTGCAAGTGTAGATTTTTGGTCACCTAATTTATAGCGATGTGAAAATCGAAGCTCAGTAGTGGAATTATTCATGTCCTCGTTTCCTACCTCTCTTGGAACAAAACTGTTTGTGGCTGGATCTATTACATCCAATGCACCTGGTCCGCCATCTTCATTCCGCCATACCAAAGAGCGGTGGCTGAATAAATAAGATGTTTTAAAAGCAACGGTAGTATTTTCTGATGGATTAAAGTTGGCATAACCTGTAATTATATTCCAGGGACTACGCAGCCAGTTTCTCGACCTGGTTGATGTTTTAGGGTTAGCGGCAAACATGCTATCCGTTAAGCCTCCCGGCATTTGAATCCGGTTACGAAGCAAAGAGTATTCTACTCCGATATTCATTTTGTCGGACGATTTATATTGTATTTTCCCATACCCCGATAATTGCCATTGCTGGCTGTTTGGCCGGTAACCATCCATGTTCCTGTACTGGATGAAACCGTAATAACTTATTTTACCGTGAGTGCCACCAATGGAATTGAATGAGTTGTACATTCCAAAACTTCCGATGGTTTGTGAGGTTGTAAATTCAAACGGCTTATTAGGGGCCTCCTTTATCACATAGTTTACCAGGCCACCGAACTGTGAACCGAATTGAAGCGAAGCTGCGCCTCTGACCATTTCAATGCGGTTAACTGCTTCCATCGGAGGCAGGTAATACGCTTCGTTGTATCCATAAACGTCCGCACTAATATTGTATCCGTTCTGCCGGGTATTCATCTCAATACTTTGTATAGGATTTAAACCTCTCGTTGCTATACCATTGGCGGTAAAGCCGGCACTTTCCGTCTCAACGATATTTAAACCCGGTATCCTGCCCAATATTTGCCGTGTGTTATTGATGGCCTTGTTAGCATCCAGGCTATCAACTATAATTACTTCATTTTTTTTTCCTGCGTAAATAATACCGTCTTTTCCTTCAGGTAAATGACCAACTCCGTTTATACTTCTAATAGCAGTAACGGTAATTTCACTCAGTTTTACCTCTTTATTTTTTGTTGAATCAATATTTTGAGCATTGCCAAAATAATTTAATAGCAGAAATACTGCTGTATTGCTTATGTAGGATATTTTCATTTTTCGTAAATATATTTTGGAATTAAAGGCACAAAGGAAGGAGAGAAATAATGGAGCTGCAATACCTAAAATTAGGTAATTTAGAATCATTCTAAACAAGAAAAGCGAAAAGGAACTGCCTTTTAGCCGATTCCAGTGTAGTTAACGGGAGCAGAAATGCAAATGGCTTGCCGAGGTAATTTTCGCCAACCGCCTGTTGGCGAATTGGAAATATTAAGGCTAATTGGGTATAAAATTCGTCCCAAATGTTTACAATATTTGGGACGAATTTTTTATGAAAGGGTATTTAAAAACTTAGCTTTTATTCCACCTCGATCCATTCGCAATAATCCGCAAGGTCGGCCAGGTGAATGCGGCCATACTTAACGGATGAATAGTACCCTTGTTTTTCAAACCGCTTTTTCCACATCTTAAAATACTCATCTCGCTCTTTGATGGAGTTGAATGGGGGTACACCAATACGAATACTAAAACCGTCAGGCGAAATAACATCGTATTTTTTCTTTTTGAGTGATTTCTTTTCGCTGGTTGCTTTTTTTTCAGGAAAAGAGTATTCAATATGAAATCCACCTTTAACTGTTTTCATAGTGGCTTTCCCGCCTCTCTTTTTTATTTTATCAAGATGAATTTCTGCTACTTTTTTACTGCTGTGTATTTTAGTGTACGTTTTCATTATTAGTTTGTTTTTAAGTTATGCTGCTTTGGACTGTAAGATTTTCTCTGTCGCAATGGGGGGTGGTTCAAGAGCGCTTGGGAGGAAATCATCTTTACCACTTTGCTTTAAAGGCGGTTTCATAGATTGTTTCTCAACTCTCTTTTTGTGCCTGGATGCAACCTTTTATATTCCTTTAAACTTATTCCTGATTTTTTTGCTACTACTTTGTCAGAGAATTTTTTTTCTTTTGATTCCGGGAAATAATATTCAATGAGAAACCCTCCTTTAACTGTTTTCATAGTAGCTTTCCCGCCTCTCTTTTTAATTTTTTTCAGGTGCGTTTCGGCTGCATTCTTGTTGCTGTGCGTTTTTGTGTAAGTTTTCATTTTGTTTTTTTATTGATGTTTAACTATGCGGCTTTTGCCTGAGTTATTTTTTCAGTAGCAATAGGACTTTTAAAATTCACTTCGTGATACCGAAGCAGTTCGCCAATGAGTTTGACCACCACTTCATTTCTGTTTTTATAAATCAACCTGCCGTAAAAATCCCGCTCCAGCATCATTCGCCTTACCATTCCGTTTTCTTCCGTATCGAGGTATTTTTTACATGCCCGGATATAGGCTTGAATACTACATCCCCGCAGCTTTAATTTTCGCATGTTCACATACACGAAAAACCGGATGTTACCAATGAGGTATTGTTCTTCAACAATAATCGTTGCAATACGTACCAGGAAATAGTTCGGGATCCGGTTGCGATAACGGGTTACATCATCTACCTGTTTATGCAGGCGTAACCAGGTACAGTTTTGAAATTCCGTAGTGGTAATTTTAGCAATGGATTGGTGAGAAATCATTATATCCAATCCATGATGACGGTTAGTGGTGAGCAGTCCAACAATGGTTTGCCCCTTTGCACCGGTCATGTATTTGTCCAGATCCTCCAGGACAAGCAGGCCATCGGTAAATTGCTTTACCATGCGTTCCACCATATCTCGTTTTTCTTCAATAGACATGGTTTCACCAAAGCGAGTGAGAGGGCGTATTCTACGGGCGCGAATGAGCTTTAAATCACGTATAAAGTCAGGACTAACGGTAGTGTAACATTCATAATCATCATCGTTCACATCGAAGATTAATACCTTCCTTCCTTTTCTGTTTACTTCAGGATGATCCCGGAGATAGTTTTCAATTTCAAGTATGTTACGAAAAGTTTTACCAACACCTGTTTCACCACAAACAAGCATCAGCATTGGCTGCCGCTCGTCCTGTTTCTGAACAAGAACAATTCCCTGAAATTTTGGTTGTTCTATTGCTGACATTCATTTCCAATATTCCGTGTCAATAATTATTCATAGGTTTCCAAAGCAGAATCGGGTAGTCCGGTTTTAGATCCTTCCTTATGCGTTTCTTCATATACAACTTCAGCGACTTCTTCCTTGTCTTTTTTCTGTGTGGTATCTGTTGTATTTTCCTGCTGCTTGCGTTCTTCTTCCTGTTCCTCGTAACCTCTTACTTCTTTCCTGATAATATCCCTGATACGCTCAACAAGCATTTCATTTTCTGAACGGATCTCCATTACTACTTTTGCTTTCTTGATAATGATTGACAGAGCGACCATTAGCAACTGTTTTTCGGGGCTGAGCGCTGCCGCTTTTTTCCGTAGGATATGAATGAGTAGTGGGCGAAGCAGGGCTTTGTCTTCCTCATCCAGCTTTATCCGCTTAATGTTCTTGATATTTTGTTCCTCTATAACCTGTATTACTTCTTCAAAATCATAAAAATCCTTATGCTTACGAATGGTAACAAAATAACCAGCACCTACCTCCAGTACCGTATTGTTGATTGTGCCAATGATGCTGTCGGCCATCAGACCGGCATGTTCAAGAGGCATACTAAATTCACCTTCTCCATTGCCCGTACCGGAACCTGATTCTTTCTTTTCTTCTTCCGTTGGTTCAGCATCTATTTCCTGTTCAGGTGCATCTGAAGGTTTCTCTTGCATCACTTTCTTTGGTTCTTCTTTTTTTTCTTCAGCGGAAGTGGTAGTTTCTTTTGCTTCATTTTTAGAAGCATTTACATCTCCTGATGTGTTGCTTTTTTGTACAACCGGTTGTGCAAGAGGACTATCGTTTTCCTCCGGTATTTCTTCAAAGGCAATATCCTGTGGATCATTCTTTAGAACTGCTTCGATTAAGTCTTTGTTATCTTCCATGATGGGATTAATTTATTTTTCCAATAAAATCTATGAGCTTTGATTCGAGTAAAGTGTAATTGGCAACAAAACGTGTATTGCCTTTGGGCATGGACAACCGTTCCTCCGATATAGAATAACCATACATCACAATCCGTTCGCTACATTGGAAGGAAAGCCCGATTTTGGAAAACGTGTCGTCTGTGTACTTGCGAAGTAAATGGTAACAGCACATGCGGGCATCACGATAACCCCTCACGTTGCTGATATAAAAAAGTTCTGCATCCAGTTCAAACACCTTAATGGCAAGATTGGCCAGGTATTGAGTAATCATCTTGATTTTCTCCTGCTCATTTTGCGTTACTGTTGTATTGCAGATAAAACTGTCCATGAGGCAGATCGTTCGATGAAGACCGATTTTTCCTATAACCTTGTCTATACTGCTTTGCAGGTGGCCATAATCATTAGAGGTAGTAGTTTCGCTCACTTTTTATTGTTTTTTGTGTTAATTTAAAGTTGCTAAAATGGCAATATATTACCAATATGGCAACCAATGAAATAAAAAATTTATTGACTTTTTAGGATTATTTTATAACAGGTATCGTATTTTCCCCGGTGTAGGCAGAATTTACCTACCAAAACCGTTCTTTTGTCCAAATCACCTTTAAACCCCATTTTCTTCAGCTCTAAGGGCAATACCTGGTGCGTTTTATCAGACAGCAACTCTGCCAGGATTTCTTCATCAGTAGGTTCTTTTACGGGTTCAGGCTCAATAATGGGTTCGGGAGTTGGCTCAGGTTCCTGCATTTCTTCCGCCATCTCTGGTTCAGGTGCGGGTTCTTCTATAATTGTCTCCGGTTGAACATCTTCCTCTTTTGTATCAGAAGCAGGTTCTTCCGCAACTTCCGATATTGGTTCGACATCG
Source organism: uncultured Flavobacteriaceae bacterium (assembly GCA_964387075.1). Classification (GTDB taxonomy): domain Bacteria; phylum Bacteroidota; class Bacteroidia; order B-17B0; family Aurantibacillaceae; genus PALSA-968. The sequence continues at coordinate 259,975 of CAYLVB010000004.1, forward strand.
GCTTCACCCAAAATGTGTTCATCAACTGCTGCGGGTATCACTTCCGGTTGCTCATCTTCTTCCTGGTCATTGTTCTCCAGGTGATCCTCAAAATGTTCTTCGAGATCTTCGTCCAGCTCATGCGAAAGCGTTTCAAGGTTCTCTATTAATTTTACCCTGTCTTCATCAGTTGTATGTTCCAGGTCCTCTTTCAGTTCTTCAAAACCCTTAATTCGCTTATAAAGCATTTCAGGTAGAGTTTTATAATCAATGTTATTGTCCTCTAAGAACTTTTCATGTGGAAAATTTTTCATGTTGATATTTTTTGATTGATTATGCGGTTTGTTTTTCTTGTTCGTTAAAACGAGATTCTATAAATCCTGAAATTCCTGCGGTAAGCATGGAGGTTACCAATACTACTCCAGCGGTTTTCAGAAACTCTTTTGTGGGAGGTATCTTGTACGAAAATTTTCCTCCGGCACTTTGACCGAGATTATAATACAGAAGCGCTTCGGCTATTCCGATCACCATTCCTACACTGGTTATTATGATTGCATTTTTACTCATGGCTCACTATTTACGGTTTGTATTATTCTTGAACGGCCTGTTCTTCCAGCTTCTTGAATTTTTCTTTTATTTCATCCTGGATAGACTTGATTTTATTCAGTCCCCAAATGCCCTTTAGTTCATTGAGGAAATTCAAAACGGCTTTCTGTGTACGCTGAATAACACTGCTATCTTCTTTTAGGTTTTTAGGAATGAGCGTAGCTGTCTTTACCAATTCCTGACGGAGCTTTGTTACCAACGTTTTCTTCTTTGGTGGCTGGATTTCTCCACTTTCAATTTTTCTTTGACGATCTTCTCTTAGCCGTTGACGGCACATGGCTAAATCGTCCAACACGTTCTCTGCTTTCTCAACAATTTTTTTGGATTGAACCTTACGTGTTTCCTTCTTTTCATTTTCTTCAATCTCCTCGTGCGTTTCTTCTTTGATGCGGTCGATGTCTTCTTTCACCAACTCAATGGTTTCCTTTCCAATTTCTTCCGCTTCTTTTTTCAACTTTTTATCGCTTGGAAATTGCTCTAAGTCTGCCAGAGTTTCATCAAAGATGGAAAGTCCTTTTAGCACCCGATCACTCAGGAGCTTCTTTGAAATTTTTTCTTTTTCCAACAGGTCGTATGGATTATTTTTTAAAGTGGCCATGTGTTTTGTTTTTGGTTAATGATTGTATTCCTGGTCTATTCCGAGATTCTTTAGCAAACTATCACGGTCAGAAAGTGAAACACGAATAATAAATGTGTCGCCCTCAATCTTTGTAATCATTCGGTCGGTCGCTTCCATCTTTTCTATTTCCGTTTCAAATTCAACGGTGTTATAAAAACGGGTATCAACTACATATTCTTCCGGACGGAGTGAAGGATATTTTTGTTCTTTTTCTATTTGCTTCCAGTCTTCATAGAGCTGGAGTTTTACTTTGGTACAACCTTTTTCCTTTGCCATATTCAGCAGGTTTACAAGGTTGTCAATGTTTGTCTTTACCATAATGATTTGTTTTTATTATGCTGCTTTTCTTAATTCTTTGATTTGTTCCAACCGGTTTTTCATACGCTTGAAGGATTCGCGGAGTTGAATAATTTTAGTTAAACGGTCGGCTGTTCCTTCCAGTGCAGCTCCTTTCCGTTTTTGCTCGGCCTGCTTTGCTTTAGCTTCATCCGAAGTATCATACACCATCAGCTCACTGAGCAGTTTAGGATTAAGGCCGGAAAATTCTTTTACTCTTTCCGATACCGTTTTAGGCTTGTAACCTTTCTTGATCCGGTCGTTGATAATGGTTTGTCCTTTTTCCTGAACGGCTTTATCCCCGGTCTTTTCCTCCATGTACTTTTGTTTGCGCTCAATTTCCTTATCCATTTGCCCCGTTACTTTTTTCAGGTCGAAACCAATGTCTAAGCCCCTTGGAGCCAGTATTTGCTCAATACCTCTTTTAATTGCTGCATTGGCTTTTCGCACCTGGTCAAACACAGTCTGATCTTTGTAATTGTATTCCGTGTCCTCATCTTCCAGGTAGTCTTTGTAGATTTTAAAAATGGTTTCAATGTTGCGGGCTTTTTCAGAACCTTTTTGTGGACGGTATTTATTCACTCCCTGTTTCACATGGTCAATGTTTTTATTGAAAATTTCACGTTGCTCTGCGATTTCTTCCAATACAGTTTTTTGATTGGTAAGGCCGGTGATTTCATCCTGCAAGCGTTCCCGTTCTTCCATCAGGATTAATTCCGCAAGGGCATAAGGATCTGTTACCAAACCCATTTTTAATTCGGAAGGATTAAATTCTTCCAGGTTGAGTGCATTGGTCTTGCCGGCACGATACCATATCTCGTTGATACGGCTGGTTTTTTCTTCCAGCTTTTGAAAGATGAATGTATCAATGCTGTCTTCCATCAATGGGTTTACAATACGGATGTTCGCATACATATTGCCGAACCGCCATATACGTCCTTCCAGTTGTTTTACATCGGTCGGGTTCCAGTCCAGCCAGCAGTTGTATAGCACCGTTGAACGGTTCTGTAAATTGATGCCTTCTTTGATTGTTGCACTGCCGATAATTATTTTTACTTCTCCGGCAAGGAAACGTTCTTTTATGCCTTCTTTTTTTGCTGCACTCAGACCGCTTTTGATAATGCCTACTTCATCTTCTTTGTAACCGACTTTTTGCACCAGGTATTCTTTAATCAACGGGAAAAAATGTACACCTGCGTTCATGTAAATTACCTGACCGGAAACCTCCTGGTCATGTTCCTCGTGATAACGCTTTACTGAACGTATGCACTCCATCACATACATTAGCTTGGGTGATGATTCGATGTACTGCACATGGGTTGGATGCTTGTCAGGATTGCAGGCATAGAGGTAAGGACTTAATGCAAGCTGACGGGCAAAGGACATTCCCCTTAAAATCCGTGTTCCTTCTTCTTCGTCTTCCGACAAATGTTTTTCATCCAACACTTCTCCTGCGTTTTCATTTTCGTCTCCTTCCTCACTGTCTTCAAAACCTTTTGTATTCACACAGAAATTGGTCAGACTTGTTTTTCCGGTTACATACAATTCCACATCATCCATGTATTCCTTTTGCCTTTGTGTCATGGGAAGGTTGGTAGAGATTTGTTCTTCGGTTGGCAATGGAATTATCTCATTGCCTTCACGTTTGTTGAGCAAGGGCAATACGATCTTATTCGGACGTTGAATTTTTGCATCTTCACCGGTCTTATAAGTAATGAATTTGAAAATCAGCTGTTGAAGTGCAATGAGGTTATTGAAGCCCATTACAATCTCTCTGCGTTCGGGTTTCAGTTTGGCGTTAATCACCAACTCCATGCTGGTTTTGATAAACGTATCAAAAAACTCTTTAATATTTTTAATGCCCCATTTTTCTAACTGTTGGTAACCAATGAGGGCCAGTATAGAATAGATTTCAAGCGGGCTGTTAGTGAATGGAGTGGCTGTCAGCAGCAATACATTTCGCATTTGGTTATTGCGTAAAATATACTGGCTAACCATAAAGCCACGAAGGGCGGTCATAGACGGTGATCCCGAACGGATTTCATAAGATGCTTTTTCTCTTGCACCTGTTTCTCCTTTTATTTGCCCTTTTACCTGCGTAAAGGATTTTTTCATGGCATGAGCTTCATCCACCACCATGTAATCGAAACCTAAATTCTCAATGTCAACGGAACCGCCTTTGATGCCTTTTCCCATCATTTCGTTAATCTTTTCCTGGAGCTTTACCATCTCCCGTTTTTCTTCCGTACCCTGATTGAGTATATCGAACAGTTCGCTGCCAATGGTGTCCCAGGTTTCGTCATTAAATCCAAGCCGGTTAAACCCTTCGTAGGTTAAAACGGAAATGCTGAACTCCGGTACAGGTTTAATGTTTCCTTTATCATCCCGCAGCTGGTCAACAAATTCTGTCCCCAGGTTGTACAAGTCTATCACCTGGTATTGTGGCAATAATCCTGAAAGCAATACTTTTCCTTTATCAACTACACCACGCAATTCACTTAACCAGTTCTTATAGGTTTGGTTGGGTACAACAATGAAAGGACGTTTGCATTGTCCGCTTTCCAATGCCTGTGCAAGCGAAAGAATAGCAGTCATGGTTTTACCAAGGCCCACGTCATAGGCTACACATCCCGAACCGTGTACGCTGATAAAACCAATACCTTCCCGCTGTGCGGGGCGGATGAATAGGGGTTTATTTTTAAATGTGCTGGAGCAGGTAAAAGCAACGGGGACTTTGAAATAATTAATTTCTACATAGCCATTGTATTTTGAGTTCCATAACTGCTCAATGCGTATCTGATCTTCACGGTTTACGGCTTCGGCAAGAAAGCGCACAAAAAACTGGTCGCCTTCCATTTTTGCATTTTGCTTTAAACGCAATTTTTCTTCTTTATCATAGTGGCGGGAAGGTGTCCCAGCATCGAGGTAATACTGGATAATGTTCCAGTCAGTTGACTTTTTAAAGTCATCTTTGGGTAAACTTCTTAACCATGTTTTAAAGGCTTCTACCAATGATACAGCACCTTCAACATAATGTCCCTTCTCTTTGGAATAGTTATTAAATTTTGTTTCATCAGCAAGCTGGCTGATACGAATTTCTTTTGCAAAAGCAGAATCAGGTTTGATGAATAAGCGGTTAGCAGTATTCGGATCATTCAGGGTAAGTTTAGGTGGTTTTACATTCTCCAATCCTTCCCACTGACGGTCGTATTGCTCTTTACCAAACTCTTTTATAAGGGCTTCTTTTTCCTTCAGGAGCATACTCTGCCGTTCGTAAATATTCTCGGCATAGTACAGAATGCTCGGCATATAATCACCTTTGTAATAGCAAACGATGCCCGTTTTAAGCCATCCTGCTAAGTGAGTATGTGCCTGACCTAATGGAACAACATATTTGGACCATCCGTTCTTTGCATTCAGGATTACCTTTTCATCATTGTAACCACCGGTTTTCCGCTTGTACCATATCCAGGCTTTTATTTCTTCATCAGTAATGCCTTTGTTGTATTCTTGCATTACATCATCGAAACAAAAATATTCTTCCGGGCATCCGTCTTCGTATTTATCCTTTTCTCCGTTGAGCTTTCTGATTGCCTTATCCGCATGTGCTTTTTTAGTTTCGTTGATAACACGCTCGATATTATTTTTCTTTACAGGATCATTCATCAATTGCTGTAAGGGTTCTTTAATTTCCGTTTGCAGGGCTTCGGTTGTTTCTTCGGGAACATCTACCGATGGCACATCTATACCCTGAATGATGTTATCCATTGTCCCTTTTACTTTGGTTACGGGTTTTCCGAAACGGTCAGTTGTTTGGAATTGCTCCCCCAATATTTTCTCAGGGTGTTGTTTGAACCATTCGTCTCCTGTTAATAATCCAAGTGTGCTGGTAGCTTTTTCGCTTGAGGACTTTTGTTTCTGTGTTTCCTTTAACCAGGGATAATCTTCAAATACATCAGCCGGAACAGGCTTGCCGTGTTTCAATGCCCATTCAACAATTTTTTCATGTTCGTCTCCGTCTTTGGCATCCAGCACGTTTGGTCTTCCGGTTTTTTGTATTGCTTTTATTTGCTGGTATTCCAATTGGCGCATTTCCCATGCGTATTGGGCATCTGTAATATCATTGTCCCCGACAAATTCTTTTTCTTCCATATTTTCTTTCACACCATCTGCAATTTTCACAACTGATACATTGGGAAGCTGGTTAAGTTCTGATAACGTGGTTGCAGTAATGGGCTGATCCAGCTTTAATAGCCTGTACACTTTCTCTTTAATTTCTTCGGGATGATTGAGATCGCCTTCAGGAAAATAATTGTTGTTACCTCCCGAAAAGTCTTTCATGTGTTTGATGCTGCGGTATAAAATACCGGAAAGCATTCTATCCTTATTCATGGAAATGTAGATTCCTTTGTCTGGTGCAAACATTCCCATTAGGCGCAGATCACCGCTTACTGCCGGGCCAGCCGGATTAAACGTAACATCGTACTCTTTTAATCCTAAATATTCAGCCAGCTCTTTAAAGGCTTTCTTTCCCGTCCGTCCGAAGGATTGTTTTACTTCTCCGTCCTGCATATATCCATCAATGGTGTTGTACCTGAAAAGAAAGGTGGTAAACTTTTTCAGCGTTTCTGTACTGACTTTGGTATCGGTTGTTTTCATGTTCTTTAAGTTTTGTTTCCGTTCCCGCAAGTTCCTGTTGGCTTCCTGTGCGATTTTTCGGAACATTTTATACCCTTGTGCCATGTTTAAAGAATGTGCGAAAGCTCCTGCTCAATAAGTGCAATGGCAGAGCCTATCTGCATTCCTTCTTCGGCTACATACCGGATAATCATATCTTCCAGCTTTGCCCTTCCTTTATCTGTGCTTTGCATTTCGCATACCTTCGGCCATAAGAAGCGATTACAGTCTTTCAATTCTCCATTGATAAGCTGTTTTAATTCTTTGATCTGGTCATTCTCATTTGCCATTGCCTGCATGTTGATTGAATTAATATCTGTTTTGTTTTTGTTGTAAAGGATGCCCGATCCCACCAGGTAATTTGAAATCATATCTGTTTCTCTGTTTTATCATTTTATTTTTTTCTCAGTAAGAGAATGTCTGTTCCTATATCCGTTGTTTCAAAGGTTCTGATAGGTAAGCGGTACGCATCCATGAAGTCAATCTTTGAAGCAATTTTTTCCTTAACCTTTGCCGATTTTACATTGTAGGAGAGAAAACTGCTTGGTACAACAAAGACCAATAGGCCGCCTTTCTTCAATAAATCCAGTCCACGCAGGATAAAATACTGGTCATACTCGGTTGCCCCCGTCCATTGCTTTTCTCCCATACCCGCATACTTTCCGGTAAAATCTCCGTAAGGTGGATTGCCAATAACCAGGCTATAAGACGGGTGGTCAAAGTCATCTTTCAGGTGAATGTTGCCTGCAAAGAATAAACTCTCAAATGCTTTCTCATGGATATGTGCATTGGGGAAAAGTATTTGCGCTATCCGTGCAGAAAAATGGTTGGTTTCAAATCCGAAAACGATGGCATCTTTAGGCGCATATTTTAAAAAGTTACCTGTACCCACCGATGGTTCTAAGACAGAACCTCCATCATATCCATATTTGTAAGCCAGCCCCCACATTTTTTTTGCAACTTCATCCGGTGTATAGTATTCATACAACACTCCTCGTCCTGTTGCGCCTTCTTTAATCAGGCCACCGGAGCCGGTATATTGCCGGATGTAATTTTTTTCTTCTTCATTGAACGAACTGCCTTCTTTGTCTTTTTTTTCAATGAGCGCTTCAATTTCTTTATTGAGTTCATATTGACTTTGTTTTTGCCTCAAAGAGTTTTTTTTATTTTCTTTTTTACCGGTTTCTTCCATTGGAAAATCAATTAGCTTTTGTTCATTACTGAAAAGCAGTTCAACCAGGAAAGTCATCACGGGACTATTTGCCTTATCAGTAAGATCATTGTCCACAATTAAATCATCCACGTAACTTGCAATCAAAGTTGCTTTTCTTTTGTCCCCGGTCTTTCCTATGGTTACAAGGCTTTTTTCGTAAGTAGCAAGCGGTCTTCGCTCTTTGAATTTTAGAGATAGTTCCTGTGCAATTTCTTCCAGCGTTTCAATGGGCAGTTTTTCCAATTTTGTTTGGATGGCTTCACGTAGCCTGGCCTGGTCAAACTCCATCCCATTGATTACTGCTTTGTCCTGCGGATATTTGTTGTCCTCTTTTTTCCAGTAAGTATCTTCCAAACCTTTGATAATGCCTGCGGATACATTCGGCACATCGCTGTCTGAAAATGAATATCCCGCAATCAACTTTTGAGCTTTCTTAACATCCGCCTCTTTTGTTGATGAACCTTTGAGAGGTTTCATTTTGCTGATAGTAAGATTTGCCTGGTAAACAAATTCGCTGATTGGATTTTTACCTTTGTACAATTGTGCATGAGAGTATTCCAGTCTTCGTTCAAAGGTTTCAAAGTCCTGCCAAATAACTTTCAACTGGACTGTTTCATCAATCCATTTTTTCTTTCTGAAATATTCGTCCGCTTCTTTCCAGGTTTTTACAACTCTTGTTTCAGAGCGGAAACGCTTGTTAGTTGGATAGGTAACTAAGTGGATTTCCTTTAAAGGAATTTTATCAGAAGTTTTTACAAGATTGTTTTCAGGCGCAATATCATTTTCTTCCCCAAACTTTTTCAAAGCATCGAGCGCCATGTTCAGTTGCTTCTTTTTCTTTTCTTCATTGCCCAGGATAGTATCTTTTGCAGTTAATAAAACTTCAAGTCTTAATTCAAGAAAGTTTAATCCATACTTCAATGCTTCTTCTTTGGTGGAATAGGATTGTCCGTCCACACTTGCGGGAAATGCTAATCCTTCGTGATCTCCGAATTTCTTGGCTGCATGAAGCCCGACTTTGTAATCGCCATTAGAAGTTTTAACAATAGAAATACGGGCTTCAAACTGCGCTCCTTTAGGTATGGGTATTTCAATTTCCTCAAAATTCTCTCCGGCAGTTTTAGCAGTATAAACACCGCTTTCGTTTGCCAGCAGATCCTGCGTAGTTTCTTCGTTATTCTCTTTTTCTTCTTCAGGTGGATTGTCCAAATAGTGTTGCAAAACTTCTTTGCTGCCTTCGAGATTCTCAATGGTTAATTCAGCATCCCTCACCAAATGCTTGTATTCCAGTTTGGGTTTTTCGGTTTTTGGATTGAGATACGTTTTCATTTCCCGTTTCTCTTTCTCAATCATTTGGTCAATGATTTTCAGAGCTTTTTTTATATCCGCAATTGGACGGGCATGTTCGGCAATGGCCCACCATTCGTCTCCCTCCTTGTTGTTATCGAACAACATTTCCTTTAGCGGTTCTATGCTTTCATAACCGAGATGAAGATTTACATAGGGATAACTGTTATCGGTTGGAAAACCAATCTCTTTAAAGATGCTTTTACCTCGCTTTTCCCATTCTTTAAGCAAGTCTATTCTGTTCACATCAACTCCATGCTCGCTTGGATGTCCAAATTGCATGAGTTCAAACATGGCTATCGGTGAGGCATCGCTAAGATTCTCATTTGTAATTTTCAGCAGGTGAGGGAAGTTGTTTTTAATCACTTCCGTCATATCATAAATCTGAAAAATTTGGGAATGGAACGGCTCTGTTGTGCCTGAAGGAACTAATACATTTGGAACAAAAGTATCTCCCGATTTAAGGTCTGTGGCAATACTTTTGGAAGTATCGGATTGCTCTGATTTTATTTCAGGCGCATTGCTTTCTTTTGAGTTGAAGTATTCGTCAATGAGTTCGTTCACCACTATTTGAACGGGATCCTTATGGTAGCTTTCAATGGCACGGTTATCAAGGATGTTGGTAACAACATAGTCACGGAAACTACTGATGTCTTCTGCAATTTCCTTTGCATAACCCCTTTGTTTACCTTTTTGAAGAATGATTGCAAAGAGATCATCCTGAAAGATGAGGCTCTCGTCCTGAACTAATTTTTCAGCAAAGGTCATTTCTGCTTCCAGCTGCTCTATCTGTTCCTTCAGGGAATTTCGTTTTTCGTTCACACCCTTTTCGCCTTTCAGGTCTTTCAGTTCTTCCCGCAGCTCTTGTACTTTTTCCTTACGTGGATTTTCGATGTGATCCCTGAAATATTCCATTGATTCTACGTAGCGGAATGCCAGGTCAATCACCGGAAGGTTTTTATCAAACGCTTCCTGTGCGCTGAATGGCCTTGTAAATCCTTGGGCTAAAAATTGCTCAATGATTTCTTTTTCTTCTTCAGGCGTGTGCAGGCGTTCAAAATCAGGTTTTGCGAAACTAAGGTCTGTTCCGGTTGATTTCTCATCGTTCTCTGTTTCACTTTCCACCTGTGTTAAATCAATCTTGTGTCCCTGCCTGATGGTATTGGTCAACCATTGGTTTAGGAACTGATTTAAGTCTTTTTTACGCTTCAAATCAACGTACTCCTTTCCGTCTCCTTTGTCGGGATATACTTCCTGGTATCCGAACTGATCCTGAAAGGTCATGGCTTCGGCAGCTTCCAGTTCAGGCAATATGCGTATCTGCATATCGGGATCGGCAACCATGTCTCCATTCTGCTCAAAATAATGAGAGAGCGCAATGAGATAGTTACCCTTTTTGTCTTTGCCCAGGTAATCAAAATTCAAATCCATTAAGCCTCCTTTAGGATCCTTCACAGATTTGCCGTGATGCTTTCCTTCTTCGATGTGTTTTATCAAATCGGGAATAACTTGCATTAGTTTTTTATAAATGGAACTGTAAGGCTGCATCAGCGGTTTTCCGGTGGAACGTTTCTCAAACCGGTTTAAGGATTTCGTAATCCGGCTATGGCTTTGCCACATGCTTTCAACAGCTTTTGCCGACAGATCGGGATAATTTTCCTTAAACCAGTTATCAAAAATTTCACGGTTTACATTGCTTGGCTTTGATGACAAGTCGGGCTGGAGTGTTGCCCACTGGTAAAATTTCTGAAGTGCCAGGCGCTCTGTTTCCCGCTGCTTGTCCTGATCGGTTTCTATAATTTCATTTGTTGCCGATTCAGATACCGGCTTTAAACCCTTAATCACACTGCCTTTGTGCGTTGGTACTTTTTGTCCTTCAGGGAAAATGATTTTGCCTTCGTCAAACAGGGTACGTGCCTCCTTGATGTGTGTTTTGGGCAGAGCTGCTAATGAAAGAAACTTATCTCCAAACTCCTGGTGTGCAAAATTGCTGGCAATAACTTCGGCTTTGGGTTTTGACGATTCAAAAATGATGTAGTTTTTAACCTGCCCATCTTTGAGCGTAATCATTACAAAGCTGAACTCCCTGTTCTCAATATTGGTTCGGACAGCTTCCACAGAAGGTGACAAAAAAAGTTCAGGACCATCGGTTGAAACGGGAAGTGCTGTTTTCACCTTTTCGGCAAATCCCCATGCTTCCGGTGTATTATCACCGTACCACATGGTTTTCATTTTGCTATGCCTGAAACCCATTGCCCTTAGCTTGGGCTGAAGCTGTGGGGATGGCTCGGCATTAAACCGAATTTCAATCCCTTTCTGTTTGGCGTTTTCAGTAATAGCAATAATTTCATCTGCCCATCTGTGGATAGATGCACTTTCACCTTTACCGGAAGTTTCCTGTTTTTTCCTGGTCATTAACCTGCGTTGTAAAAATTATCAATCGAACCTTTTGCAAATTCCTAAAGGCTTTCATTTTTTTGTAGCTCTTAAGGACTTGAAAAAAAACTCTCTTTAAAGAAGTTTATAAATCCAGCTCTTATAGGGCTTTAATTTTCTCCGGTTGTATAAGACCTCTTGAAAACATCGGCTCTTTAAAGACTTTAGTTTTCTGCGGCTCTTAAGGGCTTTGAAAAAAACTCTCTTTAAAGAAGTTTATAAATCCAGCTCTTATAGGGCTTTTAGTTTTCTGCGGTCGTATAGGAACTTTAAAAATTCAGCTCCTTAAGGACTTTAGTTTTTTCAGGTCTTATAGGAGTAGAGAAAATTCAGCTTGTTAAAGACTTTAATTTTCTCCGGCTCTTAAGGACTTTTGCGAGGGTAAAATTATTGGAGAGAATGGGCGTATTTTTAGCGGAAATTTGTTGGTAGAAACAAGTTTTACAAAACTGAGAAAGTGCCTCCTGCCATATATACAGTTAAATCAATCAGTTCCGTTTTGTTTGTTTAAAAATAATCCTCTAAAAAGGCAACAAAGTTTACTTTTTGGCAATAGGTGCGTTACTTTTGTAAAGTGAACAGAATAATAGAACATAAACCGGTACATAATTCCGGTACGGGAGCTGAAACGGTTGAATTTAATTCCACCAAAGAACTGCTAAATATAGATTTTGTAAATGGCCATTCCCGCCACCCCGATTTTTACAGATATAGTATTCATCGTTCTGCTGATATCCGTATTCCACTTTTGGCAGAATATGAAAACGGGAAAAAATGGATTGTCATTGGTTTCCTGGAGGGTGATCTAAATGAGATAGAATTACCGGATTGGAAACAGGTCGGTCCGCAGTTTTAAATTCTCTATTTAATACACCCTTTTTCATACAGTCGGTTTATTTCTCAACGTGGGGATTATTTTCCTTTTTCCAGCTATTCAAAATACCTCTTTGACGAATATCATAGAAATCGCTTAAAGGCAAGGATACCTTTGTTTGTTTTGTAGCACATAAGACGGGAATTCATCAAGGCATCAAGCGAGCTTTGCTGGTATTGTTTTTGAGTGAAACCCCGTGGCTTTAAGAATTAAATTAACGTGATGAAGAAACTACTATTATTAATATTAACGCTAATTTTTGGAGGGAACGTTTTGTTAGCTCAGCATAAGGGGCACGAGATGAATGATACCGCCAAAAGTAAAATGAAAGCAATGGATGAAATGTCAATGGATTCCATGCCAATGATGAGCCATTCATTCTCCAGGAACCTGCCTATGAACCGGAATGGTTCGGGAACTTCATGGCAGCCGGATTCCACACCAATATATGCTTATATGGCTCATGCAGGTAAATGGAATTTTATGTTTCATGGTAGCGTTTATTTACGCTACAATTATCAGGATATCAATAAAGCAGGTAAACGTGGAGATAAACAATTGGATGCTCCTAACTGGTTTATGGTGATGGGACAACGAAATGTGGGCAAAAGAGGATTATTTCATTTTGGCGGTATGTTTTCTTTGGATAGGCTAACAGAAGGAGGTAATGGATATCCGCTTTTATTTCAAACGGGAGAAAGCTGGAAGGGGCATAAATTAGTTGACAGGCAGCATCCGCATGATTTGTTTTCAGAATTAAGCATTGCTTATACCCACATGATTAATAAGGATATTGATATTACCGGATATATTGGCCATCCCGGAGAACCGGCCATTGGCCCGACAGCATTTATGCACCGTATTTCGGCATTTAATAATCCTGATGCTCCATTAGGGCATCACTGGCAGGATGCAACGCACATCACTTTTGGAGTAGCAACGTTTGGTGTCCGGTATAAAAAATTCAAACTGGAAGGATCCAGCTTTACCGGACGGGAACCGAATGAGAACCGGTATAATTTTGACACGCCAAAATTTGATTCTTATTCTTATCGTTTATCATTCAACCCAACAAGTAATATATCTATGCAGGTGTCAAGAGCTTTTATAAACAGCCCGGAAGAACTTGAACCCGAAATAAATATTTGGCGAACTACTGCCTCTATTGCGTACAATATAATGCTTGGAGAAAAGAGCCATTTCACTAATACATTTGTTTGGGGACAAAATGAAACAAGCGACCATAGTATTACACCTTCTTTTTTACTTGAATCCAATTTACAATTAAATAAGTGGGCATTGTATGGTAGGTATGAAGGCATTAAAAAAGCGGCAGAAGAATTAGAGCTGGAGCCATTATTTGATACGCACAAAAACTTTATGATTAATGTTATTACCATTGGAACAAACTATACAGTGTTAAATGTTTTTATGACCAATGCAGTGATCGGAGTGCAGGCTACAATGTTCAGTACCGAAGCAGCATTAAATAGCATTTATGGAAAAAATCCTTTAAGCGTACAGGTTTACCTACGGATTAATCCGGGAATGATGAAAATGCGCTCGATGAATATGTAATTGAAAAATAGAAAGAAAAATGAAAAATATAATTATACTCTTTTGTACTGTTTCATTAATAACAGCCTGTAAAAAAGATTTTGAAAAAATTCAAATACAAAAGCACGATAAAAATGAAGCCATGAAAATCATGCACAGCATGATGTCTGAAATGAATATGATGGCAATGACAAAGGATCCCGACCAGGATTTTGCCATGATGATGAAAATGCACCACCAGGGCGCTATTAATATGGCACAATACGAGCTGGATAAAGGTGGAGATGCAGAAATGCGGGCAACGGCTCAAAAAGTAAAAGATGCTCAGCAGGGTGAAATTTCTCAATTAGAAGGTTTTATGTCTTCACACACACCTGACACAACAAGCCAGGAATTTGTAGATAAAGTAATGGCTTCTATGGCAAAAATGGATCAGGCAAGTGATTTACAAGTGATAATCGGAAAAGCGGATTATGACTTTGCTTCCTTAATGGTAGTACACCATCAAAGTGCCGTTGAGATGGCACAGGCAGAGTTGGATCATGGAAAGCACCAGGTAATGAAAGATATGGCTACAATGATTATTACTGCTCAGAAAAAAGAAATTGAAGATTTACAAAATTGGTTATTAAGGCACAAGGAATATTAAACAATAAATAAAAACCGGGCAACAGCGAACTGAAGGAGAATTTTTAAAACAAAAATTATGAGCCACGAAAAATTTAAAACCTGTATAGATGCCTGCAATCAATGTGCATCTGAATGTGAGCATTGTGCAACTGCATGTCTGCATGAAAACGATGCCAAAATGCTTGAAAAATGTATTGAGCTTGACCGTTATTGTGCTGATATGTGTCGCACCGCAGCCGCTTTTATGGCCAGGTCGGACGAGCATACTATTTCTTTTGTAAATAAGTTCTGTGATTTATGTGCAGAAATCTGTGATGCCTGTGCTAAAGAATGTGAGAAGCATTCGCAGATGGAGCATTGCAAAAAATGTGCAGAAGTATGTCGCAATTGCGCTGAAGAATGCAGGACAATGAGCCATGCAAACATTGCTTAACTTACCGGAAGCAGAGTAATCAGCATTATGGTTGCTAATTATTTCGGGTTCCTAAATTGACTACAAAGAGCATTAGCTGAAAACTTAATTTAACCCGTGCGATAATATCGTTCGGGTTTTTTATTAGTATTTCTGCGGTAATTAATGGCAGTAGCATAATGAACACTATTGTCATTATCGCTTTGTGGACTATTCTGTTTTTCATGTGTTGTGGATTTATATTCTTCAATCAATATTTTTTTAATTTCCGTAATTTCTGTTCTTTTCTTAGCTTTCTGTAAATCTCATCTCGCAGGTCATTCAAAGGTTCACAACGATCTTCACCTAAAAAATCAATATTCATTACTTTCTCCGACCAGTTCAAAAATTCTTCAAATAGCTTTTCTTCTTTTTCGCTGCTGCCAAATCCCATCAACTGAAATATGATGTCGCCAGTATAGAGGTCGAAGTTGAGACTATCCAAGCCGGTTTTTAAAAGTCCCTGAACCAAGCGGTAACTAACCAGATGATCTCTTAACAACGCCATAATCAGCTCTTTTTTTGAAAGTGGAATTGTCTTCATAAATGAGATTAATTTTATTTAGTTTATAATTTATTATATTTAAACAATTAGTGTTGTAAAGATAAAATATTTTATTTAAAATATTATTAATCATATTTAATATATAATTAATAGCCTTTAACGACTAAAAATGAATAAAATAGCTTCTTTTATATTTGTTGCATTCCATAAACAACCCCAAGAATGCGATGAAGAAAAAAGTAAAGAAAGCTCAGAATAGAATTAAAGTAGCCCTGGCTCAAAAAGGAAAGAGTAACAAATGGCTGGCAGAGCAATTAGGTGTCATTGAAACAACCGTTTCTTTATGGTGCAGAAATAAGGCACAGCCTCAATTAGAAACGTTCTATGAAATCGCTGAGCTTTTAGACGTTGAAGTCAGGAAATTATTTGTTCCTACGAAAGAAAAAGATGAGTAACATTTACTTTTCAATAAATAAGGTACTTTTTATCGTCCCAATCTTTGATAACCCTATCTTACCTTAACATCAATTTCACAAAAATTATACTTTTGTAATTATTTTTCATGGAATATAATTGTTTTTCATATCTTTGAATAATCAATTTTCACGAAAAAGATGAAAAATAATCAATTTTCACAATTTGTAAGTGTTTTTCATGGGAGAAAACTTCCAGAAGAAGGTTATATTTCAGGATATGGGGCCATCATTGATTTCTATAAATTAAAAGTGCCTCTGCCTGATCGCTTAACTATTATTAGTACAAAACATAAAAAATATGAAACTGAAGGATGGTTCGTGCTGACACCACGACATCGGCCTGGAAATACTTTAGGAGATCAGTTGACTTTTGCTTTTAAATACGAAGGAATTGATTTGGCTGTATTAAAAGCTTTATATACTCAGGTAAGTGAAAAAGAAATACTCAAACTGATCGAACATGAACCAACAGGATTATATAGCCGGAAAGTATGGTTTTTATACGAATGGCTTACTGATAAAAAATTACCCATAGCAGACCTAACGAGTGGAAATTATGTTGATGTTATTGACGAAAATCTGCAATATGGAGGAACAGCAGAAACTTCTAAACGTCATCGGATAAAAAATAATCTTCCAGGTGTTAAAACTTTTTGTCCGCTCATCAGGAAGACTGCAAAAACCGAAGCATTTATTGCGCTAAATCTGCCAAATAAAATAAAAGATATTTTAGGTGCTATTCATCCTGATATAATGGCAAGAACGGCAGCCTTTTTACTATTAAAAGATTCAAAGGCTTCTTATGCAATAGAAGGAGAGCGACCTCCGCAAAACAGGGCGCAGAGATGGGGGCGGGCCATAGGACAGGCAGGACAAAAGCAATTAAGTAAAGATGAATTTATCCGTCTTCAGCAAACCGTTATAGAAAATGGTCGCTTTATTCAGATGGGCTGGCGTAAACAAGGTGGGTTTGTTGGTGAACATGACAGAACACATGGAACTCCTTTGCCCGAACACATTTCTGCAAGATGGCAGGATATTGATAGTTTAATAGATGGTTTAATAGCCACCAATAAAAAACTTGAAAAGGATACTCATTATGATGCCGTACTTGCATCCGCAATGATAGCATTTGGTTTTGTATTTATTCACCCTTTTGAAGATGGCAACGGCAGGATACATCGGTATTTAATTCATCATGTCCTGGCCGAAAAAAAATACGTTCCGAGCGGAATTATTTTTCCAGTATCAGCTATCATACTGGAACGATTAGAAGATTACCGTAAAGTGCTGGAGGCATTTTCATTTCCACGACTGGATTTGATTGAATGGAAAGCCACAGCAAAAAATAATATAGAAGTGCTAAATGACACGATTGATCTGTACAGATATTTTGATGCTACCAAACAGGTTGAATTTTTATACAGTTGCGTTCAGCAAACAGCGGAACATACTATTCCCGCAGAAGTTCAATATCTCGAAAAGTATGACCTTATGAAAACATTTTTAGAAGATCAATATGAGATGCCAGATAAAACGGTAGCTTTACTTGTACGCTTCTTGGAACAAGGAAAAGGCAAACTTTCTGAAAGATCGAAAACTAAAGAGTTTAAGGAATTAACAGCAGAGGAAGTAGATTTAATTGAAAATAAGTATCAGGAAATATTTAATTAATCCCTAATGAGGCAAACACTTCATGTAGGAATTATTGTCTCCACAGTCAGGAGACAATGTATAATCATTTTTTCATCCAAAACTGTTACAAATTGTAACGGTTTCAATTGTAGCATCGCTGATACGACAATCCGATAACAGAAACATTTAAAATACACAATTAAATAAATATGCTCTTTAACCTTTGTATAGCCTTTGGTGTATAGCTAAAGTTCTCCCAAACAGTTTTAAACGCATTATTTCCAATCTCCTTGCGAAGCTGAACGTTAGCGATTAACTGATCGGTTTTACTTATCCATTCTTCCTCTGATGAAGCGACAAAGCCATTTTCTCCGTCTTTTATAATTTTATTTAAAGGCAGCATATTGGGAGCTACCACCGGAATCATGTTAACGGAAAAATCAAGAAATCGGTTAAAAGATTTTCCTGAAGTGTTATAGCTGTTATCTGCAAAAGGAAGTAGCCCAATATCAAAAGCCAGGCTATTGAGCTTGGAGTGGTGATCGTAAAAGGGAACCGGCTTCTCATAGGTAATTCTAAGTCCTTTCAAAATCCCATATTGTTCAGCTATTTTTGGGGACCAGCCGAACAGGATAATCTCGATACCCTGCTTGTGCTTTTCTAATAGCGCAATAACTGGCTTTTCAATCGTTTTAAGATCGCTTCCCTGGCTGGCATCCAGTATAATACCAATTCTTATCTTATCGGTTGTATTGCGGCTTATTTGCGAAATTTCCTCAAAGGTGAAATTGGATAACAGGTTAGGAAAGCGTTCAAAGTATAGCAAAAATTCTTCTTCGTGTTTTTGAACCAGTTCGTTGTAGAAATTGAGTATTGGGTTATTTGGAGCAGACAAAATATCAACTTTGGAAAGGTTGCGTATCATCATTTCTTTTAGCTCCGGTTTTAATTTTTTGTAATCGGGATGATACTCCGGCAGCTCATGGTAATTGATATCCAAATCCATTATAAATTCAATATCATCGTTTATCTCACGCATACTTTTTATGATATAACTCACATCGGTAAACATAGCCGGAATAACCACATAATCGGCCCATTTAACCAATCTGAAATCAACGGGACTATCATAGTCGTCAAACATCTTATTGAAGTCCCACTTGTGAATATGTCCGATAATTGCGGAATGTGTATCAGTTCGGTTCAGCTCCAGTGCTGGCAATATCATTCTGTAATAGCCCGTTTCATTCATGCATGGCGAAAGAAACAGCACATGGATTTTACCATCTTGTTCGTTGAAGTGCGGATACCTTTCCTTGAAATCAGTGGCCGTATTTAACCGTGTATAAAGTTCTTTTAAGGTTTTCATATTGCAGATTTATTGTTTAATTCCTTCGATATAAAATTCTATTACCGAGCCGTTCCTCGTTCCGTATATATTTTCATATATGTAAGCTATCTCCGCATTCGTCCCATATTTTTGGACAAGTGTTCTAAGCCCTTCCAATCCTTTCGCAGGATCCTTATGTTTAGAATACCTGTGTTTCCAATCATAGGAATATCTGTACACTTTATTCCCGTCTTTAAATTTTGCGTATAATCTGTATGCCGAATCCGGCCCAAGTTTCCATCCCATTATTTGTTAGAATTAAAGTGAGTTAATAAATCGAGCGTTGGAATTTTCTTTTTGTATTTCGTTTCTTCATACAGATGTGCGCCCAGCTCGCCTTTGGTTTCGCAAATCAGTATATTCAATTTGGGCAGCTCTACGTGGTTCTCTTTTGAGAGCTTTATTAAATAAGCTATTACAGCCTGTTCATTGCTCTCGTCAAAATCTTTTCCGAAAAAGGCTGCAATGTCTTTCATGTTAAGAGGTTTAACAATGGTGTTTTGATTCAGAAGCATTACTAAAACGGCTTTGTTCTTACTGGCTATAAGAAGTTTTGCATTTTTAGCTTCGATGTTTTCTTCTGTTGATTTGTGAAGCAGAAACCGTTGCACCCGTTTGTTCGTCTGCTTTTCGAGATTGAAAAAGTCAAGCATATTTTTATTTTTATTTAGTTGTTAATTTATTATTCCGTAGAACAAAATTCTTATTACATGAACCGCAACTTCCCATGTACCTTGGATCACTGTAATAGTGCTGAGCCAGTACCAGGTCTTTTCCACAATCACAGGAAGTGAAGGCATGAGAAAACCGATATACCACTGTCCGTAAATCCGGTACAGCTTTTTTTGTTTCCTGATTTATGTTATTCATCAATTCCAAATTGTTCATAAACCCTGATGTCTTCGATAATTTGTTCTTTCTCCAGTTCAAAGTAATCCTGCCAGGTCAGGATCACGGGTTCCTTATAAACGGATTCAAAATATTCCTGACTGAAATCCGGGCATTCCACCGCAATCACATTTTCCTTGTTTTTAAGACGATCCGCAGCTTCATCCATTGTCAGATTGTAATTTGTATGATCTACAACTGTTACTATTCCGTCAGTAGCTTTCATTTTTTAATTTGTATAAGAAATTTGCCGGTACGTTTCATGCTGTAATACCGCAGCATGAAAACGTTGCGTTAACGAAGCATCATTAAATTTTCCAATGGTGTTTTCACATTCTCTGAACAATTGAAGGGGAGATATTTTTCGTGCATTGTCTTTTTTCTCATTGTTCTGAAACCTGCGGATTAAGCGGCTTAACGTTAACTCACGTTCAACTTCTTTTTTTCGTAACTGATCGTCCTGATGCCATTTTTTTGTGCCGACAAATCCTTTGGGATTGTTGGTGTCGAAATACCGGTAGGGCAAGGGAACGTAGCGATTTACAGGATCTTTTTTCAGATATTTTGCAACGAGCGATATGCGTTCAATGTAGTGTTGATGGACATTCGGAAGATTTTGAGTTGAAACAGGTTCATAAAATTTCCGAATCAATTTTTTTGCAGTTAAAATCTGATGTTCCGTTAAATCAACCTCTTTGTAAAGCAGGTTTCTTGCCATGAGCCACAGCAAACTGACGTAAAGAGATAGGGAATTGTCGCGGGCAGGATCGGGCGGAACATTTCTGTCGCCTGATTGGTCTGCCCGCGAAGCAATTTCCCCTGCATCTTCAAATTTTTTTTCAATATTTTTTTCTTGTTTTTCAGAAACAACTTTGGCAATTTCCCCTGTGTCCCCCGGACTGTTACAAGGGTTGTTACCAGTAAAAATTTCATTCGTGAGCGAGAGCGAACTCCGATTATCGTTTCCAGAAATTTCCGGTAATGAGTTATCAACAGCTATTATTATATTATTCTTTTTGTTACCAGTGTTTCCAGGATATGTATGAGGACAATTTGTCTTTTGAATTTTTGAAAAGTCCGATTTCAGGGCGTTTTGAGGGATATGGCTGAGGGCTTCCCTGAACTGTTTTTTGAGGTTTTCAACAGGTTGTTTCTCTTTTATTAACAATATTTTCGGGTTTATCAACACCTCAAAGTTGGAGTTGGAGCCGTGAAAAATCTTACTTGTAACAATACCGGCTGCCTGGAGTTTGATAATATGCCGTTGAATTGTCCGGGAGCTGCACTTCACCAATTTGGCCAGCTGACGGTTGTTTGTTTGAAGTGTCGGGAGATTATCTTTATCCACTTCCTTGCAACCGTTAGTCTTCAGAAGTGAAATGCCGTAAATGCGGATAAGTTCTTTTGCGGTCATCACCGCACCGGTACGAAGTCTATCGGTGCTTTTCTCCATTGCTTCATTGTAAGTGTCTATAAAGCAATCTAAGGCTTTAAAGGCCGTTGGGTAATGTATTACAACCATGTAAAATATTTTTTTTGCTACTTGTTAAATTGATAGAAGAACATCATTAATTGATAATTGAGTTTAATTTTTCCGATCAGGGAAAAAATCCACTTGAATAATTCCTCAATAAGGATCAGTGGTATTGAAACTGCTATTATCACAACAAGCAGCAGCCATTTGAAAAGGTGAAATCGTTTCATGTTTTTTTATTTTATGAATGGTTATTAAATAATTGTTTTCTTCTTTGATAAGTTTGGTTCATGTGCTGCTCCAGCACTTTTATATCTTCAGCCATAAAATGATACAGCTCGTCTTTCATTGCAGAAAAAGTGAGGAAAGACATACCAATACTGGATTTGAGTTCAGGATATTTATTTTCTATTGCCTGAGTGAAGCGTAAAGCTCTTTCAGCATTAACAAAACAGCACAATGTTCTATATCCTTTTGCAACGTTTATCTGATCGCTTGCCTGGGCCTGGTTAAATTTTCCTTCAATAGGTGAGTATTCTAATCGTACATTCATTTTGTTTGGTTTAAATTCCACATACACCGCTGCACTCAGAGGTGAACATATCAAGTTGGTTTTCCTGCAAGTCCACTTCTTTAAGAGGCTGACCGCTTCGGTGCAGGTATATTGGTTTTTCTACTCCTTTATGAGTGCTGTCCCGGATGGCTTCATCGAGCTTTACAACTTTTTTCCACTCTTTCGGTTGATTGAGTTTTAATTCACGCCAACGGTGATCGGATTGAAATGGGCAAAAAATGCAGGCGCTTTTTGGAGGGATAGGGAAGTTGTAGGATTTGAGCCATTCCACGCAATCGGATCTGCGAAAGAGCGCTGTGTATGGAACTTTATCATGGCCATTCTTTTTTGATTTTACATTCAGGAAGGGATATACATACGTGAGCCACTTGGTACGTGGATAGCGCATTCGTTCAATTTCTTCAAGCGTGATACCGAGCCACATTTCAGTATCGGGGGTGCGCTGCCGGTATTTCAATCCATAAATTTTCCTGAGTGCTTTATAGATTTCATGGGTTTTATATTCCTCTGTGCATTGTCGTTTAAGTATTCCGACATTCCCGCTCTCGTCTTTCGTGAAAGCGGGTATGGAAGCAAAGCGATTGCCGGAATTGCCTGTACCGTGAATTAAATCTCTGTATAGAGATTTTTTTCCTGCATGAACGATAGGTATTCCATCGTTTTCTTTTTGCCACTTTTTTAACCATTTTAAATAATCATAGGTCGCTTTGCTTTCGGAACCTGTATCAGAGAATATGGCACAATCCGCCCGTTCAACAAACCCAATGCTGCTCATCAGATAAAGTGCTGTGGACTGCTGCCCCAAACCCAAAGAGATGACTTTATAATTTTTCTTATCAGGTATGTTATAGCTTTTTCGCATTCTAACCATGTAAAATGTTTTATTCATATTGGTCGCTATGGCTCGTAAAAATTTTCTCATTCGAGGATCATTCCGATAGCGTAACTGTTCAACAACTCCTGAGCTTTCTTTTTTGTGTTTTCAAGTCCCATGCAGGTTTCATTGGGAATACCATTGGTATCTGTTCGTATAAAATATTCTTCCGGATCCCGGTCTGTTGGGGTTATAAAAAACTGGATGTGGTTAAAAAGTCCGTCCATTTTACCAAGCCAAAGACAATGCTTCTTTCCAATAAATTCCCATGTGAGTGATTTTACTTGCATATTATTTTCAATGATTAAATGATTTGTCTGAATGCCCGATATATACCAAAGCGTTTGAGATCAAGGTTGGTGGCTTCTCTTATCAATCGAACTTTTCTAACCCAAATAATTCCGGGTAATTCAGTGATGGGTTCATCACTGTCTAATTCAGCAACAAAAACCCGATTGGTTTTCTGCATGAACTCTTTGGGGTTTGATACTAACCAGGTTCCGATTCTGCAACCGGAAATAAACCATTCTCCTTTCTTCGGACCATCAGGAAGAAACCATTTTTTCATTTCATTGTCTAAATCCCGTCCTTCAGGACTGAGGACCTTAAACCATATCTGACTGCGATTTTCTGCGTACTTCATTAAACATATTTTTTTTCAGTGTTGCTTTCAAGAAATTCATACAGGCTTGGCTTGTAATACAGGATTTTTCTTCCATGTTTACTAACCTTAATTTTTTCGTCCTCTCGTAGCTGCCGAAGTTTATCTCCTTTGCACTTTAAAATGAATTGAGCCTCATTTGCATCAATCCATTGTTCATCGTCTGAGAGTTTCTTAGATTCTGTTTTGATTTCCTTCACAGCATCTTTTACTGTCCGCTTCATTTCTGCAAGCATCCTGTAGTAAGTTTCTTTTTCAAATACAATTATTTCCATAACCTGAATATTTTTAAATAACCTTATGTTAGTCCGCATCAAAATTTTCGCTCAATATCCGTGAGCGCTGCTCCTTTATTTTTTGTGTTTTGATTTTGTCCCTTTCAATTATTTTTAAGGCAGCTACATAAATGCGTTCCTGAAAACCGGTACGGATTTTATTGCCTTTAAGGAACCTATAAATGGTAGGACGGGAGATTCCTGTCTTTTTTGCAATTTCGATTACAGCGCTTGATGGCAGCTCGTTTGCAATGATATTAACATCCTCTTGTGTAAACATTTTTTCAGTTTTGTAAAAAATAATTTCTTTTTTTCTAATTTTGTTGTAGTTTTGACAATAATTTGTTGTGTAAAAGGAAGCAAATGTATTGTAAAAAAAGTAATATTTCCAAATATATATTTCCTAATAAGTAATATTTTTAATCTAACATGCTATGAAACAGAACGTTAGGACTAAAAAAAATAAATCTGATGTATCCATTAAAAGGATGGTTTCAGAAAGATTTTTTAAAATGGTTGCTGAGGCAATAGAAAAAGAGGTTGTCAAAAATCAAAGAGAGTTTGCCCTGCGCATCAATGAAGACCAGGCAGAATTTTCCAAGATTAAAAACCCTTCTGAAAACAGGTATGTGGATATAGAAATGTTATGGAAGGCGGTAAACATACTTGGCATAAATGCTAATCACATCTTGGTAGAGGACGGACTGAAATCAGAAAATCTCCAACGTGATCGAATTGTGATTAACGGAGGAACAATTCATGGGGGACAAAATAATGTAGTATTGACAGGTGAGGCAGTGGCCAATAATGGAGACGTATATTACAAGGTAGAAAAGATAACTCAGAAATTTCCTGCAAAAGATAGAAATGAAATTCTGAAAAACTTTGAAGACATGCAGAAGCAAAACACCTATGTGACCAACCAAATGGAGGATTTAAAAAAAACGATTGACCGCTACGAAAGAGAGATAGAGAAGGATAAAAAGATAATTGAGGCCCAAGAAAAGCTGATTAAGCTCATGGAATCGGATAAAAATTCCAAAAAATAGTAGAAAAGGAAGTAAATTCATCTGTGAAAAATATTCTGATAGCACACATTGAGAAATAAAAATTTAATTGATGGCAAAAAGCAATAAAAAAAAATCAGAGAAATTCATAGGGGATTTCAAAGAAAAAAATATTGTAAGCCATAAATTTATTGAGGCTTATAATAAGCTAAAACAAAAAGGAGTATTCAATACCTATGAGGATTTTTCAATGCAATACGGATATGGAAAAGAAGTAATGACCAAAATTGCTACCGGTGTTCAGGAAGTTCCTATGATATTACTTTGGGCAATGGTTGCAGATTATGGCGTAGATGCAAATTTTTTCTTCAGCACAGATTTAGATGATGGATTATCCCGAAAGAAAAAGAAATAATTACAATAACCTAAGCATTTCTTCTGAAAGCGGCTTACAATAAAAGCCGGATACATTTTTAAATGCTTTTGCTCTTTCCTTATCCTCTGGACTTATAGAGGCTGTAAGCACTATAATTTTACAGCTTAAATGAAAATCTAATTGCTCGTATTCCTGAAGAAATCCCCATCCATCAATCATAGGCATATTAAGGTCTAAAAAAATGTAATCAGGAATTAACGTTTCAGGAATGTTACCAATCTTCTGAATATTTTTAAAGAACTCCAAAGCACTCCTGGCACTTGTATGTACATATACCTTGTTGGAGAAGTAATACTGCCGTATCATTTTCTCATTTATAAAATTATCAATCGTTTCATCATCAATAAGCATGACTGAATTGTACTTAAAGGCTTGATCTTTATTCATTGTATTTTGTTATTTAAGTAAATGCAAGCAATCGTTTTTTCTCAGGTATATTTTTAGTTCAGCAATCGTTTTTTCTCCTATACATCGGTATTTCCTTAAATCTCTTTCCGAATATTTGGCAAGCAGTTCGCTCATTGTCTGAGGGAATAGAATATTTAGTTTGCGTTTTAATTGTAACGGCATTGGTAGGTAAACAAACGGAGAATGCAGAAATCGATCTTGTTCGGTTTCATAAACAATTATACCATGAGCTTCTAAAAGTCGTTCTGTAAGCCAGCCCTGGAATACAGGATAATTCCATTTAAGGCGGAATATGGATCTATTTAAAATACTGGCAGCTGTTACGGGGGAAATGTTTAGTTCATTTGCGGAGGAGAAGTGGGAGCCGGTTAAAAGATAATTCTGAATAATGAGTATTTGTTGTTCTGTCAGGAAACAGGCCCCGCTAACTTTCCATTCATGCCAAAACTCGGCATAGGGATCAAGAACTCCCAGGAGTTCCTTAACTTTTTTGATTGATGTATTCACGACCTCTTTGTGTTGGAGTTAACACAAAAAATCTGCGTGGGTTACTCTAACCTATCCGACACAGAGGTACTGGTATACCGGTGAACGAAATAAGAAAGAGGCCCACGCATTACGTGAGCGTTCTTGCCTTATCCTCGTTCCTTTGAAATTTACCAGTTTTCTGTGTCGAGAATCAGCTTAACGCAAATCCTTATATGTTGTTTTGTTGTTTTATATCATAGTTCTGTTTTTATTTCTACAAAGGTAAAATAATTGCTTTCAAAAAGTGCCTAATGAACTAAACGGAAAGAATGAAAAAAAGAAGGGGAACAATTTAGCTCCCCGTTCTTTCTTTGTAGCGAGAGAGAGACTTGAACTCTCGACCTCAGCGTTATGAATGCTGCGCTCTAACCACCTGAGCTACCTCGCCATTTTTTTGCAAATATAAGAGTGTGGTCTCTTATTTTTCTTCTTTAAATGAACTTTTTTTTCTGTATTTTCAATTTCTAAACTAAAACTTCTACACTCCTTGCCCCTCATTGGTTGCAGGGTTATCCACCCGACTTATTTTCCTCAAAAAATGTGGAAACCATGTGGAAACCGCACTCTTTTAAAACCTCCCAAACACCTGTAAAATAAGCATTTTAAATAACTTATTAACAGGGTTATGAATCCTGCGCTCTCACCAACTGAGCTACCTCGCCATTCTGGGCGGCAAAGATAATATTTTTTATACATCAGAAAAAGGCTAATTTCAACCCTTAATTGATGCTCGACCTTATAGAGAATACCGATAGGGCACTCTTCCTGTACCTCAATGGGATGCACTGTAGTTTTTGCGACGCGGTGATGCCTTATCTTACCGAATTCTGGGTATGGATACCCCTTTTTTGCTGGTGGCTCTTCGAATTATACAAAAAATACCAAAAAAAGGTGGTAACCGTAGTGCTTTGTACCATTGCGCTCATTATCCTAACTGATCAGGGCGCCAATATGATCAAGAATTCGGTGAAAAGATATCGTCCTTCTCATAACGTGGCGATCAAAGACATAGTACATACTGTGAACGATCACAAGGGCGGCGTATATGGTTTTATTTCCAACCACGCGGCCAATGTTTTCGGGGTGGCTTTCTATATTTTCTTTTTATTGAGGCCTACGCGCAAGATAATTCTGATCAGCCTGTTTATGTGGGCTGCTTTTATAGCGTACACACGGATCTATTTGGGCGTTCATTATCCGCTGGATGTTTTAGGCGGCGCCATCTGGGGATTCATTTCGGCATTTTTAGTATCTAAACTATGTTTCAAACTGCTATGAGAAAGGGCCTTGTACTTGTTTTGAGTCTTTTAGCGGGAAAACTACTCGCCCAGCTTCCTGAAACGGAGATCTTTTTGGCAGACATCGAGATCAAGAACAATCTCATCAAAGTAGAAAAAGCCATCAATATAAATAACCGCAAAGGATACGATAACCAGCCCTTCTTTTTGCCGGATGGAAGAACATTGCTGTTCTCGGCTTCCGATAGTGCTAGCAGGATCCACATTTGTAAATACAACATCAGATCCAAAGAGACAAAAATACACACGCGCACAAAAACCAGCGAGTACTCACCAATGCTTGGGCCCGATGGAGATTATATTTCAAGTGTAGTAGTTGAAGAGGATTCCGCGCAAAGAGTATGGATGTACGATCTTAAAAAGCCGGAAGTAAAGTATTGTCTCACCGAAAATACAGATTCCATCGGCTATTACGCGTGGCTGGGACGAGACTCTATGCTCTATTACAAACTAACCGATCCACATTCGTTGCGTGTCTTGAACTTAAAAACAGGCGAAGACAACTGGCTTTGCAACCACCCAACGCGCTCTTTCAAAAGAATAGACAACAATACTTTTTTCTACGTCATTCACGAAGAAAAACAAAATCTCATCTATTTCTACGATATCAAGGTAAAGAAAGCCACGCTCTTCGCCACCGATAAGGCCGAGAACCAGGATTACGTTTGGCAGCCGGAACTGGGGATGGTAAAATCAGAAGGCTCAAAATTGTATCATTACAGCACAGAAACAAAGGTTTGGGTGGAAGTGGCCGACTTCGCATCATTTGGAGTTAAAAGAATAACGCGCTTTACTTTTAGTCCCGACAAAAGACGTTTGGCCGTAGTTTCAAATATTGAATAATGGATTTACCAGAAGGATACAGCATCTTGCTCGACAGAAGGAAAATGGACATTGAAATGATCCATGGTTTTCTTTCAAAAAGCTATTGGGCAAAGGATATTCCCGTTGAGATCGTGAAGAAATCAATAGAGAACTCGCTTTGCTTTGGCGTTTTTTATAAAGAGAGGCAGGTTGGTTTCGCCCGTGTCATTTCTGATTACGCCACTTTTGCTTATCTCGGAGATGTTTTCATCCTCGAGGAACATCGCGGCAAAGGGTTGTCGAAAATGCTGCTGGAAGAGGTCTTCACACACCCTCAGTTGCAGGACCTACGTCGTTTTTGCCTCGGTACCCGCGACGCGCACAAGATGTATGAGCAATTTGGCTTCTACGTGATCAAAAAACCGGAGTTCTGGATGGAGATCAAAAAAGAAAATATTTATTCGCGCTAGCATTTTATGATCATTGCCTGCATATACGTTCTTATTTTTTCAGTGATCATTCATGTTGCTCCTTTTTTCGAGAATAATGTCTTTGGCTATAAAAAATTCAAGGCGCTCAATGCCGTTTTTCTTCTGAAAGTATCCTGCGGCTTCTTCCTCACCTGGATCTACACAAGTTATTATCCCGACCGTCAAAGTGCCGACATCTTCAAGTATTATGATGACGCCAAGATCATGTTCTCGGCGTATGAGCAGGGGCGCTATGAAGATTTCTTCAGGATGGTCTTTGGTTTCTCGAACGACAGTCCGTATTTCGATACGAATTACTATAATCACATGAACCATTGGTACCGGCATTACGATTTCGGTACTTATAACGATAATCATACGATCATTCGCTTCAACGCGCTGGCGATGGTGATCTCTTTCGGCAGTTTCCACGCGCATACGGTCTTCATGTGTTTTATTTCGTTTTGGGGCCTCACAGCTTTGTATAAAGCTTTCAAAGAATTCCTGCCTAACAAGGAGAAAGTGCTTTTTGTTTCGGTTTTCCTTTTGCCTTCGGTGCTTTTCTGGGCTTCGGGAGTTTTGAAGGAGGGGATCCTGCTTTTCGCGCTCGGCTTTTTGCTCCACTCTTTTTTTAATCTCATTATTCATAGGCAGCGGATACTTTCCAACCTGATCATGCTTGGTTTTTCTGTCTGCCTCCTTATCATTAATAAGCAGTACCTGCTGGTTGCCGCTGTACCGGCGCTGGGATGTTTTTTAATGGTGCATGTGCTGAATTTCAAGAAACCTTTTCTTTTTTATCTCGGCATTTATTTGATGGCAGCTTTTGGGGTGTATGGATACACCGCCAAATTCTCTGAAGAGAACATACTGCAAACACTTTCGTTGAAGCAACGCGATTTCATAGCGGTATCCAAAGGCGGAGTTTTCATACAGAATGAAAAGATCTTTGTGCGCATAGCGCCTGACAAGAAGGAATTCCTCGATACGCTGTCAAAGAATACCTTTCGCATTAAACCGGGCAGTTCGTATATGTATTGGAAAAATGAGAGCCTGAACGACACGCTTTACGCCGGCAATAGCATCGATACCGCAAGCTATAAGCTCATTTGGGACCTTCCCCTGGCGGGCAGCACGATCAATATTCCCAAGCTTGAGCCCACACTCGCGTCCGTATTTAAAACAGCGCCGCGCGCCTTGTTCAATGCACTGGCCAAACCGGGGCTGTTGTCAGCAAAGTCTTTCCTTGAGCGGATCTCGGCCGTTGAGAACGCGCTCATTCTGTTATTCCTCATCGTTTGTACGCTCCTGTGCAGAACAGGAATGAACAAGAACCTTTTCGCGCTTTGTTTCTTCCTTTCCATCACGATCCTGTTCCTTATTGGCTATACTACACCTGTGGCGGGGGCCATCGTGCGGTATAAAGTTCCTATATTGCCATTCATCATGTTGTGCGGAATTGTTATTTTTGATACGAATAAGCTGAAATTCCTGGCCGATAAACCTAAAGACCCTTCCTAAAACGAAATATGAAATTTAAAGACCTGTTCCGAAAAAAGTCAACCGAGGAGATCATGAAACACGGAGATCCTTCGGCCGAGCAGCACACCTTACACAAGGTGTTAACGGTTCGCGACCTTACCTTTTTTGGTATAGCGGCCATCCTCGGCGCGGGAAGTTTCAGTAGCCTTGCAGGCGCGGCATTCAATGGCGGACCGGGCGTTATCCTGCTTTTTGTTATTGTGGGAATTGCCTGCGGCTTCACGGCTTTTTGTTATTCTGAGTTCGCGAGCCGTATCCCGGTTGCGGGAAGCGCTTATACTTACGCTTATGTTTCTTTTGGCGAAATGTTTGCCTGGATCATCGGCTGGGCACTTTTGATGGAATATTCTATCGGTAACATCTACGTGGCTTATAGCTGGAGCGATTATTTTACTTCGTTGCTGAGTCGTTTTGATGTGCATTTCCCTACGTATCTAAGCACCAGCTACCTCGAAGCCAAAAAAGCTTTTGCCGATAACAGCCTTAATAAAGAATTGATCGATGCATGGACAAGCGCACCGATGATCGGCGGATTGAGGATCATCCTGGATGTTCCCGCTATCATGATCAACATCCTGATCACTTATTTGGTTTATCGCGGGGTAAAAGAAAGCCGCAACTTCAGCAACGTGATGGTGATCCTGAAAATGTTGGTGATCGGTATCGTTATTTTAGTGGGAGGTTACCTGGTATTTAAGAACGGCCTCACCTTTAACTGGACCCCTCCGGATGTAAAGACAGGCGAACCTGATTTTATGCCTAAAGGTTTTGGTGGAATTATGCTGGCGGTGAGCGGCGTGTTCTTCGCTTATATTGGTTTTGATGCAGTGAGTGTTTTAGCGGAAGAAAGTAAGAACCCGCAAAGAGATCTTCCGCGGGGAATGATCTATTCGTTGGTTGTTTGTACCATCGTATATATTTTGTTGGCTTTAGTGCTCACCGGCGCTGTAAACTATTTAAAATTTGACGGAGTAGGGGATCCGCTCTCTTTCATCTTCGAAGAGCAGAACCTCAATGTGGGCTGGATGCAAACGCTTGTTTCCCTCTGCGCGGTAATTGCCATGAGCAGCGTATTGCTGGTTTTCCAAATGGGACAGCCCCGCATATGGATGAGCATGAGTCGAGACGGATTATTGCCTCGGAAGTTCCGCGAGATACATCCCAAATACAAAACACCCAAATTCTCAACGATCCTTACAGGTTTCATCGTTGGCGTTCCACTCTTGTTCACCGATAAAACCTTCGTGCTTGATTTCACCAGCATCGGAACGCTTTTCGCCTTCGTATTGGTTTGCGGCGGCGTATTGTTGATCCCCCGTCGCCCCAAAGAGAAAGGAAAGTTCCATTTGCCTTATGTGAATGCCAATTTTGTGTTCCCAATTATGTTGATAGGAACCGCCCTGGTTGTTTTGGGCAAGACCGATCATTTCAAAGAGATCACCGATTTTGATTTCAGCGGCAACCCGGAGTATGTGTCCGGAAAAAAATCTTTCATGGATCTTGCTACGACCAAAATTGCCACGCTGATCTTCTGGGGTGTTTGTGTTCTGTTGGCAGTTCTTGCATGGATCAAGAAATATTCGCTCATTCCGCTCTTAGGGCTCGTATCCTGTCTTTATCTATTAACCGGTATGACCAAGGAGAACTGGGCCTGGTTCCTTGCCTGGTTGTGTATCGGTCTTGTGGTTTATTTGTTGTATGGATTCAAGAAAAGTAAATTGGCCAAACAATGATAGTATTAGTAACAGGAGCCACTTCAGGCATTGGGAAAGCCACTGCAGAGATCTTCGCCAGGAATGGCCATGACCTCATTATTACGGGGCGTAGAGCAGATCGTTTGAACAAACTGGCCGGGGATCTGAAAGAAGAATACAAAGTAAAGGTTCATACGCTCAACTTCGATGTGCGCAAGCGCGATGAAGTGAAAAAGCAGATCGCTTCTATTCCTGCCGACTTCAAGAACATCGATATTCTTGTCAATAACGCCGGCCTCGCTTCCGGTCTTTCTACCATTCAAGACGGAGATATCGAAGATTGGGAGAAAATGATCGACACCAACGTAAAAGGCCTTCTCTACATTACCAAAGAGGTGGCAAACCTCATGATCTCAAGAAAGAGCGGCCATATCATTAACGTAGGTTCCGTGGCAGGCAAAGAAGTTTACGCCAACGGAAATGTGTACTGCGCCAGCAAGCACGCGGTCGACGCCCTCAACAAGGGCATGCGCATTGATCTTTTGCAACACAATATCAAAGTTTCGGCTATCCATCCCGGAATGGTTGAAACGGAATTCTCTATAGTCCGCTTTCACGGCGATGAAGACAAAGCCAAAAAGATCTATCAAGGCCTCAAACCCCTAACCGGTGAGGATATTGCCGAATCTATTTACTGGATGGCCAATCGCCCGGCTCATGTCAACATCAACGAGATGATCATTATGCCTACGGCGCAGGCGAATGCCACTACGACTATTCGTAAGTAGTTATTCGTAATTTGTTATTAGGCTGCTGGCAGCTTGTCCCCCGCTGGAGGGGGTGGCCGAAGGCCGGGGGAGGAGCTCGGAGGAAAAGTGTTTCTTTGGAAGAAAAGGCTGCTTATGCCGGGCCATATCAGCGCTGACTGACCAATGCCGTGGGCTCCACTAAACGATGGCATTTTTTCTCTGAAGAATTACCCCGCAGTGAGCAGCCTTACACGTTCTTTTTCCTTGATGAAAAAGAACCCCGCCTGCCATTGTATTGGTTAGTGCGACGGCGGGCAGGCAAAAAATCATCCCGATAGCTATCGGGAGGAGCGATCCCTTCCGCACAGGCACACCCCCATCGCGCACCGCCGGGCCAGCGCGCTATTTCTTTCCGAGTGCGATCAAAAATAGTACATCCGATTTCTTTCAGACATTCTTGTGTTATTTTGAAGACCATGAATGTGTACAGTTTTCCTAAATAGAACAGGCTGCTTGTATTTAATTGTCGGAATTCTCTCCTCTAAGGGGAGAAATTTCGCTTGCGAAATAGTGGGGTATAAAGGGGGACCGTCATAGCATTTCTGCAAAGCAGAAAGCTGGCGAGGGGGTGGGCTGTTTGTACTAGAGTCGATGAAAGCGGATTCCTAAATCATTGTATTATAGCTAATTCAATAGCCCTACATAAACCATCCCAAAGACCTTGCTTCAGCTATCGTTTCCCCTCAAAAATCTTGTAAATATTGATATTGGTCTAAAAAAACCGTATATTTATTGTAACCATTGCTTTTATGATTCGTATGATATAATTGTTTAACCCTGAACGCACAGAACAAAGTACGTTCACTAAAATAGAGCCTGCCTATGAGACAATTAAAAATTACTAAACAGGTTACCAACCGGGAAACCGCTTCATTAGACAAATACTTACAGGAGATCGGTCGCGTTGACCTGATCACTGCCGAGGAAGAAGTAGAGTTAGCCCGAAAGATCAAACAAGGCGATCCAACTGCCTTAGAGCGATTGGTGAAAGCCAATCTGCGTTTCGTGGTATCGGTATCCAAGCAATACCAGAACCAGGGTTTAAGTTTACCCGACCTCATTAACGAAGGAAATTTAGGGCTGATAAAAGCCGCGCAGCGTTTTGATGAAACGCGCGGGTTTAAATTCATCTCTTACGCTGTATGGTGGATCCGCCAAAGTATTCTACAGGCTTTAGCCGAGCAGGCGCGTATTGTGCGTTTGCCTTTGAATAAAATCGGGTCTATCAATAAGATCAATAAAACCTTTGCCAAGCTCGAGCAGCAATTAGAACGCGAACCAACCGCCGACGAGATCGCAAAAATAATGGACATGCTTCCCGAAGACGTTTTTGAAACGCTGAAGAACAGTGGTCGCCACGTGAGCATGGACGCTCCTTTAAGTGTGAACGACGAAGGCGGCAGCATGTATGATGTGATGGAAGAAAAAGATTCTATCAGTCCGGACCGTGAACTGATCCACGAATCCTTACGCCGCGAAATTGAACGTTCTTTAAGCACACTTACTGTGCGTGAAGCAGACGTAGTGCGTTTGTATTTTGGATTGAATGGTCAGCAACCTCTTACCTTAGAAGAGATAGGCGAACGTTTTGAATTAACGCGCGAGCGTGTTAGGCAGATCAAAGAGAAAGCTGTACGCAGGTTGAAGCATACGAGCAGAAGTAAACTTTTAAAGGCATACCTTTAAATGGTTCGATCCTTACTTGTCTTTTTATTCTTCCTTACTCTAAGTTCCGGTTTCGGACAATCTACCGTTTACCGTCATTTTCCTGATTCAAATGCTGTTTGGAGGGAAGCCAACTATACTAATCCTTGTGTTTGCTCAATGTCATGTACTAACTCCTGCGGGCGTGAGTTACAGTATTACATACAGGGAGATACGGCCATCGGTGCATACTCATATCATAAAATATATTTAACAGACGCCTATTTTTTCAATGGCAATCAAGCTACTCCGACCACATCTTTTTGGGCCGGACTTAGACAAGATACTATGCTCAGAAAAGTTTACTGCTCTATTCCTTCTAAGAATGTACAAGATACGCTATTATGTGATTTTAATTTAAATGTTGGTGATACATTGAAGGGGTATCTTGCGCGACCGTCGTTATGGATATTAACAGTGGATTCCATAGATTCAGTTTTGGTTGGAACTTCGTACAGAAAGCGAATTAATTTTGGCCCACAGTTGGGTACTAGTGAGTATAAATTCATTGAAGGGGTGGGATTTGCAGCAGGATTATTTTATAACGGTTGGACTATGGAGGATGGCGGGCAGTTGATTTGTTTTATGGAAAACAGTAAAGCTTTATACCCTGATTCCAATTGCACGCAGTATTTGTTCGGCATTGATCAATTTGAGAATAAGAAGAATGAACTGATGGTATTTCCAAATCCCACAAGCGAAAAGCTATTTTTTGAAATTCGCGATAACGAAACCTGGACGGTGGAGATCCTGGATCTCTTGGGAGCAAGGATCAAATATTTTCGGGCGAATTCAAAACAAGAGGAAGACATAAGTGAAATGAAAGCAGGGGTCTATTTTGTAAGGATAAGTTCCGGATGCCGAATTCAAACGAGAAAGATCATGATCCAACACTAAACCTCCGCCAGCACCGTTATACCACCCTTCACCACCTGCCGTCATGCTGAACTTGTTTCAGCATCGCTATACCTCTTGTAAAGTTTGATCAGCGGCCAGATTTTGCGCCTGTAGAAAGGTTGATACTAACCGACAGAAGATGCGATCCCGAAACAAGTTCGGGATGACCTCGGATAGTGT
The DNA here is from genome assembly GCA_964387075.1 of uncultured Flavobacteriaceae bacterium. Lineage (GTDB taxonomy): Bacteria > Bacteroidota > Bacteroidia > B-17B0 > Aurantibacillaceae > PALSA-968. Next base: position 295,229 of record CAYLVB010000004.1, read on the forward strand.
TTGGAAAATATAGAAGTACGTCACCCTGAACTTGTTTCAGGGTCGCTAAACCTCGAAGTTGAGGGCCCAATCAGCGGCCAGGTCTTTGCCCTCGAAAATGGCTTATACTAACCGTGAGATGATGCGATCCCGAAACAAGTTCGGGATGACCTCGGATAGTGCTTGGAAAATATAGAAGTACGTCACCCTGAACTTGTTTCAGGGTCGCTAAACCTCGAAGTTGAGGGCCCAATCAGCGGCCAAGTCGGCCAATTTAGGATTAAGCTCCTTAATTAGGTTCAACTTCCATTCCCGGTGCCAGTTCTTGAGTTGCTTCTCACGCTTGATCGCTGTTTTGATGTCAGAGATCACCTCGTAGTAAACAAGATAATGAGCCCGATACTGTCTTGTAAAATCACTTCCTTTGCCATTTTTGTGTTCCCAAACACGTCTTTCCAGATCGTTGGTTACGCCGATGTAGAGAAGGGTTGGTACTAAATGATTAGATGGTGCGACCCTGAAACAAGTTCAGGGTGACGGCTCAAATAAAAAATATTTGTAAAATTAAACCTCCGCCAACACCGTGATCCCACCCTTAACCACTTCATCAATTTTTACATTGATCTTAGTTCCAATTGGTAAGAAAACATCCACGCGCGATCCGAACTTAATGAAACCGAACTGATCGGTTTGCCGGGCTTTATCTCCTTCTTTGCTGTACATCACAATGCGGCGCGCTAAGGCACCGGCAATTTGACGAAACAAAACAGAAACTCCTTTTTCATTTTCCACAACAACCGTAGTGCGCTCGTTCTCGGTACTTGATTTTGGATGCCAGGCCACTAAATATTTACCGGCGTGGTATTTTGCGTACTTCACCACACCACTTAAAGGGTAACGGTTGACGTGTACGTTAATTGGCGACATGAAAATACTGACCTGTATGCGTTTGTCTTTGAAGTATTCGGTCTCTTCGGTCTCTTCAATAACCACCACTTTTCCATCGGCCGGGCAAATGATCTGTTTGTCGTTTTTGGTCCAGTTGCGGCTTGGACTGCGGAAGAACTGAAGTACAACGATCAATAAAAAGCCACTAAGGGTAAATGCAAAAGCTTTGGCTATCCAATATTGAGGAAAAAAGTAATAGGCGATGCCGATCAGGATCGCGGAGAAAATGAGGGTGAGGACTATAGTAGCTGTGCCTTCTTTGTGTATGGTCATGGGCGCAAAGGTACGAACATTTTTACAAGCTTATTCGGCTGTTCTCTGCGGCCTCTGCGCCTCTGCGTGCCACCTTGGGGAGCCTATAAAGTTGGAAAAGTGTGAGTTAAAACCTTGATTTTTGAGCCATTTCGGGGCCAAAATCCATTATATTTGTGGCTTCTAAAAAAATCCCTGTTATGGCAAAGATCAAAGTAGCAAACCCCGTAGTTGAGCTGGATGGCGATGAAATGACGCGCATCATCTGGAAATTCATTAAAGATAAATTGGTATTACCTTACCTCGACCTAGATATTAAATATTACGATCTCGGTATGGAACACCGCGATAAAACGGATGACAAAGTTACCGTTGAAGCTGCAGAAGCTATCAAAAAATACAGTGTAGGTATCAAATGTGCCACCATCACTCCAGATGAGGCCCGCGTAAAAGAATTCAACCTCAAACAAATGTGGAAATCACCAAACGGTACCATCCGTAATATTTTGGATGGAACTGTTTTCCGCGAGCCTATCGTTTGTAAGAACGTTCCGCGCCTGGTTCCAAACTGGACAGCGCCGATCTGTATAGGTCGTCACGCGTTTGGCGATCAGTACCGCGCTACCGATTTCGTTACTAAAGGAAAAGGAAAACTCACTGTGAAATTTGAAGGTGAAGATGGGAAAGTGATCGAACATGAAGTTTATAATTTCAAAGGCGACGGAGTTGCTTTGACCATGTATAATACCGATGAGTCTATCCGCGGATTTGCTCACTCTTGTTTTAATACGGCTTTGCAAAAAGGATGGCCACTGTATCTTTCTACCAAGAACACCATTCTGAAAAAATACGACGGTCGCTTTAAAGATATTTTCGAAGAGATCTATAATGCTGAGTTCAAAGCAAAATTTGCAGCGGCCGGTATTGTGTACGAACACCGTTTGATCGATGATATGGTTGCAAGCGCGCTGAAATGGAACGGTAACTTCGTTTGGGCTTGTAAGAACTACGACGGAGACGTTCAGTCAGACACGGTAGCGCAAGGTTTCGGTTCATTAGGACTGATGACCTCTACTTTAGTTACTCCTGATGGAAAGATCATGGAAGCGGAAGCTGCGCACGGTACAGTAACGCGTCACTACCGCGATCACCAGGCCGGTAAGCCTACTTCTACCAATCCTATCGCGTCCATCTTCGCATGGACACGTGGTTTGGAGTTCCGCGGTAAACTGGATAACAACCAGGAACTCATCAAATGGGCACATGCGTTGGAGCAAGTTTGCGTGGAGACCGTTGAAAGCGGCAAAATGACCAAAGACTTAGCGGTTTGCGTTCATGGAAACAATGTGAAATTGGGAGAACATTACCTGAACACAGAAGATTTCCTGAGTGCGCTGGATACTAATTTAAAAAAGAAACTGGCGGAGAAAGTAACCGCTTAAAAATAAGAGCCCTCGCCAAAAAAGCGGGGGCTTTTTCTTTGTTATTATGGCAAAAAGAGACCTTTCCCACATCGATCTGAAGAAGTATCGTCACGTATTACCAATACAGGTTCGCTTCGTGGATATTGATAAATTGGGGCACGTGAACAATGCCACCATTCTCTCGTATTTCGAAACTGCCCGCGTTGCCTATTTGAACCAGGTGATCGGTAAGGAGAACGATTGGTTTGGTCGCGGACTTATATTGGCGCACAGCGAAATTGATTATTTACTTCCGGTTTACATGGAAGATGAAATTAAATCGTATACGCGCGTAACCCATATTGGCAGCAAAAGCTTTGATGTAGAGAACGTACTGGTGAAAGTAAAGGAAGGTAAAGAGTTCTTTGCCTGCGTAGCGACCGGCGTTTTGGTTTGCATGGATTATAATACGATGCAGACTGTTGAGATAGCTGAGGAGTGGAAGGCTAAGTTGAGGAATTACGATAAGCTCTAAGATCCTCACCGTCGCTTCACGCCACCCCCTCCAGCGGGGGACAAACAGCCAACAGCCGGAACCGCAAAGAAAGCAGCCAAGGAGGCGCAAAGACCGCTAAGGTTATTCTTACTGTATTCTTTGCGAACTTTGCGTTGTATTTTCTTAGCGCCCTTAGCGGTTTAGGTTGCTGATCAGCGCTGCAAATTGCGCAGCCAATTCCTTTCGTGAGTATTTTTGGTAGACTATTGACTTAATAGAAATGTCTTTTCCTGATGTAGCATCGGCGATCAATTGGGCAAGATGCGTTTTGATTCCGGTTTTGTCTTCGTGGATAAAAGTTTTTCCGGCCTCACATTCGTTGATGATCTGTGCGGCGCTGCTGCCTTTGGGGGCGAGACAGATAATTTGTTTTTGCGTGGCTAAGTATTCAAATAATTTTCCGGGAATAGTGCCCTGGTTATTTCCTTTGGGAATGGAAAGTAATAATACCTGCGAGTTCACTAAATATCCCATCAGGTCCTTGTGCGGAACATAGGAAATTATTTTGTGATTGTTCGGGATCTCTTTTTCCAGCAGGTTTTTGATGTAAAGGTCCATTGTTCCAATAAACTGAAGCAGTACATTCTTATTGTCAATTTCTTTCACTGAAGAAATGAATTCTTCCACACCAAATTGTTCATTGACAGTTCCCGCAAAGGTGATCGTGAATTTATCGGGGTTCGATCTTGAGCCAATGGCCATATCGTCGGCATCAAAACCATTAGTGATGGTATGGAACTTCGCCGCGTACTTCGGATCAACCTTTCCCGAATAAAGTTTTTGTGTGATGGGACTGGTTACGGTCACCGCGTCTGCATTTTCCAAAACACTTTTCTCGTAAGAAATGTCTTTCTTCTTCGAGCTTTCGGTATGCGATAATTTGTGATAATAATAAATATCGGTCCACGGATCCCGCAGATCGGCTATCCATTTAAGTTGCGGGAAAGCTTTTTTTAATTGAAGCCCGATCAATTGCGTAGAGTGAGGCGGACTTGTTGTTATGATCGCGTCGATCTTTTCTTTTTCTATGATCTCTTTGCAGGCGGCTAAAGCGTAGTTGTTCCAACCCACGCGCGCGTCGGGGATAAAGAAATTGGAGCGGATATAAAGAGCCAGTTTTCCTATGGTGCTCATTTTGTTCTTGTTGGGAATACCCGCGTAGGGCACTTTCTCTTTTTTGAAAAGAGAAGAGAAGACCTTGAGCGCTTCGAAAGACTTTGTTTTAATGACCTTGATGTTGGGTGCAATATCCTTTTGCATGGAAGCATCGAGGCTTGGGTAGGATGCATGCTTCTCGTCGACAGTTACTACGTGACAGGCGTAGCCCATTTGCGCGAGATATTTGCTCATCTTCACCCAGCGTTGCACGCCGGGGCCGCCCGCGGGCGGCCAGTAATAACTTATAATAAGCAGTTTTTTCAATTCCTTACAAAAATAACCAATTAAGCGTACTTTTACTCCGCTTTATGAGGAACTTAAAATGGCCCATACTTATTGTGTTATCTATGATATGGGGCAGTTCTTTTATCCTGATGAAGCGTGGCATGGAGGCTTTCAGCAGCGGGCAGGTGGCGGCGATGCGTATTGGAATGGCCTATGTTTTCCTGTTGCCGTTCTTAATTAAGTACTCAAAGATCGACCTCAAAAAATACTGGAAAGGCCTGCTGGGCATGGGTATTTTTGGCAATCTTATTCCCGCTTTCCTGTTCACGAAGGCCGAAACAGGCATCAGCAGCAGCCTGGCGGGCATGCTCAACGCGCTTACACCCATCTTTACCGTGATCCTGGGCTTCATGATGTTTGGCAATAAGACAACAGGTTTCCAGGTCTCGGGCATTATCACCGGTTTTGGCGGCGCCTCGCTCTTGCTTTACAATAACGGTGATGCGGAATCGTCTGGAACGAATTACGCCTTGCTGGTTGTAGCTGCAACTTTTTGTTACGCCATCAGTGTCAATATCATCCGTAAATACCTGAACGATGTCAGTTCTGTTCGCGCAACCGTTTGGGCCTTTATGTTCACAGGACCAATAGCTGTTGGATATTTGCTCACCACTGATTTTATGGAAGTGATCAATCATCATCCGCAGGCAATTTCTTCGCTGGGCTATACGGCGGTATTAGGAATAGTGGGAACAGCTTTATCCGTTATCGCATTTAATGAGCTCATTAAGTTGTCGGGTGCTGTTTTTGCCTCCACAACCACGTACTTAATTCCGATCGTGGCTGTTTTCTGGGGCTTGCGTGAAAAGGAGACCATTACCTGGGTGCAGGTCCTGGCCATGGTTGTGATCCTGGCTTCGGTATGGATCATCAACCTGAAGAAAGGAACGCGTTAAGTAGTTTTCAGCTTATTAATTGTCCTCGCGATGTATTTTTCGGAGGTGAGTAAACTTCGCTGAATGCGCCTTGCGTAGTGAATGCTGTCTAATATTTCTTTCTGCTTTTCCTCTACCAGTTCCTTTTGTTTTTCGATCAGGTGATTCTTTCGCTCTAATTCAATATTCGTTCTTTGTTTTTGTTTGTTCGATCTGAAAAAATAAATGGCAAAGACGATCAGTAATACACAGATAAATCCCACTGCAATACCAAAATAACGCTGTTGCCTGATCACCTTATCGTTGCTCTCATTCTTTTCGATCAGGAGTTTATTCTCGGTCTCTTTTTTCTCTGTTTCATACTTCGTTTGCATCTCTGCCATCTGCTGCGTGCTCTCGCTGTTAAAGAGACTGTCTTTAATGGTAACGAACTTTCCATAATAGAACAAAGCTGTTTTATAATCCCCGGTTTTTTCATAAGCGCTTTTCAGTATCATGTAGGCCTCTTTCTGGTCGAGATAAGATCCCTCCTTTTGGGCCTCCTCCAGTGAAAGTTTTCCATATTCAAGCGCTTTATAGGGAAGTTCTTCGAGTAAATAGATCTCGGCGATACTGTTATACATATTGGGAAGTTCGGTCGTGGTGCCGCTTTCCTTAAAAATGGAAGCCGCCTTTTCAAAGTTCAAAAGGGCCATTGCGTAATTCTTTTTACGCTTATAAATGTATCCCAGGTAATATTTACAATAGGCCAGTCCCCGCTTATAATTTCCGCGGGTAAAAAGCTCCTCGCCGCGTTTAAAATAGATCAAGGCCGAATCATCTTTGTGCTCTTCGAGATAAATGGCGCCAATGTTGTTGGAGATGTTCCCCTCATTCTTAAATTCTCCCAATTCGGCCGCTATGGCTATCGCTTTCCTCATATATTCCTTGCTTTTACCGTATTGCCTGGTACTCATAAAACTGATGCCAATATTTCCATAAGCCCCAAGTAAGGTGCGCCTGTCTTTATACTTTTCTGCCACTTTCGAAGCCCGAATATAAAAATCCAGCGACTTTGCGACATCTCCAAGATCACCATAGATATTTCCTTTTTGATTGTAGGTTTTTACTTTCAGGAACTCGTTTCCGTCCGTGTCGCACAAATGTTCCGCGCTATCCACCTGCGCAAGCGCCAACTCGTTATTACCGGCTGCGCGTGAGATATAAGACAGGTAGAGATAGGAGTTGATCATCCCGCCATAAAAATCATGCTTCTTTGCCAATGCCAATGCCTGTCGCGCGTATGGAACAGCGCCTTTAATGTCGCTCTGGTATTTCTCGTACGAGACCCAATTTAAAAGAAACACCCGTTGCGTATCGGGCATCTCCTTTTTAAGGAGGTTTAACAACGAATCTATCCGGTCGGCCCTGCAAAAAGTGTAAGCTGCCAAAAACAATAAAAAAAGGAGCCTCCGCATGGTTGAAATTTAAAGCAATTTAGCAAAAAGAATTGGCCTCAAAAGAAGGGATAAAGTGCTGATAAATAAGGGGGTTAAATAAAGTTGGTATTTATGCAAGGTAATGTTATATTTGCACCCTTAATTTATAGAAATCAAATAGTTAATTAGATATGCAAAATAAAGGAGCGATAAGCACATTTGCCATTTTACTAGGACTGGCCTGTATTTTTTACCTGTCGTTTACCTGGGTTACCCGCGGTATTGAGAAAGACGCCAACGCTTTTGGTGACGCTTTCATAGCGAATCCCATTCTTACGAAGGCTGCGGCCGATTACGCCAAGGGCGATCCCGCGAAAGAGCGTTTTTACCTTGATTCGATCAAAGGTGTGAAAATTGATGCCTACTTAGATTCATTAAAACCCCTGCCGGTTTACGACATTTTGTTGACCAAATACACGTACGCTGAGTGTAAAGAGAAAGAAGTGAACTTAGGTCTTGACCTTCGCGGTGGTATGAACATCACGCTGGAAGTTTCTGTGATGGATATCATCCGTGGCCTGTCGAACAACAATCCTGATCCTGATTTTAACAAAGCGCTTGCCGAGACGCAAAAGAACCTGGGTGTAGGCAGTAACAAGGATTTTATCACGCTCTTCTCTGAGACCTATAAAAAAATCGCTCCGAATGGACGTTTGGCTCCTATTTTCCAAACCATCGAGAACAAAGGGAAAGTTGATTATAACGATCCGAACGATAAGGTGATGACTTACATCAAAGAACGCGTGGAAGACGCGGTAAGTAATTCTGAAGAGACATTCCGAAGCCGTGTGAGCCGTTTTGGTGTTGCCCAGGTTAATATCCAAAAGCTCGAAGCCAGCGGTCGTATCCTCATAGAGCTTCCCGGTGTGCAGGATAAAGAACGTGTGCGTAACCTTTTTACCAAAACTGCGAACCTCGAGTTCTGGGAAACATACGAGAACGCCGAGTTAGGCCAGTTCTGGGTAGAAGCCAACAAACGCGTAAAAGCGATCATGCGTCCGGATCTTGCAAAAGCGGATAGCGCGAAAGCTTCTGACTCTACCAAAGTAAGCGCCTCTGATTCTGCTCTGGCCAAAATGACCCCTGCCGAGATCCTGAAAGCAAAAGCTGATTCTATAGCGAAAGCCGACAGCTCAGCGAAGAACAAATCGCTCGAAGAGAAATTAAAGAACACCAGTGTAGCCACTGATTCCGGCAAAAGCGGTGTAGCGAAAACAGATACTACGCTCGAGAACTACAAACTGAACAACCCGCTGTATTCCATGGCCGGCCCGCTGGTGCCAAACGTATCGCAGGACGGTAAATATTTCGGTTTCGGTTCGGCGGTTGGTTACGCGCTCATTAAAGATACCGCGTCTATCAATGCCTGGTTGAGCAACCCGAAAGTGCGTGGTGTTTTCCCAAGCAAAGTGAAATTCATGTGGGAATCGAAACCTGAAAAAGGTAGCAACGCATTACGTTTACACGCTATTAAGGTAACCGACCGCAGCGGTAAAGCCGCCATGTACGGCGATATCATTGATGAGGCCCGCAAAGATTTCCAGCAGCAGACCGGCGAGATCGCCATCAGCATGCAGATGAAAGGGGAGGCCGCCCAGAAATGGAAGACCTTAACCAAAGCCAACGCGCCTAAAACTGCAAAAGACCGCGGTCGATGCGTGGCCATCGTAATGGATAACCTGGTTTACTCTTCACCAACCGTTAACGGCGAGATCCCAACCGGTAATTCACAGATCACAGGTAATTTTGATAACCGCGAGGCCGACGCCTTAGTGGCTATCCTCAGCGCCGGTAAACTGCCTGCTCCTGCACGCATCGTGGAAGAAACTATCGTAGGTCCTACCTTAGGTCAGGAAGCTATCTCTAACGGTTTAATGTCGTTCGTGGTTGCCTTCTTCGTGATCCTGATCTTCATGGCGATGTATTACAACAAAGCCGGTTTGGTAGCCAACGTGGCGCTCTTCATCAACTTATTCTTCATCATGGGTATCCTCACATCGTTGGGCGCTACCTTAACGCTTCCCGGTATCGCCGGTATCGTATTAACGATAGGCCTCTCGGTGGATGCGAACATCCTTATCTTCGAGCGTGTGCGCGAGGAACTGGCGCTTGGCAAATCCATGGCCCAGGCCATCAAAGAAGGTTTCAAGCATGCGATGTCCTCCATCATAGATAGTAATGTAACCCTTTTAATATTAGGTTTGATCCTGTACGTATTCGGTAACGGTCCCGTACAAGGTTTCGCAACCACACTATGTATCGGTATCCTTTCTTCTTTGTTCGCCGCCGTTGTTTTATCACGCGTGATCTTCGACTGGATGATCAACAAGAAGAAGAACATCACTTTCGATAACGGTATGACCCGTAACGCCTTCAAGAAACTGCACTTCGATTTCGTGAAGCGTCGTAAAGTTTACTACATGCTTTCAACCTTGGTAATTGCTTTGGGTGTTGTATTCTACTTCAAGAACGGCGGCTTTAACCTGGGCGTAGATTTCCAGGGTGGACGTACCTATGTTTACGGCTTTGAAAGAGCCATGAACACCGAAGAAGTGAAGAACGCTTTGAAAGGTCAGATCGGCGAGGCAGAGGTTAAAACTGCAGGTAGCGACAGTAAGATCAAGATCACTACTAAATACCGTATCGATGAGAACTCTCAAACCGTTGACCAGGAGGTTGAGCAAACCATTGATAAAGGTTTAGGCGGATTGAACGCTAAGTTCAAAATGCTGAGCTCGCAAAAGGTGGGCCCTACCATCGCAACAGACATTGTTTACAGCGCTTATGGCGCGGTATTGTTCTCCTGCTTATTGATGTTCATTTACATTGTGATCCGATTCAAGAAATGGCAATACGGTTTGGGTGCGGTTGTGGCTTTGTTCCACGACGTGCTGGTTGTATTGGCCTTCTATACCATCTTTGATAAAATGCTGCCGTTCTCCCTCGAGATCGGCCAGGACTTCATCGCGGCCATCTTAACGGTAATGGGTTATACCATGACCGAGACGGTGGTTGTGTTCGACAGGATCCGTGAGCGTTTGGCTGAATCGGGCAAGAGCGATATGTTTGGCGAAGAGCGCAACAAGCTCATCAACTTCGCCCTGAACAGCACGCTGAGCCGTACCATCCTTACTTCATTAACGGTGTTCTTCGTATTATTGGTGATCTTCATCTTTGGTGGAGATTCCATCCGCGGCTTCATCTTCGCCTTGTTGATCGGTCGTGTGATCGGTACTTACTCATCTCTGTGTATCTCTACACCAATTGTTGTGGACTTCGACAGGAAGAAGAAATAATATACCACATTCTAAAAGTGAAACCCCGCCATTCGCGGGGTTTCACTTTTGTGGAAGATCTTGCTCCTAATTGTTTTGCCCCCCTGGGGCAATTTTTTTTTTGAATACATCATGTTTCTAAGTTAGGCTCCTCCGGAGCCAGGGGGAATTTGACCCCGGTCCGTTTAGAGCAAGCGATTTGGAAATGAGATCAGCGATCATGCGTTATGGCGGACATATTATTCTTAGGCAGCTACGTGTGGCGAGGACCAAAAACCTGATCCCGGCCCCTTTAGGGGCCAAACATCTTAAGAAAACCAGCTACACATAATTTCTTGCCCCAGAGGGGCAAAACGGTTTGGAAACAGATCACGGTCAGATCGACTCGAAGATGTATTCCTCCTTGTAGTCGATCTCGTTCTCTTTTAAGAATTCAACATATTCCTCACGGAAAGTTCTCTTCCTGTGGTGCTCCTCCTGGTTATTGATGTAATTGATAACCGATGTGAGTTCTTTCTTTGAAACTGTGAAAGCTCCAAATCCTTCTTGCCAATAGAATTTCCCCTTCAGAATTCCTTTTTCATTTATGTACTTGGAGGAATGTTCTTTAATTTCTTTAACGAGGTCGGATAAATTCATGTTGGGCTTACAATTGACAAGGATATGCACGTGATCCGGCATACCATTCATGATGAAGAGCTTTTGTTTTTGATTGGTGATGATCCCGCTGATGTATTTATAAAGATCTTCTTTTATGGTAGGTACAATAAGCGCTTCCCTGTTCCGCACCGCGAACACAATGTGATAAAATATCTGCGTATAGGTATTTGCCATATTACTGTTTTGCATCTCCGGGGCAAGGAGGTTTAGGTTGTTTTTAAAAAATGTCTTTTCCCCACGGGGCAATAAAAATATGAAAATTCTGAAAAGAAAAAAAGATGAAAGCTAACTTACAGATCAAAATCAAAATGAGCCTTGGCCTTATCGCGCAGGTTGTATTGCGAGCTCATTACTTCTCCGTAAGCGCCGGTGCTACGTAGTGCGATCAGGTCGCCGCGGTGGGTTTCGGCCATATCAACTGCTTTTCCAAAACAGTCGCTGCTTTCGCAGATAGGGCCTACCACATCGTATTTTACCTGGGGCAGGGAAGAGGAAAGATTTTCAATTTTATGGTAAGCCTGGTAAAGAGCCGGACGAATTAATTCGGTCATGCCCGCGTCGAGAATGGCGAAATTGGTATTGGTTCCCTTTTTTACGTAAAGCACGCGTGAAATTAAGTTCCCGCATTGCCCAACGATGGCTCGGCCCAGCTCAAAATGCACTTCCTGGTTGGGTTGTACACCCAAAAAGCGTTTGAATACGTTGAAGAAATCGTTGAAATTGCAGATCGAAGCTCCGTCGGGGTTTTTGTAATTGATGCCCAAACCTCCTCCCACGTTCACGTGTTTTAAGGTGATGCCGCGGGAATTGAACCAGTGCTGGATCTCGTTCACCCGCGTGCAAAGATTTTTGAAGGGAGTAAGATCCGTGATGGAAGAACCAATGTGAAAATGCAACCCGATGAGATTTAGGTTACGGCATTTTTTCAAAACTTCCAGCACAGTGGGCAATTCGTGTACGTTAATGCCGAATTTATTCTCTTCCAGGCCGGTTGTGATGTAATGATGCGTATGCGCGTCGACATTCGGGTTGATGCGCAAGGCTATATCAGTCACTCTACCTTTTGCCGCAGAAAGCGCGTCCATCACTTCCAGTTCGGGAATACTTTCGCAATTGAAGCAGAAAATATCCTGCTCCAAACCATAATTGATCTCTTCGTCGCTTTTTCCTACACCCGCGAAAACGATCTTTTCTTTTGTGAAACCTATCTCAACGGCCTTCTTCACTTCGTTGCCGCTTACGCAATCTGCGCCCAGTCCTGCCTCTTTAATAATTTTTAAAAGCGTGTCGTTCGTGTTCGCTTTCATGGCGTAGTGCACATGGTAATCTCCTTTGGTGCTGTTGAGCACTTCCAGCGTTTGCTTAAGCAAAGCGGTATCGTAAAAATAGAACGGTGTCTTTATTTTAGCGAAGTGGTCTTGATATTTGACTAATCCCGACATGCTTAATAGTTAAATATTCCTTTATTAAGTGCCTGGAGCGCCGCTACTTTGTGTTCGCCCTTTACAAGGACGGAAATATTGTTCTCGCTTCCGCCGTAAGAGATCATGCGGATTGGAATTTGACTCATGGCGCTGAACACGCGTTGGGCGTAACCACTATCGTCGAAGCTTACGCTGCCAACAATACAAATAATGGCCTGGTCTTTCTCAATGGTGACCTGTCCGAATTTTTCGAGTTCTTCGGTGATCTCTTTTAAGTATTTATCGGTGTCGATCGTGAGTGATACTGCCACCTCGGAGGTGGTGATCATGTCGATGGGCGTTTTATGTCTTTCGAAAACCTCAAATACCGAGCGCAGGAAACCGTAGGCCAAAAGCATTCGGCCCGATTTGATGTTCACCGCGATGATGCCGTCTTTGGCCGCTACGGCTTTTATACCCGAGCCGGATGTTTTTTCGGCGATCACCGTTCCTTTGGCTTCCGGCTGCATGGTGTTGAGCAGTTTCACGGGTACATTTCTTTTTTGCGCCGGCAAAATGCAGGTAGGGTGGAGGATCTTCGCCCCGAAATAAGCTAACTCGGCCGCTTCATCAAAAGAAAGTTCGTTGATGGGATGCGTTTTGTTTACTATACGCGGATCGTTGTTGTGCATGCCGTCTATGTCGGTCCAGATCTGTATTTCCGAAGAATAAAGGGCGGCTCCAACCAAAGAAGCTGTATAATCGCTTCCGCCACGTTTTAAATTGTCGATCTCACCGAATGGGTTGCGACAAATATATCCCTGCGTGATGTAAAAATCATTGCCGGTGTTGCGCTGCAGTTCCAATTTCAAGTGGGTCTCAATATAGGCGAGGTCAGGCTCTTCGTTCTCATCAATGCGCATGAAATTGAGCGCGGGCAGCAGGCAGCTTTTGGCGCCGGTCTCTTCCATGTAGAACTGGAACATGGCGGTTGAGAGTAATTCGCCCTGCGCCAATACGGCTTTTTCTTCGTTGGCGGTGAACATATCAAGGGTGAAGGCGCGGAGGTAATCGAAATGGTATTTGATGAGTTGCTCCGCTTTTTTCAGCGCGGCTTCGGTCTTGTAGAGGTTCTTTATTTCCTTGCGGTATTTTTCTTCGAGGGTATTGATGATCTCGTTGGCTTTTGTATTGTTCTTGGCATACAAAGCGTTCGATAGTTCAACCAAATTATTGGTGGTGCCGCTCATGGCGCTGAGCACGACCAGGATGGGCTCCGTATTTTTTTTGATGAGCGTGGCAACGGCCTGCATGCGCTCTGCCGATCCTACGCTGGTGCCCCCGAATTTTAAAACTTTCATGGTAATAAATGAGAGGCGAAATTAGTAAATATTGTTAACCCAAGGATTTAAATCGGCAAAAAAGGAATGTAATATAGGAGGCTACCTACTTTACGAGTACTAATTTTTTAGTAATAGTCCATCGATCGGTACTTAGATTGATCACATAAACACCTTTACTTAAATTAAGAAGATCGATTTCCGATGAATCGTTTAGTTTTTGAGACAAACACAGTATTCCGTTCGAATCAAATATTTGACAGTTTACGTTTACACTTTCTAATAATTCAATGGTAATTATTCTGTTTGTTGGAATAGGGTAAATAATAGCGTTTCCTTCTTCCCAGGTATTTATTGTTGTAAAACCTTGGTATTCATAAGCGCCGATGTCAATAATCGTATTCACTACTCGGGTATTGCCTGCCAGGTCAGTGGAAGGGTAGACGCCTGAAGGATCTCCTGTGTTAATGCATGGTGAATTATTTGATAAAGACCAATTGGCTGCAAGACCGTTAAATCCTGTTCCGCTTCCTGCAGAGGGAGAGATGAAGAATGGGTTGGAATTGAGATTATTGGAGTAATTACCAATGTAGGTATTACCATTAAGCCCGAATCCTGCAAGCCCGCCTTCCAGATCACAATATGAAAATGAAGGATCGCTCGCCTGATCATTTAAAAATACCTGGTTGCCATTTGTGGAAGCTGTGTTGCCGAATAAGATGTTGTTAAACAGAGAAGGGTTGGAATTTAGATCGCAATTGAGACCGCCGCCATTTACTGCATCGTTGTTGCTGATTGTGTTACTGCTTATTGACGGATTACTTCCGTTACAAGAGATTCCACCTCCGTTATATCCAGTAGCGTTATTTGTTATGGTGTTATTGCTAATAATAGGGCTACTTGCTCCGCAGGAAATACCGCCTCCGCCATCAGTGGTTGAGAGCGCAGTGTTATTGGAAATGAAGTTGTGGTTAATATCGGGGTTGCTTGCACTGCAATTTATCCCCGCGCCCGCCCGAGTAGCGATATTTTGGGAAATTACATTTCTGGTGATAACTGACAAATCGTTATAAGATTCTATTCCCCCACCAAAATTTGCGGAATTATTGGATATGGTGTTGCTATCGACTAGAGCAGTAGATTTGAGACGAATTCCTCCACCCCGCCCGCCGTTCATAGAAATGTTAGAAAGAATGGAATTACCTTTTATAATAGGGCTGCCCCCTTGATTATAAATGCCGCCACCGTCAAAGGCGATGTTACCTATTAAATTGTTATTCAAAATTTCGGGGCTACCGGCTCCTGCAAGTACTCCACCTCCATTACCTGAAATGGAGTAATTATACGTGATCAAATTATTATAAATATAGGGATCGCTATTGAAACAAAATATACCAGCTCCGTCAGAATCCGCTGTATTATTGGTTATAGTATTGTTCATGATTCGCGGACTGCTTGAATTTAAATATATAGCCCCACCATTGTTATCACAGTAGTTGTTTGATAACCTGCAGTTTGATAAGATAACGTTAGAAAAACCATCTAAGTGCAGTACGCCTCCATTGTAGAACGGATAGACGCCAGTAGCTTTCCCGTAGGTGAGCTTACAGAAAATAAGTTTGGAAGTATCATTAGTAATGGAAGTCCCACCAAAGTGAATGCCCCTCCATCCATTACTGGTATCTGAAGCAATAAAAGTTATAGTATCGGTTGCAGTTCCTACAGCCAGTAAACGGCCTTGCACCTGCATATGATACATTCCCTGGAAATTTACGGCAACACCCGGTTGAATGAATAAGGTGGAATCGTTCGGAATTTGAATATCGCCAAGTACATTGTATGGTGACCCTGTGATCGCCCAGGTTCCATATACAAGGCCAGCCGTTATAGTCGTTTGGCTGGAACTTTCCGTAACCACCCCAAGCATCAATATGGTTACGAGTTTTTTCATTCGTAATTCAAATATAACATATTAAAAAGTATAAATTGCCAAGTATAGGATAACAAAACATAGCTATCTTTGCCAAACCTTTCAAATGTCATCTCAAACCCATTTTGATGTAATAGTAGTAGGTGGCGGCATCGTTGGCCTCGCCACCGCTTACAAGTTTACGAAGCGATATCCGGAAAAGCGTATTCTTGTACTCGAAAAAGAGAAGGAAGTAGCCGCGCACCAAACGGGCCATAACAGCGGCGTTATACATTCAGGCATTTATTACAAACCCGGTTCCTATAAGGCTAAGAATTGCGTGGCCGGCAGGAGAGAGCTGGTAGAGTTTGCAAAAGAACATAAGATACCACACGATATCTGCGGAAAGATCATTGTAGCCACCCACGAAAGCGAGCTGGCGCACATGAACAAGGTCTTCAATAACGGCCTTGCCAACGATGTTGAAGGGATAGAGATGATCGACGCAAAACGCATCAAAGAAATTGAACCTTACTGCGAAGGAATTGCCGGCATATGGGTTCCCTGTACAGGAATTATAGATTACGCCGATGTGGCCCGAAAATACCAGGAGCTCATCAATGCTTCCGGAAGTAAAGTGATCACCGGCTGCGAGGCAACCGATTTTAAGAATCATCCCGATAAAGTGGAGGTGATCTCCTCCTGCGGAAATTTCTCCGGATCGTATCTCATCACCTGCGGCGGACTACAAGCCGATCGTTTAGCAAAGAAGCAAGGCAAGAAGAGCGACGCGGCCATTGTTGGTTTCCGCGGAGATTATTACGATCTCACCGAGAAAGGACTGAAAAAAGTGAAGAATCTCATTTATCCTGTACCGAATCCGAAGTTCCCTTTCCTCGGAGTTCACTTTACGCGCATGATCAAAGGCGGTACAGAGTGCGGGCCAAACGCGGTGTTCGTTTTTAAGCGCGAGGGTTATTCCAAAACAGCATTTTCGTTCCGTGATACTTTCCAGGCCTTTGGGTTTCGCGGTACCTGGAAGTTCTTTAAAAAGCATTGGCGTTTTGGGATGGACGAGTACCGGGGGGCTTTTTCCAAGGCCTACTTCCTCAACCGCCTTCGTAAGCTCATTCCTTCCCTGGAGGCCGACGACATTGTGGATGCCCGCTGCGGAATACGCGCCATGGCCCTTGCCCCGGAAGGCGAGATGATAGACGATTTTAAGATAGAATACGGTCATAGGTCGGCCCATGTTATCAATTCACCCTCACCGGCCGCTACCGCTTCGTTAGCCTATGGAAACGAGATAGTTAGCTTGTTTGTGGATCATTTTCCAACCTTTAATTAACCTGTTGATTATTAATAACTTTTTGATAACAATGGCTTTAAATAAGCCTGCAAATTATCAATTTCCTATATTTGCGCATGCTAAATAACCTTTTAGAGGCTGTTTTCATACTTATTGCC
The DNA here is from genome assembly GCA_964387075.1 of uncultured Flavobacteriaceae bacterium. GTDB lineage: Bacteria > Bacteroidota > Bacteroidia > B-17B0 > Aurantibacillaceae > PALSA-968. The sequence continues at coordinate 312,217 of CAYLVB010000004.1, forward strand.
TACCTCCTTGGTTCCCTCCCGACTTCCGTATGGTGGGGAAAAGCATTTTACGGTATTGATGTTCGTGAATTTGGATCCGGTAATGCCGGTGCCACCAATACAATTCGTGTATTAGGAAAACGGGCAGGTTTCCCTGTTCTTATCATTGATATTGTGAAAGGTAGTCTTGCAGTGATGCTGGCCTTTTTCAGCGATTTTGCCTCCGGATCAGGTCCGTTTGTGAATTACCAGATCGCTCTTGGTGTAGCAGCCGTTATTGGCCATATTTTCCCTGTTTTCGCTGGCTTTAGGGGCGGAAAAGGAGTTGCTACTCTATTGGGAGTTGCCCTCACCATGGAGCCCCAGGTAGCAGGTTTAGCGCTTATCGTTTTCTTAGTTGTCTTGTCACTTTTCAGGTACGTTTCCCTGGCTTCTATGTCGGCCGGACTTTCTTTTCCTGTCATCCTGCTGACCCTCTTCCCCGGGCGACCTGTTTCGATGATAGCGTTCTCGATCGTAGTTTCTATCCTCCTGATCATCACCCACAAGAAGAATATTCAAAGGCTTCTTAAAAAGCAGGAGTCAAAGGTCAACCTTTTCAAGGCCAAAGCCGGCCTGAAATAGCGCATCTAAATCAATTTTAACATTTATTGCCATTTTTAACATTTCGGGTACATACCTCCGAAACCCCAGTAAAATCAGGCCTTTTACAAGTAATTGTAACCTCCGTGTTCATAACTGCGTAATTAGAAGTAGGAATTCAGTTTGGAAATATCATTTTATCAAATATTTTTGCAAATCTCTGATGATCAAGAGTCTTTTGCATATCGCCCTCTTCCTGCTGCTGGCCCTGCCAACAGCCGGCTTCTCTTTGGAGAAGGGCGGTAAGAAAAAGAAGGCCGGAGACGACAAAAAGAACAAGAAAGAGGATACTACCCAGGTAGTTACCGCTTCGGTTACCTACGACGATGTAGATTCCCTCCTGATGTTCCCTTCGCATGACCTTTACGGCAGCTGGGACACCGCCTCTTGCCATCCTAACTTATTCGGTCAGCAATTCATAGGCGATTCGGCCACGATCTACCTTTTGGACGAGTGGAGCTGCGGCTTTACCATGCCCGTTAAAGGACCCATTACTTCCGATTTCGGATGGCGCCGCCGCCGCCCGCATTACGGAACCGACATTAACTTAAATACGGGCGATACAGTTGTGGCCGCTTTCGACGGCAAAGTGCGTATAGCCCGCTATATCCACGGCTATGGCAATGTGGTGATCATTCGTCACAATAATGGATTAGAAACTGTTTATGGACACTTATCCAAGATCCTGGTGCAACCTGAGGAATCTGTTGTTTCGGGGATGACCATTGCTTTGGGAGGCAATACCGGCCGTTCTTACGGAAGTCACCTGCACTTTGAGATGCGTTACCTGGGCAAGGCCATGGATACCGAGGATTTCATTGATTACGCAAAAGGAGAAATAAAGAACAACGCCTGCGTGATCTACAAAGAGGATTTTGAAGCAAAATACAACCTGCGCAGCCTGCACGCGCATAAAGTTTCCAAGAGTCACACCAAATCACGTTACGTGGGCGGTGTCTCCAAAGGAAAGTATGTTACCGTTCGCAACGGCGATACCTTGGGCGCCATTGCCCGTCGCAACCACACAACCATCGAAGCCCTTTGCAAAAAGAACGGCATCAAGAAAACGAAGGTTTTGAGAGTGGGGCAGAAGCTGAAGACTTAGTCCTCCGATCCGGCTTCAATTTTTATCGACGATCATTTTTCTTTTAATTAACAGATTCCCCGGAAATACTTCGCCCTTTAGGCGCCTCGGAATGACAAACCAAGAAAGAACCAAAATAGAACTGTCATTCCGAGGCCGCTTTAGCGGGGCTGTTACCGAGGAATCTGCCGCCCCGAAGCCTAATGCCTGGTTAAAATAATGTTCAGCGACCATTGATGGCAGATCGTTCATCATGCCAACATACAAAACCGTTTTGTTCAGGTTGGTGACAATGTACGTAAAGTATTCGTGGTGTTTTATGAGCATTTTTCAAAACTAGGAAATAATACTTTTTTACTGATAGATTCCTCGGAAATACTTCCCCCGCCAGCGGGGGCCTCAGAATGACAACTAAAAGGTGTGTCATGGCCTCGGAATAACAAGTAGAGGGAGGTACATGTACAAGAAAAAAGCCCCGATCGTAGATCGGGGCTTTTTATTTTTGCTGTTTCCCTCTCCCGTGGGGGAGGGTCAGGGAGGGGGGTATTACATCATCCCACCCATGCCGCCGCCCATTCCTTCGGGCATGCCCATGGCGGGTTTTTCTTCTTTCTTATCGGCAAGTACGCACTCGGTGGTGAGCAGCATACCGGCAACAGAAGCGGCGTTCTCTAAAGCGATGCGGGTAACTTTGGTAGGATCGATCACACCGGCTTTGTACAGATTCTCGTACTCTTCGGTGCGCGCGTTGAAACCAAAATCATCTTTTCCTTCTTTAACTTTCTGTACCACGATGCTTCCTTCGATGCCGGAGTTGGCACAGATCTGGCGAAGCGGTTCTTCGATGGAGCGTTTTACAATGGCCACACCGGTTGTTTCATCGTCGTTAATGCCTTTCAGTTTTTCGATAGCGGCAATAGCGCGGATGTAGGCAACTCCACCGCCGGGAACAATTCCTTCTTCTACGGCAGCGCGTGTAGCGGCTAAAGCGTCGTCAACACGGTCTTTCTTTTCTTTCATCTCAACTTCGGTAGCGGCACCGATATACAGTACGGCAACACCGCCTGCTAATTTGGCCAAACGCTCCTGCAGTTTTTCTTTATCGTAGTCAGAAGTGGTTGATTCAATTTGTGCTTTGATCTGGTTCACGCGGGCGGTGATGTCGGCTTTTTTGCCGGCGCCATTCACGATCGTAGTATTGTCTTTGTCGATGGTGATCTTCTCCGCTTTACCTAACATGTTCAGCTCGGCGTTCTCCAGTTTAAAGCCGCGTTCTTCGCTGATCAGGGTACCGCCGGTAAGGATAGCGATGTCTTCCAGCATGGCTTTGCGGCGATCTCCGAAGCCCGGTGCTTTTACAGCGGCAATTTTCAATGAACCGCGGATCTTGTTCACTACCAAGGTAGCCAAAGCTTCTCCGTCGAGGTCTTCAGCAATGATCAATACAGGCTTACCTGTTTGAACCGCTTTCTCGAGGATAGGAAGGATCTCCTTCATGTTCGAGATCTTTTTATCGTAGATAAGGATCAACGGACTTTCAAGCACTGCCTCCATTTTGTCGGCATCGGTTACGAAGTAAGGAGAGATGTAACCGCGGTCGAACTGCATACCTTCTACAACCTCTACAGTTGTTTCAGTGCCTTTCGCTTCTTCAACGGTGATAACTCCTTCTTTCTTCACTTTACCCATCGCCTCGGCGATCAGTTTGCCAATGGCGCTATCGTTATTGGCGGAGATGGTAGCCACCTGCTCAATTTTTTTATTCTCGTTACCGATGGTCTGCGATTGTTTTTTCAGGTTCTCAACTACAGCCAACACAGCTTTGTCGATACCGCGTTTCAGGTCCATGGGATTGGCGCCTGCCGCAACGTTCTTTAAACCGGCGGTTACGATAGCCTGGGCTAATACGGTGGCGGTTGTTGTTCCGTCGCCGGCCAGGTCGGCTGTTTTGCTGGCAACTTCTTTCAGAAGCTGCGCGCCCATATTTTCTACGGGGTTAGAAAGTTCAATTTCTTTCGCTACGGTAACACCATCTTTGGTGATAACAGGCGATCCGAATTTTTTATCGATGATCACGTTGCGGCCCTTGGGACCTAACGTAACTTTTACCGCGTTCGCTAAAGCGTCAACACCGCGCTTTAAAGCGTCGCGTGCGTCGAGGTTGAAGGTGATATCTTTTGCCATTTTTTTTAGTTTATTTAAAATGTTTGAAGTTGAAAGTTGTTTTTTCAAGTAAGGCACTTCAAACTTTTAAACCTTAAACTTGAAACTTTTGTATTAGATGATCGCGTAAATGTCGCTTTCGCGCATGATGAGGTATTCTTTGCCCTCGATCTGGATCTCGGTGCCGGCGTATTTGCCGTAAAGCACAGTGTCGCCCGCTTTCACGGTCACAGGCTCGTCTTTTTTACCGTTACCAACGGCCACTACTTTGCCGCGCACGGGTTTTTCTTTGGCCGTATCGGGGATGATGATCCCTCCGGCGGTTTTCTCTTCTGCGGGTGCCGGCTCAACCAGCACTCGGTCTTGCAGGGGTTTTACACTTAGTTTTGCCATGTTCTTATTATTTAATTGGGTTAATTTGATTGATTTTCATACCCTTTTCGGGCGTGCAAAGGTACGCTAAATCCATGCCACAGCAAGGATAATAGAGCGGAAAAGGACATTTTTTCAGGTGGGAATGACAGAATTTCTGTAAGAGCAGGAAATAAAAAACCCCTCGGTTTAGCCGAGGGGTTTCTCATATATCAAAAACTCAATTATTTCTGGATAACAAGTTTCTTAGTAACCGCGTCGTAACCGGCAGAAACCGTGTAGTGATACACACCGGCAGACAGGTTAGAACCGTCGAACACGATGGTGTTCTCGCCAATGTTACCGTTCATTTTCTTGCTGAATACTACGTTACCGATAGCGTCGTAAACGTTTACGTTGATCGCTTTACCTTCGTTCAGGCTAACAACGATGTTGGTAACACCGGTAGAAGGGTTAGGATAAGCGTTAACAGCGTTAACAAAAGTACCGCTTACAGTTTTGATTCCAACAACACAGGCAGCGCCTTCGTTGTTCCAAACTGTAGCCGCTGTGAAATCAGCAACACCAAAAGCACCGCAGTTCACCCAGATGTGGTCTGAAGGAGAAACTCCATCATAAACACCAGGAGAAGGCTGTACGCGTGGTAAGGTATAAACCATTGGGCAAACCCATTTGGTCTGTGTAGCATCGAAGTAAGCTACATCTGCCATGTTGTGGAAGAAGCAGGTACCGATACCATTCGTTACGTTAGTAGAAACCGTACCTAAACCGGTAGTGATGTTATAAGCTTTCATCCAAAGGTCAGGCTGGCTGTTGAATGGAGTACCTGTTACAGATGGGTCTGAATCAGCCCATGAGTAGAAAATGGTAGTTCCATCGCTTGAACGGCTAACCTGTAAACGTGCACCATAGTTAAGGAAGGTAGCACCGTTGGCAACCGCGCTGAATGCAGCAGTTGTATCGCTTGAAGGATCAGCACCAACATAAGCAGTGATGATAGAGTCGATCATCATGGTCTTCCAGTCAGTACCGTCTGTTACCAGGTCCCACATGATAGGATGGTTGTCAACGTAATCGTGGTTATAGGTATAAGTAAATGCTAAAGAGTCAACAGAGGCACCATCCAGGTATGGATCAAGGAAAGTACCTACTAAGTGAAGTTTACCGTTAGCGTCAACAGTCATGTCGATACCATGACGGTAGTTCAGACCAAAGTGACGTGTACCACCGCGAAGATCACCAACGTTCCAACCTAACTCAGGGTGACGGCAAGCCCAGTCATACCCTTGCAGGATAGGAGCCCAGGTAGCACCACCATCAGTTGTTTTGTAAACAATAGGAGATAACATAGAGTCAGCGCTATTGTTATAATTGGTAGCCAAACGGCCTTGACCCATCCAGTATCCGATTTGACCGAAAAATGCCAGGCGGCTTCCTTCGTTGTCAGTGGCGTAACCACAACCAGCACCATCGCGGTTGAAGTAGTAACCGGGCATAACAGAGTCTTTGCTCCATACAGGAGCTCCACCACCAGAGAAATCAGCTTTACCGATGATTCCGCCGAAACCTGCGATGTGGTTAGGGTTAGCAGAAGTAGTGGTGTCATAGATGTCGCCACCCACTAAAACCTTAGTACCCACCTGAACCGCATCTGTGTTAGGGAATAAAGAGCTTCCGAAAACACCTTGAGGTGCAACCGCGTAGTCAACGTTCTGTGTTGCGTTAGCAGGAAGAACGGTTTGATCGGCAGTAGTACCGGTTAATTTACGGGCAGAATACCATCCACCTGCGAAACCTCCACCGGGAAGTGCCGGACCTGTACCAACAACCCATACGTTAGCGATATTTGTGTTCAAAGCCGGGTTATAGAAAGTACCGTTAGGGTAACGACCACCAGCCGCGTTCAAAGAGTCACGATAGATAAGGGTAGAATCCCACATACCGGTAGCAACATTCAGCCAGGTAGACTGGATAGCTCCCGAGGTACGGCCTGGGAAAACCCACTCCTGTGAACGACGGTGTGTGTACACGTAAGCGTTCAGGTCCTGGTTGTAAGAAAGACAGTTTTGTTTGTAAGTAGTAACACCACCACCCACACCAAACGCGTTAGGTCCGCTGGTGAAAGGATCAGGGATACAAACTGATGTAGTAGCAGTTGGACCGCCGATCTTTTTGGTTCCCGCAACAGGAAACGCCTCAGCATCCACTTTGTTAGCACCTTTGTTGATGCTGTGGTTCTTCAGGTTAGCAGCCTGGCGTTGACCCTGGCCAAAAGCAGAGAGACCAACGGCAATTGCTGCGCCAATTAGTAAGGTTTTTTTCATTGTTTTTTTATTTAGTTTAACATTAAGATTGCGGCAAATATAGGAATAGTTTCAATACTCCAAGGCGCTTTTTTTTGAAAGCTGATGAACGGTTCAAAGAAGGGATAAAAACTAAAAAAAAGCCCCGCTTTGGCGGGGCTTTTTTCTCCATTTATTGGAAACAAAAAATATGTAAGATGTTGAATCTCAGTATTCTTATTTCTGGATCACCAGTTTCTTGCTAACTTTCTCATAACCAGCAGAAACTGTGTAGTGATACACGCCTGCTGATAAAGTTGAACCATCAAATACGAAGGTGTTTTCGCCTGCGTTTCCGGCCACTTTTTTGCTGTAAACCAGGTTACCTATTGCGTCAAACACTTTCAGGTCAAGGGGCTTCGACTCAGTAAGTGTCACCACAATATTGGTCACGTTAGAGAACGGGTTAGGGAAGTTACCTACAACAACCGTATGGTTGTTCACGTAGTTCTGGATGCCTATGGCACAATTGTTAACTACCGCAGGATTAGCGATCGTGGTAGCGTCGAACATGGCGCAATTAGCATAGTAGTAATCCACAGGGCCTGTACCAATGTAAACACCGGGACTTGCCTGTGTACGACCTACAGTATATACAAAAGGAACAACCCACATGCTCATACCGGCGTCGAAATAAGAAACGTCAGACAGGTAAGAGAAGAAGCAGGTACCTATACCATTCGTGATATTGATGGTAGCGCTCACAGTTTGCGCGTTTACATCATAAGCCTTCATGATCATGTCAGGCTGCGTGTTATACGAGGTACCGGTAACGTTAGGATCTGTATCACCCCAACCGTAAAATACTTTGGTACCATCTGAAGAACGGCTTACAGTTAAGTGAGCTCCGTATGGTAAGAAAGTAGCTGTATTCTGCCAGGCGTTGAAAGCAGCAGTTGAATCACTCGCAGGATCTCCACCCATGTAAGCAGTGAGGATCGAGTCAACCATCATAGTCTTCCAGCCGTAATTGGTAGTACCATCGGTCATTAAGTCCCAGATGATAGGGTGATTGTTGATATAATCCCATTTGTAAACGTAAGTATACTGCAATGAATCATGACCACCGCCTGCATACACACCGTCTTTCCAGGGTAAAGTGATGGTAGTTACATAGTGAAGAATTCCGTTCGCGTCAACTGTAAGGTCGATACCGTGTTGTACGTTCGGAGTTGGGTGAACAGCCTGTCCGCCTTGTAAAGCGCCAACGCCCTTCAGGATCTCAGGGTGACAAACAGTCCAATCGTAACCGGCTAACAACGGACCATTCCAGGTTACACCGCCGTCTGTTGATTTGTAAACGATAGGCATCATAGATGAGTCGGCATTGTTACCATAGTTGGTAGATAAACGGCCGTTGAACACTAAGTAGCCGATCATTCCGGTAGGATCGAAAGCGATACGTCCGCCCAATCCGTCGCTGATAAGACCCAGGGGGGTGCTCAAAAAGCCCGGAATAACAGAGTCAGCGCTCCAGGTGAAGTTACCACCTGAGTAAGTAGCTTTTGCAACTACACCACCTTTTACTTCCGTATTTTGCGTGTGATCGAACAAAGCGCCACCTACTAAAACAGTTTGACCTACTTGCTGCATATCCAGGTTAAGGAAGCCGCAATTGGTTAAAGAGTTACCCAAGTTACCAAAAGGAGCAGTTCCTACAGCGCAAAAGTTGACCTGGTTAGGAATGTTAGTAGCAGTATAGGTTCCGCTGGGTTGACGGTTTGCGTACCATGCGCCTAACCATCCTGTGCCACCGGTTACCGAACCCGAACCGATCAATTGAGAACCTGAAACCATTGTATTACCGGTTGGGTTGAACATAGTTCCGCCGGGATAACGGGCACCGCGTGCGTTCGTAGAATCACGGTAAAGAAGCATAGAGTCTTTAGCGCCGGTAACAGCATCGATCCAGGTTGACTGGATAGCGCCGGAGGTCTTACCCGGGAAGGTCCAGTCCTGTGATATACGAGAGGTCCATGCAACCTGGTTAAGATCTTTATTGTAGGAAAGACAGTTTTGTTGATACGTGGTAACACCACCACCCACGGCAAAAGCGTTCACACAAGAGGTGAGCCAGATAGGGTTACAAACCGCGTTGGTTTGATGCGGTTGAGTGAAAGGCGTTCCAATGACCTTGGTTCCTGCAAGAGGAAACGCGTCATTGTCAACCACGTACTCAGCCGATGCTTTAATAGGCTTGTTAACAAGGGCTTTTCTACCGTTTTGTGCAAAAGCTGTTGCACCAACCAGCAGGGCCGCCGTAATGAGTAAATTTTTTTTCATTGCGTTTGTTTTAAGAGTTAAACAATTTGTGTTTAGGCAAATATAATCAATGTTTTGAGGTATAAAAAGGATGTTCAAAAAGGCTTAAATATTTGAAAACAAGCTACTTATATCTCAAAGGTTTTGTACCACACTGATAATGTGAGTGCTTTGAAGGAAAGACTGTCCTCCTTCGTAGGGAAGCTATTTGGTAAGTGGGCGCTCTTAGCCGATAAGTGGTTCAATTGCCCCATGAAACTTTTCAAAAAAAACTGCTTTAACAATGAGCTTTCGGACAGATCTGTATAATGTGTAAGCAAAGGGCCAAGCCATTTATTGTGTGGAGTAACAAACCCCATTTTATCTTTTCTCGTGTAAACCGCTTCCGGCAAAACATCTTTCATGCTCTCCCGCAAAATGTATTTGGAGGATCCTTTGTGGATCTTGTATACTGCCGGCAATTGAAATGCCTTTTCGATCAGCGTAGTGTCATCCGCGAAAGGCGTTCTCGATTCTACCGAATGATGCATGCCGCAGCGGTCCTCACAGCGCAAATAGGTCTTCAGCCTTCCTCCAAAAAAATCATGATGCAAATGCCCATTCAGCGTTTTGAAATCATTCTCTTCAACCGGACCTTTGTAAGCTTTTATGAATTCCGGCTCCAGGAATTTCTTATTGGCGTTGTAATGCAGTTTGCGTTTCGTGTTCTCTTTGGTATAACGCAGCCAGAAATTATTGCCAATGTCTTTTATCTCCCCGGCCGCTGTCATGAATTGTTTGTTGCGTAAAAGCTCATTGACAAAAGTGGTGTAATAATGCCCGTAGCCCGCAAAAAGCTCGTCGCCTCCCTGCCCGTCAAGCACCACTTTAATGTTGTGCTCTTTGGCAAGCCGCATTACCCGGAACTGCGCGTAGGTGCTCGTGCTCCAGATAGGAATATCAAGGGCGTAAACCATTTCTTCGTAATCGCGAATGAGCTCTTCTTCGGTTGGGGTAACGGTATGCCATTTCGCTTGGGTGAAGGCAACCACTTCTTTGGCAAACGCGCTCTCGTCGATCGCTTCATTAGGAAAAGTGGCTGTAAAAGCGTTGAAATTCTTAGTATGTCCGGCAATAACTCCCGAAATAATGGAGCTGTCAATGCCGCCGCTAAGGCAGCATCCAACAGGCACGTCCGACCGCAATCTTTTCAGGATCGCATCGGTCACCAATAGCCGTGTCTCTTCTTTTTCCAATAAGAACTTACGCTCGTTAAAAGAACTGAATTCGCCTGACGGCGTCACGGAAAAATAGTTCTTTATTTGAATATCTTTCTTATCAAGGTCCAGGCTGAGGTAATGCGCGGGGAAAAGTTCAAATACATTTTGTAAAAAACCTTCAGGCTCATATTCCAACGCGTCGTGCAAAAGGTAATGATGCACGGCTCTTTCGTTCAGCCCGGTTTCTACAAAAGGTAAGGCTTTCAAAGCTTTCAGCTCTGATGCGAAACAAAAAATCCCATTCTTAAAATAATAATAAAATGGTTTTACTCCGCCGCGGTCGCGGGCACAAAAGATCTTTTTGTGCTGCTTATCCCACAAGGCAAAAGCGAACATGCCGTTCAGTTTCTGCAAACAATCCTGTCCCCACTGCAAATAGGCGTGAAGCAAGACCTCCGTGTCACTTTGCGTACGGAAACGATGGCCCAGTTGTTCAAGTTCCTTTCGCAACTCTATGTAATTGTAGATCTCGCCATTATAGGTGATCCAGCAATTTTCCCCCGCGTCGCACATGGGTTGGTAACCGCCCACACCGGTATCAATGATAGAAAGCCGCCTGTGCATGAACACTGCGCTCTTGTCTTTTGCCGCTTCATGCGCGGGCACTTTCGCTGAAAAATTAAAGGAATTTCCAATCGAACTTTTCTGAGTGTTCTCACCAAAAGCACAAACCGAACTTTCTCCTTCAAAAAAAAGAAAACCCTCGTCGTCGGGACCGCGGTGACGTAATTTCTTGCTGAGTATGTGCGCGCCCTTGGCCAGGTCTACATCCCGCCGCTCTAAATTCACTATGCCCGCTATGCCGCACATCAGTTCTTTGTATTTAGTGGAAGCAGATTCTTCCAGTTAAAGAACATTTCGTAGAACGAACTTTTGCTTTGGATCTTGAACATGGCAATAAGAAAGACCGAAGAAGCGATGTACGAAGCGCAGTTGGTGTAAGCCGCGCCTTTGGCGCCGTAGAGCGGAATGAAATACATGGCGCAGCCCAGCGTGATGACCATTCCCACCAGCGCGCTTGAGGCTGAGGTCTTCATATCGCCACGCGCCGCGAAGTAATGCGAATAAATTCCCGTTAAACCTGCCGCGGCAATACCGGGCGCAAGCAAAAGACAATAATCTTTCATATCGGCAAACTGGGTACCGAAAAGAAAAACAAAAACCTCCTGCGGCAAACCGTTTAACACAACGAGCGCGAAAATGGAAAGCATAAAACTGATCTTGGAAAGCTGCAGCGTTAGTTTTATAGCTTGTTCAGAATTATTTCTATTTGCCAGCGTGGCATACTGCACCATGGCAATGCCATTCATGATCACCCAAACAGCCTCGCTCACCGAAGCGGCCGTTGAAAAAACGCCCACGTTCTCTTTTCCTTTGATGTCGTCCAATACATAATAGCAAAAACGGTAATTGAGCAATTGAAAAATGTTCCCGGCTTGCCCGATAAGTCCGTACGTTGCGATCACTTTGATAGATTCCTTCCAGGAAAAAGCAACGGGCTTGAACATGCCGCGCAAAGCCATTCCGCTTATCACAAAATTGATGAAATAGCCCAATCCCAAAGCGCGGTAATAGGTGTACACCGAAAAATCCTTCAGCACAAAAAATTGAAACAGCAAAGCCGCCACGATCATCATGCTTTGTGATATACCGGCCAGGTTGTTCTGTTTGATCTTCTCGAAACCGTTGAGGAAGTAATTGAAAATGCTGCTGAGATTGGACAGGAGAGTGAGGACAAAGAAATAGATAAGATCAACAGGTTGGAAATGAAAATACAAATGAAAGAGTAGGGGGAAGACCAAGGCCGTAAGAAGGCCCGTAGCGAGCGCGGGCATAAAGAGCGAATAGGGTTGGCGCTTGGAAGTGAGGTATACGAGTGAACTTCCGCCAATGATATCGTTGAACAGCAAAATAACCGTGATGTTCAGGAACATCATGCTGATCTCGCCACGACCTTCCGACCCCATGAATCTTGCCGTAAGCAAAACCACCAAAAAATTAATGATGGAAATGATCCCTTTTGAAAAAATGGTCTGTATGATCTTAGCGAACATGTTGCGGGATCGAATTTAGGTATTTACGGAAGGCCTCGAAAACTTCTTTTGGATCGAGATCCCGCATGCAGGCGTTATCGGGACAATTTTCAGGGACATCGGTTTTACTTGTATTGGGTTGTATCCATGAATTGCAGGGAGAACAGTTTTGGCTGGAGCGTGCACAGCGATGCATTTGGGGATCGAACTGCTCGTAACCATATAGTTTTTCGTTGCTGGGTCCCCAAAGCGTGAAGGTGGGTTTACCGAAAGCCGCGGCAAGATGCATAAGACCTCCGTCGAGTCCAATAAAAAGTTTGCAGTTAGAAAGCACTTCCATGGCCCCGGTGATGCTTGTTTTGCCGGCCAGGGAAATAAGGGTGGAGCCAAACTCATTGTGCAATTTTTCGGCAAGCGGAATGTCTTCTTTATTTCCAAGCAGTACGAGTTTCTTTCCCTTGTAATTGCTCAAGAGCAAAGAAAGAAACTTCATCCAGTGCTCCAATGGCCAGTTCTTATAAGCGATCCTGGCGTTACCCGAACTTACCTGCAAGGCAATATACTCCTGCGGCAGCCCTTCAAAAGGAGTCAGCATAGGAATTGAAAGATCGTCAAGTGTAAAATTGCTTTCGCCGATCAACCGCAGGTTCTGTTCCGCATCATGGATACCCGGAAGTGCAGAAATAGTTTTGATCTTCGCATTGTTTGTATCGTGTTTCGAGTTCGTAACCACATTTTCGGCAATAGCCAGCGCAGTCATAAAATTGGCCCGGCCGCCGGAGAAAGCATTCAAAACAGCCAGGTCGTAAGCTTTCATTTTCTGGAGTGAAAGTACAGCCTGCTGCGCTTTGTTCTTGACGTCAATAATATCATCCAATACGCCGGTATTCCGCATCATCTCCGCGCAAGGCATATCCGAATTGAAAAGTCCCGCCACACGATATCCTTGGGTCTTCAGTCGTTTCACCATCGGAATTAAAAGCAAAGCGTCGCCCAGGCCGGCCGAGAAAAATACTATCGCTTTCTTTTGGTTCAAAGAATGTCTTTGTTTAGTGTCGCTACAACGGCTTTGGGGCCCGATTGTTTTGCAAAGAACCAAAAATTATTGATGTAAAAAGGTGTGTTCAGGTCCTTGTTTTCCTGATGTACCTGTGGATATTCCCTAAAGGAGACCAGTTGTTTTTGCCGGGGATGCAGGTAAAACGCCTCAAAGCCCATGTTTTCCACTTTTGAAAGCATTTCGGTAAGGTTTTGTCCCTTATGATGACGTTCCTCGATCTCGACCAGCATAACGCGCACATGATCACGGATGAAATTATCTCCTCCTTTGAGCACGGCGAATTCATGCCCTTCCACATCTATTTTCAGGAAGCTTTTCTCTTTGATCCTGTGTTTTTCCATTATCGAATCGAGTGTGTCAAGTGCTACTTCGTAGGTAAGAAAATCTCCGCTAGCCGGTTTGCTTACCGAGGCCAGCGAATCATCGGGCACGCGGTTATGCAGAGGAAGGTAGAGCGTGGTTATAGATCTTTGATCGGAGAGCGCGCAGGTGATCACCCGAATTTTAGGGAACAGCACTTTGAGTTTTTGAGCAAACCAGGGAAGCGGTTCAAAGGCCATGATCTTTTCGGGAGAAACTACCTTTTCGGCCCGGTAAACAAACTCGCCTTTGTTGGCGCCCACATCCAAAAAGAAAAGCTCCTGTTCTTTCAGTACTTTCTGTAAAAGATCGAATTCGGTATCGTCTGCTCCACGCGCAAAAAGCCGCTTTTTATAAGCATTGCGGAAGAGCCTGAAGTAGCCTAGTTTTATTTGCTGTTTTATGCCACTCACGCCTAATTCCCTTTTTTTTGTAATGATAATAATTTTATCTTTGCCCCGCTTTTAAGAAGTCCTTTTTTCGGAAGGGGCTCCTACGGAGTGCCCCAATTTACATGGACTGTGTAGCTCAGTTGGTTAGAGCATCAGATTGTGGTTCTGAGGGTCGTGGGTTCGAGCCCCATCACGGTCCCAAGCCCCGCCCAAAAGGTGGGGCTTGTTATTTTAATTCCTTCTCCATCAACCAATGCTGCACCTGACCCCACAGTAAATGCGATTTCTCTTTGATCGTATATCCACAGCTTTTGTAAAACTCCAAGGCGTTCTCTCTTGCGTGCAGGACCACTATTTTCCTTCCGTTCTCCAGCGATCTTTTCTCTAAATACTCCAGCACTTTTCTTCCCAATCCTTTTCCCTGCTGATCAGGCGCCACAGCCATGAAGCGTACCTGCGAAGTGTTCTCATCCGTAAACTGTAATCTTCCAACAGCCAGCGCACGATCGTTTTCTTTGATCAGGGCGTGAATGGAAGTATCCTCTTCATTATCCTTCTCCGAACCCAAAGGCTGGCCCCAGGGTTTACGCAAAACAGTATAACGCAAGGCATAGTAAATTTCAAGATCGGAAGAAGAAACAGGCTCAATAACCATCGTTCTAGAACTTGGCGCGGGTGCGGCTTCGCTTGGTGAATTTATACCCTACCATAAAAGTAAGGAACATATAAGCATCTTTGTATTTAGGCTCACCTCGCTGGAAGGAGGGCTGCGTGGCACCCGGAATTTCTCCAAGGCTTGGGTCAGAAAGCGCCGCGGATATAGGTCCGTAGGCCGCCGCCAACAGGGCCTTGTCGTAGTAATTGGTACTTACATCATCGATATAATCGGTGAATGTCTTGCGCACGGACATTTCGGCACCAACGCTCCATTTTTTATTGATCCCATACCGTACGCCAATGCCCACAGGGATGCAAAGGCTGAAGTTCGAATACTGTTTGGGACCCCCGGTCAAGCCCTGTCCCTCGGTATGCAGTTTTTTAAGGTTGTGCCAGTCACCCTTGTATTTTCCTTTTGGCGAATAATAAAATGCCCCAACGCCGGCAAAGAGGTAGGCGGTGATGTTCTTTTTTCTTTTCTTTTTATTGACCCCGGCTATTTTGTACAGGTTCTTCGACTTTTCGGTCAAAAAATAAAACTCGCTCTGCAGCGTAATTTCCAGTAAGGGTGAACGGAAGCTCAGGTTGCGGTTATGCCTGTACTTCTCCGTCGTAAGGGCATCATTGCCCGAAAGCATGGCATAACAAAGCATGGCTTTGAACCCGAAGTAGGGGTGATCTTTATAACGCAACCCGCCCAGGAGGGCAAAGCGGGTGGCGCTTATATCAAAATCGCGTAAAAAGTGGGTTCCGATACGGTTAGCACCACCCAGCTCGCCCAGGAAATTTGTAGGTCCAAGGCCCCCAAGTATCTCATACTTATAGCGGTTACGACTTTGAGAGAGGACCCCCAAAGAAAGTATAAGCAGAGCTATTAAAATTATGTTGCGGTAAGGTTGCAAACCCCCAAATATAGCAATTTCGGGGGTAAAAGTCGCTTTTTAAACGACGATATTTGAACGTGTGTGTGTTAGGTATTATTCTTTATATGCTCAATGAAGCTGGGTAGCTTTTTGAGATATGCCAGTTCCTTGAACTTTTCCCGCGCTTCGGCGGCCGGACTTCCAAAGTAAACCTTGCCACTTTCTAGGTCCTTCCCAACTCCGCTTTGGGCATAAACCTCCACGTTGTTAGGTATAGAAATGTCGTTGGCAATACCGGCTTGTCCCCACAGGATCACGTTGTCGCCTATGTCCACAACACCCGCTACACCCACTTGAGCGGCAATGGTACAGTGTTTTCCAATGGTGCTATCATGACCGATATGCACCAGATTGTCGATCTTGGTCCCTTCTCCGATGATCGTAGAGGCAGAAACGCCGCGGTCTATGGTGCAACCCGCGCCGATCTCCACATCATTGTGAATGATCACATCACCGCAGGATTCCAGTTTCTCCAGTTTGCTCAAGCGGCGTTTAAAGTAAAAAGCGTCGCTTCCTATTACGGAATTGGCATGAATGATCACATTGTTCCCTATCTGGCAGAAATCGTAGATCACGGTATTGGGGTAAATGATGCAGTTGTCGCCAATGGTTACCTCATGCCCCACAAAAACGCCGGGCATGATGACCGTATTTTGACCGATACGCGCGGTTGGGCTGATGGCCGCGTTGGAGAACTGCAGGGGCTGAAAATGCCTTACCAATTGATTATAGGCTGTAAAGGGTTCTTCGTGTAATAAAAGCACTTTACCGTCGGGGCATTCCACCTCCTGGTTAATGATCACGGCGGTGGCCTTGCTGCTTAAAGCGTTCTTGAAATATTTAGGATGATCTACAAACACCAGGTCACCTTCGTTCACACGGTGTATCTCGTTGAAACCTGTAATGTGTTTATGCGCGCTGCCGATGACTTTGGCGCCGATGAGTTTAGCCAGCTCGCTGGCGGGTATCGCTTTTATCTTCACGGGTCGGGGGTTTAATAAACTTGTTCTGTAAATATAGTAAATTTTAAATAAAGGAACAGTATTTGAAGCCCCTCTCATCGAAATAAAATCCAAGACAAGCCGTTTAACGGTATATTTGTAACAGACAAGACAGTATGAAGTACATTTTCTATATCAACGTCCTTCTCTTTTCGTTAGCCGGCTGCACCGGCTCTAAAGGAACCAAGGCCACAACCACCGCCTCCTGGCAGGCACCACCCGAAGCACTGGAAGGACTCAATTCGGGCAACAAAGCCCCCGAACTGGTTTACAAGAACCCTAAAGATTCGCTCATCGCGTTATCGTCGCTTCGGGGCAAGATCGTGCTCATTGATTTTTGGGCAAGTTGGTGTGGCCCGTGCCGTTTTGAGAACCCCAATGTGGTGGCCGCCTACAATAAATACAAGACCCTTACTTTTAAGGGCGGCGAAAAGGGATTTACCATTTACAGCGTATCGCTCGATGCCAACAAACAGGCCTGGGTGAGCGCTATTGCAAAGGATAAACTCGAGTGGCCTTACCATGTTTCTGACCTGAAGCACTGGAGCTCGGAAGCGGGCGCCAAATACGGAGTGCAATCTATTCCCACCAACTGGCTTATTGATGGCCGCGGTGTGATCCTGGGCAGTAACCTGCGTGGGGCCGAACTGGAGAGTAAGCTCGAAAGTATCCTGGCTGCAAAAAAATAATGTATGCGCGTTGCTATTGTCGATCTTGGTACCAATACCTTCAACCTGCTTATTGCCGATATAAGCGGCAAACGTTTTTCGGTGGTATACACCGGCAGGGAAGTGGTGAAGCTGGGCGAGAAAAGCATCAATGAGAATAAGATCAGCGAGGTGGCTTTTCAAAGAGGGATCGATGCCTTTTCGCGCCATGCAACCGTGATCGCTGAGAAGAAGGCCGGCGTTGTGAAAGCGTTCGCCACCTCAGCGATCCGTGAGGCCGCCAACGGAAAGGAATTCATAGCCCAGATAAAAGAACGTACCGGTCACGATGTAGATGTGATCGACGGCGGGCGCGAAGCCGAACTCATTTACCGCGGCAACCGTTTGGCCGTTGACCTCGATGGCCAAAAGCACCTCATCATGGATATTGGCGGCGGAAGCACCGAGTTCATCATTGCCGATAACGATAAGATCTATTGGAAACACAGCTTTAAACTGGGGGTGGCGCGCCTGCTGGAAAGATTCAAGCCTGAAGATCCTGCCTTGCAAAGCACCATCGAAAGTGTGAATCGTTATCTCGAACAGGAACTGGTACTCTTGAAAGAGGCCTTGCAGGAACACCAGGTAAATTGCCTCGTGGGTTCGTCGGGAGGTTTTGAAAGTGTTACGGATATGATAGCCGCCAATTTCGATAAAGAACGCGTAAGCTCCGCGAACCGTTGCTACCATATAGGCCTGGACGATTATTTTACCATCAGCCACCAAACCATTCATTCTACCATGGCGCAGCGCGAAGCCATGAAGGGTCTCATACCCATGCGTCGCGACATGATCGTGCTCACCTACCTGCTTATTGATTTTGTGCTAAAGATGAGCGGCATCCGGCAATTCAAGGTCTCTACTTACGCGCTCAAGGAAGGCGCTCTTTCCGAGTTTATTGCAAATAATTGTTAAGAGGGCGAATAAAAGCGACTGTAAAGCGTAACATTGTATGAGCCTGTGCGTTTACGATCATAAGTATGACCCTATTTAAAAACGAATTATTGTATATTCGCAGCAAGAGCCGTGAGTAGAAATTTAGTGATCATACCCACTTACAACGAAAAGGAGAACATTGAGAAAATGATCCGCAAGGTCTTTTCGCTCCAACCTAATTTCGAAATACTGATCATCGACGACGGCTCACCGGATGGAACAGCCCAGATCGTAAAAGGCATGCAGCACAAATACACCGAGTTGCATTTGCTGGAGCGCAGCGGGAAACAGGGTTTGGGTACGGCTTACATCGTGGGTTTCAAATGGGCGTTGAAGAACAATTACGATTTTATCTTCGAAATGGATTGCGATTTTTCGCACAACCCGGATGATCTTCCGCGCTTATTGGCGGCCTGCCAGAAAGATGCCGACCTGGCGGTGGGCTCGCGCTATTGCAGCGGAGGCAAAGTGAAGAACTGGCCCCTGGGAAGGATACTGATGAGCTATTTCGCTTCGGTTTACGTACGTATCATCCTTTGGATAAACATCAAGGATACCACCGCTGGCTTCAAATGCTATCGTAAAAAAGTGCTCGAGACCATAGAGCTCGACCAGGTTCGTTTCATGGGTTACGCTTTCCAGATCGAAATGAAGTATCGCGCGCTTAAAAAAGGATTCAAAGTGGTTGAGGTTCCCATCACTTTTGTCGACCGCATTGAAGGTGTTTCTAAGATGAGCACCCGAATATTTAAAGAAGCCTTCTGGGGTGTTCTGCAGATGAGGCGCTTCGTAAAATAAGGTACTGTCCCGGTTGCTATACGGATCGCCTATGAACACAGGTAAAGGAGATGGAGCTGCGCAAAACAACCACCTGCCTGATCTGCAACAAAAAAAATCCCCCGGTTTAGCGGAGGATCTTCTTATCAGGATCTTATTTCCTTTTTTTATTTCTTTTCCGCGCCAGCGCCCGGTAATTTATCTTTAGGGATCACGTAAACGCGTGTAAGATCGCGGTACTCCATCGCGTTGGCGGGGAAGTTACGTACGTTCTTTTGCACCAAACGGTCATTCTCATCGTAGAAGATGGGCATAAAAGCCCCTTCATCGATAAGCACCTGGTCGGCCTGCTGGTAGAGGGCCATACGCTTGCTTAGGTCCTGCTCGCGGAGGGCGGCAACGAATAATGAGTCGAAACGCGCGTTCTTGAAACGGGCGAAGTTGGTGAATGATTTCTCGTTCGGGTTGGTTGGAATATGCTTACTGTAGTAAAGTGTTAAGAAAGTTTCAGGATCCGGATAGTCAGCGATCCAACCGGTACGGAACAGGTCGAGCTTACCCGACCAATAAGCGTCGATCTCCTCGGCAAAAGGCATAACGTTAATGCTTACATCCACGCCCAGGTTATCTTTCAGCATGGTTTGGATGGTCTCAGCGATTTGTCCGTTACGTTCGTTACCGCCCGCGTTGATGGTCAGGGTAACTTTAGGGAAACCTTTACCATCCGGGTACCCGGCTTGTTTCATATATTCTTTTGCCTTGGGAACATCGAGGGTGTAACCTTTCAGCGCGTCGAAGTTGAAGCCGCTCTTTTTGAAAGCGTCAACGGGAGGAACAGATCCGTAAATACCCGCGGTGCCTTCGCCCTGCAGGATGTAATCCACGATCTTGTTACGATCAATGGCGTAGTTGAAAGCTAAACGAACCTCTTTCTTAGAGAAGATAGGGCTGGTGAACAGCATGCCGTAGAACTGGGTGGAAAGAGCGGGCACGTTCTGGATCTCGAAATCGTTCTGGCGCGCTTTTGCGTTATCGTAGCTGCCCATGATCTCTTTGTACATCTCGATGGGAATACGATACACCATATCCAGGTTGCCGCGCTGGAACTCCAGCATCTCGGCCTTCTTTTCTTTGATGAAAGTGAATTTGATGGCATCGAGGTAGGGCAGGCGGTTGCCGTGCTCATCAACGGCCCAATAATTCGGGTTTTTCTCAAGGATAACGGTTTCCCCTTCTTTGATCGTTTTCACCTGGAAAGGACCGGTACCCACACATTTGGTGCGCATATCAATACCGTATTTTTCCAAAGCTTCTTTCGCGTAAATGTAGCAGCCGGGATGCGCGATGATGTTCAGGAATCCTGAAAAAGGACCGTTGAGGGTAATTTCCAGGGTGGAGTCGTTCAGGGCTTTTACGCCCGGTACGCCACCTTCAGGGGTTTTACCCGATTTGCTGGCCTCAAAATATTCGCTGCACCCTTTAACGCGGTCCTTGAAAGTGATCTCGAATGTATTGTTGTTGGGGCTTGATTCACACAGTTTATCGAAGCAGTATTTCACATCGGTGGCGGTCATTTCTCTTCCTTTTCCGTCAGCGAAACAAGCGTCATCATGAAATTTAACTCCCTTGCGCAGGTGGAAGGTCCAAACGGATGCGTCGGGGTTGGTTTCCCAGCGATAAGCAAGCGCGGGAACGATAGAAAGATCTGCTTGTGAAAGTTTCACGAGCCCCTCATACACCTGGTTCACCACGCGTTGAGAGATCACGTCTACTACTGCAAGGGGATAAAGGTTCTTGAAATCCTCTAATTCATTCATGCGGAAAACACCACCATAGAACACGCCGCCTTTGGCCTCCGTGGTTCCGTGTGTGTCCTTATCGCCTCCGCAGGAAGAAAGCACAATGGCTACAATTCCCGCCGCCAGTAATAATCGTTTCATTTTCATATAAATCTAAGTCTAAGTAGCCTACAAATTTATAAATATTTTCATGTAAACCGCACCTATTAGATAAATTGTAAATGTTGGGGGTTTTAGGCTGATTTTTAACCTCCTAAACCGTATTAAAAAACAGTCCGTGTCGATACCTCGGGCGGACCTATCAGTACATTTCGTACTTGCAAAAGCGGCACTCCAGGCCCCCATTGAAGAGCACGATCTTGCGCGAGGTCTTCAGGCCCACGTGCTTCATGGCATCTTTGCCCGAACTGATCACCCAGGCTGTGGAGCCCTTGTATTTTTGTTTGAAGGTATCTCCCATTTTCTTGTAAAAAGCGAAGATATCGTCCTTTTTCATCCTTTCTCCATAGGGAGGATTGAAGATAAGGGTATATTTTTTCTCGAGTCCAAAGGAGGTTTCAAAGAAATCGGCCTGTACAAAGCGTATCATGTCATCCACTTTAGCCGCTTTGGCATTCTCTTTGGCCTTATTGATCACATGCGCCGAAATATCGGTTCCGATGATATCCACAGGGATGTTCTTTATTTTGTTGATCACTCCTTCGTAGATCGTATCAAAAAGCGTTTGGTTGAAGTCGGGCCAGCGCTTAAAACAATAGTTCTCCCGGTAATACCCGGGTGGAATGTTCGCGGCGATCAGCGCCGCCTCTATCAAAATAGTGCCAGAACCACACATGGGGTCGTACAAGGCAGAGAGCCTGGCGTCCCAACCACTTAAGAGCACCATGCCGGCGGCCAATATCTCATTCATCGGAGCCTCATCGGCTATTTGACGGTACCCGCGTTTGTACAAGGGCACCCCGCTGCAGTCAAGCATCAATTGCATCTCATCCTTGAAGATGAAAACATAAAGACTGAAGTCGGGGTTATCCTTATCCACCGAGGGTCTTTCACCTATTTTGGAACGGAACTGGTCGCAAATGGCGTCCTTCGTTTTTTGGGCAATGTATTGGTTGTGGTTAAAATTGGGTGTGTTCAAAACAGCGCTCACCGCCAGTGTTTGATCCACGCGCATGAACTTGTCCCAGTTGATCTTCTGCACCTCGTCATACAATTGTCCTTCGTTGGTAACGGTTGCGGAATAGATCGGCTTTAAGACCCGGAGCGCGGTACGGAGGCATAGATTGGCCTTGTACATAAAACCTTCGTCGCCATAAAAGCTCACGGCGCGGTTATGGGCCTCCACGTTCTTGGCACCCAGGCGCAAAAGTTCTGCCGAGAGTACTTCTTCGAGCCCCACAAAGGTGGTGGCTATCATCCTAAAATCTGTTGCGGGAATTTTGTCAGGGCGCATAAGGCTGCAAAGATAGTGTTAATGCGTGAAACGTTAATGGTTATTCGTTAAACGTTAGGCAATGTTCGAACGATCCATTGGCGACTAAACCCGAACGCCAATCAATAAAATATCGTCCACCTGCTCAAAACTTCCTTTCCAGTTCTCGAAGGTTCTATCCAAAAGCCGGTGTTGTTTTTTAAAATCTGTGTGCGTGGCGATCAGGAGCTCTTCAAGTTTTTTGTATTTGAACTTCTTTCCTTTTTCGCCACCAAACTGGTCGGCATAACCATCGCTGAAGGTGTAGATACAATCACCTGTCTGCAGTTTTACCTCATGCCTGGTGAAAGGCTTCAGGTCATGATAAAAACCGCAGGGTTGTTTGTCGGGCTTGTACTCCTGCAATTTGTTTTCTCTTAGAATATAAACTGAATTATTGGCGGCCGAATAGGTGAGCAAATTACTTTGTTTATCGAGGCAACAGAGCGCGATGTCCATGCCGTCCTTGCTTTCTCCGGCGGTCCCGGTTTGCTTTAGGGTGCCAATGATACGGTCGCGCAGGATATTTAAAATTTCGGCGGGATCTGAAATGTTCTTTTCATTGATGATCTCATCTAAAAAAGAGATGCCCAGCATGGTCATGAAGCCGCCGGGCACGCCGTGCCCTGTGCAATCGGCCGTAGCATAAAATACCTTATCCTGCTTTTTGGTGGCCCAGTAAAAATCACCACTCACAATATCTTTTGGTTTAAAGAGCACATAGGCTTCCTTGAAGTGCGCGTTGAACTCTTCTTCCGAAGGAATGAGCGCCGTTTGTATCTTTTTGGCGTAATTGATGCTGTCGGTTATCTCGCGGTTCTTTTCTTCCAGCGATTGTCTTTGCTCTTCGATCGTGCCCGCGTATTTTATGTTCTCCTGCTTGAACAAACGCACGCCCATAAAGATCAGCAGGCTCACAAAAATAATGTTGGGATAGCCAAAGAAACGAAGGGACGCGTCGATGGGATAATACGCCGGGTAATGATCTATATAAATAATATTAAGCAGCATAACCAGTATGCTCAGGCAAAGGTATACCAGGGTAGGACGAAGTTCGTTGAAAAGAATATTGCACGCGATCGGCAAAAAGAGGAAATAATAATGGGAATTATTGATCCCTCCGAAAAAATAACTGAAAGAACTGAGAAAGATAAAAGCATAGAACATCATGTAATGAAAAACAAAGGTAAAATAGCCGCGCGCTATTAAATAAAAGCCCAGGCTTGTAGACGCAAGTGAGAAAACGGTAAGCGCGCAGGCCAGGTAGAACCCGTTGTACAAGCCAACAAACGTGTAAAAAATGCTGATCAGGGTAATGAGCAAATTGGCGTTATTCAGTACCCTCAGCTTATTTCTAAGATCGAAGGAGGTATCCGCTGTAATGCCGGTATTACCGAGTTTATGAAGGAGTTTTTTCACAATAACGAACAGTTAAATGTAGGGAAAAATTTCAGAACAGGAAGGCGGAGGGCAGCAACTCTATGAGATCGCCCGCCAGCATGCCGCGCTCACTCTTGTTTATTACATACATGTCCGCAGCTTTTCCGTGTACAAACACCGCGATAAGTGCCGCACTTGCCGGAGAATAACCCTGCGTCAAAAGCCCAAGCACCATGCCCGTCAACACATCGCCACTCCCTCCTTTGGCCAGGGCGGGATTGCCGGTTGAATTAAAGAATACTTTTTTGTCGGGCATCACCACCGCTGTATGGGCCCCTTTCAGCATCAAAATAACACGATGTTTATGCGCGAAGTCGCGGCAGGTTTGCAATCGCTCAAATTCGCTGGTATGTGCGCCGCATAACCTGTCGAA
Organism: uncultured Flavobacteriaceae bacterium; assembly: GCA_964387075.1. GTDB lineage: Bacteria > Bacteroidota > Bacteroidia > B-17B0 > Aurantibacillaceae > PALSA-968. The sequence goes on from CAYLVB010000004.1 coordinate 336,249, forward strand.
CTCCTTCGGGTGCGGTGTTAAAATGCTCATGGGCGGCAGAAAGGCCAGCCAGGTCTTGTTCTCCGATAAAATATTCAACGCGTCAGCATCAAATACTAAGGGCGCGGCCGCGTTCTGTATCAGTAATTTCAAGGCCTGCGCGGTCTCTTTTTCGGTCCCAAGGCCCGGGCCAATTCCTATCGCTGAAAAATTTCCATTCTTTGGCAAAGCTGAAAGGTGATCGGCCGCTTCATCAACACTTACCATGACCTCGGGCAAAGACGTTTGCATGATGTTTACGAGCGAATGGGGAAGATGCGCCGTCAACAACCCGGCTCCCGACCTCAAACAGGCTTTCGCCGCCAAAACTGCTGCTCCGGCTTTTCCCAATGAACCGGCTAATAATAAGGCATGACCAAAACTTCCTTTGTGTGCGAATTTTTGACGCGGAATTAAAAGCCCTTCAATGTCCTTCGGGTGCAGGTAATGGTATTCCGAAGCTTGCGATTCAATGAATTGCTCATCCAAACCAATGTCAAGTATCTCAAATCGCCCCACAAAAGGCGCGTTCTCGCCGAACATAAAGCTCAGCTTCGGTCGCTGAAAGCTCAAGGTCAATTGCGCTTTTACAACATGCTTGTTTTCGGTCCTGGTGTCACAGGACAGCCCGCTCGGAACATCTATTGAAATGATCGGCAAGCCCGACATATTGATAAATTCGATCGTCTCGGCCAAAATTCCTTCTACAGGTTTATTTATTCCTGTACCTAAGAGCGCGTCAATGATGAACGTATTTTCTTTTTGCAAAAGTGTAATGTCCGCAACCTGCGTAATATTTCTAACTTCAACAATGCCGCTAAGTCTTTTTAAATTTTCACCATGATCCGTGCTCGCTTTAGCGCTGTGTTCAATGACCACGACTTCCACTTTTCGCTTCATGCCGGCTAAAAGTCGGGCAATTGCCAGTCCATCTCCACCGTTATTTCCTTTTCCGCAAAATAGGTAATAAATGCTATCGGGTTTTGTCAGCTCCGCTATCCGTAAAGCACAGGCTTTTGCCGCTCTTTCCATCAGGTCGATGGAAGAAATTGGTTCATTCGCTATCGTATGCGCATCCGTTTCCCGGATCTGTTGCGCGGAGAGGATCTTCATCAGTCCTTTTCCTTTTTATTGGTGCCGAAAACGGCTTCCAGGATCGAGGTGACTATGGTTAAAATAATGCTGAAGAACAGCGCGGTAAAAAATCCTTTCACATGAAAATCATCTACCAGCTTATCGGCCAGCAAAATGATGATCGTATTCAATACCAGGTAAAAAAGCCCGAGTGTGAGTATCGTTATGGGCATGGTCAGGAAAGCGAGAATAGGCTTCAGAACGGCGTTCAGAAAGGCCAAAGCCACCGCCACCATCAGGGCCGTAAGCAGTTTATCGGTATCGTTCACCCCGCTAATGCTGACCCCGGGCAGGAACCAGGCCGTAATGAGCACGGCCACGGTAGAAACTATGATCTTCGCTATAAATCTCATCGACAAAAATATTTAGGGTCAATCCTGCAAATTTCAATTAAAATTTGTAATTTCATACGTATAAATTATTGTTTTTTAAACAAGCGTTTCAAGGATATTTACCCGGATCAAAAACAAAACGAATGAGATCTTACAGAATTACCTTTATTCTACCTCTTTTGTGCCTGTGTACAGCGCTCTTCTCGCAAAGCACCCGCATGAACGCCTACCTGATCAAGGCCCTGGCCAAAGATGCCACCCAAAGCTATGCTGTTTTGGTGAAAGGAAACGTTTCCTATATAAAACAATTCACCGAATCGCATCAGGGACTCTTCAAATACAACTGCGGCGAGATCTGCTCCATTGTTCTTAAAGGTACCGACATACAGTTACTGGCCAAAACAAAACAGGTAAGCCGTATGGAGTATTATGAAGCCGGACACGTACGCCCGCTCGACGATACTTCTATTATCAAGAACAATCTTTTGAAGATACACAACGGGCAGACCCCGCTTCCGCAGGCTTATGACGGAACCGGCGTTACTTTTGGGTTGGTAGATACAGGGATTGAATGGCGCCACCCGGATTTTACTGACAGCACCACCGGAAAAACCCGCATCAAATGGATATGGGACCAAAACCACGCCATCGCCGCAAACACTCCTCAACCTTATAACTACGGGCAGGAGTGGGATAATACCAAAATTGACAGCGGCCTTTGTCCGCATAACGATTTTTATGATGTGGGTCACGGGACCAAAGTGGCCGGTATTGCCGCAGGTAATGGAAACACCAACGCCATTTACAAGGGACATGCACCAAAGACCGACATCATTTGCGTGGCGCTGAATTTTTCGAGCCCCGGCCCGGTTGTTTTGGATGGGATCAATTATTTGGTGAGCAAGGCCAACGCCATGGGCCAGCCTTTTGTTTTGAATTTAAGTATTGGTGATTATTACGGTTCGCATGACGGATTGGATCTGCAGGCGCAGGCTATCGATGCCATGTTTGCCAATGTACCCGGCAGATGCGCGGTTGCCGCCGCCGGTAACGCGGGCAATTATCCTTTTCACTTAAAGTACAATTTAGGTACCGACACCAATTTCACGTTCATTCAAACCACTGCCGCTGCTTCCCAGTTCTTAGCGTATGCGGATACCAATACATTTAAGCTTTCTAAGTACAGCATTGGTGTTTACAATCCCACTACGCTGGAGTATATAGGTAATATTGGTTTTCGCGGCATTAACTCCTGTCTCGGTACTTTGATCACAGATACTTTGAAGAACAGTAATGGCGACCGTATTGGTTACGTAGAGACGGCCGGAGACATCATAGGTTCAAGTTATGAGCTCTATATTGGAATATCCATGGACTCTACATCTTATTTGTGGACATGGGAGAATACCGGAACCGGCTTTCTGGACGCCTGGAACTTTGATTTTGTTTCTTCAGGATTACCTACGGTGGGAACTCTTCCGCGTATGCAGTATTATAAACGTGGCGATACCTTACAAACCATTTGCACCAGTTTCCAGTGCAGTGATGAGGTGATCACGGTGGTGAATTATACCACGCGTACCGGTCACGTTACCTGCAACCAGGTGTTCGTTACAGACGCGGGACCTTATGATACTTTACTGTTTTACGCAAGTAAAGGCCCAACCCGCGACCTGCGTCAGAAACCCGATATTGCATCAACGGGAGATAATATTCTTACAACTGGCATGTTATTTTTGTGTGACTACATCGCGGTCAATTTTACCTCACCGCAGAATGATATTGTTACCGAAGACACCATGCACATGGGCTTTTCCGGAACATCTTCTTCCTGCCCGGCGGTGGCCGGCTTCGTTGCGCTTTACTTACAAAAGAACCCAACGGCTACCAGTACACAGATACGGAACGCCATTACGGGCTGCGCTAAGGTGGATTACTTTACAGGCACCAATTTGCCCAATACCCACTGGGGCTATGGTAAACTGGATGGATATAACGCCATGCTTTGCGGTACCTCTTCGGTTCAAACGCTTACGCAGGAAGAGCTCCGGGTTTTCCCGAACCCGGGCCATAGCGAGATCAACTTCGCTTTTGCTAATGAACCCGGCGAAATTGACCTGAAGTTGTATTCTCTTTTGGGTGCCGAGATCAAAAGTGTACGGACCAGCCAAAAAAATCTTTCATTGTATATCGGTAATTTGCCCCAAGGACTATATTTGTATAAGATTTCCAAAGAAAATACGTTACTAGGCGAAGGTAAATTCATCAAAGAATAGTTTTATGGCAAAAAAGAAAAAGTTAAAAGTGAAAAGTCAGAAGTCGAAAGCAAAAAGCAAAAAGACCAAGACAAAAAAGAAAAAAGCAGTAAAGAAGGCCGCTAAGAAAGGATCCGCAAAGAAAAAGCCTGCGAAGAAACGCCTGGTTGCAAAAAAGAAAGCTTCAAAGAAGGTCGTTAAGAAAAAAGCAAACCGCAAGCCGAAGGCTAAGACCGCGAGTCAGCGAGGCAAGCTCGCGATGAGGAGTTCGCCTCCTCACAAGCCTCGTGTGAAGAAGGTGGTAAAGAAAGCAAAGAAAAGGATCGTTGCTAAGAAGACTGCGCCTAAAAAAGCGATCGCCAAAAAAGTAAGCCCGCCTAGATCAAACGTTGAGAAAGAAGTTCCACAGGTTCAACAACAGTCGGCGCAGCATAACGAACACCAGGAATCATTTACGCCACATGTAACCAGCCTCAGGGCCGGTGATAATGCGCCTGATTTTTCGGGTCCTGACCAGAATGGAAGGGTGGTTTCTTTAAGTGATTTTGACGGAAAAACACTGATCCTTTATTTTTACCCGAAAGACGATACCGAAGGGTGTACGGCGGAGTCATGCAGTTTGCGCGACGAATACGAGTACATCAACGCGCAGAACCACGAAGTGGTGGGCGTAAGCGCTGATGATGTGGAATCGCATCAAAAATTCGCCGAAAAGTTCAATCTGCCCTTCTCGCTGGTTGCCGATACCAATATGTATATCATACGGGCTTACGATGTGTGGGGAAAAAAGAGACTTTTCGATCATATTTACGACGGTATCGTGCGTACCACTTTCATCATCCGCGATCGTAAGATACAGCGCGTGATCACTTCGGTGAACACCAAAGAACATGGCAAACAGGTGATGGAAGGATAAGTCAAAAGTCAGAAGTAAAAAGTCGAAAGGCAAAAGGATATAGGGCCGTACGGCTTGTTTAAAAATGATCAAACTCTCTGTAGTAATCATAACTTTTAACGAAGAAAAGAACATCGCGCGCTGCCTCGACTCGGTAAAGGAGGTGGCCGATGATATTGTGGTGGTTGATTCTTTCTCTACCGACAAAACCAAGGAAATTTGTTTGAGCAAGGGCGCACGTTTTGTAGAGCACGCCTTTGAAGGACATATACAACAGAAGAATTGGGCCATTACCCAGGCACAGCATCCCATCGTACTTTCGCTTGATGCCGATGAGGCGCTGGATGAAAAATTAAAAAGCTCTATTTTAAAAGTAAAGGCTAATTGGCAGAAGGATGGTTATTACATGAACCGCCTCACCAATTATTGCGGGCACTGGATCAAACACTGCGGCTGGTATCCCGATAAAAAATTAAGATTGTGGGATAGCCGAAAAGGGGAGTGGAGAGGCATAAACCCCCACGACAAATACGAATTGTTTGAGGGAGACGGAAGAACAGGTTACCTGGAAGGTGATATTTTGCACTACAGTTTTTACAGCGAAGAGGATCATTTAAAGCAAATAGAATACTTCACAACCATCTCAGCCAAAGCGCTTTTCGAGAAAGGAAAGAAGCCCAACTTTATCAAGCTTTACCTGAGTCCATTTGCCAAGTTCATCGAAAGTTATTTCTTAAAGGCCGGTTTTCTAGACGGCAAATACGGCTATATGGTCTGCAGAAATTCTGCCTGGGCCACGAAGTTGAAGTATAGGAAGTTGGAAGCTTTGTGGAAGTCTAATGCGCAAAAGTGATCTCATAGATCGTGGGCCACATCTTTCCTGTAATGTAGATCTTATCGGTTTCAGGATCATAAGCAATACCGTTTAAAGCTTCAGCGCCTTTGTATTTGTAGCCCGCTTCTTCGTAGAGCGGAGAAAGTAAAAGCTTGCCAACTATTTTCCCGGTGGCCGGGTCAATTTTTACAATACTGTGCGTGGTCCATACATTGGCGTAAATAAAGCCTTTGATGTATTCCAGCTCGTTCAGGTAATCACTTGCGTAGCCACCTTCGGTAACGGTTAAAGTTTTTACCGGCTTCAAGGTGTTTGGATCCAGATAGGTCAATACATTTGTTCCGTCACTCATAATTAAATTTGTTCCATCGGTAGTTAATCCCCAGCCCTCTTTGTTATCGTATTTGAACTCGCCGGTCTTTTTAAAGGTCTTGGCGTCGTAGATAAAGCCTGTTTGGTTCTTGTATGTGAGCTGGTAGATCTTGTCGTTAAAGAAAACAATTCCTTCTCCAAAGTATTTGCTACGATCTAATTCCGCTTTCACATCGATCTTTCCGGTATTCAGATCGCAAATACCAAAAAGCGATCTAGTCTTCGGTAAATTGTCCGGCGCTCCCGTACTTTCAAATAATTGTCCCTTATAGAATACAAAACCCTCTGTGAAGGCCATGGTATCGTGCGGGTAGGTTTTTACAACTGTGTACTCAATAGAAGGGACCGAAGGAGTTTTCTCTTTTTCGAGCACTACTTCCTTTTTAGGCTCATCGCCGCAGGAGAATAGAACAAGGGCGGGGCAGAGTAATGTACTTTTAAATAGTATTTTGGCCGCTTTGAGCATTCTACTTCTTATATCAGACTGCGATCCTGAATCGAGTTCAGGATGACGTAGCGTTGGTAGTTTCATTTTTTAGGAACTAAAGATTCAAATAAGCGTATGTATTGGTCGGTAATGACCTTTAAAGAGTATTTGTTTTGCACACTTTCATGCGCATTTTGGGTGATAGCCGAAGCAAGATCGGTATCGTTCAATATTTCATTCATACTTAAAGCCAAAGCTTTTGCGTCGTGTACATCACAAACAAGGCCGTTACCTTCCACAACTTCCTGTAATCCCCCGGCATTGGTACTCACAACCGGTACTTTGTATTGAAAAGCATCCAGCACGCTGCTTCCCAAGCCTTCTTCCTGGCTGCTCATTGCATAAAGATCAAAGATGGAGAAGAAATCTTCCACATCATCTACGTGGCCCATCAAATGATACCAGCGGCTTACGTTCAGGTGCGCTATTTCCTTTTCAACTTCCTGCTGTAATTCTCCTTCGCCAAAATGCAAAAACATAAAATCATCCCGCATCTGCGAAAGATGATGAATGGCGTTCACCATAGTGATCGGATCTTTATGTGGAACCAAAGCCGCAACCGTACCAATGATCTTTTTATTATGCCAGCCACGGAAGTGAATGAGCTTGGTGGCGCGGTCTTTATTCAATTCTTTAGGGTTTGCGATATCCGGAATAACGGTAATATCGGTCTGCCCGAAATTCTCCAGGATCTTTTTAATGGCTCCCGAAATAGCAACCAATTTATCGGTGCGGTTATACTTTAACTGCGTAAAAAATCCACTCGGCACAAAATCAACACGGCGCGTGTAAACCACGGGAGTTTTATGAAAAAGCCGGGACATCATTCCGTACATCTGCCCCGAAGCTGTTTGTGCATGCACAATGTCAACATAACGGGCGTGTTTCATCAAGTACAAAACAGCTTGTAGTCCATTGCTAACCGGGTGAATGTTAATGTCAAGCTCTTTAGCCTTATGATGCAAAGGAAAATCTTTGCGGCAAAGTAATTCCACTTCATGCCCCTGCTGCAAAAAGCCCAGCATGTTGTAATAGGTCTGCCTTTCGCCGCCGCGCCATGTTTTCTCTGTATTGACCTGGAGGATCTTCACAGCCGAAAACTACGAATTATGCTCGTCGTGGTGAAATAAGAACTGGGTAAAAAATACACAAAATGTCACCCCCGCCTGTGTTTCCAGGGTATCCTCGTTGAAAAAGGAAAGGAACTGGATGAGCATGAAGAAGACAAAGAAACGTGAATGTTTACGTTTGAACATAAAAGGAGAGAAGAAAGAAAGCAGGAAAAGGAACAGCCCAATGAAGCCCAGTGCCACCATCACGGCCAGGAATTGATTATGTGAGCGAAGTTGCCATTGTGGATGCAGCGTGGTCTTGTCGGCCTTGTACTGCTCCCTGAAGGCGCCTTCCACATCGCCGGTGCCCACGCCCGCCAATTTGTTTTGTTTTACAATATGCCAGGCGGTCTTCCAGAACTCGAGGCGCATACCAATGGAATGACCGGTAGGGTTTTTCTTCAATTTTACCTGGTCGAGCTCCCAAAGCAATTCGTGCACGCGGGTGCGCAAACTGCTCCGGTTGGTGTATAAGTAATTCGGACATCCATTCTCAATGTGATGAATATCCATAGATGATAATTTGTTTACACCTATCGAATCGCGTGTAAGATCTTTCGAGGCAAGGTATCTTACAAGGGTGTACTGTAAAGGATTTCCATCAAAATCGAGGCTGTCAAAGGGCCTCCAGCTTTTCTTGTTCCACTCACGGCGCATCTCATCGCGGTTTATATACATCCACACCAGGTTCCCGTTCTCGGTGGTGCGCGACTCGTAATTGTGGTAATAATCGTGCCCGCTGGCTGTAACTAAAGGCATTTTGGCCCGTTCCACTTCATGCACTTCTTTTAATTTTTTCCATTCCTGGCGAACCATGAAGAACGTATAAACAGAACCTAAGACAACCAGTGCTGTAAAACCAAGTTTAAGAAGAATGGAGTTCTTTGACACCAACACCCAGGAGAGGGCCGTGAAAGCGATGAGTGCGCCAATGATAATGCCCGTAAAGGATTGGAGCAGCATTAAAAAACCCATGAGCCAGAACAATACCAGCGCGTAAAAGAATTTATAGGGCGTGTCCTTTCGCAAAAGCACAAAAAAGAGATAGAGAACAGAAAGCACGATCATCAAAGAAAAACGAATGTGCGACTCAAAACGCGAAATGTCGCGGATGTCATTCACTTTGATCTTTGTGAGGCCAAGATATACCGCCATGCTCCAGAAGGAAGCCACTACCACGGCTCCTACAAAAAAATGAAGTACGGTGTGATATTCTTTTCGGCTCAGTTTGGGCGAAGAAAAGAAAAGTACAGGTAACCAGAGCATCGGTAATTTGATGCGGACATCTTTCAATCCATAGGCATAATCAGTGGTCCAAAGCAAACCTGCGAGATAAAAAAGAAAGATACCGGTATATGCCCAAAAGGCTTTGGAAGTTTTAAGATGGTTCCATTTTTCAGCGAAGCGCAATTCAAGGATCCAATTGGCCAGGAGAACGATCTGCGCTACACTTACCAAAAAACGGGAGACGGGGATGCCGGCCGCGAGAAGAACCAGCCCGAAAAGAAATATGTTCTTGTGCGTGAGGTAGCTTTTTATCTGCATACTACTCTTTGGTCAACCGGCCCCAAACGCCCAGCGGTAACTTCACACCGCTTTTAGCTTGCAGGAACAATTCCCCTGTCTGGAGGTCCGATCGATCTTCCTTTGCCCTAGAACGCAGAAAATTCTCAATTATTATGCTGGAAAAGCCTAAGGAATAGGCATTTAATATCAACAAGTGTTTAACAGGATCAAGTATTTTCAATACCTCGGCCATCATTTCGGCAATATTATCCTCCAACTTCCATTTTTCGCCGTTGGGGCCATGCCCGTAGGCAGGAGGATCGAGGATGATGCCTTGATAAGTGTTGCCCCGGCGCACTTCCTTCTTTACGAATTTCAGCGCGTCGTCAACCATCCAGCGTATGTTATCAAGTTTCGAAAGCGCCATATTCTCATTGGCCCAGGTAACCACCTGCTTGATGCTGTCGACATGCGTTACTTCGGCCCCGGCTGATCTTGCGGCCAGGGAGGCTCCACCCGTATACGCGAACAAATTCAGAAAACGGGGTTTCTCCAGTTTAGAAATGAACGAAGCGATCGCATCCCAATTCACAGCCTGTTCGGGGAATACTCCAACGTGCTTAAATGAGGTAAGCGCTAACCTGAATTGTAAACTTTTAACTTCTGACTTTTGACTTTTAACTTCATGGCCAATGTTCCAACGATCGGGCATTTGCTTGAATTTCTTCCAATCCCCGCTCGACGAGGACTTCGGCACAAATTTCACGTGCGCTTGTTTCTCCCAGTCGGCATTGCTCCATACTTTGGGCCACACAGCCTGCGGTTCCGGACGAATAGTGATGTACTGCCCAAAACGTTCGAGCTTTTCAAAATCGCCGCAATCCAGTAATTCGTAGTCTTTCCAGTTCTTGGGGCTTAGTAATTGCATGCGGCAAAAATAAGAATTTACGTTGGATTCTGCTGTTATTCCCTTTTTATTTAACCTTAGCGCCTTTGTGTCTTTGTGGCGAATGTCCTATGTCCCGCGGGACCACTAATCTTGCCACGAAGGCACGAGGTCACAAAGAAAACAGCCGAAGGAACAGCCGGCAGATAAACAGTGTTTTGGGGCTTATCCCTAAGCGCTGAATTCTTAGAAAACAGCTTAGCACAATTTAAAACAACAATACTTTATTTTTTCTCCTTTTTCGGTGAACATTTGCTCGTAACGGGTCTTGATGCGTGTCAATGCTTCGTTCCCCGAAGGATTATTGGTGTAAAGGTCGGAGGTGGAGTAGAGCAGGGGTAATTTCAATTCGGCAATTACCTCAAGCGTGTATTCGAACATGCCTGTACTATCCGTTTTCAGATGTACAAGTCCATCAGCTTTTAGTATTTTTTTATAACGGTTCAAAAACAAAGGATGCGTCAGTCTTTTGCGCGCCCTTCCTTTTTGCGGCTGCGGATCAGGAAAAGTCAGCCAGATCTCGTCCACTTCTCCTTCGGCGAAACAATATTCAATAAAATCGATGCGCGTTCTCACAAAAGCCACATTGGGCATTTTATGCTCGGTGGCGTGTTTGGCGCCGGTCCAGATGCGGTTGCCTTTTATATCAACGCCGATAAAGTTCTTGTTTTTGTCGTTCTGCGCCAGGCCTACTGTATATTCGCCGCGACCGCAGCCCAGTTCCAAAACCAAGGGATTTTGGTTGCCGAAATATTCTTCTTTCCATTTGCCGGCCAGCGGGTGTCCTTCCTTTATTTTTTCGAAAGGGAGGAAGGAGCAGTTCTCAAAAGTATCGAACTCGGCGAATTTTTGAAGCTTATTAGGCATTGGCTGTTACGTGGTAATCACTATGTGACAAAAATACTTAATTTAGCGCTTCATGGCCAAAGCCAAAACATCTTATTTCTGCCAGAGTTGCGGGTTTCAATCGGTTAAATGGCTGGGCAAATGCCCTTCCTGCAATGCATGGAACACGTTTAGTGAGGAAATACTGGTAAAAGAAACCAAGAACACCAGCGGTTCAAATCCCTTGTCGCGCGTGCGCAAGCCGCAACTGATACATGAGATCAACGTAGAGAACGAGCAGCGCTTTTCATCGAACGACTCGGAACTTGACCGTATTTTGGGCGGAGGTATTGTTCCGGGATCGTTGATCTTGTTTGGAGGTGAACCCGGTATTGGAAAATCGACCCTGATGTTGCAGGTGGCTTTGCAGGCAAAGGGGATCAAGATACTTTATATTTCAGGAGAGGAAAGCGAGCAGCAGATACGCATGCGCGCCGAAAGAGTGGGGATACAAAATCCGTCCTGCTTTATTTTGTCGGAAACCAACACGCAGAATATCTTCAAGCAAATTGAGCAATTGGAGCCCAACCTGGTGATCGTTGACTCCATTCAAACGCTTCATACCTCTTATATCGAATCAAGCCCCGGCAGTGTTTCGCAGGTTCGGGAGTGCGCCGCTGAATTGATGCGCTTTGCGAAGGAAAGTGCTACACCTGTTTTTATTATTGGGCATATTACAAAGGACGGAAGTTTAGCCGGTCCGAAGGTGCTTGAGCATATGGTGGACACCGTGCTGCAGTTTGAGGGCGACCGGAATTATATTTATCGTTTGCTGCGCACCACCAAAAATCGTTTCGGAAGCACGAATGAATTAGGTATTTACGAAATGCGGGGTACCGGATTGAGGGCGGTAGATAATCCTTCTGAGATCCTGATCACCCAGCGCAATGAACCGGTTAGTGGCGTGGCAATAGCGGCCAGTATGGAAGGAATGCGGCCACTCCTCATCGAGATCCAGGCTTTGGTGAGCAGCGCGGCTTACGGAACTCCGCAAAGGGCTTCAACCGGGTTCGACCTGAGAAGATTGAACATGCTATTGGCTGTTTTAGAAAAACGCTGCGGTTTCAGGCTGGGCGTGAAGGACGTTTTCCTGAACATTGCCGGCGGAATAAAGATCGAAGATCCGGGAAATGACCTGGCCGTTGTTTGCGCGGTGCTTTCCTCAAGCGAAGATATGTCCATTCCGCAAGACACCTGTTTTGCAGCCGAGGTGGGGTTGACCGGCGAGATACGCCCGGTGAGCCGCATTGAGCAAAGAATTGCCGAGGCTGAAAAGCTGGGCTTCAAAAAGATCTTTATCTCCAGCTATAACATCAAAGGTCTCGATGTGAACAAATACAAGATCAAAGTGGCGAGCGCCTCTAAAATGGAAGAGGTATTTGGTTTGCTCTTTGGCTAGCCGTTCTGTAGGGAGATCACCGCCCAGCTTATCCAGAAAGAAAAGATCACGTAAACACTGTAAATGCCTGAGCCGCATCTTCCGGCTACGTGACCCCATACTGCAAGAAGAAGAAAGGCAGAATAAGAAACAATATCCGTGTAAACTAAGAACTCCTTGATCTCGGCATAACCCCATTTCACGGCCATTACGTTAACCAGGCCAAAGAACACATTGATGCCCGCGGCCCAAAAGAGCCAAAGCTTGCCCCAGTAATCCAGCGTAAATTCGGGTTTAAAGATCTTTGTCCACTCATTGTAAAGTTTTTTTCCGAACGCTTCATTAAGGGTACAGAGCATCACCAGCGATCCTCCGAAATTCCACCAACCCACTGTAAGTAAGAAATTATTCATGATCTGTGTTTTTTTATTCTGCGGCGGCACCCATGAAGATGCGGTTCACCTTGCCATTCGCAAAATTAAAGATTATTCCGCCATATACGCTTCCCGCAACCAGTATGCTGTCGTTGCTTTCTTCTTTATTAAAAAATTCCAGGTACGCTTTCTTTACCTCTTTATAACTGCTTCCGATGCCTATCTTTCTCAATGTTTTTAGGGAACAAGGCGTTGAGATATAAATGCCGCTAACGGTGAGTTTAACAGAATCGGCCCCGCTCATATCCAGTACGAGATCTTTGTATTCCCAATCCTGGTGAAAATTTCCATCAGCCTCCCAAACCTGCGCCACCGATCGTTGTAAAGGTCTTCCCAGGATAGCGTTAACCTCTGATTCGGATTGACCAACGTGAATGCCGCCAATGGTTTCTGAGCTCAAAAGACTGTCTAAGTGCTGTGAGGCATGTTGAATGGCCGAATCTAAGTTCGTTACCGGTGCCACAACGGCCAAACTATCCGAAACAGGGGAGACGGTGTTCTCTTTTTTTTCGATGCCGCATGCTACCAACGTTATGCAGACTACTATCAGAATTGATCTCATGTTCATTTCTTCAAAATTCTTTCTAAATATTTTTCGGTTGGCAGCAGGGAGCGCTGTATTCTTTTGGCATAGCGAATGCTGTCGAGTATCTCTTTTTGTTTTTCTTCGATCAGTTCTTTTTGTTTCACCACTTCAGCGGTGCGTTCCTTCACTTTTTCTTCCAATACTTCCAGAGCTTTTTCCTGCGCCTCCTCTTTCTCTTTCTTCAGGATATTGATCCGGTCGCCCAGGGCGAAGGAGAGTAAGAGATAAAACAGGATGAGGCCGATATTATCGGGCCCGAATACCAATATTTTGAAACGTAGATCAATAAGATGAAAATCATTCAGGATAACAATGTGTACGCCTATCAACAATGAAATAAAGGCCACCAGGAAAAAACGAGCCGGTTTGAAGCCTCTTTTCCAGCAAAGGATCCCGATCACAAAAGAAAAAATAAAAGCTGTGAGGATAAGCGCGAACGAAATGAATTTCAAAGGTCCTTGCATTGGACTTATCGCGAGGAGAGCGGAAAGAACAAAAAGCCCGATAAAGATCTTCATCCATTTATCGCCTCTCGGCAGATTTTCCTTTAGTTTCAGAAAAGAACGGGTGAACAGCAAAAAGAAAGCTACATTAAGACTTATAAACAGCAACCCTGCACGTTCAATATTGAATTTTTTGTACCAGGTAAGCATCTCGGAGGCATAATCACCAAACTCGGGGGTTCTTCCCATTTCAAAATGCGCGAATAAAAGAATGGAAAGGGAATAATACAGGAATGAAACATCCCGCAGCGAAACGAATAAAATGAAATTATAGAAGAACAGAAAGAATAAGAGCCCTAAAAAAAAGCCCCAGTAATAAATATTCTTTTCAGTGACTAGCTTGAGTTTATACTGTTCAAGGAGTTTGGTCCAGCCCGGTTCTTCACGAAGCGGGGAAAGGTCCTGGTCCTTTTGAACGGCTTCCATGTCTCTCCATCCCATGTCTATGGCTTTCTGCAGAACCTCGAGCGCCCTGGTTTTGTTTCCGGCCAGGGCCCACGAACAGGCTGCGTTATAGAAGAATAAAGGTTTGTCGTCCCTGTACTTTGAAGTGGCTGCGGCTATCTCGTAAAATTGGGCGGAAGCCGGGTATTCCTTTTTTGCATACAATTGAGCAGCTTTATCGGACAGATCATCGCTTTGACAATAAGACGCAAATGACGCTACAACAAAGAAGAACAGGCACAGGATCTTTTTCATCAGGTATTGCTTTTGGTTTCTTTATCTGCCTTGCGCAATTCTGAATTGACCTTTTTTAATTTGAAGAGGAAGAATACCAGGATCACCAACAGGATACTAAAAACGAGGGTGGCGATTATATAAGCGGTACTTACCCGTTTTTCGGCTTTTAGCTCCAGCTCCTTTAATATCAATTCATGTTTTTGTTTGTCGTTCTCAAAGTGCGCGGTCATCTCCGCTATCTGCCGACTCATATCTTCGGTAATGATGCTGTCTTTGGTGGCAGAGAATTTCTCGAAGTTGATCCGCGCGTTGGAGGTATCCCCGAGCATGATGTAAACGCGGGTAAGTGCGCCAAACACTCCTGCCAGGTCGGCGGTGTAATGGTTCCTTAAGCAAATACCCTCGGCTTCCTTCAGGTTGGCAAGCGCCTCGGGTATTTTCTTTTCTATTAGCAAACATTCCGCGATATAATTGATCGTGTTCATGTATTCGGCACTATCGCCGATGCGCGCGTAGCTTTCTTTCGCCTTACCATAAAAAAAACGGGCGAGGTCCAGTTTATGGGTTTGCGTGTAAATGTTCCCAAAGTTCAGGTACGTATTTGCTATCCCATGTTCATCGCCAAGCGCTTTTTTGATGTCTACGCTGCGGGTGTAGTAGGCAAGGGCCTTGTCGTAGGTACCGTTCTTCTGATAAAGATTACCAATGTTATTGTAACATTTGGCCATAAAGCCGCTGTCTTTGCGGGCCTCGGCAAATTGGAGCGAAGTATTGAAATACTCGAGCGCCTTGTTTATGTTGTTGAGATCGGAGTACACGTTCCCTAAGCCCAGGGCTACCGAGGCCATTTTGCCCGAGTCGCCAAGATCCTTGAACAGGTTGTAGGAGGTCATGTAATGCTGCAGCGCCTTATCCTGTTTCTTCCAGAAATTGTAACAGGTACCCAATCCCATATAAGAAGCGGCTTCTACGAAGCTCTTTTTATGCCGGTGTGCCATTTGAATGGCGCGCGTAAAATAAAACTCGGCACTATCGCGGCTACCGAGGTTGTTAAAACTTATGCCGGCGTACATGCAGGTGCTTGCAATGATCCCGCTTGCTTCATCGGTGCGCGCTATCCGGAAGGATTCTTTTACCAATACCAGCGCAGTATCCGGCTTACTATAGGCATAAATCCTGCAGAGGGCGTTCCTGGTCTTTATTTTGTCGGTATCCGAAACAGCCTTGCTTAACTCCTGCTTCAGCGAATCGATCTTGTAGGCCTGCGAAAAGACCAAATGCGCGCAGAGGCACAAGGCCAGGAAGAAAGAACGTATCAGGTTAGAATTCCGCATAGGGGTTATCCGACTAAGATAACAAAAAAACCGAATTTCAACTCAGGCCTCTATGCCGTACGTCAGCTTAAAGCCGATGGCTATAACCACCTTGCTGAAGTTCACAAAACCTGCCGGCGATGAGTAATACCCGCCGCTGATATTATGAAAATAGCGCGTCTCCATAAAAGGTACCAGCGCCCCAAACTTCGTTTTGGCTCTTTTACCCATGCGGTAAATGTCTAAACCAAATCCTTCATAGATATTGATGGTTCTTTGATAGCTACCCGGATCATCACTCGACCTGAGCTTTAAGAACTCTGCCCCCGCGCAGATATAAAATTTAACATGCTTGAGACTGATCTCTTTCAGTCCAACCGCGCTCTTGCCGCCTTTTTTATAGGTGCGTACGGCGGTTTGTACATTGAAGCTCCCACCCAGTTGTATGGCCTGGTAAATATTCTTCAGGTCAATATACGTATTTGCAACCCGCGGCAGGGTGTTGAAGCGTGTGACATTATAAGCATAAGCCAACTGACCATTGAAATACCAGCCGAGTTTTTGGTTATAGCGCAGCATGATATCGCGTGTTCCGTTAAGCCGGTTGCCGAGGTTTTGTACTACAGCCGAACTTCCCATAATGTCAAAACTGCTTAGCTGGGCATGAAAATAGTGTACGAAGAATAAAAGAGGGAACAAAAAGCGAAGCTTTGACATATACTATTAGAACAGAAAGCGGTAACAGCCAGGTTCTAGTAAGGGCTGTTGATAGCGTGCCAAAGCGTGTCCTTCAGCTTTACAATGTTCTTTTGCGTGGCAGATGAGAAGAAGATGTATTCAACAGCCAGTTTTCCTTTCAGGCGTTTTTTCAAGTCCTTATCCATCTCTTTTTCCAGCTCTTCATCAAGCAGATCGGCTTTAGAGATGGCCAGTATCTTCTTTTTGTCAAGCAACTCAGGATTGAACTGTTTCAGTTCGTTCAGTAGGATTTTGTATTCTTCTACAATATCTGTGGCATCTGCCGGAACAAGGAACAGCAGCACGGAGTTACGTTCAATATGTTTCAGGAACCGCAGGCCCAAACCTTTTCCTTCATGCGCCCCCTCAATGATCCCGGGAATATCAGCCATCACGAAGGATTTGAAGTCGCGGTATTTTACAATACCCAGGTTTGGTACCAGCGTAGTGAATGGATAATTGGCGATCTCTGGTTTGGCCGCTGTAACAACTGATAACAAAGTTGATTTACCTGCATTCGGAAAGCCTACCAAACCAACATCCGCCAGCACTTTTAATTCTAAGATCTTCCATTCTTCGCGTCCCGCTTCTCCGGGCTGCGCGTGGCGCGGGCTCTGGTTGATCGGGCTCTTATAATGATGGTTTCCCTGGCCGCCACGGCCACCGGGAGTAATAATGATCTCTTGCCCGTCTTCCTGTATCTCGCATTCTAAATTACCGGTCTCCGCATCGCGTACGATGGTTCCCAGCGGAACTTCAAGAATTTCGTCTTCTCCCTGCTTCCCGGAACGCAGTGCTGAACCGCCGTTCTCTCCTCCGGAAGCAATAACATGTTTGCGGTATTTCAGGTGCAGCAAGGTCCATAGCTGTTTATTGCCTTTGATGATGATGTGGCCGCCCCTGCCGCCGTCGCCGCCGTCAGGACCACCGGTAGCCGTGAATCGGTCGCGGTGAAAATGCACAGAACCTGCGCCCCCTTTCCCGCTGCGACAACAGATCTTCACATAATCGATAAAGTTCTTTTCCATGGCCTCTCGCTCTTCCTTCCCTACCGGAAATTACTTTCTCTTTTTAGAAGTTTTTTTTGTTTTTTTTGCCTTTGCTTTGGCGGGCAGGTTAGTTGCCTTTTTCTTTGGGGCTGGCTTTTTTGCCGCTTTCTTTTTAGAAATTGTTCTTTTAACTGGCTTTTTCTTTGCCGGTTTTTTGGAAATCTTCTTCTTCGGCGCCGTTTTTTTCTTCGGCGCCTGCTTCGCTACCTTTTTCTTCGGAACGACGTTCTTCGCGGGCCTCTTATTACCTACTGCCTGCTGCTTACTACCTGCTGCCGACTGCTTACTGCCTACTGCCTTCTCTTTACCACCCACTGCCTTTTTGTTTCCTTCTGCCGACTGCTTACTGCCTACTGCTTTCTCTTTACTGCCGACTGCCTTCTCTCGTACCTCGTCTTTCGTACCTCGTACCTTTCCCTTCGTCCCTCGTCCCTCATGCAAATGCATAGCCGGCTCATCTTCTACGCTGATGTCAGCAACAGTTACCGTTCCATCATGGAAGGGTTCATCCTTACGCACTTTGTTATCGATGGTGGCACAAAGCAGGTCGAAGATATCTTCGATGGTTCCCATGCCGTAAACCGAATGGAATTTGCTTTGCAAGGAGTAATATTGTTTTAATGGCGCCGTTTTACTATTGTATTCATAAACACGGCGACGGATCACTTCTTCGTTTTGATCATCGGCACGCCCGGATTCGATGCCGCGTTGTAGCAGTCGCTTGGTGAGTTCTTCATCCGTTACTTCCAAAGCGATCATCAGGGTGATGCGGTTGTTCTTGCTTTCTAAAAGTTCATCGAGCGCTTTGGCTTGTGCCTGTGTGCGGGGAAAACCATCAAAAATAAAACCGGCCGCGCTTTTGTTGGCGTCCAATTTAGACCCGATCATGCCGATCACGATGTCATCACTCACCAAAACACCGCTGTCCATGATCGTTTTTGCCTGGATGCCAAGCATAGTTCCACGCGCGATCTCGTCGCGCAGCAGGTCGCCGGTGGAGAGGTGGATCAGGTTGTATTTTTCGCAAAGTTTTTTGGCCTGAGTGCCTTTTCCGGCACCGGGAGGACCAAATAGAACGATGTTAAGCATGGTTGTGAAAATTAGAGCTTAAAAATACACTTTTTTATGATATATAAGCTATCCTGTACAATCTGGCTCCGGGGGCAAATCCGACGTTCGGCACGAAGACACAAAGGCACAAAGAAGCAGCAGAAGAACAGCCTGGTAAGGCATTGGGAGGGTTTGGTTTCTCCTTGTTGTGTTTCCTTTTTACTCAACTTCGCGCCTTTGTGGCGAATGGAGGATCTCTTTTCGGAAGAACGATCAGGAATTAAGAATATAAATGTCCTTTAAATTCCGGCCCAAACCGTCGTAATCCAACCCATAGCCAACTACAAATTCGTTCTTGATGCGGATGCCGACATAATCGACAGGTATCGTCTTTTGGTAGGCCTCCGGTTTGAACAAAAGCGTTACGGTTTTGATCTCTTTTGCCTGTTTATCGTGAAGGAGGGAGTGCAGTTTTTCGAGGGTATTGCCTGTATCGATGATATCTTCTACGATAACTACAGTACGACCTTCAATATTCTCCGTCAAACCGATGAGTTCCGACACATTTCCGGTGCTGGCAGTACCGTGGTAGGAGGCCAGTTTCACAAAAGTGATCTCGCAGGGAAATTTCAGGAGTTTCACCAGGTCGGCCGCGAAAATGAAGGACCCGTTAAGCACTACGATGAATAAAGGAAAGGATTTTTTGATGTCTGCACTGAGGGCTTCGGCCAGTTTAACGAGGTTAGCATGAATTTCTTCTGCTGAGATATAAGGTTTGAATTCTTTGTCGTGCAGTTTAACGAGTTCCATCTTGCGAAAGTACAGAAAAGTTTCAAGTTTAAAGTTCCAGGTTTCAAGTTCCAGGTTTCAAGACCAAACTTTCAACTTTAAACTTTTACCGGCTGCTTTTCCGGTTGAGGAGTTTCTCAAGTTTGAAAGAAAGAAAAGAAGTTGCAGTTCCAACCAACGCGCCCATCAATACATCAGTAGGGTAGTGCACACCCAGTTGCATACGGCTCCAGCCGGCTCCGGCGGCCCAGGCATAGGCCGGAATAGCGATATACCATTTAGGAAAACACAAAGTGGCGGAAGTGGCGGTGGCAAAAGCGAAAGAAGTGTGCCCGGACGGAAAGGAATAATCCCCAACAGTGCTTTTTGCCCTAAAAAGCTGTGGGTAGATCACAAAAGGCCTTCTTCTATCTGCATAATGTTTCATTCCTGTAGTTACAACGGCGTTCACCGCGAAGGCCACAGACGCTTTGATGCCTTTTTCGATGAGCGCGCTGTCATGCTTTACCAACCCGGTTACAAGCATTGCCGCGGGAAAAGCCATAGATGCGGGCGCCACGGAAGCGGATAATCCTTTTGCAAAGTTTATTTTACTTTCGGCGCTGTCGTTATAAATTTTCGACAATAATCTAACTTCCCCAGGCTGTGCGGAAAGGCCACTTGCCAAACAAAAAAGGTACAGGATTGCAACGGATCTTCTCATGAATTGTTCTTTTTCAATATCCGTTCAATATACCTTTCGGAAGTGATCAGCGCGCTTTGTATCCTGCGGGCGTAAAAAATACTGTCCATGATCTCCTTGTTCTTTTCGTGCAGGCTCTCGTAGGCGCGGTCAACCAGTACCTTTTGTTTTTCTATAATGCCTTTTTGTTTTTGGGCTATTTTAAACCGTCCAAACAAAAATAAAGAGAAAACAAGTACGATCAATAAAGTTCCGGCCACGGCGTATATAATTATGCTTTGTTTTTGTTTTTCTTCGGCACTTAGCGCGTTCGTTATATCCTGCCGGGCCTTGGCGGCCAGTTCTTTCTTCTCAAACTCGTAAGTAAGCGCGTTCTTTACTGTTTTCTTCCGGGTTTCTTCGTTGTCAAGGCTGTCTTTATAAAGAATAAAAAGTTTGTGGCTCTCAAAGGCCGCTTTATGATCGCCTGCCTCTTCATACATATCCGCTAAATAGCGATAGATAAATTTCAAATTTTCCTTTGATCCCACCTCTTTAGCTGTTTTTTCCGCTTTCAGAAGGTACTGCCCCGCTTTTTTAAAATCTTTGAGTTTGATAAAAGAGAAACCGATATTGCAGCAGGAACTGGCCACGCCCGGTTTATGACCTATCTCCTCTCTTAATTGCAGGGCCAGGAAATGATCTTTAAGCGCTTCGGAGTAATTACCCAGATCGTGGTAAACAACGCCCATGTTGTTGTAACAATGCGCCAGGTTTATTTTGTTGTTTGTTTCTTTAAGGAGTTCAAGGGCTGAAAAATAGAATTTTAAAGCTTCTGTGTAATTATGTTGCCTTTCGTGAATGATACCGATATTAATATACGAATTCGCTATTCCTTCTTTATCGCCTTTAACCTGCTCAAATTTTAGTGACGCGAGATGATTTTTCAAGGCTTCGGGGTAATTCCCCTGTTCGTCGTACACCACCCCGATATTATTATAGGCGTCGGCAATATGATCCTTATCGTCAATGGCCTCATAAAGTTTTAGGGCGGTAAAATGCATTTTTAGAGCTTCGGGATAATTGCCCTGGTTGTCGTAAACGATGCCGAGGCAGGTATAAGAGTCGGCCATCCCTTTTTTGCTGCCCATTTCTGTGCGAACTTTTAGGGAGGCGAAGTGGTTTTTCAGAGCCTCGGCGTAATCGCCCCTGTCATCCGCAAAAAAACCCAGCTGCATGTAGGCGGTTCCCAGCCCTTTTTTATAATCCAATTGCCGGGCCAGTTCAAGCGCCTTACGGGCAAAGTTCCCGGCTTTTGCGGTATCTGTATATTCAAATTCCATAAAAAGTTCATGGCATAGTTTAACCTTACTTGTATCATCGGCACAGGCAGCCATTACCCGCAACAAGGAATCGCTTTTGGAATTTTGAGCAAAAACAGAAGTGCAGAGCATAAAAATGCCGAGCAGCCTGGCCAGGCGTTTGGCGATATATTTCTCTGAGGTGAGCAGGCTGCGTTGTATCCGTCGGGCATAGTAAATACTGTCCAGCACTTCTTTATTACGCTCGTGCAGGCTCTCGTAGGCCTTATCTACCTGCAACTTTTGGTGCTCAATGATCTTTTTCTGCCTGGTGGTAACCCGAAAGCGTTTGTACAGGAATACCGAAAAAACGATCACTAAAAGCAGGACACCGGCAACGGAATAGATAATGATCCTTTGCTTTGATCTTTCCTCGGCGTTAAGCGCATCCAGTTTATCCTGTTCGGCTTTGGCGCGTAACTCTTTCTTTTCAAATTCATACTGCATCGCGTTCTGAATGGTTTTCTTTTTTGTTTCAGCATTATCGATGCTGTCGCGGTATGCAATGAACAATTTGTTATGTGCCAGGGCCGATCTGTAATCGCCAACAAGGCTATCCAGCACAACCAGTCCAAAGTAGGCCTCCTTGAGGCGTTGGTTGCTACCTATTTCTTTGGCTATGGCAATGGCCTGGTTGAAGTAATTTTTTCCCTCTCTTGTTTTCTGTAAACGGTTATGTGCTAATCCCAGGCTCACCAGGGTGGCCGCTTTCCCGTCCTTGTCGCCGATCTGTTCCTGTAATGGAAGCGCGGCGCTATAATTTTTTAAGGCCTTATGCAATTCTTCCCGGATAGAATCGGGGCCGGCGCCTTGTTTTTGCAAACCGAGCGCAAGCTGGTAATGAATAAGCCCGATGTTGTTATACGAAGCCGCGATGCCTTGCTGGTCGCCGATTTCGATGCGTATCTGTAAAGCGGCGTTATGGTTTGTAAAAGCATCGGTATAATTGCCAAGTTGTATGTACGTGTTGGCAATGTTATTATACGAATTGGCTATGCCCGTTCTATCGTTAATGGCCGTTCTTATTTTAAGAGCGGCAAAATGATTTTTGAGGGCTTCGCTGTAATTGGCCTGCGACCAGTAAATATGCCCGATATTATTATAGCAATCGGCGATCCCTTTTTTGTCGCCGATCTCCTCCCGTAGCTTTAAGGAAGCGAAATAGTTTTGCAGTGCTTCCGGGTAATTTGCCTGTATGGTGTAAATAGCGCCAATGTTGTTGTAAGAAAATGCCATGCCGTACTTATCGTTCAGCTCTTTTCTTAGCTGTAAAGCCTCCCGGTAATTTTTCATCGCGTCGGGATAATTGCCCAGGTAATAATGCGTGATCCCGATCGAATGATAAGCTTTTGACTGGCCTTTTTTCCATTTTAGTTTTAAAGCAAGGGCAAGCGTTCTTTGTTCGGTGGATAAGGCTGTCTCAAGATCGCCGGCGCTTTGATAGGCGAGGCAAAGGGCGTGCAAACGATTTGTTTTAATAGTATCGTCGGCACCTGTTTTAACGAGCGGGAGCAGTGAGTCGATCTTATTGGATTGAGAGAAAGTCTCGTTCATTCCTGCCAAAAGCAGGAACAAACATATCCATCGAAGCCAGGAACTTGTTCTCAAAGGGAAATTTAATAAGGGAAAGTACTAAAATAATTTTAATAATCTACATCTGCTTCATGCTGTTGTTGTACGCCTCAAAGATGTCGCGGTACCGCACATAGCCGGCCAGTTTGCCATTCTCGAGCACAGCAACTTTATCGATATCGTTCTCAAGGATCACATTCAGCGCGGCGCTCAGGTTCTGGTTGCTTTGCACCGAAGGTATCAATAGAATGTAATTTCGGATGGGTTTTAGTGCTTCCTCTTTTTTTACATTGATGAGGCGCAGCGAGATCATTCCTTTGTAATTCCAGTCCTTATCGATCACCGCGAAATCGCTGGCGGCTGTTTCGGAGGCGTAATGTTTTAGCTGGTCGAAGTTCCAATTCTCGTCAACCACCGCTAAATTCCTGAACTCGGGGAATTGTTCTTTTAACAAGGTCGCCTCCAACACATCACTGCGCATGTTATACGCGTGCGCCGGACTTTTAAACCTGTTATCAACCTGGTTCCTGTAGAAAGAGATGCGGCGCGAGAGCAGGAAGGTAAAAATAGAAACGATGATGATGGCAGGGAGGAGCGTGTAGTTCCCGCTCATCTCAATGATCATGATGATACCGGCTATAGGAGCGTGGGCCACGCCCGCGTAGAACGCGCCCATGCCTATTACCATGAAAGAAGCAATGCTTACGTGTTGATGCGGAAAAGCAATTTGTGTGAATATACCCACGGCGGCACCCAGCATGGCGCCAATGAAAAGCGAAGGACCAAAAATTCCCGCCGAGCCCCCGCTACCAATGGTAAGCGTGGTGATGACGATCTTCAGGAAAGCGATGGCGAGACAGGTAAAGGCAACACTCAAAGCTCCCTGTGAAATGAAATAATCGGGGTAATGCCCGGCAATAACGAATTCCAGGAAATCATTGCCCATTCCGGTTACTTCAAAGAAAAGCATGCCTATTGCACCGGCAAATAAACCACCGATAGCGGGCTTTAGCCAGGGAGGTAATTTCCATTTGCCGAAAAGAGTACGGGTATTATTGAATCCTTTGATGAACAGGAAGCCAAATAAGAAACATAATGCTCCCAATAAAAAGTAGAAGGGTATTTCCTTGGCAGAGAATGCATGCGTATCGATCACGTGAAAGGGGCTCTCGGCACCGGCGTAGGAAATGTAAACCAGGTAAGCGGTTACGGAAGAGATGAAGCAGGGAATGAGGGCGTCGCTCTCAATATCTTTTTTGTAGACCATCTCGGCAGCGGTCAAAGCTCCGCCTAGTGGAGAGCGGAAAACAGATCCGAGCCCGGCCGCTGTGCCGGCAAGCAGTAATGTTCTCCTGGCGCGCGCGCCGGCTTTTACTATGTCGGCGAACCAAACACCAATACCCGCCCCGATAAGCGAGATCGGACCTTCTTTTCCCCCGCTACCGCCTGTGGGTACAGTAAAAAAGGTTGCAATACCTTTATAGAAAGGGATCTTGGTGTCTATTTTTCCATCTTTGAAGTGAAAAGCGTAGATCATCTCATCGGTACCTGTTCCCGACGCGTCCTTGCAAAAATAATGAATGATCAACCCGGCTATTAATCCGCCAATTGCGGGCAAGAACAAAATGATGAGCGAAGTGGAAGTGTGTTGCGTGGCAAACTCAATTTTCTGGATAATATTGTCGGTTTTGGCGGGTGTTTGCGTGTGCAGCGACAAAAAGAAGGCCTCCAGGAGGTTCATAAGGAAAGAAAAGATCATGGAAGCCACGCCGCATATAACTCCCACCAGGACCGAGTACATGTAAATGCTGTTAGGATGTTTTATACTGAGAATGCCTTTGAAATAGCGTAACATACAGAGCTTTAAGCGGTGTTAAAAATATTGTTTATTTTTGTTATGTTCTAATAATTTAACATGGACTATCGAGTCAGTTATTACACTTCTTTTTGTTCCCTTAATTTTTATCGCTCCATCGTATGCTGCTAGGATATATTTTCACGATCTTCCTGGTGTTGCTGAACGGTTTTTTTGTGGCCGCCGAGTTCTCCATCGTTAAGGTGCGCGCTTCGCAGGTTGAACTGAAGGTGAGCAAAGGCAGTAAACGAGCTAAAGTAACGGCGCATATTTTAGAGAACCTCGATAAATATCTTTCGGCAACGCAATTGGGTATTACACTGGCCAGCCTGGCCCTGGGTTGGGTGGGAGAAGATGTGGTGGCTAAGTCGATCATCCGCATGTTCGAATATTTCAATGCGAATCTAAGTGAGGTTACTGCGCATCGCATTGCGATCCCGGTTGGTTTCACCATTATAACAATTTTGCACATCGTATTTGGCGAACTTGCACCTAAGATCATGGCTATCCGCAACCCGCTCAGTGTTTCTTTGGTCATTTCCTGGCCGCTTCGCATTTTCTTTATCCTGTTCAGTCCTTTTATCTGGTTCATCAATCGTTTTTCTACCCTGATATTAAATTTAATGGGCATCAAAGCGGCGAGTGGCGAGAGTCATACCGAAGAAGAGTTGCGCATGATACTCACTGAAAGTGAGGAGGCCGGGGCGATCAAGCCTTCGGAGAACGAACTGATCCAGAACGTTTTTGATTTTGACGACCGGATGGTGAAGCAGGTGATGATCCCGACGGGGCGCATTGTTGCCATTGATGTTGAAATGGGCCGTGAGCAGGTAGTAAAACGTGTTCTGGAGGAAGGTTATTCGAGGCTTCCGGTATATTTAGGCGATATCGATAACGTAATAGGGATATTGAATAGTAAGGATCTTTTAAAAGCGGTGATCGAGAATCGTTTCAACAGCATTCGCGATATCATGCGCCCGGCCCAGTTTGTGCCCGAGAGTATGAAGGTAAATGAACTGCTGCGCGATTTTCAACGCCTGCATACGCAAATTGCTATTGTTACCAACGAGTTTGGTGCTACCGCCGGAATTGTTACGATGGAAGATATCATAGAGGAACTGGTTGGCGAGATACGCGACGAACATGACGATGAGAAGCCCGATATTGAAAAGAAAAGCGATTCTGAATACATCGTGAAAGCACATACAACCCTCGGAGACGTGAACGAGTCTTTGCCAATAGCCTTGACAGAGAGCCCCCATTATGACACTGTATCAGGTTATGTGAACTATATCTTTGGCCGTATTCCGGCAGTGAACGAAATGAAGATATTTGGCGGCTATGAAGTGACCATCCTGAGTCGTAAGAAGCAAAGCGTGGAACTGGTGAGGTTCCGTGTGATGGACAAGACCATTAATTAACAGGTCTTACACTTTTTAGTTAAAATCAGCGTTTCTTTCAAAAAGATCAAATTAATACTATCTTAGTGAACCAAATGCGGCGTATTTTAAGGACACTCGTGTTTATTTTTTGTGCCGGCGCATCTTTCGCGCAGGAGACCGAGGTCATTGAAAGGGATTTTATCGACACGCGTGATCTCACGTTCAAGGAGTCACTCTTGTCCATTCGTGCCGCTACACTCGTTCCCAACGTAATTCAAAGCCAGGGTTTTCGGGTTACTTTCAAGGGGATCTATGAATTGAATGCTTCGCTGAACATGCGTATTTTCACGGGCTTTGCGATCGGGGTGGGAGTGAAGCAGGCCCTGATCTCTACGCAGGAACGCATTCCGAGCCTGGACACACGCATGCAATTGTATACAGGGTATGTGAAATTTTCCTATATGAAGGCGCACACACAACGATCGCATTCCTGTTTCGGACTTAATGTAGGCTACAACAATTCTTTTTTTACAGGTGTAAGACCGATCAGTTCGCCGGTGATCTCCAAAGAATATAATTCGGGCGTCATCGAACCGGAGTACAGTATCAATTTCGCGGTGGAAGAGAGTTTTTCTATAGGGATGTTCGCTTCTTATTGTTATATGCTCACGCCATTCAGTGCCAAGAACATCGGGTTGCAGGATTATATGGCGCAAGCCACCGCAGGTGAGAATAAATCGGTTGGCATCCTGAACATAGGATTTTGCTTTTACGTAGGGATGGGCAAGCGGTTCAAGACCAATCTCCCTGACTAGCTACGAAATAAGAATAGCAGCCATACGAATTGACGAATCTGCTGTAGGCATCGATTGACGCGTTAGTACCCAAAAACTTCTTTCAAAGTAAGATACTTTACAGTTCCGTACTTCTCCAGTGTTTTCTGATCGAGAAGCTCCTTTTTTCCTATCACGAGTAAAGTAACCGGTACGCTCTTTACGTAGGTCTGCTGGAATTTTTTCACATCATCAAAGGTCATTGCAGAAACCTGGTCGAAGATGGATCTGCGGATATCGTAGTTCAGTCCCTGGCGTCTCGCCCCCTCGTAAGTAAGCAGCAATTGCATTTTGGTGAGGCGTTCGTTGCGAATGCCTGAGATCACCGCTTCTTTCGAAGAATTGAAAGTGATCTCGGAAGCGGGCAATTCCTTCAGGAGTTCGGTCATGCTTTGCGTGGCTTCCGCTAATTTGTCGACCTGGCTGCCGATATACGTGCTCAGGTAAAAGGAACGCTCCTTCTTTACAGGTATCCTGTAGCCGCCTGACACGGAATAGGCCAGCGCTTTCGACTCACGCAGTTCCTGGAAAAGAATGGCCGACATATTTCCGCCGAAATACTCGTTATACATACGGGCCTGAGGAATGATCTTGTCGTTGAAGGGTTCTCCTTTACCCAACATCACGAGTTCAACCTGTTTCATGTCGTAATCAACCACGTAAACCTGGTTGCCGGTCTTTTGCTCAGTAATGATCTTCGCGGGAACAGGCTCCGGTTTTTTTAAGGCCCTGTTATAATGTTTGCTCTCCAAAGCCGCCGTGAGCTCGGCCTGTTTCAGCGGACCGTAATATAAAATGCGATGTTCGTATTGTGAGATTTCGTTGAACACTTTTACCATCTCCTCCGCTTTTAATTTTTTCAATTCCTCGTCGGTGAAAACATTGGTGAAAGGATTATCGGGTCCGAAAGTACCATAGTTCACCAGGCCCCTGTTGAGGATCGCGCGTTTGTTCAGTTTAGCATCGTTGCGTTGTTTGATCTGGTCATCTATCAGGGCGTTGAGAGCTTCCTGGTCGGGTTTTGCTTTTGCCAGCAACTCTTCCATCAGCTCAAGGGCTTTCGGGAAATTCTCGCTCAGGCCGGAAAGGATCAGTCCTGTTTGGTCTTCCGTTGAGAAAGCGTCGAAGGAGCAGGCCAGTTTATAGAACTCCTGCTGCAATTGCGCCGGGTTATATTTATCCGTTCCCAGGTATTTGGAATACTCGATAGCGATAGGAAGCAGGCGGTTATTGGAACTGCCCATATCGAAGGTGTAATACATTTCAAAAGTGGCGTTCTCGTTATTGGCATTGTGCAGAACGGTGATCCCGTTCTTTAGGTTGGCCCGGGCGATGTCTTTGTTGAAATCAACGAACTGCGGAGCGATCTCGGCGGGTTTTTTCTCCATCAAACTTTTCAGGAAAGGAGATTGATCGTCGCGATTCACGCTAACCGGTGTGATGGCCGGCTTGATCACCTTCTGGATGTTCTTGTCCTCGCCTGTATGTTTGTACACGATCACGTAATTGTCGTTGAAGTTCTTTTTGGCGAAATCGATGATCTGCTGCTTGGTGATCTTAGAGACACGGTCGATCATACCGAGGTGATGCTCCCAGGTTTCGCCGGAGGTGTAAGCGTTCTCGATCTCGTAAGCGCGCGCGTCGTTGCTTTCCAGGTTCTTGGTAAGTTGCAGTTTGAGGTTAGCGATGTTGGCGTCGATCAGCCATTGCTCAAATTTCCCTTCTTTCAGGTTATTGATCTGTTCGCGCATCAGTTTCACCACCTCTTCCATGCTCTGTCCTTCCTTTGCTTTGCCCATGAAGGCCAGCGAAGAATAATCCATCAGCGGGTAATCAAAGGCCACCGCGCTCAGTACTTTTTGCTCCTGGTTCAGGTTGATATCGAACAGGCCCGCTTTCTGGTTGCTTAACATGAGGGCAATTAACCGGATCATATCGGCATCCGGACTATTGATCCCGCCAAAGCGATAACCGAACATCACGTTCTCGGCATCTGGACCATACACGTGTTTTTCGACAGGCGCGGTGATCGGAGCTTCCGGAGTGAAGGTGAAAGTTGGAACAGGCTTGGCCTTCATGTAAGCGAATTTCTCTTCGATCATGGCCACCGTTTTGTCGGGATCGAAATCACCCGCTAGAACGATCGCCATGTTGTTAGGCACGTAATACGTATTGTAATACTTCATGATCTCCACCATCGAAGGATTTTTCAGGTGGTCTATCGTGCCAATGGTAGTTTGTGTACCGTATTGATGGTTTTTGAACATTCCGGCAAAGTAAGCTTCAAATACCTTGCTTCCATCGTTATCCAGGCTGCGGTTCTTCTCTTCATACACGGCTTCCAACTCGGTGTGGAAGATGCGCAGTACCAGTTTGCGGAAACGTTCTGACTCTAAAGTAAGCCAGTTCTCCATTTGGTTGCTGGGCACATCGTTAATATAAACGGTTTGTTCGTTCGAGGTAAAAGCATTCGTTCCCTTGCAGCCGAGCCCGCCGGTTAGTTTATCATACTCGTTGGCAATGGCAAATTTGGCCGCTTCGCCACTCAGGCTGTCGATCTGGCGATAGATACTTTTACGTTTTGCTTCGTCGGTGGTTTTGCGATACACTTCGTATAGGTCAGAGATCTTGTTGATCAGCGGTTCTTCTTTGGCAAAATCTTTTGTGCCCAGTTTATCGCTGCCTTTAAAAAGCATGTGCTCGAGGTAGTGAGCCAGCCCGGTAGCATCTTTTGGATCGTTCTTGCTGCCGGCCTTGGTGGCAATCATCGAATAAAAGCGGGGCGAGTCCTTGTAAACACTCATCAAAACCGTGAGGCCGTTCTTTAATTTGTATTCTTTTAGTTTAAAAGGATCGTTCGGATAAGTTTTGTAATTCACCTGGGCATTCAGTAAAAGTGCTGAGCCGCAAGCCAGTGATAATAGGATTTTCTTGATCATAGTAGAGATTATAAGAGGACATAAAGATAGAAAATCGTGCCAAACTGCAAGCAGTAGGTAGTTTTTGAGCCGGCAGCAGGCAGTTTTGAGACGGAATGAGGGACAGCAGAAAGCGAAAAAGGACTGCCTACTGCTAACTGCCGACTTTCACAACCGTCCACGCTTCGGGCTTCGCCGAGAAGTAGTTCTTGTTCTCATTCCAAACTGTACTGAAAAGATCGGAATTACGGTATTTTTCTAAATAAGATTCGTCTTTCCAGTGGCTGTAGGTAAAGAAGACGTTGGGGTTTTCTTTGTCGTTCCAGAGTTCCAGGTGTATGCATCCATCAAAACTGCCGATCTGTTTTTTATTCCTCTCAAAAAGTTTCAGGAAATCACTAACGTGTTGCGGAGCGAAGGTCATTTTTACGATTCTTATTATCATTTTTCCTTAAACTTATACCTACTCCTTGTGCCGGCTGTTCAATCCTCGAATTGAACCGTAATGTTCACATTGATCTCATTCCGGTTGTTCTTGTGGAAGAGGAATTTGCTGGCGTTTTCATTGTTCACGGCTATCTCCAGGTAACCGAAGCTGTTAAACAGCGCTAAGGCTTCGTTCTCTTTCGCCTCTGCGTAATCGTTCACCACTTTGTTGAGTTGCGCGCCTGGTAAAATGATCTTGAACTTTCTATTCTTGCGCACCAGGTCGAAAAAGTGGCGGGTGATGTTGGTGATCACATTCCCGTAACTGTCAATATAAATACAGCTTCCCACAATGCTTTCGCTGGAAGCGGTTGGCTGGAACAACATCGATTGCATATGGTCGGTGCAGGGTATGGCGAGCTTCTCTACATTTCCCGGAATGGCCAATTGTACGGCGGCCTTGATCATGCTGTCGCGCAAAAAGAAAAGTCCAACAGGGAATTCTTTTTCCGACAAGGAGAACACCTTCGCATCGAAGATCTCGGGCAAAATGGTAAAAAAGCCGTTATCCAGGCAAATGATCTTCTGTTTATGCACCTCCACGTATAAAATGCGCTTGCTTCGGGTATGGCTGCGAATGCCCACCAAATGAAAAGTGCCCTCCGGAAAGTAGCGGTAAGCATTCCCGAAAATATAGGCGGCCTGCATGATGTTGAACTTCTCTACCTCGTGGCTTATATCAATTACAGGTGTGTCGGGGCTGCTTTTCAATATCTCTGCCTTCACCAAAGCCACGTAGTTATCCTTCGTTCCGAGGTCGCTGGTAAGGGTAAAGAGTGGCATATTTGTTAGTAAAATGCTAAGATTTCTGTAAAAATACTACATAATTTTGTGGCACTTTTTGCGGGTCGTATCTTTTGATCAACAGACTTGTAAACAAGCATAAAATGTCGGAAAAGACCATACACATTGACGATTTTGAACCGGTGGAGCTGTATGGCGTGAACGACCTGAAACTGAACATCATCAAAAAGCATTTCCCTAAACTGCGTATCGTGGCCCGTGGCTATGATATGAAACTGGTGGGAGATACGGATGAGATAAAGCGTTTTGAGAAAAAGTTCAAACTGCTCTCCGATCATTATCACAAAACAGGAGGTTTGCCCGAGCAGGCCCTGGAGCGTTTGCTGGGACAGGCCGGCGAGAATATCATAGAAAAAGAAGAAATAGGTAACGACATTATTTTGTTTGGCGTAAGCGGCACAGCCATCAAAGCACGCACGCCCAACCAGATGCTGATGGTGCAGTCTATTGCAAAGAACGATATGCTTTTTGCGGTGGGCCCTGCCGGTAGTGGCAAGACCTATACAGCGGTTGCCCTGGCGGTGAAAGCATTGAAGAACAAAGAAGTGAAACGCATTATTTTGACCCGGCCGGCGGTAGAAGCAGGGGAGAACCTGGGCTTTTTGCCCGGCGATATGAAAGAGAAGCTCGATCCTTACATGCAGCCTTTATACGACGCGTTGTATGACATGATACCCAGTGATAAACTGGCGCAATACCTCGAGGCCCACGTGATACAAATTGCGCCGTTGGCCTTTATGCGCGGCAGAACTCTGGATAACGCTTTTGTTATTTTGGATGAGGCTCAGAATGCCACGCAGAGCCAGATGAAGATGTTCCTGACGAGGATGGGGAATAACGCCAAGTTCATCATCACCGGCGATCTGACACAGGTTGATCTGCCAAAGAACCAGCAGTCGGGATTGGTGCATTCTGTAAATTTGCTGAAGGGAGCCAAGGGCATTGATTTTATTTACCTGCAGGCCGAGGATATCATTCGCCACCGTTTGGTGAAGGAGATCGTGGCGCGCTACGAAGAAGAAAAGAACTAAAAACAAACCAACCATATGAACGCACTCACAGAAACAAATTTCAAATTCCCGGGACAAACAGCGTTCTACAAAGGGAAAGTGCGTGATGTGTATACCATCGACAATAAATACCTGGTGATGGTGGTAACCGACCGCATCAGCGCCTTTGATGTGGTGTTGCCAAAAGGAATTCCCTACAAAGGACAAGTGCTGAACCAGATCGCTTCTAAGTTTTTAAAGGCAACCGAAGATATTGTTCCCAATTGGGTGCTTGCCAGTCCCGATCCTGTTGTTACTGTGGGAAGAATGTGCACTCCGTTCAAAGTAGAGATGGTAATACGCGGTTACCTTGCGGGTCACGCTGCCAGAACTTATGCAAGCGGTCTTCGCGAACTTTGCGGAGTGAAATTGCCGGAAGGAATGAAAGAGAATGATAAACTTCCGGAACCTATCATCACGCCAACCACCAAGGCCAGTGTAGGTCATGATGAAGATATCAGCCGGGAAGATATTTTGAAGCGCGGGATCGTAAGCAAAGAGCATTACGAGCAATTGGAAAAATATACGCGAGCCTTATACCAACGCGGTACCGAGATAGCGAAAGAAATGGGTCTGATCCTTGTGGATACAAAATATGAGTTTGGTTTGGGCGATGACGGTAAAATTTACCTGATCGACGAGATACATACCCCGGATTCATCCCGCTACTTTATTTTGGATGGTTACGAAGAGCGCCAAAAAAAGGGGGAGGAGCAAAAGCAGTTGAGCAAGGAATTTGTACGCCAGTGGTTGATCGAAAATGGCTTCCAGGGTAAGGATGGGCAAAAAGTGCCTGAAATGACCGAGGAAAAAGTGAAACAGATCTCTGAGCGCTATATTGAACTTTACGAAAAGGTGGCCGGCGAGAAGTTCGTGCGTTATGCGGCAGACAGCCTGCCCGCCCGCGTGGAAAGCAATGTGAACACGTACCTGGAAAGCCTAAAAGTAAGCTAAACTTGTTTTGGCCTTAAGTGACTTACAGTCAGCCAAATAACTTTAAACAACTTATTAAAACCCTTTGGTATAACGGGGAGCTCTTCGTAATTTTGCCGCGCCCGAACGTACCTCGTGGCATTAACATATAACTGGTCCCGTTCGGTACGGGCGGGCTAAAATTTTAGATAGAAATGGCACAGATACACATAACAGGGATCGAGTACGTGGAGCTAAACCAGGACACCGAGGTGCAATTCAATTACAAACCTGATGTTCCTAAACTGAAGCTTGTGGGTACCATCTATGAAGCCAGCGAGGAGAACGAGGAAGACGATATCAACAGTATGGTATTTTTAACCCAGAACCAGCTTAATAAAGTGCTTTTAAATAAGGAAGTGGAATTAAAATCGGTTGACGACGGAAAATGGCAAACACAGCGCCCATTGACACGCGACCAGGTTAAGAAAATAGGTCTTGTTACTTTGGAATCGGATTATCTCGGGCAATCGGGCGATTTTAAGTGCTACGAAGTAAAAGAAGTAGTACTGTAAAACACGTAATTTTATACACAAAGCCGTCGAAATATGCGTTTTGACGGCTTTTTTGTATTATAAATCGTACCTTTAAGCATTATGCGCAACCGGCTATTTTCAGCAATAGCGTCCTGTTTTTTTTTCTCAGCGTGGGTCAGCGCTCAGACCTATAATTTCGAACTTATCTCTTTAGAGCACGGCCTGCCTCAGGCGCAGATCAATTGCATGAAGGAAGACTCGCGCGGCTACCTCTGGATAGGTACGCAGGGTGGTGGCGTGGCGCAATTCGATGGGATCAATTTCAAGGTATTTGACGAGACATCGGGAATGCCCGGCAGCATTGTTACGGCGGTAGAAGAGGATAAGAACGGCAGCATGTGGTTTGGTACTACCTGGGGCGGCGTGGCGCGCTACGATGGGAAAAGCTTCGCAGGATTCACTTCTGAGGATGGGTTGTCGGCAAACGGCGTTCGCGCGCTTTGCTGCGATAAGTACAATAAGATGTACGTGGCCACCAACGCCGGGCTCAACGTCATCGAGAGTAAAATGGTTTCGCCGATCAAGGAAGATATCTTCAATATCAAGAACGGCATAAAAAGTATTTTGCGCGACAAACTGCAGAACATGTGGTTTTTGACCGAGAACGAACTGCACCTGTACAATTACTACGAGTGGATCAATATCAGCCAGCTTTTCAAGATCAAATCGCGCATCAATACCATCGCGCAGGATAAGGAAGGGAATATCTGGTTCGCTACGGAGAAGGACGGACTCTTTATTCTTACAAAAAAACCGAATGGTTCTTACGAGATCATTCCCTACGAACGAAACAAAGAACTTGAGGGCATGTTGATACAGAACCTGGTGTTCGATAACCGCAATATTTTATGGATCTGCACCTCGGGTTTTGGCGTAGGAAGATTTGACGGAAGCAAGCTCAGTTTCTTCAACCGCAAATCCGGGTTCAAAAGTAACGCTGTTACAACAGTGTGCGAGGACAGGTCGGGAAACATCTGGTTTGGTACCGATGGCAACGGCATCATCAAATACAACCCGGCGCCTTTCGTATACTATGATAATATTGATGGTTTTGACCGCACTTCTATTTTTGGCGTGCTTTGCGACAGAGATGATAATTTGTGGGCCGCGCCTTTGGGCATTGGCATCATTCGCTATGACGGGGATAAAGAGATCCTATTTGACGAGAAGAATGGGTTAAGCAATAAATTCATCCGGGCGCTGGCGCAGGATTGCACCGGTGTGATCTGGGCGGCGAGTGCAGGCGGACTTTTTTCGATCGTTGGAAATAAAGTACAGAAGGCTACCTTTTTGCCCGATAAAGTTTCTGCGCGTTCTATCTGGATAGAAAAAGATAATTCGATGTGGATTGGAACAGGCGGACAATTTCTTTATCATTACAAGAATAAGCAGCTTACGCACTATACCGATTCGAACGGGCTTTCGCACAATCACATTCACACGTTGTGGAAGGACAGCAGGGATAATCTTTGGATAGGTACAGGTAATGGTGTGAATTGCATAAAGGCCGGCGCGGGCGGCAAGGTAGTCAACTTCAAGTATGCTTCCGGTTTTTGTAATGATTACATTGGTTCTATTACCGAGGATAAGCATGGCAATATCTGGTTCGGAACCGACCGTTGCCTGGTGCGTTACAACGGGCTTGAGTTCAAAGCATTTACCCAGCAGGATGGACTGGCCTCTTCCACCATTTATTCTTTGATCAGCGATAAAAAGGGAAATGTGTGGGTGGGAACAAACAAAGGGATCGATCGCGTGGAGCCTTCCCCTTCCGGCGAGATCATCAGCATCAGGAACTATTCGTATTACGAAGGATTCAAAGGAATTGAGTGCAATAGCCGCGCGGTAGCAAAGGACAGTAAAGGAAATTTGTATTTCGGCACCATCAAGGGGATCATTGCCTACACCCCTGATAAGGACCTGAACATTGAGAACAAGCCACAGCTGCATATCACGGGCGTTAAGCTTTTTTCGCAGCAGTATGATTTTGAGAAGGATGGTTACCAGACCAATAGTTGGTTCCATTTACCAGAGGATCTATCGCTCCCCTATAACAAGAACAGCATGAGCTTTAAGTTCGTAGGGATAAATCTGTATTCTCCTAAAAGGATCAGGTACGAGTACATGCTGGAAGGTTTGGACAGAGATTGGATCAAGTCGGAGGAGACCGAGGCCACCTATACCAATTTGCAGCCCGGCTCCTATGTTTTTAAAGTGAAAGCTTATAGTTCAACCGCCGCGGTGTTCTCTATGGCAGAATACCCATTCACGGTGAAGCGCCCGTTCTGGCGCACCATCTGGTTCTATCTTTTTGTGCTGGCCCTTGTTGGAATAAGCGTTTATGCTTTGCTGCAGTATCGTACCAGGAAGATGGAGGAGGAAAACCAGAAGCTGGAAGATCTTGTGAAGTTGCGTACCGGTGAGATCATGAAGCAGAAGAACGAGATCGAGATCCTCTTCAAAGAGGTGCACCATCGGGTGAAGAACAATTTGCAGGTGATCAACAGTTTGCTGAACCTGCAGAAGTTCTACATACATGATGAGCGCATGCTCGATATCTTCAAGGATTGCCAGAACCGCATTTATGCCATGGCCGTTATCCACGAGCGTTTGTATGAGACCAATGAATTGTCGGCCCTCAACTTCAACGAGTACATAAAAAAACTCATCAAACAACTGGGAGATACGTATCAGACCAAATTCGTGGTGAGGTATGAAACCGAAGTGAATGTTGACAAGCTTGACCTGGATACTTTGATACCGGTTGGGTTGTTGATCAATGAGATCATTTCTAATTCGCTGAAATACGCTTTTGAGGAAGGTGAACAGGAAAATGTGATCACCTTCAGGATGTACCGTGAGGGCGCGAATGCATACCGCATGGTCATTGGAGATAATGGAAAGGGCTCTGCCGTTGCCATTGACGGGGCCCATACCACTTTTGGGATGGAGCTTATAAAAATGCTGGTGGATCAATTGCATGGAGAGATCAAACGCCTGGAGGAAAAGGGAACCGTTTATCAGATCACTTTCAGTTCCTTAAAGTGATGCCATTCTCAAATAACAAAATACGGGCAGCATGCTTGGTGACCGGAATCACCGTGAATTTGAATAGAGAAAAACTCACCTTCGCATAAATGGGCAATTTTGTGGTTTACAAATCTTCGGCCGGTAGCGGGAAGACCTATGCGCTGGTGAAGGAGTATTTGAAACTGGCCCTTGCCGATCCACAGCGATTGCGTACTTCCTTTAAACACATTTTAGCTGTTACTTTCACGAATAAGGCCGCCGCCGAAATGAAAGAGCGGGTCTTGAAAGCACTTTTTGAAATTTCCAACGCCCAACAAACGGCGCTGGCAACCGACCTGCAAAAGGAGATGCATATTTCTGAAGGCGACCTGCAGACCCGCTGCGGGGAATTGCACACGCATTTATTGCATCAGTACGCCGATTTTGCGGTTTGCACTATTGATAGTTTTGTGTATCGTATCGTAAGGCGGTTTTCTTTAGACCTGAAACTTCCCGCCAACTTCACCGTGGAAACGGATGAGGAGACGCCGTTGTGGTGGGCCATTGATAATTTGCTTACCGGCATGTTGGAAAATGACGCGGTGCAGAAACTACTGAAGGAGTACGCCGAAGAAAAAATTGAGGAGAACAGGAACTGGAACATTGAGAAAGAGATCTTCGACCTTTCTAAGTCGATACTGGTATCGAAGAAGGACCATAGCGGTGCCGGGCTGCTGGAGCAACAGCAGGTGGATAAACTGGTAGTGGTGAAGGAATTTTTACGAGGGAAGACCCGCGAGATAGAAGCGAAGTTCACTTTGTTGGCGGATAAGGCATACTCGATTATTGAAAAGAAAAGTGTGAGCCCGGATGATTTCTTCCAGAAGGGTAGCGGGATATTCGGCTATTTTAAGAAAATAAGAGAAAGAGATTACGGGAATGAAAAACTGATCAATTCCTACGTGCAGAAGACAGTAGGAGAGGATAATTGGTACACGGGCAAGACGGCTAACGCGGCCATTGATTCCATCAAGGGAGAATTGCTAGATGTATTTAATTCCATAGAGAATTACCGCGAGGAGATCAGTAAGAAGTACTTTTTGTATCTCACTTTGCTTAAGAACATCAATGCACTTTGTGTGCTAAGCGAAGTGAAGATACTCGTTGACAGATACAAGGCCGAGCGGAACATTGTTTTTATTTCAGAGTTCAATAAGGCCGTATCTACTTTCATTAGCCAGGAGCCTGTGCCTTACATCTACGAAAGGCTTGGCGACCGCTACAAGCATTATTTGGTCGACGAGTTCCAGGATACTTCGGCACTTCAGTGGCTGAACCTTTTACCGCTGGTGCATAATTCGCTTTCGGAAGGGAAGTTCTGCATGGTGGTGGGCGATGGGAAGCAATCGATCTATCGCTGGCGCGGGGCCGATGTTGAGCAGTTTGCTAATTTGCCGAGGGTTGAGAACAAGGATAAAAGCGTTTGGATAGAAGAGCAGCAGCGCGCTTTGGAAAGTGAATATACCGAAAAGCACCTGAACACGAACCGGCGAAGCTGCGAGGAAGTGATCAAGTTCAATAACTCGCTTTTTGAGTTTTTGGCTGACCGCTTGCTCGATGGTTCTTATAAAAAAGTGTACGATCACAGCGCGCAGGAGGCCGCTTCCAAAAAGGGAGGAAGGATCAGTATGAACTTTGTTAGCGGAGAGAAGCCTGCCCGCCCGGGCGATGGCCTTGCAGTGGCAGGCGGGGAAGAAGCTGGGGAAAGGACCCTGCAGCTCGTTCAGGAACGAATTGAAAGCTCCATCAAGGAAGGTTACCGCTTCTCAGATATTGCTATTCTTGTCAGGAAGAATAAAAATGGCAACGAGATCGCTAATTTTTTGCTTCAAAAGGGTGTTCCTGTTATTTCTTCGGATTCACTGTTACTGAAGAACTGTCCCGAAGTGAATTTTGTGAATGCTTTCCTGGGCTGGCTCATTAATCCGAATGATAGCGTTTCCGCGGCTTCTGTCATTACTTACCTCAAAGAGACAGGTTATTCCGCGATCGATCATACGATCATTCATAGCGTAGCTATTGAGCCATATGTTTTGCGTGACGTGCTCTCAAAGCTCGGAATTCAACTTGATGTAAGCGCTTTAACCGCACTCTCACTTTTCGAACTTTGTACGGAAACATTACGTCTCTTCAAGCTCGAGGGTCGTAACCCGCTTTACCTCAATTTCTTTCTTGATGAGGTGTCTAATTTTGCGCAGAAAGAGAGTAATTCTGTGTTTGCTTTTTTAAGCTGGTGGAAGCAAAAGAGCGATAACCTCTCTGTAAAGATCCCGGCCAATACCAACGCGGTAAAAGTTTTGACCATTCACTCTTCCAAAGGATTGGAATTCCCGGTTGTTATTTTCCCGTTTGCTGACTGGAAAGTGGACAGGGCCCAGGATATTTTGATCGATACACATGAAGAGATCCCGGAATTACCTGTAGCCCTGGTAAAAACCGGGGGCGCGCTGAAGAAAACCGTTTTTGAACCGCAATCTACTGAAGAAGAGCAAAAGCAAAAACTCGACAACCTGAATTTGCTTTACGTGGCCTGCACCCGCGCCGTGGACGAACTTCATTTGATAGCCCGTGATACTGCGAAATTCAGGACGACGGGTCATTGGCTTCACGATTTTGCTACTGAAAAACTGGACATGCCTGCTACGGAAAATATTTTTGAAACTGGATACATAACAGAAAAGGAACAAAAGCCACTCAAAGATGTTCCCATGCTGCAACACGCTTCTTATCGTCCGCTGCACGAGGCCGTAACGATCAAGCTCAGCGATCATGAGGATACAAGCAGTAGTCGCCGCCTCTTTGGTATAGCCATTCACAATATTTTAGCTGAGATAAAAACTCAGGAGGATGTCTTTCCTGCCATTCAAAAGGCCTTGTTGCAGGGAAATATAAATGCGGAGCAGGCTGATACTTTGCAGGTAACTATAATGGAACTCACCGCGCAGTCTTTATTGGCCCCTTATTTCTCAGCGGGAGCGCGCATAAAGAACGAAACTGAGCTTTTCATGAACGACGGAGAAGTGGTTCGTCCCGATCGCGTAGTAATTTTAGAAGATCACCTCGCTGTGATCGATTTTAAAACGGGCCTCAAAGAGGGTTCACATGTAAAGCAGATCGAGCAATACCGATACGCATTAAAAAATATTTCCGGTAAAGAGGTGAAAGCGTTTTTGGTTTACCTGCCGCTGGAGGTGGTGCAACTCTGAACAGCCCACCCCCTCTTCGCGACTTTCAGTCGCTACGGTCCCCCTTGCAGGGGGACAACTTAGCAGCCAACAGCCTGTATTTGTATTAGATTGTCCCCCTTTGAAGGGGGACTGTCATAACAGTCGAGCTTGCTCGACGTTGACGAGGGGGTGCACTAATCCCCAATAGGATCGATAGCGCTCGTCTCAACCATTAACATTACGGTTTTTATAGGAGCGCGTGGACGATGCATTACACCTTTTGGAATGGTTGTTCCCTGGTTCGGGTTCAATTCAATAGTTCTCCCTTCAATGTCAATTAAAAGCTGACCGCTAAGCACAAAGAAGAACTCATCGTCGTTATCGTGTTTGTGCCAGTGGTATTCACCCTCAACAATACCGATACGCGCCACGCTGTCGTTGATCTGCGTGAGGGTCTGGTTGAACCATTTCTCTTTATTCTCTTTTACTATTTGCGGAACATCGATCACCTCCAGGTGTTTGTACTTGATGTCCATGTGCTGGTTGTAGTTGAATGGCTGGCTCATACGACCCGTTTATTGAATGATGAACTTCTTTGTAAGCGCGCCTGTACTTGTTTTGATCGTATAGAAATACACACCTGCTTTAAGATCTTTTAGGTCGGGGGTTAGCGTATTTGTGCGTATCCCTACAAATTTTAAAATGGTTTTACCGGTTACATCGGTAATATCCAGGTCCCAGGTTTCATTAGCAGCTGTTGTGCAGGTAAAATTCACTTCGCCGGCTGAAGGGTTCGGAAAAGCCTTTGCAGAATTGTGCCCCGATGCAACCGGGCCTATGTCGCTGATCGCCGTTCCATAAGCTGCCACAAAAGCGTCTCCACCGCTTGAGGTCATGGTGGCTGTACCCGAGTTTGGATCAAAATCGGCAGTTCCCGAAAAATCTCCCGTAACATACAGCATTCCGTTGCTTCCCACGTGCACCCCGTTGCCATTGTCGGCCGAACCATTGCCACTGGTTGAGCCGACCTCAAAAGCCCAGTCAAAAGTTCCCGCGCCGGTATATTTGGCGAAGAAGATCTGGTCGTTCGAGGTGTTGATGTTGGCCGTGCCGGCTGAAGGATCAAAATCCGCGGGTCCCCATACTTCACCGCAAATATAAAAGTCGCCGCCTGCCGTTACTTCAATATCAAAAGCATGATCGTCAACCCCTGTATTACCTCCAACGCGGAAGGCCCATTGGTAAGCGCCCGCTGAACTGTACTTTGCCACAAAAATATCCTGTGCGTTCACCGAAGCCGAAACAAGCGTTGCGGATGAACCGGAAGGATCAAAATCAACTGTTTCTTCGAAACCGCCGGTGATATACACATTCTCCGCTGCGTCGAGGTCTATGCCATACGAATAATCGTGTTTTGTAGAAGAACCTACGCCAAAGGCCCAGATGTAAGCGCCGCTTGTATCGTATTTAGCCACAAAAATATCCAGACTGCCGTTTGAGGTGAGTGTATTTGTTCCAATAGGATCAAAATCCGCCGTTCCTTCAAAATTACCGGTAAGGTAGATATTAGGCCCTGCAATTACGATATCCTGGCCGCCTTCTTCATAGGCGGTGCTGATAGTCCCCCCCATATTAAACGCCCACCGGAAATTTCCGCTGGAGTCGTACTTGGCCAGGAATATATCCCTGCCGCCATTAGATGTAAGTGTATAGGTTGCAGCGCTCGGGTCAAAATCAACTGTATTACTGAAATAGCCGGTCACATATACGTTCTTAGCCGCATCCGTATTTACACCGTACACCACATCCTTATTAACGCCGCCAATGGCAATAGACCAGGTGAGGTTACCGGCTGCGTCGTATTTATTTACAAATCCATCACGACTGTTTGTAGAAACATCGCCGCCCACAATGATATTATTTGACGCATCGGTTGCCAAAGCATACGGAAAATCAGAGCCGCTGGTGCCGAATTTAACAGCCCAGGTGTAATTAAGCGATGCATCGTACTTCGCAATGTATACGTCTTCCGCAGTGCCGCCCGGAGTAAGGTTGGCGGCATTTGTTCCCGGGTCGAAATCGGCCATGCCTCCGAAAGAACCGGTGGTGATGACACTGCCCGAATTGTCGGTGGTAACACGCATACCCCTTTCGGTATTGGAGGATTGGATCTTGAAGGCGTTGTTGTAGAACTGTGCGCTTGCAGATGTGGAAATGATGGCCAGGCTTACAAGTAAATGGATCTTTTTCATGGTAGTGGCTATTTTGTTTACCAAATATAGTGATTTGGTTTTATTTGGCGTTGAGGGGTTGTATAAAAACTACACCGGCAGAAAGAAATAGATAGCCGTAAGTAAAATTCCTATAAGGATGCTACTAAAGATCATCCTCTTGGCTTTTTCTTTATCGGCGCGGCGGTATTCTTCTTCCTCTACGGTTTTGGTTTTGCCTACCTCTTCTCCGTATAGGCCTTTGAGGCCGAAGACGTAGCAGAATTTAAAGTACACCTGCTGGATGCCTATGGCCGAGAGTGTAAACAAAATAACCATGGGCAAGCGCCACCATTTGCTGAAACCGAATATCTGAATGAGGGCGATGGCCCAAACTGTTAAGCCCAAACATTTGGCCGCGAAGCGCTTTCGCTTGAGCAATTGCGCGCCTGAAATGTTGCAGTGACCGGGGGAGTAAGAGGACATGGGGTGAAGGTACGATTTTGAACCGGATTGTATCTGGATTGCTGGGCTCCGGGCGCGGGGTTTTTAGGGAACGGCACTGCGTGACCGACTAAATGATTGGCATTTGTCTTCGGAGTATGATTTCGGAGTAAGCAGCCTTGCACCTTCTTTTTCCTTGATGAAAAAGAAGCCCCGTAGGGATGCCTTCGGCACAAAAAATCATCCCGATAGCTATCGGGAGGAGCGATCCCTTCCGCACAGGCACAGCACCATCGCGCTCCGTCGGGCCCGCGCTCTATTTCTTACCGACATCGCTCAGAAAAGAAATGTAGCGATTCTTTCGGGCATTCTTGTGTTGTTTTGAATGCGGGTGGGGACCTTTTGGGTGAATACGATCAGAGTCTCACCCTTCCGGTATATTCGGCTCAACCAGTCTCATCAGTTTATCTAATGACTCCTGCCAGCCTAAATAGCATAGCTCAGCGGGTATCATGGCGGGGATGCCTTCCTGGGTAATGTTTACCTCTGTGCCTACAGAAACTTTTTTGAGCGAAACGGTGGTGGTCATTTCTCCCGGCAAATTGGGATCATCAAATTTATCGGAGTATTTGAGCAATTCGTTGGGCTTTAACTCCAGGTATTTTCCTCCGAAGGAATGACTGTTGCCGGTAGTGAAATTGGTGAAGGACATTTTATAAGAACCGCCCACGCGCACGTCCATAGAATGAACTTCGGCTAAGAAGCCGTAAGGCGGTATCCAGGCGGCCATGGCCTTTGCTTCGGTAAATGCACGATATACTTTTTCGGGACTTGCTTTGAGTACTCTGTGGAATTTTACGGTGTTGGTTGACATAATATTGTTTTGGCAAATCTAAGGATGTTTGGGAATTTTTGTATTGCAATTTTTGGCTGTTCTGTAGTTTGTCCCCCGCTGGAGGGGGTAGGGGGAGGTGT
Organism: uncultured Flavobacteriaceae bacterium; assembly: GCA_964387075.1. Classification (GTDB taxonomy): domain Bacteria; phylum Bacteroidota; class Bacteroidia; order B-17B0; family Aurantibacillaceae; genus PALSA-968. The sequence continues at coordinate 379,841 of CAYLVB010000004.1, forward strand.
TAGATGGAATATCTCTCTATGAAAGTTGCAGGCTGTTTATGCAAGGCTTGACCAGTGTCGAGTGAACAGCGGTGTGGACTCTACTAAACCCGGGCAGTTTTCTCCGGAGGTTGTTTCCGGTGTAAGCAGCCCGGCTTACTTTTCTTCCTTGATGAAGAAAAGTAACAAAAGAAATCATCCCGATAGCTATCGGGAAGAGCGATCCCTGCCCACGGGCACAGCACCATCGCGCACCGTCGGGCCTGCGCTCTATTTCTTTCCAGCATTAATCAAAAAAGTAAAATCAAACTTCTTTCGGGCATTCTTGTGTGATTTTGAAGACCGGTACGTAATTGTATTGGGTGAGGGAAGTAAATCGCTAAACCGGCCACACTACTCAGGTTTTGCAATTAATTCTTTATGTTGATCGAAATTATTGCATTGGTAGCAATGATAATGGGGATCACGAATAATATGATCTTTGGCAGTCCAAATCAGTTCGTTTAAACTATCATTATTTGTTGCCAGAGAAGAATAAACCGGCCATACGAAACTAGCAGAATAAAAAACTCCCAAACTATCTAACGTATAGCAAAAACCTTCGTCATCCGTAGGCGGGCCGTCCACCATGTAATAGCTAATGGAATGTCTTTTACCTCTGAATTCAAAGATACCGGAATAAAGCGGAGAGGAATAAGGAGAAAGCTCCTTTTTATTTTCTAAGGTGTCAGTATAGCGTTCCTTGCCTTGAGTTATAAAATAAAAAGTAGTTTTAGTAGGTCTATTTACTTTTGGTTGCTTGCATGCAGATAGGACTATTATAGCAAAGATGAATAGTGGATGTATTATTTTAACAGGCATGAATCAAAAATTGAAAATAAAGAGGAGACACTTATCGGCTAAACCCATAAAATGATTTACTAAATGAGCAACTTTATATCTGGCGGCTTTTAACACATAACTGGTTAATAACGTGGTAAAAAAGCCGGCTCTCATGCCTTAAAAATGCTATTTTTGCAGTGTATATGTACACACTTTTCCTGAAAGAGATCAAAAGCTTCTTAACCTCGCTGGCAGGTTATATCTCGATCGGAGTTTTCCTGACCATTACGGGTACTTTTTTGTGGATCATCGGGTCGGAGAGCACGGGTGGCTTTAACATACTGGATAATGGTTTTGCTAGCATAGATCCTTTGTTCTCTATCGCTCCCATGGTTTACCTTTTCCTTATTCCTGCCATCACCATGCGTAGCTTTGCCGAGGAGAAAAAAACAGGAACCATCGAGCTTTTGTTCACTCGTCCGCTTACGGAGCTCCAAATTATACTGGCTAAATATTTTGCAGGAGTGGCGCTTGTTGCGGTCTCTTTGCTTCCCACGCTTTTTTATTACTACTCAGTCTACAAACTGGGTTATCCTCCCGGCAATATCGATTCGGGCGGTACCTGGGGTTCATACATCGGCCTCCTTTTACTCGGCGCCGGTTTTGTCTCCATAGGTATTTTTGCTTCGTCACTTACCGATAACCAAGTCATCGCCTTCATCCTGGCAATGGCCATGTGCTTCCTCTGCTTCAGCGGTTTCGAATATTTCGCGGTTTCGGGCATGGCGGGCAAACTCGAACCTTTCATCGCCGCCTTAGGCATCAGTTCGCATTACGCATCGCTCAGTCGGGGAGTAATTGATACGCGAGATCTCCTGTATTTTGCCAGCCTGGTTGCTTTCTTTGTCCTCTTAACCCGTTTCGTGCTCGAAAAACGCAAATGGCAGACGGGAGCCGAAAAAGCGGAAGGCAAAAGCGTGAAGTCACGCCACATCACGCAATTACTTGCCACATTTGTTATTCTTCTCCTGCTTAACTACGCGGGCTCTTATTACTTCAAGCGCTTCGATCTCACCAGCGAAAAAAGGTACACGCTCAACGCAGAAACGGTGGATATGCTCAAGAATCTTGATGATCACGTCTACATGAAAGTGTACCTGGCCGGGGATTTCAATTCCTCTTTCACGCGATTGAAGAACGAAGCCAAGGAGATGATGGACGAGTTTCGCGTGTACGCCAAAAAAGGACTGGATTACGAGTTCATCAATATCTACGATCCAAAGTACGAGAAAGAACTGGTAAGCATTCAAAGACAGCTTTACGAGAAAGGCATTGATCCATACGATTACCGCAGTAAATCGCAAAAAGGGCAGAACCGGCAGGTGCTTTTCCCGGGCGCCGTGGTGTATTACAAGGGCAAGGAGGCAGTTTGGCAGATCTTCAAGCAGCAGGTGGGCATGGAAGAGGCCATCAGCGTGAACAATTCGGTAGAAACTCTGGAGTATGGACTTTCAAACACCATTCGCAAAATTCAAAGACCTATTCGTCCGCGTGTAGCCTTTGTGCGTGGTCACCATGAACTGGATACGAACCAAACGAAGGATATGTATTTTGCTTTGAACGAGTATTACGATGTGGATTTCATGCGCATCAGAGGAAGATTGCGTTCACTGAAGCCTTACTCGGCCATTATTTTGGCCTGGCCCGACACGGTGATCAATGAAAGAGATAAATTTGTGATAGACCAGTTCATCATGCACGGGGGGAAAGTGCTTTGGTGTTTGGAGCCTGTGTACACCAATACGGATTCACTGAACTTAAAGGGATATACGTTGGGGCTGGAGAACAACATCAACCTGAACGATATGCTGTTCAGTTACGGGGTTCGCGTGAACCCGGCCCTGGTGCAGGATATGCAATGCGGCGCTATACCGGTGAACCGCGGATTCAAAGGCGGCCAGCCCGATATACAGATGTTCCCATGGATCTATAAGCCGCTGGTGCTGCCCACATCAGATCATCCCATTGTAAAGAACCTGGACCTGATACGTTTTGAGTTTGCCGGAACGCTGGATACGGTGAAAGCGGTAGGCGTGAAGAAAACCGTGTTACTGGCCTCATCCAAATATTCGAGAACGCAGGCTGTGCCGGCGCGTGTGGCTTTAGCGATGGTGAGCAATCGCCTGAACGAGAAAAAATTCAACGACGGAAATAAACCCATGGCCGTGTTGCTGGAAGGAACCTTCACATCCAATTACGAGAACCGCATCAACGATACCATTGCCAACGACAGCGCCATCGCTTTCCGAAATACAAGTCTGCCCACTGCGCAGATCGTGATCTCTGACGGAGACGTGATCAAGAACGGGTTCAATTACCAAACCATGGCGGTGAACGAACTGGGTTACGACAAGTACATGAAGCAAACTTTCGCCAATAAAACATTCCTGCTCAATTGCATGAATTATTTGATTGACGGACCCAAGCTGATGAGCATACGCACCCGTGAAGTGAAATTACGTTTGCTGGACAGAAAAAAAACAGATGAAGACCCAATGAAGTGGAAGATGTACAACGTGCTTTTTCCCCTGCTCATCGTTGCGGCATCCGGTTATATACTCACGCTTATTCGCAAAAGAAGATTCAGTGTAAGTAAATAATGAAGCAGATCATACATCGCTTTAAATAAAAAGAATAAAATGAACAAAAGAGCACGCATTATATTGATCGTTTTTATACTGGTGATCATTCCTTCGGTGATGGTCATTTTAAAGAACAAGGGCAAGACACTGGACGGCAAGGATACCGATTTTGCCATTGAGGATACTTCCTGCATCAACAAGATCTTCATAGCCGATAAACTGGGAGGGAAGGTGACGTTGGAGCGTAAGGGTAAGTCGGATTGGACCGTGAACGACAGGTATCCAGCCCGCAGGGACGATATCGCTTTATTGCTGGAAACTTTTAAAAATGTACAGGTGCGTTACCCGGCGCCGGCGGAAGCGCAGGAGAACCTGATTAAAAAGATGTCCTCACAATCCATAAAGTGCGAGATCTACTGCAATAATGAGCTGGCGCGCATTTGGTACGTGGGCAACGAGACCATGGATCTTAAAGGAACTCATTTACTGCTGCAGGACCCGAAAGCCGACAAACCTTTTGAAACTGTTTACGTATTGGAAATTCCTGGTTTTGTGGGAGTGCTTACGCCACGATTCTTTACCTCTGAGGCGGAGTGGCGTTCGCAGCACGTCATGAGCCTTTTACCCAACCAGATCAAAAAAGTAACACTCGATGTGGTGGGGCAACCCGATTCTTCTTTCACCATTGATGTAAAAGGACTGCATGATTTTTCGGTGAGCACTTTGTCCGGAAAGAAAATGGTGATCTTCGATACGCTGGCGGTGCAGCAGTATCTTTCGTATTTCATGTCGCTTTACGTAGACGCCTGGGCCACACATTCGAAGGAAAAGGAGATCGATTCGGTGAAGAAGACCAACCATTTCCTGGAACTGAGCATTACAGATGTTCAGAATCGCACTGAAAAGTACAAGTTCTACCACAAGCCTCCGCTGCCCAAAAACAATTATGTAGATGGCGTAAAGGTGCCTTACGACCCCGAGAACATGTATATGAAATTCCAGAACGACAAGGAGTTTGCGCGCGTGCTGGTTTATTCGTGGGGTAAGCTTTTTCAGTCTTCGGCATACTTCCGCCCGAAGCGTGTTAAAAAGTAGTGAAAACCTGTGCCTAATGTTGAAATCCGGCTTTGGCTTATAGCGTAACTTTGGAGGGCAAAAAGCAAAAAGTCTATGAACTTCATTGTATCCACCACCGTATTACTGAAACATCTGAAATCGATCAGCGGCGTATTGAATTCCAGCAACACCATTCCCATTCTCGATAATTTTTTGTTCGAGGTGGCGCCCGGTAAACTGGTTGTTTCGGCTTCGGATATGGAGACCACCGTTACAACAACCCTGAAGGTGGAAGCAAAGGATTCTGGCAGCATTTGTATTCCCGCCAAGCCATTGGTTGATACCCTGAGCAATTTCCCTGAGCAGCCGCTAACTTTCTCTATCGATAAAAAGAACTTCGGCGTAAAGATCAGCACCGACAATGGCGAATATAAACTTACAGGCCACAACCCCGATGAATACCCGCGCAACCCGAAACTGGAGGGTTCTTCCAGCATCGTGATGAAAACGGATGTTCTTGGAACAGCGATCACCAAAACACTTTTCGCCACCAGCAACGATGATCTGCGCCCTGTCATGTGCGGCGTGTTTTGTCAGTTTGCCGAGAACGATACGATTTTTGTGGCCACCGACGCGCACAAACTGGTGCGTTACCGTCGCCTTGATTCGAAAGCCAGTCAGGCCGCTTCTTTCATCATGCCCAAGAAGCCGCTCAATATGCTGAAGAACTTATTGACCGGAACCGATGATGTAGTGAACATTGAATATAACAAGACCAACGCCTCTTTCACATTCGGCCATACCACATTGGTTTGCCGCCTCATCGACGGAAAATACCCGAACTACGAAGCGGTTATTCCCAAAACTAACCCCAACAAACTTACCGTTGACCGCGCGGCCTTTATGGGCGCTTTGAAACGCGTAAGTGTTTTTTCCAATAAGGCCACGCACCAGATCCGTTTAAAGATCACCGGCTCGCAACTCAGCATCTCTGCCGAGGACCTGGATTTTGCCAACGAGGCCAACGAGCGTTTGACCTGCACCTATGCAGGAGAAGACCTGGAGATCGGTTTCAACTCAAAATTCCTGCTGGATATGCTTTACAACATTGAAGGCGATGAGCTGCAGGTTGAGATGAGTGCGCCAAACCGCGCCGGTATCATCACGCCCACCAAGAAAGAGAATGCATCAGAAGATGTGCTCATGCTGGTGATGCCCGTGATGTTGAATAACTAGTTTAGTATTTTCCCTGTAAACGTAGGGAGAAGACCTTAGTTGGACTTTTCAGGTATCGGCATTATTCTTCGAAGGATGTTTCCGGTGTAAACAGCCTTACACGTTCTTTTTCCTTGATGAAAAAGAACCCCGCATGCCATTGTTGGGGTTTGTGTGACGTCGGGCAGGCAAAAAATCATCCCGATAGCTATCGGGAGGAGCGATTCCTTCCGCACGGCCACACCACCATCGCGCTCCGTCAGGGCTGCGCTCTATTTCTTTTGGTAACTGGTTTTAAAGGAAGAATTTACTTCTTTTGGGCATTCCTGGGTTGCTTTGGATACCAGGAACGTGTACGCGATGTGTATGTAAAAGAGTTAATGAGAAACGATAAACTTGAGGACAGATAGATTTTGTCCTTTTGCGTCCTCTATTTGCAGGAAATAACTTCCATTTTCAAGAACCGAAAGATCGAGCTCGTTCTTTTGGTTGGGTTGAACCTTTGTTTGAAGTATCTCTGTTCCCAATACAGAAAAGATCTTTAGGGTAAGTGTTTCCTGCTGATTATAATTGATCTCCAGGTGGGCTTTGTCGTTTACAGGGTTCGGGTAAAAAGTGAGATGCACATCCTTATCGTAGGTGTGTTGTGATACGGCCCAGAAGAACAGCGTATCGGCAAAGCAATTGGTGATGGTGGATAGAACACCTGAGTTGGTTATGGAATCGCTGTTAAAACGCACCAGGAAGGCGTCCTGCAGGCCCAGGCCCGGATTGGTGCTGCAAATGCCGTCGGCGCTTCCTACCAGTATTACTTTTCCTCCGCTCGTGTAAATACCGCTATAGCCGTATTCATCATAGTTCTTGCCGCAGTTGTGGGCGAAATCGTTTATAAAGACAAGATTTCCGCTAAATCCTACAATGAAGAGATTTAATCCACCATTGCCACCCGTAGCGGTTCCTACCGTGTAAATATTCCCATAACTCGTTTTTACCACTTTATTGAAAGAAACATATGAGCCCGGGGTTGTCGGTCCGCCGGCGTAAGGTCCAAGGAGGTCATTCATGGCTGTATCTATCTTGCCGATCAACGATTGCGTGGAACTGCTGTCGACCCAATCCATCTGTCCGCAAACCATAAGAGATCCGTTATCATAAGGCGTAATGCCCTTGAATTCGAATTTACGGTGAAAGCTTCCGGTAAGATACCGGGCATTCATCACATTTCCGCCTGTATCGTAACGAAGCATCAGGCCATCGCCGCAGCTGTCGGCCGCCAAAGTATAGCTGTTACCCACCGCGTAAATGCAGTTGTTGTGAAAACAAACTTCGTTGAACTTCTCGTCTTTGGCACCGCCGAAATGCCTTGTCCAAAGTGTATCGCCGTTCTTATCTAATCGCACCAGGAAAGCATCAGATCCTCCGTTGGAATTGGTATAGGTCTCCCCGCACAGAACAAAACCACCGTCCGGCATGGGCGCGCTTCCGTAAACAAAATCCCAATCATTACCGCTCACGGTCTTTTGCCAAAGCTGGTTGCCGTTCTTATCCGTGCGAAAATACCAGGCATCGTACCCATTGGGAGGATTAAAAGAATTGCTGAATCCCGCGCAAAAATAGCCGCTGTCGGCAGTCACTTCCACACTGTGTATCCAATCGTTCTGTCCACCACCGTAAGGAAAAGACCATAGGTGTTTGCCCATGCTGTCGGTGCGGATAAGATAGCCCGATGTATTTCCCTGCCCGAAACTGCCGGTAGTTCCGGCCAGCAGGTAATTTTTATTAGGAAGTTCTTTGATATCGCGTACCTCGTCAATGTTCTTGCCGCCGTACACATAAAAGAATTCGGTAGCCGCAATTTGCTTAGCCGTTTGCGCCATGCCGCACAGCGATGCAAAAATGAATATGTAAAGCAGTTTACGCACTAGAGTTTCTTACTGATACTAAAAAATAATCCTTGTCCGGTAGTTTGTTTGGGCGCGAGGTATCCCTGCAGGGCGTTGCTTCCTACACGAAGATACCACATTTTGTAATTATATTCAACATTTAGCCCGTAACTCATTTTGCCATAACCTCCTATACCAACATGCAGGGTGGCCGCCAGGTTCTTGAGGATGTGAAATTCGCCCTCGGCAAAAATGTAAGGCTTGTAATTTCCCTGGAAAAGATGCCGGAAACCATTGGTTAGTGTAAAAAGTTCGCTGAACTGTATGCTGTGCAATAAAAGGAACGAAGTGGGAAGATTGGTTGATTTTCTTTCTTTGCTTGAAACAATGAAATTCTGCGCCAAAGAGTCTTTAGACAATTCCTTGATGGCGGTGTCACTCACCGCGAAAAGGTTATTAATGGTAGCGCCTGCAAAAATGTAATTGGTATCGCAGTTCAGGTTTAGTGTTTTTGAATTCCAGTGTATGAAACCAAGATTATTTACAGAGAGGTAGAATTTGCTCGGGCCCAGTTTCCCGTCGTAGGGCATATCGGCAAAGAATTCGGCAGAAGCTCCGTGACCATTGAACGCGGTAAGATCGTGTTTGTTCTTGGCGGTATCGCTGGTGGTGAATGACCCGTGCATGTTCAGGTAAATTTCGGATGCATCAGCCGCTGTGAAAATGGACGAGGTACCGGTATTTACCTGGAAAAGACTTTGTCCTTTTAAATAGGAAATAGAAAAACCAACCTGCGCGGTGGTGTCGATCTTATCCCAGATCAGCCCCAGTTTTACTTCCTGGAATTTAAAGTGGTTGATGGTTGTTCCGCCAATGTTGGCTGTTTTTCCCTGGAAAGGTTTGTTGCCAAAGAACACCATGGTAAAAAAATCGTCGCTGAAGGTGCTGTTGAAATATTCTACCTGTTTAAGACCGGTAACGAAGCTGTATTTTTTTTTCGTTCCCCAAAAAGCGGTTATGCCCCCTGCATATAAACCTCCGGCGCGATTGGCTGCGGTAAGTTTATTGTACACACGTGTTTTGGTAACGCTGTCGAGATGTCCGCCCCGGATAAAGCGATTCACGAAACCATTTTGAATGGCGGTTGAATTAAAATCGTATTCGCCATGCAAGGAAATGCTGCGGCCGTATTTGATGTAATAGAGAAAATCGTTGTTGTACTGCGCGGAGAGGCAGTAAGCGAAAATGGAAAATAAAGAAGTGAATAGCAGTTTTCTCATTTCCCGATCGTGTAATTGATATCAGCGGTTAACAATAAGCCTAATGTGTAATGATCGTAGAATTTTACCTGGTTGGGTTGTGATGCCGTGTTGAATGTGGCCGAATAATAAATGTATTTGGCGCTGCGCAGGTTGCCGATCTTGCTTTTGTTAAGCGGCACATAGAGTTTGCTTTCCAGGGGCGCTATCACTTTGAAATTCGCGTCGAGCATCGGTGCCGCTAGTGTGTTTGGCGTGCTGAAGAGAACGTCGATCACATTTTTGTTGGCGTCGAGCAAATATCCCTGCAGGTTGATGCTGAAAGGATAGGAATTCTGCGCGGTGAGGATGAGCTGGCCGTAATTGATATTATCGAACTGGCTTACGCCCGACAGATCGAGCGGCATGGTATCTTGCAGCACGATGTTGCTTGCCGAGAAATGGAGTGGGATGTCGGCGTTCATGTAAGCTTTGAAGCCCGTGCCGTAATAAGCGAAATCGGTGTTGCCGTTGTTTGGAATGGGTGGCGGATTTAATTGGGCGGAAAGATCATAATAGAATTTATCGGGGAGAATGCCTATAAAATTGGTGAGACTGGGTGTATTGATGTTATTGAGTGTGACAGTTTTTGTGGCGGCGATGGAACCCGAGCCGGTGTTGATGCCTCCGTTTATGTTGATGGGGGAGGCCAGCGGTGTTGAGTTAGAACCGTTGATGGTTACCGTTTGATTGTTTGCGGTACTCACTGCTTTTAAATTTCCAATGGTTGTACGCATTACAACGCCGAACTCGTTGACGATCTTTAGTTGTACGGTTGCGCTGTTCAGGTTTAGAATTCCGGATTGTATGGTGTTGAATACGTCGAACGCGGCGGAGTCGGGACCGATCTGTACGAGTTGATTGCCGAAATAACCTTGCGCGTATTGCGGCACGATGCCCATGAAGGTGAAGTTGGAAGTGAGGCCGGTGTTGCCAAACAAGGTGTCTTTGGCCCCCGAACCGGAAGTAGACACAGCGCCATTTTGATTGACGGTATTATTCGTATTGTTATTAGTACCGGTAAAATCTATGTCATAGCCCGATAGATTGATATAGCAGGTCAAAGTACCCGGGGTTACACAAACAGAGGATGGATTGGTAGAGTAAATTCCTTTGGGGATCTCAAATATCGTATCCAGCATTACATTATTTCTTTTTGCCGAGGGTAATTGGTAATGATATTTTAAAGGCTGACGCGCGGTATTGGATAGTTCAACTTTAACTTGTCCGAACTTTACTATTGCTTTTGTAAGCAGTATGCCATTGGGAAAATCATAATACGTTGTGGAGCTATTTGAAAAGATCGTTACTCCCGTATCTAAAACTACCGGCCCTAGCGTGTTTATAGCGGTTGTTGTAATAGTGGTATCCGGTATTTTTAAAAGGCTGTCGATGCCGAAATTGATGAGTTCGGTCTCGAAAGCGATCTTTAGGGAACTGTCGGGATTGGTTTTGATGGTGGTGTCGGGGAACATGTTGCCGAGCGAGAGGTTGCCTTTTGCGAGGGGGGCTACGAAGTCGTCTTCCCAGAATGTGCTTTCTTTGCGGCAGTTGCATAAAAGGAGGGAAGCCAGGAGTATGGTAAAAAGGCTGTATTTCCTCGTTTTTGGCATCCGGCAAATATAGGTTTTTATAAAGTAAACGGGAGTAAAGAGGCTTTATTATTGGGTGTTTAGGGCTGTTGAAACGCGTTGAAAAGTTTTTCGTCTAAAAAGCGGCTTTTTTTTGCGTACGCGGCGTTTATATGGTATCTTTGCGCCCCTTAATTAAAGGCAGTTCTTTGGGGTAATTTTTTTCAAAAATATTTTGAAAATAAATTTGCTAATACGGAAATGTTAATTAATTTTGCACCCCCAATTTGTTGGGATTAGTTCTAAAGCTTATTGAAACGGATGAAAAAAAGGAGAAGGGAGCTCTTAAAGGAGTCTTTTTTCTGTTTTTAAGTAATTGTTTTTGAATATATTAAGTTCTTTGAAAGAAATGGAATGACCAAATAAGCGAGTAGATTATTTGG
>CAYLVB010000005.1:0-389464 GCA_964387075.1 uncultured Flavobacteriaceae bacterium
ATAGCAAATATAGAAAATTTGCGATTTTGCTTGCATATCAACACAGAATCTTTTGTTTCTTTTCTTCATCAAGGAAGAAAAGAAAGTGCAAGGCTGTTTACAGGCGGACCTTCTTCCGAGATAAAAGCCAGGGTTTAGGCAAGCCCACAACGCCGGAAACGTAACGTTGATCAGGTTCGCATCAAGAGTCACTGCTTCCATGAAGAAGTATTTCCACCTATCTCCTCCACCTCCCCCCCCCTCCAGACCCCTCCCAATAGCTATCGGGATTCGCTTCGCGAAATTCTCTCCCCTTAAAGGGGAGGATCAGGACAAGCTGCAAAACAGCTAGCATCATGCCTGCTCGCCGGGATTACCAATCAATTCGTACATTTGATACAACATGAACCAACACCACCATACACGCGTTAGCGAGATCTGGCTCGATGAAGAGAACATCATGCACGTGGTGTTTGCCAAAGGCGTCACCATTAACCTTCAGGATATGGAGGAGGCCTACAAGATCTTCCGCGAACTGGGCATCGGACCGGGCCTGGGTAAAGGCCGCCAATTGCTGAGCGGAGGACACTTTACGCTAACCAAAGAAGCCCGCGCGTTTGCCGGCGGCAACGCCGAGGATTATTTCCTGGCAGCCGCGATGGTAACCGAATCTACCCTGGTGCGCCTGGTCATCAACACCTTCAACGCCTTGACAAGACATAAAGTTCCTTTCAAACTTTTTGCAAAAGAAGAGGAAGCGCTCACCTGGTTGCGTACTTTCTCAACAAAAGCTTAGCTTTGCCGTTGTAGATCTTATGACCAAAGGAAGCACACATTATCGCACAGGAGTAAGCGAGGTTTGGATAGATAATGAAGATATCATGCGCGTGGTGTTTGATAAAGGAGGTGATCTGAACCTGGCGCGGATGGAAGAGGCTTTTATGCTCTACCGTAACGAACTGGGAGTAGGCCCGGGTAAGAGAAAGATAAGGCAGCTGCTGAGCGGAGGGCCCGTTACAGTATCCAAAGAGGCGCGGGACCTGGCCGGGCGCAACGCCAGGGATTATTTTATTGCCGCAGCCATGGTAACCAATTCACGACTGATGCGCCTGGTGGTAAACTCGTTCAATACGATACAAAAGCCAGGGGTACCTTTCAAGCTCTTTTCAACTGAAGAAGAAGCCTTGGCCTGGTTAGGCACCTTTAAGCGATAATTGTTATTCCTTTAGTAACTTTATGTTACTTTCCTTCACCTGCACGAAGTAAACACCGGGTGCCAGGTGCCCAAGATCCAGTTCCTGGACGGAATGCTTGCTTTGCATTTGCAGAACCACTTCTCCCAGGCAATTCGTAATGGTGATAGCCCCTAATTCTGTTTCAGAAACCAGGGTCACACTGTTCACGATCGGGTTCGGATACATGCCAAATGAAACATCGTTCTTAGTGATCCCGGTAGTACCCGAGCAACTGCTCAGCCATTTTCCAACAAAAATATCGCTGCCGGTCCCTGCCACGGTCAATGTAAAACCGGGTGAACTTTGAAAAGTTGCTGTTCCGTTGAATTGACCCGCCACATAGCTATTACCTGCTCCGTCGCTGCTCACTTCCCAACCCCTGTCGAAGGCCGACCCTCCGCCGGATTGGGCGCAGAGCGCGTCACCGGCTGTGTCGTACTCGGCCACAAAAATGTCGGAAGAGCCGGCGCTGGTAAGAGCGATGAGCACAGAACCGTAAAAGGCAGCGCTTCCGGTTCCTATCGATCCGGTTATAGCCAGGTGGTTATTTGCGTTGACCACGATACCACTGCAAAAATCACCATTCGAGCCACCGGCATGCTCGGCCCAGCGTATAGCGCCACTGCTCGTATAAGAAGCTATAAAAATATCAGAGGATCCATTCGAAGCTACCGGGATATTAGCCAGCGGTGAATAGAAAGTACAAGGGCCGTTTAAATTACCCACAAAATACACATTACCACTTGCGTCAAGCGCCACATTACTTCCCTGGTCGGTTAAACTGCTCCCACCCTGGCGAACCCAAACGAGGTACCCGTTGGGATCGTATTTGGCAAGGAAAATATCATTACTCCCCATCGATACCAAAGAATCCTTTCCGGATCCGCTGTAGAAATAGGCCGTATTCAAAAAAGCGCCCGTTACATAACTGAAGCCGTTAAAGTCTATCTCTAAACCATATCCGTTATCATTGCCTGTACCGCCTGCCTTGCTGGCCCACACCACATCGCCGTTGGCATCAAACTTCGCGATGAATACATCGCTCTGGCCACTGGTAAAAAGTGAATCATTGGTAGGACCGTAAAAAACCATGGTATCGTTGGTAAAAGTACCCGTAACATAGGTATTGCCCAGGTAATCTACTTTTATCTTGCTGCCGTTCTCAGCACCAAGGCCACCCGCCTTTTTGGCCCAAAGGACCTGGCCCGCAGGGTCGAATTTAGCAATGAAAGCGTCGACGCCTCCATTCGATATCAATTGTATGTTGGAAGAGCCGTAAAAAGTAGCGGTGTCCGAAAATCCACCCGTAACATAGGTATTTCCGTTCCCATCTAACGCGATGCCCTGCCCCTGGTCGGCCATTGTGCCTCCCGCCTTCACGGCCCACTGGGCATAGCCCATGGCGTCGTACTTGGCCACAAAAATATCATTAGCGCCGTTGCCGGGAATGTTGATCATGCTCATATTGCCTGCGAAAGAAGCGCTGTCGTTAAAATAACCCGCTACGTAGCTGTTGCCGGCCGCGTCTGTAACAATACTGCGTGCCACGTCGCTCGTGCTGCCTCCCGCCTGAACGGCATAGGCCCAGTCGCCCGGAACAACCTGCGCGTTAGTTAAAGAAAAAGTAAAAATCGTGATGAGGGAAAGTAGATGTTTCTTCATGTGTGAATGGTTTGGTAAATTAAAGATAGGAAAAAAATCCAATCCTCAAAAAATAACCAGGCAAACATGTAAAAAAAGAGGGTTAGCCGAGATAAGTTCTCAGTACCTTGCTCCTGCCGTTGTTGCGCAGGCGACGTATGGCTTTCTCCTTGATCTGGCGAACTCGCTCGCGGGTAATATCATATTTCGCCCCTATCTCTTCCAGTGTTAAAGGTTGCTTCATGCCGATACCGTAGAACAAGACAACAATTTCGCTTTCACGGTTAGTAAGCGTTGAAAGCGCGCGTTGTATCTCTATCAATAGTGAAGAGGTCATCAGCATGTTATCGGGCATAGGATTGGTAGGATCGTGCAAAACATCGATCAGCGCCATATCTTCGGTATGCGCGAAAGAAGCGTCGGCCGATACGTGGCGCGAAGAAGCCAACAACGTGTTGCTCACCTCTTCCTCGCTCAGACCAATGGCCACCGCTATCTCTTCAGGGCTCGCTTCACGTTCCAATTGCTGCTCGAGCAGAACCACCGCACGTTTAATTTTATTCAGCGTACCGATCTTGTTTAGCGGCAAACGGATCACACGCGATTGCTCGGCAACCGCCTGCATGATGCTTTGGCGTATCCACCACACCGCGTAAGAAATGAATTTGAACCCACGGGTCTCGTCGAAACGCTTTGCCGCTTTAATAAGGCCCAAATTCCCTTCATTGATCAGGTCGGGCAAGGTAAGTCCGTTGTTCTGGTATTGTTTAGCCACCGACACTACGAAGCGCAGGTTGGCTACCGTTAATTTCTCAAGCGCTTCCGCATCGCCTTCGCGGATCTTGCGCGCGAGGACAGCTTCCTCCTCGGCGGTGATCATATCGTGCTTACCAATATCCGACAGGTATTTATCCAGCGAAGCACTTTCGCGGTTGGTGATCGATCTGCTTATTTTTAGTTGTCTCATGCAATGGGGTTAAATGATAAGATTCGGGACAAGAGACAAAAAACTATTTGAACGGGTGTTCGGCTACTACTTCAATGTTCTTATTTATAAGTTTATTGATACTGCGCAAATAAGGCATTTCATCCTGTGTACAGAACGATAAAGCGATCCCGTTCACGCCCGCTCTGCCGGTACGGCCAATGCGGTGCACGTAGGTCTCAGCTACTTCGGGCAATTCAAAATTGATCACATGCGAAAGTTTATCCACGTCTATACCGCGCGCGGCAATATCCGTAGCAACCAATACACGTAATGTCTTTTCTTTAAAGCCTTTCAAAGCACGAACACGCGCATTTTGCGATTTATTGCCGTGAATGGCTTCCGCTTTGATGCCACTCTTGTTCAGTTCTCTTACTACTTTATCAGCACCATGTTTTGTACGGGTAAAGACCAAAGCACTGTCAATCTCCGGTTTGCTTAAAATGTGTTTCAAAAGACCACGTTTGTTCTCTTTAGGAACATAGTAAACCATTTGTTTAACCAGTTCAGAAGAAGAAGATACCGGTGTAACACTTACGCTTACCGGGTTGCGCAGCATGGAGGCCGCAAGTTTTTTGATCTCTGCGGGCACAGTTGCCGAGAAGAACAAGGTTTGCCTTTTGGCAGGTATCCTGGTAATGAGTTTTTTGATGTCATGAATAAAGCCCATATCCAGCATGCGGTCGGCCTCATCAAGTACAAAGAATTCAATATTGTTCAGTTTAATATGTCCCTGGTCCATCAGGTCAAGTAAACGGCCCGGGGTAGCAATTAAAATATCTACGCCACGACGAATAGCATTTACCTGGTTGCCTTGTGATACGCCACCAAAAACAACAGTGTGCCTTAAGCCAAAGTTTGCTCCGTAAGCTTCTACACTTTCGCTGATCTGTATGGCAAGCTCGCGGGTTGGTGCAAGCACCAAAGCTTTAATTCCGCCCTGCGGGTTAGTGGCTTTTCTTTCTTTTAGTAATTGCAGGATCGGTAAAGAGAAGGCCGCTGTTTTACCGGTACCGGTTTGGGCGCAGCCAAAGATGTCTTTTCCTTCCAGGATGTGCGGGATCGCTTTTTCCTGTATAGGAGTTGGTGTAACATAACCTTTAGCGCCAAGTGCCTTCACGAGGATGGGGTTCAGGTTTAAATCTTCAAAATTCATTTTTTAATTAAAATATATAGTTCATACAGAAGCATTATTGCCCTGTTGGTTCTGAAAAAACAGTAAAACGAGGGTTAAAATTGTGCCCTTAAAAGGGCTCAAATCGAAATACGATCTTTAAAAGAAGTATGCAAAGATACGCTTTTTATTTGTATCTACCGGTTTTTTCTACCCTTAAATACCCAATACACTAGCACTCAATTCTTAAGGGATGCATGAATTCAGTCACGATGAAGATCGCTGTGCTTTATAGGTCGACAGTGAACATTTGCTCCTCCTAAAACAACATCCTGAACTGCGGAACAAAGAAGAACTTCAGCTGGTAATCGGTAACAATGGCCTTCTTTGAGTTATCGTAACTCTGCTGGAAGATATTGTCGTGCCGCGTAATGTTCTGGAAATCGCAGTTGACCTCCAGCGTCACTTTTTTCATGTTATACCGATAGGAAGGTTTAATATCCAGGCGGAAGTACTCGGGATATTGCTTTTGGTAAGCTTGCGAGAAATCCTTCACTTCAACCCCAAGAAGCTGTGAAGCGGCGAGGTCAATGGGCGTATAACGCTTTCCTCCTGAGTAGGTCAACTTAAGATCGATCGAAAAGATATGTTTTTCCTTGATCTTGAATTCCTTTCCTCCCAATACATTAAAAACATAATTACCATTGAAGGCGGTGTTCCTTTTGATGTTATCGCTTCCATAATAGTAGGATTGGAATAAAGAAGCCGTGAGCAGATAATAATATCCTTTTGAGTAGAATTTCTCTAAGGTAAACTCAAAACCGTAATTTTCGCCGGTTCCTTTGTTCACAAGGCTGTCTACATTCGGACTTTCAAAGTTTGCCCCCAGGTTGAGGACAGAGAAAGAAGGTCGAGACATACGAACCGGCACATTGTACAGGTATTGGTAATAAACTTCGGCTTTGATACGCGCGTTCTTGCCGATATTCATATCGTAGGCCATCACCGCGTGCGCGCTTTTGGTTAGACCAAGATCTACATTGGTTTTCACGCTTTGCCTGTTTATTGAATCATAAACAGAAGAGAAATAAACATACAAAGGCTGCACCTGGCTATGCAGTCCCGCGCCGATGCTAATGGAACGTGTTTCTCTGAAGTTGTAACGCAATCCCACGCGGGGCTCGGCATTGCTGGTATTATTGAAGAGGTAATGAATATACCGGAAACCGCTGTTAAGCGTGAACTTATCGCTGAACTTATGCTGCCAGTTAAAGAAGGCCTGCCCCAATACCGAATTCCCTTTGAAATGACGTAATTCATGGTAACCCAGGCTATCGAAATTGTCAACGCTATCTGCCAGTAACGTTTCAAAATCGTCAATGAAAAAACCCGTGGTAATGAAATTACGGGCGCTGAATTTTTTGTTGTACACGGAGTTCACAGATGATTTGATCGTATACGTTGTACTGTGGTAATTGGGCCGCGTAAACCCGGTAGCTACGCCGTTCGTATCGAACAAAACATTATCCGCGGTGATGCGGTTATACTGGCCGGAGACACCGATATTACTTTTTATATAGGAACTTTCATTGATCACGTAGGTATGCAAAACTCCGCTCACCCCAACATTCGATCTGAAATAGGTGTCTATCCCCTTGTACCCGTAAAGATCTTCTTTTGGATCGCGCTCCTTATCAAGCAAGAGTACATGACTCAGTCCTCCAATTCCATAAAATGTAAATTTGCCCGCATTTTTGGTTGGAATTGTAAAATTATAGGTTATATCCTGGTATTGAGGAACAGCAGCACCTGTTCCGAAATTTATTCCCAAAGCTTTAAATATTCCCAATGTAGAATAACGATAATCGATAAGGAAAGAAGCGTTCTTCTTTTTAGAGAATGGTCCTTCTGCGGCGAACTCAAACCCATTAAACCCCATTTGTCCGAGAAATTCGTACTTCTCGTTATTTCCGGCACGCATTTTCAGATCAAAAACCCCCGCAATGGCATTTCCGTAGTCGGCCGGGAAGGCCGAAGAAAGAAAATCGGAATTGTCGAGCGTGTTATTGTTAAGGATACTTATTGGCCCGCCCGTTGAACCTAATGAACCGAAGTGATTGGGATTGGGAATATCCATTCCGTTCAATCGCCACAAAACACCCAGCGGTGAATTACCCCGTATGATGATATCGTTCCTCGAATCATTCGCCCCGCTCACGCCCGCGAAATTGGCCGCCATACGCGCCGGATCATTGCGACTACCTGCATAACGTGAAGTTTCTTCGATGGTAAAAGCCCGGGAGCTGACCGTAGCGTTCTTGTTATTCGTTTTGGTCTTGTCCGTTTCCGCTGTCACCACGATCTCCTGCCCTTCGATCACGCTTTCCTCCAACTCTACATTCAATACGATCTCTTTTCCGGTAGTGAGGATGACAGTCTGCACTTTTTCCTTGTAACTCAATAAAGAAACCTTCACCTGATGCCTGCCAATGGGCACCTGCTCTATGCGGAACTTCCCGTTCTCGTCGGCAGTAGCATTTTTGCCCTCTACGCCCAACACCTGTACAATGGCGCCGTACAGCGCATTTTGCGTCTGCTTGTCAACCACGGTGCCGCGCACGGTCTGGCTCAGCTCCTGGGCAGAGAAGACAGAAGAAAACAGAAGGAATATGGCAAGGAATCTTTTCACGATCGGGAGGCAAAGGTACGTACATTTCGTTATCTCCAAATAATCAACAGGAGAGCAAAAACTGGATTATTCTGCTACATTTGCCTTACAAACACATGAGCGTAAGGTTCCATACGGGCTTTCTTGTATTTTTTTTGTGCTTTCTATCCATTTACGCTTTTTCGCAGAAAAAAGACAGCCTTAAAGCTGTACCCACAGAAGAGGCGCTGGTTCACACCAAAAGGAAGTTCCTGTATTTTGTTTCCAACCGGGTGAGCGAGGATGACAAATACGACATGTTCAAGTTCATTCCATCCGACCGTGAAGCGGGGATCATTATCATACGGGGGCATGTAGAATTCCAGGAATACCCGGAGAGAAAGAGGGCCAAGATCACCGTTTACAATGTCTCTAACAACCAGATGGTGGGCATTTACAACACCAACTCGTATACCGGCAATTACCTGATGGTTTTGGTCCCTAATATCAAATACCAGTTCAAGATAGAAGCGGAAGGTTACGAGGTGATGAAGGAGCTGGTGGAAGTGCCCTTGAAGTTTGATTACGAGGTTGGCAAACAGGAAATAAAAATACGCAGGAATGAACAAAAAAAATCGTTTGCGGGCATCAGCAATTTCTTTACAGATGGCAACGAGAAGATCTTTATCCTGAAGACCAGTATAGATTCCGCCAAAAAAGAAGCCGAGAAAGCCGGATATACCGACGCAGAGCATAAGACCACCGAAAGCAAAATTGAAAAAAATTACTCAACCGTTGATGAGCTTGTAAAAAAGCAGTTGGAAGAGGAAAAGAAAAAACCACTTGAGGCGCAAAAAGCCTTTAAGAACAAAGAATTCGGGATCGCCTTGCCCATTTATGCCGACCTTCTGAAAAACAATCCCGGCGACCCCTTTCTCAATTACTATTACGGAGTTTGCCTGCTAAAAAGCAGTCGCCAGCGGGCCAGGGCCATCAATCACCTGGAAATGGCCGCTCATTATAAAGAAACTCCACGCGATCTGTATCTGCACCTCGCCAAAGCTTACCAATTATCGTACATGTTCCGCGATGCTATCCGTTCTCTTGAGGAATATAAAAAATATGCCAAGCCTGTAGATCTGGCTGCTCCGGAGGTTCAGCAACTGATCACTAATTGCAAGAGCGGAGGCGAGCTGATGAACGAGCAGGTGAACTTTGATGTGTTAAGAAGAGCGCCCGTACAGGAAGAAAATTTGCCCGCCAATTACAACCCGGAATTTGTGAACGATAAACTGATGTACAAAACAGAGTTCTTCAGTTCGGCCATCGATAAAAAACAGGGCAAGCTACTGATGTGCAAGAACGGGAAGAACGAGATCATTCATGCGGGATACGGCCCCAAGGCCGATAACATCGACCTGTTCCGCAATTCGTTCAACAATGGCACCTTTGGCCCGTCACTACCCATAGGACCCGGGATCAACACGTCGATGGATGATAATTATCCTTATATCACCAAGGACGGGAAAACGCTTTACTTCTCGTCTAAGGGACATAACAGCATGGGCGGCTATGATATTTTCATGTGTTCGCGGGCCGACAGTACCGCTGCGTGGAGCGCACCGAAGAACATGGGCTTTCCCATCAATTCCACGTACGATGATATTCTTTTTATTCCGGATCCCGAGGGACGCTATGCTTCCTTCTGCACAAACCGAAAAAGCGAAAAATTTGAATACATACAGATAAAGACTTGGCAAAAAGCCAATGCCGTTTCTATCATTAAAGGAAATTTTTCTCTCGATTCATCCAAAACACCCGATGCCATCATCACTGTATTCAATGCCCAGACCGACGAGATCGCGGGCGTGTACAAAACAAACAGCGATAATGGCAATTACCTGATGGTACTTTCTTCAGGACAAAGTTATTATATGCTGATAGAGGCCGATGGCTTCCCGGAGCTCAACAATTCATTTGATGTTCCTGAGAAAAAAGGAGATTTCATTCTGAAGCAGAGTATTTCAATAGGTAAAGGAGACCTTAAGAATTCCTTCAAAGTGATCAATTATTTCACAGAAGAGCAAGCCGCCAACGCGGTGATAGAACCAAAGAAGCCGGTAGCCAAAGAACTTCCCAAAACCGAAAAGAAGGTAGATCATGGCCCGACCCTAAAAGTTGGAAGGTTAAAGCGCACGCCGGAAGAAGCAGCCCTTGACGCGCAAAATCTCAAGGACGCGAAACATCTTTTTGAGCAGGAAAACTACCAGGAAGCGGCTGTACTGTACAAACAACTGGAACAATACATCGATCTCGATCCACAGAATTGTTACCAATACGGAGTTTGCCTTTTTCACTCTAAAAAAGACAAAATACATTGCACGCAGTTGCTTGAACAGGCCGCCGCCTCGAAAACAGTTCCGGTTGACGTGCATTACTACCTGGGCAAAGCGCATCACCTGAACTACCGCTTCAGCGATGCTCTTTCCGAGCTTCAGAAATTTGTCGCGCTTGCCAAACCCGCGGATGTAAAGAAGCTGGATGTAGAGAAGGATATGGAGTATTGCAACAACGGCATCAAGTTGGTGAACAACCCTGTGGTGATCGAGGTTTTCGATAAAAAACATATTTCACTGGAGAGCGTGCACATGGCCCTTACGCATTTAGAGTCGGGCGCAAAAATTCTCATCAGTACGGATGACATTCTTTCGAGCGTCGACAAAAGGAAAAAATACAAGCCCGCCATTTATCTTTCTCCCGACAAAAATACGATCTTCTATTCCAGTTACGGAGAAACGGAAGATAAAGGAAAGGACATCTATCGCCTGCAAAAAATGGGGAATGGCAAATGGAGTCCGGTGCCCTTCAACATTCCGTCAGTAAATACGAATTACGATGAAGAATACCCGGCCCTGTCGCCCGACGGGAAAACGCTTTTCTTCTCTTCCAAGGGACACAACACCATGGGTGGTTACGATATCTTTAAAAGCGAATGGAACGAGGAAACCCATAGCTGGGGGGCGCCTGTGAATTTAGGTTCGCCTATCAATTCGCCGTACGACGATATTTACTACGTGGAATGATCAGGAAGCGAGTTTCTTATTGATCGCTTTGATCAGTCCCGGCCCTTCATAAATAAAACCCGTGTATAACTGAATGAGGTCGGCTCCGGCAGCAATTTTATCGAGAGCGTCCTGTACGCTGTGTATCCCTCCTACTCCCATGATGGCGAACTTTTTGTCAAGATGCTGGCGCAGGTAGCGAATTACCTCAGTGCTTCTTTTGGTCAATGGTTTTCCGCTCAATCCACCCATGCCTATCTGCTTAATGATCTCGGCATCCGTTGTTAACGGCTCGCGCGCGATCGTTGTATTGGTGGCTACTACGCCCGCGATATTTGTGGCAGTGACAATGCTGACAATATCATTCAACTGTTCGTTATTGAGATCCGGGGCAATTTTCAGAAAGATAGGTTTGGGCGAAGGGCGCTTTTTATTTTCGTTCTGAAGGGTCTGCAGCAGGTTCTGTAAAGGTTCTTTGTCCTGCAGTGCGCGCAAATTAGGAGTATTCGGCGAACTTACGTTCACTACAAAATAATCCACCACATCAAAAAGATCATGGAAGCAGATCACATAATCATTCACGGCGTTCTCATTGGGAGTAACCTTGTTCTTTCCGATATTCCCACCAATGATGAGCTTCCGGTTCTTCCTTTTGCTTAATCTTTCGGCTGCGGCTTTTGCTCCTTCATTATTAAAACCCATGCGGTTTATAAGGGCCTCATCCTTGGGCAAACGAAAAGCGCGTGGCTTATCATTGCCGGGCTGTCCTACCGGTGTAACAGTTCCAATTTCTATAAAGCCAAAGCCAAGCGCGGCCATCTCATCCGTAACCTTCGCGTCCTTATCCAAACCGGCTCCTAGCCCCACCGGATTGGGGAACTTTATTCCCGCAACCACACGTTCGAGCTTCGGAGATTCCACGCAATACATAGAAGCCACCAATTTTTTCATGAACCCGGGAGCCAGGAAGAACTTAAGGAGCGAAAAAGTAAGATGATGCGCCTTCTCGGGGTTGAAAAGGAAAAGGAAAGGCTTGATCAATGCTTTATACATAGATACGGATTACGAATCGATACGAATATACAAATGAGCCACAAAACACAGCCTCATTTTAACCCCATTTTGTCCACATTCGTGTATTCGTTGGCGGCTGTTCGTATTTCGTAGGTAAAGCCTAAAAGTGAATAACAATTTAATTTCTTAATCCCCCTGAAACATTAGATTTGTAGGATATGGCCGAAAGCCCGGAACAGAAATATTTTGCCGGTATCATCAGTAAATTAGTCACTCTCGTGGCTATACTTTGTGTGGCACTTGGCACCTGCATCTTCTGGCTCGTGAACGGCGCTCCCGATTTCCTGAAAACCGAAGCTGTCAATACCGAAAATGACCGCGATGCCCAGGAAAAAGTCGCTGAGTTCAATAAATTGAAAGCGGCCGAAGCCAAAGCGAAGGAAGAAAAACTATCCATGTGGTCGGCCCCCGATATTTCTACTTTACCTCAAGACGAAAAAAGCGAACAAATAAAATATGGTCGCGAATTGATAGCCAACACGGCCCACTATCTTGGTCCCAAAGGAAGTGTAGCGCAACTGTCGAACGGCATGAATTGCCAGAATTGCCATTTGGACGCCGGAACAAAGATATTCGGGAATAATTACGGGTCGGTGGCCTCCACGTATCCGAAATTCCGTGAACGTTCGGGGAGTCTTGAGAATATTTACAAACGCGTGAACGATTGTGTTGAAAGAAGCCTGAATGGAAAAGCGCTTGACACCAATGGAAAAGAAATGCAGGCCATCAAGGCCTATATCCAATGGCTGGGTAAAGACGTTCCCAAAAAAGAAAAAGCAAAAGGATCCGGGATCACTGAACTCGCTTACCTGAAACGACCGGCAAACGCCGAAAACGGCAAAACCATTTACATGCAGAAATGCAAAACCTGCCACATGGAAGATGGCGCCGGAAAAATGAACGCAGATGGTATTAGCTACCAATATCCTCCCTTATGGGGAGAACACAGCTACAACATTGGCGCGGGATTGTATCGCTTGGGTCGCTTTGCCGGTTACGTAAAAGCGAACATGCCGCAAGGAGCAAATTACGATACACCTCAGCTAACCGACGAAGAAGCATGGGATGTCGCTGCATTTGTCAATTCACAGCCAAGACCCGCTAAAGATCTCAGTAAGGATTGGCCAAATATCTCCGACAAGCCGGTGGATCATCCCTTTGGGCCTTACGCCGATAATTTCTCAGAACAACAACATAAATACGGTCCGTTCGAACCCATAGCGGCATTAAAAAAGAAAAATAAATAAAATGAATATTTTAACACAACCCTGGCCCTGGTATGTTACCGGCCCCCTGATCGGACTGATGGTGCCACTGCTATTGCTGATAGGAAATAAAGCCTTTGGCGTATCCTCCAACTTAAGGCACATTTGCGCGGCATGCATTCCAACAAAGACCGAATTCTTCAAGTATGATTGGAAAGCTGAATCGTGGAACTTAGTATTTGTATTTGGCGTGGCTATTGGCGGATTGCTGGCCGGTTATTTCTGGCAAAACCCAAACCCGGTGCAATTGACCGAATCAGCCATTATAACCCTGGGAGATTGGGGAATAAAGGATTTTTCGGGACTGGTTCCTCAGGAGGTCTTCAATTTTTCTTCGCTTCTAACGGTAAAAGGGATTTTGGTGATGGTTGTTGGCGGCTTCCTTGTTGGATTTGGCACGCGCTACGCGGGTGGCTGCACTTCCGGTCATGCCATCATGGGGCTGTCGAATCTTCAACTGCCTTCACTCATTGCCACCTGCTGCTTCTTTGCAGGCGGGGTTTTAATGACCTGGTTCATTCTTCCTTTGATCATGAAATTACCTTTTTAAAAAAGAAATATGAAAAACTTTAAATTTTTACTCGCAGGTATTTTCTTCGGCATCATTTTGGTGAAGGCCGAAGTTATTTCCTGGTTCCGTATCCAGGAGATGTTCAAGTTCCAATCCTTCCATATGTATGGCAATATTATTTGCGCTATTGTGGTAGGCATGATTTCGGTCTGGCTGATCAAAAAATTCAAAGTGAAAACTTTTAGCGGCCAGGAGATCAAGATCGCTCCTAAACAATTCACGAAAGGAAACGTGATCGGCGGTTTCATGTTCGGCCTCGGCTGGGCCCTTACAGGCGCCTGTCCCGGCCCATTATTCGCTTTGGTAGGCAGCGGACTTCTGATAGTGACCGTTGTTTTGATAAGCGCCGTACTGGGAACCTATACCTATGGAATTCTAAAAGACAAATTGCCACACTAATTTATGAGCGAACACATTTGTAAAGATCCAAACTGTCAATGCGGTTGTCACCAGCCTTTAGAGAATGCCTCCGAAAAGAAAGGTTCTCATGACTCAACACGTCGCGATTTCCTAAAGTATGTTGGTGTTGCCGCTGCCGGGCTTGGCTTAGGTCCCGCGATAACCTATTGGCTGCAGGATGAAGACAAAATAAAAGAGATCGTGAAGAACCCTGCCCTGGCCGGCGGGAAAGCGCAACGCTTTACTATTTTACACACAGCCGATCTGCACGGCCAGCTCGATATTCATGATGAGTTCTTCTGGGAGAATGGAAAAGCCGTGTACAAAAAGCGTGGAGGCTTTGCGACGCTGAAAACGATGATCGAAGCACTCAAGAAAGATAATCCTCTGAATACTTTATTGATCGACGGAGGAGATTGTTTCCAGGGAAGCGGAGTGGCCTCATTAACCGAAGGAAGAGGCATCGTTCCTGTTGCCAACATGCTCAATTACGATCTTGTTTTGCCCGGCAACTGGGAAGTGGCCTACGGCAAGCAAATGCTGATACACGACATGAATTCGTATACGGCTGCAAAAGTGTGCGCCAATATGTTCCATAGCGACGATCTTACGCATGACCTGTTGTTCCCGCCATACCAGATCTTTAATCTTGGAGGAACACGCGTCGGTTTCGTTGGTTATAACGATCCGCTCACCCCCATTCGCCAATCACCCGATTATTCCAAAGGAATTCGCTTTACAAAACCGGAACGGGATCTTTCTAAATACGTAAAGATACTGCGCGAAGAAAAAGGATGCACGCTTGTTTTTGTTGTTTCGCACATGGGTCTTTCACAACAGGTGCATCTCGCAAACCAGGAGTGCGCGCAGGGTGTGGATTACATTTTAGGAGCCGACACGCATGAGCGGGTGCGCAAACCTATTGAAGGAAAATTTACAAAGGTAACAGAACCCGGTGCATTCGGATCTTTCATCAGCAAACTGGATATAGTTATTGAGGACGGAAAAATAAAGGACGAAAGCTACCAACTCCTGGATGTTGATCCTGAGATGTACAAGGAAGATGAGGACGTGAAGCAGATGATCACGCGCGTGAAGCGCCCTATCAAAAAGATATTGAATGAGGTCATCGGCCAGACCAAAACTCCGCTGGAACGCTATTATATCATAGAAACGCCTATGGACAATCTCATTACCGATGCGGTGATGTGGCGCTTCAAGACCGACATCGCTGTATCGAATGGATTCAGGTTTTGTCCGCCACTTGTACCGGATCCGCAAACAGGGTTGGCCGATATTACGCATGATTATTTGTGGAGCATGTTGCCGGTGAACTCAGAAGTAAAGACCGCGGATGTAAAAGGCAGGCAGATCTGGAACTGGTTGGAAAAAGAACTGGAAAATGCTTTTGCGCCCGATCCAAGAAAAAGATTCGGCGGCTGGTTCGTGCGATTTAATGGAATGAGCGTGGTATTTACCATTGGCAATGAAAAGGGGAAACGGGTGCAGGAAGTTTGCATCAAAGACCAGCCCATCGACTTAGAAAAAACCTACACCATGGTAGCCTGCGAGCGCGATGGCGATCCGGACAACATGCTTTGCCGCATGCCCAACGTACACAATGCCACCAGGCAGAATATCATGTTGCATGATGTTTTGATGGATTATTTAGCGGAATTCTCTCCTGTGTCTCCGAAGATCGAAGGTCGGGCTGTGGCCACCGATGCCGCCCCCACACTTTTGACCCAGGTGATGAAAGGTGTGGATTACCAATTCAGGTAGATACGAATTACGTATCTCACCAAATGTCAAATGCCTCGTGGATCATTTGTTTGGCCCATTTTTCGCGGGCGAAGTCTTTCTCCAGTTTGCCCCTTAATTCAGCGGTAGTATAGATCTTTTTCTTTGTTTTGGGAGCAAGCATTTTATCCATTCCAAAATCGCCGGGTGTCACGCTCTTCGCGAAATAAATAACCCCACCGTCTTCGGTAGCAAGTCCCAGGATCGCTCCCGGCAATCCCATAAAGCTCTCAGGGCCGATGCTCACATTTATTTCGTTGCAATACCAGGCATAGATACGCGTGCTGTCATTCGCCTCCCAAATGGCTTTCCGGCACAGGAAACCGCAAATAGTGCGCTTACTTCCCGTCATCTTCCATTCCCTTTTCCATAAAGAATCCTGTACAAGCAGTTCTTCTCCCCAGATACTTTTTACAGTAAGTCTTTTATCACGTTTGAAATTCTGGTACACCTGGTTCTTGCTGGTTGTCCAGCTCATTTTTTCCTTTAGCTCACTTTCCTGGGGTTTGAAGGCGGAAAGACTGTCATTGAAATACAATTCAAATACATCCAGCTTGTTCTTGTTCTCCTCCTTGATCCACTCACGCGACCAGGAATCCTTATATTTCTTGAACAGGTTTGTTTTTCGCTCATACACGATCTTCCCCGAAGTGATCTGCCCTATCGCAATCCCATGCATCAGGAAAAAACAAAGAAGGAAGGATATGTTCTTAATCGAATTCATCTTCTTCCTTCTTTTGTTTTTGACTGTTGAACTTCCAGACCACCTGCAGCAAGAGATAACGCTTGATGATATTGGTCTTTGTATCAGTGATGACATTGGTTTGCACGGTGCGGCCGGTACTTATATTCTGGTTGAGAATGTCATTGCCCTTCAGGTACACCCAAAGCTCCTCGGTCTCGAAAAATGATTTACCCAGCGATGCATTCCAAAGCAGGTAATTGATGTTATAGCCTGCTGTGCGTCGTGAATTGATCACGTATTCCGCGTCGGTAGCCAAATAAAAACCCGCCGGAAGCCCCCAGCTTATCTCGGCACGGTAGCTTTGCGAGGTGTAAGGCTTGTTACTCACAGAACTCAGTGTAGAATTAGGCACATTATAGCCATAATTTCCGGTAAGATTAAGCGTGAACTCTTCATACTCCACCTGGACTTCAAGATCGCCTCCGAACGAAGCGGTGGTGGTGATATTCTTTTGCCCGTTGATGTAATTGGTATTACTGCTATAGTCTACATTGATATCGGGAGTGAATTCGAGGATCTTGTTGAAGAACGGCTTTTCAAGTCCCATGAAGCCGGAGATCACAAAATTACCATCTACGTTCACAGGCTTGGTGAGTGTGCGGCCCAATTGATCATACACCGTTGAATCGCTGAA
This sequence comes from uncultured Flavobacteriaceae bacterium, assembly GCA_964387075.1. Taxonomy (GTDB): domain Bacteria; phylum Bacteroidota; class Bacteroidia; order B-17B0; family Aurantibacillaceae; genus PALSA-968. The sequence continues at coordinate 17,152 of CAYLVB010000005.1, forward strand.
ATCGTCATTCGTGAAATTCGCGTTCACTCCCGACCAGAAATTGTTCCCGGTAATGGGTTTGAAAGAATTGAAGTTCATTTCAAAGCGATGATTGTAGGAAGGAAGCAGGCCCGGGTTTCCAATCGTGATCTCGTTGGGGTTGGTATTGTTGTTCACCGGCTGCAATTGATTGATGCCTGGCAAAGAGGAATTGGTGCTATAATTAAAAGAATAGGAAGTATTATCGCTGAACTTATAACGCCAGCTCACAAAGGGAAGAACGTTATTCACATCCTGGTGAATATTCTGAGCCCCGGTCAGGCTCTCATTATCCACCAGCACTTTTCTTACGCGAGTTCCAATAGAAAATCTTTGCTTTTTTACATCGTAAACGAACCTCAATCCGCCGCGGTAAGTGTTTCGGGTATTGGAAAAACTATTACTGAGCGTGGAGTCCATTTGCGTATAATCCCCGTTCAAAAAGTTCAGCGTATTCTTATCCTGCCTGCCATTACTGTTGATATAATCGAACATGAACTCAAGTTTTGTCTTTTTGCTCAAAGGCTCTGTATACGACAAGGAAACATCATGGCCGAAATTTACAGTATTATTGGACCTTTGCTGGTTAACATCAGCAATAGGAGATACGTTAGGGAAATAATACGAATTGAGGGTCCTTAATACGCCAGTTCCGTCAGACGTACTGCGGTTCACATCATAATCCAGCTTGAACTGGCGGTCGGCCTTTTTGAAATTGCGTTTCAGTTTAACTTTAGTTGTAAGATCGATGCTCTCTCCATGACTGCTGTTATCAACAATGGTCCTTCTGCTCAGGGTGTCTCCTTCTGTAAGGAAATCCGAGATCTCGTTATGGTTGTTATTACTTTTACCTATTACTATTTTAGGTTTGATGGTGAGCGTAGTGAGCGAGTCGAGTTCCTGCGTGATCTCGAAATTAAGGGTATGGCTCTGCCCGGCCCCGCTCGTTAAACTTTCGTTTGTTGTGGAGTAAGTGGTGTCCTCTAAAAAATATTGCTTGCGCGTGCTGGATTGGCTCGTTAATTTGCTGGACTGGAAAGAGTAATTGAACAACAGTTTGGTCTTCTTCCCTATCTTGTCCGTGTAATAGGCTCCGGTCTTAAAAGTAATGGGAATGCCGGCTGCCTGGTTATTATTAGAGAACCAAAAGCTTCCACCCTCATCGGTATTCATCATGTTCATATCGTTGCTAAGCCCGTATTTGAAGATGTCTCCGAATCCAAGATTTGTTTTTGGGGTATTGCCTGCCAGCAGGAAACCGGATATTTTTTGTTTGTTGCTGAATTTGTTGGCGAGGATCTCTCCCTCATAGAACTGCTGCTCCATTTTAAAGTCGGGCCCGCCTCCGGCGCCGGATATCTTCCCGAAATATCCCTTTTTGGCATCGTCTTTTAGTTTCAGGTTCATCACTTTCATCACGTCGTTATCCGAAGTGGTGGTAGAAGTGGTATTCTCGTTCTTTTTATCGTAAACCTCCACCGATTCTATGGATTTAGCATTCAGATTTCGGGTTGCGGTTGTGGGATCAGAACCAAAGAACTCGTCGCCGTCTACCAAAACCTGGTCTACGGTTTTACCTTGCGTGGTGATCTTGCCGCTGGCATCAACCTTGATGCCGGGCAGTTTTTTAAGGAGATCTTCTACAGTGGCGTTGGGTTTTACCTTGAAAGAATCGGCTGTGTAAACCAAGGTATCTCCACGGTAATAGATAGGGTCTTTAAAGGCATACACCACGATCTCGCTTAGTTGCTGGCTTTTCAGTGGCATGATTATCTTTCCGAAATCATAAACGGTATTTTTTTCGCTTCCTATCACAATGAATACCTGGTCGGAGAACTGGGGATGGGAAATGATGACCTGGTAGGTATCGATAGGCAGGTCTTTCAGCTTAAAAACCCCGTCTTTGTCGCTGCGGTCGAATTTTACGAGAGCCGAATCGGATAAGCGAACGGCTATAGCTACCGCGTTGGTAAGCGGTGTTTTAGTAGCTGTATCCTGCAGGTTGCCTCCTACCTGCATTAACGTTTTGTTTTGTGAGAACAGGTGCCCGGCCAGCAAAAACAAAATACCAAATATGGAAAAACGTAACTTCAAGCTGGGGCAAAGGTGGGATTAAATTCTGTCTTCTTTCTGTTCCCGGGCTCAATGCCTCTGAAACATTATACAAAGGTAAAAAATTACCCACCAAAACCCTTTTAGAAAAAAACATTTCGCAGACATGTTTGGATAGGGCGGTCGAATGCTTTATTTTTGGGTTCGAACCAAACCCCCTTGCTATGAACAAGATCTTTACCCTTTTCCTTTCCGCATGTTTCGCACTTAACCTTTCGGCTCACAAGACCGACCCGGTTGCGGTAAACCCGTACGAAGCGTATTTTAACAAGGCCTACGCGCTTTACCCGGAGATCCCACGCGGAACACTGGAAGCAGTAGCCTACACCAACACACGTTTCACGCACCTCGAGCACGACGGGACTGAAACAGAAAGCTGCGTGGGAGTTCCCAACGCTTATGGTGTGATGGGGTTAACGCTGGATGGAAAAAACTATTTTCACGACAATCTTAAAAAAGTAGCAAAGCTTTCCGGATCTACCGCGGAAGAGATCATCTCTTCTCCCGAAAAGAACATTCTTGCATACGCAAAAGCGTTTCATGCTAGCTGGGCACTGAGCAGCCCTTATCAGCAAAACGAAAATATGATAGCCCGTGTTCTTGGGATGCTGAGCGAATTACCCTCGGGAACTGAACTCCAGGCCTTCGCTCTGAACACACAACTGTATGGGATCTTTACTTTTATGAACGACCCCATGATGCAGTCGCTGTATAAATTCCCGGCGCATCACTTCGATCTGCCTTCCCTGTTCGGAGAAGAGAATTATAAAATACTCAGCAGTGGCCGTGTGATCATTAACGGAAATACCATCAGCGACGGAAAAGGAAACACTTTCAAAGGCGGCAACAGCTCCGTGCAATCGGCCGACTACGCTCCTGCTTTATGGGTGGCCTCACCTAATTTCAATTCGCGGGGCGGACAAGCTGTTTCGGCAGTCACCATCCACACCGTGCAGGGAAGTTATGCCGGTTGCATTTCCTGGTTCCAGAATACTTCTTCGGGTGTATCCGCGCACTATGTGGTTCGCTCTTCCGATGGACAGATCACACAAATGGTGCTTGAAGCCAACCGCGCATGGCATGTAGGAAGCGAAAATGGCTACACTGTAGGAATTGAACATGAAGGCTACGTTACACAGGCCAGCTGGTACACGGTGAACATGTACACCGAATCAGCCGCGCTGGTAGCCGATATTTGCGCGAGCCACGGTATCGATCCCGAAAGAACTTTATTTCAACCCTGGGGAAGCACCACCTATTATAACCAGTCCGGCATTCCCGGTTCCTGCACAAAGGTAAAGGGTCACCAGCATAACCCAAACCAATCGCATACCGATCCGGGTCCGAACTGGGACTGGAATTATTTCTACAAACTGATCAATGATCCCGCGCCCGGCGCCACCGTTTACACCACTACGAGCGGTAATTTATTTGACAGCGGAGGCAGCGGAGCAAACTACAGCAATGATGAGCGTACATTATGGACCATTGCCCCTCCCGGAGCCACTAACGTAACACTAACGTTCAACAGTTTCGCACTGGAGAACACCTGGGATTACCTGTATGTTTACGATGGCCCGAATGTTTGGTCGACGCTGATCGGTTATTACACCGGCAGTACAAACCCCGGAACACTTATTGCCAGCTCGGGCACACTTACTTTAGAATTCCGTTCTGATTGCGCGACTACCGGTACCGGATGGGACGCATCATGGAACAGCAACGCCACAACGATCACTCCCGCCAACCTCTCCATTACCACCGCAAGCTGTCCGCAGGACAGTGTAACTTTAAAATGGACCAACAGCGGAAGCAGCTGGTTCGTGGATGTAACGGATGATCCTACCTGGACCAGTTTTTATAATAAGGCCGTGCCTAATTTAACACAGATAGGTTGTCCGGGCGGTTTTGCCAATAACCTTGTTCCAACGGAATATCTTGCGTTCAAACCTAACACTACGTATTACTGGCGCATTTGGGATGGCAGCAGCCACACAGTAGGAAACAGCTTTATGACACCTTCCTGCATGTACCAGGACACCAATTGCGCAGGCTCGTTCTACGATACCGGCGGGCCAACCGGAAATTACATGGGTAATGAGGATTATGTGAGCATTTTCGCGCCGAGCAACGCTACGAGCGTTACCATGAACTTTACTGCGTTCACCACCGAAGCTAATTTCGATTCGATGTGGGTTTATAATGGTCCAACCGAATTGGATCCTCTTATTGGAATTTACACCGGATCTACAAACCCCGGAACGATCATAGCGAACAGCGGAGCCATGACCATTCGTTTTAAAGCAGATCCATTTGTGAACATGGCCGGCTGGGCAGCTACCTGGAATTGCACGCAGGGAACTACGGGAGTTAACAGCCAGTCGGCAGTAAGCAGTCTAGCAGCTTACCCAAATCCTTTCAATGAGAACATTAAGGTAAATTACTTTCTTAATGGAAATGCATCGATCAAAATATCGCTCATCGATGTGATCGGAAGAGAGATCATTCTCTTACAGGAAGAGCAGAGTGGCGGAAAACATCAAATGCATATAGACACTAAAGAACTTTCACTGAATAAGGGAGTTTACTTCCTGAAACTGGAGAGTGAAGGAAAAAGCTCCTTCGTGAAACTGGTGAAGAACTAAAGAAAAGGCGGCCGATGGCCGCTTTTTTTATTTATTTTCCTTTAAATACCGGTTTTCTTTTTTCGAGAAAGGCTTTCACTCCTTCGTTGTAATCAGAGGTTTGGGCCGCCTCCACCTGCGCAATTCCCTCAGCTTCCAATTGATGCTCGAGGTTATTGAACATACCCTGGTTAAACAATTTTTTTGTGGCGCCCAATGCTTTGGTTGGCATGTTGGCCAGAGTTTGCGCGATCTGCATGGCTTCTGTATGAAGATTCTCATCGGCTGAGACCTTATAGACCATTCCCATTTGCAGGGCGTCGGCCGCGCTGACTTTATCTCCCAGCATCGCCAACGCAAGCGCGCGTTGAAAACCAACAAGGCGTTGCAACAAAAAAGTTCCGCCGCTGTCGGGTATCAGTCCAATTTTACTGAAGGCCTGGATGAAGGAAGCTGAGTTTCCGGCAATGATCACGTCGCATGCCAAGGCAATGTTAGCTCCCGCGCCTGCGGCCACGCCATTAACCGCGCACACAACGGGCTTTTCCAGGTTTCTTAATTTTAGGATAATGGGGTTGTAATGCTCGTAAACGATGGTCTTTATACCGGGACCTTTTTCGTCGAGGGCTTCTGCAAGATCCTGCCCAGCACAGAATGCTTTTCCTTCACCGGTGAGAAGTACCGCACGGATGTTATCATCTGTAGCGGCCTTATCTAAATGGTGTTGGAGCTCAAGCGCCATAGCTCGGTTGAAGCTGTTGAATTTATCGGGGCGGTTGAGACTGAGCCTCAAAACCTGTCCCCCTACTTGTGCGAGAATTAAACTCATTTTATAATTTTAAATTACGTCTGCAAAATCCTTCTCCATTTTCCGGAAGGTGTATATACCGAGGATCAACATGATGAAACTAACGCCTATTGAGAGCAGGAACTTCACTGTATCAATAGGAACCTGCTCGCCAAATATGCACCAACGGAAACCGTCGATCACACTTACCATCGGGTTCAACGCGTAAAGTGTTTTTAACAATTCCGGGATCTTAGAACTTGCATAGATCTCGTTGCTGCTGAACATCACCGGCGAAACAAACATCCCGAACTGCACGATGAAAGGAATAACAAAACGAAAATCGCGATACTTCACATTCAGTGCCGCGATATAAAGTCCGCAGCCCATGGCTGTAACAATGGCCAACAAGAGGAAAAGTGGCAAACAGAAGATCTGGACACCCGGAAAGAACTGATAATAGACCATGATGCCGATCACAATAACGAAAGAAACGAAGAAATCAATGAGGCAAACGATCACCGAGCTTGCAGGAACGATAATGCGCGGAAAATAAACCTTTGAAACAAGATTGGAATTGCTCACCAGGGAGCTTGCCGCCTCGCTGAAAGCCGAAGAAAAAAAAGTCCAGGGCAAAGTACCGGCGGCTATCATTAAAGGAATTGGGATCTTCTCCCCTTTTCCTTCGCTGAAAACAATACGGATAAGACTAAGAACAGCGATAGTAAGTAAGGGACGCAATAATGCCCACAGCACGCCAATGGTCGTTTGCTTATAACGCACACGCACATCGCGCCATGCCAAAAAATAGAAAAGGCCCCTGAATTGGAAAATATCCCTGAAATACCGGGCATTCTGGTTCTTGGGATCAATGATGATCTTCTGGGATGACATAATGCCCAAATTTACTTTATTTTTTAATGCGAAATTGCTTGTTTTTTGTGGCCGCATTGAATTCGCAAGTCATGATCGATCATTCCACTAGGTGCGATGGCTCATTTGAAGAAGAGCCACATTTTCGATGTGGAGCGTTTGGGGGAACATATCGACAGCACGCATCTTAACAACCGTATACTTTTCCGCCAATATGGCGAGGTCGCGGGCCTGCGAAGAGGGATTACAGCTTACATAAACGATCTTATCGGGACCGATCTCCAGTATTTTGCGAACTACCTTCTCATCCATTCCAATACGTGGAGGATCTGTGATGATAAGATCGGGGGTTCCGTTGGCGGCAATGAAATCATTGCACAGGACTTCTTTCATATCACCGGCAAAGAAAGAGCAATTTGTAATGTTATTGAGTTCAGCATTGGCCTTGGCATCTTCAATAGCCTCAGGTACGTATTCCACTCCCACCACTTTCTTACATTGCCTTGAAATGAATTGAGCGATGGTGCCCGTACCCGTATAAAGGTCATAAACTACCTCATCTCCTTTCAGTCCCGCAAAGTCTCGGGCTACTTTGTACAATTCGTAAGCCTGTTTGGAATTTGTTTGGTAAAAAGATTTTGCCCCCACTTTGAATTTCAATCCTTCCATCTCCTCGATCATGTGCGGTTTACCGGAGAAGGTCTTAACTTCAAGATCAAAGATCGTGTCGTTCCCTTTGGGGTTGATGACATACAACAGGGAAGTGATCTGCGGAAAGGTCTTTTGAACGTGGGTAAGTAAATTCTTTATTTTTTCCTCGTCATTCTCAAAGAAAGAGAAAGTGGTCATCAGGTCGCCGGTAGAACTGCTGCGGATGATGAGTGAACGCAAAAGCCCGTGCTGTTCACGGATATCGAAGAAGGAATAATTATTTTCAAGCGCGAATCTTCTTACCTCATTACGGATTTGATTGGAGATGTCAATTTGTAAATGACACTTTTCAATATCCAGTACTTTGTCAAATGCGCCTGAGATATGAAAACCCAATCCGTTGCGGTTATCGAATTGCTCCTTGCTCTCGATCTGCTCAACCGTAAGCCACCTGCGGTTTGAAAAAGCAAAATCCAGCTTGTTGCGGTAATAATATTGCTCGCTGCAGCCTAAAATGGGCTGCATCTCCCCTACTTCAACCTTAGCCAGCCTTTTCATCGCCTGCGTTACCTGGTTCTGCTTGAACTCAAGCTGCGAAGCGTAATCGAGGTTCTGCCATTTGCAACCTCCGCAGGTGCCGAAGTAAGAACATATGGGTTGCACACGACGCGAAGAAGGTTTTTTTAACTGAGTAAGCTTGGCGAAGGCGAAGGACTTCTTTTTACGGTACACCAGAAAATCACAAACATCACCGGGCACCGCTCCTTCCACGAAGATCACCAGGTCGTTCACTTTGGCAACGCCCATTCCCTCGCTCGAAATATCAACGATCTCGGCGTCCTCAACAGTGTATCGTTTAATTGCTTTTCCCAACTTTTAGAAAATATTTGCAAAAATAGCCTTTATAACCGCCTATTTAGAAAAAAATACAGCCATCCACAATTCCTAAAAAATTAGTATTTTCGCAGTCCTGATTTTCGGCCTCTGGCCGAAGATCGAAAAGTTCGGGCTGTAGCACAGTTGGTAGTGTACTAGCATGGGGTGCTAGGGGTCGCAAGTTCGAGTCTTGTCAGCCCGACTTAACCCTCGCCAATGGCGGGGGTTTTTTATTCTAATCATTTAAATTTGATTTTAAAGGAAATGCCTATTTAACAACCAGTTTCAGGCTGTATAATTGATCATTGGTGGAACCAACGATGCGGTAAATTCCGGTTGCCAGTTCGGGGCAGGCACCTGCCGCATACAGGTAATTATCCTCCTGGCCCAGGCGTACTTTAGAATAATGGTCATTCCCGTCAGAATCTCTTAAAACGAGGAGTCCTTCGTGACCGGCAAAAGTTTTTAGGGTAGCCACCTGGATCTTGTCGCCCGAGCTTATACCGGCGTGGATGCGCTGGCTTTGCTCTTCGCTGAATTTCACAGATATAGTTTCCGAGTAATAGGCGTTGCCCGAATCGTCGGTTTGTTTAATGCGGTAATAAGAAATTCCTTTGTGAGGCTGATAATCGGTCTCGAAATACTCTTCGAACAGGTTCCCGTTCTCGGCAACGGGCAGGTCGATCACTTTACTGAAATCCTTTCCATTCAGGCTTTTTTCAATGGTAAAGAAAGTACCCAGAGGTTCGCGGTTCAGGCTCCATTTGATATCGGTCTTCACACCATTTTGGGTCACCGTAAAATCCAGGAGCGACAATTTTCTGTCATCATTCCCCGCGAAAAAAGAAGCTGAAAGCATGAGAAGGGAGACAAAAAAATAGTTAGCCGCGACGTTCATCTAAATTGTTTTATCAGGCCAAAGTAGAACAAAGGATCCTGATTTCAAAATAATGTTTTTCAACAAGTTACACCAAGAACTGGGTGTTTGGGTGAAAAATGGCTCTTTTTAGTGAGAAGTGGTTATTTTGACTGAAAAGTGGTAGCCGCAGAAACATGAAAATTGATTTGTTTAAGCTTACCTTCGCCACATGGTAACCACAGTGATCATAGCCGCCTGCATCGTTTTCTCGCTCCTGGCATTCAATAATACAGCGGTTTTCGAAAAGTTTCTCTTTAGTTCGTACGCGGTAAAGCACTACAAACAGTATTACCGGATCTTTACACATGCCTTTCTGCATGGCGATTACATGCACCTGGCCTTTAACATGTACGCGCTTTATTTGTTTGGCGGTATGCTGGAAGAAGCTTTTTGCATGGAGCAGCTTTTCGGTTCGCGGGGCGAATTTCTTTACGCAGCACTTTATTTAGGCGGCATCATTTTTTCTTCACTTCCCGATCTTGCCATGCACAAGAACAATAGCAGTTACCGTTCGGTGGGCGCAAGCGGGGCGGTGAACGCGGTAGTATTCAGTGCCATCTTAATCAATCCCACCATGGGCATGGGCATCATGTTCCTGCCTTTCTTTATTCCCGCGTGGATCTTTGGCCTGCTTTACCTGGCTTACAGCTGGTACATGTCAAAGAAAGGCGGCGATAACATCGGGCACAACGCTCACTTTTACGGCGCCTTGTTCGGCCTTCTTTTCACCATCGTCCTCAAGCCGGTACTCTTCCTGTATTTTATTGGAGAAATATTCTAATCAACCCAGTCGGCAATAAAGAGATTGGTATCCCTTGTTCCTCCATTTTGGCGGTTGGAAGAGAAGATCAGTTTTTTACCATCCGGTGAGAACATGGGGAAAGCATTGAATAAACTCTGGTCCGTGATCTTTTTCAGGCCGCTTCCATCAAGGTTGATCATATACAATTGAAAATCGTACCCTTTCTGCGAGTGATGATTACTGGAAAAAATGATCTTCTTACCCGAAGGATGAAAGAAAGGCGCCCAATTGGCTTTTCCTAACTGCGTTACCTGTTTTAAGTTCTTGCCATCGGCATCGCATACAAATAGTTCCATGTTGGTGGGAGCCACGAGTCCCTGCGCCAGCAATTCTTTGTACTCCTTTATTTCTTCCTCCGTTTTGGGCCTCGATGCCCTGAAAACGATCTTCTTTCCGTCGGGCGAGAAGAAGGCGCCGCCATCGTAACCCAATTCCGTTGTAATTTGCTTCGGGTTCTTTCCATCCACATCCATCACCCAAAGCTCAATATCACCGCTTCTTGTAGAAGTAAAAACGATCTTATCTCCCTTCGGAGAAACAGTCGCTTCAGCATCGTAGCCCGGCGAATTGGTCAATTGTTTTACGATCTTCCCTTTCAGATCGGCCACATAAATATCAAAACTGTTATAGATAGCCCAGATGTATTTTCCCTTTATGTGGGGTACGGGCGGACAACTATCGTTGGAGGCATGCGTAGAAGCATACAGAATTTGTTTTCCGCCCGGCATGAAATACGAACAAGTAGTTCGGCCTTTGCCGGTGCTGATGAGCGAAGGTTTAATGGTTGAATCCTTCAACTGTTTTTGAATATCGAGCAGGAAGATCTGGTCGCAGGATAAGCCCCATGTGGCGAAGTTGCTCTGGAAAGTAAGCTGCTTTCCGTTCGGACTGAAATAAGCTTCGGCGTTATCGCCTCCAAAAGTGAGTTGTTTTACATTCTTTAAATGTTTTTCCGACTGCGAGAAGGATATACAGGCAAGCAAAGTGGCGAAACCAAGGAAAAGTCGCTTCATGAATAAATTTTTACCCGCCCGTACCGAACAGAATTTGCACAAAGATAGACAATTTGACCGGCACGTTCGGGCGGGCAAAGATAACAGTGAAGAGGTTTATTTATGTCATGGTAGTATCATGAAGCGACGATTATTTAATACTTTTGCTGCTTATGAGAAAGATCATCCTGGGTACCCGTGGCAGCGACCTCGCTTTATGGCAGGCCCATTACACGAAAGACCTTTTGGAGAAAATGGGCTGCAACGTGGAATTGAGGGTCATCTCAACGGAGGGCGACCGTAGCCAGCAATGGAACACCGCTTTTGACAAACTGGAAGGAAAAGGTTTTTTTACCAAGGAAATAGAAGAGGCATTACTGAAAAAAGAAATTGATCTTGCCGTGCATTCGCATAAGGACCTTCCAACTGATAACCCGGAAGGATTGATCATTGCGGGAGTTTCGGAGCGTGAAGACCCCTCTGACCTGCTTTTGATACGAAAAGAAGCGGTTGACGAGAAACAGAAATTCTCACTGAAGCAAAAGGCGATCTTCGGCACTTCTTCGGCCCGGAGAAAAGCGCAATTCCTGTCGTTCAGGAGCGATGTGGAGATGAAAGAACTTCGTGGAAATGTGCCTACACGTATTAAAAAACTTCGTGAAGGTCAGTATGACGCCATTCTTCTCGCACAGGCCGGTGTTGGCAGACTGCATTTAGATCTAAACGATCTGCATGTTGAGAAATTGAACCCAAAAGAATTCGTTCCCGCGCCGGCGCAGGGCGTCCTGGCCTGGCAGATCCGCGAGAACGACAAAGAATTGGAAAATATTATTTCAAAGATCAATAACGAAGAAGTGCAGGCGCTGATAGCTGTAGAAAGGAAAATACTGAATCTTTTTGATGGTGGCTGCCAGTTGCCATTAGGAGCTTATTGCGAGGCGGACAGTGATGCCAATGATAAAAGGATCTTCAAGGTTTGGGTGAGCAAAGCCAAAACCTGGAGTGAACAGCCGCTTCAATTATATTTTGAGTCGCCATACACCCACGAACTGCCTGAGAAGATCGTCGAGAAGATAAATTCCATTCAGCCTCAAAAAGTTTTCGTGAGTAAAACATTTCGCGAAAGGGATTATTTGCCCGGAGCCTTAAAGAACCTGGGCTTCACAGTGGAAGCGAAAAGCCTGATCGAGTTCAAAGAGATAGAAATAACCAATTTGCCTGTGAGCGAATGGATCTTTTTCAGCAGCCCACGTACAGTAAAATATTTCTTTAAGCAAAAACCAAATATCGGTAAAGTAAAATTCGGGTGCATCAGCAAACAAACCGCCATGGAGTTGCGCCAGTTCGGGCATCGTGCCGATTTTATTGGTCAGAATACCGACACGAAATTCGTCGGCAAGCAATTTGCTTCAGTGGCCGGAAACTCGAAAGTTCTTTTTCCGATCGCCAAAGAAAGTATGCAGAGCATACAGATGCAACTCACCAAAAAAGAGAACGCCATCAATCTTCCCGTTTACCAAACCATCAAACATCCGGCTACGATCGATACCACAACCCATATTGTGGTGCTTACCTCGCCCAGCAATGTTGACGCGTTCTTTGAGAAGAATAAATGGCAGGCGCACTACAAAGCCGTGGCCATGGGCGATGCCACCGAAAGCGCGCTGCAACGAAAAGGCGTGAAAAAATGCGCCAAGCCCATCACGTTCGACGACCTGGGATTGGTGCAGGCTATTTTAAGTTTAAGTTAATCCCCATGAATAAAAAGTTCACTTTAACCGCAATCCTGCTGATGGCAGTATGCACACTTGCCTTTATCAGCAAGGGCGATCGCACCAAAAGGAAAATAATTTTTACGGAGAGCGCGCCAAAACCAATTGGTCCGTATAACCAGGGCATATTGGTTGGAAATACCCTGTATGTAGCCGGGCAGGTTGGCATTGAACCCAAATCGGGTAAACTGGACTCAACCGGTATTCAAGGTCAAACCAGGCAGGCACTTCAAAATATCTATTCTATACTTAAGGCGGCAGAAATGAATATGACGCACATCGTTAAGACCACAATTTACCTGAAGAATATCCGTGATTTTGAGCCGATGAACAAGGAATATGCGACCTATTTCACGGGAATGGACGCTCCTCCCCGCGAAACCGTGGGAGTTGCCGATCTTCCCAAAGGCGCAGCCATTGAAATATCGGTAGTAGCGGTCAAATAATGACTTTTCGATGACATTTACCAGTGTGAATAATGCTACTTTTACAATTCGTAAATCCTAAATCACAAAATCGTAGATCCTGATGCTTCATCGTCCACGCCGCAATAGAAAAACACAGGTCATACGCGATCTGGTGCAGGAAAATACGGTTACCGTAAATGACCTTATTTACCCGCTTTTTTTGATCGACGGGAAGAATAAAAAGAGCGAAGTGAAGTCGATGCCCGGCATTTTTCGTTTCAGCGAAGATCTTTTACTGAAAGAGATCGAAAGCTGCATGAGGCTGGGATTGAAGACATTTTCTTTATTCCCCAACATCGAAGAAAAATTAAAGAACAAGACCGCAAGCGAGAGCTGGAATAAAAAAGGGATTTATTTAAGGGCGGTTCGGGAAATAAAAAAGCGATTCCCGGAAGCGATCATTATGACCGATGTGGCGATGGACCCCTACAGCAGCGATGGGCACGATGGCGTTGTTAAGAACGGACAAATACTGAACGATGCAACTTTAGATATCTTAGCAAAAATGGCCATTGCGCAGGCAGAGGCCGGAACGGATATTATTGGCCCAAGTGATATGATGGATGGCCGCGTTGGATTTATTCGTGAGGCTTTGGATGATGCCGGTTTTACGGATACTTCTATAATGGCTTATACGGCGAAGTATGCCAGCGCATTTTATGGTCCGTTCAGGGATGCTTTGGAAAGCGCGCCGAAATTTGGCGATAAGAAAACCTACCAGATGGATCCTGCCAACAGTAAAGAAGCTTTGCTGGAAGCGGAACTGGACCTAAGTGAAGGTGCGGATTTTTTGATGGTGAAGCCGGCCCTCTCTTACCTGGATGTGATCAAGTTGCTGGACGATAATTTTTCTTTACCGATAGCCGCTTATAACGTGAGCGGGGAATACGCGATGGTGAAGGCCGCCGCTGCTAAAGGCTGGGTTGACGGAGAAAAGATCCGTGATGAGATCTTGCTGAGTATTAAACGGGCGGGCGCAAGCATCATCCTTACTTATTTTGCCAAAGAGTGGGCAGCTTCTCAAAGATAAATCCATGCCTTACGTGTTTTCACTTAAAATTGCCTGCACATTACTTAAATTATTTATTATCAACACAATATAATTACATTTGCGCGAATTATATCTAATAGAACAGCGCCCATCACAGCTGAAATTTGCGTATTATTGCACTAATTAATAACCTTTTACTAACCTAATTCTTATTTATGAAAAAACTATTACTATTAACCGCACTTGCCTTTTCAAGTTGGTGCAATACAGCCTACTCCCAGTCGCTGAATTTCGACGGGACGAACGACTATGTAACAGTGGGCAACCACTTAACCGCATCCTACACCAAAGAAGCCTGGGTCTATATCAGTGGAACCGGAAATAACAATTTCGTATCCGGCGGTACTGCCGATGGACAACACGTATTCTGGGCTAACGGGGGAACCCTGTCTGCAGGTCATAACGGTACCTGGACATCCGTTACTGACGTAACTCCATTAACACTTGGCACCTGGTATCACGTGGCCGTTACCTACGATGCTCCATCTACCACGATGAAGCTTTATAAGAACGGTGTTTTGATCTCTACCAATACCGCAGTCCCTGCCTATACAAATGGCGGTATGATACGCCTTGGCTCGTATACCAACGCTGCCGCTTTTTTGAACGGTGGCCTTGACGAAGTACGTATTTGGAACAATGCCCGCACCGCGGCGCAGATCCAGGACAACATGAACTGTTCGCTTTCCGGCGTTATGACAGGATTGCTGATCAATTATAATTTCAACCAGGGAATACCCGGCGGGAACAACGCGGGTTTAACTACCCTGCTGGATATTTCCGGCAACAGCCGCAACGGTACTCTTGTGAATTTCGCTTTGAACGGCGCTACCTCTAACTGGGTGACCGGTGCTTCAATCCCATCAGTACCTGCTGCTGTTTCAATAAACAGTAGTGCTACAACTGTATGTGCAGGCACTTCGGTTAGCTTCACGGCAACCCCTACCAATGGTGGCACGGCTCCTTCTTACCAATGGAAAAAGAACGGCGGGAACGTAGGTACCGGTACTACTTATTCGGATAATACACTCATAAGCTCCGATGCTATTTCCTGCGAATTGACATCAAGCATTCCTTGCGCAGGTTCAGCCACCAGCAATACGATCAGTATCACCGTTAACGCCATTCCTACGGTAAACATTGGTGGTACTGCAACTATCTGCTCGGGCAACAGTACAGTTTTAACCGCCAGCGGCGCTTCTTCATTTACCTGGAGTGCTAACGCCGGAAGCGCAACTACATCTACTGTGAGTGTTAATACAGCTGACACGTATACCGTAACGGGCGCAACCTCCGGTTGTACCGATACAGAAGTATTCACATTAGCTGTTAACGCAACCCCTACCGTGAACATCGGTGGTACCGCGACTATCTGCTCCGGCAACAGTTCGGTATTGACCGCCAGCGGAGCAGGCACCTTTACATGGAGCGCCAACGCAGGTAGCGCAACTACTTCAACCGTGAGCGTTTCTTCGGCCGACACCTATACTGTAACTGGCGAAACTTCAGGTTGTATGGATACAGAAGTGTTCACTTTAGCTATTAACGCAACCCCTACCGTGAACATCGGTGGTACTGCAACTATCTGCTCTGGAAACAGCACAGTTCTTACCGCCAGCGGCGCTTCTACATTTACCTGGAGTGCTAACGCTGGAAGCGTAAGCACTTCTACAGTAAGCGTAAATACAGCCGATACGTACACAGTAACCGGCGAAACTTCCGGCTGCACGGATACAGAAGTATTCACATTAGCTGTTAACGCAACCCCTACCGTGAACATCGGTGGTACCGCTACTATCTGCTCCGGCAACAGTTCGGTATTGACCGCCAGTGGTGCAAGCACCTTTACCTGGAGCGCCAACGCAGGAAGCGCAACTACTTCAACCGTTAGCGTTTCTTCAGCCGACACCTATACTGTAACAGGAGAAACAGCCGGTTGCATGGATACAGAAGTATTTACCCTTGCGGTAAACGCTACTCCAACCGTTAGCATTGGCGGCACTGCTGCTATTTGCTCGGGCAACAGCACAGTACTCACCGCCAGCGGCGCTTCAACCTTTACATGGAGCGCTAACGCAGGCAGTGCAAATACAGCTACTGTAAGCGTGAATACAACTGATACTTATACTGTGACCGGCGAAACCTCCGGATGTACAGACACAGAAGTGTTTACATTAACAGTTAACGCTACTCCAACCATGAGCATTAGCGGAACATCCGCTATTTGCGATGGAAGCAGCACCATCTTAACCGCCAGCGGTTCTACAACATTTACCTGGAGCACGAATGCAGGAAGCGCAAACACCGCTACTGTGAGCGTTAATACTGCCGACACTTATACCGTAACGGGCGGAACTACAGGTTGCATGGATACTGAAGTATTCACACTGACCGTAAATCCAACTCCAACCGTGAGCATTGGCGGGACAACAACGATCTGCTCGGGCAGCAGCACAGTGCTGACCGCAAGCGGTGCTACCTCATTTACCTGGAGCGCTAATGCTGGAAGCGCAACAACCGCTTCGGTAAGCGTAACCCCGGCTACGAGCGATACTTATACCGTTACAGGCGATGACGGCACTTGCAGCTCAAGCCAAACCGTAATGGTGAACGTAACCGCTACACCTACTGTAAACATCAACGGAAATTCTTCCGTTTGCGCAGGAAGCAGTGTTATGCTGACAGCCGGCGGCGCTACTACATTTACCTGGAGTGCTAACGCGGGCTCCGCAACCACACAGACAGTAAGTGTTAGTCCTTCTTCAACGGATATGTATACTGTAACCGGTGAGAACAGCGGTTGCTTTGGTACACAAACACATACCGTTACCGTGAACTCTATTCCAAGCGTTACTTTCGACATTACACCTAACCAGGTAGTTTGTCTTACTGATCCTTCGTATACACTTACTGCAACGCCTTCAGGCGGAACTTTCAGCGGTATAGGTGTAACTGCAGACCAGTTCGATCCTTCTGCAGCAGGAGTAGGCACATACACTTTAACGTATATGTATACAGATGGGAACTCTTGCAGCAACAGTGATACGGCCGTGGTGGACGTACAGTCTTGCTCAACAGGTCTTACGCACACTTCAGCTTTCGGGATCAGCGTTTATCCTAACCCTGCTACCGACGTGGTATCTGTTCAGATGTTCAACCTACCTGCAAACGCTGTGTTAGCGGTTTACAACAACATGGGTCAGAAAGTTGCAGAAGTGGTCCTGAACAATACAAACACTGAACTGAATATCTCGAACTTTGCAAGTGGAATTTATATGGTACGTGTTGTTCAGAACAACAAGGTACTCACGCAAACAAAGCTCATGAGACAGTAATTAACTTCTCTGTAAAAAAAGCCGCTTCTTAGCAGAAGCGGTTTTTTTATGCCCCTTTTATTTTAAAGAGCTTCGCTGTTTTTTTCATTTGCGATGATCAGATCAAGGCTGGTCAAAACTTGTTAATAATACATTTCTGATTATATTTCCATTTTTGACCTTCAAAGGATAGTTTTGCAAACATCGGTTCTACATGTATGGCTGCTAACTTGTTAATTCCTTGCCCTTATGAATCCAGAAATTAAACTCATGCACAACGTGTGGGACGGACTTGTGACCGTTAAAAGAGGGCAGACCGACCTTCCTTCGCTCAATTTCGATGAACTCATCAGTTCTGTATTCACCGCAGGTCCCTTTTATTTCTATATCATCGATTTCTTCGATATGAGCATTTCCAATATCAGCTCGGGATTTAAGGAAGCGCATGGCCTCGATCCATCTTCGATAAAAAACATCAACGATATACTTGCCCTGGTACACCCCGACGACATGCCTTTTGTTGCGAAGGCCGAAGAAAAGGTATTTTCTTATATCTATAATTCTTTAGGTGTAGAAAAGATCACACGCTATAAGGAATCCTATAATCTCCGCTTCAAGACCCCGGATGGCAGTTACCAGTTGTACAACCACCAGTCGGTGATCCTCACGGTTGACGAGAAAGGTAATTTCATTAAGTCGCTGAACATACATACCAATATTAGCCACATTACCAAAAAGAACAACTTCAAATGTTCGCTCATTGGTTTAGCGGGGGAGCCGTCGTATTTGAACCTGGAGGTTTTTGACGATCCGAATGGGAAGGAGCCGGCTGTATCGGAGAGCGCTTTTTCGAGGAGGGAGATCGGCATCATTAAGTTGCTTTCCCAGGGAAAAAGCACCAAAGAGATCGCCGCTGAGCTGAGCATTTCGGAAGACACCGTGAAAACACACCGCAAGAACATACTTGCCAAGGCCGACTGCAAGAACGTGGCCGAGCTCATTGCGCGCAGCATGAGCGAGGGCTGGATCTAATTCACCGAAGTTTTTTCCAGGAAAATTTCGGGCACAAAAAAAGGGAAAAAACCTTCCCTTACCCGGCCGAATGCCGATACGCAAATATACGACAATTATTTAAATTGGCTTTTTAGGCCTTTTTCCCTTGCTTTCCCCCAATAAAGTGTATTTTTGTGATACGTTATGGCGGCAGCAAGAACCCTACTCAACGAAAAACACTTCGAGATCACCTTAACCCGCCTTTGCCACCAATTAGTAGAAGTTCACAACGATTTTAGCAACACCGTTATCATAGGCCTGCAGCCCCGCGGCGTATTTCTCTCCAAACGTCTGCACGAACGCATCACCAAACTCACCAAGAACAAGAACATCCCGCACGGGGAACTCGATATCACCTTTTACCGCGACGATTTCCGACAAAAAGAACTGGTACCTAACCAAACCAACATTCCATTCATTATCGAAGACAAAAGCGTGGTGCTGGTAGACGATGTCCTCTTTACCGGGCGCACCATACGCGCCGGGATGGACGCGCTGCTGAGCTTTGGAAGGCCCAAACAGGTAGAATTGCTGGTACTGATCGATCGTCGCTTCAGCAGGCACCTGCCCATACAGGCCAATTACGTGGGCAAGGCCATAGACTCGATCGAATCGCAGAATGTAAAGGTTGACTGGAAAGAACTTGACGGACACGATAAAGTAACCATCTTAAACACCAAAGAGTAAAATGAGCCACCTGAGCGTTAATCATCTTCTGGGAATCAAGAACATCACAAAGAACGATATTGAGCTCATTTTACACACCGCCAAGAATTTCAAAGAGGTCATTAACAGGCCCATCAAAAAAGTTCCTTCGCTCCGCGACATTACAATAGCCAACCTTTTCTTCGAGAACTCAACACGCACCCGCATCTCCTTCGAACTGGCGCAAAAAAGATTAAGCGCCGATACGGTAAACTTTGCTGCAGCCAGCTCTTCGGTTAAAAAAGGAGAAACACTGGTAGATACGGTAAACAACATCCTGGCCATGAAAGTGGATATGGTGGTGATGCGCCACCCGAACCCGGGAGCTTGTGTGTACCTGAGCCAAAAAATAAAGAACTGCAAGATCATTAATGCCGGCGACGGGGCGCACGAGCATCCCACCCAGGCATTGCTCGACGCCTTTTCGATCCAGGAAAAACTCGGCTCACTGAAAGGAAAGAAAGTGGTGATCGTAGGTGACATCCTGCACTCGCGGGTGGCTCTCTCAAATATCTTCTGCCTGCAGAAAATGGGCGCTTCCGTAAAAGTTTGCGGCCCGGCCACGCTGATCCCGCGCTATATCACTTCACTCGGTGTAGAAGTTGAAAGTGACCTGCGCAAAGCCCTGGAATGGGCCGATGTAGCCAATATGCTGCGCATACAGCTCGAGAGACAGGAGATCAAATTCTTCCCCAGCCTGCGCGAATACAGCATGCTTTACGGTTTGACCCAGGAAATGCTCGACGACCTGAAAAAAGAAGTACTCATTATGCACCCGGGCCCTATTAACCGGGGAGTGGAGATCACCAGCGAGGTGGCCGACGGCAATAACTCCATTATCCTGGAGCAGGTAGAAAACGGTGTAGCGGTAAGAATGGCGGTGATGTTCCTGCTGGCCGGGAAACAGAACTAGTTTATTTCTTAATAAGCAGTTTTCCTTTTAATTTATTCCCGGGTATAAAGCCCCAGTGTCGCGAATCGATGGAATTATCGAGGTTATCGCCTGTAGCAAAATAATAATTCTGTTTTACTGTGTAAGTTTTCTTTTCTTCCTCGTTGATATAGATCTTTCCTTTTTGCACATCCACAACGTTGCCTTCAAAAACAGCGATGATCCTTTGGAAATAGCGAATATTAGTTGCGTCCAGCTTCAGTGTGTCGCCGGCTTTTGGAATGTACAAGGGCCCAAAATGATCCTTGTTCCATTTTACTTCGGGGCTTCGCGGAAATACATCTTCATCTACCAGGGCAGAATCTTCGCTATTAGGCATCAAGGAATAGATCTTTTTTTCTGCCTGCAGACCTTTATACTGATCGTCGGTGAGCGTTAGGAGGTACACACAGCTGTCGTCTACCAGGTAACGCTCGCTGATGTTCTTTTCAGTGAAAACAACACTGTCGGCCTGTTTTTCGATCTTGGCGATGTAGTTGTGGAGGAAGTTTTCATTTTCGGGGATCAGCTTACCATTAACGTAAATACGCGAGCGGATAAAGCTCACGGTGTCGCCGGGCATTCCAACCAGTCGCTTTAGTATTTGGTTCTTTACCTGCGCGGTATCGGCGTTTGAAAGCGGGAGAGACACGATCACAATATCATTACGCTCGTAGGAAGGACTCTTTTTAACGAAGAACCAGGAACCGCGTTTTAAGGTGGGCTGCATGGCCGAAGAGCGCACCACGAAAATATCCAGGAAAAAAAGTTTGATGGCAATAAAGACAATAAAGCCCGCGAAAAGTGGAAAAAGGTATTTCTTATCCAGGTATTTTCTCGGGTGCTTCATTTAGGCAGCGGCTTTCTTCGCCTTGCGTTTACGGTATTTGGCTATCCCCCACCACAAAGCAACGATCACCAGGAAATGAATGAAATACGACTTCGATATTCCGTCATCCGTTACATAGGTAAAGAAACGCTCCCATCGGTATTTTCCTTGTTTGGAGTTCTTGGTCAAAGAGGAAATAATCCCTTTACCCGAAATAGGATTCTTATCGCCGTCCTTCATGCTGAACCAAATGAACAAAGGTTTTCCTACCACGTGATCGTATGGAACAAATCCCCAGGAGCGGGAGTCGGCCGAGTTGTGGCGGTTATCCCCCATCATGAAATAATAATCCTGTTTGAAAGTGTATTTGTTCGTCTCCACATCGTTGATGAAGATCTTGCCGTTCTTTACTTCGAGTTTGTTATCGTCATACACATCGATCACTCTATCATAAAGACAGATGTTTGATGTATCAATAGTAACCGTTGCGCCTGCCTTTGGCAATACAATGGGACCGAAATTATCGTTGTTCCATGGATAGCGCGGGTTATGCGGGAAGATATGCAGATCGCCCTTTCCTTTGGGCTCCAACGATCTTTCTACCTTCAGTACACCGGGAATATTCTGCACCCGCGAAGCTACATCGGCAGGCATGTTCAGCACATATTCCATTGTATCGCCTTTGATATCGCGCAAGCCGCCTTCTCCAACATAAATATCCAGCTTATCGAATAGCATGGCGTTTGGAATAAAGGCTCTGTTATCGAAATCGTAAGTTCCGAATACAGGTCCGCTGGTCGTTACATAATAATAATACTGCGCGTGTTTTGGGGTAGGAACCAATTTGTCGTTGATATACACATCGCGGTCCTTGATCTCCAGCTTATCTCCCGCAATGGCCACGCAGCGTTTTACGTAGAACTCGCGCTTATCTATCGGGCGGGCCACGATCTGTCCTACCGGCTTGCTGCTACCCTCGGGTTCAAAATTGGGGTTCTGCATGGCCTCCCAGCCGTAAGAGCGCACCATGTCGTAATAGCTGCGGTCTGACTGCCAACCGATGGCTACAGTATCTCCGTCGGGATAATTGAATACCACTATATCGCCGTTCTTTGGTGTGCCCATGCCCGGCAAGCGCCATTTGGGAAGCCTTATCCACTCGAGATACGACTTGGTGGTGGTAGAGAATGGCATGGTATGATGCGCGAAAGGAAAGGCCAGTGGAGTTTGAGGCACTTTTGCACCATAACTGAATTTACTTACAAAAAGAAAATCGCCAACCAATAAAGATTTCTCTAATGAAGAAGTAGGAATAGTAAATGCTTCCAAAAAGAAAGTGCGGATAACCGAAGCCGCCACAACCGCAAAGATCAATGGATCCACCCAATTCTTGATGAAAGGATGCTCTTTTCCTTTGATATCAGGTACACCCGTAAGTTTTACTTTCGGATCGAAACCGAGATAAGGAATATACAGGAAAGGCATCAGGGAAGCGATCAAAAGATCACTCGCCTTGCGTTTACCGAAATAACGCGCCAGGTTAAAGCCCAGAACGCCGTACATGATGATGTTGACGCCCGGAACGATCATCAGGGCGGTCCACCATTTAGGTTTTTCGGTGATTTTAAAAGCTTCATAGAAATTAAGGAATGGAACAAAAGCCTTCCAGCCGGCAATGCCCGCCTTTTGGAAGCATTTGAAAAGCCCGATCCAGGAAACAGCGACAAGAATTAAGAAGATAAGATTGCCTATGTACATAGTTTTTTATTTATTTATTGCCGCTCCGAAGGAGTCCCTTTAGGAAAGGCATCCCTTCGGGAGGTTATGCAAAGATGCTAATGAATTGTCACAAAAACGGGCTTAGTGCCTGATTATTTATCAATTAGGATTCTTTAACAAGGCTAATTTACGCTATTTTTGCAAGAGTGAAAATACTCTTCCTAACCCAATATTTCCCCCCCGAAGTAGGCGCCCCGCAAAACCGCCTATTCGAGCTGGCCACACGCCTGAAAAAGAAGGGAATTGACGTGGAAATACTCACCGCCATGCCCAATTACCCGCAAATGAAGATCTATCCTGGCTATGAAGGGAAGTCCTTTTTTACTGAAACCCTAGACAATCTAACCGTCCATCGCGCAAAGATCTATATCCCCAAGAGTAAAAGCATCGTTGAGCGACTACGAAATTATTTCTCTTTCGTGTTCTCATCCGCCAACGCTGCCTTATTTCGTTTGCCGAAGTACGATTATGTTTTTTGCGAGTCTCCTCCCCTCTTTTTGGGTATGTCGGCTTTGTGGATACGCCTCTTCAAAGGAAGCAAACTCATCTTCAATGTATCGGATCTTTGGCCCGAGAGCGCCGAGAAATTAGGATTGGTCAGCAATAAGTTCCTGCTGTGGATGTCGTACCGACTCGAAGCTTTGTGCTACAAAAGATCCATTTTGGTATCGGGACAAACGCAAGGCATTTGTCACAGTATAAGAACGCGTTTTCCGAATAAAGATGTGTATTGGCTGCCGAACGGTGTGGATGTGAGTTATTACGATCCCAAGGGAATAAAAAGTAATTGGCGCGCCGAGAATGGTTTTGCAGAGAAAGATTTTTTAGTGCTTTACGCAGGAATTATCGGTATCGCGCAGGGATTGGAAGTTTTACTTCATGCGGCTGATAAATTAAGAGAGAACACTGACATCAAAATATTACTCGTGGGCAGCGGTCCCGAAAAAGAAAAACTCCTTGCCTTGAAAGAGCAATTGGGGTTGAAGAATGTTTTCTTTTATGACATGCTTAGCAAGGACAAAATGCCGCAGGTGGTTGCGGCCAGCAATGCCGCTGTGATCCCATTAAAGAAACTGGATCTTTTCAAAGGCGCCATTCCCTCCAAGATATTTGAGAACCTGGCCATGCAGAAACCTATTCTCTTAGGCGTAGAAGGAGAGGCCAAAGAACTTTTCATCAACCAGGGCAATTGCGGGCTTTTCTTTGAGCCCGAGAATGCAAATGATCTCTCTCTCAAAATAAAAGAGCTTGCCAATAACCCCGTCGTTTGCGCGGCTTACGGGAAGAACGCCCGGGAATATGTCTCCGCTAAATTCGACCGGAATACGATCGCCGAGAGCTTCTTTCAGAAGTTAAGTTCCCTCTAAGAACAGCCCTGAACCACCCCACTTTTTCGAAGAACTTCGTTCTTCCTGAAAAGCCCCTCCTTGCAAAGGAGGGGAATGTTTAGCAGCCGATACATTAATTATAAAGAAATGCTGTATTAAGCTCCCCTCCTTTGCAAGGAGGGGCTTTTTCATGTCCCGCCGCAGCGGGACGAAAAAGCGGGGTGGTCGGCCGAAGGCCAAAGAAAAAGCCCCGTCTGCAAGACGGGGCTCTCTTTTAGTGTGGATCAAAGAAATTACTCAGCGATCACTTCGAAGTTCAGGTTGGTAACCACTTCATTCTTAAAAAGACGAACTTTAGCGGTATAAGTACCTAATTGCTTGATAGCGTCTCCGTTGATCTCGATGTTCTTACGTTCGATATCAAAGCCCTGTGCTTTTAAAGCCTCAGCGATCTGGATATTGCTAACAGAACCAAAGATCTTACCGTTCTCGCCTGCTTTGGCACCAACCTTTACGGTTACAGTAGCCAGTTTCTCAGCATAAGAAGCGGCTTCTTTACGTAGCTTTTCTTCTTTGAAAGATTGTTGTTTCTTTATTTCGGCAAGCTCTTTACGGCTGCCATCGGTAGCCAATTTGGCGATACCGCGGGGTAAAAGAAAGTTACGGCCATAACCGGGACGAACTTTTACCACATCATGTTTAAAGCCTAGGCCCTTAACATCTTCTTTTAATATTACTTCCATTTTAAATTCCTCCTATTAATTATTTTAAACAATCGGCTACGTATGGTAAAATGGCCAGGTGACGCGCGCGTTTTACGGCCTGCGACACTTTATGCTGGAATTTTAACGAAGTACCCGTTAAACGACGTGGTAAAATTTTACCCTGCTCGTTGATGAATTTCAATAAGAAATCACCGTCTTTGTAATCGATATACTGGATACCGCTTTTTTTGAAGCGACAGTATTTTTTACGTTTCTGCTCCGCCTGCGGAGGATTTAAATAACGTATCTCTGAATTTGATGCCATTTTTTATTTTCGATTTTTTAATTTACAATTTTTAGATCTTGTATCCGGCTGTTTAAATGACCAAATCGTCAATCTTCAAATCGTCAATGTTTATGCGTTAGACTTTTCTTTACGGGCCGGTTTAAAAGGTACGCCTTCGCCGCCTTTTAATTTGGTACGACGTTTCTCTGCATACTCGCTCGCGTGCTTATCTAAAGCCACGGTTAAGTAACGCATTACACGCTCATCACGTTTAAAGGCCACTTCGAGCTCATTCACCAAAGTGATGCTGTCGGTTGTGTACTCAAACAGGTGATAAAATCCGGTTGATTTTTTTTGGATCGGGTAGGCTAATTTCTTTAGTCCCCAGAACTCTTCGCTTACGACCTTTGCTCCCAGGTCGCCCAGTTGCTTTTTAAACTTTTTTGCGGTCTCCTTTGCCTGTTCATCAGACAAAACGGGAGTTAAAATGAAGACCGTCTCATAATGTTTGCTCATTGTTTTTATCCTTTTTATTTTAAGGGACGCAAAGATAGGGAATAAGCCTGATTGGGGCAAATTTAGGGAAAAGGTTAATTCGTTAATAGTTAATGGGTTATAGGTTGATTCGTTAAGGGTTATGCGATTAGCTGATTATGAAGGGTTTGGGCGAGCCCCCGTATCCAGGTTTTCCTTCGAAGGAACATTTCGGGCGGGGTCGGGCTGCTGCGGGGTTCCGCTTTTTGCAGCTACAGGCTGTTCATCTTAACAGATCATATCAAATCCGCGTCATCTGCGTTCCAAATCACATCCCGTAAGACAAAAGAGCCACGCCGCGGCGGGCCCGCTGCCTCCCTTTCGCAGATTAAAGTGAATTGACTGTTTTTATTTAAGGATGAACTTTGCCGGAAATGAAATGTTCTTAACCTGATTACATTTCGTGCCATAACGTTTGTGTAAATCTGTTTCTGTTTTATCCAACGCGTTAAGTGTCGATTGATCACATCCGCCCCCAATTCCTTTAAGAACACGTCTATTTACAACAGCGCAGGTCGAATCAATATCGAACATTATTGTTACAGTCCCCTGAATTCCTGCCTCTCTGGCTTTTACAGGGTAGTCCGCGCCAAAATACTTCCATTGTATTTTTTTCTTCTTTATAGCAGATGAATCCACAGCAGTGGTCTGACTGATTGCAGCAAAACAAAAACAGAAAAAGATACTGGTTAAAATACATTGCTTCATTCGGCCTTCGATTTTTTAGCTTTACGCTTCCGAATATACTCAGATAAAGGAATCGATCTCCCTCCAACCTTTTTAGCCTTATCATATAGCTTAATATCTGCTAATTCTTCAAGTTCTCTCTTGCACCGCTTTTTCATTTAATAAATTTACAATTTTTTACAGTCAAAAAAAATCTGAAATCTGAAATTTTTAATCTTAAATCTCTACTTCTTCAACCTCGGATCTAGTGCATCCCTCAGCCCCTCACCTATAAGGTTATACATGGTTACCGTCAAAAAGATCGCGCCACCAGGAAAGAGCACCAGCCACCAGGCATTAAAATTCTGACGAGCGGCACTTAAAAGAGAGCCCCATGTTACTGAGTCGGCGGCCACGCCAATGCCGAGGAAGGAAAGACCGGATTCTATCAGGATGGCCCCTGCAATGCCAAAGGCAATAGCAATGAAAGCAGGCGCAATGCTGTTGGGCAAAGCGTGCCTGAAAAT
Organism: uncultured Flavobacteriaceae bacterium; assembly: GCA_964387075.1. Lineage (GTDB taxonomy): Bacteria > Bacteroidota > Bacteroidia > B-17B0 > Aurantibacillaceae > PALSA-968. The sequence continues at coordinate 43,752 of CAYLVB010000005.1, forward strand.
GATCCTTGCCTCCGATAAACCCAAAGATTTGCCGGCCTGCACATAATCCAATTGCGAAGTGCGCAAAAATTCGGCCCTTGTCAATCGCGCGATGTCGGTCCAGTTGGTGAGGCCGATGATGATAACGATGTTCCAGATACTTGGTTTTGCGATGACGGAAAGAGAAATGATTAAGATCAGCTTGGGCAGCGAATTTAAAATTTCAATACTTCTTGATACGATCATGTCCACCGGCACATAAACCCGCTTCCGCAAAAAAGGAAGTTTTCCCAGTAATTTCCCTAATAAATTAAAAACATACAGCACGCCCGCAAAAACGGCCAAACTGATCATCAACTGCACAAAGAAACTAAAACCCGAGTGACTTATAGCATCCTGCAAAGTGGTTCCGCGCACCAAGAAGGCGTAGAAATAAGCCACAAAAACGCCAATGATAATAAGCCAGAACCTCGCCCTCGAAGTTTGTAAGCGCCTGTCGCCAAAATAACCGGCCAGCGCGCCGAGCATAACACCAATGAAGGAAGCCAAACACATAGAAAAAATTCCGATGGTCAAAGAAATTTTTGTCCCGTGTATCAAACCACTCAAAACATCCTCACCTTTTGAATTCGTTCCCAACCAGTGACGAAATTTCAACGGAATGGGAATTACATTTCCCTCTTTATCCGTGAACACCTGCGTTCCCCAGGGAGAAACAAAGTCAGCATTATCAAGATCCGACTTATGCGGAACATAAGCGCACAAAGGATAGACCACACTCTCAAGATCCATGTGCTTCCAGTCGGCAATATCGTATTGGATAATGTCCAGTTGTCCATCCGGATTTCTTATTTCGGCTTTGCTGTAAAAAGAAATGGCCGGGAACAGTGTTTCTCCTTTGTATTTGCAGTAAAGCGGATTGTCATTGGCAAGTAAAGGCGAGAGAATGGCAATAATGACTAAAAACCCGAGCAGGCGCAGCGACCACATAGCGGGGCGGTTCGCTTTGAAAGATTTCCACGCGTATTGCGAAAAACTGAGGTCTGTATGTTCGGGCAATTTTTCTTCGTCCATCACTTGTAAGAAATTCTTGGGTCAACAGCCGCGTATAAAACATCAGAAACGAGATAGCCAATTAAGGTGAGCACACTGGTCAGTGTCAAGACCGCGATGATCATGGGGTAATTTTGATACGTAATGGCATTATATGCTTCCAGTCCCATGCCGGGGATAGTAAAAATAGTTTCCAAAATTACAGAACCTCCAACAGCTGCCGGAAACACAGCCGCGAAAATGGTGATGATGGGAAGTAAGGAATTTTTGAAAGCGTGTTTCCACACCACGGCCTTCTCAGCAAGACCTTTAGCGCGCGCGGTGCGTATGTAATCGAGCCCTATGTTCTCAATGATAGAACCGCGCATGATGCGGGAAAGAAATGCGAAGGAACTATAGCTGTAACAAACAAGCGGTATCACTAAATGCGGCAGGCTCGCCCACATCTTCTGAAAGATGTTAGCATCCTCGTCATATCCTTCATTGGGTTTTACGCCGGAGGCCGGAAAAATATCCAGCACATCCGGGTTTGCGAACAGCATCAACAGCAAAATGGCCACAAAGAAATTAGGAAGCGAATACAATCCAAAAAGTACCACCGAAGAAATACGGTCGAAGCGTCCTCCCCTGTCCTGCGCCGCCTTCACCCCTATCGGTATGCTCACCAAATAAGCAATGATCACCGAGAACAAAGTAAAGAAGAGCGACCAGCCTATACGGTCGAAAATAGTTTTTGAAACTGCGTCTTTGGTTTGATACGAAGTTCCGAAATCTCCCCTGATAATTCCTTTGCTGTAAACGCCGCCATCGCCAAACAGCCAACGATGATATTGGTTGTTGCCATAAAAATAAACAGCCGGAAAATAACTTTTCCAGGTGGTTTCCCGCTCCCTGATGCGCTTGTAGGCCGTAGAAACAGAATCAAGTTCGTCCTCAAATTCCTTTAAAAAAGGGTAACCCTTCACCTGGTTGCGGATAGTTGTGATCTTACTGTAGATAACAGGCTCCTGCCAGGAAGACTTGAGTGAAAGCGCTTCGTACTTGATGGTGTTAAAATTCTCAGTCACCACGTTCTTGTCGTAAAGTCCAAGATCAAAAATAGCGGGATTGAAAGCTACAAGATCCATATAAAGCGTATGCACACGATTGTAATAGACCGCGATCTCAGGCCAGTTACCATGCTGGTCGAGCAAACGGCACAGCGCTTCTTTCTCGTTCTTATCATAGATCCTGTAAAGCGTATCGGGATACGAGAGTTTTACCAGCGACAAATAAAAAACAGGAAGATCAAGGCCCAGCTTTTGTTTCCAGAATTTTTTTTGTTCGATCTGGCTCAGGGTTTGCGAGCCAACTTCTCCGCCCGAGCTCGCCGCGGTCATCATCCGTTCAACAGGATCGCCGGGCGCGTTCACGGAAATAGCGAAACCAATAACCGTGATGATGATCAGCGTGGGTATAAATAAAAGTATACGTTTGAGGATATACCTTCCCATAATGGCCCGAATAGGTTTTTCCGCCGGCTGTTACACAGGCTATGCAGGTAAAGATAAGAAAGGTATTGAATAAATGAAAGCCGGCAATTAATACCCGCCCACCATGATCTTGCCCACCAGGCGGCTCATGAGCGCCTTGGTATATTTCTTGTCAAACTCAAAACAATCGCAGCCCTTACTGTAAGCCACCAGCGCGATCGGAAAATCAATATCGTCATCGTCAAAATGATGGTAAAAGGCCTCATCGATCAGGTTGGTCTCGAAATGGAATTTGAACAGGTCGCCAATATCCGTCTTATCCGGTATTTTCGTGTCGATGCTCACCAAACGCGCAATATACCCCGGCTTTTCGATCTTCAGCGTATACAGGATCCCTTTCTTCAGCACGAACTTAAACCCTTTACTAACCTTCAGCGTCTGCTCTTGCTCCACTTTATTATCCCGGAGTATTTTTGCCGTATAAGTGCCCTCCAGGCTTTTCATTGTCTCATCAAAATTACCGGTAACCTTCAGGCAGTCGGTATTATGATCCTCATCACTCTTGGGCTTCTTTTTCTGCGCGTAAGAAGCGGTTAGCGACAAACAGAACAAGAGGGTAAGAACGGTGGCTATATAAACACGAAAAGAGACTTTCATAGGCCTGATTTATATAACAATTTTAAGGATTTTCCTTCTTTTCACCAAGTATTTTAGGCCAATTTAAGGAAAATGAAGGCTAATTGGCCGCTGACGGTTTAGCAGAAGCCCCGGCCAGCTGGAATTGGTTCAGAAGGATGGCCTGCCTGTCGTAATACATCTCCTGCGGGCCAAAACGCTTGTGTATAGCGATGCGGCGCACCGAGGTGAACAGGAAGATATAAGGCTGATCGTCGTAGATCATTTTCTGGAAACGCTTGCTCATGGAAAAACGCTTTGTTTCGTCGAGCTCATGCTTCATGGAATCTATCAGCGCGTCACTTTGGGCGTTGCCCCAACCGGTGAAATTAGACCCTTTGGTAGCCCATGACTTGCTCGACCAGATCTGTTCATGATCTTCGGGCGCGGCAACTCCCTGCCAGGCAGATACTACAAGATCAAAATCGTGGTTCTTTAAATTATCGATAGCCACATTAAAATCAACAACAGTGGGGGTTGCTTTAATGCCCGCTTTGTAAAAACTTTCCGCAGCCATCACGGCCATATCCTTCCAGGATGGCGCGGTGGCCATGTACTGGATATTGAATTCCATTTTCACGGTCTCGCCATCAATTTTTTTCTCGAGTATGCCATCGCCATCAGCGTCTTTCCAACCCGCTTCTGCCAATAATTTTTTGGCGCCTTCCACATCGTAAGCAATGGGTTTCAGGTCCTGGTTATATTCGTTCTTCAATGGAGAGATGGGCGCGGCTACGCGTTTAGCCTTGCCTTTGTAAATTACTTTGTTCATATCGTCGGCCGGCGTTAACATGGCCAAAGCCCAACGTACTTTAGGATCAGTGAACAATTTTTTGTGCTTCACGCCATCGGGCTTCATGTTAATGGCGATATATGAATAACTGTAAGTTGGCAGGAAAGCGTAATTGTAATTATCGGTAAACTCCTTGCTCTTCTCCAGTTCCAAAAGCGCCTTGATCTCGATATATGTAGAAGCATCATACTTCTGCTTCTTGAATTCGAGCATGTACGAATTGGGTTCGCGGTTGATGGTGATCACGATCTTATCAGGCCCCGCTGTCTCATACATCGTATTCTTTCCTTCGCTCCAGTGTCCCTTCTTTTTCTCTAAGGTCATGGTCTGCCCAGGCTCCCAACCCGTTATTTTATAAGGCCCCGCGCCGTGGAGGTGTTTTATATCGCGACTGTATTTGGGATCGTTGAACTCTGCTGACCAGGCCATCAATTCAGCTTCTTTATCGGCCTTGAACTTCTTATCATCAAATTGCCTGAAAGTATATTTCGCCAAAACATTCTTTGGGTCGAATATACTGCGCTGCATGATGGGAAAATCGGTGAGCATCCAGATGTTCTGGATGTATTTGTCCTTCATCGTAAAGATCATCTTATTCTTGTCGGAAGGATCGATCTGGATATCAAGAATATTATCCAGGTAAGGTTTCGCGTGCGGGTTATTGGAAAGCGGGCATTTAGCAGCTTTAAAGGTAAACATAACGTCTTCTGAAGTAACCGGGTTTCCATCGTCCCATTTGATATCCGTCCGGATCGTGTATGTATAGGTCTTTCCGTCCTCTGAAATAATGGGCATAGCCGCGGCCAGGTAAGGCATGGGTTCGTTGTTCTTGATATCGGTGTTCACCATGAACACTTGCGTGTAGGTATTGATCTCGGTACGGGGCCCGGAGTTGTCGTTCACAGGATGCATGCCGTCGGGCTCGCCGATGGTATGATAAATTACTACATTATTGGTCTTTTCGGCCTTGGGTTTATCTCCGCCACCGCCGCAGGAAGTGAGTGCTGCCAGGGCAAGAACGCCTATTGTAAGATGTACACGCATAAAGAGAACTTATAGAACAAATATACGAAAATTAATCGCCAAATCGCGGGCCCGGTGATTTGTTCTGTCGCCTAAAATCGCCATCTTTGAGGCCGCAAAATGGATATTGTACCTAATTTAACATTGGCCGTTAAAGCCACCCTCAAAGAGCTCTACCAAAAGGAATTTGAGGGCGAGATCGGCTTTCAGAAGACCCGTAAGGAATTTGAGGGCGAGATCACCCTGGTGACCTTTCCGCTTTTAAAATTATCGGGTAAAAAGCCGGAGGAGACGGGAGCGGATATCGGCAATTATCTACTGGAGCATACCAGGCTCGTTAAGAAGTTCAATGTTGTAAAAGGCTTTTTGAACCTTTCTTTGGCAGATGCGGAATGGATGGATCATTTTGCTGCATTGGTGGCAGATGAGAACTATGGAATTCTTAAAGAAGGAACGAGCGGGCAATCGGTAATGATAGAATATCCTTCGCCCAACACCAATAAGCCGCTTCACCTCGGACATTTAAGAAATATTTTTCTTGGCGCCTCTGTGGGTCAGGTATTGAAAGCGCGCGGACATAAAGTGATACACGCCTGTTTGTATAACGACAGAGGTACCAATATTTCCAAATCCATGCTGGCCTGGAAACTTTTTGGGAATGGGGCCACGCCGCAAAGTACAGGCAAGAAAGGCGATCATTTGGTTGGGGATTTTTATGTGCAGTATTCTACCGCCTACAAAAAAGAGATCGAGGCGCTGAAAGGGAGCGGTTTGACCGAGGAAGAAGCGGAAAAACAATCGACACTGGCGCAGCAGGTCTCTGAACTTACCGTTGCCTGGGAGAATAATGACCCCGAAGTAAGGAAACTCTGGGAGATGATGAACAGCTGGTTCCACGAAGGAGTTGCCAAAACCTACGAGACGCTGGGAGTAAAGACCGATAAGAACTATTACGAGAGCGACGTTTATAATTTGGGCAAGGAAACTGTGAAAGAAGGCCTGCAAAAAGGAATCTTCTTCCAAAAGGAGGATAGCTCGGTCTGGATAGATCTTACGCCGGATGGACTGGACCAGAAACTGGTGCTAAGAAGTAACGGAACATCGGTTTACATCACCCAGGATATTGCCACTGCCAATGAGAAAGAAAGAGATTTTAAGATTGATCGCTCGATTTATGTAGTGGGAAATGAGCAGGATTATCACTTCAAGGTGCTTTTTCTCATTCTGAAAAAACTGGGAAGAACGTACGCCGATAGCTTGTATCATCTTTCTTACGGCATGGTGGAATTACCTACGGGTAAAATGAAAAGCAGGGAAGGAACGGTAGTTGACGCCGATGATCTTGTTGAGGAAATGATCAATACCGCCAAACAAACCACTCAGGAACTTGGGAAGACCGAAGGGCTGACCGAAGAAGAAGCGCAGAAACTGTTTAAAATGATAGGGCTCGGCGCGCTGAGATATTTCATTCTGAAGGTAGATCCGAAGAAGAAAATGCTTTTCAATCCGCAGGAAAGTATCGATTTTAACGGGCACACGGCGCCATTCATTCAGTATACACACGCGCGTATCCAGTCGATGATCCGTAAATCGGGCATGAGCGCGGAAGAGATAAAGAACAAGAAATTGAACCCGGCCTACGCCTTACACGTTAAAGAAACCGAACTTATTCATTTGCTGAGCGACTTCGCCAGCGTTATAGCAGAAGCTGAGAAAACCTATAACCCCGGCGCCATTGCCAATTATGTGTACGAAATAGCGAAAGCGTATAACCAGTTCTATCATGAGTTATCGGTACTGAGTGCCGAGAACGAGGAGCAGAAGATGTTCCGCATAGTTCTTTCCTATAAATGCGCGTTGGTGATCAAACAGGCCATGGCTTTGCTGTGTATCGAGGTGCCGGAAAGGATGTAAACCGCCTGTTTTTCTTCTTCAGGTTCTCCTTTTATTTTACCTATTTTTCGTATCTTTGCGCCGCGCCCGGATGTCACGAGGCTATGCTCGCGATGGCGAGTTTTACCTCGCCAGTGGAATTGAATATGCATCAACCGGGTGAGTAGTTCTTTAAATAATCAAAAAATTGCCCGGATGGTGGAATTGGTATACACGTACGTCTCAGAAGCGTATGCCTTACGGCTTGCGAGTTCGAGTCTCGCTTCGGGTACAAAAGGGGACTTCTCATCAAGAATTTGAGAAGTCCCTTTTTTGTTTTCCACGAAATCCCCTGATAATCCATCAATTTAGCTGATCACTGAATTTATTTCAAGGGTTCGATAATGATCTATTTTTGCGTCATATCCCAAACCACACGGAAAGAGAGTATTCTGGAAAATCTGTTTTTAATAGAAGTCTCCAGAGTCCCACATTTCCACAAAGTTACAGGCTACTTTGCAGGTGTAATTGATTAGTTATTATTTTAAACTCTCTCAAACATATTTTTTCCCACAAAATAACTTGGTCGTTCCCCTGCGGGTAGGGCTTTCCACTGCAATCTTTGCAGGAGGCATGCAAAGGATTTCCGTTGCAATCCCTAACGGTTAGTTGCCAGACATGCCTGTTTCTTTCTGAGTTTCTTCTTTGAAAAATTAAATTAATCTCTTGTAGAAATATCGCCCCCTCTTATATAAATCCAATGTTTTACTCAACGGGTTTTTGTCAGCAGTTGGCTATTCAAAACATCGGTTCATTCTAAAGTCGTAGAAAACAATCAGGCCGTATTTACATTTGTAATCAGGCATAAACATTGACGCGGGATAAGTTAAATATTAAAGCCTAGAACCAGCTAAATTATACCAACATGATTGCAAAAGAACCGGATGGCGAAAGAGTGAGAAAAAACACCGCCGCGGAAAAAAACACAAAAATTGACAGCGAAATAATTCGCAATATTGAGAACTATTCTAAAACCCCGCAGTTAATTGCTGATCGTATAAAACAATTAGACAAAGAATGGGATATCGAGCGAGTACTCGAAATTAACATGGCAACTTTAAGTATCATAGGCATTTCACTAGCGGTTCTTGTACATATATATTGGCTCATCTTACCTACAATCGTATTGCTGTTTTTCATACAGCATGCTATTCAGGGTTGGTGTCCGCCAATCCCGGTTTTCAGGTATTTTAAAGTAAGAACGCGCCCTGAGATTGATCGCGAGAAATATGCGCTTAAAGCAATCCGCGGCGATTTCAGTAAAATTGGGTTCAACAACAACGCGTACGCTGCTTTTGAAGCCACGCAAAAAATAATTTGAGCTTTCATCCTTCTGTTTCCAGGCATTCTTCACAAGGTATAGATCTTTCAACAAGAGAAGAAGAAAACGGTGTATATTACTTCACGTTACAATCAAAGATGATTTGCGGTAATATTTCAGAAAATAAAAAAACAAATGGATTTATTACTTTAGTAAGATAAAGCCGACTTGAGGGGAGGTTTAATTCGACTTTCATCTTATTCTACAAAAATGACCGAAGTATTTAAAACAAATTTAGACCGCCACTACGATGTGATCCGCATAAAGGAAATTCTTTTACTTGAGTTTCCCGAAGTATCTTTTCGGCTTGATCTGCTACATAAAGATAAATTGCTCTACACAGAGGGTAACAGGATACCGGCAAGCAGGATCGTACAGCTCGTAAAACACGAAGGTTTTTACTGCGAGATCTTTGACCCCGAAAATAGAGACAAAAAATAAGGCCCGCCATACGGCGAGCCCTACTTTTGCTAAACCAAATGGCTAAAAATTATAAGAACCTGATATACTATTTGTCGACGTTGAGTCGTCTGTAGTTTTCGATTCAGATTTTTCAGAGCCATGCAGCTTAACTACCTTATTGTAAAGACCCATAATAAGTACGGGAGCCGCCACCTGGCCCAAAAATTGACCCAAGCTTGTTAAACCAACCGCACGTAGTACGGCTGATGCTCCCAAACAACTCAATCCGGTCCATAAGAATATGTCCGATGACATTTTTGCTGTTTCCTTTTCTATGGTCTTTGCAACTTCGCCTTCAGAGTGATCGTGTCTTCCGTTTGTGATCTTCTGTACGGCTTTTTTTGCTAATTCCTTCGTTTCCATAATATCCTATTTTTAGTTTAACTTCTGTTTACTTGATACAGGCATTTCAAACCCTGAACCAAAATAACCCGAACATCCAACAGATTGAAAAACGGCAAATTAAGCGGAGAAGAAAGAAATCCGCTATGGGAAAAGCGTTAAAAGCGGGACATAATTCCCGCTAAGATAAACGCGTTAAGAAATTTTAAGATTTTACCTTTTCGAGCAACTTGATGTAATCTTCCACCTGCTCAACGCCCAGGCGCTTCGCTTTGATGACCTTGTTCTTATCCAGCAGGTAGATCACGGGCGTACTGTAAATATCAAATTTCTTTTTCAGGTCGTTCAGGTGCACCCCATCGTACACGTTCAGCCAGGAGAGCTTATGTTCTTTGATGAACTTCTTCCATTTAGGAACGTCATGGTGTGTGTACACACAATATACTTCCACGCTCTTTCCTTCACCCTTCATCTTTTTATAGATGTCGTGCAGCTTTGGAATATCCTTCTGGCAATGCCCGCAATCAACATCGTAGAAAGCGATCACGGTCCAATCGGCTTTTACTTTATGCAGGGGGGTAAGTATCTTTTGTATGCCCTGGTAATTATCAAAGTAAACTTTCGTGAGTCGCTCACTATTGGTGATGGTGTCAATACCCAATTTCTTAATGGTAACCGCGCCTGCGGTGTCAACCATGTCCATCTCAGGAGCTACCTTACCGATCAATAATGGTTTCAGAATGTCGGCACGATCGAGCATTTTCTCGAGGCTCTTCTCGTCGAGCCAGTAAGCCTGCGCGGTACGGTAATATTTATCGATTATTCCCACAAACACGGCGTCGTGGCCCATGATCTTCGAGCTTTCTGAAGCGTAGGTGGTGTAGTACAGGATATATTTGAACATCTCCTTATTATCACCGGCCATTTTCACCATATTGTCAATGGTCTTTAATAAACTATCCGGAGCCTGAACAACCACTTTCTCGTAGTAGTTCTTCAGGCGATTATAGAACAGTTTATTGGTATTAAGCGTTCCGTAATCAAAGGGAATTCCATCCCAATAATGCTGCACGTAGTAATTATACTCCCAGATAGAATCCTTGCGGCCATTCGCCGCCTTAGGTGGAGTTGGCATTTCCTGTTCGCTTTGCAAGCGAATGATAGTGCTCAGATAGCTGGTTGGATTCCTGGTAATGTAATCCTTCTGGTATTTTTTGATGGCTTCGAATTGTTTGACACGCTCCGCGCCGATGATCTTGGTAGAATCCTTATCCTTCCTCGCTTTCACGCCTTTCTCAAAATCCTGCATATCCTTGTACTTGCCGCTCATAAAAAGCACGAACTGCCTGAAATCCTCATTCACGGCCGGACCCACGATCTTCATTTTGTTGTAAAGCTCAACAGTATCGGTTGCAATGGAGATATTCTGGTCCTCGGTGATCAGCAGATCGAAATAGATCAGTGACTTGTTCTGCCTGAGTACGGCATACACTCCTTTTTCAAGCGGGGTCTTTCCTTTGAACACGGCGGTACCGTTCTTCGCTTTGGCCGTATCAGCCAGGTACTGGGTGTCCCACTTATACTTCATCAGGTAAAGGACCGTATCCTTTACGCCTTTGACGTTTATCTTGATCTCATAACCTTTTTGTTGAGCGTTAAGTCCGCAAAAAGCGGCAAGAAGAAGAAGGCTCGTAAGAATGCGTTTCATAAGAAGATTTTGCTTTTTATATCAAAAATCAAACCAAGTTTAAAGATAGTAATTTATTTTTTCAGATCCTCTATCATGGCCCTAAGATCACCTTTAAAACGGGTGTTGAGCACCCCGTTGAGGGAGTCGTAGAGGCCGTCATATCGCTGAGCGTCAATGAAAAAAGCGTTTCGGGCCTCGAGGATAGACCGGTTTGCGTATTGAAAACGCCCCGGGTTCTTATAGGGTAATTTACCCGCTTTCCGGTATATTTCCGCGAGTTTCTCCTGCTTTTTTATAGCCCTTTGGAGGGAGTCCATTTCCTCGGTTTCCCGGTAGAATTTTTCCAGGTTTTGATACTCCGCCAGCACAAATACATTGTACAGCGAGTCATCCTCCATGCCGTAGCGGTATTTCCTTAGTTCAGCCGTATCTCCCGCTAAATATCTTTGGGTGGCCTTCAAAGAAATAAAATTCGCGAGGTTCTCGTTCACATCCACAGTGCTTTTAGCATAATACGTGGCGTGAAACAATTCGTGGAACAACAAACCCGCCAGCCGCCCTTTACTTCGTTTGAGCATTGACGAAAGCACCGGATCGGGCAGCCAGCCCAGGGTGCTCCACGCGCTCACCGTAGAAAGATCGGCATCGTAGCCCATTTTCAAAAGCCTCAAATATTCCCGCTGCGCCAGGTTCTTACTGAAAAATCCCTTGTAAGAAACACGCCCTATCATAGGGAACTCCCAATAATAGGCCTCGAAGGCGAACGGTTTGCACGCGGTAACTACCCAAAGTACAGGCTGGCCTTCCTGGTTAAAATAAGTAGTGAAATTGCGGGTAGGTTTATATCCCAGGCTGTCGACCGAATATTTTTTGATCTCTTCCACCAGCCGCAGTTTTTCGGCTTCCGGCCCGCTAAGCAACCCGCTTTTGAGTACCTCCTCATTCTTTTCGGTGTTCAAAATGATGTTCAGTTGCCCCCTTCCCATCTTCAGCAGGTACAGGCTCAATTGCGCATGCAGGAGAAGCCAGCCAAAACCCAGCATGGCGGCTATGTTGAAAGTAAATCCTAATATCCTTCTCAGCTTCACGAATTGTATTATTTTTGGGGCAGGTTCCTATGTTTTTTATCCTCTCTAAGATACTGGCTTTTTTGTTAAGTCCGCTTACATGGGCCTTTGTGCTCTTTGGTTTTGTGGCATTTTCCAGGGATCCAAAGAGAAAGAAACGCTGCTTCATCACGGCGCTTGCCGTTTTGTACCTTTTCTCCAATTCCTTTTTGGTTGACGAATGCATGCGGATGTGGGAAGTAACCACGCCGGATCTTAAAACCACACAGAAATATGATTACGCGGTTGTCCTGGGAGGAATGATCTGGTATGATGCCCGGCAAGACAAACCCCAGTTCATGCGTGGGGCCGACCGACTTTTCCAGGTGTTGCCCTTGCTGCATAACGGACAGGTAAAAAAGATCATTATTACGGGAGGTTCGGGCAGCATCATGCGCCAGGAGGAGAAAGAGTCCATCATACTCCGGAATTATCTTGTGAAAGCGGGCATTCCCGACAGCTGTATCATTACCGAAAGCAATTCGCGCAACACCAGAGAGAACGCCGAAGAAACCAAAAAGATCCTCGATCAATTGGGAGTGAGAGACAGTGTTTTGTTTGTGAGCTCAGCCTTCCACCTCAGAAGAGGGAAAGGTTGTTTTGAAAAAGTGGGCGTCACTAAACTAGTGCTCTACCCTACCGACCGTTACAGCGGCCCCCGAAAATTTGAATTAGACTATCTTTTGCTTCCGAATCCTGACGCGATGGAACAATGGGGCTTATTGGTGCACGAGATCACCGGTTATCTGGTTTATAAACTCAGGGGTTTTTGCTGATCTTATAATTTTGCAGCTCTACCTTTCTTCTTCCCGTACCTCACATTTCGTACCTCGTACCTATAATGTCCAGCCGTCGTCAACAACGATGTTCTGTCCGTTGATATAAGCCGAAGCATCTGAGAGCAGGTAAGCAAAGGTTCCCATGATGTCTTCCTGCGCTAACATTCCTTTACTGACTCCGTGCTCGTTGTATTTTTTCACGAATTCTTCGTTCTGGTCATTGAAGATCCCGCCGGGACTGATGCAATTAAAGCGAATGTTTTTGCCCGCGTAGTAATTGACAAAGTATTTAGTGAGATGAATGACGCCTGCCTTTATGGCCGCGTATTCTACCGGCATGGTGAATCCGGAGTTTTCATACACTTCGAATTTAGGCGCGGCAACTCCGTAAATAGAAGCCATGCTGATCATATTGCCGTGTCCTTGCTGTTTAAAGAACATAGCGAACTGCTGCATGCAGAGAAAATAACCTCCAAGATGCATATCTACGTTCTCACAAAAATCTTTGTAGGTCACTTTCTCAAGATCGTTTCCATACCCTTTATTTCGCGGATAGGCGTTATTCACCAAAGCGTCGATCTTCCCGAATTTATTTTTTATTTCGGAAATAGCCTTTTGAATAGAACTTTCTGAAGTGATATCCAGTTTTACAGTGTGAAGTTTATCGGAATCGATCTCACTCTTTAATTTCTGTAATTGCTCTTCGTCGATATCCGCCGCTATTACAGAAGCTCCGCGCCCAAGAGCGGTCTTTACAAAGCCTTTTCCAAGGAGTCCGCAGCCCCCGGTGATCACAATTACTTTATTGGAAAGATCGGCGAACATTATTTCGTGATCTCGAGAATGCCCCAGCTCATTAACATGCCGCCGGAAATTTGAAGACGTTTTCCCTCTTTGGTCATAACGGTAAATGTGCCGATCCCTTTTCCGTCATAAGCGAAATCGCTTTCCGGGTTGAACTCATGCACTTTGTAAGCGCTCACTTTGCCTTCCAGCCATTTTTCAAGCGTGTACAAACTAAAGGTATTGTACTGCATCGAAATTCCCTCTTTACCCGAAGCGCGTGTATGATCCACAAAATGCGACTGCACATCCACATCATGCCGGAAATTGAAAAGCGTACTGGCGTACAATTTGCCGCCTTTTTTTACCGTACTCAGCAACTGGTCCAAAGCATCCTTTGGTTTATCCAGGGCCAGGAGCGTCATCCAGCAAAAAACAATATCGAAATTTTCTTTGTAGGACGAGAGGTCGTAAATACTTCCGTTAAGTAGTTTTTTGCTCTTCACATCCTTCAATACGTTTCCCGCGAGTTCAAGAGCAGCATCACTCACATCGATGAGGGTAAAATTCGCTTCCGGGTAGATCTTGCTGATATGATAGCTCAAAGTACCGGCGCCGCAGGCAATATCAGCTATCTGATCACGTTTAGCGGGCTTATCCGCGTTGATGATCTTCTCCAGCAAAAGCTGCTGCCCGGATTTATTGGCCAGGTATTTCAGGTAGTAATCGTTTACTTCCTTCGCATCCTTTTGATAGGCCTTTATATAACCTTCGTTAGTACTTTCCATCTTTCCAATAGATTAATTTGTTGGGTAATCTCTTCTTCGTTCAGCTTCCTGACTTCGATGACATGAACAATATTAGCAAATTTATTGAGGTAAGGCAAGAACCAGTAATCGTAGCCCATTTTATCGTTGGTATCGAACTTTCCGTCGTTATCGCTGTGGTGGATACACCCTATCTTATCCATCAGTTTTTCCATGGCACGATCCTTATCGAAATGAAGCGTTTCGGCCGACACTTTCAGGTGACCGGTATCGATGAGCATATCCACGTTAAAGGCATTGACCTCGTTCAGCATTTTGATCATCTCATCGGGGTCGCAGCAGAATAATGGATTGCTTCCGTTGGGATGTACGTTCACCGGCGCCAAAACATTGTTCTCAATTAAAAACCGCATGCCCATTTTGTAACCGGCCTCGGAGACCTGCTTTACAGATCTAACGAATAGTTCCCAGTTCTCCTTACGGTCAAATTCCTTTTCAAGGTTGAGCTTTCTTCCCAACTCATCAGGAGCGGGGTCTACACAGAACCCGGCGTGCGCCGAGAAGAAAGGAGCTCCTGCTTTCTTAGAAAGCTCGAGTGCTCTTAAGCAATGTTCTATAGAGGTTTGGCGGATCTCATTATTGGATGAAGCCAGGTTAAGTACAAATGGAATTTCTGGGGCCGGAAAATAATTATGCGCGTAACGCTCTATCGGCGCTTCCAGAAATACTTTTTCCATATCCGCGCGGTAAGGCATACCGCTGCTGAACTCAATGCTCCACTTGTTCTTTTTAGCGGCGGCTATCACTTCCTCCGCGCTCTTTCCCATCATCGCCAATGTACTGATCACGATCTCCATCACGCCAAATTTAAACTATAAAATCCAAAGGTCTCTTTTTTCTCCAGCAAGGTAAAACCAAGCTTTTCGTACAGTTGAATTGCTTTTTCGTTATCGTTATCCACCGAAAGTTTGATCTGTTTCACTCCATGCTGCTTCCCAAAACTGATCAACTGGTTCATCATCATCACACCAAGACCCAAACCCAGGTATTTCTCACTAACAGCAATGCCCAGCCAAATGGTTTTCTCTCTTTTACCGGCTTCCCCGCCGCAATGCGAGGCAACAGTTGCCTCATCCGAAACATCGAGGTGGCCATAAGCAGCCGGGATGCCGTTATCCAGCAGCAAAAAAGTGCAGAGATGATCCTTGATCACTTCTAAAGGTCTCTTCTGGAAATACCGAAAAGAGCTCAAAGAACTCCCCGCCTCATCCAGGAATTGCTGAAGTAATTTTGTATCGGGATATTTTACCTGGACGAATTGCAAGCTAAAGGTCTACACTTTCCTTAGTAAATGGCGCATCTTTCACAAGATCCGCTTTTAGTTTTTTGCCGATGATCTTTTCGAAATAATTGGGAGATAGTCCGTTCATGGGACGTTTAAACGCAATATGTTCTTTTTGAATGACCGTTCCGGCTTTGATATCAGCTTTGGCAACCAGGCTCCGACGCATACCGTATGTGTTTTTTTGCTCAGAAGCGCTTGGGGTTTTCACTCCCGTTCCAAAACATTTCTCGATGTTACGGATGCCATCCACCAATTCTTTGAACTCCGAAGGCTCAAGCGAAGAAGAATGATCCGGACCCGGCAATTTTTTATCGAGTGTAAAGTGTTTTTCGATCATCTCGGCGCCCAGGGCAATGGCCGCGAAACAAGCGTAATTATTGGGTACGTGACAGCTATAACCGGTCTTTACTTTCAATTCATCACGCATAGTGACCATCGCGAGAAGATTTGTGTCTTCTATCTTAGAAGGATAATCCGTATTACATTGCAGGATCACAATATCGTTGTTACCGGCATCGCGCATCGCATTTACCGCATCGCTAACTTCCTGCATGGTTGCCATGCCCGTACTTACGATCATTTTCTTTTTAAAAGCAGCCACATATTTCAGAAAAGGAAGTTCAGCTATTTGTCCGGAAGCAATTTTGAAAACGCTTACACCAATATCATCCAAAAGATCGGCGTCCTCGAAATTGTAGGGTGTCGACATAAAATCGATCCCCACTTTTTCACAATGATCTTTCAATTTTTTAAAGTCTTCCTTCTGCAGTTCCAGTTTCTTCAGCATGTCGTACTGACTTTCCTGTTTATCGGTTACGTGCAACTGGTAGTTTGCCTTTGGAGATTCTTTGGTAACGATCTGCTCCGCTTTAAAGGTTTGGAACTTCACGCAGTCTGCACCGACCTCCTTGGCTTTTTCTATCAGCTTGTAGGCAAGGGTGATATCGCCGTTATGGTTAACGCCGGCTTCGGCTATGATGTAAATTTTTTTGCTCTGCATTTTGAGAGTGTAAAAGTACTAAAAAACAACAATTTATGCTATTATCCGGTTTGCTGGTGACCGTAACAGGTTGCGTCAAATATTTCGTATCTTTGAGTTATGGAAAATATCAAAGATCTGATAACCATTGACAAGGAAATTTTAGGCGGACAGCCGGTATTTAAGGGAACCCGTGTACCTGTTGAAAGTTTATTTATGCACCTGGAAGAAGGTGTTTCCTTAGATGAGTTCCTGGAAGATTTTCCTTCTGTTACCCGCGAACAAGCGGTAACTGTACTGGAAATTGCCGAGAAACTTCTTACTTCCAAGAATATCCAAAAGCTGTATGAAGCTGCTGCTTGATGAAAACCTTCCCAAGCGTTTAAAACAGGATCTCCCCGAACACGAAGTTTACACCGTGCGGTATAAAGGCTGGAGCAGTAAGAAAAACGGCGAACTCATGAAATTGCTCAAAGAAAATGGGTTTGATTGTTTTCTTACATTCGACAAAAACCTTCAATACCAACAAAACCTGGTAAAATATAATGTGCCGATATTGGTTTTAAATACGAAACGTAACTCGTACTCCATACTCAAAACTATAGTTCCCGAGATCAAAAAGTATTGGACAAGGGAACGCTTCACGGCGTGACAGAAATAAAAGAGCCTTAAGCGTCCCTCTTTCTGTAAGCCATGAAAATCCCGCCGAAAGAAACCAATAATACCAGCAAAGAGCCGGCCATAGCGATCTTTTCCCCGGTATAATAAGCAGCAGGCCTGAACTCAAATGTGATGTTATGCTTACCGGCAGGAATGTTCATGCCGCGCAATACGTAATCCGCGTTCACGTGCTCTGCTTCTGCTCCATCAATGGTTGCAACCCATCCCTTCGGGTAATAGATCTCGGAGAAGACGGCAAATTGAGGTCCGCTTGCATTACTTTCATAGACCAGTTTGTTAGGCTCGTACGACAAAAGTTTGATCGTTCCGTTTGGATCGAAAGTTGGTTTAGAGACGGTGTATTTTTTATTTACTATGGCCACATCCTTCGGGTCGATCTTATCCAACCCGGTGATCTCTTCATCCGCGCTGTTCACCACCTGTACATCTTTTACGAACCAGGCGTTTCCGTAGGCCATTGGATTTTGCAACGGAGGAGCGTCGGGGTTATAGATCACGTAACGCGTGTTGAGCATATTGATGACCGGCGCCTTGGAGAAAGCGGCTCTCAAAGAAGAATCGGTAATGCCCGCCCCACGCAGTCCCTGCATCAAAGCGGCGGTATTCTTATCGATCTGGAAATTTATCAATTCCTGGATGCGACGCAGCTTGGCGCCATGGTAACCACCGAGCGACTTATGCCAGTACGAGGTAACCGCGTCCTTGTCGAGATCCTTGGCAATGTTCAGTACACGATAATTCAATGCGGGGTCCTGCAGAATGATCTCATCGGCTTTTCCTTTCTGGAAGGCTGCCGCCGTTTGCGCTTTGGGGACGTAATTATCGTTGTTCAGGTAGCGATAGGCTACGGGCCACATATCCGCCAAAATAAATATCGCTAACGCGGCTATCAATAACTGTTGGTTCACCTTCTTACGGAGATATAGCCACATCGCGCCTAATGACAGTAAAATAAATATCACCGTACGGATGGCATCGCCGCGGAAAAGCGATTTGCGCGCCAACTCTGTTTGCTCGATCACCGGGCCGTACATAGCTTCCACCTGCGCCGGACTTACACTTGGATCCTGCTGCTGCGCCTGGGCAACGATCATCTTTAATTCATTGGGAGCCGAGAAGGTGGTGAACATATCCGGCGCCAGCCAGCAAAGCAGCGCGAAACCACCCGTAATTCCCGCCGAGATCATCAATACTTTCATCAGGGGAACCTTTTTCTTTCCTACGGTCACCTCGGCACTACCCTGCGCTTCGTAAATTCTTTGCAGGGCAAGCACAGCCAATATCGGTATGGTTAACTCGGCTATGACCATGATCATGGAAACCGCGCGGAATTTGTTATACATCGGCAAGTAATCAAAGAAAATATTCGTGAACCACATCAGGTTCTTTCCCCAGCCCAACATGATACCGATGATGGTAATGATCAAGAGCGACCATTTCAACCTGTCGTTGATCACAAAGAGCCCAAGCACGCACAGGAAAATTACAATTGCTCCAATGTAAACCGGCCCGGCGGTAAAACCCTGCTCGCCGTAATAAGCCATCATACTTCCGGCGTATTGGCGCATTTGCGGATCCTTGATCGCTTCCAGCGCGCCTTTGTTGTAACTCGCCAAAGATTGGGAAGCTCCTCCCTTAAAGTTCGGTATCATGAAAGTGAAGGTCTCTCCTATTCCATAACTCCACTGCACGGCGTAATCACGGTCGAGGCCCGAAGTTTTATTGTCTGCATTACTTTGTCCTCTCTCATTAATGGTAAGATCGGAAGGTCCGCGCGTAGTGTACTTGCCATACTCGTAAGTGGCCCAGAGATTGGATGTGTTAGGCAATACGCCGATGAGCAGCGCCGCGACCACAATGACAGCGCGCTTCATAAAGGTTGGTAAATTCTTTTCTTTAAAAGCTCCGTATAACTCAACCAGCATCACGGTGCCAATGATCATGAAGAGATAATAAGTGATCTGAACGTGATTGCAATAAAGTTCAAGCGCCGAGAACAAAGCCGTTAAACCGGCTCCCAACATCCAGTTTCGCCGCAAGGCAAGAATGATACTGCCCAGCAAGGGCGCCATGTAGCCAATGGCATGTGACTTGGTATTATGTCCCGCTTCAAGGATAATAAAAAAGTAAGAAGAGAATCCATAAGCAAGTGCTCCAACGGCCGCAATCCATGGATTAACGCGCAGGCAAAGCATCAAAATGTAAAAACCAACAAAATACATGAAGACATAACCCACCGGGTGCGGCATCCATAACTGGAAAGCCTTATCTACATACTTCATCAGGTTATTCGGATACTGCACCGAGATCTGGTAAGCGGGCATACCGCCGAAGGTACTGTTGGTCCACAAAGGCTCCTGCCCGTTATGTGTTTTACGATACTCTTCTATCTCGTGGCTCATGCCCCTGAACTGGGTGATATCATACTGCTGAATCTCTTTCTTTCCGTCTAAAAGCGGGCTGAAATAAAAGCAGGAGATCGCCAAAAAAACGCCGAGGGCGACCAGGTGGGGTAAGAACTTTTTCATGTCCATATACTAGGTATTTCGAATGAGGTACGAATATACGAATGATCCCTGTAAATAGTACACGAATATCTATACACAAAATCACCACAAACCATTCGTATATTCGTATGGCTGCCCTTCGTACTTCGTAGCTTAATCTTTGATCTCCTCAAAATCCACGTACTCTCCACCCTTGTCTAAATTAGGCTTGCGTTCGGTGGTTTCCTTCTGGCGGTCAACCTTGATCTGCCCTTCTTTTTGGGCATCATGTTGTGAACTGCGGGAATGATCGTGCTTCTGGTAAACATACACGCGGGAAGACCTGATGACCTTATACACCTGGTAGATGACCCAGATGGCGATAATGGTCCAGATAACGTCTCTCATATTCGGTAATTAAAAACACAAAGATAGCGAATAATATGCTTCCCATTTATCGGTCAAACACCGCCAGTTACCAATTTCCACCAATAGCTGAGGGTTAAAGTGTATCTTTGCGGGACATGTGTAAGAGAGCCGCGTTACTGTTCACTTTTGTTTTAGTTTTTTTAACAATTCAGCTGTATCCACAGGCGGGTTTTTTCAAGGCATACGGCAAAATTCCGCAGGATTATTTTTACAGTTTGTCTAAAACGCTCGACGGTGGCTACATCCTGAGCGGCATCTCTAACGGCTACGGAGGAAGCAATTATCTTTTCCTGGTAAAGACAGACGCGAACGGTGACACCACCTGGATGCGCGGCTACGTAACTACAAACACGGTGTTCGGCTGGTCGGTGGTGGCTTGTTCCGACAGCGGCTTTGCTGTTTGCGGGAATTCGGGTTATGCGAAGGTGGATAAGAACGGGAATATGCTTTGGTCGAATGTCTATACACAATCATCGCTTTATTCGATGAAAGAAACACCCGACCACGGTTTCATCATTGCAGGAAGTGTGGGGCAAACCAGCCAATCGAACGGGCAGGATGTGTACCTTCTAAAAACAGATTCCAACGGAACCAAACAGTGGTCGCGCAAACTGGGAGGCTCACAGGATGAATACGCGAATTCAGTACAATTGACACAAGATGGTGGCTACATTGTTGCAGGCGCTACAGAAAGTTTTGGCTCGGGTGCTTTTGATGTATACGTTATTAAAACCGGGCCTAGCGGAGATACACTTTGGACGAAAACCTATGGCGGCCCCCTTATTGAAGGAGGGATAGGAAGTAGTCGTATTGTGATAGCGGCTACGTTGGATGGTGGCTATATTGTGGGAGGCTACAGCACCAGTTTTGCCACCGCAGGAGGGTTAGACGCTTATGTTCTGAAACTCGACTCGGCAGGGGGCATTGAGTGGGACAGGCTGTATGGCGGCGGCGGAAATGACCAGGTGTTTGATATTAAGCAATGTGCCGACAGCGGTTATGTTTTTGTGGGGTATACCGGAAGCTCGGGTACAGGTAATGATATTTTCCTGGTAAGACTGAATGCGGTTGGCGATACACTTTTTACCCGCGCCTACGGAGGTGCAAATACAGATTACGGGCAGCATGTACTTGAAACGGCGGATAAGGGTTTTGTTGTTTGCGGTTATACCACCAATTATGGAACCGGCAATAACGACGGTGCTTTTTTAAGCGTAGATTCGCTGGGAAACGCGGCCTGTCATCAATTGAATGTGCCTGTTACGTTCAGCGACCCGGCAACCGTAGTTGGCAATACCAGTACGGGCAAAATTTATATTACGCTAAATATGGCAAGTTCTACACCGATAGGAAAAGGCGGCGGCAATGTTGTGGATGCCTGCCTTGCGATCGGTGTGAATGAATTGCCAACCCATGAATTCGATCTGTTCCCAAATCCAACCACGGGCCGGATAGATCTTACCTGGCCGCAAAACGAAGATCGTTTGGTGACCGTTTCTGATATTTTAGGCAAGGTGGTTTTCGCAAAAACATTCGCCGGCGGGACCGAAAAAAAAGAGCTTGATCTTGCTGCAATGCCGGCCGGCACCTATTTCATCCGGGTTGGGAACGGGCTTTACTCAGGTACTCGTAAATTATTTATTATCAAGTAATTACTTGCCCTTCAAGCAAGCTAAACTTTACCGTTAAACCTTCCCGACAACCGCAAAAAACATAGCCCTTGAAATGAGGCCTGCTTTGTTTATCTTGCATAAAAATTCCTCCATGCGTAAACTTTTACTTTTAGCCCTGGCGTTCTTATTTTCGGCAGCAGGTTTCTCTCAAAACCTGCCCGCAGGTTTCGCGCCCGGCGAGCAACAACAAATGCCTGCCTACCTGCAGTCGCGTAAAGTAGCTGCAGAGAACGCGCGTGGTATTTTAACACCCCCGCCCTTTCCCAAACTGCGCACCATGGCCGAGTGGGAAGAGATCCAAACGCTTTTCATTACCTGGACAACCTTTACCTCCATCCATCGCGAGATCATCAAGAACGCGCAAACCGAAACCATCGTTACCATCGTTTGCTCTGACTCGCTGGTGGTAAAAAATAATTTAACCAGTAACGGGGTTCCCCTTACGAACCTGCGCTTTATTGTAGCGCCCTATAATGCCATATGGGTACGCGATTACGGCGGGAATACAGTTTATGGAAACAACGTCGACTCACTTTTAATGGTGGATTGGATCTACAACCGCCCTCGTCCCAAAGACGATACGGTGCCTTATTCACACGCCAAATCATGGAACGTTCCATTATTCGAAACCGCACAGTCGCCCTACGACCTGGTGCACACAGGAGGAAATTTTATGGCGGATGGGTTTGGAACAGCCTTCTCTTCGCAGCTGACAGACAACGAGAATACAAATCATACCGCGGCGCAGATCGATACCATCATGAAAAAATTCATGGGCATCAAGCGCTACATCCGCTTCCCGGTATTGCCCTATGATGGCATCCACCACATAGACATGCACATGAAATTGATCGATGAGGAAACACTTTTAGTGGGAAAATACCCAACCGGAGTTTCGGATGGTCCGCAGATAGAGGCTAACCTGCAATACATCCTGGCCAATTTCAATTCGGTTTACGGCACGCCTTACAAAGTGGTACGCATTCCGCAGCCTCCCGATAAGAATGGTTTGTACCCCAGCCAGGGCGGCGACTACTGTACTTATGCCAACGCCACCTTCATCAACAAGACCGTAATTCTTCCCACCTATTACACGCAATATGACACAACCGCGCTCCGCGTTTGGCGTGAATCTTTACCCGGCTACAAAGTGGTGGGCATTGATTGCGATAACAGCAGCGCCAATATTATCTCGCAAAGCGGCGCCCTGCATTGCATCACGCATTCTTTGGGAGTAAAGGATCCTTTGCTCATCTCGCACCAGGCTTTAACCGCAAAATGCGATACGATGAACTACATTACAGTTAACGCCACCATCATGCACAAAACAGGCGTGCAGAACGCGCAGGTTTACTGGACCAACGACACAGCGCTTGGTTTTACTGCGGTTCCAATGACACTCACCAATGCGCAGAACAATACCTGGACAGGTTATATTCCGCAGCAAATGGCGGGGAGTAATGTGTTTTATTATGTGAAAGCTACAGCTAACAACAATAAAACCATTAACCGTCCAATGCCTGCTCCAAAAGGCTGGTGGAAGTTTACTGTAAGCGCTTGCTCCGGCACCGGAATTGCCAATCAATCTGTAGTTCCCTTTGAAGTAAAGGCAATTTATCCGAACCCGGCTTCTTCCATCACTTGTATTCCTCTTGTGAACAACAAGGAGCAGGTGATCAAAGTGAACCTGAAGAATGTTTTGGGGCAGCAGATCGATGTTCTTTTCAACGGAAATGTTGCTGCGGGCGAAAAGAATGTTTTCCTTTTCGCGGATCAATATCCTCAAGGGGTTTATGTTGTGGAGATCATTGCCGGAAGCAAGGTGTATAACCAAAAAGTGATCATTAAATGATGAAGGTCCTACTGTTTGGCGCTACCGGCAACCTGGGCTACGAAATTGCCAAAGAAGCAAAGAACCAGGGATATGACCTGACCGTTGTTACGAGGAATAAAGAAAAGGCATCCAAACTGGCTTCAATCACTTCAAATTTAAAGATCGCGGATGTAACGGACAAAAGTTCGCTGGAAGGAATTTGCGATGGCTTTGACGTGGTTATCTCTTCTTTAGGGAAAAGCGTCTCTCCAAACGATAAAAGCAAGCCTTCCTTCTACGATATCGACTTCGCGGCAAATTCTAACATTATAGAGGAGGCCAAAAAAAGCGGCGTTAAAAAATTCATATACGTTTCGGCTATGGGCGCCGAGCACTATCCCAACCTTACTTATTTTAAAGTACATCACGATCTCTCCGAGAAATTAAAAGCTTCGGGTATCAATTATTCCGTGATAAAACCTCCCGCTATTTTCAGCGCTTTCATCGACCTGATCGATATGGCAAAAAAAGGCAAACTGATGAACATCGGCGCCGGCGACAAAAAAACCAACCCTATATACGAAGGCGATCTTGCAAAAATATGTGTCAATTCCATAAAGGAAACTAATACCACCATTGAAGCGGGCGGCAAATACGTGTATACCCGTAAACAACTCAACGAGATCATTCAAAAGGAGGCGGCTCCCACAAAGAAAATAAGAAGCGTTCCGGCCGGCATGATAAAAATGTCACTACCCTTTATCAAGTTGTTTGACCGGAATACCTACGACAAGTTTGCTTTCTTCATGGAGGTGATGCAGCATGACCTTATTGCCCCTCAAAAAGGAGAAAAACGCTTTGAAGACTATATCAAAGAAAAAGTAAAAGGCTGAATTGTTTATGCAAGGCAAGCCCATTCGCTCCCTTATTTCTTTTTGTCTTCTTGTCGCCCTCCCCTTCGGCATTTGGGGCATTACAGGTTCAGGCCCCACTCCTTTTCTAGACCGGCTCATCAGTTTCCTTTTTGGTTTTTCTAACGGACTGTTGTTTGCGAGTGTATTGCTGGTCTTCTCTTTTCTCCACAAAAAACTTTTTGGCGGACTGGTTCTGGCCTTTAATGCGGCAAGCTATACGATCATGCTGGTCACCCTGTCGTATTACCTCCATTTTGGTTTTCCCTTTTCTTCTTCGAGCCTCCTCGCTTTGATGGAAACGAATAAACAGGAGGTTACTGAGTTCATCACCTCGATAGGCTGGCTGCGCGTTACATTTTTACTTCTCTCTTTTGCAGGAATGCACTTTTTACTGATAAGATACGGCAGGCGTTTGTTAGAGAATGCTAGCAGTGTGCTGCCCAAACCCCGCGCTATTGTTTTAGCAAGCCTGGGCTTGATCTACGCCGGCTGCATTTTAAAGAACGATCTTTTGTTCCAGGACAATATGCTTTTTGCTTTGCGGGATGTGTATGACCATTACCGGGAGGAAAAAGAACTTATTACAGAACAAAGCGCGGAACTGAAGAAAAGGAATTTTCAATTTACAGTGAGTCGACCCGATTCATTACCCGAACAGGAAACTTATTTTTTGGTTTTGGGAGAATCGCTTTCCAAACACCACATGAGCCTCTATGGCTACAAAAGAGAAACGAATCCCGAATTGGAAAAAATTCGAAATGAGCTTTTGATCTTCACCAACGTGGTTTCCCCAAACAACACCACCGTTCCCTGCCTCAAAAAGATACTCACCTTTGCCAATTGTGGCGACAACGAAGCCTTGCTAACAAAACCCGGACTTTTGCAATTGATGAACAAAGCAGGCTTTACTACTTACTGGATCTCCAACCAAAGCTATTCGGGCACGCACGATACCTGGGCCTCGCTTTTCAGCTTAGACGCTACGGAAAAGTATTTTACCAATTACGTGAACTCCATCAACAGCAATCCTGTTTACGACGAGGCCGTGCTTGACCCTCTGCAAAAGGTTCTTGATAAACCGGTAAAGAAGAAATTCATCGTGGTGCATTTGATCGGTAGTCACCAGCGGGCCGATTTTCGTTACCCTGCGTCTTATTCAAAATTTACTTCCTTCTCCGACCAGCCCCTTACCTACCCCAATGCCGGGATGTTTGAAAAACGCTACGTTAACGCTTACGACAATTCGGTGTTGTACAACGATCATATTGTAAGCGAGATCATCAAAAAAACGCAGGATCTCAAGCAAAACTCTTTCGTGCTTTATTTCCCTGATCACGGAGAAGAAGTTTGTGAGCAAAGCGAGTTGTTCGGCCACTCCGACGGTATCCTTTCGCGCTACATGGTAGAAATTCCTATGATCTTGTGGCGCTCGTCGGAGTTTAAGAAGAATTCTAGCCTCGATAATTCAATTACTACCCGGGCTTACCAAATGGATGATGTGATACACTCCGTTTTAGAGCTCACTCAAACAAACTGCCAGCATTTTATTCCGGAGAAAAGTATTTTCAACCCTAACTTCAAACCCGAGAAAAGGTTTGTGGAAGATAGATGGGATTATGATAGCTTGGTTCCGGTTTTGAAGAAATAACGTTTTGCGAATAGACGTAGGCGGGCTTTCGAAGCTTCCTGTGTCTATACCCACAAATGTTTATATAAAGATACAAATGTTTTTATTCCCTCGTCCGCCCGCTTACGTTTATTTGCTGTTATAGGCTGTAAGCGCCACACAGCTAAGTCTCGCTTGCGTGTCCGCCTAAGTGTCATTTGTTTTTAAATAAGCTGTCGCGGAAGGACTCAAATACTTTTTTCCATTCACAGTCGTCGTCTGCCAAATATGTTTTGTCTTTTCGAAACTTTAGGTAATTACCTGATGGCGCATTACATTGAACATCTGGATTGTCCTTGTAGTTTTTAAATTTCTTTATGTAGTCTACGATATATTTTTGAAGCTGGTCAGTAAGGTCGATTTTGTCTTTGTAAATTTTGTCAAGAGAATACACGGCCATTTCTGGCAGCTTGCATGGCTTATCACTTTTAAAAGTCGCAACGAAGTTTTTGTCGTAAGTAATGGTAATATATTCATTGTGTCCGCCAAACTCTCCGCAGTCCCGAACTTCAGAAAAGATGGTCAAGGTGTCTTTGGAATTAAATGTTTTGAAGTCAAATTGAAAGGCGACTTGTCCCGCACAATTAATTGTCGATAGTAAAGCGATTATTAAAGTCGATGTCCGCATGTTTTTTGTCTAACGGAATTCGTCCGCGCTTATTGCCTATAACGGACGCTGCTTGACGCAGTCCGATTCGAGAACTAATTTAGTAAAAATTGCCGAATGGCATTTTTGCTAAATGGGGAGTTCGGAGAAGCGGACCGGATTGCCCCGAAGGGGTGCCTGTGGCACGTGCAAGCTTGGGCTTGCTGTAGTTTTCGAAGGGCAGACCCCGCCTGGCGTTGCAAAGGCCTGTGTGATGGCGGGCAGGTGTGCGCGTGCGCAGCGGCAGCCGGATGGGGCGGGGCTGTTTCATCGGCTGCTAAAGCCTCATCGGCTGCTAAGGCCTTGTTGGCTGGCTGTTGCGATCCGGTCAAGCAGCGTCCGCTTGCTGCAATTTCTCTAAGACCAGGAATCCCGCCCCTGCGGGATGGGGGCTTTGAGTTTCGCTTGCGAAAATTGCAGCAAGCGTTTGGCAGCTACTGGCCGTTGGGCTTTCGAAGCACCAACTTTCTTAACCGACAAAAGGTTATTTGAAGATACAAATGTTTATTAGCCACCGCAAATTAAATTTCGCGAAGCGACCTTGTTAATAGCGCGCGGCGATGACCCGATTCCGCCCAATGGCCAGTAGGTGCTGTTAGGTAGCGTAGGTGGCACACAGTTTAAGTCTCGTGTCACAAGGTCTTTAAATGTTTGTCGATTTTTTTGATGGTGTCAGAGAAATGACCAATTTGGGTTTTGTTGTTGTCATTATGTTTTGCGGAAACATACATTTTAATTTGTTGTTCGCAAACTTCTTTTATGTCCCCAAGAATGTCCTTGAGCGCCTTATTTGTTTCGGGAAGTTTGATTTTTTCCGAAGCAAAACCAAAATAATTTAATGCTCCAACGTCTCGGAGAACTTTCACTGAATTCCACGCTTTTACGTTGTCAGACTTTGGTGCACGAAATTTTGGTCCGATCCAAGAAGTTATTTTTCCGCAGTCTGGGCACTTTGGTTCTTTCTCAACGGCCTCTTTAGATACGTCAGAAAGTAAACGCCTTTTAAAAGATTTCCTGCATGCAACACAAATATATTTCTGTTTGTAGGGTTTGTCTACAAAGTAATAATTTGGATTTATGCTCATGTCCATGATTCAGTCTTTTTTTTCCGGTCTGCGTCCACCTATGCGACCTAACGGACGCTGCTTGACGCAGTCCGATTCGAGAACTAATTTAGTAAAAATTGCCGAATGGCATTTTTGCTAAATGGGGAGTTCGGAGAAGCGGACCGGATTGCCCCGAAGGGGTGCCTGTGGCACGTGCAAGCTTGGGCTTGCTGTAGTTTTCGAAGGGCAGACCCCGCCTGGCGTTGCAAAGGCCTGTGTGATGGCGGGCAGGTGTGCGCGTGCGCAGCGGCAGCCGGATGGGGCGGGGCTGTTTCATCGGCTGCTAAAGCCTCATCGGCTGCTAAGGCCTTGTTGGCTGGCTGTTGCGATCCGGTCAAGCAGCGTCCGCTTGCTGCAATTTCTCTAAGACCAGGAATCCCGCCCCTGCGGGATGGGGGCTTTGAGTTTCGCTTGCGAAAATTGCAGCAAGCGTTTTGCGGCCTTGCCTAGTTTTTTGCTATGTCAAGTTACACATTTGAGCGTTAACACGCAAAAAATTAGGCAAGACCGCTGTTATAGGCTGTAAGCGCCACACAGGTGCGTCACGCTTACGTGTCCGCCTGTGTTTAACGAGTGTGGAGAATATTTGCTGGTTGAGGAATTAAATGTGTTTGCGTATTACCGCCAATAATTTGTCCGGGAGCGTCACGTAATAAAAACAGTGAGTTTATTACTTGCATATATAATTTGACAAGGACTTCAGTTTCTTCAAGAGTTTGAGGCGGTCGGAATCCAAGGGCGTGATTTTGCCGCCAAAAGTCAATAAAGAAATTGTCTAGTTGTTTTTTGGCAATATTATATGCAATGCGTCCGGGAGAAAAACCATTTATATATAATTGTCCGCCGTATATTCCTGGTTGTCGAAATTGGTGTAGATGATTAACGCCAACATCATCTCTGCCCCAAAAGTCTTCGGTAAGCTCAAAATTTTCGTCTACGTTTTCATATGCACCAGTCGTAGGATTCAGATGATGAATATTGCGAACAAACCAAAATTCGGGATGAGTTCTACCATTTTCTTCCACATATCCCATTATATGAATAATGCTGCCTCCTTCTTTTTCTTCTGGAAGCATTTCGTTTTCCAAAGATGTCCTCAGATTTTCAGCAAATAGTCGAAGTGTGATATTTGGAACGACCTGTTGTTCTGCAATGAAATTATTCATCCAAATGCTCATAAAAACACCATTCACGGAGTATGCACCAGCAAGAGTCAGTCCTGCATTTAAATAGTCAATAGCGAAAGTTTTTTGTCCTTCTCCTGCATTTTCTTCGTTGCCGTCCGTGAGATTTGAGTCACTCGCATGAACGATTCCGTATTTGCTGAGACTTGTAATTATTAATGTCATATCGTTCGTTTTTTGTCTGCGGGAATTGTCCGCGCTTATTGCCTATAACGTTTGGCGGCCTTGCCTAGTTTTTTGCTATGTCAAGTTACACATTTGAGCGTTAACACGCAAAAAATTAGGCAAGACCGCAGGTTACCAGTATGGTGGCGGCACACAGGTAATTTTAGCTCCAGTGTCCGCATAATTTTATTTGTCAAGTTGTCGTTACAACAATTGTTACACGTCTATTACCACGGCCGTAATAACCGCAACGATGCGTGTCCATAATTTTTTTCCAGTCTTCGTATTCGATTACAGACTTTGTTTCGCCGAAACCGATCGCCTTTATTCGTTTGTCGTTAATTCCTTTGTCAACGAGATATTTTTGTAGAGTCAATGCCCGTTTGTTGGAAAGGTCAAGATTTGATTTGTCGTCACCCCTAAAGTCGGTATGAACACCTAATTCAACTTTAACTGTCGGGTTATTTTTTAGAAATTGTAAAACGCTGTCTAACTGCACAAGTCCGGTTATTTGCAAGTTTGCTGAGGCGAATTCAAAGTGGATGTCGTATAAATGTTGAAACTGTCCGACTTTTACAGAAGTGTCAGTCAATTTGAATGGCTGAGAAAGTCCTGTCGAGGCAAGAAGTAAAAAAAAAATTATGTGTCCGAATGTCTTTGTCATGTCTGTCCCGCCACTTACTGGTAACGTTTTGCAGCTACCCGAAGGGCGGGACTTTTACCACAAAACATGATTTGAAAAACTAATGTTTGATTAACCACCAAACTGTCTTTGGAACACGAAACCCCGCCTTTTGGGTAGGTGCTGTTACCAGTAGTGCTTCCTTCTGTCGTCATACAAACTTTGCTTCTCTCGTTAATTTACTTTTGTCTAACCCCAAGTCGTTAATAAACCATTCAGTCAATAATTTTTCAATTTCATTTTTATTAACCGTCTTAGGATTTCGCCTTGATTTCAGGTAGTTTTCTCTTGTCATTTTTTCAGCAAGCTGTCCAACCGTTTGCACGTCAAGTTCGTTACCAATTTTATTTGAAAACCACAGTCCGCCAAACGAAATACAAAGTCCCAGCAAGCCAAATTGCCATTTAAAAAATAGTCCAACGATTGATACAAGCAACAAGATTAAAAGTGTGTTTGTCACCCAATGTGGAGGTCTTAAGATGTTTAGGCGAACGTCTAAATTATTTTCTAAATTCCTTATCTTTTCACTTCTCTTTTGTCGTGGTAAAAAATTGTTAAGCGGAAAGTCTGTCGTTATAATTTTATTGTCTATGGTAAATAATGAGGCAATTGCGTCTCGGAGCTTGTAAAAAGCTTGTTGTGTTGTACAATCGTCAGAATTATCAAGCTGTATTTTGTTTATGATATGGTCGCAAAGTTCTCCCAATGTCTTGATGTGCATTAGTTCGGTGTCGCCAAACTTGATGTCAAACGATTTCTCAATTTTCACAAGTAAATCACCCGCATCTTCACTGTCGATATTTTCTACTTTATGGTCTGTCATAGCATTACTGGTAACTCCCTTATAGCATCAGTTTTTTCCTTCCTATCCTGCTGTTTTAGCAAGATAACAGCTAGTTTACTGATCCCATTGGGTAACCAAATTTAACAAAATTCCATTAAAAAACCCGCTCTTTGCAGAGCGGGTTTGAGTTACTGTATTAAAGTCCCTCTCCCGCAGGGGAGGGATTTAGGGAGGGGTTTACTGTATCGGAGGAGGCATAGAATTAAACAGCCCCGCAAGCTCCGCTTGCGCTTCTGCTGCGCCCCAGGCGGCCATTCCATTCTTCCAAACCTGGCTTTGCTTGGTAAATTGTCCAGCCTGCGCCATGGCTTGTAATTGCTGCAGGTTAAACGGACCGGTTTGTTGGCCGTTAACCGCCACGAAATAAGCCGTGATGGGCGGAGGAGGTGGCATATTGTTGCCCGTTTGCGAATTGAATTGCTGGTTCTGTTGGTTCTGCTGGAACATGTTGCCGGCCATCTGGTTGCCCATGCCCATGCCCATACCGGCACCAAAGCCCGCGCCCATGAGGTTTCCGCCTTCTGTTTTAGAGGCGTTCTCCATAGAAACACCGGCCTGGTATTGGTTGAAAGCGCCGAGGTTACCGATGATGCCCATGCTGCTGCGTTTATCAATAGCGGCTTCTACTTCCGGTGGAACGGACACGTTCTCAATCAAGAACTTGGTAAGCTCTAAACCCAGTTCATTGAACTCAGGTTTGATCTTTTCCATGATGATCTTAGAAACTTCATCGTAGTTCTGGGTAAGATCGAGGATCGGAATTTTACTTTCGGCAATAGCGTCCATACCGCGGGTTACCGCCAGGTTGCGCAATTGATCTTCGATCATCTCTGTATCGAAATCGGGGTTAGAACCCGAAACTTCTTTATAGAACAAGGATGCATCTTTTATACGGAACGCGTAATTTCCATTGGCACGCAAACGTACCGGACCAAATTCCACGTCGCGGATCATCACAGGGTTCTTGGTGCCCCATTTTTTGTTGGTGAACTGCTTGGTGTTGAAGAAATATACATCCGCCTTGAACGGAGAATTAAAACCATACTTCCAACCTTGTAAGGTAGAAAGCAAAGGCATGTTGGCCGTAGTAAGCGTATGCATACCGGGCTGGAACACGTCGGCCAGTTTCCCTTCGTTCAAAAATAAAGCTACCTGGCTTTCGCGCACGGTCAGCTTGGCGTTCATCTTGATCTCGTTCTGGTAGCGCGGGAATTTCCACACGATAGTATCCTGGGAGGCATCCACCCATTCGATAATATCTATAAATTCATTCCTCAGTTTGTCAAATAATCCCATGGTGTTTTAAGTTTAAAAGTTTAAAGTTAGAAGTTTAAAGTTATAGGTTAGTAGTTATGCGGTTATTAGTTTATAATGAGTTTCTTTTGGGTGTTGCCCCGGCTTTTTGATCTCAGGCTTACAAAATAAATTCCCCGCGAAAGGTCTTTTATATCGTAAGTTCTGGACGCTTGCCCCGGAGCGGCGGCAATGTTTTCATTGATAAATAAGTTACCTTGTATATCATGTAAAGTTATTTTAATTTCGTCATTCTCCAAATTATTGAGCGTTAAATTAAGTTTATCGGAGGCCGGATTTGGGAAGAGTTTTAGACTGTTTTCCAATGAGTTGGAAGAGTGAATATTTGTTGTAAAACAGGAGTTCATATTAAAATCCAGGTAAGCATAACCCCGGTGGTAGCCATCGTCACAATCAGAAGTAATAAAATCAAAACTAACAGTACTTCCTAGATGCGCCATTAAAGGGACACACACCTTTGTCCAGTTTTTATAATATAAACCCGGAATATTAGGATCTGCCGGATGAAAAGCAGTATCTGTAGCTATAGTATTAGAGTCAAAATAGGCGCTGTCAAAAGTTATACCCGTTTGAATATCCCGTACCACATAAATGAATTTAGGGGCATGGGCTGGTTGGTGGTTATCGAATAAAACGACTGCATAAGAAAAAGCCACGTCAGTATTATTGGCATTTACGTTCATACTATAACTCATTTGCGCCATGCCGCATGAATCATAAATATCGCCCAATCTGGCCGATATCTGTCCGCCCCAGGGGCAAGGAATCGGGACTGCAGAAGTGGTAACACAGGGGTCAAACCAATTACCATAACATATACTGTGATTGTCGGAATAAATATTTGGAGCCGTAAAATTAAATCCATTGGCGCCCGGTGGATTGGGAGTTGTGCTACCGCAGCCTGAACCTCCTGGAAATGGAACATTATATGCGGCATTATACCAATACTGAAAATTTCCTTGCTCAAAATCTATATTAGGGGCAAACTGTGCGCTACCCAAAAAACAGTTAAATGAAAGAAGAATAAATAAGATTTTTTTCATTGAAAACAACCTCTATCTAAGATAGAAATTATTTGGCAATTTGCAACTTCAGGTCAAACTCCTTTTCGGATTGGTAGCTTACCTTATCCATGATCTCCAGTTTCTGCGTTAAAAGCTTGAAATTGAATAACTCCACATCCAACGTGTACTTGCCCGGGGGCAGGATCACCACGTATTTCCCGGTTTGCGAATTGGGCAAATAGTTCCCTATGATCTCTCCACTCTTATCGCTGGTAACGGTGATGAACACATCCGGGAAATTGATCTGGCTGCCGTCCTCGGCCAAAACCTGCCCGTACATTACCGTTAGTTCAGGCTCCACATCGTTAAAGATCACGCGGTAGTTATCGTAATCGCCCATTCCATCGCTATGTATGGCCGAGATGTAACCATAACGCTCGTTCTTGGAAACGCGGAAGTTATAGTCGTCGCCGGTAGTATTCACCGGATACCCTAAGTGCTTCACATTCTCCCAGTGACCTTCGTCATTCATGTGCGCCTTAAAGATATCGTAGCCGCCCATGCTGGTGTGGCCTGTACTGCTGAAATAAAGTGTTTTTCCATCGGGAGAGATGTTCGGGAAATCTTCGTTCTGCACGGTGTTAATCTGTATGCCCGCGTTCTGCGCCACACCCCATTTGCCGTGCGACATCCTGCGGCAAACATAAATATCAGTTCCTCCTATTCCACCGGGGCGGTTGCTTGCGAAATAAACGAGATCTCCTTCGGCGTTGATACAGGCGGCTATCTCTTCATGGGCCGAGTTGATGTTCTTATCCAGCAAAACAGGTTTGCCAAATTTTCCGTTCGCGTCTTTTTCGCACAGGTAAATGTTGCGTGAGGCTTTTCCTTCGGTAAGGCTTAAGAGCAATGAATTTCCATTGGCACTGAGACCGATCACCTCGCTGCTGGTAATGCCTTTGGGCAATTGCAGCTCAAGCGGTCTGGCCTTTTGATATTCGCCATCCTTCACCTCAGAGATCATGATGATATTGGGATAGTCGCCATTAGGGAAGGGCTCCGCTTTGGCGCCCGGGCGTTTGGAGTTAAAGATCACGAAAGACTCATCTACCGGCACAAAGGCGTAATAATCTTCGTACTCGCTGTTCACGTTCTTGCCCAGGTTCTCAAACTTTACGTTCATAGGGAATTTCACGCGCTCTTTGGCGTTCAAACAGTATTGTATCTGGTAGCCGGCGTCCTTGAGGTTATCGTCCTTTCCTTTTCCAATGGTCACGAATTTGGTGAAGGCGTTCATGGCGTCGTCAAAACGCATTCCGTACTGGTAAGCCCTTCCCAAGAGGTAATCCGCGTTGGGGTCGTGCTTGGGGTTGTGCAATACCTTTTCGAGGTAAGGAATGGCCTTGGCCTTGTTGCCATGGTAGTTAAGATAGCAAACGCCTATATTGTAATTATACTTTTCGTTCTGCGGGTCGCCCGCATGCAGGCTAAGGAAGTCTGCAAGCGCATCTTCGTAATTACCAGCTATCATCTTCTCTTCCGCCACCTTGGGATCAATGCGTGTGAGGGTCTCGTCCTGGTCCTGGGCTGCCAGTAAAAGCGGGGTTAAAAATGCTGCAAAAAGGAACTTCTTCATAGGGTAAGATTATCCCCCAAAAATAAACCATTTTATACAATGAAAAAGCTTTCTGAAGGCCTTTTTTGTTAGAAAGTGTCAATATATTTGCCCCGCCAAATTAAACCTAAAGGAAAGCGGCCTGGCAGGCCCAAAATTCAGTCTTGCACGATATAGAACCATATTTCAACTGGAGGCACCTGTACATAGCGTCGGAGGACGACCGTTCGCCCTTTTATGGCCGTGAGTACAGCGAGACCGAATTCACCAATTCTATCTACAATTTTGTGATACACCCGCAGTGGGACGAGATCGGCTCGGAAACGCTGTACATCAAGGTGCTGTACGTAGATTACGATGAGCGTTACGCCATTATTGAAATGATGGGCGAGTGGAACGATGCCATTACCAACGACATCATGATCCTGAAAAGGGATGTTTTGGACGAATTGATCCTGTGCGGCATCCGCAAGTTCATCATGATAGGCGAGACCATACTGAACTTCCATGCCAGCGACGACAGCTATTACGAAGAATGGTTTGATGAGATAGGCGAAGAAGGCTGGATCATCTTTTTGAACTTCCGCGAGCACGTTTTGGCCGAGTTCAGGCAGCACAATATTGATTACTTCTTTAATTCGGGCGGCGAGCTCGACGATTTCAACTGGAGGAGGTTCAGTCCCGGGCAGGTGTTCGGGAATTTGAGCAAAATAGTTGAGAAACGACTGAAATAGGTACGAGGTTTGAAGTACGAGGTACGAACGGAAAAAACAGAATTACCTTACCGGCATCATTATTCTAAAAGTACTTCCTTTTCCTATTTCCGACTGAGAAACGAAGATCTTTCCTTCGTGGTAATTCTCAATGATGCGTTTGCAGAGTGATAGTCCCATACCCCAGCCCCGTTTCTTGGTGGTGAAGCCGGGTTCAAAAACGGCTTTCATCTTGGCCTTGGGGATTCCTTTCCCGGTGTCGGCTATATCAATGAAAACCGTGTTCTCCAGGCTCTGAATGCTTACCGTGATCGTTCCTTTACCGTCCATTGCGTCGATGGCGTTCTTGCAAAGGTTCTCTACAACCCATTCGAAAAGCGGCACGCAAACGGGCACTTCCGCGATATGATCGAGGTTGTTCTGGAAGATGAAATTTACGTTCTTGGAGGAGCGTTGTTTCAAATAATCTACGGCGTGCTCCAGTATCAGCGCTACATTTTCCTTTTCCAGTGTGGGTTGAGAGCCAATTTTGGAGAAACGATCGGTGATGGTCTGTAAGCGCTGTACGTCGCGCTCCATTTCCTGGATCATGGAAGGATCCTTTACTTCACTTTTCAGCAATTCCATCCAGGCCATTAAAGATGACAGGGGCGTGCCCAACTGGTGAGCCGTTTCCTTGCTCATGCCCACCCAAACAAGGTTCTGCTCGCTGCGGCGCGCGGTACTGAACAAGGTATAAGCGATCAAAAGAAAAAGCCCGATGATCATCAATTGCACATAAGGATAATAGCGCAATTGCTTCAGCGTAAAAGATTCGCCGTAGAAAATATAATTGGTGTTGTTGTCGCCCAAATTGATCGGTAAAGGCGCGGCCTGCTGCCTCATCTCCTCTAATTTAGCGGCTAATGAAGCGGGATCGGCGATCACGGCTGAGTCGATCTCCTTGCTGTACTTTAAAACATTCTTTTGCGTAGAATCCGTATAGATCACGGGAACAGAAGCGCTGTTATTGGCCACTTCGGCATTGAAAGACTGGATCAGACTATCAAACACCAATTTGATCTCGGAAAAGACCTTCGAGTCCTTGTAATAAATATAATTCCTTTTTCCGGGCGCGTATTCTATCTCAATGGGCGGGTAAAGATTTTTCATCTCGGCCAATTGTTGCGCCAGGTAAACTGTATCGCGCTCCATCAAAGAGTCGAGGTTACGCTTCCCTCCTATTTTCCCTTCATTGGTAATGATGATCACCGGCACGGTGTTATTGTCCTGCAATACACGCAAAGCAAAACTGAGGTCGGTGATGTCTTTGGCCAGTTCTTTGGTAGCGGCGGCATAAAGCTCCACCTTCTTCCGCTCTTCGGTCTTCATTTTGGTGAAGAGATCGTTGGTGGTGCGCACCAGGCCGGCGTTCTTTTGCACGGCCTCGGCCCAAAGCTTTACTTTTTCTTTTTCTTCGTCAGAGATCTTCTTCACGATCTTGCTCGAATACCAAAGCGAAGCCAGTACTATGCACATAGCCGCTGCGGCCAGCCACCATTTCCATCTTTGCTTTTGTTGGTAGATATTCATCCGCTCCTTATCCTACAATGAGCCTGTCAGGTCGAGCGTAGTCGAGACCCCTGAAGGACATCTCACTAGCACCTCGACTCCGCTCGGTGTGACAATACGTTAAATTTGACAGGCAGGTCATATAGGTTTAAATCTCTTTACGCATCCGGGCCACAGGTATATCAAGCTGCTCGCGGTATTTGGCAACGGTGCGACGGGCAATATTATACCCTTTCTCCTTCAGGATCTTGCAGAGCGCGTCATCGGTCAATGGCTTTTTCTTGTTCTCGGCCCCAATGCAATCCTCGAGTATCTTCTTCACTTCGCGCGAAGAAACCTCTTCCCCGCTATCTGTGCTCAACGACTCCGAAAAGAAATATTTTAACGGGAAGGTCCCGAAAGAAGTGGTCACGTACTTGCTGTTGGCCACGCGCGACACGGTAGAGATATCCAACCCCACCTTCTCGGCTATATCTTTGAGGATCATCGGTTTCAATTTCGTTTCATCTCCTGTAACGAAATACTCTTTTTGATATTGCATGATGGCGTTCATGGCCAGCAAAAGGGTTTGCTGTCGCTGGAAAAGCGCCTCAATGAACCATTGCGCGTTCTCGATCTTATTTTTGATGAAGCCCGAAGCTTCCTTGGCGGTCTTATCCTTCTGTTTATTGTAGCGCGTGAGCATTTCCATGTACTCCTGGCTCACCTTCAGATCAGGCATGTTACGCTGCGTTAGGCTTAGCTCAGGTTCTCCGTTATTGGTATTGATCACAAAATCAGGGATCACTTCCTGGATGCTCTGTATGGATTGTCCCGCTCCACCCGGTTTTGGATTGAGCTTGGTGATCTCCTCAATGATATCTTTCAGATCTTCTTCAGCAATGTTCAGTTTTTTCGAGATCTTATCGTAATGTTTTTTGGAGAACTCTTCCATACATTGTTTCACCACATCCATGGCAAAATGTATCTCGCGGGTCTTGTTCTCGGTGCGCTCTAATTGTAACAGTAAGCACTCCTGCAAACTGCGGGCGGCAATGCCGGGAGGATCCAGGCTTTGCAGAAGCTTGATCACTTCCTCCACATCCTCAGGCTTAGCGGTAATATTCTGCGTAAAAGCCAGATCATCTACGATAGAACCTGTATCGCGGCGAATATAGCCATCATCATCAATGCAACCTATCAAATACAGGCCAATGGTATAATGTTTCTCATCCAGATCGAGCAAGCCCAGTTGTTCTTCCAGCTGATCATGAAAATCAGTGCTCTCTCTAATAGGAATTTCTTTGAAATCGTTATCCTTGCCGCTGTTGTTCACCTGGTACTTGTAATCGGCAAACTCATCCTCGTCTACAAAATCCTCGTAACTTACATCATCGCTGGTGGCGGTTGATTCGGTCTCTTCAGTTTCCCTTTCTATCTCCTCGGTAGGAGCCTCATCGTCCGAAAAATCGTCTTCGTTCTCATCAGCCGAATCACTTTCTTCTTCGAGGGCGGGGTTGAGCTCAAGTTCTTCCTTGATGCGTTGCTCCAAAGCCATAACAGGCAACTGGATCAGTTTCATCAACTGGATCTGCTGCGGAGAAAGTTTTTGCTGCAGCCTGAGCGACTGGGTTTGTCTTAATGCCATAAATAACGCCCTAAAAATACGAAATTTTAACGGTTCTTGCTTTGGGAATCGTGAGGGTTGCCTGTATTAACGGTAAGAACGAGAAATCTTACACAATTTCACGTTTCTTAACAAGAACTGCAGGGTTGCCCTGGTAAACAGCATAGTCCTCGAGGTTGGCTGTAGCCACAGAGCCCACGGTAAGTACGGAGTGACTTCCGGCAGTGATACCCGGACAAACTGTGCTTTTAGCGCCTATCCAGGCTCCTTTTTTCAGCGTGATATCGCCCACCATGAGATCGAAAGTAGTTTTCTTATAATCGTGATTGCCGCAAAGCAAAAAAGCTCCCTGAGAAATGCAAACATTGTCTTCGATAGTAACGTTGCCCAGGTTATCGATCCATACTTTCTCGCCGATCCACACATGGTTACCTACTTTCAACCTCCAGGGATATTTGATGTTGACGCCGGGTTTAACGACCACGCCGGTACCGATCTTCGCGCCAAAGACACGCAGCCAGAAGATCTTTATACCATTTACAGGGAAAGAGGATTTGAAATAACAGGCGTTTACCAGGTACCAAAAGAACCGGGTAATGAT
Organism: uncultured Flavobacteriaceae bacterium; assembly: GCA_964387075.1. Lineage (GTDB taxonomy): Bacteria > Bacteroidota > Bacteroidia > B-17B0 > Aurantibacillaceae > PALSA-968. The sequence goes on from CAYLVB010000005.1 coordinate 82,946, forward strand.
GCCCGCGCCGGGTTTGTACCACGAATTATTGAAGGAAGATAGCTGGGTTTCCTTGCTCATACAGGGTAAAAATACGAAAAATTAACGGAAGCTTACTCCTTCACGATCTTCTTCACTTCTGTCCTATCCTCAGAAACCACTTTGATGAAGTAAACTCCGGAGGCCACGGTAGAAAGATCGATATCCAAAACGCCGCTCACGATTTCTTTTTTTACCAGTATTTCCTTCCCGTTCACGTCAGTCAAATAATACCGGATGTTCAAAGCTTCCTTTCCATAGAACTTAACAGAAACTTTGTTTTGCGCGGGTTGCGGATAAACTGCCTGGATCAATAAAGGGTTCTTCTTGGATTGCTGGTCAATAGAAGTCGACTGGTTACATGAAAACGAGCAAAATTTAGAAAGCATGCGCACATAAGCGGCGTTGGTGTAAATGCCCGCCTCGCTGATGGTCCACGAGTTCAGTGGCCAGCTGTCGTTAAAATCCTTATACGATTTCTGTATGGGCTGATTGAGCGGTGGAGTAACATTGGTATTACAAAGCGCGTTGTTCTGGGCGCTACCGCAGCCGTTCGGGCAACAAGCATCCAAAGCGTAGCCTGGATTAGGGCCCCCGGGAATAAAGCCGGGAGGCGGACCATAGGTAGAAACGCCCACTTCATCCCAAAGCGCCGAACCGTTCTCGAACCAGCCGTGGTAGAATTGGGTTACAGAATTTTCAGCTCCATAATTTCCCATATTACTTAAATACGTTTTGGTATTCGGATTAACGCCGTGCATATAATGCACAAAACCCAGGGCCGCGTTAACGTACAGGGCGGCGTTAGTTGAATTTAAATTATATACGTTCATATTCTCGAACATGATGGCCTGCTTGGATTTGGTTTGATTGCTGTTCCAGGTATAGTTGTTATTGCTCAACCAGGCCCTGTAGGCATCCGTACCATTGGTGTAAGCCGGCAAATTATCGGCATTGTTCGAACTCAGCGAATTGGAATACGCGCTGATGATGGACTGACACGTTGAAACCGTGGCGCCCGGTGTTTTTGTATAATACAACAGCGCGTCTTGTTCAGGTCCTTCGAAAGGATAGGCGAAGGTCCACTGCAGCAAATGCATGTTGTTATAGTTATTATCTACGTAGGTTCGATACGTAGTGTTACCTGTTAGTGCGTATAAATAAACCGCGGCCGCAAATTGCCTGGCCGATGCCTCATATGTTCCTAACTCCTGCTCGCCGGCCGCTAATGTTCCTGCATTGTAAAAAGTAATACCGGGATTTGCGGTTGCCCAATTCCAGGCATTGGTTGCCGCGGTTTGCAAGGTTGCCGCGTATGCAGCCTGGCTGGCCATGGTGTACGACATGGCCGCTAATGCGAATATTCCGGCGCTGCTGAAAGTTGCCGAAGTAGTAGCAGGACCATAACGTCGAACCTGGTTATCGCCCGAGGGTGGACTCATTCCTCCTCCGCCTACCACCGACAAAACTGAGCCATCGCTATTCTGCATTTTCAACAACCAATCAAGTTCGTACTTGATCTCATCCAAAAGATCGGGTATTCCGTTCCCTGATTCAGGAATATTGAAATTATCCGTCCATGCCATTGGACTTTCTTCATAAGCAAGAAGCAGGTCCGTCATGGTTCCCCAGGTAAAATTCACGTATTTGTTGTAGTCGCCTGCATCGTGCCATCCGCCGCTTAAATTCTTTGAGGTGGAAACATTTGTATTATTGTATAAACGACAATCCGCATCCTGCTGGGTTCCCAGGTGACATTGAGTATCGGTCCAACCCGTAGCCGCGTAGGGGGCCGCTTTTGCCAGGCCGCAACGTTGATAATAGAAAAAGCGCATCGCCTGCATAAGCGCGTTGCTATAAACGCAATTATCGATCTCGAAACGATAAGAACCTACATTATTGGTTACATCGTATATGTAATATGAGCCGGCAGTTGCAAAAGAAGAAAAATCAAACCACCAAACCTTATCACCGCTTTGTGTTTGTGTAGCCCCACCGTTCCAGGGCGTAATTGTACCTGTAAAAACAATGGCGTCTGTCACCCAATCGCGCACCTGGTAGCTCGTGCCCGGGTTGAAAGGCGTGGCGTTGTTGTAGCCTGTAATTGGATTTGCGATCACCGCGATCTTCTGGTCGTTGAGACGATAGCCGAACTGGTCGACCTTAATGAACTCAACCGTTGTGGTTGGCGAAGCGAACATGCTGGCGGTCGCGAAAAACAAGACTGCGTAAAGGATCTTTTTAAGCATCGGCATAAGTTTGGTTACCCAAATGTAGAACAATAATTCTACTTTAAAAACACTATTTCCACGCGCCTGTTGGCCGCTTTATGCTCTTCGCTGTCATTCGGGAACAAAGGTTTGGCGTCGCCATGGCCTTCCACGCAAAGTCTTTCCTTTTCTATTCCCTTTTTAACAAGGTATGTCATTACCGCGCGTGCACGGTCCAATGAAAGCTGCTCATTCTTTACTTTATTCCCGTCGCCATCTGTGTGGCCCAAAATGCATATTTTTTGTTTGGGCCAACCCAATAAGGTAACAGCCAATTCATCCAATTCGCGGTAAGACGCAGGAGTAAGTTCGGCACTGTTCGTTTCAAAGTTTACGTTTTTAAAGGTTTTGATCTCCGGTGGACCGGTGTCTTTCTTTTCAATGATCTCTTCATTGGGAGGGTTTATCCATTCTACCAGGCTTACGTCATCAATATAATAATACGCGTCGCGCTGCGACCTTTTGTTGATGGGCGTTTTCATATTCTTTGGAAAAGAGAAGCGGGTCTTTTTGATCTTGTTGATCGTAAAGCTCCCGATAAGCAGATATTTTTCTTCACCGGTGGCCTTATACTTTCCGGTAACATGATGCCATTTCGCGGTATCTCCTTTTATTTTGTCGAGTCGTATATAGGTCGGACTAAGTTGCGTTAGATTATCTGCGGTCTCGTAATGTTCTTCCTGCGGAAGAAAAGTAAAGCCAAGCTGGTCTATGTAGGTTTGCGAAAAATTGGCGAGGCTCAGGTAAAAGCTCAGGAAATAGGTCTTACCCTTTTCCAATGGCTGCAACAAAGGAGTTTGCAGGTACTCGCGGTAATCACCGTGCGAGAAAAGAAAAAAGCCCGCGTAGCAGGTGCCGGAATGCGCGAATTGAAAGCCCATTGCGTTTTGCGGAACGCCCACCATAGAGTATTTCTTTTTCTTTCTGTCATAAGCGGCAAAAAGGTCGGTCGTTCCCATGCCCGGGCGCGACCATGTATAGGAATTTCCTATACCTGAGAAATCGGTTGGGATCGCCTTATTGGATTCGAAACTGGAATCCGGAATAAGGTTTTGCGCCCTGCCACTAAGAACAAAGATTGAGAGCAAAAGAAAACAGGCGACTTTCATTTGACAAAGCTAAATAATTCGGGACCCCTATTTCTTCCGAAGAATGTATTCCACTTTTTCGGGTACGCATTTGATCACGCGCACCTCCGTATTGGTTGAGGAAGCCTTCACTTTCAACTTTCCAGTGTTCTTTTCGGTAGAATTAAAATCGCTTTGCACCAGGAATAGCGCAGGAACAAGACTATCGTACAAATTGAATGGAGCATTTACCGTAAGCTGAACAGTAGACGGGAATGTTTTTACGATCATGCCGGCCGGCGCATTCCTTACCTCTACCGGCACCTGTATGGTACGTTGCACATATTCATCCAGATTGATCTTCAGCAGCACTTTATACGTAGACAGCACCACCAGGTCATTAATCTCATCCTGCAACTCAATGGAAGCGGTTTGTTCCACGTTTTTATTAAGGTCGTTCAGCACGATCTTCTCGGTAAATAAAGTATCGATCTGATCCAACGTAGTACTATCGGAACTTACCACTACAAATTGCGGAAAGGTTCTGATCTTACTGTAAATACCATCGCCACTCTCGTAATTGACCTGCACACGCGGTTTCACAAATACCTTTTTGCTGAATGTCTTACCAAATACAAAATGAATACTGTCGGGTTTTACTTTGATCAATTCCACATCCGTGTTCAGCAATCGAGAGAGGTTACCTATCACGCTAAGGGTGCTCACCGCGGCTTTGTTCGCCTTTGCCCGGGTATGCACCACGTCGCCCACATCGATGGTGATCTCATCCAGCGATTTTTTCATCAGCAGCATCATCAATTTGGCGCCACTGGCCTTCACATCGGCCATCACGTAAGCAGGCAGACGGTTGTTGATGTGTTTATTGATGGGATAATGCGTGAACTTGACCGGGATGGCCAGCGTTCTGGTATACGTACGATTGAGCGCGTTGATGAGCCAGAGAAAACCGGCTATGAGAAGGCAAATAAAAAAAGAAAAAAGCCTGCGGCCGGGAAAGAACTTTCGTATGAACGCAGGCTTTTTATTCAAAGACTATTGATTTTGGTTCAGCGACGCTGAATTATCCATAGACACAGCTGTTTTCGAGATCCTTAGTTTAACTCCGCCCTCTACTTCTATTATAAACGTGGTATCCTGTATATCAGCGATCTTCCCGTGGATCCCGCCAATGGTCACGATCTTGTCGCCCTTCTTGATCTCTGCCATGAATCTTTTCGCTTCTTTCTGCTTTTTCATCTGCGGACGTATCATGAAAAAGTAGAATACAACCACGATCAAGATCAGCGGAAGGAAACTTGTTAAACCGGATAATCCTCCGCCTCCGGCAGCAGGTGCCGCCTGTAGTAAAATGTACATGTTCTGCATATTATTTATTTGTTTTTATTTTGATTCTGTTGTTGGCGTGGGAACGATCACTTCTCCCGCGATGGTTAAAATAGAAATGTTAGGCTCGCAATTGGTTAGCACAGTGATGCTTTTTGAAACCACCCCGGATTTTCCATTGCTGTCAAAAACAACCTCGATCTTTCCGGTACCGCCCGGAGGAATTGGGTCCTTGGGAGGCTGCGCAACTGTACAACCGCAACTGGCTTTGGCCGAAGCGATCACTAAATTTGACTTTCCTTCGTTGGTGAAGGTAAAGGTGTGCGACACCTTCTCGCCCTGGATGATCTTGCCATAATTGAACTCGGTCTCCACAAATTTGATCACGGGTAATTTATCCTTATCCACCTTACCATTGGCGGTCTCGGGGATATTGACCAGCGAACTGTCTATCTTCTCATCCTGCTTTTGACCCCCGCAAGCGAACAACGCGAGGGCCAGCACCGGGATCATGAACTTTTTCATTTTATTCAGAAAATTTTAGAGGACAAAGATAGCAAAAGTTAAACGTTATAGGTTATGCGTTATGGGTTATAAGTTAATGGTTATTAAGGTTCTCGAATAACGTCACGCGCTCATTTCGAACTGAAGTTTGTTAAGGCTGCGATACAAGCCATCCTGCAAAGTGATCAATTCATTATGCGTACCGGTCTCTTTTACTTTTCCTTTTTCCAGCACGATGATCCTATCGGCGTTGCGGATAGTTGAGAGACGATGGGCAATGACAATGCTGGTGCGGCCCTCCATAAGCTTTTCCAGGGCCTCCTGAACAAGCTTCTCGGAGCCGCTGTCGAGCGAACTGGTTGCTTCGTCAAGGATGAGGATAGCAGGGTCCTTCAGTACCGCGCGGGCAATGGCAATACGTTGTCGTTGGCCGCCCGAAAGCTGCACGCCGCGCTCTCCTACCCGGGTCTCAAATTTATCCGGGAAGCTGTCGATGAACTCAAGCGCGTTGGCTTTTTTGGCGGCCTCGGCCACCTCGGCATCTGTTGCTTGAGGGTTTCCATAAAGAATATTTTCGCGGATGGTGCCGGCAAATAAGATCACATCCTGCGGCACCAGGGCCATGTGGTCGCGCAGGGCGGTTAAGGAATATTCTTTTGAATCTTTTCCATCAATGATGATCTGCCCGTTCACCGGATCATAGAACCTCAGCACCAAAGCGGCAATGGTTGTTTTACCCGAACCGCTGGGTCCGACGAGCGCGACGGTTTGTCCTTTTTCGGCCTTAAAAGAAACGTCTTTCAAAACCGGGAAATCCGGACGCGTGGGATAGAAAAATTCAACGTTCTTGAATTCGATCTCGCCTTTCTTGGGACCCTTTTCTTTTTCTTTGGCAAAATCAAGGTCTATCTTTTCGATATTCCCGTCGATCAACTCAAATACGCGGTCGGTTGCGCCAAGGGCGCGCTGCACAGAAGCGATCTGTTCGGGCAAGCCACCTAAAGAACCTGCCACGAAAAGTGATAACATCATGAACTTCCCGAAGTCTTCGGCGGTGATCACTCCGCTGTTCTTCAGCATCAGCATTTTCCAGAGGATAAAGAATATAGCCCCGAAAATAAACGTGATCACAAATGAAAAGAAAGAACCACGAAATATTCCATACTTCAGTCCGAAATCGCGTACGCCGGTGGTGATCTTTTCATAGCGGCTTATCTCGTATTGTTCGTTGGTAAACGTTTTTACGTTGCTGATCCCGGTCAATGCCTCACCAACAACAACATTCGATTCGGCGATCTTATCCTGGAAAGCTTTGGAGAATTTACGAATGCGGCGCGAGAACAGGATGGCTATGGTAATTAGCGGCGGGATAATGATCAAGAACCACTGGGCGATGTCCCAGGAAGTATAATAGATCAATAGAATGAGACCGCCAACACCCACGATCGTCTGCCGGATGAGCTCAGCGATGTTCACCGTAAAAGCATCTGAAATGACGTTGATATCCGTGGCCATACGACTGCTTAGCTCGGCCACCTGGCTCCGCGAAAAGAACTCCATCGGCATTTGCACCAGCCTGCGAAAAGTATCGTTACGTAATCCCTTGAGCATATTCTCGGTAACCTGCGCGAACATATACACGCGACCAAAGGAAAAAACACCTTGCACCAGCAAGATCACCAGCAACAATTTGCCCACCTCCTTCAATTCCATCTCCATCTGTTCTGCGGGTTTACCTGTTTCGCCAAAAAAACTGAACATTTTACCGGATACTAAGGGAAATATAAGCCCGATACCGGCACTGGAAGCCAGGAAGAACATCCCGGCTATAAACTTCCATTTATGCTGCCCCAGATAAGTAAAAAGGCGAAGCGATCTTTTAAGATTTTCCTTGCTTAGTTTTGCCTTGGGTAATTCTTCGTTCTCGGTGCCCGGGCGCCCTCTTTTTGCCATGGCTGCAAAGCTAGCAATTTATAGGCAATTTTTGGGGTGTTTTTGAAGGCTTATTTGCCTGTAATACAGTTTTTTGGCTATAAATACTTAAAATACGCAATAAGTACCTTATTTTTGCGTTCCTTTTGCGTAGACGATGCCGAAATTATTATCTGTTGGTGTAATTATTTTTATTCTTTTTTCAGGTTGCAAGAAATTAGACCCGAAAATTGACGTCCCCTCCTATATCGAAATTTCCGATTACAAGGTCATCACCGACAGCGTCAACCAAGGCACCAGTCACCAGAAATTCACGGATGTACTTGTTACCTCCGGTTCAACGAACTACGGTTATTATCCCATCCCCTGCAAAATTCCCTTGCCGCTGGAAGGCGCCACTTACCTCATCATTCGTCCGGTTATGCTGGTGAATGGCGTGAAATTCCTGCGTTTCGATTATCCTGTTATGAAAGGCTGCGACTCTACTTTCCCATTAAGAAAAGGAGAGGTTTTGAAAGTGAACCCTGTTTTCAAATATTTTCCTACCGCTGTTTTCCCGGTAGTTGAGGATTTTGAGAACAACACAGGTTTTAAATTACAGAATGCCAGCGCAACTGATACTTTCTGTACCACTATCGATACATCCAACGCCGTATTCGGAAATAAATGCCTTTCCATAAAAATGGATGCCGCACACAGCGTGGTGCAGGTAAACTCAACCAGTGGATTCACATTACCAAATACCGGTCCCAGCACCTACCTCGAGTTCAACTACAAGGGTAATTTTACACTGGAAGCGGGCCTTGTGGGTTCAAACAGCCCGGGCACGATCAGTTCCACCGATATTCGTTCGGCAGGCGGCGTAAACCCCACCGACACCTGGAAAAAGATGTATATCGATCTCACCCCCCTTGTGAGAACACCGCCTTTTTATAATTATTATTTCCTGTATTTCTATTCCACGATGGGATGGGGAGATGGCTCGTTCAATCCACAGATGTATATCGATAACGTAAAAGTTGTGCACTTGTAAAAATGCTGCTGCAAGCCGAAATAGTACCCGTGAAAGAAACTACCCAACATACAGCGGCGGCAGAGAAGAAGTACATGCGCATGAACAAGAAGCTGCAGGCCTTCAAATACCTGTCCTTCGATTTTCTGGCAGCGGTTACCGCATGGGTATTGTTCTTCACTTTTCGTAAGTTCTACATCGAGCACGATCCCGATTGGTACAATAACCTCATCTACAATAAAAAATTCTACATCGGTTCTGCGCTCATCCCCATTTCCTGGTGCATCGTATATTACCTGCAGGGCAATTACGATATGCCTTACCGCAGATCAAGGCTCAATGAGGCCGCTAATACTTTCCTGACTTCTTTAGTGGGAGTGCTCATTCTCTTTTTTGTTTTACTGCTGGATGATGAAGTAAATAACTACCGCAATTATTACAAATCCATCGCGGTGCTTTTCACGCTGCATTTTCTCTTAACGGCCATTCCCCGTTTTGTGCTTTCTACCATCACCAATTCGCGTATCCACAACCGCAAAATGGGCTTTAATACCCTGTTGATAGGAAGCAATGAGAACGCGTGGAATATCTACAATGAGATCGAAGGACTGAAAAAAGGGAACGGGAACATCTTCCGCGGCTTTATTCACATTGACGAGCGGAATGGTTTTTCGGAGAAATTACTGAAGACCGTACCACACCTGGGCGAGCTTTCGGACCTCACCCGCGTGATCAAGTCCCACCACGTGGAAGAGATCATTGTAGCCCTCGAATCTTCCGAGCATAATGCCATCCAGCACATCCTCAATGATACTTTAGACCTTGATGTAAAGGTAAAACTGATCCCCGACGTTTACGATATCCTTTCGGGTTCGGTAAAATTCACCTCCGTGATCCACGCGCCGCTTATTGAGGTCAACCGCGAGGTGGTGCCCCGCTGGCAGGTGAATGCCAAGCGCATCTTTGATGTATGCTTTTCGCTCTTCGTGATCATTGGTTTCAGCTGGTTCTACCTGTTGCTTTCCATCATAGTGAAACTGACCTCCAAAGGCCCTGTGATCTTTTCGCAGGAGCGTTTGGGCCTCAACGGGCAGCCTTTTAAGATCTACAAGTTCCGAAGCATGTACATAGATGCCGAAAAGAACGGTCCGGCCCTTAGCAGCACCCACGATCCGCGCATTACCCCTTTCGGGCGTTTCCTGCGCAAGACCCGCCTGGATGAGTTCCCCCAGTTCTTCAACGTATTCTTTGGTCAAATGAGCATTGTAGGCCCCCGCCCCGAGCGCAGGTTCTTTGTTGACCAGATCGTTGTAAAAGCCCCCCATTACAAGCATTTACACCGTGTTAGGCCCGGAATCACTTCCTGGGGACAGGTGAAGTTCGGCTATGCCGAGAACGTGGACGAGATGATAGAAAGGCTCAAATATGACCTCCTTTATACCGAGAACATGAGCCTGATGGTTGACATTAAGATCATCATTTACACCCTGTTGATCGTCGTCCAGGGTCGCGGTAAATAATTTTTTTTGATTTAAAAAATTAGGCTATATTTGCCCCCTCATTTATAGAAACTCAAAGTCATGAAACGTACATTCCAGCCCTCTAAGCGTAAAAGGACCAATAAACATGGTTTCACAAAGCGTATGAGCACCGTTAGCGGTCGCAAAGTATTAGCAGCGCGCCGTAAAAGAGGCCGCAAAAAATTAACTACATCCAGCGAAAAAACACACAAATAGTTTTTATTTGTCCCTATTAAAAAGCCACTTACCGATAAGTGGCTTTTTTTATTGCAAAAAAACTCTATTTTTATCGGGATTATGATCAAAAGATGCCTTGTCTGTATATTCTTTTTCGCTTTCCTGTCGGGTTCGTCACAAAGCATTTCCTCTTCACTTAAGAAAGCCCGCAAAGCGGTAGATCAGGGAGACTTTGCCGCGGGGGCAACCGAGTACAAAAAAGCACTTGCCCTGGACAGCAACCACGTTAACGCCAACCTGGAATACGGCCTTCTTTTATTCGAATACATGAATGAACCTGCGGGTGCCGGCCGCTACCTCCTGAAAGCCGAGAAAAGTTCTCATAAAGATACTTTCCCCGAACTGCTTTTTGGCCTTGGCAAGTACTACCACTATATTGACGATCCCAACAAAGCACTACACTATTATCGTCGGTTTTATCGCTTTATCGACCTGAAAGATAAGGATGGCGTCCTGCTGGAACAGGAAGTGAGCCGCTATATCAATAATTGTCAGTACACCGTTAGCAATGGCAGTGAACCCAATCGCAAACGCATTAAAGTGGTTAATGCGGGCAAGGATATTAACACGGTTTACCCGGAATATGTTCCTGTATTGAGCAATGACAAGAAGACCCTTATGTTCACTTCGCGCCGCCGGATAGCCGACAAGAGCAAGATCGATGAGGACAACGGAGGATTCTATGAGGACATGTATATGGCTCAAAAACAGGCTGATGGCACTTTTAAGGATGCGAAGCCTTTTTCCTTACAGAGTCCGAAAAAACCGGGATCAGTGAACAAGCACGAATCGGCCATTTCGCTGTCCTTCGTAGGTGACCGATTCTTTACTTTTTATGATGGAAAAATTTATGAATCTGTTAAGAACGGAGACAGCTGGAGCGACCCTGCTGTTTTGAATGAGAACCTGAATGAGGCCAACGAGTTCCGCAACCACGTTTGCATTTCCCGTGACGGCCAAACGCTTTATTATTCGGCCGAGAGAGCAGACGGTTTGGGCGGCCTAGATATCTACAAAAGCGTGAAAGGAAATGACGGCAAGTGGGCCGCAGGCACCAACCTCGGTCCGTCTATCAACACAAAAGAAGATGAAGGCGACCCATTCCTGAATGAAAGCGGAAACGTGCTCTATTTCTCTTCCAAAGGTCACCCCGGTTACGGTGGCTATGATCTTTTTAGGTCAACATTAACGAATGGGCAATGGGGCAAACCGGTGAATATGGGAACGCCGTTCAATGGAGCTGGCGATGATATTTACCTAACCATTAATGATAAAGAGACCGAAGGATTTTTCTCATCTTCCAGGCCCGGCGGCTTTGGTGATATGGATATTTATGAGATCCTGCTGGAGAAACCTTTCACCTCTTTCACTCCGGACCCATTGGCGGGAATAAAAATAAGTTTACCGGATACTGTGTATGTTGGCGACACTATGGCATTATACGCGGAAACAGCAAAACCACTATCCGCCTACAACAATTTTTACTGGCAGGTGAATGACCAGTTGCTGGATAAGCAGGGAAACAGGATCGCACATGTTTTCGGTCAGCCCGGAAATTATCGCCTGCGCGTACAGGGCGAACTCAACAACGATGACATGGAACTGTTGGGCGCAGAAAAAAATATTGTTGTTACCACCAAACCGGTTATAACTGTAGCAAGCAATACCGTGAATACAACCACCGAACCTGCCACAGGCGATCTTTCATTGGAAACGATCTATTTTGATCTGAATAATTCGGGAATTGATGAAGCGGCTGCAAAAATATTGGACCGCAACCTCGAAGCGCTCACTAAAAATGAGCGTGCCGAAATAGAGATCCTTGCCTACAGTGATACGCGCGGTTCAGAGCCGTATAACAGGAGCTTATCTGAAAGGCGTGCCCGCGCAACCTACAATTACCTGAAAAAGAAAGGGTTTAAGGTTAAACGTATAAGAAAGATCAAAGGACTTGGTGAACAAAACCTTGTAAATCGCTGTTCGGAAGGCGTTGCATGCACAGAAGAAGAGCACCGCCTGAACCGCAGGGTGGTATTATCGGTTGTGAAAAGCAAATAAACTCCTATCGTAAATTTTCGTATTTTTATCTCGTTTGCACAAAGCATATGAAAGGATCCATCTTAATTACGGGCGGTACAGGTTCTTTAGGAAGACAACTTGTTAAAACGCTGCTTCAGAACCACAAACACATCAAACGCCTGGTGGTATTTTCCCGCGACGAACAAAAGCAGTATCAAATGGCCCAGGAATTTCCTCTATCTAAATATCCCTGCATGCGGTATTTTATTGGGGATATACGCGATTATAACCGATTACTTACCGCATTCGAGGGAATAGACTACGTGGTTCATGCAGCCGCCATGAAGCATGTGCCGATAGCCGAATACAATCCCATGGAGTGCGTAAAGACCAATGTCCTTGGTGCCGAGAACATCATTAATGCGGCATTTGCAAAGGGAGTAAAAAAAGTGGTGGCCCTTTCAACGGATAAAGCCGCAGCCCCTATTAATCTTTATGGTGCCACCAAACTCTGCTCCGATAAATTATTTGTAGCCGCTAACAACATCAGGGGTCATCACGATATATGTTTTTCGGTAGTGCGTTACGGAAATGTCATGGGCTCTAATGGCTCTGTGGTGCCTTTCTTTTTTTCGAAACGCAAAGAAGGCGTGTTACCGATCACCGATAAACGGATGACGCGTTTTAACATTACACTTGAGGAAGGTGCCGACCTGGTACTTTATGCCCTTGATAAAGCCTGGGGCGGAGAGATCTTCGTTCCGAAAATACCGTCCTTTAAAATAACCGACCTTGCCAAGGCCATTGGCCCTAAGTGCAAGATCGAAATAGTGGGCATACGCCCGGGCGAAAAAATACACGAAGAGATGATCACCGAATCTGATTCCTACACGACGTACGACCTCGGAAAATATTACGCCATATTGCCGCAGGTGCCCGAGTGGGATCTTCCGAAATACCTGAAGACCTTCCGGGCAAAAAAGGTAAAGGAAGGCTTTAGCTACTCATCTGGACGAAACACGAAATGGCTAAACCAAAAAGCACTGACGCGCCTCGTGAGCAAATACGAATAGCCTTAGGCAGCATGGGAGTTATTTTTTTAGAAACGAATAAAATATACCTTACTCCTGTTACGCACCAACATTGTAACGAGAACTACCTCCTCTGGTTCGACGACCCCGATACCGGTAAATATATAGAATCTGCGGCTGAAAAAATGACCATCGGGAAACTGAAGGATTTTGTTACGCTGAAAGAAAAAGAAGGCGCTATCTTCCTGGCCATTCACGATAAAAGTACCGGAAAGCATGTGGGCAACATCAAGATCGATCTCATTGACAGGGGCGCGATGACCGGAGAATACGGCATACTGATAGGCGACAGGAATTCCAGGGGAAAAGGATTTTCACGCGATGCATCTGTGCTATTGATCGATCATTGTTTCAATGACCTGGGTTTTCGTTCGATCACGCTCGGCCTCCTGGCAGAAAATGAAAAAGCGCTTTCGCTGTATAAAAGCCTGGGGTTTGAAACTGAATCCATCATTTCAGACGAACAGTCGGGCAAAAAAAAAGTGATCCGGATGAGACTTGTAAAGGATAAATGGAAGTCATGAGATCAAAGATCATTTTAGGAACCGCTCAGTTTGGACTTGATTACGGGATCAACAACAGGTCGGGGCGCCCGGACACTGCAGTTGCCTTGTCACTTTTGCAAGAAGCTTCACGAAACGGAATTTGCATGCTCGATACCGCCGAAGCTTACGGGAACGCCCTGGATATCATAGGCGGCCTACCGGATGACACCCGGAAAAAGTTTGGGGTCATAACAAAATTCACCATTAATGATAGCGAAGAGGATATCGAAAAGAAACTGGATGCCGATCTTGAACGCCTGAAAGCAGATTCGTTGTATTGCTATCAATATCACCGGTCCTCCGACCTTGCGCGCGAAAAGGTGCTTAAAAAAATACTGATGATGAAGCTGAAAGGCAAGATATTGAACATCGGCGTTTCCGTTTACACCGATAGCGAGATCGAAGAAGCCATTGGCAGGGATGAGATCGACATCCTGCAGCTTCCTTTCAATCTCCTGGATAATAACACGCATAAGGGAGCGCTGATCGCCAAAGCCCGGCAGCGCGGAAAGAAGGTACACGCGCGATCTGTTTTTTTACAGGGACTTTTCTTTAAACCCCCGCATGAATTTCCGGTCGCCCTGGCCGGCTTAAAAGAAAGTGTTTCAAGGATCCATAACATTGCCAAAGAGAATGGGATCTCTTTACAAAGCCTGGCGCTCCATTATGTAAATTCGCAAAAGCACATTGACGGGATAGTGATAGGCGTGGATTCGATCGTACAACTGCAGGAAAACCTGGCAGCCCTCGATAGACCCTGTCCGGCTAGCATCCATGAGCAGGTTGAAAAAGTGCTTGTACCCGATAAAGAACTGTTAAACCCATCCACCTGGAAAGTTTAGATTTGAAAAGTAAAAGGAACATATACATTCGCGTGGATGTGAATAGCCAAACAGGTCTCGGTCACCTCTCGCGCTGTTTGGCACTTGCGGAAATGCTGGAAGAAGATCATACCATTCATTTTGTGACAAGCGCAACTACCTTGTCCTTTAAGCACCTTTTTGAGAAAAATGATCACCGGGTAGTACAACTTCCCCACAGCGATTCACTTGCCGAGGAAGCAACCGCGTTCTCCAAACTACTGATACCGGAAGACATTGTTGTACTGGATGGCTACTCATTTGACACCGCCTACCAGCAAAAGATCAAAGAAAAAAAATGCGCGTTGGTTTGTATAGATGACCTGCAGTCGATTCATTTTGTGGCCGACGTGATCCTGAACCAATCAGAAGACCTGGAGCCGGAAAGATACAGCAAAGAGAGTTACACGAAGGTCTTCCACGGTTTTGATGTGCTTTTGCTGCGAAGGGCTTTTCTGGAGAGGTCTACATTTCAACAAAAAAACATCGAAGAGGTACTGCTAAGCATGGGAGGCGCCGACGCACAGGGTCTTTCGCTTAAATTAACAGAAGCGGCCCTGAACACCGGGCTTTTTAAAAAAATTCATGTTCTTACAGGAACCATGAACCCCAACCTGCCCCAGCTTAAAAGATTCGCGGCGAACAACGAAGCCGTATCCGTTCACGCGGGCATACAGGCTGAAGAGGTGGCCGCGCTGCTTGTTCATTCCGGAGTTGCCCTTTGCTCAGCGAGTATCTCGGCGCTCGAGGCCTGCGCGGTGGGTACCGGCCTTGGCTTGTTCCTTACCGCGAAGAACCAGGAGCGAACCTTATCTTCTCTCGTACAAGCAGGCGCCGGGGTAGATCTGGGTGATATCACAGATACGCCTGTTGAAGAGTTAAGTTTTAGAATAAAAAACTTTGCCACTAATACCCCTCTTCTAACTGAAGTCATGAAAAACCAGGAAAAGATACTGGACGGAAGGACCGGCGAACGCATAAAAAAAATATTCAGCGCCTTATGAAACTTCATTTTCGCCGCGCCAACGAAAACGATCTTGACCTGTATTTCAATTGGGCCAACGAGGACGTTGTGCGTAAAAACTCATTCCACTCAGAGCCCGTAGCCTTTTCCGACCACGTGAACTGGTTTCGCCAAAAGCTGGCCGACGAGCGCGCTTTTCTTTATTTGTTCCTCGACGAGAACAACATACCCGTGGGCCAGGTGCGTATTGAAAGAAAAAAGGAAGAGACCGTGATCGGCATCTCTGTTGATAAAGCCTTCCGTGGGCAGTCGCTGAGCAGCTGTTTACTTGTGATGGCCTGCGACGATCATTTAAAAAAACACCCCGGCGAAACCATTACAGCCTATATTAAAAACGATAATTCTTCGTCGATCCGTTCATTCCTTAAAGCGGGTTTTTCACTGCATTCGGAGCTTTTGGTGCATAATCAAAAAAGTAGTAAATTTATAAAGTTTACACCCTCGCTTCATGAATGATATCAGGATCGGTAATTTGACCATAGGCACTCAACACCCGCCCATGCTCATCGCCGAAATGTCAGGTAATCATAACCAGTCGCTCGAGAAAGCCCTTGCCCTTGTTGACGCCGCCGCAGAAGCAGGAGCGCACGCTATAAAACTTCAAACCTATACCGCGGATACGATCACAAGCAAGGGAGCGTATCAAATAAAGGACGAAAGTTCCTTATGGAATGGCCGCGACCTCTACGATCTTTACCTCGAAGCGCATACACCCTGGGAATGGCACCGTGCGATCTTTGACCGCGCGCGTGAAAAAAAAATACTCGCTTTTAGTTCTCCCTTTGACCCCACCGCCGTTGATCTGCTGGAAGAACTGGGAGTGCCTGCCTACAAGATCGCCTCTTTTGAAAACACGGATCACATCCTCATCAAAAAAGTGGTTGCAACCGGAAAGCCTTTGATCCTGTCAACCGGCGCGTCAAGCAACGATGACCTTATCGAGACCACCGACCTGCTTCGCCAACTGAACTGTAAGAATTACATCCTTCTGAAATGTACCAGCACTTACCCGGCTTCTTCTGACGACAGCAACCTGCTCACCATACCCGATATGGCGAAACGCTTCAATTGCCACGCGGGGCTTTCCGATCACACGTTGGGTATTGGCGTAGCTGTGGCATCCGTAGCCCTTGGCGCCCGTGTCATTGAAAAACATTTTACGCTTAAACGTGCGGATGGTGGCGTGGATGCTGCTTTCTCCATGGAACCCCATGAATTCAAACAATTGGTGAAAGAGTGCGACTCGGCCTGGCGTGCGTTGGGCAACGTCCAATACGGTGTGCAGGAAAAAGAAAAGAACAGCCTGTTCTTCAAACGCTCACTTTATGTAATGAATGATATTAAACAGGGTGAGACGCTGACAAAGGACCATGTTCGTTCTATACGCCCCAGCCTTGGCCTGCACACACGGTTCTATACGGAAGTGATCGGTAAAAAAGCAAAAAAAGACATTAGCAAAGGAACACCTTTAACCTGGGACCTTATCGTTTGACCTATGAACCCTTCTGAGAAAAATGTTTGCATCCTGGATTATGGCAGCGGAAACGTAAGGTCTGTCTATAATCTCATCTCGAAGTTCCCGGTACAGGTTTATATTTCCAACAAAGTAAGCGACATGGAAAAAGCCACTCATTTTATTTTACCGGGAGTTGGTTCTTTTTGGGGGGCCATGGAAAGGATAAAGAAACATATTGCGTTGGAGGAATTAAAAAAAGAAGTTTTCGTACATAAAAAACCATTCCTCGGTATTTGCGTGGGCATGCAGGTATTGGCCGATTACGGGAATGAGTTTGGCAGACACCAAGGACTTGGATGGATAAAAGGAAGCGTTGAAAAGCTCGCTGTAGAACAACCCCTTCCGCATATGGGTTGGAACAATATCACGATCCGGAACGAGACCGCACTTGTAGGAGGCTTAACGGATAAAGCTGATTTTTACTTTGTACACAGTTATGCCTTTAAGCCGGAAGACGAGCAGCAGGTTGTGGCCACGACCCATTACGGCAAAGAGTTTACATCCATCATTCGCAGTGAAAATATTTGCGGCGTACAGTTCCATCCCGAAAAAAGCCAACAGGCCGGCAAACTGCTCTTAAAGAATTTTCTCTCTTAAATGAAAAAGAAAAGGCTCATACCCGTGTTGCTGCTGAAGGATGGATGGCTTGTGCAAAGCAGGGGCTTTTCCAAATACCAGAACCTCGGCAACCCCGTTACAGCCGTAAAACGTCTGAGCGAATGGGCCGCCGACGAGCTGATCTATATTGATATTTCGAAAGAAGCTGTGTATGATCTGCGACGCGATGATATAAAGAATCCTAACCGTGATAATATGCTGGATATACTGGAAGACGTTTCTAAGGTTACCTTTATGCCTATTACCGTGGGCGGAAAAATAAGGACCCTGGGAGACATTGAAGAAAGACTGAAGCGTGGCGCGGATAAGATATCGATCAATACCATGGCGCTGGCCGATACTACTTTCATCACACAAGCTGCCCGGGAGTTCGGATCACAATGCATTGTGGTGTCTATCGATGCCAAACTGGTGGAGGGCAAACATCATGTATTTGGAGATGGGGGAAAAAAAGACACGGGCCTTACAGCCACCGATTGGGCCTTGCGTGTACAGGACAGCGGCGCCGGCGAGATCCTGCTGAATTCGATAGACCGGGACGGCATGAAAACCGGTTTTGATATTGAGCTTATAAAAAATGTAAGCGAAAAGATAAGTGTACCTGTAATAGCCATGGGAGGCGCCGGCGATTGGCAGCACTTTGGCGAAGTATTGGAAAATACAAAAGCCGACGCGGTAGCCGCGGCCAATATCTTTCAGCATGTTGACCAAAGCGTTTACCTTGCTAAAAAATATCTTTACGAGAATAATTTTAATGTACGGCCACCTTTTGTAATGAAGGTGGACACCAATTTTGCTACATCATGAGAAAGATCACCTATTGTAAAAAATGTGTTTATCCGCAGGTTTCGGTGAACCTGAACATTGAGGACGATGGCATTTGCTCGGCCTGCAAGGTTGCTGAGAAATTTGAAGAACTAAGTCCCGAGTTCTGGGCCCGAAGAAAGGCAAAGTTCTTTGAATTGGTAAAAGAAATAAATAAGAACAACACCTCTGGCTACGACTGCCTCATTCCCGTAAGCGGAGGAAAGGACAGCTATTACCAGATACACGTGATGGTGAAAGAACTGGGCCTTAAGCCTCTTTTGGTGACCTATCACGGAAACAATTATTTACCCGAAGGAGATCATAACCGCGATCGCATGCGCCAGGTGTTTGACGCAGATCATATTGTTTATGGACCCAGCGTGGATGTGCTTAAAAAGCTGAACCGCATCTGCTTTAAAAAAATGGGAGACATGAACTGGCACGCGCACTGCGGCATCATGACAACGCCTATCATCATGGCGGTTAAATTCAGGATCCCGCTCATCATCTGGGGAGAAACGTCCTGGGATATTTCCGGAATGTATGAACCGGAAGATTTTGTGGAGTTCAGCGCCAGGGCCAGGCATGAGCATAGCCTGCGCGGGTATGAGTGGTTTGACATGCTGGATGACAAAGACGATAAACTGAGTGAGAAAGATCTTCTATGGGCCAGGTACCCCGGCGATGAAGAGATACTTGACGTGGGCGTTAGAGGTTTATATATTGGAAATTTCTTTAAGTGGGACCCCAACAAACATACCGCATTGATGAAAGAACTGTACGGATGGAAAGAAGCGGAAAAGCCATTTGAGCGGACCTATCGCAAAATGTCGAACCTGGACGATCGTTATGAGAATGGCATTCATGACCTGCTGAAATTCGTGAAATTCGGTTACGGCCGCTGTTCCGATCACGCTTCTAAAGATATCCGCGCGGGAGCGCTTACACGCGAACAGGGTATAGAACTGGTAAAAAAATACGACCATGTGGTTTCCAGCGACCTGTCCTACTGGCTTTCTTATACCGGAACATCCGCGGAAGAATTCTGGAAAGTGGCAGACAGTTTTCGCGACCCGGGTGTGTGGTGGATAAAGGATGGAAGCTGGTGGAAAGACAATGTGTGGGGCGAAGCTTCTTCCTACGGAAAAGTTCACCTGGACCCCGAACAGCAAAAAAAATATTTAAGAACAAATTAATTCATCACCATGACTGAAGGTTTAAGTGCGGAACAACTCGATCTCTTCAAACAAAAAGGGTATTTGCTTGTGCCCAATGTATTGACAAAAGAAGAAGTGGCACTTTTAAGAAAAGATATTCTCGCTATTTTTAAGAGCGGCGATTGGAAAAAGTCGCCCTATAACACCAATACGGTACTGAGCGATGTGTATGGCAGCTTTCCCGGGTTCCTGGATGTTACTTTAAGCAGGAAGGTCCTTTCTATTGTAAAATCCATATTAGGAGAGAACCCTGTATTGATGCCGGAGACCGGGATCCACTACAAATTATATTCGGGCTGGCACAAGGACACCACTTCACAGGAAAAAGCAGGACACGATTTTCACTGGAAACCGGAAGCCCTGATGATAGAAGCGGGGGTTTACCTGCAGGATAACAATGAGCTTGGAGGAGGCTTAACCGTCATGGAAGGCTCACACATGACCAAAGACGTTTTCAAAGAAGAACATGTACCCGGTTTTTTTGAAAAAATAATGAACCGCATATCCCCGCCTACACAGGAGCAGATCGATAAGAAAATGAACGTGCACAAGCTCCCCATCATCGATATTCCCTCCAGGGCAGGCGACCTCGTTATATTCAATTTTCTAACCAATCACAGGGCCACGCTTCCGAAAAAATGCAGCATTGCCGATATCCCGGCAGACCAGGAAAAACTGGCCCTGTTCAACGCTTTCAGCGTGAATAACGCTACCGCCGATGAATACATCAAATACATCCAGTCAAGGCCCGAACCCTTCTATCAATACGTCAGTAAACGAAAAATAACGCCCGAATTGGTGAATAAAGCCAAAGAACTTGGTTTTACAGCCTATTAAAAAAAGATGGCCCGATTTAAGCAAATAGCGAAGTCAAGTTTTGTTTATACCCTGCTGGCCTTTCTCCCCACCGCGTCGCGCATTCTTTTGCTTCCCATTTTTTTATTGTTCTTAAACCCCGAAGATTTCGCCATCATAAGCCTCAATACACTGGTGGCTACAGTTCTTCCGCTCTTCATGACCCTGGGCCTCGAGAACGCGTATGTTCGTTATTATTACGATTACAAGCGTACTGAAAAACTCAGCAACACCTATTTCTCGACCATCGTGATCAGTATCTTTTCCTTTTCCGTGTTCTTCACCCTGTTATTAATGCCTTTTGGCGACTTTTTGTTCAAGCTCTGTTTTAAAAGCTCGGATCTTTCTTTTTTTCCGTTTGGAATTACCGCAGCCCTCTCGGGCATCGTTACTTCGGTGAACGCTATTTTCATCGGCGCCTACAGGAACAAGCACGACCTCCGTGGGTTCACGATCTTTTCACTGGGTATCTTTCTTGTATCTACCCTGAGCGAGAGTCTCGCTATCCTTGTTTTTAAGATGGATGTGATGAATATCATTTATGTAAAACTGGTCGCTACCACACTTTTTTCGGTCATCATCTGGGTACAAACATTCAGCAGGATCAAAGTAAGGTTCGACAGGCGTTTTTTACCCGCGTCGATCTCTTACTCGCTTCCCCTCCTTCCCTACCAATTGTCTACCCTCGTATTTACCAGTTTCGACCGATTGATGATCGAGAATGTATTCAGCCTCGCTTCGCTCGCCGTGTACAACCTTGCTTCCGCCGTGGCGAATATGACCGAATCGATCATGTTCGCTATTCAAAGCGCCACCTATCCTACCGTATACGAGATGCTGAAAAAGGGATACCACGATCAAATGGAAAACATCAACAAGATATACCGCCTTATCGGGCTTGGCGTTTTGTTCATCATTGGGCTGTTGATCGCATGCAACCCGATTGCGATCATTTATTTCCTAAAACCCGTTTACAGGGAGTCGATAGCCCTGATCCCGATCCTGCTGATGTCGTATTATTTCAGATACCTCTATATTGTTTTTTCAGAACCCCTGTTCTTTTTTAAAGCCACCGCCAAATTGCCCTGGCTGAATATTGTTTTGGGCGTAACAACCATTGCAGGTAACCTATTGTTGCTACCTGAATTTGGACTGGCAGGTTCGGCCGCTACGAGCGTACTGGCCCGCTTTACGCAGCTCCTACTCACCTTCTATTGGTATTATAAGGTCTCCGATCTTCGTTTTGACCTCACCTATCTCTATAAAATCATGACCCTTAGCGCGCTTTCACTCATCGCGGTAAGCGTTTATAATTACATGGACAAAAGTTATGGCCTACCCATGATACTGGTTAACTTCATACCCTTGCTGGTGGTAAGCCTCTTCTTTTTCTTCATTTTATTAAAAGGAAATTTCAGGGCCCTTATCAAAAAAGATCTGAGCATCCTGAAAAAAGCGATCTAATGGACCTAGTGATCACCGACAATAAAGCGCATTACGATACCTGCAGGTCTGCACAAAAGATCCTTTTTACACCTTATCAATTCATAGGGTCGGATCTCCTTGAAAAAGAAAGCCTCCTGAAACTCAACATTTCGCTCGCTAATGCGGAATACGAAGCGGCCGATCGGATGTTACAGACCCTCAAGGTTGATTGCGAAAGATCTAAGAACGAAAATTTCAGGACCAACCGCTTCCAGGAAACCCGCAAGCCTTACGACCGCGCTTATTCCTTGCTCTATCCTGCCTATTGGAATTTGCTGATACCCGCCTATGGCCTTGCGCTGGCTGTAAAGAGGCTATTGGATCATTTACAGGGGAGTGGCCATTCGGTTCAATTGCATGTATCCTCAAAATACCAATTGTGCGAAGAAATACTAAAAACAGAATGTCCGGGTCATTCCTTTTCTTTCCGGTATGATAAAGCAGGTCAAAAAAAACTCGCGCGATCGGCCAGGAACGCCTTTTACTTTACATATGATAAGTTGATGCCGGCAAAAAAAAACCGGCCCGCTCTTTCCAAAGAGCAAAAGCACATTGTATTGTTCCTGTATGATATACCCAGTGTACACATGGTCATGAAGCGATTCATTAAAATGGTGCAGGAACGCGCTGACCTTTTTCTCAGTATCATTGAGTTGACCACCGGTTCTGAAGCCGCAAACCGCGCTTCGGCAAATTCATATGCATCAAAGAATATCGCGGTTTATCCCTTCCAGGAATTCCGCACGCGCATACCTGATCTACATGCCGACCTCTATTCGAAGTTAAAGGAATATCATCCGGGGGCTACCGTATTTGAAAAATATGATCCTTTGTATGACGCTGAACTAAGATACGCCTGGACCAATAAATGCATACGCAAACTGCAACCGGACATTGCTCTGTACCTCGGCGTGCTCGAACAAGGAAGGGCCATCAGTGATGTGTGCCGCTACCACAAGGTCCCAACTGTTAATATTGACTACGCCATCTTCACGGATGATCCACTGTATATGGAAAGTAATATTCAATTCGATCACCGTGCCTGTGTAAGTCAAAACTCAATTGATACCTGGAAAAGAAGAGGAGACCCCACCAAAGACCACGTTGTTACCGGTTTCTGCAAACTCGATGAAGCGCGATCCTATTACCCGGGAAAGCTCTCCTTTTTTACACAACACAAGCTCGACCCGCAGGCTAAGACAGTGTGTTTTGCAAGCACCTGGTCGGGCCACACGCAATTCAACCAGACAGAGAAAGAGGTTCTTATCGAAAAACTAAGCGATATGTGCGCGGAGAACAAATGGAACCTTGTCATTAAAAAACATCCGGCCGAATCGGATACGATCGCCGAAGACAGGATGGCCGCCGGGGGTCATGCACACCAGGCAGTGCTCCCTAATGCATCTGTTAATCTGTATGAACTGCTCAGTTATTGCGATGTGGTATGCACACAATCGTCGGGCATAGTCAACGAAGCGTTCTACCTGGGCAAACCTTTTTGTTTTATTTCGCTGAACCCGCAAAGCGCGGTGATCACCTATACCCCCCTTGCCGCTGAAAAAGGGATAAAAACCTTTCATGCAATAGAAGATCTTTCTGTTTGGCTCAAAGAAATTTTTATTCCGGGCAAAACAGAGAAGTATATGGAAACATTAGCAGGACTGAAAGAGAAGTATCTTTTTAAAACAGATGGACGAGCCACACAGCGTCTTTTCGACCTGGTACTAAGAATTATTTCATGAGAACAAGCAACGCTCTTTCAAACAAAGAACATCTTCCGGCCCTGGACGGCTTCAGGGGACTGGCTGTATTACTTGTTTTTGTATCGCATATACTTTTTGAGGTCTTTTCTGATGTACCATTCCTGAACGCTTTACTTTTTAACTCAGGTTATTTCGGGGTCTCTCTTTTCTTTGTGCTCAGCGGGTTTCTGGTGAGCTCACCCTTCGTTAAACACATCCTGCTGCAGGCGCCGGAAGTTTCCATTAAAAAATTCTACACCAACCGGCTTTTAAGGGTGCTACCCCTGTTCTACATCACTTCCGCGGTATTCTTTCTCATTCACATACGGTCTGAAGCGAATACAACCCCTTACTTTAACGCAATACCCTATTACGCGCTCGTCATTCAAAATCTTTTTGCCACCGTCAATATTGTCAACCCTCCTACCTGGTCTGTTTCGGTGGAACTCCATTTCTATATTTTCCTGGGAATTCTTTTTTTCGTGGTGAAGACCTGGACAGAAAAGAAACTATGGCTGTCCCTGTTCATCATTCTTTTGGCCACACTGGCGTATAAAGTAGTAGCCTACTGCCTGATCCTGAAGGGAGGAAATTACCGCGATCTTATCTATGCCAACAGCCTGGGTAACCTGGATCAGTTCATTATCGGCATCCTGTCAGGCGTACTATTCTACAGAAAAAAGGAGGCCGTATCCCCTTCCCTTCTTAAATTCTTTCCGTTGATAGGTCTTGCCATCTTATTGCCCCTTGCACTTTATCTCTTTCAACAATACCAGGACAAGAATTACTCAACCGACTTCGTTGCCGTAGTTCCATCTTCGATCTTTCTTGCCCTTGGCTGGTCACTTTTACTATTGAACAGCATCCGTACGAATTCAATCACTGCCAGGATAGGGGCTTTCCCCCTGCTGCGTTTTTATGGAAGAATAAGTTACAGTCTCTACCTGCTTCATTTACCGATATACACGCTGTATTATAAGCCCTATTGGAAAGGTCACATTTCCTCTAATATGATGTTGGCGGCACTGGGGTATTTTGCCTTGATCACCCTGTTATCCTTTCTTTCCTACACTTTCCTTGAAAAACCATTCCTGCGTTTGAAGAACAAGAATTACAGTAAGACCACAAAGGCTTAGGGCTCTTCTTTTATCAACGCCTTCTCCCGCCAATAGGTATATGTTTGTTTCGCGATGGTTCCGCTGCTTTCGTGGCTGTGCCCGGAAATAACCTTATTGATAGCATCCGGGTAGCTGTCTGTTACCGCCGGGTCGTCGTAAGGAATATACTCCGCATTCGTTTCTATAGCTTTCAGCATACGCTCTTTGTTCTTCGTGCCTCTTTCGCTAAAAAAAGTTACTTTTTCTCTATCCCTGTAAAAAAAACCGCAAACAAGACCCAACAATAACAAGCAGCGCACGGCATACCTTGCTTTTGATGGGCCCGCTATCAACCCACTTTTAGCGATAAGCCAGGTCACCAAGGTTGCCAGGGCCAGGTAATTTGAGGGATTATGCTGCGCCGCAATATACTGCCCGAAACGGGTTAGAGGTATCACACTGGAAGTAAGGAAGAACCAAATGACGAGGAAAAGGAATGGACTATTCCTCAGGTTGGTCTGTTTTACCGCCACAATTACAACGAGCGCGAGGATCAATACCGAACCCATGATCATGGAGATACCTCTTTCGCTGTTGAGAAAAAAGAAACGTGCAAACTGCTCCGCCAGGAACTCAGCGTAAAACTGAAAGAACTCAACCGGATGATGCACGATGGATGAAAGCACCGGGAAAACGCCGCCGTAAGTGCCGGGCAAAGCGTTGAGCTCCGCTTTTTGAGACGCAAAGAACTGCGCTAACACAAAGATCACCTGCGTCAACACAAAAAAGACCATTGGGATGTAATACTTCCTCATTCTTCCAAGGAAGACGACCAGCACCGGTAGCATGGGAAGAAAAAAACCACTTCCCCAAAAATAATTTTGCATTAAAAGAAAGAACAACGAAAGAGTCAAACTACGGTTGGACCTATGAAGAAACAAATAGCTATAGGTAAAATGAACAAAGAGTAACTGCGTGAGTAAATGCGGGATGACATGCATAGAAAGATCCGGGTGCAGTACCCCGTACCAGATGATGGGATGCACAACCAGCAAAGCTCCGCAAACAAGTGAATAGTTCCTGCCAAGTTCCAGTTTCTGCAGAAAAACAAAAAACAGAAAACCCACTGCCGCCAATATCAAAAGAATAAAGACCTGGAAGCAGTCTTCATTTACACCCCAGATCATCAGTTCCGCATAGTACAAGAGGGTAACCAGGGGGCACAGACTTTCTCCATAGGGCTCAAGCGTACCACGCAGCCCGCGATCGCGGATATCGGTTAAGAAAACCCACGAATCGCTATAGAAAAAATTATCGCGGCCATACCAAAAGATCAGCGTCACCACAACAAAAAAGACCGGGTAGAGTATTTTTTTGGCAGGTAGCTGCACCGGGGGTGTCATACAAACAAATGTAGCAATTATTTACCTGTTTCTTCGCCCCGCCCTTCTAGCAAATCCACCCAAATATCACTATCTTTGACTGTTGATCCTTCGGTGAACCTTAACTATTATTAAAGGGCGTTTTTATATGGAAACGGGACTTTCCGTGATTATTCCAACCTATGACCGTGACAAGCTCTTTTATGGCTGCCTGAGGGCGGTGCTGGATGCGCTGAAAGATATCCGGGCGGAGATCATCGTGATCAACGATTTCAAGAAAGGGGCTCCCGATATTTCAGGTTTTGGTGCTTCCGACAGGCTTGTGATGTACAATAATCCCAAAAGTGGGGTTGCCTCTGCCCGGAACTTTGGAGCGCAAATGGCAAAGGGCGAATGGCTCTTGTTCCTCGACGATGATATGCTCATTAACAGGAAGAACATCGACGCTTACCTGAATTACAAAATCAAGAGCGGAAAGATCTGCGTAAACCTGGAATGGGAATATCCACCCGACGTGATTCAAAAAATAAGTGCTACCGCTTTCGGGAGATTTCTTACCCGGTACGGCTTTACCAGTATGCGGGGCTGGAATAATTATCCGGATTGGCCCGAGAACACTTCGGTACCTGTTGATTTCATTACAAGTCCTAACCTCTTCGTTAAAAGAGCGCATTTTCTCGAAACAGGAGGGTACGACGAGAACTTTCCTTTTGCCGGTTTCGAGGACTACGCGTTCTCTGAAAAATTGAAGAAACTGGGCTTCAGTTTCTACATAGACACCACCTCGATGATGTATCATAATGAAGCTGACCGGCTTGAACCGGCTGATTGGTACAAAAGGAAAGAAAGAGGCGGAAAGACACGCCGCGTAGCGGTTGAACGCGGCTTAAAAGAGCTCGAGATCAAACACTCTTTGGAAAAAAAGACGTTCTACTTTTTTTGGCCCCTGATCGAGCCCTTATTGAAATTAATCTTATTTTTAACCTCGGCGTTCAGGTTCCTGGACCGTTTTTCATTTTTGGCCTATAAAATGCGCCTTGGGATCGCCATCTATAAAGGATATACCAGGTAGTGAAAAAAGTAACTTATATCATATCCAAGACCAATAAATCACTCGCCCTGGAATGGACCGCGACCTTTCTTGACAAAACGAAATTTGACCTAACTTTTATCTTACTGAACGAATCCGGTTCGGCCATCGAAAATTTCCTGCTGGAGAACAAATTCAAGGTTCATCGTGTCACGTATAAGAATAAATCCAATTTGCTTTCAGCCGTACGTTCCACTTTCAAATTGCTGAAAAAGATCAAACCGGATATTGTTCACGCCCATTTTTTTGAGGCAAATATCATCGGGCTGACCGCTGCACGTATGGCCGGAGTTAAAAAGAGGATCTATACCCGGCATCACAGCACATATCACCATGATTATTTTCCTTTCGCGGTTAAATACGACAAATACTGTAATCGGGTGGCCACGGATATCATAGCCATTTCAAAAGTTGTGGAAGAAACATTGTTGAGGGAAAGCGCGCTGCCGGAAAAGATCCATCTTGTACATCATGGGTATAAAATGAGCGAATTCCTTTCTATTGAGAACGAACGCGTGCAAAGAGTGAAAAAACTGTATAACCCTGCCGATCAGCACCCGGTTATCGGTGTAATTTCACGCTATACACAATGGAAAGGTATACAGGATATCATCCCGGCCTTCAAAAAGCTGCTAACGCTGTATCCCAACGCGCTCCTGGTACTAGCCAATGCCAAGGGAGAATATGAAGAGCATTTGAAATCGCTTTTACAGGCCATTCCAAAGAAGAACTATATAGAGATCACCTTCGAGAATGATATTTCCGCGCTGTACCGGTTATTCGATGTCTTTGTACATGTACCTGTCAATGATCACGCAGAAGCATTTGGTTATATTTATGCAGAATCGCTGGTGTGCGAAGTTCCTCCTGTTTTCACATTATCAGGCATTGCCCACGATTTTGTAGAAAATGAACGGAACGCCCTTGTGGTTGGGTACCAAAATTCTGAAGAGATATACGGTGCTATGGTAAGATTATTGGCAGATAAAGAACTGGGAAAACGACTTACTGCGCAGGGAAAAAAAGATGTCCTGGAAAGGTTCGACCTGAACAAAATGATACTTAAACTGGAAAAGATCTATTTAAGCTGATGTGTGGAATAGCGGGATATTATTCGAGTGACAGGGTTTTCCGTGAGAGCGAGCTGCAGGCAATGACGCGGTCGCTGGCTCACCGCGGTCCCGATGCCGATGGGTTTTTCACCGACGCTATCGTTGGCCTTGGGCATCGCCGCCTGAGCATTATAGATCTTTCGGCAGATGCCAACCAGCCCATGACCTCGAAAGACGGCAGGTATGTGATCGTTTACAACGGAGAAGTATATAATTACCGCGAGATAGCCGCCGAATTAAAATTAAAGTTCAAATCCGAGTTCCGCACTTCTTCAGATACGGAGATCATCCTTGAAGCATACGCTAAATACGGGGTGGCCTTCCTTCAAAAATTGAACGGCATGTTCGCTATGGCCATTTACGACAAACAGGAACATGAAATTTTTATTTGTCGCGACCGAATGGGGATCAAACCGCTTTATTATTTCTGGGATGGCAAGAACCTGGCCTTTGGATCAGAATTAAAAGCACTTACCCAGGCCGCGTTCATTCCAAAGGAGATCGATCATAACTCCATTTATAAATTCCTGCACCTGGGTTTTATTCCGGCGCCTCAATCTATCTACAAAGCCATTCATAAGTTGGAGGCAGGGGTCTGGCTCAAGGTTTCGTCCGCAGGTATCGAGAAAAAACAATACTGGGCCTTGCACGAGCAGGTGAAGCAAAAAGTGATGACCAATGAGAAACAGGCGGCCCTGCAACTGAGCGACCTGCTTATGAGTTCGGTGCAATACCAGATAAAAAGTGATGTTCCTTTTGGCGTATTTCTCAGCGGAGGGATAGATTCCAGCCTCGTTACGCGGTATGCGGCGAACCTCGCCGGTGTGAATATCAACACCTTCTCGATAGGGTTTGAAGAGAACCGGTATAACGAGTCGTCTTACGCGAAAGCTGTTGCAAATTACCTGGGAACAAGTCATCACGAGTTCATTGTATCCTACAAGGACGCGATTGACATGATAGATACCCTTTTTGAAGCTTATACCGAGCCTTTCGCAGATTCTTCTTCCATTCCCACGATGCTTGTCTCTAAACTGGCCAAGAAGCATGTTACCGTTACGCTTTCAGGAGAGGGAGGCGATGAATTGTTCCTGGGTTATGGGGCCTACAAATGGGCGCAGCGGCTTAACCGGCCCATGGTAAGATCTTTCCGAAAACCCATTGAGGGCCTGCTCTACCGGTCAAAATCAAAGTACGCAAGACATTCCTCCTATTTCGAACGTGCTGAGCCCTACCTGCAGTATAGTCATATCCTCTCGCAGGAACAGTATTTCTTTTCCATGCTTGAACTGAAAAAAGTGTTGACCCATTCCTTCTTAAACATCCCCTCCTCCACTTCGTCCGAATCGATCAAGAATTTCGGCATTGAAGTAGATCATCTGAAGCGCGAACTTACACACCCTGAAAAACAAGCCCTCTTCGATCTGCATTTTTATCTTCCTTACGACCTGCTTACCAAGGTAGATCGTGCCAGCATGAATTTCTCACTTGAAACACGGGTACCATATCTCGACCATCGTATCGTGGAGTTCGCGCTGAACCTGTCGCCCGAACTGAAGTATAAGAACGGCGTTTCCAAATACATTCTGAAAGAGATCCTTTTCAACCATATTCCCGAAAAATTCTTTAAAAGACCCAAGCAGGGTTTTGCCGTGCCGATGGAAAAATGGTTGAAAAAGGAACTTCGCTTTCTGATCGAGGACCTACTGGATGAAAAGACCATAGAAAAATACGGGATCGTGAATTACAAAGAGGTGCACACGCTCAAAGAAGATTTCATGAAAGGAAAGAACCATCTATACAACAGGCTTTGGGTATTGATCGTGCTTCATAAATGGCTGATAAAAAACTGCCCCTGATACCTTGCCGGATATGCTGATCATTACCATACCCCTTTTTGGACCTTTCCGGAAAAAGGAGATCTGGTTTTACGATGGGGGCGCGGCAAAAGAAAGCAGTTATAATACCTATGCTTACGCTACCGGGCCTTGCACCCTGGATCATTTTACACTTCCCACAGAGCAAACGGCACGGATAGACCTCCGGAGATCCGCGAAGGAGATCCTGGAAAAATTCAATACCACCACCAAATATCATATACGCAAAGCGGAAAGAATGAATTTGCAGACCCACCTCGATACCGCTCCATCCGAAACCACCTGCTCAGAGATCGCAAAGCTGTTCGATACGTTCGCGGCGAATAAAAAAATTTCAGGCATCCACCTTCCCAGGCTCCTGGCGCTGGCCAAAACCGGAAATCTTTTTATAAGCACGGTACGGTGCAACGACCGGATTTTGGTAAGACATATTTACCTGCACGATGGTTCGCGTGTGTTGCTGATGCATACTTTTCATGACCCCGAGACCGCCAATGAGCAAACCAGGGGATACGCAAATAAGTATCTTCATTACCGTGATATTATTACTTTCAAAGAAATGGGCTTTGCCGAATATGACTGGGGCGGCATCAATGAAGAGCAAGTGCCCGGGATCACAAAATTCAAACTTGGTTTTGGAGGAGAAGTAGTTACTGTGTATAATTACGTGCGCACGGCATGGCCCATTACACCTCTTTACAAGCTTGTGAGAAAACCAAAAAAGAACGGATATGGAAAGTAACAAAGAAGTTTATGCCTCGAAAAAGATCGTACAACATTACGAGCGGTATTCGCCCAGCCTGCAAAAGCCGGAAGAAACGATCCTTTCTATCCTGAAACCTCACCTGGGAGGTATGCGGATGCTGGATATTGGCGTGGGAGGCGGTAGAACGACCGTTTATTTCGGCCCCCTGGTAAAGAGTTATACGGCGATAGATTTTTCGGCGGGCATGATCGAACTTTGCCGTAAGAAATTCGGCACAGCGCCTTATTCACCGAGGTTTGAAGTATGTGACGTGAGGGATCTTTCGCTATTTGCCGACGCGTCCTTTGACCTGGTACTTTTTAGTTTTAACGGGCTGGATAACATCACTTATGAAGATCGCGTAAAGGCTATGCGCGAAATGAAGCGGGTGTGCGCCCCGGGAGCCTGGTTTTGTTTATCCTCTCACAATCTTTTAAGCCTTCCCTACTTTTTTAAGCTCAAATTCCGCTGGCACCCGGTTAAGTTCTTAAGGAGCGTTTTATTAAGAAGAAAACTTTTGCGCAGGAATGCCGATGCCATTCGTAATTTCCCCACAGCCGATCATGTTATTATTTATGACGATGTATATGATTTTGGATTATATACCAATTATATGAGGCCCTCCTTCCAGGTGGAAGAATTGCAGAAGGCCGGCTTTAAAGATGTTAAAGTATTTGGGTCTGACGGAAAGGAAACCTCAGATCCCTCCTTAACGGATTTTTGGCTGTACTATTTGTGTCACCTTTAAAACTTAACCTTCTTGCCGCTTTTTTGTTCGTAGAGATATCTTAAAATGAATATGCCCGCCACAAAAAATGGCAGCTCCGGTATTCGGAGACGCACCAGGGATCCGAAATTGGCCACCGTAAGACCTACGGAAAAAGCAAAGAACAGGGAGAAAAGCATGGAGAAAAGAAGCATGGGGTTCATGCGTATGAACCTGAAAAAGTTGATGAATTTTAATTTGACAAGAAGAAAGACAGTGAGGATCAGGAGATACGTGTTCTCGAGGGCAGAGGCCAGCATCACCGCGTTCTTCACATCCCAGAGCCCGGGCCGGAATATACCGGAAAAGATGGCGATCGGCGCTTTGGCAATGACCCCGGTAATGCTTGCGTCAAAATTACCTATATCATAGACCTTACCTCCGTAGTACTCCGCTTTCATATCCTGCTGAACGATCACCGCGCGGTCTAAAACCGTATCGATCTTGTAAAAACCCAGGGAATCCCCTAATTGGTCCAACGCTAAATAGGCCAGGGAGCCGCCAATGACCAACAGCAAAGGAGCAGTTAGTGAGCGTAAAACACGGTTCTGTATCCTTTTTATTTGTTCGTTACTTAACCACAGAATGGATCCCGGTAACAAAGCGAATAAAATGTATGGCTTAATAGAAAGTAAAACAAATGCCGAGATAAAAAGCTGGATAAGAAACGATACCTTTCTTCTTTTCCGTATGAAAAAGAAATAAAAGGCATACGTGAACCACCCTATCGCGGACAGCGTAAAAGAATCCTTGAGCAGGCCGGAACCCCAGAAAACACAGGAAGGAACAAAAAGTACGGCGATGGCCAATTGTTTCTTCAGCATGGGAAATTCCTGGATAAAGGTTTGGTATAGTTTCCAGACCCCCGAGTAACTTACGCAGGCCACCAGCATGGCGCAGGCAAAGTAACTGTTAAAGCTCAAAAAAAGCAGTGGTATCAACAGCCTTACCACAAAAAAAGAATTCTTATCCTTATGACGATATACAGAATACCCGGTTTCTTCGTCAAAAAAGTAATTGTCTACCCCTGTCGCGTCGCCCAGCCACCCATGAAAAAAAGAATCTTTGTCCTTGAAGAACAGGTTCACGTATGACCGCGCGCTTTCAAAGTAATTCGTGGTATCGCCTCCTTCTTTGTAATAAAAATAATAAATAAGGCCTACACAGATAGCGCCTATCACCTTCGCCATAAGACCATACAGAAAGTAGCGATACTCCGGTTGATAGATGATGTACTTCTTCTTAATGAAAGTGGCTATGATCCAGATCACAAAAAAATAGATCGGGCCCAAAAGAATATCAAATATACTGAGGTCTTCCTGGTAAAGCACCTTATAAAATTACTATATTTATCTGGATATTTCATGGAGAAAAAAGTACTGTATATCACGATGGATGGCTTAACTGACCCATTGGGCCGTTCGCAGATCATCCCTTACGTGGCGGGCCTTGCCAAAAGCGGGTACCGGGTAACCATACTCAGTTGCGAGAAAGAAAAGAACCTTGCCCTGAACGAAAAAAATGTAGCCACCACGCTCCGCGACCTTGGTATCTCCTGGCAATACTGCCTGTACCAAAAAAAAATACCGCTGCTTTCTCAAAGAAGCAATTTCGCGAATTTAAAAGCACTGGCGGTAAACCAGTTAACGGCCGGTAACAACCATTGGCTTGTACACTGCCGCAGCTACCTGGCCGGCCTCATAGGCCTTTATCTGAAGAAGAAATACAATGCTAAATTCCTTTTTGACATGCGCGGCTTCTGGGCCGACGAACGGATCGAAGGAAATATCTGGAAGAAAAGCAATCCCTTTCATAATTACCTGTACCGGTATTTCAAAAGGAAAGAAAAAGAAATGATCGGCGGGGCCGACGCCATCGTGGTGCTGACAGCCGAAGCAAAGAAAATAATTAGCGTAACCTTTTTACCCAAAGCACCTATCGAGATCATCCCTTGCTGCGCCGATGACTCCCATTTCACCATAAAGAGTGCAGAAGAACGATCGGCGATCCGAAAAAAACTCGACATTCCTTCATCCGCTTATGTACTTGGATACCTGGGATCGATAGGCACTTGGTATATGCTTGAGGAAATGATGGAATTCTTCAGAATATGCAGGAAGAAAGACCCCAACATGTACTTCCTCTTCGTTACTGCAGACGATGAAGCAAAAATAATGGAAAAGGCCCGGGAGAAACAGGTTCCGCCGGAATTCATTCGTGTACGGCAGGCAAAACGCGAGGAAGTGCCTTCTTTTTTAGCTGCCTTCAACGCGGGACTTTTCTTTATAAGGCCTACCTTTTCAAAAAAAGCGTCCTCGCCCACAAAACTGGCAGAGCTGCTCGCCTGCGGCGTACCGGTGATCACCAACACGGGGATCGGCGACGTGGACGAACTTGTGCGTGAACACAAAGCGGGTATCCTGGTGCCTGATCTTTCCGAAAAGGAAATGAGCCTGGCAGCCCGGGAACTGAAAGAATTAAATCGGCTGACACCGGAACATTATCGCAGGATAGCGTGCGCTAATTTCTCGCTGGAAAAAGGAATTGCGGTGTACGAAAGAATTTACAGGACCCTCTTCACTAACTGACTGTCCTCACTTTTTTAAATGCTTCCTTGTACTCGTTCCCGCTTATTGCCTGCTTGTAGTTCCGGAAATTTTTGATAAGCCGTTTTTTCGCCCCAAGGTTCCAGTCCTTGTTATAATAGGTTATTCCCTTGCCTATGGTATCCTGGGGCACATTCGGTACAGACGTCTTACCCTGCTGTAAACGACCAATTGCTTTGATATAAAGCGCGTGTGCATGTTCCATCACCTTGGCATGCAATTCTTCCAGGTTTTCCTCTCCCGTCAAGGAGGTTTGCTCTGTAAGAAGAAGATTGCCTGTATCAATGCCTTTATCTATCCACATGATGGTATTCCCGATCAGGTGCAGGTTGTTGGTGGCGATGCACCAATTTGTACAATTAGGCCCTCCTTTTACGTAAGGCGAGATGCCTGTGTGCAGGTTGATGATGCCCAGGCCGGGATCGAGTGCCAACAACTTTTCCTTTACCAGGCGTGTTCCCGATACCACGATGAGATCAGCCTCCAGGCCGCGGGTAAATCCTGCCGTCTCTTCACAATTGATATTGCTTACGTGCAGGATAGGAACGGGAGGAAATGAAGGGTAACGTTGTTTATACTTTGCCTGCATGTTCTTCCAGGCCGCGGAGATCGAACCCATGAACAGTTTCTCATAGACACGCTCGAATAACGAGACCTTGCTCTTTTTCCCGGTGCCGCTCTTTGCTTCCACAACCACTCCCGCCAACCCATATTTTTCGTGGATCTTCGCCGCAAGCGCCACCTGGTTAGGCTGGTCATTGGTCCATATAACGATCTTCATATTCCCTTGTTCATTTTGTTATATCCTATCATGGTCTTTATCCTTTCCAACTTATCGGTGATCCGTAACCGGGTCTTTATCCAGGGTTCGTTATAAAGTTCGATCCGCGGGATCTCAAAACGACCATCTTTTTGCGGGTCATACGTTGACTGCTTTACGGCCAGTCCCATTTCATAACCCGCTTCCCGGCTCAGGCGGATCGTGGTTTCATTATAACTGCCTATGGGATACGAAATGGTCTTGGGAAAAGAACCCAGCTCTTCTTTCAGCCGGGCCGCCGAAATGCTCAATTCGCTCTTTATTACTTCTATGTTCTCAATCGTACCGAGCATAGCATGTGTATGTGTATGCGAACCGATATTGTAGCCCGCCCTGTGCAATTCCTGCAGGTCCTTCCAGTTCATCATGATCCCAGGAAGTTCCACATCATCAAAACAAGCATGTATCTGCTTAAGGATAACCTGTCTTTTTTCATAAGTTAGTGTCTTCAGAAAGGGTTTGACCTTTTTCACGTAATTGAGCTTCTCCCGGCTCCCGGCCCATTTGCAATTCTGAAGATAAGGCGGGAAATCGCTTGTATCAATATGCAGTTCTTTCTTTTTGGTGCATTGAAACAAATATTCCAGGATATGCGTCCAGGTAGGAATGTTCTTATCGATACAATTGGTAACTACATAAAAGGAAGCCGGACATTTGTATTTATCCAGGATGGGCAAAGCGTACTCGATATTATCCTTATACCCGTCATCAAAAAGAATGCTGGCCATTTTTCCGGGAACCGGTTTTTCTCCCGATAGCACAAAGTCCTCAAGACTTACTACGCGGTAGTTCCTGGTAATGTACCGGATGCACTGCTCAAATAATCCGGGATCCATAGGATCCCACAACGGGTCCCTTTCAGGATTTACCCTATGGAAGAGGAAATTCTTCATTCAAGAGCTGTGCTGCAACAATATTCCCTAAAATTAAGTAAAAATTTCCCGATACCCGGCATTCGTTGAAGTCGACCACTTTTTAGTCCTTATTTTCATTTTTTCTCCTTTTAAACAGTATTTTTGAGCATCGCATAATGAGCCTCGTTACATACATAAAAAAGCTCGCGCTTTCCCTCTGGTTCCAATCTGCGCTCCTGCTCCTCATCTGTCTCTTCGCCACGCTACAGGCCATCGGTAACGACGAGATCGCCAACTTCGTGATCTTCAAAACTGCCACGCAGCGCTTTCTTTCGCACACCAACATGTACGAATACATTGAGTACGGCATCATCTGGGACCAGTACCTGTACGCGCCCTGCTTTGTAATGCTGTTCCTGCCCTTTGCTTACCTGCCCGTTGGGATCTCCATTTTTCTTTGGCTTGCCGCAGGTGCCGCATTGTTCTTCTTTGCCTTAAAGAAATTACCACTCACCGAAACGCAAAGAGCTATCGTTTTTTTCGTCGCTTTGATAGACCTCGTCAATTCCCTGCAGAACCTGCAGACCAACGCGCTCAATACGGCTTTCATGCTGCTTATTTTTTCTTCTTTGCACAACCAAAAGCCGGTTTGGGCAGGATTTTTTACCGCGCTCTGCCTGGGCATAAAAATTTACCCCGCCGCCTCTGCCCTGCTCTTCCTTTTCTACCCGGGGAAACTGAAATTTTTAGGAAGTACCGCGCTTTTTACAGTCGCTCTTTTTTTCCTTCCTTTCTTGTTTGTACCGGCCGACTATTACCTAAGCTGCCTGCAGAGCTGGAAAGAAACGCTGATCGGCGATGCAGGCAGCTACGAGGCGGGCAAATCCGCTTCACTCATTGGAGCGAACTACACCTGGCTGGCAAGACCCATTGATCCGCTTTATTTGCAGGTGGGCGGTTTATTATTGGTATTTTTGCCGCTGTTTAAACTTTTAAAGAAACAAGTGAACCTGCATTTCATCCTGCTTTATCTTTCGCTGATCATGCTTTTTGTGGTGATCTTCAACCACGCGGCCGAGTCACCCACGTATGTGATAGCGCTAACGGGTGTAGCCATTTGGTACGCGGCGTCTCCCAAAAAATTGTTCGAACACATTTTGCTTGCCCTTGTTTTTGCGGGCTGCGTGTTTTTGCCCACAGATCTTTACCCAAAATGGCTGCGTGCGGAGTATTTTGTTCCACTGAAGATACGCGTCATTCCGGTTACCATTCTATGGCTGAAGATACTTTACGACCTGATTAGCTATAAACCAAAAACCGTTGAAGCGTGAAGGAGCCCGTGATCTGTTTGACCTTCGACCTTGAGGAGTTCGATCTTCCGCTGGAGTACAAGCAGGAGATCGCTGCCGAAAAGCAGTTTGAAATTACGCGTGAGGGCATGCGCGCTTTGCTTCCTTTACTCGAAAAATACGGGGTAAGTTCTACTTTCTTTACCACAGCCAATTTCGCGCAGCACAACAGGGAGATGATGCAGGAACTGGCGAAGAAGCACGAGATCGCTTCGCACAGTTTTTTTCATTCTTCCTTTGAAAATGCAGATCTCAGAAAGTCAAAGGACGCTCTCGAAGAGATAAGCGGAACAAAGATCAGCGGTTTTCGTATGCCCCGCATGCAAGCTGTAGATCTTGTAGAGCTGAAGAAGGCGGGTTACCAATACGATTCTTCCCTGCACCCAACCTGGATACCGGGCCGCTACAATCATTTTTCGGAAACAAAAACAATTCATAAAAAGAACGGACTGACCGTTTTTCCCGCCAGCGTTACCCCCGTTTTTCGTTCGCCACTCTTTTGGCTGAGCTTTAAGAATTTTTCTTCGGGTAAATATTGTCGCTTGACGCAAAAATGTCTCTCGGCCTATGGATATGTCAATATCTATCTTCATCCCTGGGAGTTTGCCGATCTTTCTTCCTTTAAATTGCCGGGCTATATCGCAAAAGACCAAAAACTGATGCTGAGCAAACTCGAAACCTTCCTGGCTCATTTTAAAGGCAAGACCCGCTTTCTTTCTATAAACAATTTCCTCGCCGAGAGAAATGAACTATAAGCAGACCCTCGATTACCTCTACGAACAACTTCCGATGTTTCACCGCATTGGCGCGGCGGCTTACAAGGCCAACCTGGATAATACATACGCCATTTGTAATTTATTAGGCAACCCGGAAAATAAATTCAAAAGTATTCATGTGGCGGGCACCAACGGAAAAGGTTCTTCCTCGCACATGCTGGCCGCCATTTTTCAGCAAGCGGGCTACAAAACAGGTTTGTACACCTCGCCGCACCTCAAAGATTTTCGCGAGCGGGTTAAAATAAACGGGAAGTCCATTTCACAGAAAAAAGTGACCGCGTTCGTAGAGAAGTACATAAATGAATTCGAAAAAATAAAACCTTCCTTCTTCGAATGGACCGTGGGCCTGGCTTTCGATCATTTTGCCAATGAAAAAGTGGATATAGCCATTATCGAGGTGGGACTTGGCGGCAGACTCGATTCAACGAATGTCATTACACCGCTTGCTTCGCTGATAACCAATATAGGGCACGATCACATGGCTCTGTTGGGTGATACTTTGCAAAAGGTTGCCGGAGAAAAAGCGGGGATCATCAAACCCGGAGTTCCGGTGATCATCAGCGAAACACAAAACGGGTTGAAAGCGGTTTTTGTAAAGAAAGCGAAAGAACAGAACAGTCCTTTGCTTTTTGCCGACAAACTCCTTGTACACAAATCGGAAAAATACCTGCCGGCGAAACAGATGAGTGAGCATGTTTACTTACGTGGAAGAAAAAAAATAAAATTGTTGTCGGATCTGCCGGGCACCTACCAAAGAAATAATATCGCGGGCGTATTAGTGGTTGTTGAGCGCGTTCAAAAAGAAATGCCTGTTACGCCGAAGGAGATCTCATCAGGACTTCAAAAAGTAAAAAAGCTAACAGGTTTGCGTGGACGCTGGGAATTATTGAGTAAGAACCCGCGCGTTATCTGCGACACAGGACACAATGCAGAAGGCATCCTGGAAGTTTTGAAAAGTGTGGAGAGAGAATTTCGTTACAGAACGGCGAAAGGTAAACTGCACGTGGTTTTAGGCGTGGTGAATGACAAAGATCTTTCAAGCTTGTTCAGTTTACTGAAAAAAGACAAACACTTTTCGAAAGCAAGCTATTATTTCTGCAAACCGGCTATTCCCAGAGGACTGGACGCGGATATTTTGCATGATTCAGCGGCAAGATCCGGCTTACAGGGTCTCGCCTATGCGTCGGTAAAAAAGGCGCTTTCGGCAGCCAAAAAAGCCGCTAAAAAGGGAGAACTGGTCTTTGTGGGGGGCAGCACTTTCACAGTTGCCGAAATAGTATAGAACCTATCTAAAAACCAGTGATTTAATTCACCTACTCCATACAATTTTGTATTTTTATTAACCGTTATTAAAGGTTGTGCGAGCAAGGTTTATAATAGTCTTATCGGTCCTCTCATTTTTCCATGCCCTGGGGCAGGAAGGAAAACTGCGCTCTAAAAAGATAGTTCTTACGCTCGATACCACGCAATTGGATACTTTAAGCCTTGTTCCGGGATCGCTCTCGATCTTCCGAAAAGGACAAAAACTTGATTCCAGCCTTTACAAGATCGACTTCGTAAAAAAAACTGTGATCTTCGACAGCAAACGAATTGCTGAAGAAAAGATCGCCAATGATACCCTTGTTTTTTTCTACCGGGTCTTTCCGCTTGATTTCAACAAAGAAGTGTATCACAAAGACGTGAAGCAATTGCAGAGAGACCTTAGCATCCCCAAAAATCCTTTTACGATCAAATACACAAATCCAACCAATACACCCAACTTTTTTGCATCCGACGGGTTGAACAAGAATGGAAGTATCTCGCGCGGCATCAGCTTTGGCAACAACCAGGATGTGGTGGTGAACTCGAACCTGAACCTGCAAATTGGGGGAAAGCTTACCAAGGATATTGAGATCACGCTGGCGGCCACCGATAACAACATTCCCATTCAGCCCGAAGGAAACAGTCAGCAATTACAGGAATTTGACAAAGTGTTTGTGCAGCTGAATGACAAGCAGTCGAAATTGATCGTGGGTGATTACCAGATGCAGCGGCCCAACTCGTATTTCATGAATTTTTACAAACGCGCGCAGGGAATGTATTTCAGCAATAATTACCAGCTTGATAAGAACGCCGTTTTGAAAAGTACGGTTGCAGGAGCGCTATCGAGAGGAAGATTTAATCGCCAGATCTTTCGCGGGGTGGAGAACAATCAGGGGCCTTATCGTTTAACAGGCGAGGATGGAGAATTGTTCATTGTGGTTTTGTCGGGAACCGAGCGTATCTATATTGATGGCAGGTTGCTTACGCGCGGGCAGGAGAATGATTATGTGATCGATTACAACTCGGCGCAGATCACCTTCACGGCCAAACAACTTATTACAAAGGATAAACGTATTACGGTAGAATTCCAGTATTCGGAGAAGAACTACCAGCGCTCGATCTATTTTGTGAATGAAGAGTATCAAACCAAAAAACTGCGCGTTGCTTTGAGCTATTACAGCGAGCAGGATAACAAGAACAAGAGCCTGCAGCAGAATTTGAGTATCCCGGACAGAGAATTAATGTTTGATATTGGAGATACCCTGAACAAAGCTTATACAAGCGGAGCTACTTCGAGCCCTTTCAATACCACCGAAGTTTTTTATGAGAAGATAGATTCCGTGGCCGGGTCGGGCACTTACACCGGCATTTTTGTTTATACCACCAATTCCGAAGATTCTGTGTACCGTGTGCGCTTTAGTTTTATAGGGGCGAACCTCGGTAATTATGTGCAGATACAAAGTTCGGCCAACGGAAAAGTGTACAAATGGGTAGAGCCGCTTGCCGGCGTGCCGCAAGGAAGTTATGAGCCGGTTGTTCCACTGGTAACACCCAAGAGAAAACAATTAACAACGCTCGTTGCCGAATACAAAACCTCGCAATACGGCGTTTTGGGCGCCGAGGGCGCTTACAGCAATAATGACATTAACACTTATTCTCCGCACGATAAAGGCAACGATGAAAGCCAGGGCACTAAATTCTATTATAGCGATAAAACAAAGATCAACAAAGGTGACAGCTCGAAAAAAGAACTTTTCTTCAATTACGGGGCCAATTACGAATTCGTGCAAAAGAATTTTACGCAGATAGAGCGTTTTCGCGGCGTGGAGTTCTTTCGCGACTGGAACCGGAACAACGACAGCATTTTTAACGACCAGCATATTGCAAGCGCTTCCGTCGGGGTAAGTTCCGGCAGCAAATTCTCCACGCAATACACGGGCAGCGGTTTTTTAGAAGGAAATTCATATACAGGTTTAAAGCATAACCTGAACAATTCGCTGAACACCAAAGAAACGAAGATCGCCTACAATGCTTCTTACCTGGCAACGGATGACAGTCCTTTCAAAACCGCCTTTTACAGGCACAAATCACGGGTATCGCAAAAGGCCGGCAAATTTCTTTTCACGTATATCGATGAGTTTGAGAACAACCAGTTCAAATACATACCTGCGGATTCCTTGTTGAGAAAAAGCTATCAGTTCTGGGAATGGGAGGGCAATATCACCAATGCAGACACTTCGCGCAACCGTTTCAAGATCTTTTACCGCGAGCGTACTGATAAATTCGCTTACAAGGATGGTTTATACGACGCGGCTCTTGCACAGAACATCGGTTTCAGCAGCGATATCTCTTCCGTGAAGAACCATCCTTTTAAAACAACATTCACCTATCGTAAGCTGAACATCCTCGACAGCACGTTGATAACCGTGAGGCCCGACAATAACTTATTGAGCCGCGTAGAATATTCCCCACGCCTGTGGAAAGGTTTTATTCAAGCCAACACATTTTACGAGGTGGGTTACGGCCTTGAACAGAAAAAAG
The DNA here is from genome assembly GCA_964387075.1 of uncultured Flavobacteriaceae bacterium. Taxonomy (GTDB): domain Bacteria; phylum Bacteroidota; class Bacteroidia; order B-17B0; family Aurantibacillaceae; genus PALSA-968. Next base: position 124,946 of record CAYLVB010000005.1, read on the forward strand.
AATACTCCTACGTGCAGGTAGCGGCAGGCCAAGGACAATATTACTGGAAGGATTACAACGGAGATGGCATCAAGCAACTGAACGAGTTTGAGGTGGCGCAATATCCCGACCAGATGATCTACATACGGATTTACACGCCCACCAATAATTTTGTGAAGTCGGCGCGCGACCAGTTCAGTTTCAGTTTGTATATACGTCCCTCCGCGTTCAAGACCGAGCACAGCGGGAAATTTGTAAATTTGATGAGCCGCTTTGTTTCTCAAACCGCTTACCGTGTGGATAAAAAGACGTACGCGGCCAACGGGCAAGTGATGAAGTTCAATCCTTTTGAGATCGACGTGAATGACACGAGTTTGATCTCTACGAATTACAACCTGCGGCAATCGCTTTTCTTTAACCAGAGCAGCGCGGTATTTGGTTTTGATTATACCTTCCAGGACAACAAGAGCAAGCAATTGCTCACCAACGGTTACGAATCGCGCGGTTTGCAAACGCATGAACTGCGCACGCGCTGGAACATTACACATGCCTGGGGATTCTTTACTACTTCCTCTTATGGACAGAAGCTCACTTCTTCGCAGTTCTTTGCCAATCGTAATTTCAATGTACAGATCGTGGAGACCGAGCCCAAACTTTCTTACCAGCCCAATACTGCATTCCGCATCAGCGGCCTTTTTAAATACACCGACAAGCAGAATTTAACGAACGGTGGTTTTGAAAAAGCTACGATACAGGATTACGCGCTGGAGCTGAAGTTCAACAAACTGTCGAAAGGAAGTTTTAACGCGCGTTTTGATTATTTAGTGATCACTTACAACGACGAAGAGAATACACCCATCGCTTTTGAGATGTTGAGCTCTTTGCGCGCGGGACAGAACATTACCTGGAGCGCTTCTTACCAGCAGAATTTGAGCGGCAATATACAGATCAGTTTTACCTATGATGGCCGCAGCGCGCCCGGCGCCAAGGTGGTACACATTGGCGGGGCGCAGGTGCGGGCTTTCTTTTAAGCCGCCACTTATAGGTTAAAAACAGCCACTTACTAATTTTACTCGCGGTTTATTTGGTTTTTACAGATATTTTTCTACTTTAGCTATATGTTAAAACTACGTACAATATTCATCCTCGTTAGCATCTTTTGCTCTTCATTGCTGTTTAATGTTTACGGGCAGGCACAAAACCGATTAAAAGCTACCGATGGATCTAACAAGATCCAGCTCTCTTTTGATCTAAGCGATTACGAGGTAAAAACCTCTACCAATGGCAAAAGCTCAGGAAGTACCATTAAGGCTCCCGAAGCCGTGTTCCTTTTGCAAAAAGGAGCGCCCGAGGTCATGAAATTCACAGCCAATATAGAGATCGCCAAAACCGGCAGTCCCGAACTGAGCAATGTAATTTCTACTGATTATATCGATATTCCCAATGTTACGCTCCTGCCTTCCAAAGGATCCTTAAAAAGAAATGTAGATCCCGCCGATGTGCCTTATGTATATGGAGAAGCGTATAACAAGAACGAGTTCTTCCCTAAAAAACTGGCCGAGCTCAGCAAACCTTTCATCCTGCGCAACAAACGCGGCATTACGGTTATCACGTATCCTTTCCAGTACAATCCCGTTACCAAAGTGCTGCGCGTGCACCGCAACATCACTTTCGAAGTAAACTACAACCTGAAGAAAAGAGGAGAGAACGAAATTTCGGGTACCGCACGCTTAAGCAGCAGCGCCGATGTGTTCAATAGTATTTATCCTTCGGTTTTCATTAACGCCAAAGGTCAGCCCAACAGCACGCAATACACCCAACTGAGCGAAACGGGCCGCATGCTCATTATTGCGAACGGAAGTTTGATAGGCCCGCTGCAACCATTTGTTGACTGGAAAATTCAAAAAGGTATTGAAGTGGATGTGGTAAATATTTCTACCATCGGAAATACAGAATCGGCCATTTTCGCATACGTACAAAATTATTACCAGGCTAACCCGGATATGATGTTCCTGCTTTTTGTAGGCGATCACCAGGCAATAAAGGCCGGCAACATGGGCCAAACAAGTACACCAGAAACAAAATGGTCGGATACCCGCTATGCTTTCCTGGCGGGCAGCGATTTTTTCCCCGAGATCTTAGTGGGGCGTTTTTCGGCTAACACAACTACCGAAGTAACAACAATGGTAGATCGCACTTTAGAATATGAGAAAAATCCATTGAGCGCTTCCTGGCTCACCACCAGCTTAGGACTTGCTTCTAATCAAGGCGCCGGCCAGGGCGACAACAACGAAGCCGATTGGCAGCACATGCGTTTTATCCGCGACACCTTATTAAATTACGGTTACACTACGGTACACGAGTTCTATGATGGCAGTCAAGGTGGCGCAGATGCCTCCGGAAATCCTTCAAACAGTTCGGTAGCTAATGCCGTGAACGCCGGTACAGGCATGTTCGTGTACTGCGGGCATGGCGACCAGACCTCCTGCGTAACCAGCAATTACAGTTCAACCAATGTGTGGGCCGCAACCAATAACAGCAAATACCCGTTTGTAATAAGTGTTGCCTGCAACAACGGAACTTTTGATTCGGGAACCTGCCTGATGGAGGATTTTTCGAGAGCCAAGAATAACAATGGTCCGCTTGGTGCCATTGCCGGTGTTGGTTCTTCTATCCTGATGGCCTGGGCAGAACCGATGCCTACAGAAGATGAGATCGTGGATATTTTAACCGAGAACAAACCGGGGGTGGTAAAACAAACCATTGGCGGTCTTTTTTATAACGGGCAAATGCGCATGCTTGAGAAATATCCTACCAATGATGGAGAGGAAGTGATGCAGACCTGGGTATTTTTTGGAGATCCAAGCTGCGTGATGCGCTGCAAATTGCCGCAGACGATGAATATCGCGCACCCGCAATGTTTCTCGGGATCTATCGGCAATATAGCGGTGACCGGAAGTTTGAATGGCGCTGTGGTAAGCCTTACCCATAACGGAACCATTTTAGCTACTGCACCTGTAACAAGCGGTGTTGCCAACCTGAACTTTACTCCTCCCGGCGGCACCAACGATTCTATTTTAGTGACCGTTACCGGCTATAATCAGTATCCTTACCAAAAATACATCCCTATGTGCATTGCCACAGGCATTAATTCGGCAAGCGCGGCATTGGTAAGTGTATATCCAAACCCGGCCGAAGGGGCCTTGACTATTTCATTGCTGAATGGTGATGCCATTAAAGACATTACAGTTATAAATACTTTGGGTGAGTTGGTGGCAGTACCCGCCATTACAGCCCTTAACCGCTCGCAAATGGATATCAGCAGCATTGCCAAAGGCGTTTATAAAATGACCCTCACCGACACCAACGGAAACAGCTTTACGCGCACTTTTATTAAGCAGTAGCTCATTCCCTAACCAGAGCTAAGGACTGACCTTCCGGGTTGGTCCTTTTGCTTTTTAACCGGTATCTTCCTTTGGGACAACATCCGAAAATCGCCACGAAGGCACAAAGACGCAAAGAAGCAGCCGAAGAACAGCCGGTTTGTGCTGCTGGTCCTGATCCTGTCTGCGCTTTTTTGCTTATTTTTTTATCTCTTTGTGGCAAATGGACGGGCTTCGAGGTTTTTCCCTATTGTATTTGCTTTTACTCAAAACTTAGCTCCTTCGTGCCTTTTGCCATAGGCATCCCTTCGGGAGTGGCAAAAGGACGGACTCCGTAATTCGTAAGGGATTGTTATATTTGTGTACTATGTTCACAGGTATTGTAGAAGCCCTTGGTAAGGTAGAGAAAGTTGAGCGTGAGAGCGACAACCTGCACATTTATTGTTCGTGTCCATTTACCCATGAATTAAAGATAGACCAGAGTTTGAGCCACAATGGCGTTTGTTTGACCGTGGTGGCTATAAAGGATGGGCTTTATATTGTCACCGCCATTAAAGAAACCCTGGCCAAAAGTAATTTATATGAGCTCGAGCCCGGTGACGCGGTTAATTTAGAACGTTGTTTGCCTGTGAACGGGAGGTTTGACGGACATATTGTGCAGGGGCATGTGGACCAGACCGGGATGTGCGTGGAGATACGGGAAGAACAGGGAAGCAAGATCTTTACTTTTGAGTACGATACTTCGTGGGGAAATGTTACTGTAGAGAAAGGCAGTATTTGCGTGAACGGCGTGAGCCTTACGGTTGTGAATTCGAAGGAGAACCGTTTTTCCGTGTGTATCATTCCCTACACCTTAGAGCATACCACTTTCAAGAACCTCGACGTACACGAATCTGTGAACCTGGAATTTGACGTGATCGGGAAATACGTGTCGCGCATATTAACTAAAAAATGAGTCTGTGTTCGGCCAGCTGAAGCATTACAACCATATTTTAATACCTATCTACCTGCTGGGGGCCATCGTCGTTATGGGCACCTTTGGTTATCACTTCATCTCTGATTATCCTTTCATTGACGCATTCTATATGACCATTTCTACGGTGGCCACGGTGGGCTTTGGAGAAGTGCATCCTTTAAACAATGCCGGGCGGATTTTCACGGCCTTTCTAATCATCATTAGTTTTGGTACATTTGCCTATGCCATCTCCTCCATCACCCGTTTTGTGATGGATGGCGAGTTTAACCAGATCTTTAAAAACAGGAAATTGAACGCAGCGATAGAAAAACTGGACAACCACGTGATCATTTGCGGCTATGGCCGTAACGGAAGACAGGCCGCGCAGGTCTTGAAAAAACACAACCAGCGTTTTGTAGTCATAGAAAAAAACGGAGAGCTTACCGCGGGCATGACCCACGATTACAGCGACCTCGTTATTACCGGCGATGCCACGCTCGACGAAATGCTGATGAAATCGGGGATACTGCGCGCCAAAGCTTTGATCACTACGCTGCCCACCGACGCGGATAATCTTTTTATTGTACTTACTGCCCGTAACCTCAACCCGGACCTTACCATCATCAGCCGCGCCAGCGAGGATAACTCGGATACCAAACTTAAAATTGCCGGCGCCAACAACGTGATCATGCCTGATAAAGTGGGCGGGGCGCACATGGCCTCCCTGGTGATGAAGCCCGACGTGGTTGAGTTTGTAGATTACATTGTAGGGCAAGGCGGGGATTCCATCAATTTAGAGGAGATCACTTTTGAGAATGTTCCCGAACATTTACGCAACCATACCCTGAAAGACCTCGAGATCCGCAATAAATCGGGCGCCAACATCATTGGCTTTAAGACCGCCACCGGCGAATACATCATCAATCCCAGCGCCGACACCAAGATCATCCACGACGCCAAGATCTTTGTTTTGGGTACTTCCGACCAGATCGCGCGACTGAAAGAATTGCTCGCTTAAAAATCCACCGCCTGCTTCAGTAAAGAAAAAGGGTTCAGCCGGTGCAGGTTGAAAGTAAAACGTATCTGGTGAAAGAAATCGATCTTGTTCAAAGCATTGTTGTCAACTATATTCTTACTTAAAACAAACGGTACGAATATCTCGCAGATATCCCTTCCTATAACAATATCAATGCCTGCGTCATAGAGAAAAGGGTCCATTCCCGGCGCAAAACCATCATCCGCGCAAATGGCAGCATCAGCATAGAATAGCAGCGGCAGTTTAAATAATCTTGGCGATTTGATATTTACAGCGGCCAGCCATTTGGTGGTTTGCCCAAGCACAGTTCCGGCCTTCATGGCACCATCTACTTCGGTAAATTGATTGGCGGCCAGTCCGTAGCGCTCTGAGCGCCCGAAATACGAATAATCATACAGGTAATCCTGGTAACCGGTCCACCCGCTTGCGCGAAAACGGTAATCAACCATCCCGGCGGTGTTCATGTAAAAGATATTTCCTGCAAAGAGGCGCGCCTCGAAATATTTGGTAGGATTAACGTATAGTTTTTGATTGACGGTAAGCGATATCTTCTGGATATCTGTGCCGGTTTGGAAATTTAACCGGGCGTTTACCGGGAAGAGCGTGTTATTGCTGGAGAACTGGTAGAGGATATCGTGCACGCCGTAGGTAAAGTGATCCTTTACCGGCTCGTGAATAGAGGTGTCTTTGGGGAAATAATTGGTGAACTCTTTATTTACCGCCACGTAGCGGTACCCGAAACGGTGCGAAACGGGCGAAGTTGGATCTTTCTTTTTGATCTCGAAATTAATGCCGGGCGCAAGTTTGTTATAGTAATTGGTGAAGTGATCCTGTTCGTAAGCAAACCTGGAAGCTTTGAGATCTATGTTGATCTCGCTGAACAATTTGTCGGGATGAAAATTAAGATGAAAAGCGCCTACACCCGCTATTCCGCCATCATTGAACGAATACATAGGCGCCAGCTCTGTTTCAAAGATCTTTTCAAACAAACCATGATTGTAATACGCCGCGCCAAGCATAAAGCCGTTGTATTGGTTATAGGCCATGGCGGGCGACCAAAAAGCCTGGGTTTTTGTAGGGTCATCGAGCGCGGCGAGGAATTTCACCTGCAGGGGTTCTATCTTCTTAAACAGGCCTCTTGTTCTAAGCCGGTTATTTTTCCGCTCTGCCTCCGGCATAAAATGAAAATAATCGATGGTAAAGGCGTCAATTTCAGACGGTGGAAATTCCAGCACCTTACTGCCTTCAAAGCCGCTATACCACACCATGCCCACGATCTTTCCATCCTTGGTGGCGCATAGCGGAACAGGGCCATTCACTTGTCCCACGTTCTTTACCTCAACCATGTAAGTGCCGTCGTTAGGATCTTTGGTAGAGCGCAAAACATGGTAATCCAGTTTTTTTGTGGTGCCGATCAGGTCGTCGAAGAACCAATCGAGCTTCTTTTCACTGAAATACTCCAGTATCCGGCGCAGGTCGCTCATGGAAGGGTGCTTCATCTTACATTGCTCGAAGTAGAATTGCATGGCCACATCAAAATCCTCTTCGCCCATGTAATTCATCAGGTAATTGAAAAGCAGGGCGGTCTTGCTATACATAATGGCCCCGTAATTTCCCTCTGTGAATTTATCCGAAGGTAATTCGCAGGGCTGATCGGCATTGCGGCGTGCCTGCATGGCATACAGAAAATAGTAACTGTAGTCCTGCGTGTATTTGTTCAAACCCAATACTTTAAAAGTACTATCCCGCCCTATCATATCCGCCAAAGTGGCCTTTGGATATTTTGTTTTGATGTAGCGCATCTCGTTGAAGGAGTTGATGCCCTCATCCATCCACCCATGCAGGCGCTCGTTACTGCCCAGCATGCCATAGAACCAGTTGTGGCCCACCTCGTGGGTGATCACCACATCGAGGTTGAAAGCGTCATCGGTGCTTCCGATAATGGTGATCATGGGGTATTCCATGCCCCCGCCGGCCGAGATCACGCCGTCGATGGCCGACACGCTGTTGTATTGGTAATCGCCGTTCCAGAGCGAATAATAAAAAGTAGCGTCGCTGATGTAACCAACGGCATCCTTCCACAATTCAATTTTATCATCGGTAAAATAGGCCCAGGTCTTCACGCTTCTCTTGGTATGCGGTAAAACCACTTCGCCCCGCAACACATGAAAACGCTTATCGGCAAACCAGGCAAAATCATGCACCTGGTCCTGTTTAAAACGAACAGTCTTCATCTCTTTGGAAGAGGGCGGGAACGCCATGTTACGCGCATAGGGAACAGAATCCAAACGGCGGATGAGGCGCTCGGTCTCCAGTACGTTTTTGTTGAGAAAGGCTTCTTCCTCCTCGGCGTCGTATCGCTCGCCGGTGGCGGCCAATACATAATTCTTAGGCAGAGTAATACTCACATCAAAACTTCCGAACTCCGAATAGAACTCGCCCTGGTCGAGATAAGGCATCGGGTTCCATCCATTGGCGTCATACACCGCAGGCTTGGGATACCACTGAGAAATATAATAAGCCTGGTCGTCGTGCCCCATCCTTGAAAAAGTGCAATACGGGATCTTCACATGAAATGGCGTTGTGATGAGTATACGGTCGCCGGGCAGCAAAGGCTTTGGCAGTATAAGCCTGCAGATGTCGGGGTTGTTCCCGACCTTCTCACATTTTACCTGCACTCCTTCTACTTTAAAATCAAGACTGTCGATATAACCACGGTCGTCGTAAGAAGCAAAATGGAGGTCTCTCCTGCCCTGCTCCAAAAACTGTTTGGCAAGAGCGCTGCTCTTATCGCGATACGCGTTTGGCCAGAGATGGAAATAAATAAAGTGGAGGGTATCTTCCGAAAAGTTGTTATAAGCCACTTCTTCGAAGCCGCTCAGTTCATGATCTACATCATTAAGGGTAACATTGATCTTGTAATCTACCCGCTGCTGAAAATAACCCTGCGCAAAAAAAGAAATTGGTAAGAGAAGTAAATAAACTAATTTCTGCACGATCAGAGCGACTGCGTTTAATTACCGTATTTCACGGGCGAAGCGTTTCCTTTGATGGCACCGAACTCACGACGTTGTTTGAACAGTCCCGACTTCAGGTTGGTCCATGAAATAGAAAGCTCGAAAGCGCCGGTTCCGCGGTTTGCCTTTTTCCAGGGAGAAATGGTCTGGTCGTAAGAGAAACCGAACATCCATTGTTTATACTCCAGCATGAACTGGGGAATTACAGCATCGCCATACCGATAATAAAAACCCATGTGAATAGCGGTCTCCACCTTCAGGCCGGTTGTCTTGGTCTCGTCCTTGAAACGATAACGCACAAAAGTACCGATGTTGTACTGGTGAAAAGGTTTTTGATACATGTAAATGAGGCTCGGCAACAGGCTCACAGGCGAGTTCTTGATATCGATGCGCGACTGGGCGCTGAACACATAACGGCGCGCCACCACTTCGGTAGAAAGCCCGCTGAAGATGATCTTGGGTTGATTGAGGTGATAACCCGCTAAGCCCATACGCAAAGAGAAATGCACGTTGCGATCAAAGTTCTCCTGCATCGTACTGTACTCATAGGTCATACCGGAGCAAACATCGAAGAAGAAGAAATTACGTTTTCCCTCGGCAAAAGGTTCCTGGTTGGGAAGTTTAGGATCAAAAGCGTTTCCTACGTATTGTACGCCCCAGCTAAGCTTATCGAAGTTAGCCGACACCTGTCCTACACCTGCGCCTATGGCCAGTGCCATTTTACTGCTTTTGCCCGTTGAAAGAACCACATTGCTGATCATATCAACTTTGAGGTTGCTCCATTTAGAATCGCCGGCTTTGTCCTGGAAGATCAGTCCGCCAAAACCGATGAACGCCTTTTTGGTTTTTTTGATGCCCACGTTGGCGTCGAATCCCGCTGCCATGGTAGTATACCCCGCGTTGGCGGTGAACCACTGTGTGCGGTAATTGAGTATGCCGCGCGCGTACCCGTCAAAGAAACCCGCGTTGGATGGGTTGATCTGCAAGGGAGCCCTGCTCAACTGCGAGAAGTGAATATCCTGCGCGAAGGTGCAGACACCACTGAAGAGTATGAGCTTTAAAAGTAATTTTCTTGTCGCCATAACTATCTTACTAAGGTAATGTTACCTTTTTCTTTAAACGTTTTTCCGTTAATGATGATGTTATACCTCCAGGCGTATACGCCCGCCGGCACATCGGTTCCGTTGAACTTACCGTTCCATCCTTCGGATTTATCCGCCGACCGGAAGATCTGCTCGCCCCAGCGGTTATACACCTCTAATTCGTAACTGGAGGCTTCCGCTATCCCATATACATTGAAGATGTCGTTATTGCCATCGCCATTCGGTGAGAAACCGCTTGGTATCAGTGGAGTTCCATAGGTCTCGTGCGCCGGGCGTAATTTAAAGATGGCTGTAACACAACCGTCGGAAGGCACATAGAAGGTAACGCTATCGCTGTATATATTTGGACTTAGTGTGTACTTATTATCCGCTTCCCAATGATCGAAGACATAGTTCTGGTATGGATAAGCCTTCAGCACGTTGATGATACTGTCGAAATATTTTCCGTTCCAGATAAAATTCTTAAGGGTAAGCGAGTTCAGTTGCACGTAACCTGAATTAGGCGGATCCACGTTAACGCAGAGGTTAAACGGACCCTGGATCTCGGGGAAACAGTTTGTTAATCCCTGGTTAACCAAAGTACAACGCTGCATGATGTAAATTTTCATGCTGTCAAGCTGGTCGTTCCAATACTTTACGGAGTCGCAACCGATGCAAACCCCATTGGCGTCGCCCATGTTATACCATGCGTGACCGGCCATTGAGTTCTTGGTAAGCAGACTTCGGACGTACTTGAGGTGATCGGTGAGCGAGTCGCAGGTAAGTGCTGTGTTCAACAGATCGGAATAGCGCGTGATGAATTCGCTTTTGAATGTATCGTTGGCCATTAATTTGAACCAAAGTGGCACGATGGGATAGGAGCCATTACCGGCGTTATTCCCATAAGAAGGCCAACTGAGGCTGTAACCTGCCATAAAATCGCAGGGATCGCTGGTTGGCGTGAGGTTGGCAACTCCAGCGGAGTTAAACCTGTCATATCCCCATGTAAAATCTGTATTGCTTAATGCAAAACGCCACTTGGCCTGTGTGGTGCGATGATCGGCCGTATCATTGGGCAAACCTTTCCACCAGATACCGTAACGTTTGATAAAGTCCGTATTTACACTCAACATGTTGTAGATCATGTAATCGTTGAGCGAGTTGAAGTCAAGTGAATCGGAGATGCGGTAATACAAGGTTGGTACGTGCACGTTGGTGTTGGTTTGCATGGCCCAACTGTAGAACCAGTTCCATTGGGTAAGCCCGGTTGGTGTAGTTACCGGCGACACGTTTTGCGCAGGCCCGTAAATATTGTTAGCAACGATAGCCGCGCGATACCGGTCGTAATAATAGCCGGTATACAGCGTATCGATCTGTTCCTTTATATAATAGATACCATGGGGAAGTCCATTGATGACCATATACGTTGGCGCGTAATGCGCCTGCTCGTATTTTAATTTATGTCTTAAACCCATGGTATGGTTAAAGAAATCGCGAATGTGCGCGGGAAGGAATTGATTGGTGGGAGCCAGTAAGCCGGGGAAAAGGTAATTCTCTTCAGCGGCCGACCGGAACAGGATCTCGCGGAAATCACTTCGGTCACTGTATCCCAAAGTGGCATCCGTGAACAGTTTTGAATTTACACGGTAGTTATACCCATACTCATCCTCTGATCTGAAAACGAATTGCCATTGCTTGCGGTTGGTGCCGGGACCAATCGGGTTAAAGAAATCTACTTTTCGCACATGGCCCTGCCCGATCCCTTTAAAAGCATCTTTGTCGTTCTTATCAAAATGATGAATGATCATTGGCATAGAATCCTTGGCCGGCGGCAATGCCTGCAGGAATAGATTTGTATCCACACAAACGCAGGTAACACTCATCTGATGATATTGACGCAAAGTATCATCCAGGTAAGCTCCGTAGAACTCAAAACCGTCGAGGTAGCGTTGCGGCACAGAGGCATCATGGGTCATGATCCGCACCATGGCTACAGGGCCCAAATTAGGTGGAGGCCCCGCATTAAAATTTCCTGTCAACGGAGTCCCCGGTGTTCCCCCCGAAACTACCTGAGAAAAACCCTGAGCGGTACTATTATAGACAGGAGGCGTACAATCGTTTGTTCCATTTATCTCAACGTTGCCGTATCCCTGGTAATTATACCAGGCGTTGTTGACCCCTAAAGCGCATGCCGTATCGGTTATCGTCAATGCCGGCGGGCCACCGGCATAATATCCGGGCTTGGGCGTGACCTGTGGGGTTGGACAATAATCTACATACCATGCCGGTGGGTTTGGAATGGCTACGCCCGCCGGATGATAGGGATTGGGTAAACCCGGTGTTGGGGTTTGATAAAGTTTCCAGGTAAGAGGAATGAGCCAGGTGTGAGGCGAGGGAGGATTAGCGAGTCCGCCATCCTGCCTGAACTCTCTGCCCCACGAGTGGCCGGGTTTATTTTTGTAGCGGTATACATCGATCGAATCCCTTACATTCACAAGGCTACCGTTGTTCTCTGATAAATAGATCTTGGTACCGGGTTTAGTTTGATCTACTGAAAAGTTAGTGTGCAGGTCAACACCAATTGTGGCGCTATTGGTGCCCGCGGCGGCGATCACGGCCGCATCATGACCACAAAGAAAAATAACCACCACCTTATGGCTGTCTACCTTGAGATAATTGCCTAAAGGAATTTGTGTTGGAAATTGCCATTTGCGCAGGTTGTAACGGTCGTCGCTCAGGTACCATCCGCTCAAGCTATAGGTAGCGGTGCTGGAAGTATTGTATATCTCTACCCAGTCAGGGCTTCCATGATAACCGGCTCCGCCAATAGGATCATTGGGAGTTCCGGGGCCGCCGTTATTAGCGAAAGAGAATTCACTGAATCTGAATTTTTGCCCGAAGCCCGGGAGAGCTCCAAAAAGCATGATGACGATGGCTAAGTACCTAAATTTCATCTATTTACATTTTATTTGTTAGGAAGACCGGGTCTTCTTTCCAATATTCTATCCGTACTTTTGTTGGCTTGACCCACAAAAATAAGGAATATATCTAAGATAACCAATATCTTAACAATGCTCAAATATAACAAAATATTGTCTTAATAAGTTTTTTTCAGGCCTATTTACAGGCTTGGTAATTTTATGGCCGCAGATGGTAAAAAAGATCATTACTTATAATGTCAACGGTATACGGGCCGCTATGGGAAAAGGTTTCCTCGATTGGTTAAAAGCTGCCGATCCAGACGTGCTCTGCCTCCAGGAAATTAAGGCCAGTCCCGAACAATTTGGTGTACTTGATTTTGAAGCACTGGGTTATCACCATTATTGGTATCCCGCGCAGAAAAAAGGATATAGCGGAGTTGCTTTGTTGAGCAAACAAAAACCGGACAAGGTTGTATACGGCTGCGGCATGAAAATATATGATGATGAAGGAAGAGTTATTCGCGCCGACTTTGGTGATACTTCTATATTGAGTGTTTATCATCCCAGCGGCAGCAGTGGCGACGAGCGCCAGGCCTTTAAAATGAAATGGCTCGATGATTTCCTGGATTTCAGTAATGATCTTCGTAAAAAAAGAAGCAAGCTCATCATCAGCGGCGATTATAATATCTGTCATAAGGCCATCGACATTCATAATCCCATCAGCAACGCGAAGAGCTCCGGTTTTTTGCCGGAAGAAAGAGCGTGGTTCGACAAATTTGTGGACGCCGGTTATGTAGATACTTTTCGCGAGTTCAACAAAGAACCGCATCAATACAGTTGGTGGAGCTACCGCGCCAATTCGCGCGCCAAAAACCTGGGTTGGCGTCTCGACTACAACATCGTAACAAAAGACCTGCAAGACAAATTGAAATATTCCTTCATACTTCCCGACGCCATGCACAGCGATCATTGTCCCGTTGTGCTCGAAGTTGATCTCTGATCTTTTCATTGCTGACCTTCCGATAAGACTTTTGATCGCACCGACTTTTGAACAGACAGGTGTTAATGGATATCCACACTAATTAACAATGCCGTGTAAATAAGTAGAGGTCGTGCTACTCCGTGCAGGCTTCTTATTGTCGGACTTTTATAGGCAGTAATTTTTCGGAATGAGGAAAGTGTTTCTATTATTAGCCGTGCTCGCGTTTAGCGGAAGGTCGATCGCTCAAAGCATTGACGCGCTGAACGAGGATGCGGAATTCTATATGGAAACGGAGGATTACCAACGTGCCTATGAAACTTACGGCAAGCTGGAAAAGAAAGATCCGAAGAACGCCTATTATAAATACCAGAAGGGTATCTGCTCCATGCACCTGCCCGACAAGAAGCAGGAGGCCATGTTCCTTTTTGAGAAAGCCTATGAAATGGAGCCGGGTGAGCAGGGTATCCTTCTACAGCTTGGTAAGGCCTATCACCTCAATTATAAATTCGATGAGGCCATCACCTACTTCAATAAATTCCTGGCCACAAATCCTGCAGAAGAATTTCAAAGGAAAGAGGCCGAGAAATTAGTGGCGAACTCGCAATCCGGTAAACGCATGACGCAAACCATGCTCGAAGCGGAGATCCGTAACCTGGGAGAGCCTGTTAATAGTAAGGAGCAGGAATACTCGCCGGTGCTGTCGGCCGATGAATCTGTATTGATGTATACCTACCGCGGAACAAAAAGTACAGGCGGTATGATGAACGGAAAGTTCAAGCCCGATCCGGAACATGGTATCTATTACGAAGACATTTTTGTTTCTACCAAAACCAAAGAGACCTGGTCGGAAGGATTGGGCATCCCCCAGCTTAATTCAAAACAATTCGACGCTTCGATCGCTATCTCTCCCGATGGACAAACACTCTTTGTATATAGAAGTACGGAAAAAGACAGCGGTGACATCTACATAAGCACCCTGGAAGGCGATGATTGGATCGCTCCTGAAAGACTGAAAGGAGACATCAATACCAATTGGTATGAAGGCGGTTGTTCGATCACAGCCGACGGGAAGCTCCTTTATTTTACCAGTGAGCGGCCGGGCGGTATAGGCGGGCGTGATATTTACGTGGCCGAAAAACAGGAAGACGGAAGCTGGAAAAATGTAAAGAACCTGGGGCCCACGATCAATACCAAATACGACGAAGACTCCCCGTTCATTCACCCGGATGGTGTAACACTTTTCTTCAGTTCGCAGGGCCATAACAGCATTGGCGATTACGATATCTTCTATACCATCCGGAAAGAGAACGCATGGATCGATCCTATCAATATGGGTTATCCTTTGAACACAACCGATGATGACCGTTATTACGTGATCAATGCCAAAGGCGACAGGGGGTATTTCTCCTCTAACCGTATCACGCACGGCGGTAACGGCTCGCAGGATATTTTCACCGTAACTCCCGGTATCCTTGGTGATAAACCTGTTCTTGCCATGGTGCTTGGGGTTATTTATGGCAATGGAAAACCAATGGAAGGCCAGCTGGAGATAGCCAAGAAAAGTACAGGGGAGATCATTGGTCCTTTCTCTTCGAACGCGAAGACCGGGAAATACCTGGTTGCTTTAAGTCCCGGAGAAACCTATGTGTTTACAGTGCGTTCAACAGGTTATCCGGAAGTAAAGGAAGAGCTGAATATTGAAAAACTGGATAAGTTCGTTGAGATCCACAAGGATTTCCACCTGGTGAAGGATGGCTATGTGGATCCGGAAGTAGCAAAGCAGAAAAAACTGAACGACATGATCGCGATGATGGATACCATGACCTCGGTTCCTGATTCGTTCAGGCTAGAGCCGGACCCAACGCCTACTGTTACTACCACTAATCCCTGCGCTGAATTTAAAACACTTGATTTCTCGGCGTTGAAAGGAAAAAGCCTGAATGACCCTAAAGTATACGCGGCGTTGCTAGCCATCGGAGAAAAGATCTGTTCAGAGAAAATGATCTTTAAGGTGCAGATAGCCGCCTATCGTTTCCCCAGGAATTACAAATGGAAACACCTGGCGGAGTTTGGTACCCCCGAAATAGTGGATTACCCCGATGGCATTACACGTTTTACACAAGGCAAGTTCAATGGTATACACCTCGCCGAGGCACAAAGACAAAAAGCCATACGAAAAGGTCAGGGAGATGCCTGGATCGTAGGATTCATTGACGGCAAGCGTTATACACTGGAGGAGCTGATCATGGTGGATTTTTACAACAAGAACATTGCAAGATTTAACGAGAATCTGCAGCTCATAAAAGACTACATTAGCTACAAATAAGCGATCCTATATGGAAACGTCTGAATTCGTTCCGGAAGAAAAACCCCGAGGGTTAAAAGTACTTTGTGTACTGACTTTTATCTATACTTGTTTTTTTGGATTCTTTTCATTGTTAGGCTTAGTATTTGCCAAACCGTTGATGAACTTCATGGCAAAACTCTATACTCAAATGGAAGAGGCTCCGGAAGTAAAAGAAGAACAATTGCAACAGATGAGACAACTCCTCGAGCTTGGTACTGTTAAATTCTCATTGTATTGTGGCGTGGGGCTTCTACTATTCGCTACTTCTTTCTATGGCGCGCTACAAATGTGGAATCTGAAATATAAGGGATTTATTTTTTATGCCATTGCTAATGGCGTGTTGCTCATTTCCAATAGTGTACAAATGAACATATTTGGGGTTATCATGGATGCATTGTTTCTCGGGCTATATTTCTGGCAAAGCAAGGCGTTAAAAAAATAAGAGAACAAAAATCTTTAGAAAGATCCGGTCCCGCGGCCGGATTTTTTGTTTATGAAACATACAAATTCGCTTATACACGCTAAAAGTCCGTACCTGCAGCAGCACGCGCATAACCCCGTGAACTGGGAGATGTGGGGCGATGCCGCTTTTGAACGCGCTAAGAAAGAAGATAAACTGGTTTTGGTGAGCATTGGCTATTCCTCGTGCCATTGGTGCCACGTGATGGAACACGAATCGTTCGAAGACGAAGCAACTGCCGCGTTAATGAACGAGCATTTCGTAAATATTAAGGTCGACCGCGAAGAGCGACCGGATGTGGATCATATTTACATGACGGCCGTGCAGTTGATGGGTGGCCACGGAGGCTGGCCACTCAATTGCTTTGTGCTTCCTGATGGCAGGCCCATTTACGGAGGTACGTATTTCCAGAAACAAAAGTGGAACGACATCCTGCGCAACCTGGCAACACTCTATAAACAGAACCGCAATAAAGTGGAAGAATACGCTGCAGAACTAACCCAGGGAATAAAACAGGTAAGCGAGTTCGCGCCGGCGGTTGAAGATGACCGGGCGGTGCTCAGCATGGAAGAGATGACCGAAGCGGTAACTAAATGGTCGAAAAGATTTGACAAAAAAGAAGGGGGCAACCAGGGGGCGCCCAAATTCCCGATGCCGGGAAATTATCTTTTTTTGCTCCGTTTTGGCGTTCTCGCTAACAACGAAGAGTCGTTGCAGCAAGTACACCTTACGCTGCGTAAAATGGCGGAGGGAGGTATTTATGATCAATTGGGCGGTGGTTTTGCCCGTTACAGTACCGATCCGCTATGGAAAGTGCCGCATTTTGAAAAAATGCTTTACGACAATGCGCAATTGATAACGTTGTATAGTGAAGCTTATCGCCAGCATAAAGATCCGCTTTACAAACAAGTGGTTTACGAGACCGTGGCCTTCCTTGAAAGAGAGATGACCTCGCCCGAAGGCGGTTCTTACAGCGCACTGGATGCCGACAGCGAAGGGAAAGAAGGTTTGTTCTACATCTGGACAAAAGAAGAACTACAGGAGATCCTGAAAAAGGATTTTGCGGTTTTCGCTGATTATTATTCTGTGAACGAGCTGGGGTATTGGGAAGATGAAGCCTACATCTTATTGAGAGGAATGCCCGAAAAGGCTATTCTTGAGAAACATGCTATCAGCCAGGAAGTGCTTGACCAGGTGATATGGGAGAGCAAGGAAAAACTGATGAAAAGGCGGGATCAAAGAATAAGGCCCGGATTGGATGATAAGATCATTGCCTCCTGGAATGGATTGATGATCCGGGGCCTCTGTGAGGCCTATGCGAGCTTTGGAGACAAGAAATTCATTGACCGGGCACAAAAGAACCTGCAATTTGTTATGAGAACGATGGTAAAGGCGGATGGCTCGATTTTTCGCTGCGCCAAGGGTGCGGAAGGCTATGGAAACGCGTTCCTGGATGACTACGCTTTTATCATTGACGCTTTTATAGCTTCGTTCTGCAGTACGGGGAATGAAAAAGACCTCCAAACGGCCGTGCGATTAACGGAACATTGCTTCTCTAATTTCTATTCGGAAGAACAGGGATTGTTCTATTTCAGTCCCAAACGTGGAGAGCCCCTTGTATCCCGCAACTTCGATGTAAGTGACAATGTGATCCCGGCTTCTAACTCACAGATGGCGCTGAACCTTAAAGCGCTTTACAGCCTAACCGGTACAAGTTCTTACAAGGAAACAGCGGAGCGTATGCTTGGCAGGATGCAGACAGAAATAAGCAGGGCGCTCTATTCGAACACGAACTGGGCCATCGCAGCCCTGCAGGCTAATTTCCCCTTCTACGAGGTCTGCGTTGTTGGTAAAGATGTTGATGAATTCAGGTCGCGCCTTGCGGAACATTACCATCCAAATGCCATTTTTGTTTACAGCAAAACGGCATCCGGGGCCTACCTGCTAAAAAACAGGCATACAACCGGTGAAACCCGCGTGTACGTATGCCGTAATAATGCATGCAGCGCTCCCGTTCTATCCGTACCGGAAGCGCTTGAACTATTGAAATGAGGTTTTTTACAAACATATCCGCGATCTTTTTCTGCATCACCCTGCAGGCCCAGGTCTTCCATCCTCCTATCCAGCATGTAGCCGATAACATCCCCGATTTCAATTTCGAAGAGATCAAAAAGCATAAGATCAAAAGCATTGTCTTCGACATGGTGGATAAAAAGGATTGGCAGATCGCCGAGGATAAGGACCTCAGCCGTCATTACGAGTTTGACAGCCTTGGGCGCATCACACGCTGCTATTACACGGTCATCAAGCGCATCATCCAGAAAGATTTTCAGACAGCGCCTGTCTACAAGCGCCACCGCCTCGTAAAGGCCGGAAGCACCTATTCGAAGAACGTATATGAGTTCGATACGCTTTCCACCACTTTCCAGTATAAGGAGGGCAACCTTTCGTGCAAACGATTTAACGACGGGAGCTCGTATAACAGCACCTATTACTGGTATGATAGTCTGGATCGCGTGGTGCGCATACTTTATTGCAAGGAGACCAATGCCAGCGTCGACAGGTCGGTTTTCGTTCTCGGCCTTCAGCAGAAACAGTTCGAAGAAAAGTTCAAGTATGCGTATTCGTCGGCCACACAATACAAAAAATTATGCCTCAACGACGAGGACAGACCCTTTAAGGAGATCATTGTTACTTTCAACACGAATCAGCAACCCAAGCAGTATAACGAGACCTTTACGGCTACCTGGATCAACCAGGTGACCGATCTTGCCTACAACGAAAAGGGCCAGCTGATCGAGAAAAAATACACCTCCAACGCGGCCACACCGGTTGAGATCAAAGATGTTTTTACCTACGACAAAAAGAATTTCCTGGACATGGAAAAACACTACAAGAACGGTGTGCTGATCAGTGAGACGGGGTATGTGACCGACGCGCTCACGGGCATTCCAACCTCTTACGTGACACGCGATCCGATCAATAAATCCATGCAGATCGTAAGGCTTCTATACACCTATTACGGTGATTCTCTCTCGAGCAAAAAATAGAACCAGATCTTAAAGCTTACCGTCCGGTATTATTTCATATCAGAAATAACGTGGGTTGCCTCCTGTAGGTAAAGGTCCTTCTTCAGGTTAAGTGCCCATTTTTTCTCGCGGTTCAGTTTGTTGGTATCCGCCGCCAGGCGCTCCAGGTCAACCTGCATCAGGCTCACATCAAAACCTTTCAGGTCTTTGCTCAGGTCCTGGAATTTTTTGTTGTCTTCTTTGTATTTTTTAGCCTCGGCGGCGTATTTCTCAAGGTTGAGACTGTATTTGGTATCGTCCTTTTTCGATTTCACTGTTTTTGCTTCAACATCCACAAGGTTGAATTCCTTGCTCTTCTTAATGCGGTCGGCACTGGCCTTTTTCAGCTTCTCGTAATTGATAGCGGTATAGGCCTGGTATTGCGCTTTGGCGATCTCATCCCACGGCATTGGGTTGTCTAGTTCTTTCTCCCCGGTTTCAATATAGGAATAAGGATCCGGCAGTTGAATATCAGGCATTACGCCCCGTAGTTGCGTTGCTCCGCCATTGATGCGGTAGAACTTCTGCATGGTGATCTTCACCTCGCCCAGTGGCTTTAATGAGTCGAACTGTGGCAAAATATAATTATCAAGATTAAGGAAAGACTGCACCGTTCCTTTACCGAACGATTGCGAACCTATCACTACTGCGCGTTTGTAATCCTGCATAGCGGCCGCCATGATCTCGGATGCCGACGCGCTGTTGCGATTGACCATTACAACAAAAGGCCCGTCATACAGCTGTTCCGGGTTCTTATCCAACAGCTGATCCGTTTTGCCATCCTTTTTACGTACCTGCACAATAGGACCATCTTTAATAAACAGGCCGCCCATTTCCACCACTTCCGATAAGGATCCTCCACCGTTATCGCGCAGGTCGAGCACAATGCCGCTTACGTTCTGTTCCTTCAGTTTCAGTATCTCCTTTTTTACATCAGCAGCGCAATGATGTGCGCCGGTACGGGTAAAGTCGCTGTAGAAAGTAGGGAGTTTGATGTAACCGGTCTTTGACCTACCGTTATCGATCACCGCCGAATGTGCGTATGTTTCTTCCAATTCAATGATCTCGCGGATAATGGATACTGTCTTAATGGAACCATCCGGTTTCTTAATGGTGAGCTTTACCTCGGTACCTTTCTTTCCTTTAATAAGGTCGATCGCGTCATCAATGTCCATTCCTACAATATCAACCGGCTCTGCTGAACCCTGCCCTACTTTAATAATGAAGTCGCCGGCTTTGATCTCTCCCTGTTTGTAAGCGGGGCCGCCCACAACAAGTTCACTCACCTTGATATAATCGTCTTTCTGTTGCAGCCTCGCTCCTATTCCTTCTAACTGGCCGCTCATGCTTTGGTCGAATTTCTTTTTCTCCTTGGGGGCAAAAAATTCGGTGTGCGGATCATACATGGCCGCTATGCTGTTCACATAATCTCCGTAGCGGTCTTTTTTGGTGCGCTTTTTCAATCGTTTGAAATAATCATTCATGGTCTTCACCACTTTCGAGCGCGCCTCCACTTCTAAAGAATCAAAAGGGCGTACTTTCGCGGTAGTATCTTTCGTATTTTTTATCTTTTCATTGGCTTCTAACAATTCGTTCAGGCGGGCCACCGTATGATACTGCAAATACTGGCGCCATTTGTTCCGCGAGTCGGTCTCATTCTTTGCAAACTCTGTCTTCTGCCCGTCGGTCTCATATTCTTCGTTGACGGTATAATCAAATGGTTTAGCGAGGATCTCTTTGTACCATGTTTCTTTTTCGGAAATGCGGCGCGTGATCAGTTCATTCGAAAGTTCAAAAAGTTCGAAGGTCTCGTTCTGTATCTGGTCGTCTACTTTCGTCTTGTATTTTCCCATGTTCTCCACATCAGGCTGCAGCAGGAACATTTTGGTATAATCGATACGTTTCATATAGAGATCAAAAAAGCGCGCCGAGAAATTATCGTCAACCTTTTTAGGTTCATAGTGCGCGTTGTTGAGACCGCTCATCATGATCTCCAGGATCACCTGGTTCTTATCGAAGAAATAACTTACGGTGGTAAAGGACAGCAAAGCAATACTCACAGTAACCAGGGTCATCTTCATCCATCTGCGCTTCATAGTATCAGTTTTGGTTTAAAATTAACGAAAATTCAATGGGTATATTACCCTTTTATGTAAATCCCCCCTTTTAGGCTTCGGGATTTAAGAAAATATAACAAATACCACACCAAACCTAGAACTTGGCTTTGGTGATGCGGCGTTTTTTGCGGGGGTTGAGCACGTAACCTACTTTGATCTCGAGGTTCATGTAAGAATCTTTATCGCGGGTATTGCCGCGCTGCGCACCTGTACCGTCACCGTTTGGTGTAGTGGCTCCAGGTATCAGACCAAGGCTTGGATCGGCAAGTGCAACGGCCACGGGACCTTTCATCGCAAGCAATTTAGCTCGGTCGTAATACACACTGCTCACATCATCAATATAATCGGTAAATGTTTTACGGAAATTGTATTCAATTCCAACGGTCCATTTCGCGTTCAACTTGAACCTGGCTCCAATACCTATTGGCACCGAGAACGAATAAAGTTTATACTTTTTTGCCCCGCCGGGCAAACCCTGGCCTTCTGTACTTAATGGCTGCAACGCATACCAGTTACCGGCATAATTGGCTTTGGGATTGAAGTAAAAAGCTCCTATTCCAATGAATAGGTAATAATACGAGCTGTAAGCTTTATACCTGCGCAAAAGGGTTTTTTTGATATGGTAGCGGTTACCATGCCTGTCAAAACTCAACGACATCTCTATATTAGTGGCAAACTCAAAGATATTCGATTTAAAGTGGAGATTGCGGTTATGGCGAAACTTTTCCTGAGTAAGTTTATCATTTCCACCTATCATTAAAAAAGAGAGATCGGTGCGTGAAGAAAAACGCTTATTCAACCTGTAGCGATAACCGATGGATGCCGTTGGCCGCGTAAGTGCCAGCTCAAGGTCGGCGTAGCTGTAGTGTGTTCCTACTTTGTTCAATCCTCCCAGGTCGCCTAGGAAGTTTGAAACACCGCCGCCAAGGATCACTTCCTTGCGTTCTTTCTTCCAGGAATCGCGCTTGGAAAAATATTGCGCACGCGAAGCACTACACAGTAGCGTGAATAATACAATAAAGTATATTACTCTTTTTTCCAAAAAGTTGGTTTAAAGCGCTAATATACTGAAAATTGACAAAAAAATCGGGACTTTTTCGCTCAATAGGGCAACTATCTTACTAATTCAAGAAAACCCTCTTTAACCACCGGTTTTCCCTTTTGATCTACGTAAGTCACTAAAAAATAATAGGTTCCATCAGAAACAGCTAAACCGTTTTTAGCATTCCTGCCATCCCAACCCCCGGTAGGATCGCTCCATTCGTAAAGCTTCAAACCCCAACGGTCATATACAATGCAGTTAAATTGTGAAAGCCGGCTGCCCTTTATGCTGAAAATATCATTGATCTGATCGCCATTGGGTGAAAAAATATTGGGCACTATCACCGGTATCACTGAGTCGGTTACATAAACAGTCAGTGTGGCCGTGTCCTTGCAACCATACACATCGGTTACCACCAACGAAACAATGTAACCTCCCTCGGCGGTATAGGTCGCGGTTGGATTCAGCTGCACCGACGTACTTCCGTTTGAAAGATTCCAGTAATTGGACAGCTGGTTGCCGAGCGAAGAATTTGTGAATGTAAAGCTTGCAGGCGCGTTCAAAGTTACAGCGTTGGGCACAAACCCCGCCTGCGGATCACTTACATCTACGGTAAACTGCGTTGTAGCGCTACCGCACGCGTTTGTGGCAGTAAGCGAATAAACTCCGGCCTGCGTTACTGCCACTGAAACACCACCCGAGGAGGTTCCGGGACCACTCCAGCTAAATGTATAAGGACCGGGGATCACTGAAAGAACACCGCTGTCACCCGCGCAGATGACACTGCTGCCGGTGATCGTTTGGGCCGCGGGCGGCGGCAATATGCTCACCGATGTAATGATCGAGTTCAGGCATCCATTCGCGTCTACCCCTGTAACTGTATAAGAAGCCCCGCTCCCCGGAACGGAAATTGAAGGTCCAGTTTGCGAAGTACTCCACGTATACGTGACCGCGCCCGAAACACTCAAGGTTGTAGAAATACCCGCGCAGGTAATTGGTGTATTCACTACAAGAACAGGCAGCGGGTTTATGGTAACCGTTGAAATAAAGCTGTTCACACAGCCATTCGCGTCAGTCCCGCTTACTGTATATAAAGTTGCTGAAGCCGGACTGACCGAAATAGAGTTTCCGTTTTGCGACGTGCTCCAGGTATACGTTAAAGCGCCGCTTGCAGTTAAGGTAGTTGTATCGCCCGGGCAAACCGAAGCATTGTTGACGGAGACCGGCGGAAGAGAATTCACAAGCACGGTGGCCACAGCCGTGTCGGAACAACCGTTGCTATCCGTTCCGGTGACTGTGTAGTTTGTAGTTGAAGATGGAGTAACCGAGATAGAGCTGCCGTTTTGTGAATTACTCCAGGTATACGTTGCTGCGCCGGAAGCGGTAAGCAAAGCGTTGCTTCCCTGGCAAACTGTATCAGAGACAGCACTTACAATTGCGAGTTGCCCTACAGCGATCGTTGCTACGGTTGTATCCAGACAACCGTTAGCATCAGTGCCCACGACCGTGTATTGTGTTGTAGAGGAAGGATTATCATTCAGCGTGGCGCCGTTGGTGCCATTACTCCAGGTATAGGTTGCGGCGCCCGAAGCTGTGAGCGATCCTGTATTGCCATTGCAAATTGTATCGTTGGTAACTACAACAGAAGGCAAAGGATGAACATCCAACGTATAAGTATCGATCGCGGTTCCGCAACTGTTCATCGCATTAACTGTGTAAACGCTGGGGGAAACCGGTGTGACTGTAAAACTGTTCCCGTTTCCACCGCTGGGATTCCAGGTGTAGGTTGTACCGTTTTGTGTATTCACTGAAAGCACGAAGGTATTTCCGGAACATACCGGACCCGCACTTACAGAAATAGTTGGTGAGGGAACAGGAAGGATCGTAAGCTGCATACTGTCGGTTATTCCTCCGGCGCATTTACCCGTGGCGGTAAGATAAAGCGTGATGGTTCCCACATCACCGCTACCGGGCATGTAATTTGTATTGGCAGCCGAAGGATTGGAGAATGTTCCGCTTCCTCCCGTCCATGTATAAGAAAGTACAGGACCTGAAAGAGATCCGTTCATGGCGACCGTGTCGTTACTGCAAACACTCGCGTTAGCTCCCGCATCCGCGATCAAAGGAATATATGGCGCCTGGCAACCATAATTGACATAGGTGGCAATTCCTCCTGCGGTGAAAAGAACGGTTGACCCGTCGTTCTGCGCCGAAGTGCCCCCGTAAGTTCCGAAGGTGTTCACCAAAAGACTTCTGTCGTACGTTACGGCCTCTGTACATCCAAGCGGAGGGTAATTCATTACAAGACTCCGCAAGGCAACCGGCCCGGTTGGTGTGCCTGTAATGGTGCCGCTGTTATTATGATTGGCAAAATGTCCCTGGAAATTCCCCGTGTCCTGGAAAAGCACGACAAGGGTATCCTGCAAATTGGCAAAGGAGTTGGCGCCTGTGCACATATCCCACGAGGTGATGATAAGCACTTCTGAATTCGCCGGCAGGATATTTCCGATGGGCTCTTTTAAAAATCCGCAGGATACGATGGTTGAATTAAGCGTAGCTACATTAGACGCCGTGTTCGCGTTCTGAGCCCAGCCTCTGAAGGTGTTATTGGGCCAGGTAACGGTGAGACTGGTTGTGTTGATGGGGCTTGTTCCTACTTTGAACAACACCATTTCGTTCTTGCCTTCGCAATTGCAATTCGGGCTTTGCGAGCCGGTGCAGCCACCGCCGGGCACGCAGGCATCCACCAGGATACTTTCAATTTGTAAACATTGCGCGGGTAGCGAAGCCGATAACAGCAGGAAACACAGGAAGCCCCAAAAAGTAATTTTCTTCATCGTAATTTTTTGATACAAGCGGCTTTAGAATTTCCCGTGAAACGGGACTCTTTTGGGGTGTTCACTTGCCCGGTAAAATTAGTGCAAAACGGTCAATGAACAAGTAAAAAAATGGTCATTAAAATATGAACAGTTAATTAACTAAAATGTGGCCTTTACAAGACAATTTTCTTCACAAAAACCTTTCCCGATAGATCGATCATGGAAACCAGGTAAATGCCATGCTGCCTATTACTTTTTTCGATCGTATAGCGAAGTATCTCCTCATTCCCGCGCGCGCTGTGCACCAATTGGCCGGTAGGACCATACATTTCCAGCAAATTCAATCCACCGGGTGTATCAATAAGCAACTCGGTCTCTGACTGGGCTACCGTAATTTCTTTTGAAGGTTTCAGCTCCAGCACGCAATTACCTATGATCTTTGTGATCCCGTTCAGGTCCTTTTCGGCAAGGCGGTAATAGATCATATCCCCCGGGTACTCGCCTACTTTGTCATACGCAAGATAATTGGTGCCGGCCGGCTGATTCTTCGCGATGTGTTCGCTTACCCACTCATACTGTTTTCCATCGTAACTTTTGCTTATAATAAACTCACGTATATTCTCCTCGGCTATCGTGGTAAAGCTCAATTCCGCTTCATGCAAATAAGTGCGCTTTACGGTAAAGCTCAAAAGATCTACCGGCAAAATGAGCGGCAAGGAGCAACTTCCTGCTCCGTTATACACACTTGGCGCGGTTGGACTTGCCGAAGCTGTACTTGCCGGTTGCGGAAATGCTACCGAAGCCCCGTCGCCGCTCCCTGCCCCACCGGAGTATTCCTGTCCGGCATCATAGGTATAATATTCCTTGGAGCATCCTGCCACCCAGGAAAAATCAGCCACCAGGTACTTGGGATTTACCCCCGCCTGGTAATTGGCCATGTTACCGCTGGTATTCCAACCTGTGGTGGCGAAATACACTACATAAATGGGACTGAAATTGGCACAGAGATTAGAGAAATCATAATTAGCATAACAAAATGAACTAGGCACCATGATGAATGTGCTGTAAGCAGGAATAGTTCCGGCCGAGACAGCGTCTACAAAACCGCCGCTGCAACCTGTTGTGCCGTTGAGTCCTGCTGTAGTGGCCGTATTGGAAGATACGGTTCCGGTATAAGCATCTACGGTATTGTTGTTATAATTAGTTGTGTTACCATGATATTTGACGGTCTGCGAAGGAAAAGACGAAACTGTAATCGAGTACGAGCCCGAATTAAAAAGCAGGATCTCCGCGTCGCCCTCATTGCACCCCGGGTTATTGCAACTGTTCAGCACAGCGCCGGTCATAAGCGGGCAGATCGTACCACCTCCCCCGCCACAAGTTCCGGTAGTAATGGAAACATTGTCTATGGCCAGGTTGCCCGTTACCTTGGTATAGGTCCAACGCACGTAGGCCGTGGTGGCGCAGGTTAGATTATACGAGTACGTAACGCAGGTTCCGGCGATGTTTGAAATTGTGGCGAGCGTTGTCCATGTCGTTCCATCAGCCGATTCCTCAACCAGCAAGGAAGACGTAGCACCGATCGCGTTTCCCTGCAGGTCAAAGCTCAATTGTATTCCCGTACCGCTAAAGAAAACCTGTGTCTGATCGCCGGTATTATCCATGCGCCCGCGGTTGCTGTTGCCGTCGCAGCCCAAGGCAGAGGTATAAGTTCCCATGCCGGTATCGGTCCATCCTGTAGGTGTGGCCGACCAGGTTGTACGCGTTAACGGAAGGCTTGCCTGCGCACGCATTTGCTGCAGAGCAGGAAGGCATAACAAGAGGATATAAAAAAGCCGTGTACGCATGAACATGCGCAAGGCGGCTAAAGACGGCTTGTTAGAAAACAACAAGCTCTTTTGGGGTGTTCACCTTTGCACAACAAAAATAAGGCAAAGGCGCTATACGGCACGTTAAATTACATCAACAAATCGTTAGCTTTTGTTAATATCAGCCGCCGGCTTTTTTGGCATGATAACCTGCCTTAAGAAGTAAGGCCAGTATTTTATCGCGATGGTCGCCTTGTATCAGTATGTCGCCGTTCTTTACACCACCTCCTACCCCGCATTTTTGCTTGAGCTCCTTTCCCAGCTTTTCGAGCTCCTCTTCCGAACCTGCAAAACCTGCAACCCGGGAAACGAATTTTCCGCCACCCAGGCGATCGAGATGGATGCGCAGGTTTTGTTCAGAAGGATGGAGGTGTTCCTCCCCTCCTTCATCTGCACGCTCAAATGAAAGATCGCGGTTGGTAGAATACACCAACCCATCTTCGCTGTCCTTTTTACGCTTTTTGCTCATTGGCGCGGTTAATTAGAACAACTAACAGGAGAACCAGAAAGGCCCCGATCATGATCGATTCAAAAATATTATTCTTAAGGGAAAAGGCGGCGGGTTTATTTTCGACAGGCCTTTCTATTTCCTTCCACAGCGCGGCGAAGCTCTCTCCCTTTTGGGAATTCAGGAAGGCCATCGCGGAATCGTGCCTGGCCAAATACCCAAATGCTTCTTTATGTGAACCGGTTTGGTTATGATATTCTGATAAACCTTTCCACGTAGCAAGAAGTCCTTCCGCATACTTGTTCCTCGTGGCAATGGAACAAGCTTCCTGCAAATGTTTCAGGCTCTCTTTGTATCTCTTTTGCGACAGGTAGCTATTTCCCAAAGCGCACAAAGCGTCGGCACGAAGGATATCATCTTCCGTCATATCCGCAATATCTACGGCCTGCATTTGATAAGCCTCTGCCGCGGCTGTATCTCCTTTGGCCAGTTTGCAAAGGCTCATGTTCATGTAGCACATGCCCAGGATCTCATAATCGTTTCGGTCCTGCGCCCACCCGATCAGGGTATACAGGTTTCCTTCTGCCTGCGCATACATCTTCAAATTGGTCTGCATCTCGGCCATACTAAAAAGCGAGCCGTTGATCCATCGGTCATCCTGTATGCCTTTCGCTGTCTGCAAAGCCTGTTCGTAACACAAAAGGGCCTGCTTATTGTCAGACATAAGCGCGTACACGTTGCCAATGTTATTTAAAAGGATGGCCTGGCTTTGTGTATCACGGCTTTGAATGCGCAGCTCCAACGCCTTCTTCAGATCGGAAAGAGCTTCTTCATGCATGCCGGTCTCTGAGCGTAACACCCCTGTAAGATTCAGCGCCTTGGCTATATAAAGTTTGTTATTGCTCTTTAGAGCTGACGCGTAACATGCTTTTGCAAACTTAATGGCCGACGGCAGATCCTTATTACGGAAAGAAAAACCTTTTTGATACAGGAGATCCACTTTCATGGAATCGTCCGGGTATCCCTTATATACCTCCAGCAAACTGTCGGCCTCCTGTCCACTACAGAAAAAGCTAAGAAGCAGCAGCGCGGAAATAAATATTATCGGTTTCACGGTCCAAAGTTATAAGTATTTTTAGTTACTTTGTTTAACTAGCAAAATTCTATGCTCCATTATAAGCTCCATGTAAAGAACCACGCCTCCCATTACTTATATGTTGATCTCCACATCAGCGGACTTACCGGAAAGACCGCCGAAGTGAACCTGCCGGCCTGGAGGCCCGGTCGCTATGAACTGGGTAATTTCTCCAGGAACATCAAGAAGTTCGAGGCCTTTGACACAAACGCGAAAGCGCTTCCTTTCAAAAAATCCGATAAGGACACCTGGGCGATTGAAACCAATGGAGCCAAAGAGATAAAGGTGACCTACGCCTATTACGCGGCTGACCTAAACGCAGGTTCTACTTATTCGGATGATAAACTCATGTACGCCAATCCCTGCAACTGCATGATGTACGTGAATGAACTGATGGATAAGGAGCATAAAGTTACTCTAGACATTCCCGACAATTATTTCATTGCCACTTCCCTGAAGAAAGAAGGAAAGACATTAACGGCCGCCAACTACGACGAGCTGGCCGATTCTCCTTTTTTTGCCTCTGCCAAAATAGTAACGCAGCAATTCCGGGTAAGGGGGATTGACTTTTACCTGCACTTTAGCGGCGAATGCGATCCGAACGAGGAAACTCTAAAACGGGATTTCTCGAAATTCATTGAAGAACAGCTCGCTTTTTTTGCCGGAGCGCACTTCCAGGCATATCATTTTCTCTTCCACATCCTGCCCGGCAAGTTCCATCACGGCGTTGAGCATACCAAAAATACGGTCATCGCTTTCGGTCCCGGGTACCATTTGATGCACGAAAATGTGTACAATGAGTTCCTGGGCCTGTGCTGCCACGAATTCTTCCATACCTGGAACATCAAGACCATTCGGCCGGCCGAGATGCATCCTTACAATTACAGCAAAGAGAATTACGCCAGGACCGGTTTTGTGTACGAAGGTGTGACCACTTATTACGGCGATCAGCTTTTGCTGACCTCAGGCGTATTTGATGAAGCAACCTACTTCAAGGCCCTGGAAGAAAGACTTACCAAACACCTGCACAGTTTTGGCCGCTATAATTTATCGGTTGGCGACAGCAGTTTTGATAACTGGCTGGATGGCTATACACCCGGCGCCCCTTACCGCAAAAGCAATATTTATGATGAAGGTTGCCTGGTTGCCTTTATGCTCGATACACTGATACTGAAACATTCCAAACACAAGAACTCTTTGCAAAAGGTTTTGAAAGACCTTTACGAGGATTTTTATAAAAAAGGAAAAGGGTATAGTGAAGAAGACTTTACTGAGCTATGTTCGAAAGCGGCCGGTGTTGGCCTGGATGATTTCTTCGATAAATACGTTTACGGTCTCGAACAATACGAGCCGCATTTAAAAGAATGCTTCGGTTATTTAGGACTGGAACTCCAGAAGCACCACGCGCATACTTTTTACGAGCGTTATTTAGGCTTGAAAGCCGTTGAGCACCAGCATCACAAAAAGATCACCATGATCGCTCCGCATTCACCGGCCTGGAAGGCGGGGCTTTCTATCCAGGATGAGATATTCGCCATTAATGGCTATACGCTAAAGAACGACTTCCAGCATTGGCTCACTTATTTCCATGCCAGGGACAAAAAATGCACGCTCACAGTGATGCATAACGGGCACCTCGAAGAATTCGCGATCCCGCTTGACCATGAAGGGGATTTCTTTTACACGTACAAGATCGTGCACAAGGAGAACGCATCGGCGGAAGAGAAGGCCAACTTCGAGCGCTGGAAGAAGTCGTTCGTATAAACCACTCCACGATCGTCACCCCGAACTCGTTTCGTGCTCCTCCTCTCCGGGTTATAGACATGCTGCAACCCGTTCAGCATGACGTACAGCTGAAATAAAAAAGCCCCGTCTCTCAACAGGGCTTCTTTTTTAATACTTTTTCTTGTTATGGCAAGCTGATCTTCTTTTCCAGCTCCTCGATATAGGCGCGGAAACGTTTATCCGTGTCCATCAGGTTATTTACCGTGCGGCAGGCGTGCAATACCGTAGCGTGGTCCTTACCTCCGCAGTGCATGCCGATGGTAGCCAGCGAGGATTTGGTCATGCTCTTGGCGAAGTACATGGCAATTTGACGGGCCTGCACCACTTCGCGTTTGCGGGTCTTCGATTTCATCACGTCGATAGGAAGATCGAAATAATCGCAAACCACTTTCTGGATGTAGTCGATGCTCACCTCGCGGGCAGTGGTCTTCACGAACTTATCGATCATCTGCTTGGCAAGTTCAAGCGTGATGGCCTTTTTGTTCAAAGTAGACTGAGCCAATAAAGAGGTAAGAGCGCCTTCCAGCTCACGTACGTTGCTGGTGATGCTGTATGCCAGGTATTCGATAACTTCTTTCGGAAGGTCGATACCCTCGGTGTAAATTTTCTTTTCCAGGATGGCAATGCGTGTCTCGAGCCCGGGAGGTTGCAGGTCTGCAGAAAGTCCCCATTTGAAACGTGACAGCAAACGCTGCTCGATACCCTGCAGGTCAACGGGAGGACGATCGGAAGTTAATACGATCTGCTTTCCGCTTTGGTGCAGGTGGTTAAAGATGTGGAAGAACACGTCCTGTGTCTTCTCCTTGTTGGCAAGGAACTGTACATCGTCGATCAGCAGCACGTCGATCATCTGGTAGAAGTTCACGAAATCGCTTTGGGCGTTGTTCTTGATGGCGTCTACGAATTGACGGGAGAAGATCTCTGACTGTACGTATAATACGGTTTTGTTGGGGAAGTTGTTCTTTACTTCGATGCCAATAGCTTGCGCTAAGTGGGTTTTACCAACTCCGTTAAGACCATAGATCAATAAAGGATTGAAAGCGGTTCCACCGGGTTTTTGCGATACGGCAAAAGCGGCAGAGCGCGCCAGACGATTGCAATCGCCTTCCATGAAATTATCGAATGAGTATTTTATGTTCAGTTGCGATTCAACCGTAACCTTTTTAAGGCCCGGGATGATGAATGGGTTTTTGATAGGATTAGCGCTGATGTCGATAGGCATGGACATGGGTGAGTTCTTGATCTCGCGGGATAAAGAAGGAACCTTGATAGTAACGGGTTTCTCTCCTTTATACGAGTTCTCTACCACGATGTTGTATTCCATGCGGCCTTCAGTACCCAGCTCCTTGCGGATGACCTTTTTGAGGAGGGTAATGTAGTGTTCTTCGAGCCAATCGTAAAAAAACTGCGAGGGAACCTGGATGGTCAAAACTCTTTCTTGTAATTTAATAGGTTTAACAGGTTCAAACCAGGTCTTAAAATTTTGTGGGTTTACGTTATCCTTAATTACATCGAGACAATTTTTCCAAACAGATTCGGCTGTTTTCTTATCCATATTAAAAGTCGTTTTTATAATGTTGTATATATAGTAGTTCGGTTATTGACTCAGCATTGTTTGAAACATTTATCAAGGCTTTCAAACTTGAGACAAATAAATACTAAATATTCGGCAAAAAAAAATTTATTTCAGGTGTTTTAAATATTTTTTTTGCTCCCCAAAAATTTTCCAAAATAAATTTTGTTGGTTCAGATTTTTTTCTATTCCTTAATAGAAAAACGATGTTTCTCCAATGAATTTTTTTTGTTAAACTCCTCCCACCTTTGGTTTCTTCCCCGCCAGGTACACGCCCGCTATAATGAGGCCTCCCGCTAAAATCTTGTATAAAGTTAAGCTATCTTTCCCGAATATCAAAGCGAAAAAGGTTGCTAAAAAAGGTTGCGTGTAAATGTAAGCGCTCACGGTACTTGGGCTCAATGCCTTAAGGGCATAGGTGTTAAGCAGGTAAGCCAGGAAGGTGGTAGCCACCACCACGAAGAAAAGCGCGAACCAGGCATGAGACGTGAATACAGCAAAGTCAGTATGCCAAAGATCGTTCAGGCCAAAGGGCGCCACCAGGAACATCCCAAACAAAAAGATCCACTTCATCACCGTCACCGTTTGGTATTTCTCCATGTAAGGCTTGGCCATCACCACAAATACCGCCCAGGATGTGGAGTTGACCAGGGTTAACATATCGCCAATGGCGGTCTCGTTACCGAAACCAAATTTCTTACCGCTCATCAGCATTAAGGTAAGGGCGCCGGCTATACCCAGCATAATGCCGCTCACCTTAAAAAAGGTAATACGCTCTTTAAGCACGATAAGCGTAAACACCGTTACCACGATGGGGTTCGAGGTCATGATGATGGCGCTATTAATGGGATAGGTTAAATTTAAACCGAATATAAAGCACAACTGGTTGCAGGCCACTCCAAACACCGCCAGCAGCATAAGCTTCCTCATATCGCCTTTATGAAGCTTTTCTGAAGGAATAAAAAGGCTCACAGTCCAAAACAGAAGTCCCGCCCCTACTACGCGTAAAAGCACCAACGCACCCGGACCCATAAAATCCGGCATCAGGTCTTTGGCGATCGAGTAATTAAGTGCATAGATGACCTGCGCGGCAAAAAGCGAGATGTGGGCCTTCAGGGAGTCGGTCATTCGGTTCAAAATTACTCAATTTCCTCAAAGGAGATGGAAAATTGAAGATTGATCATTTATAGTTGAAAATGCTTCCCTTTATAAATTTAACATTTTACATTATCAATTTTACATGGGGTTGGGCAGAGCATCGGCATATTCGTACATTTGAAACATGAAAGCCACAGACCAATTGGGCCGGGTTATCGAATTCTCTTTTCCTCCTAAACGGATCATCTCTCTCGTGCCTTCGCAAAGCGAACTGCTTTGGCATTTAGGATTGAAAGAAGAGCTGGCGGGCATCACCAAATTCTGCATACACCCTGAAGAAATGTACAGGAAGAAACCACGTGTTGGCGGCACCAAGGACCTGAAGTTCGAGATCATCCGCGATCTCAAACCCGATCTCATCATTGCCAACAAAGAAGAGAACGAAAAGGAACAGATTGAAAAGCTCTGCAAAGAATATCCCGTTTGGATCAGCGACATCTATGATCTGAACGACGCTTTAGACATGATCCGCCACGTGGGAGTGATCACTGCAAGACAATCGCAGGCAGAGGGGCTCGTACATGCCATACAGGAACGTCACAAAAGATTTACAATTGAAAATTTAAAAAGTAAGCATGAAAAGGGCTCCGTAGCTTACCTGATATGGAAGAACCCTTATATGGCTGCCGGCCACAACACCTTCATCGATTTCATGCTCAAAGAGTGCGGACTAAAGAACCTTTTCTCCAATGAACAAAGCCGCTACCCGGAGGTTACCACCCAAATGCTCATGGATAAAAAGCCGGAGCTTATCCTTCTTTCTTCCGAACCTTATCCCTTCAAGGGAAGACACATCGAAGAATTAAAAAAACTTCTGCCCGATTCTAAAATTCTTCTTGTAGATGGAGAAATGTTCTCCTGGTACGGCAGCCGGCTGCTGAAGGCTTTTGACTACTTCGAGGATCTTCTTGCTAAACTCTGAACAGCCCACCCCCTCGCCAGCTTTCTGCTTTGCAGAATCGCTATGACGAGGGGATGGGCTGTTTTTGGAATACCTATTTGTAAATGAGAATCTCCTTCTTCCCATCGCTCTTCCTGTAGCCACGATACATTCCCGGGGTATTGAATGGCATCACTACATTTCCTCTAGCGTCTATGCCGATCAATCCGCCTTCGCCATGACGCTCTACGAGTTTCTTCATCACCACTTCATCAGCGGCTTCCTGCAGGCTCAGGCTTTTGTACTCCATCAACGCGCTTACATCATAAGCCACCACGCTGCGAATGAAGAACTCGCCGTGCCCGGTGCAGCTGATGGCGCAGGTTTTATTATTTGCGTAGGTGCCCGCTCCAATGATGGGTGAGTCCCCTACTCTTCCGAATTTTTTGTTGGTCATACCGCCGGTGGAAGTTCCGGCAGCTAAATTCCCATATTTGTCGAGGGCGCAAACACCGACAGTTCCGAATTTTTTATCTTTCAGTTCCATATCTTCCGGTCGGGTAGAACCATGATCAAGAGCGGTCTTTTCGCCGTCTTTAATTTTCTGTAATTGATCCCAGCGTTTCTGGTCGAAGAAATAAGTAGTGTCTTCCATTTTACACCCTTTTTCCTTCGCAAACAGTTCGGCCCCTATGCCTACCAATAAAACGTGTTCAGATTTTTCCATGACCGCGCGAGCGGCCGTAATTGGATTTCGAACAGTTCGCACTTCTGCAACCGCACCGGCCATCAAACTTTTTCCGTCCATGATCGACGCGTCCATTTCATTTTTTCCATCGTGGGTGAACACGCTGCCCTTGCCGGCATTGAATAGCGGGGAATCTTCCATCACCTTGATCGCTTCTACCACCGCGTCTAAACTGCTTCCGCCTTTCTCCAAAGTGTCATACCCTGCCGCCAGGGCCTTGTCGAGCGCCTCGAGATACTGTTTCTCGAGTTCAGGCGTCATGTTCTCCCTTAAGATGGTACCCGCGCCACCGTGTATCACAAGTGCAAATTGGTTTTCCATAGTTTGTTCCTTTTCGGGTTCAATGCCTTTTTTATCCTGCGAGCAGGCGGCTAACAATATTACTAAAAAGAAGAGTTTTTTCATGTCTTTCCAAAGAAGTTACAATTCAAATGTAGCAAACAAAAGAATACACATTCTTACAGGCATTCTTCTTTTCAAGGAAACTCCGACTCCTCACGATCACCCCACATTCGCCACTAAGACACAAAGACGCAAAGGTCCTTTCTTTTGTATTTCTTTGTGCCGCTTAGTGTCTTTGCGACTTCGTGGCAAAATTTCGGAAGGAAAAGAAGCAAACAGCCCGGGCTATTTGAAACCTATCGCCGGATAGCCCACCCAATGCCTTAACTTAGCCGGAGCGGTAACTCCCATGCCACCAAGATCCTCGACAGGAATATGCTTATTGCTCAAACTCGTCTCGTAGCCCAACACTTTTCCTGCAAGCGGTTTCTTCAGTTTCAAAATACTGCTTAAATAATAACTTGTGTAAAGTCCAAAAGGCACCGAATACCTCCCGCACCAGGTCCAGATATATTCTTTGTGATCGCTTTCCTTCACCGTGTATCTTGTAAACTTAAAGATCTTATCTTCTGTAA
Source organism: uncultured Flavobacteriaceae bacterium (assembly GCA_964387075.1). GTDB lineage: Bacteria > Bacteroidota > Bacteroidia > B-17B0 > Aurantibacillaceae > PALSA-968. The sequence goes on from CAYLVB010000005.1 coordinate 160,666, forward strand.
GTGGACCTTCAAAACAAGTATTCATTATTTCCTTTTCATGCCTCACGGCTTTTTTGTAACCCGTGCTGTCAGGACCATAAAATGCAAAATCCTCCCCGCCCCAGTCCTGGTCGCCGTAATGCACCGCATCGGCCGATATGACCATAGAAACATCGTAACCCCATTTCTGTTTTTTCTTTTCCATTACGGTAGCGATGGCTTTGGCCAGCGGGCCGGCCAATTGTTCCATACGCTCGTAATTCATGTAAGGAATAAGAATGGGAATGATCTCTACTTTGCGACTCCAGGTGCTTTTGTTGTAGTGTTGCAGGAAAGGGATCTCCGCCTCCAGCGACTGTTCCATTTTGTGCATGCTGTCGTTCACTTCGTAGGTTTGGGTGCTGTCGATCATCTTCGGAAGCAGGGCAATGATCTCATCGCGCATCTCCGAAACTTTCACAGGACCATATGGACCGCTCCAGTGCGTGTAGCTTTCGAAGATCAATTTGTTCTCTAAGTTTAGATGTTTCGCTTTGTGTGCAACGCCGATAAGAATTACAGTTTTGGCATGCACATTCTGCAAAGCGAGCGGATACATGTAACCCGTGTACTTGTAATCATCATGCGGAGCGATCACGGTTTTGAATTCTGTTTCCAGCCCCACACCTGCTTTGAGTCTTGTGTTGCGCAATTTTTTTTCCTGCGTACGCATGATACGTCGCATCACCGAGTCCATCTGCGCCTGCGTGTGCGCGAAGCCGATGGTGTCTGCAAGCGGACGGAGTTTCATTTCCTGGGAAATGGCTCCGGAGAAACTGAATAGCAATAGGACTGCGACGAACCTCATGGGTTGCTAAACTACGATATTTTTTCACTAAACAGGCTTTGGCCAGCAGCCGAAACCGCAGAGGGAACAGCCGAGTAGGCACAGAGAAAACAGCCGAGGAACAGCCAGAACTCCAATATGTAGAATTTACCTTTCTCCGTGTCCTCTGTGGGCTGTTTTCCCGGCTGCTCTCTCTGTGGTTCCTGTTGCTTTTCGTATGCCCGAAAACGTCGGTATTTTCTTATCTTTGTATCATGGAATTCAAGTTGAACAAGATCGAAGAAGCCATCGCCGATATCAAAGCCGGCAAGGTGGTGATTGTGGTGGACGACGAGGATCGCGAGAACGAGGGTGATTTTTTAACCGCCGCGCGCAACGTTACGCCCGAGGTGATCAATTTCATGGCCACGCATGGTCGTGGTTTGATCTGTGCCGCTGTTACAGAAGAGCGCGCGAAAGAACTGCAGCTTGAATTGATGGTGAACAAGAACACCTCTGCGCACGAAACCGCTTTTACTGTTTCTATTGATCTTTTAGGATTTGGTTGCTCTACCGGAATTTCTGCTTCCGATCGCGCGAAAACCATACAAGCATTAATTAACCCCGAGATGAAGCCGCAGAACTTCGGCCGACCCGGACATATTTTTCCTTTGATCGCAAAAACGGGCGGAGTACTTCGTCGCACCGGACATACCGAAGCTACTATTGACTTAGCGAAACTCGCGGGCTTTGAGCCTTGCGGTGCTTTGGTGGAGATCATGAACGAGGACGGCACCATGGCGCGCCTGCCCGATCTTTTAAAAATTGCGGAGAAATTTGATCTGAAAGTTGTTTCTATAAAAGACCTCATTGCTTATCGTTTAAAACACGAGAGCATCATTGAGAAACAAGTGGAGATCGATCTTCCTACCCAATGGGGCGATTTTAAACTGGTAGCGTTCAAACAAACTACAACCGGCTTCGAACACCTGGCCATTTACAAAGGCGAGTGGCAAAAAGAAGAACCCATTTTAGTACGCGTGCACTCTTCTTGTTTAACCGGCGACGTGTTCGGGAGCTGCCGCTGCGATTGTGGTCCGCAACTGCACCGTGCTTTAGAGATGATAGAGAAAGAAGGCAAAGGCGTTCTGGTTTACATGAACCAGGAAGGTCGCGGCATTGGATTACTGAACAAATTACAAGCTTATAAATTGCAGGAGCAAGGGTTAGACACAGTTGAGGCCAATGTGAAACTTGGTTTTAAACCCGATGAAAGAGATTACGGTGTAGGCGCTCAAATTCTCCGCAGCCTGGGCGTTTGCAAAATAAAGCTCATGACCAACAACCCCAAAAAGCGCGCAGGCCTTATTGGGTACGGCCTTGAGATCGTAGAAAATGTTGCCCTTGAAATTAAAGGCAATGCTCACAATACTTCTTACCTCCAAACCAAGAAGTACAAACTGGGGCATGATCTGAAGTTGGAGTAAATTTTTCATGAGAAATTTTCTTTTTGGTTTTCTACTACTACTCGCATGCAATTTGTTTGCACAAAAAACATTTACATTTTTAGATAGCACTTTTTCATACGGTCAATTGTTTAGAACATATCGCTTAACATTTGAGTTGAACAAAGCCACCTTCAAGGCGGAAAGTTACCCTCACTTAGATAGTCTTGCTGAATTTCTGTCAAGGAATAAAAATCTTACAATTGAGGTGCAGAATCATTGTGATTCAAGGTATTCTGATAAAATGTCAATGTGTTGGACCTGCGCCAGGGCACAGGCAATTGTTGATTATTTAGTATCAAAGGGAATTACAAAAGAAAGACTAATTTCAAAAGGTTTTAATGATAATAAATTATTGATTCCCGATTCTCAAATAAAAAAAGCGAAAACAAAAAATGAGAAGGAAGCACTTCACGCGTTAAACAGACGCACGGAATATAAAATACTAAGTACAGATTTTAAACAATAGCTTTCATTACTTCCCCAAAAACTCCCCGTCCAAAACAAAGCTTAACTCTATCTTTAGAACGGGTCTAGGCCAACCTGCAATTATTATTAAATTTGCTACATGAGCGGCATTAAATTATTTCAAAGCAAACAGATACGATCTATTTGGAATGAACTTGATCAGAAATGGTATTTCTCTGTTCAAGACGTTGTTGAGGTGCTTACAGACAGCACGGATGTTAAACAATACATAAAAAAGATGTTAAGCCGGGATGAACTGCTTAAAACCAACTGGGGTACAATTTGTACCCTGGTTGAAATGGAAGCTGCAGATGGCAAGAAACGTAAAGTACAAGCGTCTGATACTAAAGGGCTTTTGCGTATCATCCAGTCTATTCCTTCACCCAAAGCTGAGCCATTTAAACTTTGGCTGGCACAAGTGGGTTCAGACAGGTTAGATGAGATCGAAAATCCTGAATTAGCAACGCAAAGAACAAGAGAACTCTATAAACTCAAAGGTTACCCGGACGACTGGATCGAAAAACGGATGCGTAGTATCGCAATACGGGAAGAGCTGACAGATGAATGGAAGACAAGAGGTGTGAAGGAACAAAAAGAATACGCCATACTTACGGCAGAGATCTCAAAAGCGACTTTTGGCTTAACACCGTCGGAATACAAAAAAGTAAAAAGTCTAAAAAGTCAAAACCTTAGAGATCACATGACCGATCTTGAATTAATTTTTTCTATGCTTGGCGAAGCTTCGACAACCGCTATTGTAAAAACCCAGAACCCCGTCGGGTTCACCGAAAACCGCAAGGTCGCGAGGCAAGGCGGAAAAATTGCCGGCGACGCCAGAAAAGCTTTAGAAATAAAAACGGGAGAAAGAGTTGTTTCGAAAAAGAATTATTTGACCAAGGTAAAGGCAACTAGCCAATTAACTAAAGGCAAAAGAAAAAAATAGAGCGCCTGATCGCTTCACCCCAAAAACTCCCCATCCAGCACTAACAACTTCACGCCATCTTTAGAAGAGGTGCGGTGCGAGCTTAAGTTATCAGAAACATTATAGGTCATTCCTTTTTTAAGTGTATGAATGCTGCCATCAGCCAGCTCCGTGTCCATCTCGCCTTCTATGCAGTATATGATGTGTCCCTTCTCGCACCAATGATCGGCTTTGTAATTGGCCGAGTATTCCACCATGCGCACGCGCAGTCCGCCAAAATTTTGTGTCCTCCATGTGGCGCTACCGGTTTCGCCTTGGTGCGTTTCGGCCGGTATCTTGCTCCAGTCGGTTAGTTGGAAGGGGATGTTGCTGCTCATGAAGTAAAGTTAAACAATCCGCTTATACTTAGGACAGACTTTTCCTAACAGCCGAAACCACAGAGAGAGCAGCCATCCCGATAGCTATCGGGATGATTTTTTGCCTGCCCCGAACCGTAGTTTTGTTTCGGGGGTTCTTTTTCATCAAGGAAAAAGAACGTGTAAGGCTGCTTGCTTACAGATCACACTCCAGAGGAAAATGCCATCGTTTAGGAAAGCCCATGACGCTGGTCAGGCATCGCATAAACAGCCTCTTCTTCCAGAGAAACACTTTCCTCCGATCTCCTCCCCCTGTCCTTCGGACATCCCCCTCCGGCGGGGGACAAGCAGCCAGGTGAACAGCCAAAAAAGTGAAATTGAAAATTTAAAAAGTAAAATTGAAAAGGGCTTGCCAGATTTTAAATGTCAAATTATCAATTTTACATCTTTATTCGGGTTCGGAGTCGCTACGTTTTTTTCCAGGTCTTATAGATGTCTTGCTGCTTCGGACGATTCGGTTCGATCTCTCTCAATGGCTCGCATTGCTTAAAAGTAGCGTAAAGCTCTGCAGGAAGTTGCTGGTACAGTTTGGTGCCGGCGGTTTTCCAGGCCAGCATCTCATCACTTACGTCTTTTATTATTTTGGCGGGATTGCCCACCACGATCTTTCTTTCTGGGATTTTCATTTCGGCAGGCACGAAGGCAAGCGAGCCGATGATGCAGCCATCGCCTACTTCAACGTCGTCCATCAAAACGGCATTCATTCCAACCAACACATTCCTTCCAACAGTAGCCCCATGCACTATAGCCCCATGCCCAATATGCGCCGACTCCTTTAATATAACGGTAGTACCGGGGAACATATGGATGGTGCAGTTCTCCTGCACATTGCAGCCGTCCTCAATAATGATCTGTCCCCAGTCGCCCCTGATGGCAGCTCCGGGGCCAACGTACACGTTCTTACCTATAATAACGTTACCGGTAACGGCTGCCTGGGGGTGTATAAAAGAAGAGGGGTGTATGACAGGTTTATAACCCTGAAATTCGTAGATCATGGCACAAAAATCGGCTAAAAACCTGATTTTTAATGAATTTTGTCTTAAAATTTTTGATATTTAAATAAAAGGCATATCTTTGCAGTCCGTTAATAAGTTGATTTTAAATTTTATACGATGACAAAAGCTGATATTGTAAACGAGATCGCAGAGAAAACAGGCGTAGAACGCATGGTGGTTCTCAACACGATCGAATCATTTATGAAGGTGGTTAAGAACAACATGACACAGGGTAAGAATGTTTACCTGCGTGGGTTCGGCACCTTCTTATGTAAGAAACGCGCCGCGAAGATCGGCCGTAACATCACTAAGAATGAAGCAGTTCATATTCCTGCTCATTACATTCCCGCGTTCAAACCGGCTAAAACTTTTGCCGATAAGATCAAGAAGAACGTAAAGGTTGAAGAAAAAGGGGCTTAAGCTTAGATGAATTCGTCCCGTAAGCTTCAACTCATCGTCATAGGATGTTCGATCTTACTTTTCGTTCTTTTATATTTTGCCAATAAAAAACCCGAAGCAAAGGTTTCGGAACTCCCGGATAAGCCCCAAGGCGAAACGGTTGACCTCAAAACCTTTGTAGACGCGCAGACCTCCACCATGCCCGACAGCCTTAAAAAGGCCTTCGCCGCGTTGGAGAAGAACAGCGCCGATACCAACGGTCTCAATAAGCTGGTGGATTTTTTCAGGGACGCGAAATTGATCGTTCCCGCCACGTACTATTACGAGAAAAAAGCCGCCCTTATCAATACAGCCCAAAGCTGGCTGGCCGCGGGTAACCGCTACTTCTACGCTGTAGGTTATGTACGCGATAAGAACCAATCATTCGCCCTCTATCAAAACGCATCGCGCTGTTTTGAAAAAGCACTGGAGAAAGACCCCAAATTTACCGACGCTAAAATTCAGTTAGCTTCTGTGTACGTAGAGGGAAGTCCGGACCCCATGAAAGGTATCACCATGCTGAAGGAAATTGAAAAGACCGACAGCAGCAACGTACAGGTGCAAATGGTTTTGGGAGGATTCGCGGTAAAATCAGGACAGTTGGATAAAGCCGAGGCGCGCTATTTAAAGGTGCTGAAGCTGAAACCCGAATACCTGGAAGCGTACCTGTTCTTAGCGGATGTGTACGAGAAAAAAGGCGAAAAGGCAAAAACGATCGAGACACTCGAGAAATATATTAGTTTGACCCCCGACAAAGAGATCAGGGAGCAAATAAGAGGATATATTGAGCAATTAAAGAAAAATAATGTTTAACCGTCGAGGTTCACAAAAAAGACTGAGACACAAATTAGAGACAAATGCCAAGCGGAAAGAAAAGAAAACGCCATAAAATGGCCACCCATAAGCGTAAAAAACGCCTCCGGAAGAACCGTCACAAGAAGAAATAACGGTTTCACTTAATTTATTATGTACACTTTGCCGTAAGAGGGAGATCCACTCTTCGGCTACGTGTATTTACCGAACACAAAATTTACAATCGTGAGTTACGAACTGGTAATCAATAAAAGTTCCAACGAAACTGTGATTGCCTTGCTGAACGATAAGCGCTTAATTGAGCTGCATCGCGAAAAAGGCAACCTGCAGTGGGCTGTTGGCGACATTTACCTGGGCAAGGCTAAGAAGGTCATGACCGGCCTTAATGCCGCCTTTGTGGATGTTGGCTATGAGAAAGACGCATTCTTACACTATTTAGATCTGGGGCCACAGGCAAATTCATTCAACAAATTTGTGCAGGCCGCGCGCAGCGGGAAACAGAACGTGAGCAACCTCATGTACTTTAAGAACGAGCGCGACATTCCTAAAAGCGGTAAGATCAATGACGTGGTAAAAAGCGGGCAGGAAATGTTGGTGCAGGTGGCCAAAGAGCCTATCTCTGCCAAAGGTCCGCGCATCACATCCGAAGTATCCATTGCCGGAAGGTATTTGGTGCTTATACCCTTCTCCGACAAGATCTCGGTTTCTTCTAAAATTAAACACAATGAAGAGAAACAACGTTTAAAAGAATTGATGCAGAACATCAAGCCTAAGAACTTCGGTGTGATCGTTCGTACTGTGGCCGAAGGAAAAACTGTAGCCGATCTTGAGGGAGACCTGAACGACCTTGTTAAAAAATGGGACGAGTGTTTTACTGCTTTAAAAACCGCCAAGCCGCCCCACCGTTTATTGGGCGAAGTTGACAGAACAAACGCCTTACTAAGAGATATTCTAAGCGCGAAGTTCAGCGCCGTGCACATCAACGATACGCAGATACACCATGAACTAAAAGGATATTTGCAAAGCATCGCGCCAGATCAGCTCAATATTTTAAAACCCTACCAGGGCAAAGTTCCCATCTTCGATCATTTCGGTATTGAGAAACAGATCAAATCGCTTTTTGGCAAGACCGTCCACTTAAAGACCGGCGCTTATTTAATTATTGAGCACACCGAGGCTTTGCACGTTATTGATGTGAACAGTGGAAACCGCGCCAAGAGCACCAATACGCAGGACGAGAACGCCCTGGAAGTGAACTTAGAAGCGGCTGCAGAGATAGCACGCCAATTGCGTTTGCGCGACATGGGCGGTATCATCGTGGTTGACTTCATCGATATGCGCAATCTAGACTCACGTCGTTTGCTGCATGAGAAACTGAAAGAATTCATGAAGGCCGACAGGGCCAAACACAATATCTTACCTCCGAGCAAATTCGGGTTGATACAGATCACCCGCCAGCGTGTTCGCCCGGAGATGAACGTGGAAGTAATGGAAACCTGCCCGAGTTGTTCCGGTACAGGAAAAGTACAACCCAGCGTATTGTTTGTGGATAACATTGAAAGTGCGTTGCGCTTTATCACCAAAGAACAGAACATCAAGAAACTGGCTTTGGGTGTGCATCCGTATATCGAAGCATTCATTACCAAGAAGCCCGGCATGTTCAAACCAAACCTGGTGAGCAAATGGAAAAAAGAATACGGTGCGAAGATCGATATTCGCCCCATGAGCTCTTTTGGCTTTATGGAATACAAATTCTATAACGAGCTGGAAGACGAGATCGTGATCTAAATAAAAAAACCGCCGCCGGCGGTTTTTTTTATTGTTCATGACCGGTATTGCTTCAGCCAAAGCTTTGCACCGGTTTCGTTCTCGAACATTTTTGCCGGGTAATACTTTTTCTTCATAACGATGAACGTTGTGGCGATCACTTTTCCCAGTGGAGAACTGGGGATCAAAGCCACGGCGCGGTATGTATTTTGAATTTCAGAGATGATCAGCTCACGTGCTTCCTTGCTCAGCGGGGCCATGTCACCAAGGTCGGCCAGCAGGCATGGCCTAGCATCGCCAATAATATCTCTTACAATTTTAAAATTTTCCAGAATGTTATTGGTTGTACGCGGAGTATCATTTGCCCTAAAATGCAAAAGGTTCTCTTCGTCAAACCAATAGCTCCCCAAGGAAGAAGAAAACTTTTTTGTATCGTAAGGCATAAGGAGTAAAAATATAAAAAAGCCCCGCACAAGCCTCAAAACCAAAAAGCATGCAATAAAAAAACCCAGGCGCTACCGCCTGGGTTCTTCCTTTAAACAACCAACCTTTATTTAGCGGCTACAGCTTTTGGCTGCACGCCACCTTTAAAGTTCTTGAAATAATACGTGAGCGTTAAGCCCGCGTAGTTATTATAGTTCTTGAAGCTGTGGTTATACACAGTTCCGTTCACCGAGTAAGTTACATCCGAATAAGCCACCGGGGTAAAGCCACGGTTCAACCACAAAGCCAGGCTCCACATGGTGTTCCTTTTGGTGATCTTTTCCAAACCTCCCATTAAATGCCCGTTCACAACCACAAAAGAAGAACTACTTACAGTTTGGTGGATATAATCGTTTCCGTTCAATCCTAATGCGGATTGATCAGCTTCATCGGCATTCACTTGTTTGTCTACGTTATTTTTGTCGTGGCCTACTAAAGAAAGACCTCCACCTACGAACCAGCGAACGTTCTTACAGTTCGGACTGAAGTTCCAGATCAAAGTTGCGGGAATGGTAACGGTTCCTAAGCGCACACGGTTCACCATGTAGTGCTCCATTGGGCGCGTTAAGTTATAGTTGCGGGCCATGGAATATTCAAAACCAAGGCTGCCGAAGCTGAAACCGGTTTGAAAGCTAAGGTGATCGTTGATGGTCTTTCGGGCCACCAAACCTAAAGCGCCTGTGTGAAAATGATTAGGCGTGAAAAGCGCGTTGGCATTTTGCATACCCCCGTTAAATCGGGCGTGGTTACCGAAAGTTCCGGCGGTTACGCCTAATCTCCAGCTGCTTTGTGCAAAAGCGCCCGTGGTTAAAACGAGGGCTGCTGCAAGTGTGAGTATTTTTTTCATGGTTTTTTCTTTAGCGTTTGTTCTTTGATGTCCGAAAAAGAGGAAGGTTTAACGGCCCTTCTGCTTTATCAAATATATAACTTTAGAAAGCCTAAAGCAAGTTGATAAATTGCAGGTTTTCAACCCCTTAATTATCCGCCAACGCGTTGAGAACCACTGCTGTTGTCTTTAAAATTGTTCTCCAGTTTAAACAGCATGGTGTAATACATCCGGTATCGCACATATTTGCCGTTCTTTTGAGCGGGCTTCCACTTGGTGGCGCCTATCAGGCGAATAGCTTCTTCGTTACAACCTGCCCCAATTCCTTTATTGATGCGGATGTTGGATGTGCGTCCGTTGGGCTCAATGATAAAGTTCATGACGATACTTCCCTGCATGTTCTGCACCTTGGCCATTTCGGGATACTCCATATTTGAATAAACGAATTCGGGAAAGGTTTGATCCTTGTTATTGAAGGTCGGCGCCTTATCCGCCTTTTCGTAAACAGCGATCGAACTATCTATGGGAAGATCCGAGAAAGGAGTTTTCTCGTACCCACGATCCTTTACCCATCTTTTATACTTATTGATGGAAAAGTTCATGGTAATCGAATGTTCTGACTCTATCGGCTCTCCACCCTGGCTGGGCGGAAACCACTCGAGCAAACTCAACAAACGAAGCGCTTCGTTGTCTACGGTAGTTCCTACAGATTCAACCACTTTAAAACCAATTCCTTTTCCTTCCTTGGTAACGGTAAAGTAGATCTTCACGCCGCCTTCTTCCTTATCGCGCAAACCTATTTCGGGGTAGACCATATGATCGTGAAAGAAACGTTTCCATTCTTCCCTCCCACCATATACATCCGGGTAATTATCTACATTATAACTATAGGCATGCGGCACCAATTCCGATCCCGCCTGGGCAAAAATACCGCAGGTAAACAACAAAGAAAGTATGGAAAGTTTAAAACGCATCAGAAGAATTTTGTCATTTCTTTAATGAACCACTCGGGCGGCGCACAGGGTTTGTTCTTTTCCTTATCAATAAAAACCAGCGTTACGTGTCCCGTGTTTAGCAACTCCTTTTTATCATTGTAACACTCATAATGAAAGGTCATGCGCACACCCGGCATTTCCCGGATACTGGTTACGATCGTAATCTCATCATCGTAATAGGCCGGCTTTTTGTACTGGATAGCGAAATCAACCACGGGAAGCAAAATTCCCTTGTCCTCTATCTCGCGGTAGCTGAATCCCATTTTTCGCAGCGCTTCTACCCTGCCCACTTCGTAGTATTGTGCGTAATTCCCGTAATAGGCATAGCCCATGCGATCGGTCTCTCCGTAGCGCACTCTCAGGGTCATTTCAGCTTTCAGCATAATGTACAAATTTAGTTCTTCTGATCGATAGACAGATGATCATTCTCTGTTTTTTGTCCAAGTGGCCGATAATATTCTTCCTACCTTTGCGGGACCCTCATGTTCAGTCGCACTTTCGGTTTATACAAGACCTCCTTTACCGGCCTTTCTAAAGAAACCTGGCTTCTTTCGTTCATCATGCTGGTGAACCGCAGCGGCACCATGGTGATCCCGTTCATGACGCTTTACCTTACCGACAAAAGCATGGGGCGCACGCTCACCGAAGCCGGCATCGTGGTGAGTTTATTCGGGTTAGGTTCTATCATTGGCGCCTATCTTGGAGGAAAAACCTCCGACCGCATTGGATTCTATAAAGTGCAGTTGTTTACTTTGTTCTTTGGCGGCGTGTTATTCATCATGCTCGGGCAAATAAAGAGTTATCCGCTCATTTGTCTTATAACGTTCGTATTGGCTTTTGTCAACGAGGCTTTCCGCCCTGCCAACTCATCCTCAATCGCTTTTTTCAGCAGTGCCGAGAACCGTACGCGTTCTTATTCGTTGAACCGTCTTGCCATAAACCTGGGCTGGGCGGTGGGTTCTTCGGTGGGCGGTTTTCTTGCCTCGAAGAACTACCAATTACTTTTTTGGGTAGATGGGCTTACGAATATTTTCGCGGCCGGCCTGCTTATTTATTTTCTAAAGCCTTCGCGCACCACTGTAAAACGTAAAGTACCTGAAGAAACCACCGAGATTCGTTCGGCATATAAAGACAAAACCTATTTGCGTTTCATCCTGCTTACAACGCTCTTTGCATTCTGCTTTTTCCAGCTCTTCACAACCGTACCAAAGTACTGGCGCGACGAGATGCATTTGAGCGAGCGTTTCATTGGTTTTATCATGGCTTTGAATGGCATTTTGATCGTTGCCTTTGAAATGGTTTTGATCTATTCGCTGGAAGGAAAAAGGAAAGCCACTTATTTTATTACCATAGGGATGATCATTTGTGCATTTGCTTTTGCAGCACTTTTGTTACCCGGACCCGCCAAATTGGTGGTGCTCTTATCCATCATTCTTATCACCATCGGCGAGATCGGCTCCATGCCTTTCATGAACAGTTTCTGGACCGCGCGTTCGAACGAAAAGAATCGTGGACAGTATGCCGCGCTCTACACCATTTCGTGGGGCGCCGCGCAAACGATAGGACCTTTTCTTTCTTCAGCACTGGTCGATGCTACTAATTTTACGGTGTTGTTCCAATTGGTTGCAGGCGTTCTTGTTCTTGGCGCTTTAGGTTTTAACAGACTGGATAAATAATTCTTTATTAAAGTGTTAAATACTAAAAATCAATGCTTTATTTTGCTTTTTCGCTTTTGGGATTAGTATTTTACTGCTTTTTTGGTTTGGCTTAAGTGTGCTGTTTTCTGTAAGTTTGGAGAGCCTTATGAAAAATTTTCTTGTTGCTGTACTTTGTGTTCTAGGGATCTCCATGCATGCCCAGGACCTCATCTTAAAAATGAATGGCGACACGGTGCTTGCCAAAGTACTGGAAGTTGGAACGAACGCGGTCTCATTTAAGAAATTCAATTATCTCGATGGTCCTGTATTTGTAGAGAACCGCGGCGATATCCGCATGATCCGATACAGTAACGGGGATATTCAGCAATTCAACCAGGCACAAACCGTTTCTCCGGCGGATTCGATCAGGAAGGAGAATTCCACCAACAGTTCTTCCGACAAAAACACGCAGCAGAAAGAGCAGGAACCAACAAAGAATAAAATAGAAAGGAATGAGAATAAATATTTTATCAACCAACAGCCCGCTACCCAGAAAGAAGTAGACCGCATGTTGGGTTCTGCCAAAAACCCGGCCATACCGCTACTGTTAAAAACTGCCAAGATCACAAAGACCGCGCAGAAGATCGCCAAGATCACTTCCTACCCAACAACGATCATTGGTGGAGCCACTTTTTTGGTAAAGGGAATAGACCTCTGGAACGACGTGCAAAGAGGCAGAACAACTTCTAAATCGTATACCAACGCTTTGCTGAGCATGCTCACAACGATCAGTTTACCCATAACCAACAAAATTCTGAAGAAAAAAAGCGACAAGATGTACGATAAGATCATCGACATGTATAACGTAACGAATTAGGGCATGAAAAAAGCATTCGTTTTAATCATAATTATGTTCTGCGCCTGGTCCTGCATCAAGAAAAAAGCATTGAAGTACGATCCTGAACTGGTGGGCACCTGGGTAAGTAAGGAAGACAGCGTGTACACCTGGCTGATCATTACAGCGGATGGCATCGGCGACTATTCAACAAAGGGAAATAATGAATCGAGTTCGAAAGGAGAGGTAAAGTACAGTGTATTTGAAAGGAAAATGTGGGTAGGCAGCCGAAGATTTAAAGTAACCGTTTGGCGTTCGGGGAAACTGGATGGTGTTGACCGTTTGCTGACCAAGGAACGCGGCACGATGAAGGATACTACCTATTATGTGGATGAAAAAATGATACTGAAAAGCCTTGAATTAGGCTCGCGGCGAACGATAACGCTTTATCGTGTAAAAAAATAGGTTCATGTTCCCATCCGGGGAATAATAGTGCTTGAACAAGAGGCACGTTGAACCCTCGGTTCGTATCTACCCCTCTTTGATTCGCAGAACCAACAAATCAACCTTACATTGTTAAATAATTGATTATCAAAAAGTTTCGTATTCACCTTTTTTATTTTTCAGAGACTTTTTTACTAAATCCGTTTAATAATACCGTATATTTGCATTTTTTTAGACCAACTGTAATTGATTATAAAACAATGATTTAATTTTTCAAAATGAAAAAAATTACGCTACTGCTTCTATGCTTCCTGTTTTCTTACAACTTTCTAAGATCGCAATGTACTGCACCGTCTTTTACCGTTGATCTTAGTGCGCAGGCAGATACTACCTGGACATTGGTAAATGAAACCCGTGGCGGTGTGTGTTGCGGATCTTCTAATTGTGTAACCTTCAACGTTACCACCAACCCAAATACAGAACTGATCAGTTTTGATGTTACCAATCCTTCGCCGTCGGGATCCGCCTTTTACCAGGTGAATTGTGGAACGCCCGTTTCGATCGGAACCCCACTTTGCATTGTTGGCCTGCCTTCACCTTTTACAATTACTTATTGCAAGCCTGGTGGCGACCGCCCTGATTACGTGATCACCGCAGGAACCGTGGTACACGCTTCGGACGATATCTCCATTCAGAAAACAAGTTGCGTGGATACACTTACTGTTTCTAACGTAACCGCTTCCAGTGTTGTATGGACCTCTATTTTTCCCGGCACGCAAGGCGCGTATAATTCTTATTTAAGTTGTACCTCAGGATGTACTTCTACACTGGTTACACCGGGCCCCAATCCTCCGCCGTATGTAGATTTTATGGTCTCCGGAACGCCAAATACTAATTGCGGCGCTTCTTTCGACAGGGATACTGTGCGTGTTTACTTTGTTCCTAACCTTACCGGCACCATCACTCCAACCAACCCGATCATTTGCGCTTCTTCGGGTACACAGATCACACTTACCGCTAACGTTTCGGGCGGAGCACCGGCTTATAATTACAATTGGAACCCGGGTGGTGGAAATAACGCATCTGTTACAGTCACCGCCGCGGGAACCTATAGCGTGGTGATAGGCGACAAAACAAAATGCCCCAAGATCACGTTAACGAAAACCATTTCTACACTTCCCTCCGCCACTTTTTCTTTTAGCGGCGGCAGCTATTGCAAAAATGGTACGAATCCATTACCGGTTTACTCAGGCAACGGGCAACCCGGATCTTTCAGCGCGAGTCCCGCAGGTTTGGTTTTTGTAAGCACAAGCACCGGAGAGGTCAATCTTTCAGCCAGTGCTCCGGGCACCTATACTGTAACCAACTTCATCGCTGCTTCCAACGGTTGCCCCAACGTAAGCGCCACGTCCACAATTACGATCAATCCTTTCCCGGTAATGACCAGCGCCTCTACAGCAACCATTTGTACGGGAAGCCCGGTGAGTATAAATCTTAGCAGTTCTTCGGCTGCAACCTACACCTGGATCGCTTCTGATAACATCAATACCACCGGCGAAAGTCTTACAACTCAAAATACAGCTACCCTCAGCAACACAATTGTTAATGGAACCACCGTTAACCAGGTTGTGATCTATACCGTTACACCAACCTCCACGCTTGCCGGTGCCTGTGTAGGAAGCTCACAAACCGTGAGTGTAACCGTAAGGCCAATGGACAATGCTGCTTTCACCTACAATTCATCCACTTTCTGTCAAACCGGAACTTATCCAACACCAACCGTTACAGGTCTTTCCGGCGGAACTTTTAGCGGGTCATCGGGACTTGTTTTCGTCAACACTTCATCCGGCACCATTAACTTATCATCCACCCCCGTGGGAACTTACACGGTAACCTATACTACTAATGGTCCATGCCCCAATACTTCAACCTTCCCGGTAACCATCACCTTAGCGCCATCAGCCGTTTTCAGTTTTAACGGAAATCCTTATTGCAACAATGCAACCAACCCATTCCCTACATTTGGCAGCGGGGCAAGCGGCGGAACATTTACTTCTCAGCCAGGTCTTGTGTTCGTGAATACCTCAACCGGAGAAGTAGATCTTTCGGCAAGCACTCCCGGAACTTACACGGTTACAAACAATATTCCCGCACAGGCAGGTTGCTCTCCGGCCACAGCTACCGGAACAATTACGATAACGGAATTAAAAGACCCAACCTTCAGTTATCCCGGCTCACCTTTCTGTAAGAATGCCGCCAATCCTTCTCCAACTTTCGGGAGCGGCGCATTGGCCGGTGTATTCTCTTCTCAGGCAGGTTTAAGCATAAACAGCGGGAACGGAGCCATCAACCTGGGTGCCAGTACCGCGGGAACTTACACGGTTACAAATACCATTGCTGCTATTGGCGGCTGCCCGGCCGTAACACATACTGCTGTTGTTACCATCACACCCATTCCTATACCAACCTTTACTTATACCGGCACACCTTATTGTAATAACGGATCTAATCCGATACCCACGTTTACCGGTGGAGGCATGGCCGGCGTTTTCAGCGGCTCTTCCGTATTCGTGAATATAGATCCCTCAACAGGCATCATTGATCTTTCTACTACACAGCCCGGAAGCTATACAGTAACGAACACCATACCCGCCGCTAACGGATGCCCGTTGGTCTCCGCTTCCGTGCCCATCACAATTACGCCACTCCCAATTGCTACTTTCAGCTTCACCGCCAATCCTTATTGCCAGAATGCGGCAGATCCAACTCCGGTGCTGGTTACAAATGGCACCAATGGTATCTATACAGCTTCGCCCGCAGGATTGAGCATTAACTCCAGCGCAGGAACCGTTGACCTTGACGGAAGTACACCCGGAACCTATACTGTTACGAATACGATCGCAGCAGCCTCAGGTTGTCCTGCCGTTGTAGCTACAAACACGATCACCATTACGGCTTTACCTATAGGAACATTTACTTACTCCGGAACTCCTTATTGCATCAACGCATCTAACCCTTCGCCTACTTTTACCGGCGGCGGAACTGCAGGAACTTTTTCTTCGCAGGCCGGACTCTCCATCAACCCAACAACCGGCCAGGTAACAGTTTCTACAAGCACACCCGGAACATACACGGTAAGCAACAGCATTGCTGCCGCGGGTGGTTGCCCGGTTGTACTTGAGCAAGCGGTGATCACTATCCTTCCTATGGATGACCCGGGCTTTAATTACCCCGGCTCTACATTCTGTCAAACCGGCATTGATCCTACACCAAACGTCACCGGGCTTCCGGGTGGCGTATTCGCTTCAACTTCATTACCTGTAAATGCAAGTACTGGTGTCATTAACCTTGGAACTTCTTCCCTGGGAACATTCACGGTTTCCTACACAACCAACGGGGCTTGTCCGAACACAAGCACCGTGAACGTCACCGTTTCCAACGCGCCTTCTGCCGTATTCAGTTACTCGGCATCGCCATTTTGCAGCAGCGATGTGAACCCTAATCCTTCCTTCCCTCCCGGCGCCAGCGGCGGAATTTATTCGTCGGCCTCAGGGCTGGTCATAGATACCCTCACAGGAACTGTTGATCTTGGTGCCAGCGCCGCCGGAACATACACTGTAACAAATACGATTGCGGCATCTGGCGGTTGCGCTACAGCTGTAGCGACCGCTGTGATCCAGATCGATTCGGCCGCGATCGCGAATGCTTCTATTGATCAAACCATTTGTTACGGAAGTTCAGTTACGCTGAATGGAAATGTACACGGAGGGGCTACCTCCGGAACCTGGAGCGGTGGCAACGGAACATTCCTGCCCGGTGCCGGAACACTGAACGGAACCTATGTTCCAACTGCAGTGGATAGCCTGAATGGGGTCATTACCTTAACGTTGACCACCAATGAACCGGCCGGTGTTTGCAGTGCGGTGAGTGATGTAATGAGTATTGCCATCAACCAGCCCGCAACTTCTAACGCAAATACCGATCAAACCATTTGCTATGGCACAAGCGTTATTCTTAACGGCACGATCGGCGGAAGCGCAGGTGGTGGAACATGGAGCGGTGGTACCGGAACATTCTCACCAAACGATTCAACACTGAACGCAACATACGTACCAACCGCGGCCGACAGCACAGCGGGAAATGTAACCTTAACTCTTTCTACCAATGATCCTGCGGGTGTTTGCCCAATGGTAAGCGATGCGGTAACCATCTTCATTAACCAACCCGCCACCGTGAACGCGAACGTGAACCAGGCAATATGCTACGGAAATCCCGTGATCCTCGCAGGCAGCGTAGGTGGCAGCGTTACAGGCGGAACCTGGAGCGGAGGAAACGGAAATTTTAGTCCGAACACTACTACACTTAACGGCACCTACACGCCCACACAGGCCGATAGCGCCTCGGGAATAAGCGTTCTGGTTCTTACCAGCGATGACCCTGCAGGCGTTTGTCCTGCTTTAAGTGATACGATGATAGTAAATATAAATCAACCGGCACTTGCAGATGCAGGCACCAACGCTCTGGTATGTTATGGTACAAACGTAGTTTTAGGAGCTACCATCGGCGGAAGCGCGTCGAACGCAACCTGGACAGGCGGTAACGGAACTTATACACCCAATGATTCAACTTTAACTGCAACCTACATTCCAAACGCTGCCGACAGTGCCGCCGGAACAATTACTTTAACATTGACCACCAATGACCCTGCGGGAGTTTGTCCCTTAGTGAGCGACGCCATTACGATCACAATCGATCAACCCGCTACCGCAAACGCAAACAACGATCAGAACATCTGTTACGGTACAACAGTTATATTAGCAGGTTCATTCGGCGGAAGCGCTACAGGTATTACCTGGACCGGAGGCAATGGCGTTTATTCGCCAAATGCCAATACAACCGGGGCAACCTATTCACCCAACAGTGCCGACAGTACAGCGGGAACCATTACTTTGGTTCTAACCACTAACGATCCCACGGGAGTTTGCCCGGCTGTAAGCGATACCATGCAGGTAGTGATCAACCAGCCTGCAACCGCAAGCGCCAACAATGATCAAACACTTTGTTTTGGAAGCACGGTTGTGCTGGCCGGAACGATCGGCGGAAGCGCCACAGGCGGAACGTGGACGGGGGGTAACGGAACTTATTCGCCCAACGCCAATACACCCGGAGCGACTTACACACCCACCTCAGCCGACAGTGCTGCAGGAACTATTTCTTTAGTGATCACTACGAACGATCCCGCGGGTATTTGTCCGGCGGTGAACGATACCATGCAAATTACTTTGAACCAGCCCGCCACCGTTAACGCGAATGTTAACCAAACCATTTGCTATGGAAGTTCGGTGAACCTCTCCGGTTCTATTGGCGGAAGCGCGACGAGCGGAACATGGAGCGGAGGCAACGGAAGTTTCACTCCTAATGCAACTACGCTGAACGGCGTTTATGTTCCAACAGCAGCCGACAGCGCGGCGGGAACGATCACGTTAACTTTAACTACAGATGATCCTTCCGGCGTTTGCAACGCGGCGAATGATGTAATGACAATAACGATCAGCCAGCCTGCAACGGTGAACGCAAATGCCGACCAGGTTATCTGTAATGGCAGTGTTGTGACCCTGAACGGCTCTGTAGGTGGAAGCGCCACAGGCGGTGCATGGTCAGGTGGCGGTGGGATCTATTCGCCGAACGCCGGAACTTTAGGTGCAACATACACGCCGACTGCTGCCGATAGTTTGGCCGGAACTATTACTTTGGTCCTTACCACCAATGATCCTGCAGGCGTTTGTAACGCGGTGAACGATTCGATGCAAATTACCATGAATCAACCCGCCGTAGCCAACGCGAATGCAGATCAAACGCTTTGTTACGGAAGTTCAGTTACCCTGGCCGGTTTGGTGGGTGGCAGCGCGAACAGCGGAAGCTGGAGCGGTGGCGCCGGAACTTTCTCGCCAAACAATACTACGTTAAATGCAAGCTATACCCCAAGTCCTGCAGATAGTTTAGCCGGAAGTGTAACACTTGTACTTACAACAAATGATCCATCCGGAGTTTGTAATGCCGTTACTGACACCATGCAGATCACGGTGAACCCACTTCCAACAATTCCTGTTCTTTCAGCTTCAGGATATACAGTTTGCCAAACACAAACGGTTGGTACCATTACTGCAAGCGGAAATGGAACTATTATCTGGTCTACTTCTCCAACCATGTCGCCGGTGATCCATACAGGAACCAGCTACTCGCCAGGCACTTTACCTGTTGGCACAACTGTATATTATTTACTTGACACTTTGAGCACAGGTTGCAAGAGCAGCACCACCGCGAGTGTTTCTGTTACCATAAACACTACACCGCCTACTCCTACGCTAACGACAACCGGAACCACTTTCTGTCAGAATGTTGGAGCAGGAACTATCACCAGCAACGGAAGCTCAGGGACGATCTGGTCTACCAGCCCTACCTTAAATCCCGTTATTAACGTTGGTCCTTCGTATACTCCTGCTGGTTTACCGGTTGGCACAACCACCTTCTATGTTGCCGATTCAACCGCTTTAGGCTGCATCAGTGCAGGAACAGCAAGTGTGAGTATCCTTATTTACCCCAACCCGGTTCTAAGCGGCGCGCCGGTTGTTGACAGTGCGAATTGCGGATTTTTTACAGGAAGTGTCAGTGGCATTAGCGTGTCGGGTGGAACACCTGCATACTATTACCAATGGTACGACGGAACTGTGCCCATTGCAAACAATAACTCGCCTACTTTAAGCAACCTCGGGCCAGGAAGCTACAGCGTTGTGGTTACTGACCTATACGGATGCGTGGCGCTTGGAGGTATTAATTCCTTTACCGTAGCCTCTTCCAGCAATATTTCATCTTCTTTCACAGCGAATCCTTATCTGGGTACGGTGCCTTTGAATGTGGTGTTTACGCCTAACACAACCACAGCTGCCACTTATAGCTGGACTTTAGGTAACGGAAGCGCCGCTACATCAACCAGCACCCAAACCACTTATACAACGGCCGGCTCCTATACTGTTACCTTGGTTACCACCAATGGAACCTGTACTTCTTCGACGTCACAAGTGATCGTGGTGGATGGCATACCGGGCATTGTGATCCCGAACATCTTCACTCCGAACGGTGATGGCATTAACGAACTGTTCGGCATACAATGTACAGGCATCGCGGATCTGAATGCCGGGATCTATAACCGTTGGGGTACTTTGATCAGCACCATCGAAGGTGTGAACGGAACATGGGACGGTACAAGCGCCACCGACAAGACCTTATCGGAGGGAACTTATTTCGTGATCGTAAAAGCCAAAGGCATCGACGGAAAATTATACGAGAAAGAAGGATTTGTTACTTTGGTGAGATAAAACCAAAATACCTTAAAAACAAAAAACCCCGTATCGCTACGGGGTTTTTTTATTCTCTAAAATATGTCCTCTCGCGAAGACCAACCATTAACAAGTGATCCCGCTGGGATTCGAACCCAGGACCCTTACATTAAAAGTGTAATGCTCTACCGGCTGAGCTACGGAATCTTAAACTTACTTTTAATGCTTGAGCCTTCGCGTGTTAGCGAAATTTCGTTAGCGGGACACGATTTTAAAGAACTCCTTGTTTTAGGGGTGCAAATATAGGGGTTTTATTAAAAAATAGAAATTTTCTATGAACATTTATTTAACCACTTTCTCCCTGAGCCAAGCCCCCAAAGTGTCTGAGAACATGTAAGAACCGGCAAATGTGCTTACCATTGGAGAAATGAAGTATTTTCTATCGCCCGCCCACTTCAGTTCATCGAATTTTACATAGTCAAAACCGTGCTTTCGGGTGATCGTTTCGATGCGTCCCAGCCAGATCCCGCGATTTAGTTGAAAATCGGCAATTTCCTTTAAAATGGGTGATTCATAGACCAGCACCCGGATGCCTCTTTTGGCACAATCGGTCAAAATTAACTCCAGGTAGCGCTGGCGGGAACTATCCCAACTGAAGCTGTAGCCTTTGGGATAAAGCTTCTTTAGATTCTCGTGGTGGTTGTCCCAAACCATGTGGCCGGGCGGCTCAAAACCATCCGGGTAATACGGCTTTTCCTTGCCCATTAAATAGTGTTTCCACCCTTGCAACGCTAGGAACGCGGTTTGGTGGCTATACCAGGCATAGGATGCAAATGGCAAATACCTGAATTTTTGCGAGGGATCGAATTCGTTAAGCGCTTTTTTTATGCGCTCATCTGCAGAAAAAGGAAGAAAACGATAGCCGTGAAATGTATTGTACCCTGTATCGAAGGATTCGGGGGTTACATACAGCAACATGTACTTCGGAGCCCTGTTGTTCTTCAAATAAAGCTGCAAATGCAGGTAATTATCCGCAAAATCGCTGTGGCTGGAGGCCAGGTTATAACAGGAAAGCCCGGTCCTGTAGGTGATCATCTCCGGTGCTACCATCCACAAGGGCTCGCAGGGACCCAAAACCAAAATATCGGCATCGATCTTATGTGAGCTAATGTAAGCTGACTTTAGGTTGAGATTGTGCTTTAATCCGAAATCAAATAATTTCTCAAGCAAGAAGAGCGAAGCCCAAAAAGCCACGAAGAACAAAAGCCATTTATGCCATTTTTTAAACTTCATTTCCACGCTAGATCACAAAACACTAAGTTACATAAAGTCCCGCAGAACGTACGACTTTTAAGGGCTGACCGAATTCAGCCACAAAGGCACTAAGGTGGAGTAAAAAGGTTTTTCTGCTTTGGCTGTTCCTCTGCGCTCTTTGCGCCTCTGCGTGCCACATTGTATTGGCTGCTCTTAGGCTGTGGCGAGGTATAACTAGCCATCACGGGCCTGCCTCGAGATTTCTTCGCGTCTTAGTGCCTTTTGCCATAGGCATCCCTTCGGGAGTGGCGAATGTGGTATCTCCTTTGGAATTACAACTCCTTCAATAGATGCAGGAAATGCTCCATCGACCGCCTTTTACTTTCATTCAGATCATAACTGATACGGTTGGTGAGGTAATCAATGACCAATTGCTGCTTTTCGATAGGAACACTTTCTTTTACAGCTTCTTCAATATTCTTCACGCCCTCCTCTAAGGCAATATCAAAGGCTGCTGTAAAATCTTCATCGATCTTCTTATTACTCACCCAGGCCGCGAACACAAAAGGCATACCCGTGAACTTCTTCCACTCCTCAGACAGATCATATTCATAAGCAAACTTCCCGTTCATATCAAAACAGCGGTCGCCAATAACCACCGCGGCGGTCGTTTCATTAATGAGTTCTTCAAACCCCTCTTTCGAGTCGGTAAAAGCAGGCTCTATCTTCCAATGGAATTTTGCCAGGATCTTCACAAGCGTAACCGAAGTGCGGCTTTGATAATCGAGATACACTTCTTCGATCTTTTCCAAGGGAACCTGGCTGTAAAGCTTCACGGTATCCACCTTATCATTACTTCCTAAACAATAGCGACTCACAATAAAATGCTCGCCTAATTCCGGAATAACAGCTACGGGCACAAGTCCTATATCCACTATCCTGTTCTCCAGTTTCTCGGCGCAAACAGAAGGAATATCATAGTGCATATCGATCTTATCGGCCATGCCCGTCTTCTGCAACCCGTATCGGAAGGGAAGCGTATTCGTGTAGTTCACGATCGATATCTTATACCTTCTTACCTTCATTTTTCTTCAATTCATGAAAAGCCAAAGTACCCGCGATACACGCCGATGCCGGACCAATAGTGAGCGCTACTAGATCGCCATACAAAGTTGGGATCTTGAACATCAGCCACAAACAGGCTCCAATGCCGCAGACCAAAGCTTTGTTGCGTTTTATGAATTCAGTCCCTTGCCGGATGCTCATTTTATGCCGCTCGCAGCTGTAGTCCATCATCGTAAAACCGTAATAATAGCAGGAAATAAAAAAAAGCAGCGGCGTAATGATGAACACCAGCGGCGGAAAGAAAAAACAAACCACGAAGCCTGCAATAATGAACAGGTATTCGAAGAACATATTACGCAAAGTAATGCCCATTCCACGTAAAATATCCTTCATCAATTGCGCAAACGAAAAAGGAAATTTCTTTCCCGATAACTTACTTTCTATCACTTCCGACAAACGCGAAAGCATGGGAGAAAGCAAAAGAAGTGTAATGTACTTTACAACAGTTCCACCAATGAAAAAGAAAGCAATGCGTAGTAATAGATTTGTAATGAAGGTAACAGCGCTCACTAAAAAATCAAGTTTTACAGAGAACAACATCTTCCCGGCAATAAGTTCGTTCAACCAGGCCTCCAGCCACTTCACAGTATCATCAATAAAGCCTCCAACAACAAAAACACTGAAAATAAAAAGGCCTGCCCACAAAAGCATGGGATAGATCATGTAATACCACAATCCTTTACCAAATAAAAATGAAAGTCCCTTGAAGAAGTAATCTATCCCTTTAAAAAAATCAGAGATTGTACTCATGCCTTAAGCCTGCGCTTTGGGTCCGCCGAAATTAAGTGGAAGCGCGTTCATTTCCGCCTCTTTGATCTTCCCATGTAATTGCTCGTATTTCATCACGTTCTCGCTGAGCGCCATCATGAGCCTTTTGGCGTGTTGCGGGGTAAGCAATATGCGCGATTTTACCCTGGCCTTAGGCACACCGGGCATTATCTTTATGAAGTCGATAACGAATTCGGACGGGGAATGGGTAATAATGGCCAGGTTGCTGTAAATGCCCTCGGCTACTTCTTCACTCAATTCTATGTTCAGCTGGTTCTCGGGGTTCTGGTTTTCCATAACGTGGTATTTTTATCAAAAATAACGAATATTTCGGGTTGATTATTAGATATTTCGGCCAAAACGGGCATTTCTGCTTCGTAAAGTTTAAAGTTCCAAGTTTAAAGCATGAAGTCACGGCATTGATATACCCTCAGTGAACTTTAAACCCGGGCCCCGAATCTGGAACTTTAAACTTTAAACTCTTAACTAACATCCCAGGGTTTATAACTCCAATTTTAGAGTGAAAACCCCGGCCTTACGGGACTTACATTTGTTAGATTAAGCATGGCAGAAGAAACACGTAAAAATAAGCTCAAGATACCCATGGAGGTAACCGGGGCTGTAGTAACACCCACCATTTCTGATGAAGATGGTTTTACCCCTCCTCCTAAAGCCAAAAAGGTTCCCGGACTGGAGAAGGTGAGTGTAAAAAAGGAAAAATCACCCCGTTCCGATAGCGAGGACGAGAAGGAAGAAAGAACTTCCAAAGAAAAAACAATTCGTAAGGCTAAAGTGGAGGCAGCTCCAAAGGTTTCATTTGCCGAACGCGTAAAGAAATTCACAAGCTTCTTCCTGCTCGAACAAACCCAGCGCATCATGGGCCTGTTTTTTGTTTTTGCCGCGGCCTACATGGGCGTGGCCTGCGCCTCCTATCTTTTTACCTGGGAGGCCGACCAGGACAAGGTGCTGGGGCCAACTTCCGTTCTATTCTCTCCCGAAACAAAAGTGCAGAACTGGTTTGGTAAACTGGGGGCACTGCTTTCGCATGTATTCATGTACAAGTGGTTTGGTGTTTCTTCCTTCCTTGTAGTGCCCCTGCTTTTATTGACCGGTATCTCCAAAGCTTTGCAACGCGAGAAGTTCTTTTCGTTCATGCTATGGCCCAAGACGATTTTTGTGATGCTGTGGGCCTCTGTTACGCTGGGATTCATCTTCTCTGATAAACTGATGTTCCTGGGCGGAGGAATGGGGTACATCCTCAACACTTACTTACAGGGATTGATGGGCGGCATTGGAACTTTAGCGCTTTTGGTTTTGGCCGGAGCCGCTTTCGCTTTCCTTGTGTTTGATTTTAAGAAGAAAGAACCGGAGGCGGTTATTGCCGATGAAAAGATCATCATTCCTTTGGGAGACGTTGAAGAAGAGGAAGAGATAAAACCAAAACCCAACAAATTCGTTTTTGAAGCTCCTGTCGAAGAGCCGATCAAAGAAAATATCATTCCAACGGTTGAATTTTCATTAGAAAAAGAAGAGTCTAAAGTTGAGGCAAAAAAAGAAGAAGAACTTTCCTTTGAGGTAGCACCCCTAGCTGAAGAAAAAATAACCGGAGATCCCGCCCTGGAAGTGGCGCCGCTAAAAGAAGAAGTTACCGCCGAGAAACTGGTGGCCGAGTTCGGTGAATACGACCCTACCCTCGACCTGGGTTCTTATAAAATGCCGGGGCTCGACCTGCTCAACGATTACGGCAGGATCGAGACCGAAGTGAACCCGGAAGAGCTAAACATGAACAAGGATCGCATCATCAATACGCTGCGCAACTACGGTATTGAGATCGAAAAGATCAAAGCCACGATCGGTCCCACTGTTACACTTTACGAAATTGTACCTGCCGCCGGCGTGCGCATCTCTAAGATCAAGAACCTGGAGGACGATATCGCGCTCAACCTTGCAGCTTTAGGTATTCGTATCATCGCCCCTATTCCCGGCCGCGGCACCATTGGTATCGAGGTTCCGAACCAGAACCCCGAAATGGTTCCGATGCGTAATATTCTTGCTACAGAGAAGTTCCAGAACACCACGTTCGATCTTCCGATTGCCTTGGGGAAGACCATCAGCAACGAAACCTATATCGCTGATCTTGCAAAGATGCCGCACTTACTGATGGCCGGCGCTACCGGACAAGGTAAATCAGTTGGTTTAAATGCCGTGCTGGTTTCTTTACTGTACAAAAAACATCCTTCGCAGATAAAATTTGTATTGGTAGATCCCAAGAAAGTGGAATTGACGCTTTACAACAAAATTGAGCGTCACTACTTAGCCAAACTACCCAATTCAGAAGAAGCCATTATCACCGATAATCAAAAAGTAGTTCACACACTCAACTCGCTTTGCATCGAGATGGATAACCGTTATGCTTTGTTACAGGATGCGGCTGCCAAGAACTTAAAAGAATACAACGCCAAATTCGTACAACGGAAATTAAACCCCAACGATGGTCACAAATTCCTGCCTTACATCATTGTGGTGGTGGATGAGTTTGCCGACCTGATCATGACCGCCGGCAAGGAGGTGGAGATGCCTATTGCCCGTATCGCTCAGTTAGCGCGTGCGGTTGGTATTCATTTGATCATTGCCACACAGCGGCCTTCCGTAAATATCATCACGGGTGTAATTAAAGCCAACTTCCCTGCCCGGGTTGCTTTCCGCGTAACCTCGAAGATCGACTCGCGCACCATTTTAGATTCGGGCGGAGCCGAGCAATTGATCGGTCGCGGTGATATGTTATTGAGCACAGGTAACGACTTAATTCGCATTCAGTGCGCCTTTGTAGATACTCCCGAAATTGAAAAGATAACCGAGTTCATCGGCTCACAGCGTGGTTATTCAAGTGCTCATTTACTGCCTGAATACGTAGACGAGAACGCCGGCGGAATTGATGATATCGACCTGAGCGAGCGTGACAAGATGTTTGACGATGCCGCGCGTATGGTGGTTCAACATCAGCAGGGTTCAGCTTCACTTTTACAGCGTAAACTCAAATTGGGCTATAACCGGGCCGGTCGCATCATCGACCAGTTGGAAGCCGCTGGTATTGTGGGAGCATTCGAGGGCTCAAAAGCCCGCGAGGTGTTGGTAAAAGATCCTGCTTCGCTGGAGGAAAAACTGAAGGAACTCAATACCAAAAAAGACTAATACCCAATTATCAATTTTTAGTACCTTAGGCTCTGCATGAAACGCAGAGCCTTTGTTTTTTATATGCTTCTTTCATTCTTTACGCTCTCAGCACAGGTAAAGGACAAGAATTGGATGCTCACCGATTCTGTAAAGTATGAGCAGATAGACGCGGCTTACCGTTCTTTCATCGATTCACTTTTGGGCCGCTATCATAAAGAAACTTTTGATACCGCTCGTATAGACATACTGCTTACCCTGGCGGAAGGAATTGAGGATGACCGCATCTGGGTACATTACAACAAACTGGCCTATGATCTTGCCTGCAAAGGAGGGAACCAAAGGATACCTGCTGTATAAGGCCAATGCCATCAACAACATGGGGTATCATGCTCAAACCCTTGGAGATAATAAGAGAGCCATAGAACTTTATTCCCAATCACTGAGCCTGCGCGAAAAGATCGGGGATAAAAGCGGCATAGCCAATTCGCTGAACAACCTCGGGTATATATTTGACGACCTGGGCGATCTTGAAAAAGCAGAAGATTACTACGCGCGCGCGCTAAAGATGCGCGAATTATCCGGTGAAAAGGAGGGGCTTGTGAATTCGCTCAATAACCTGGGCACGCTCTACTACGAAAAAAAGGATTTTGGAAAAGCAGCCGTGTTTTATGAACGATCGCTGAAGATCGCAAAGGAAATAAATTTCAAACGGGGTATTGGTTCGGCTTTGAACAATCTCGGAAACATTTACAGCGAATACGGGGATAACCGGAAAGCCATTGAATACCAGGAAGCCGCGCTTAAGTACAAAGAAGAAGCCCTGGATGCGATGGGACTTTGCGGCACATACCTGAATTTTGCCAATATCTACGAAGAGATGAATGAGAACAAAAAGGTGGAGGAATACGGACTCAAAGCCCTTGATCTTGCACAAAAAAAAGGCTTTACCGAACGCGTTCGCGATGCCTCCTGGATACTTTATCGATATTATAGACGCACGGCCAATTTTGAAAAAGCCCTCAACATGCATGTATTATACAAACGCATGGGCGACAGCGTCAACAACAAAACAATACGGGAATCTTCCTTAAAACAGCAATTCAAATACGAGTTTGAGATAAAAGAGAACGCCCTGAAGGCAGAACATGTGAAAGAACAGGCCCTGGCCGCATCAGAAAGTAAAAGACAAAAGCTCTTTATGATATTGATAGGCGCTGTGGCCCTGGGAGTCACCCTCGTAACGATCGTGGTTTTGCGAACGCTACGGGTTACCCGAAAACAAAAAATGATCATCGAAAAGCAGAAACAGGTAGTGGAAGAAAAGCAAAAAGAGATCCTCGACAGCATTCATTACGCCAAACGTATACAGGGTTCCCTGCTTACCTCCGAAAAATACATTCAAAAAGTGTTGAAAAAACATGCATAAAACCGCCCCTAAATCCCCCTTTCCTGTAACAATATTTTGGGTTTTTGGCGTTTAAAAATTAGTACCTTTAGCGAGCCTATGGTTGGTTTTAAACGATACGCGTTTCTTGCATTTTTCCTGTTCCCCGCCGTTTTTTTCGGGCAGTTCTACTATGGCCTGCAGCAGGAGTTTGGCAAGGCCCGGGAGCAATACCAACCTTTTTATTGGACCTATTACGGGTTCGACCGCTACCAGGTGTATCTCTACGAAGGCTGCGAGGATATTGCCAAATACGTTTCTTACCGCATGGAATTCCACCTCAAGGACCTCGAAAAGAAGCTCGATCACCAGGTGGATGATAAACTGCAGGTGCTTGTTTACAGCAACCAGGGCGATTTCAGGCAAACCAACCTCGGATTATCCTCAGATGAGACCACCAACACCGGCGGAACCACCAAGATCGTAGGCACCAAAATGAGCGTGTTCTTTAACGGTAACCATTTCGAGCTCGATAAGCAGATACGCGCCGGCATTGCCGAGATCATCATCAACGACCTGCTGTATGGAGGAAGAACGCGCGATGTGATACGCAACTCGGCCCTGCTGGTTGTGCCCGATTGGTTCAAGAACGGGCTTATCTCCTACCTCTCCGACCCCTGGAACACCGATCTCGATAACATCATCAACGACGGCATCACCAACGATCGCTATTTCAATTTCAATAAACTAGACCCAAGAGAAAATGCCATTGCCGGCCACGCGCTTTGGCATTATATAGCCGATACTTATGGAGAATCCAGCATCGCCAACATTCTGTACATGACCAAAGTGTCGCGCAAGGTAGAGAACGCTTTTCTTTTCATCCTGGGCACCAACAGCCAGGGCCTGGTTTATGAATGGATCGATTCGCGCCTGCGTAATACAACCAATAACGACACAACCCGTAACCTGCCCAAGACTCAGCCTATCCTTGCTAAACCCAAAACGTCTAAAGACTATTACCAGTTAAAGATCAGTCCCGACGGGCAAAAGGCGGTGTACGTCACCAACCAGATGACACAATACCGCGTTTACCTCATGGACCTGGTTACCGGCAAGAAAAAACGCATCACCAAAAGGAATCCGAAGATAGAAAGGCTGAACGACCTTACGTATCCTTTACTCGCGTGGCACCCAACGGGTCAGGCCTTTGGCATGATACACGAAAAGAAAGGTGTTATTTATCTTACAACTTACAATATCGAGGATAATGAGAATTTCACCAAACCCATTACCGGCATCGAAAAGATAACTGATTTTGGATACAGCCCAGATGGAAAGAAACTGGTCTTCTCTGCTGTAAAAAAAGGAAAAGGCCAGAGTGACATTTTTGTGTACCAGGTAAACGCGGGCGGACTGGAACAGATAACCGACGACAGCTGGGATGATAACAACCCCCGCTTCATTGGCAAAGGCAATATGATCGTGTTCTCATCCAACCGCCAGCACGATACATTGAAGGCAAGCGAGAGTGGTCGTTTTGACCTGGAGGAAAGCAAGTTCAACGATATCTTCATGTACGATTACAAGACGAAGTCGAAACACCTGTACCGCGTTACCGATACCAAAAAGATCAACGAGACCAGTCCTTCTGATTTTTACGAAGGGCACTTTGCTTACCTGAGCGACCAGAATGGTATCAAGAACCGTTTTGTGGCCAAGCTCGACAGCGTTATCGCTTTTGTGGATACCACCGAACATTACCGCTACGTGTTCAACGCGCACGCGGTAACGAATTACAAGTTCAATGTACTGGAGAATGACATCAGCCTGAAAGCCGGCAAAGTGGCAGAGGTGTTCTTCCACGACGGGAATCAATACATGTACGTAAGCCCCATCGACAAATCGATGCTGGAGAAGACAGCTTCCCTTAAGAACACCTTTTATCGCCGCAGCACTTTGTACGGACAATCGAAGTCCGGCAGCATGAGCAACCCGCCCACTACAACAGGAAACGTTCCTCCGCCAAAAACTGAGACGAAGAAAGACACCTCCGGCAAGGTCGATATCAACAACTATAATTTCAAAGGAGATAATCAACCCACCGTTACCACGTCTACAGTTATTCCAACAAATACTGTATCACCGGGTGTGACCAGCATGACCGTTGCGCCTGCAGTACAGAACATGGGCAATGAGTTCAAGTTCCCTATCAGGCAGAACTATTATGTGAACTTTGCCATTGACAACGTGGTTGCACAGCTCGATAATTCGTTCATAGCCATGAGCTACCAGCCTTTCTCGTATTATTATATCAACCCGGGCGTCAACTTCTTTACCAAGATGGCGGCCAGTGATCTTTTTGAGGACTACCGCATCGTAGGCGGTTTCCGCGTTGGATGGAATTTCAATAACGAGTATTTTCTCAGCGTAGAGAATCGCAAAAAACTTTGGGACAAACAGCTGGTGCTGCACCGACTCGCGCTTCCTTACACGCTTAATACCAACCTTTACAGCAGCGTTAACTATTCGTATGAAGTAAAATCGCTTACGCACGATGTGCAGTATAAATTGAAATACCCGATCAACGAAGTGTCGAGCGTAAAAACAACGCTGTATTACCGCAACGACCGCTATGTGTTGAAAGCGCAGGATGACATTACATTACCCATAAAACATCAGTACGATAACTGGGCCGGCGTGAAATCCGAATATATTTTTGACAATACCCGTTACCGCGGTCTCAATCTCTTCCACGGTTGGAGACTGAAAGTATTTGGAGAGTATTACCGGCAAATCAATATAGATTCTATCGGTAAGCGCCACGATCTTATCGTATTTGGCGCCGACATCCGCCATTACCTGAAAGTTCATCGTAGCCTCATCTGGGCTAACCGTTTGGCGGGAAGCTCTTCGCTGGGTACCGACAGGCTTTGCTATTACCTGGGCGGGATCGATAATTGGATCCTTGCCAAGTTCAATACCAACCAGGAGATCAAGCACGCTGAGAAATACGCTTTCCAGGCCATTGCCACCAATATGCGGGGCTTCCAGCAGAACGCGCGCAACGGAAATAATTTCGTGGTATGGAACACGGAGTTGCGCTGGCCGGTGTTCCAGTATTTCGCTAACCACCCCATCAGCTCCGACTTTTTCAATAACTTCCAGGTAGTAGGGTTTACGGATGTGGGTATGTGCTGGTATGGAGCCGATCCTTTCAGCGAAGAGAACACCACCAATAAATATTCGTTCACCCGCAACCCCATTACCGTCATCATTTACGAGAAGAAACAGCCCATCATTGCCGGCTACGGTTTTGGCGTGCGCAGCAGGCTGTTTGGTTATTTTGTACGACTTGATTTTGCCTGGGGCCTGGATAACTACACCCAACAGAAGCGTATGACCACTTTCTCGCTCACCACTGATTTTTAATGGACACCCTCAATAAAAAAAGAAATATGAACGAAATACTGATCCTGCTTACAGTAGGACTCGCGGCCGGCATGCTTAGTGGCATGGTTGGCGTTGGCGGAGGCATCATCATTGTGCCTGCGCTGGTTTATTTCCTTGGCTTTTCGCAGCACTCGGCCCAGGGAACCACTTTGTTCATGTTCCTCTTCCCTATCGGAATATTGGGCGTGGTAAATTATTACAAAGCAGGCTATGTGGATTGGAAGGCCGCTCTTTTTATCTGCACCACATTCATTGCAGGAAGTTATTTCGGCTCTAAACTTGCCATCAGCATCGACCAGGTAACCGTTAAAAGGATCTTCGGCGCCCTGATCGTGGTGATGGGAGTTAAAATGCTAATGGGTAAGTAAACACCACATCTAACGGGCTGGCCGAAGTTTGCCACAAAGGCACAAAGGCGCTAAGAAAAAAGTAAAAAGTCTCTTTTCTGTATTCGCAGTTCTTCCGGATGTTTCCTTCTGTATTGGCTGTTCCTTCGGCTGTTTCTTCGTGGCTTCGTGCCTTTGTGGCGAACTGACGGTGCCCCGAAAGGAGTCGTATTTTGCCATTGAGAAGCGCTAAAAAGTATATATTTGTCGCATGTTATCCCCTGAAATTGAACGTATAGGAAAGATCATTGTTAATTCTGCATTTAAAGTGCATAAGGAACTTGGGCCGGGTTTGCTTGAAAAAGTTTATGAGATCTGCCTTGAGCATGAATTGAAAAAAGCCGGGCTTGATGTGGCAAGGCAGTTAGATGTTCCTATTGTTTACGACGGTTTACGATTTAACGAAGGACTCAGGCTCGATCTTCTGGTTGAAGATAAGGTCATCATTGAAGTCAAAGCTATTGAAACAGTAAATCCTGTTTGGGAAGCGCAGATCTTAAGTCATTTAAGGCTTACCGATAAGTCCCTCGGTTATCTTATTAATTTTAATGTGCCTTTAATAAAATCAGGGATCAGAAGATTTTTAAATAAAAATTTGACAATATCTTCCAATTAAAGCTTTGTGCCTTCGTGCCTTTGTGGCGAAATGACGATGATGGTAAATAGAATAAAACAAAAAGCTAAAGAACTTTATCCTTATCTACTGGAAGTGCGCCGTCATTTGCACATGCATCCCGAGCTTTCCTTTAAAGAGACAGAAACCGCTAAATACATCAGTACACAGCTCACCAAAAACGGCATTGAACACAAAACCGGCATCG
Source organism: uncultured Flavobacteriaceae bacterium (assembly GCA_964387075.1). Taxonomy (GTDB): domain Bacteria; phylum Bacteroidota; class Bacteroidia; order B-17B0; family Aurantibacillaceae; genus PALSA-968. The sequence goes on from CAYLVB010000005.1 coordinate 193,696, forward strand.
TAGGCACCGGTATTGTAGCGCTGATCAAAGGCAAGAACCCCGAAAAGAAGTGCGTGTTGTTACGCGGCGACATGGATGCCCTACCCATCACCGAAAAGAACGATGTGCCTTACAAGTCGCAGAACGAAGGCGTGATGCACGCTTGTGGTCACGATGTGCACAGCACCTGCGCCCTGGGCGCAGCTATTATTTTGAACACGCTGAAAGATCAATTCGAAGGAACCGTAAAAATAATCTTCCAACCAGGAGAGGAATTACTGCCCGGCGGCGCTTCCCTGATGATCAAAGAAGGGATCTTAGAGAACCCAAAAGTAGAAGCGGCTGTAGCATTGCACGTTTTTACCGACCTTGAAGCGGGGCAAGCCGGCTTCAAAAGCGGCATGTACATGGCCAGCACCGATGAGATCTATTTAACTGTAACAGGCAAAGGGGGGCACGCCGCCATGCCTGCTGAGTATAATAACCCCATCTTAATTGCTGCTGAGATCCTGCTTGAGCTTAGCAAGCAATTTCCGAATGGCGGCAAACAGGAAATTCCTACCGTACTCGCCTTTGGAAAAATGCAGGCTAATGGCGCTACTAACGTGATACCGGAGAGTGTTAAAATAGAAGGAACCTTTCGCACCATGGATGAGCAATGGCGCAAGGAAGCGCATCAACTCATCACCCAAACAGTAATGCGGATCGCCGATTCGAAGAACGCGAAGGCTGAGCTTAAAATAATGATCGGCTACCCTTTCCTGGTGAACAACGATGAGGTAACTAAAACGGTGCGCGCCGCTGCCGAAGAAATTTGCGGAAAGGAAAATATATCCGAATTACCGATGCGCATGACGGCCGAGGATTTTTCTTTCATTTCGCAGCAGGTTCCCTCCTGCTTCTTCCGCCTGGGCACGGGCAACAAAAAAGCGGGCATCACGGCCGGGGTTCACAATCCAAATTTCAATATCGACGAAAAGGCGCTGGAAACAGGGGCGGAGTTGATGGCAGGGGCAGCTATTAAATTACTTTCGTGATCAACGTGGCTTCTTAGGCTTGATCTTCAAAAGCTCATTGAACTTTCTTTCAACACCTTCATCCGGCTTCATGGCGGGCGACTGCACAAAATTTCCTTGCGTATTGATGAGATAATAAACAGGAACTGAGGTAGCGTTATAGGTTTTAATGATAGAGCGATCAGCACCCGGCCGCAGCATGTACCAATTGTATTTGGGGTTCTGCTTCACGAAGTTCTTAAAGGCCACCGTATCCTCATCAATACACACCGAAACAAAGGTCATTTTATCGCCATACTTCTTAAAGAGCTGCTCCTGCTTTTTAAATTGCTCCATACAATCGGTACACCAGGAAGCAAAAAAGCTTAGATAAACAAACCGTTGGGTAAGATCGGTTAAACGCACCGTATCCCTTTTCACGTTCAAAAGTGCAAAATCGGGGGCTTTACTTCCTGCCTGCAGGTTATTGAGGTCGCGCAGAATATTAGAAGTGATCTTTTTGTGCTCGGCTATTTTCGTAGAGCCGTTCACCTGCGAGAACATATCGCGTATCTTGTTCTTGCGGTAATGAGGCGAGTAATACAATTCGTACAATCCCTTTATCAGCACTAATTCGCGAAGTGTATCATTCTTAAGGTAAATGTCATTTTTTAATAATTCACTTAAATGTTTGAACTCGCCCTGCTCGTTAATGGCATCCAAAAGCAGGTTTCCGTTCTTTGTAGCGATCTGCTTCTGCAGGTATTGCTTAAAGTACTGGTTAAAGAACTCCATGTACTCGTAATTATCATAATCAACAGGCTTGTCGAACAAATACCTTTTGGCCAAAAACGTGCGGTGGCGACCGGTGTTCTCATTCATCAAAGCAAAACTATATTCTACATAGGTCTTGAAATAGCTTAACTTAACCTTATCATAACGCTTTTGTATCTGCACCTGGAAGGAATCTAACTCGCGGTGCAGGTGTTTTGTAACAAATGATTTGTAATGCTTCTGCCAGAACTCATCAAATCGGTTATTGAAGTCGATGATACGCGCGTTCAGTTCTGTTGAATCGCCATTTACGATGATATCCACGCTTTGCTCCGTGCCCCCGGCAATAAAACGGGTGCTATCGGCCGGCGGAAAGATAATCCCATACACGAAATTGGGCTGCAAATAGATCTTGCCAACTAATTTGTTCGTTCTGATCAAAGCAACCTGGGGCGTACTTATTTTAACCTTCAATTCAAAATTTCCACGGCCATCTACTGTGTCCGCGTCAATTTTAGTTTGACTGTTCGTGATAAGGTCATCGTATAAGTAAACCGAGATCTCCTTTCCTTTATGCACTCCGGCAATGCCCTTAATAGTTACATTCTGCGAAAGAACGCTGAAACCCATGAACAGGGCCATAAAGCAGTAGAAGTAACTTTTCATCCAGGCAATGCTACAAAAAAAGGTCCAAACTCCGGTTCTGAGGTAAATATGTTTTTAAAACGTTGCATGTTAGTACTTATTGCAAAGTTTTTACGACCATTTACCTCCGTAATAGCGGACTCACCCCGTCCGCCGCGGCGGACACCCCTCTCTACCGGTAGAGAGGGGAACAGCCAATACATTTCCTATGGATGCAAAAAAACAAGATCTATAAAGCAGAAAAATGTTCTTGGTTTACGGAGGCAGCTTGTTAAAATACCAAAAAACCCTCCTTTTTTATGGAAATGGGCGTTCTTCTACATCTACCTATTAAAACCTTTAAAAACAACATAATGAAAACGAAACGACCCATCCGACAATTTGTGTTCCTGTTCTTCTTCCTGGTAATAGCTTTTTCTATAACCACTTACTTCAAGCAGAACGGGGCAAAAGCTACAACCGATGCCAAAGGTTGCGTATTCCTTACCGTAATGGGCAAGGAAGATTCCGACTCAGATTTTGTGTATAATACCCCTGCTAATGTCATGACCTCGATCCAGGATGGATTGACATGGATAGCCAAAGCCCAGCAGAACAACGGCGGATGGGGCGCCGGCACCAATGTGCGACAGGACATCATTGACCCGCATGCCGTAAAGACCGACCCTGCCACCACGGCCATGGTTTGTATGGCTTTGCAAAGAAGCGGCACTACTTTAGATAAAGGAACGTACAGCAAGCAATTGGGCAAAGGACTTGAATATCTCTTACAGTGCGTGGAAACGGCTTCTGAGAACTCAACCACCATCACTGCCGAAACCGGCACCCAGATACAGGTGAAATTAGGAGGAAACATTGATGTGATCTTAACCTCACAATTCCTTTCGAACGTACTTCCACTCGCGGCTGAAGACAGCAAATTGAAAGGCCGCATTGAAAAAGCCCAGAATGTTTGTGTTAGCAAGATCCAGAAAGCGCAGGACAGCAACGGAAGCATCAAGAGCTCGGGCTGGGCCGGCGTATTGCAATCTTCTTTTGCTACTTCGGCATTAGAGGCTGCACAGGCTAACGGCGCCACGGTGGACGAAAAAGCATTGGAAAGATCGCGCGATTTTCAAAAAGGAAATTTTGATGATAAGACCGGCGAAGTAAACACCGCTATGGGCGCTGGCGTTGTGCTTTACTCAGTAACAAGTTCGAACCGCGCGGCGGCAAAAGACGCAAGAGATGTGAACGAAAAATTTGAAATTGCTAAAAAAGAAGGCAAACTGGATAAAGACGCTAAAGTAACCGAGGATAACCTCCAAAAAATAGGTTACACCAAAGAAAAAGCGCAAAAAGCCACGAATGCCTATAAAGTGTACAATTCCACCAAGACGAAGTCGCAGGACAAAGAAGTAATGAACGGTTTTGGCAACAATGGCGGGGAAGAATTTATGAGCTACCTGCAAACAGGCGAAAGCATGGTGATAGGCAAAGACACCGACTGGAAAAAATGGTATGAGAATATCTCCGGCCACCTCGTTACCATCAAGAACCAGGACGGAAGCTGGAGCGGCCATCATTGCATCACCAGCCCTGTTTTTTGTACAGCCACCTGCGTATTGATCCTGAGCATTAATAATGATATTGATAAACTGACTGCTACCGGCAAGACCAAATAGGTCAAAACAAGGAACAAAGTAAAAAGCCCCGCCGCAAGCGGGGCTTTTTTTTTGGGTATCTTTGAGTATCAGAAACTGTTTTCTATACCTTTTTCTTGCTCTCGGGCTCACCGCTTTCTCACAAAATTCGCAGGTGAGCGAGCAGCGCTATTTTTCCTACAGGTATTCCAACGATTTTTTTAATGAGACCGATCGCTATTTCACGCAGGAGATCCACCCCGAATTGGTGCTAAAAACTTTCCGAAAACTTCCTTTTATGAAATTGCTGCCCGGCTTAAAGAACTCGGTCATTCAGTATGGTTTGAGCGGCACACAGGATTGTTATACACCGGCAAGTATCCGTCGCGACAGTATTTTAAAAGGAGACAGGCCTTACGCTGCCGTGATCTTCCTGGGGCATTTTAAATCGGCTAACGATTCTGCAAAAAAGCAAAGGCTTATTTCAGAGATCGACATCGGCGCTGTGGGTCCTTGTGCAAAGTGCGAAGAAGAACAAAAGGGAATTCATTATATGCTCGATAATCTTCAGCCGCTGGGCTGGGAGAATCAAATAAGTAATGACATTTACCTGGGTTACCGGCTACGCTACGAAAAAGGACTTCTAAGTCTAAAAACCATGGACGTGGTTGGTTTAGGAGAAATGAACCTTGGAACGATCCATGACAACGCCGCGATCGGGGCCAATTTCCGTATAGGGAGAATGCAAGGTTATTTCGATAATACAAGAAAAAGGAAATTCCAGTTCTTCCTGTTCGGGCAGGGCTGGGTACAGGGAGTGATCCGTAATGGGACCTTACAGGGAGGAGCCTTCAGCAACAGCATCAACACACTTTCCTACAGTGAAATAGCTCCAATCGTGCTTAAAGGTTCTTTAGGGGCTAACCTGGGCTGGAAAGGCTTCTCTATAGAGTATTGCAGAACTTTTATTACCCGCGAAATAAATACCTGGTGGGCACACGGTTGGGGATATCTCCGCATAACCGGTTTCTTTTAATTTTTGGAAAACGACGTTATTTGTATACATTTATCTATCCAAAATAAAGCAAATGATCGAACGTCGCGAATTCCTTACCAAAACCGCCCTCTTAACGGCCGGACTTTCTTTCTTAAAAGCAAGCGATCCCATTTTTGCGGCCTCTTTACATGAAGAAGTAAACAAACTGGAACCTTTTTCGCCGGAACAGTCGGCAACCGATGAGGATTTCTGGAGTTACATCCGCGAATGCTTTACGGTTAACGCCACCATCATCAATTTAAATAACGGCGGCGTAAGTCCACAGCCCAAAGTGGTGCAGGAAGCCCACATTCGTCATTATGAGTTCTGCAACCAGGGTCCCTCCTATTTCATGTGGCGCACGTTGGATATGGGTCGCGAACCTTTGCGTACAAAGCTGGCAGAAATAGCCGGCTGCAGTCCCGAGGAAATTGCCATTAACCGCAATTCTACAGAAGGATTGAACACCGTGATCTTTGGCTTGAATTTGAAGGCCGGCGACGAAGTTGTTCTCAGCAAATACGATTACCCGAATATGATGAACGCCTGGAAGCAACGTGAGAAGCGTGATGGCGTGAAATTGGTTTGGATAGACCTGAAATTACCCCTGGAAAATGATGACGAGATCGTTTCGGCCTATACCAACGCGATCACGGCAAAAACAAAGATCGTACACATCACCCACATGATCAACTGGACCGGCCAGATCGTTCCGGCCAAAGCCATTGCCAACGCGGCACATGCCAAAGGCTGCGAAGTGATCTGTGATATCGCGCACAGTTTCGCGCAGGTGGATTTTAAAATTCCGGACCTGGATTGCGATTACGCGGCAGTTTCTCTGCATAAATGGATGCACGCCCCATTTGGAAGCGGTTTACTTTATGTGAAAAAAGATAAGATCAAAAATGTGTGGGCGCTTCTCTCAAGCACAGATCCTAGTGGCAGCGATATACGCAAATTCGAGAGTTTAGGCACGCGTTCCTTCGCTTCCGAAATGGCCATTGCCAACGCGGTTGAGTTCAACCAGATGATAGGCATCAAACGTAAAGAAGCGCGCCTGCGTTTCCTTCGCGACTATTGGGTGAACAAAGTGAAAGGTCTGCCCGGCATTAAATTCTTTACCTCGCAAAAAAATCAATACTCCTGCGCCTTGTTCAATGTAGGCTTTGAAGGCTGGAAAGGATCGGACGTGGAAGCGAAACTCTTTGAATTGAAAAAAGTCCACGTGGTAGCCATTGATTTCGAAAAAGTGAATGGAGTGCGGGTAACGCCAAGTGTTTACACTTCGCTGGCCGACCTTGATAGATTAGTGGAAGGGCTTACCGAAATATCCAAGCTGAACGGACCCTCCGCGAAGAAGTAACTATTTTTCCTACCTCGCCGGCAGGCGGATTCTCTTTACCTGCACAGGGGGCTTTTTATCCGCTTTCGTCAAGCTGATCTTCCCGTCTTTTATCACAAATTCATGATGTTCGCGGGTTTCGGTCACTTCGGGTTGGTCCATATCCTCATCTCCTATCTCGTACATATCCCGGGTGATCGTAAGGTCCTTATTTATTTTTCCGCTGAGTGTGCGCACCAGCGAGGCAGGCGGGTCGCCGGCAGAGAGATATTCACCAAGAAGAAAACTTTGTGTAACCGAACTGTCTTTCAGGATCGTCATGTACACTAAACTTGTAACGGAATATGGGCAAGCCTCATAAGACATCACTTTTAATCCCCATACAAGAATTTTCGTTTTATCATCCGCCTTCAGTTTGCAGATGGCATACGCGTTGGCTGACTTGGTATTGCCGGGTTCTAATGAGTCGCACCAGCTCGCGTAGGTTCCGCTTGCCTTGATCGAATCGATCTTGTAAAATTGCTCCAGGTCGTAATTCCTGTCCGCCGTAGGGTCAAGCCTGAACCATTCCTTGTCGAGTTGCCTCACTTCGCGCGTTCCCAGGGAGTCGCAGTTCTCAATAGCATAAAGCAAAGTTGTGTCGGCCGAGAAAGGAAGGGTATTCTCTGTCTTAAAAAGGTCAGGCAAGGGCGATCCTTGCGCAACCGCGGACGAATCATTTAATACCACCTCCCCGCCCTCATGCTGAGAATTAGTGCAGGAGAAAAGAAACAATGACGATACAAGCGAAAACGCAAGCTTTGAAAATTTCATAGCATAAGATTTTTGTAAAAATAGGTAATTACATTATACACCCCATTCCTGATGAAGGTCATTTTTTTTATGCCCGGCTTCCCTTAATTTTATCCCGTAAATACCTATCTTAGGTACCTAGAAAAATCAAGTCAATGGACAGCCTAACCGCCTTGTTTGAACACGCCACCGAGGGTATTATCATTGCCGACAAACAGGGACAGATCATCAAAGCCAATCCCAGCGCGGAGAAGCTTTTTGGCTATGAAAAAGGCGAGCTTTTTCAAAAAGTGGTAGAAGATCTAGTACCCAGCAAATACCGCGAGGTGCATAGCCAACATCGCCATAAATACAATGAGCGGCCACATCACCGCGCCATGGGCAAGAACATGACCCTTTTTGGGAAACGAAAAGACGGTTCCGAGTTCCCTGTAGAGATAAGTCTTTCTTATTACGAGAACCACCTGGGCACGTTTGTGATCGCGTTTATCATCGATATCACCGAACGTAAGAACAGTGAAGAGAACATCCGCAAACTGAACCAGGAACTCGAACAAAAGGTACGTGAGCGAACCAAAGTGCTGCAGGAAGCTTTGTTGGAACTGGAAAGTTCAAAAGAACAGTTAAGTGAAGCGCTGGAAGCTGAAAAGGAACTGAATGACATGAAATCGCGTTTCGTTACCATGGCCTCGCATGAGTTCCGCACTCCTTTAAGCACTATACTTTCTTCGGTCTCTCTCATCGGTAAATACACAAACAAGGATGACGATGAAAAAAGGCAAAAGCATGTGCAGCGTATTAAATCGGCCGTTACCAATATGACCCTCATCCTCAACGATTTCTTATCGGCCGAGCGTTTGGAGGAGGGAAAAATGGTGGCTAAGCTTGAAAAAGTGAACCTGGAAGAAATAGCCCGCGAAGTGATCAGCGAAGTGCAGGGGGTATTGAAAAGAGATCAGAAGATAGAATACACACACGAAGGGCTGGAAGTTGCCACGCTTGATAAGCAAATGGCCCGTAATATCCTGCTTAACCTGGTCTCGAACGCCATCAAATTCTCTGACGAGGGTAAGACCATCCAACTTCTCACCGGGATCACCCGCGAACAAACACTGATCAAAGTAACCGATAAAGGTATTGGGATCTCGAAAGAGGAACAGGCTCATTTGTTCGATCGCTTCTTCAGGGCCAAGAACGCCATTAACGTGCAGGGCACCGGCTTAGGCCTCAACATTGTGTCTAAATACCTGGAGATGCTGCATGGAAAGATAGAGTTTGTAAGTGCATTGGGAGAAGGAAGTACTTTCACGGTAAAGATCCCGAATCAATAATTATTTTCGCTGGAAAGAAAGTACCGGCATGCCCATTTTAAGCGGTGCCTCTTCGGCAGCATTGCCGGTCAAAAAACGTTCGAACAAACTTTTACGGTCATGGAAAAGGCACACCAGCGAAGCACTTGACTTCATGTGCTCATTGATGTGATCGAGCAGTGGAACTTCTATAGAAACTTTTTTGTCCAGTAATCCATGCTCCTTCTTCAAACGATCCAGCATCTTTATTTCTTCCTCTGACTTGGCCCAGCCATAGTCAAAGTGAACCATTTGCACCCCCGCGTTCAGTACTTTTGCAAACTTCCGTATCATGGCCATTTCGCTTTCGGCGTGCATTAGATCCGTGAAATAGGTAAGATCCGTAGGAATGTGAAAATCTCCGTGGCAGGGCACACATAAAACAGGGACCGGAGAAGAAGCAATGGCCCCTGAAGCTTTACTTTTGTGGAACAGATCGGACACTCCGTGCGTTCCCATGATCACAAGGTCGGCATGCGCGATTTCAAGTTCGCCAAAGAGATCTTCCAGGAATGACCTGCCCTTCTTAACCTTATAAGATACCGAAGGCAGGACAATTTTCGTTTCGTCGAGTTGCAGGGCTATATTGTTCTTTAATTGCCTGAGAACCTCCTCTTCTGTTCCCTCATGAGCTGAGTGAAAGAATTCCAGGGCTGCACCGGTTCTGCCCGCAAAGCGAATGGCGTAACGCACCGCGTTATCGGAGCATGAACCAAGATCGGTAGGTATAAGGATCTTCATCTAAAAATCTTTATCGAGTGAATGGTCCATGGCGAAAAGTCTCCAGAACCAGGAAAAATCAGGATTGTAATGATCGGGTATCACAAGTAGCGGCACTTTGCTGTGCACGCTAAGCATTTTGGCATAATCGCCATGCACGTTGAATATTTTGGCCAGGAAGCCCGGTTTCTCGTGCGACATGACCAGCAGGTCGGTATCATGTGCTTCATTGAAGTCATCGATTCCCCGCACCACTTCGGTGGCGTGTTCTACCTGCAAATGTAATTTCGGGTACGTGATGCGCTTTTTTATCTCTTCCTCAAAATCGGCGCGCATCTTTTTCTCTGAACCTTCCTCCAACATATTGGCGGAAATGTGCAGCACGGTGATCGCTGCGTCATACCGCCCGGCGAATTGAGCAAGGAAATTGATCACAGGCAGTTCGCCTTCCCTATATTCGGTTGCATAAACGATCCTTTTGATGCCCGTAAAGAGCGCATCACGCGGAATTGCGAATACCGGCACACCGGCTTTCTTGATGACAGACGCGGTATGTGTGCCCAGCACAAATTCGCGGAAGCCTGAACCTCCGTGCGTCCCCATCAATACAAAATCAGGAAAAGATTCGTTGATCTCACCTAAGATCTGTTTGGTCACGTCTCCCTCTCTCACCAGGCATTCATAATTGATCTCACCGGGTTTGCAGCCCATCGAACTGATGAGCTTGAGCACATGCTCTTTTAGTTTCCTTAATTCATATAGGGCCGGCGAATAATCTATCTTGTCGGCGTCAAAACTGCCGGTCTGGCTAGCTCCCGGGGGCTCGAACACATGCAGGAAACGAAGAAAGAATCCTTCGGTCTTTGCCAGTTGCATTGCGTAATGTTCCGCGTTCATGATCTCCTCCGAATAATCGGTGGCTACCAGTATATTTACAAGTTTGCCCATTTTTGTGTTTTAAACGATCATGATCTCTTCTTTCTTCTTGTAATGAAAGGCCAGCACCGGTACCTTGGCGTGACAAACGAGTTTCTTCGTTGTATTAGAGCTGAATAATTTATCCCTGAAATCGTGTTTGTGGGTAGATACTACCATGAGGTCAGTAGCGCCCGATTCGAGATATTCTTCCAGTTTCTTCTCCACATCCTCTCCTTTGATCAATTCATAAGAAAGATTGGAGTAAGCTATTTTCTTTCCCTCCTCTCTTATGAATCTTGCCATTTCACTCTTTGCTTCTGCCTCCTCGCCTTCATAAACATGCAGGAGATTCACCTGCGCGTTGAAAGGAACTGCTATCTCTAAAAGTTGCTGTACCGCCTCCACGTCGATCTTATTATAATTGGTGGCGTAAGTGATCTTTTTCATGTGATTATAAAAAGCGCCTTCCGGCACAACAAGTACCGGACAATTAGCCTTCTCGATCACACGACTGGCATTACTACCTATAAATACTTCCTTCAGACCGGTAGCGCCCTTGGTTCCCATCACGATCAGGTCGGCATTTTTTTCTTCAGCCTCGGCCAGGATCCCGTCCACGGCCAGGTCCATGCGGGTGACCAATTGTGTCTTAATATCACCGGAATGTGCTATCTTGGTCTGCAGGCTTCGCAATTTGTTCATCCATTTCTCTTCCGCCAGGTTGCTCTCGTAAGCTATATCCAAATAATGCGGCGATGGCTCTAAATGGAAAACATGCAGTAATACGATCTTCGCGCCTTCTTTTTTGGCCAGTTCGATCGCGTAATTGAGAACGTTCACCGCGTTCTCAGAAAAATCTGTGGGTACCAGGATCGTTTTCATATCTTATGTGTTTCATAGTACACGGGGTCGCCGTGTATGTTCTTAATGTCTTCTCTGAATTTTTCAATGATGCCCTTTTCGCTCTCCGTAACAGGCGGATAGGCCTGGGCGATCTTTTCCATCACATTGATGAATTTCGCTTTTAACGCGGGGCTCAGGTAATGACTGTTGGTGCGTATCTCGTGCATGGCCCAGTTGTAGACGGTCTTGCTGTCGTGCGGGTTCCTGTCCAGTACCAGGAAGATGATCTCCGAGAGGTCGAAGTCATAGTCTTCGTTACGAAGTTCTTCCTCAACAATGGCGTGGAACCTGTCGCGTTCTTCCTTCTGCACGCTGCCGTCGGCACGGGCTACCGCGTAGGCCAGTTCGCCTATCGCGTAATGTAAGTTTTGAATGGGTGTTTGCATGGCTTCTCTTTTTATGGAAGGTTCCCCTTCCGGTATACAAAGTTCGGATCAAAGAGCCTCTTTTTATATGACGCGCATCAGCCACCCCGCTGATCTAATTCATATTGTAAATTTTTATTACATTCTATTTGGTTAACATGCTTAATTCCCTGCCTTCTTCATTCTGGTGTTGCAGAGTCCAGTCGTCGGTTACCGTTGTCTCTATCCAGGATCGGCCCGATTTTCGGAACACCTGCGCATAAAGTCCAAACACGTTCTTAAATAATTCCTCCAGGTCTGAGACCTTCATATCTTCTCTGAGGACAACAGCTCCGTAGCTTTGTTTGCCATGGCAATGCTTGAGGTAAAGACCGGGGTCGAGCATATCTTTTTTAACGGACATGCCGCGGTTGGCATGCGCGCGCTGGAAGAACTCAAGCCGCAGGTAAGGGAACTCCTTATTGAATTCCTGCTGCAGATCGATGATCTTCGTGTTGCCGCTTATCTTAATTACTTTCATGCAGCAATTTTTACCACATACCTCCAATACTGTCCTGTCCGAAATTCTCGGGATGCTCTTCAGGCGGGATACAGATCACCGGTATCTTAGACTCATTTAACACAGCGTGAGCATAGGTGCTCAAAAGCCATTTCGGAAAATCGTAATTCTCGTCGCGCATACAAATGATCAGATCGGCTTTTACGCGCGCGGCGCACTCCAGTGTGTCTTTGGCGCGATCATCAGCTTTCAGTATCTCTCCCGAAAAGGCCAGACCGCGTTCCTCGGCCAGCTTCTGGATCTGGGGCAGGATCACCTTGAGTTTGAATTCGTGGTTGTCCTCATACTTGCCGATTATACCCAGCACATGCACATGCGATGCGAATTTATTTGCTATCCCCAACGCGGCCATTACTTTTTGACGGGAATGCACCGAAGTATCCACCGGTAAGAGGATCTTCGAATACCCGCTTTGCATGGCATCCGACCTTACGGTCATTACCGGGATATCCGATTTGGTAAGCACCCTGTATGAGTTACTTCCAAGGAAAAGATCATTGTCGGAATCACTTCCCTGTGTGCCCATCACGATCATGCCCACCCCATGTTCTTCGGCCATATCCACGATCTCGGAAGTAATATGCCCTACCGAAACAAGCGCGCTCACCGGGATGCCGTATCCTTTCCTCGTTCCTTCCGCAAGCTTCTCCAGTTTTGCCTCCAGGAATTTGGTAATGGCGCCCATATCCTTCTCGTTCATATCAAGCGCGGGCAGAATAACATCCATCAGGTCATTCCTTTTTTGCACATGTAACAGCAAGAGCTCACCTCCGCTTTTTTTGGCAATGAAAGCTCCGTGCTTGATCGCCCGCAACGAAGTCTCTGAGAAATCGATGGGGATCAGAATTTTTTTTGTGTTTAACGTTATCATAGTGTTTGGTTTGGTTTAGATTATTATTCATGTACAGCCATCACAGGCACCTTAGAGGCAAAAGCAATGACCATTGTATTTGTTTCATTGAAAAGATCATAGAACACAGAGTGTTTGCGGCTGATAATGCCTATCAGGTCGGCTTTGTTCTTCAGGCTGTATTTACGCATTCCCCGCTCCAGGGTTGTTTCGCTGATCAGCTCGATGGGATATTTTTTATGCCCAATGATAATATTGCGGTTCTTATTGTGGTCAAAAAGCTCGTTCTCGGTACGCACATGCAGCACCTTCAGGTCTGCTTTACTTTCCTTCAGAAAGGATTCGAAAAGCTTGAGAGAGGCCTTGTGCAGTTTCTCCCGGTTATCCACGCCCATCACCACCTTCTCTAATTTATGTTTCTTGTATTGCTCGGGCACGATGATAACAGGCGCGTCGACCTTCCCGGCAAGATCGGTGCTATGACTTCCGTAAATGAATTTGGAGAACCTTCCTTTAGAGGCCAGACCCAAGACCACCAGTTTCACAGGGTTTGCCTTGATATAGTCACTGATCTCGTTCTTAAAAGAGCCGCTGGAAACAAAATGGTCGAGATCAAGGCGAGGATGCTCTTTATGCAGTTTTTCCCTTACCTTTTCCAGCTTCTCAATGTTTACATCTCTCAAAGAAGAGTACGACATAAAATACAAGCCGCTGTTTGAGTGTACCAGGGGTATATCAAACATATTAAAGAGTACCAGTTTGCATTTGAATTTCTGGGCCAGCATGGCCGCGTAGCGCGCCGCGTTATACGACGATTGCGAGAAGTCTATCCCGGCGATGATCATTTGTTTTGTTGCTTTCATATGAGGTTGAGTAATTGGTCCATACTGTATACATTCCACTCTGCCGGCATCAGTAATAATGCACATACAAGCATCAGCCTTGGAAAAACATGACGCATATCCCATATAGGCTGGAGCATTGAAAAAGCGACGGCAACCAGCACCAGGTCAATGCCCAATAGATATAAGGCGTAATTGGTACCTAATCCAAGAATAAGAGCCGCTCCTCCCAAAAACTCGGCCACGCTGGTGAATGACGTGAAGGCCGTTAAAAAAGGCCGGTGAATATGCAAATGCTCTGCATCCACAAGATACGTGTCAACCACTTTAGGTATACGTAACCTCAATAGCTTATCATAGCCCTGGAAAAAGAAGAGTATCCCTGTGAACATCCTTACCAGTAATTGTACTATTTCTGCTTTGTCTTGCATAAACGCCTTTTTTATTTATACAACAAAGGTCTGCCTATCAAGAGGCTTTTTTTCTGACGATAGTCAAAGCCCGGCATGACATTTATCATGAAACACGAAAATTACAGTTTCGTATAAATGCCCTTGTTACATAATTCTGATCAATATCAGTTGGACAACCAACACAGGTCATGCATATTTTTTGGGTTTGGCGCTTACTTTGCAAATAAAAGATCAACACATGGAAACAATCGCAAAACCCACATTCTTCGTAGTGAAAACCGAAGTAAAAAAAGAAAGCAGTACCTATGAGAAATTCCTGGAAAGGGCACAGTTCAATTACTTTTTCCTGATCAGTTTCTTCGTTACTGTTGGAAGTTGCCTGGGCGGAATAACCGCCATGTACGTATTACAGGGAAATGCCCCTATCTGGCAATTGTGCCTTAACATTTACATTTCAATGGCTAACAATGTGGCTTGTATCGGCCAGGCGCCCCTGAAATGGGTGATCAATATCTTCGCCGCGTCAATACTGACCAACATCGCGCTGATACTGGTGAACGTACTATAGAACCAATCTCAAAAATATCTTATAGCCTTTCATCTGCCCCTTTTTCCTTCATTCGTCGTTGCTTTTCTTGACCAGATTCTCTCTGATATGGCCTGCCCCGCAGGGATTCCTTCGGAACAAAAAGCGTCTTGTCTGAAGAAAAAACTGACATGAAAGTCTCGATAATATATTTTTGAGACAGGTTCTAATTATTTGTGGCGATTGAAGCGACGGGGCTTGCCGGAGTGTCCTGCTCGCTGACCTCCCCTAGGATTGTCTACCTTCTTTTCAGGATGGTAGCCCGGGGTAGGACCCAATTCGGTAGCCACGGTGATCTTATTGATCTCGTAGCCACACATGTCCTCAATACGTTTGAATTTGCGTTGGTCCTGTTCGTTCACAAAGGTGATGGCCTGGCCCGTGGTTTCGGCGCGGGCTGTTCGGCCTACGCGGTGGATGTAATCTTCGGCATCGTTGGGAACATCGTAGTTCACCACAAGGCTGATGGAGTCTATATCAATACCGCGGGATAAGATATCCGTGGCCACAAGTATCTGCAGGTTCTTGTTCTTGAAGTTACGAAGTACCTCATTGCGTTCCGACTGCTCGAGGTCGGAGTGAATGGCGGACACACTGAATTTGGCTCTGTGCAATTCACGCTCCAGGCTCTTCACGCTTTCTTTACGGGAACAGAACACGATCACGCTGCTGAATTGTTTGTCCTTTAAAATGCTGTTAAGGATCGGTGCTTTTTGTTTATCGTAAACGATGTAGGCGCTTTGTGTAACGCCAGCCGCCGGTTTAGAGATAGAGATATTGATCTCGGCCGGATCACGTAAAATATGCTTGGCCAGCGTGCGGATCTTGGGTGGCATGGTTGCCGAGAACATGAGTGTTTGTCTTTGCGTGGGTAAATGCTTGATGATCTTATTGAGGTCATCACTAAATCCCATATCCAACATGCGATCGGCCTCATCTAAAATAAGATGCCTGAGCTTATCCATTTTTACGTAGCCCATGTTCAGGTGCGATATCAGCCTTCCGGGGGTTGCAATGATGATATTGGCACCTTGTGTTAAAGCTCTTTTTTCCTGCTCGAACGCGATCCCGTCTCCGCCGCCAAAAATGGCTAAAGAACTAACGGGTGTAAAATACGCGAACCCCTGTAGGGCTTCGTCAATTTGTATGGCCAACTCACGTGTAGGAACAATAATGAGTGTATCCGTATGATCGCTTGGTTCTTTTGTCAGCTTATTGATGATGGGTAAAAGAAAGGCCGCGGTCTTGCCGGTGCCGGTTTGCGCGCATGCGATAAGATCTTTATTGGCAATGATCGTTGGAATGGCCTGCTCCTGTATGGGAGTAAGCTTCTGAAAACCCATGTAATCGAGGCCTTCGGCAAGCTGCGGTTCTAAACTAAGTTCTGAAAAGTTCAATTTGTTGAATAAGGTGCAAAGATAGCAATAATTCGGGGGCCGGGGATGGTTATTTCTTACCGGAGCGCTTGTCCACCTCGTCGATGGAATGCGACTGATGGATGCTTTTATCCTGCCGCGCTTTTTTGGCCAGCAGGGTATAGTATTTATGCAGCAGATCCAACTCTTCTTCGCTCAGATCTTCTACGTTGATGATGTTGTTACTCGTACGTTCATGAGCAGCAACCAGCTCGTTTAGTTTTATCTGCGTAGCAACCGCTTCCTTGTTCTGTGTTTTTTGGATGAGGAACACCATGAGGAAAGTAATGATGGTGGTTCCGGTATTGATCACAAGCTGCCACGTGTCGGAATAACCGAATATAGGCCCTGTAACGATCCAGGCAATGATCAACAGCAAAGCTCCCATGAACACATAAGTTGACCCCGTGACCCTGGTGGCATAAGAAGCGAAACGCTCAAACCAGCCAACACGTTTCTTCAAAGACCTCTTTCCTTCCTTCATCACACAGTAAATTTCGCCCTAACTGCCCTTACATTATCTTCTTTTCGGTGAGCCCGATAACAAAATAGATGAAACCGTTCTTACTTATAGTTTTAACAGTCAATCTGCGATATGGGCCATTTCAAAAGGTCTTTTGGCGAATAGAACGCATATGACGCTCAATTTGCTTTTTCTTTATTTACAAATTCCAAAAAAATGAACACACTTTACCTCATTATTGGTCTCATCAGCTTAGGCGCCGTTGTGGGCATGTTCCTGCTCGCTCTTGCGCTGCAAAAAAAAGAAACTCCAAAATTCGTAGTATTCATACACGGAGCTTTTGTTGTGGCCGGACTCATTCTGCTTATTGTTTACAGCACACGTGAAGGCCCGGGTCCTATGGAGAGCATCGTGCTTTTCATCATTGCCGCGCTGGGTGGAGTCGCCATGCTGGTTCGCGACCTGCAGCACAAGCCTTTACCCGGATGGCTGGCCATTGGCCATGCCGCTGTGGCCGTTGGCGGTTTTATATACCTCCTGGTATTCACTTTTTCACGTTAGAGGAGATCTCTAAGCCAAAGTCTGCTAAAAAAATACACAATCTAAAAACCCTATACCATGAAAAATAACTACACAAATTACAGTCTTTATTTACTTAAGAACTTTATCATTCCTCTCGCCTTTATTTTTTCGATAGCCAATACCTATGCCCAACCGGCTTTAACTTTAACCCCTGTCATTACAAGCGGGTTAAGTGAGCCGCTTCAACTGGTGAACGCCGGCGATGGAAGCAACCGCATCTTTATCGTACAAAAAGGCGGCACCATTCTGGTCTATTCTGCCTCCTATAGTTTTATTTCAACCTTCCTTACCGTTACAAACATAACCACAAGCGGCGAAAGGGGTCTGCTCAGTATGGTCTTTCATCCTGCTTACGCCAGCAACGGTTTTTTTTATGTGTATTACACCGCTGCCAATGGCGACCTCGAAGTGGCAAGGTACCATGTGAGCGCCAACGCGGATGTAGCCGATGCAAATTCCAAAGTGGTTGTTATCACCATTCCGCACTCCACGAATACGAACCATAATGGCGGCGAAATGCATTTTGGCAGCGATGGCTTTCTTTACCTGTCAACCGGAGATGGCGGGGGCTCGGGCGACGTACCTAATAACGCGCAAAACACTTCCGTGCTGTTAGGCAAAATGCTGCGTTTAAATGTCAATACATCGCTCACAGCGCCCTATTATACCATTCCGGCCGGCAATCCATATGGTAATGAGATCTACCACCTGGGGCTTCGCAACCCGTTTCGCTGGAGCTTCGACAGGCAGACCAACGACATGTGGATCGGCGATGTAGGTCAGAATTCCTGGGAGGAAATTGACTTTATTGCCGCGGGTACCTCACCCGGTATAAATTTGGGCTGGCGCTGTTATGAAGGTAACGCCACATTCAATACAACAGGCTGTGGGTCTATGTCTAATTATGCGTTTCCTGTTTACACCTATCCAACGCCAAGTCCGGGAGCGGTTACGGGCGGTATTGTGTACAGGGGTGCAGCCTACCAGGCCATGCAGGGATGGTATTTGAGTGCTGATTTTTACACCGGAGAATTCTTCAAGATCGCTTCCGATGGCTCGGGCGGATGGATCACCGGCACGCAGACACTAGCGCCGATCGGTATCGCAGATTTTGGTGAAACAGAGAACGGGGAAGCATATGTCGTTTCGCTTATAGATAACAGCGTACATCTTATTGGTGCCAGTGGCGGAGTCGGTATCCAGGGATCAAATGCAGCACCAAAGATGATGTCGCCCGTGGTATCCAATGGTGAACTGAGCCTTGACCTCCCTATACATTCAGAATATCAACTTTTAGAAATTATAAATACAAATGGTACAGTTGTAACTAAGGAAATTTTTACCGGCAGCAAAAGGAAAATGCAACTCCCGGTGAACCATTTGAGCCCGGGCGTTTATCTTTTACGCTTATCCGGTGATGGAAATAATTACGTTCACAAAATCTCTATTCCGTAGTTAAATGCGATTCGGGAGACGGAGCAGCCTAGACTCAAAAATCCGCGAAAAAGTGAGTGAAATAAAGGCCCGGAAACCCTTATGTTTTTAATTAAGATGGGGGGGGGTTATTTAAATCCATACAAAAGATATAAAGGGAGCTTTAAAATATCAAGTGCAAGGTCTTTGCTTTCCTTTGACTTCCTTTTTTCATAATCAGGATCCGGGGAACCATCCGCTTTCCAATAACTCCAGGAACCTGTTTTCTTACCGTAAGTGAAATTCCCCTGGGCCCGCTTTTTGCCGGTCGGGTAATAAAAGGTCCATTGGCCATGTTTGAGCTTTTTAAAGGTTCCCTCGCGGCTCAGGTGCTGTGTGCTGCCTTTTGGTACCTCGAACCATTCTTTGTATTCCCCCGTTTTTTTATTGTGAAAACTGGTGGTTTGACCGTCATGTGAATAAGTGGTAACGCTTTGTTCTATCCCAGCCTCGTATAAGACTGATAAACGAACATAGGTAGATGTGTCGGTCTTGGTTGGTAAACTATAGAGCACCGCTTTCCCGGTAAAGAGCGCTCCATTATAATAAGCAAGGTCGGATTTCCTGGTGATGTCTTTGCACAATACCGTTTGCTGGGCATAGCCGGTAAAAAAGCCCCAGCAAGCCAGCCATGTGATAAAGAAAGAGGTTTTAGAAACTTGCATGGATATCAAATATATTAAGAAATATCCGGATTTACACACAGGCGAGTCAGTTTGCTTTTATGCCGCCACAACTTCATCTGAACATCCCAGGCTTAAGATCAATCAAATAAATTGAAAGGTATGTGAAATTCAATTAAACTTTACTGCCTGGAAGGACACTTATGATCTCCATACGTACAAAATACACAACAATCCCCGTCTTTGGGATGCATCACCTCTCCACACTTTTGGCAGGTATAGGATAGTTGGCACACTTCCGTAGGCAATATTTCCACTTTTCTAAACCCGCATTTAGGACAAGTGACCGCCGAGGTGGCGGATCTTTCAGGCTTATTACAGCATTCTTCTTTGTCTTCTTTACAGCATGATTCCTGGTTTTTTTCAATTTCCTCCCGGTATTTCATATAGGCTTCGGAAAGCTCACGTGCTTTCTCCCTTGCCATATACTTAGAAACAAGTTCCTCAACTTCTGTTCTCCATCTTTCTCTTGTTTCCTGGCTACCTAATTCATCTAAAGTACGAGCCTTGACAAGCTCTCCTTTAAAGTAATTTTCAATTTCGGTTTTCACACTGTCTGCCTGCCTATTATTGAGTAAAGATCTTTCTTTGGCAAAAGCAACCATTTCATTTGCGATCACACCGGCCTCTTCCAGGCTCAGTTGATCTATATCCATTCCTTTGTACCATTTGTCCTTTTTTAAACTTACTCCCAGATCTGCAATTTCTTTTTCAACAAGTATTAATTCCGCCTCTATATCGTACTTTTTAAATAGTGGCTGCACCAGGTCTTCGCGCTGTTTTTCATCATCAAATCCATTGGTCCAAACGATGGCAATGACTGTTCCTTGCCGGTTTGCCCATGATTCCTGGATCTTATCCTGCTTTTCAGTTTCGAGAAAGAACGGTTTTATCCTACTGCCACATCCAATTTCGGGAGCAGCACCACAAACCAATGGAACTTTATAAAAAGAAATACGTTGCCCGGAAGTCGATCTGCTTCCGCATGAATAAACAAAAGCGATAAAGACAACAAGCGCTATTTTTAGAATTGCGTTCATAGCCCAAATTTACTCTACCTACGTATAAAAGCAGTAAAAAACGCATAAAAAAAAGGGGCAAATTCCTTAAAAATTTCCTTTATTCTAAAAACAGCTATCTTTATACTACCAAGGTGGAATCCCTATTAAAATACCTCGAAAAATTCAACCCTCTTTCAAAGGAGGCTGAGACATCTATTTCCCAAATTTCCCAGCTTGTCAAAGTAAAAAAGAATGAGGATCTACAGCCCATTGGCCATACTTGCAAAACCATCTATTTCTTAAAAAAAGGGGTTGCAAGGATCTATTATTACAAAGAGGACATTGACATTACGGAGAGTTTTTCGTTTGAAAATAACATAGTAGTGCGCTTTGAGAGCCTGTTTGCCGGACAACCCTCAAAAAAGGGCATCCAGGCGCTTGAGGACTCGGAATTCATAGCTATTAATGCGGGTCAATTATCTAAACTCTATGATAAGCACCCGGAAATTGAACGGATATTCCGGAAAATAAAAGAGGCCGAACTCGTAGGGAACATAAACCGGGTTGAAAGCATTCAATTCAATACTGCCGAAGAGCGCTACAATAGTCTCATCAAAGAAGCGCCAGATGTCTTAAAGAGGGTTCCTCTAAAGTATGTAGCCTCTTATCTTGGGATCACACCCGTTAGTTTAAGCCGGATCAGGGGCTCCCGTTAGCTATCGGGATGATTTCTTATCATATGATAATTCTTTTGAAATAGGGCTGATATAGCTTTGTATGTATATGATGCAAAGCCAGATCAAATTAGGTCTTAAAGAAAATCTCAGCCAGTTCATGCTCCTGGTTATTGTAAATGCCTTTGTAGGAGGCATGGTTGGCCTGGAACGTACTATTTTGCCCCAAATAGCCGAGGCTGAATTTCACATAGCCGCTAAAACCGCTATTCTTTCTTTTATTGTTGTTTTCGGAATTGTTAAAGCATTCATAAATTATTTAACCGGGCCTCTTGCCGGAAAATTCGGGCGAAAACCCCTGCTTGTTGCAGGCTGGCTGATCGGTATTCCTGTTCCATTTATCTTGATGAACGCCGAAAGCTGGAATACCATCATTGCTGCCAACATTTTACTTGGAATTAATCAAGGGCTTACCTGGTCGAGTACGGTTCTAATGAAAATTGATCTTGTTGGCGAGAAAGACCGCGGCTTCGCGATGGGCTTAAATGAGTTTGCAGGTTATGTGGCCGTTGCTGTTGTTGCTTTTCTAACGGGTTGGATCGCGGGAGAATACGGCCTACGTCCCTACCCATTCTATATCGGCATTGCTGTAGTGTTTACCGGATTAATTACAAGCCTGCTTTTTGTTCGCGAGACCAAACATCATGTCGCCAAAGAAGCGGAATCCAACAACATTCCACTTTTAAAAAATAGCTTCTGGGACACAACCCTTTTCGATCGCAATCTTGGATCGGTTACTCAAGCGGGACTCATCAATAACCTGAACGATGGCATGGCGTGGGGTTTATTTCCAATTCTGCTTATCAAAAAAGGTTTCTCAATTACAGAGATAGGAATGATTACAGCTACTTATCCTGCCATTTGGGGTTTAGGTCAATTATTCACAGGAAAAATGGCAGACTTCTTTTGTAAAAAAAGTATGTTGTTCTGGGGTATGCTCATTCAAGGTATTGCTCTTTTACTAATGATATTCGCAACAACTTTCCTGCATTTTATTTCCCTCGCCATTGTTCTTGGCTGGGGAACAGCAATGGTTTATCCCACCTTTCTTGCAACCATTGCCGAGAATACACATCCGCGCGACAGGGCGAAAAGCCTGGGGATATTCAGATTGTGGCGTGACCTTGGTTATGCGCTTGGCGCAATTATAACAGGTGTACTTGCAGATATGTTCACTATTCAGGCGCCGATAATAGCTATAGCAGCTTTAACGCTCGGATCGGCAATTTTAATTGAGAAAAGGATGCGTTGCAAAACCACTGCCGTTAAATTAACCCATTGGCTCCTTATTAAGGTCGGACTTAAGAAGGACGAAACAAAGAATGATAACCCGTTAACCAACTATGAAAACACTTATAATCATTAACGAAAAGCCTGAAGCAAACGAGAAAGCTTACAACGCCATTCGGATAGCGGCTCAATTGCAAAAGGATAATACGGCGAATAAGATCTTTATTTACCTCATTGCCGACGGCGTATTTTGTGCCACCGCAAACCAAAAAGGTGAAAAAGAAATTTTGAACGTTGAACAAATGCTTTCCGATGTGATACAAAGCGGCGGGGTTGTGAAAATGTGTACTTCCTGCGGAAAATCGAGAAACCTGATGGATACAAAACTGATCGCAGGGACGGAATGGACGAATTTAAAGACATTAACCGGCTGGATCACGGAGAGTGATAAGGTGATAAATTATTAATGGCTATAACAAAGAATATAACGGTTGCCGAACTAAATGATCTGAGAAAGACCCGGGAGGTAAGATTATTAGACGTGCGGAGCGAAAGTGAGTACAAGCAAAGGCATGTACCCTTTGCAGAGCATTTTCCCATTGATAAAATTGAAGCGGGAAATTTTACCGCCAACGGAAACGAAATTATTGTAACAGCCTGCGGAAGCGGTGGAGGGCGTTCTGAAAGATCAGCCACACTTATTGCTGAGAAACTGAACCGCGAAGTGTTCTATTTAGAGGGTGGGACATTCGGCTGGCTGAAGCAGGCGGATGAAGCTCCAAAAACAAAGGATTCACTTTTACAGAAATTCATACAGGTTGGTCATTTAGAAGGAGATAGCGCCGAGGAGAAGATAAAGAAATCCTCGCTTCTTCTTATGTCGTTTCCCTTTGCTTTGGCGGGCCTGGTGTGGGGTGGATTGTATTTAATGAACGGGTTGACCTTACCCGGTACAATACCTTTCTGTTATGGGATCGTATCTCTTCTTTCTGTAGGACATTTTATGATATCGAAGAAATTCAAATTCTTTCGTTTCAGCCAGATCCTGTTGATCCTTCTTCTTCCGTTTTTCCTTCAACTATCTCTCGGGGGTTTCATGCCTTCCAGTTCGGTTATTTTGTGGGCGCTCATCTCTCCTTTAGCCGCTGTGGCCTTTTACGGAGTAAAAAGATCGATCTACTGGTTTGCGGCATTTGTAACGCTGGTGATCGTAGCATTTGCAGTGAATGACATTTTGCCCGCTTATACCCAATGGGATATTTCGACCAATTTCATTAACTGGCTTTTCTTAATGAATGTGCTGGGTGTGTCTATGCTCATTTACTTTATGCAATATTACTTTGTTGGAAAACAGGCAGAATTGAAAAAAGAAGTTGAAATACAAAATAGCGAGATAGGTGAAAAGAATAAGGAAATAACCGATTCTATAAATTATGCTAAGCGTATACAATATACCTTGCTGGCCAACGAAAGTTTGTTGCGCGATAACTTAAAGGATCATTTTGTTCTGTTCAAGCCGAAAGATATTGTGAGCGGAGATTTTTATTGGGCAACGAGGAAAGGCCATAAGTTCTATTTGGCAGTTTGTGATTCAACAGGTCATGGAGTACCGGGGGCTTTTATGAGCCTTTTGAATAGTTCGTTTTTGAACGAAGCGATCAACGAAAAGGGGATCGAGCAACCGAACGAGATATTTAATTATGTGAGAAAAAAACTCATCGAAAGCATATCCCAAGAGGGAGGAAAAGATGGCATGGACGGTATTTTATTATGCTGGGACACAAGATCTCAAAACCTTTGTTACGCTGCCGCGCATAACACACCTTATTTAATTAGCGCCGGCAATGGAAAAGAACTGCCGGCCGACAAAATGCCGATCGGGCAAGGGGAACGCATAGAAGATTTTAAGCTTCATGTGCTGACCTTAAAGAGCAACGACACGCTCTATCTTTTCACCGACGGTTACGCGGACCAGTTTGGCGGTCCGAAAGGAAAGAAGTTTAAATACAACCACCTTTTTGAATTGCTCACCAGTTTAAACGATGTTTCGTTTACAGAGCAAAAACGAATTCTTGATGCAACTATCATGGAGTGGAAAGGCAACCTGGATCAAACCGATGATATCCTGATAATTGGTTTAAAGGTAGCCTAAGCGGCGCAGCGGCAGAAAAAGCCCCGGGAGGTTTAAATTCAAGCAAATACAGACCAGATATTTTGAGTATAAAAAAAGCGCTTGAGAATCAAGCGCTTTCTGTTTGTACCCGGGACGGGACTTGAACCCGTACGACTGTTAAGGTCACAGGATTTTAAGTCCTGCGTGTCTACCAATTCCACCACCCAGGCGGTGGTTCTTATTAATAAAGAACTCTTTACTAAAAATCCCCTCCTTGGAGGGGATTTTTGAGCGGAAAACGGGGGTCGAACCCGCGACCTTAACCTTGGCAAGGTTACGCTCTACCAACTGAGCTATTTCCGCCTAAAACCGGTCGTTTGACCGATCAGGGCTGCAAATGTACTAATTTTTAAAAACCCGACAAATTTTTATTGCTTCCTAAGCTTCTCCAGGGCTGCCCTAAAAGCTTTGTCATCCTGCAGGATAACCGGAAAATAGGCCTCGTTATCATAGAGGTTGCGTCCTATCAACGCCTTGATCTGGCTCGCCAGGTATACTGCCGATCGCCTCATTTGTGCCTCATTTTTCTCAACACCTTGTTTTTGGGCATACTCCGCAAAAACGTCGAGCATAGAAACCGGTAAAGTGAAATTCTTCACAAAAGCATCTGCATTTTTATAGGCTTTGAACTCAGAGCGATGCTTATCCGCGTAGTTGAAGGCGAAGTCGCTGATGATGCCTTTAAAAGAAACCTTGTTCAGGTAAGAAGAGCGGAAAGAAGTATCGATAGGAACAAAAACATCAGGCATAATGCCGCCACCGCCATAAACTGTTTTGCCACCCACGGTTTTAAATTTCAAACTGTCGGCAAAATGAATGCTGTCGGCACTCAGTAATTCTCCGTTCTCGTAGCGCTCATATTCTTCGCTGTAATAAGCTTCCAGGCCTTTGCTATATGGTTTTTGAATGGAGCGGCCCGATGGCGTATAATAACGAGCAGTGGTCAAACGCAACGCTGAACCATCCGGAATTTCTATCTGCTCTTGAACCAATCCTTTTCCAAAAGAACGGCGACCAATAATGGTGGCACGGTCGTTATCCTGCAAGGCACCGGAAACGATCTCACTGGCTGAGGCAGATCCTTCATCGATCAAAACCACAAGCGCCCCGTTCTCAAAACTTCCTTTGTCGGTTGACTTAAATACTTTTTTAGGACTAGCCTTTCCCTGTGTGTACACTATGAGCATGCCTTTGCTCAGGAACTCATCACAGATATCCACCGCCGCGTTCAGGTAACCTCCGCCATTGCCACGCAGGTCGAGGATCAGTTTTTTCATTCCCTGCCTGCTGAGCTTGTTGAAGGCCGTTCTGAATTCCTCGTAAGTTGCAGCCGCAAAGCGCGACACCTTGATGTATCCCACACCCGGTTCTGCAATGAAAGCTGCATCCATACTGTAAATAGGAATTTCGCCACGGGTAATGGTGAAATCCAAAAGTTCTTTTACTCCTTCACGCTTGATGCTTACCTTCACTTTAGTACCCTTCTTCCCACGCAAAGCGTCAAACACTTTTTTGTTCGAGATCTTCACACCGGCCAGGTTCTTTCCTTCTACTTTCACAATGCGGTCGCCTGCTTTTACCCCCACGCTTTCTGAAGGACCGCCCTGGATAGGATGCACCACGCAAATGGTGTCGTTCACAATATTGAACTCCACGCCTATTCCATCGAAATTACCCTGCAGCGGTTCGTTGATCTGCTGCAATTCGGTTGCGGGAATGTATTCGGAGTGCGGATCGAGCTGGTTGAGCATGGCAATGAGCGTTTTTTCCTCCAGGTCGCCGCGTTTTACAGTATCCACATAATTCTGTTCAATGAAATCAAGCACATTATCGATCTTGCCCACAGAAGCGTGCGGATTATTACCCGAGAATTTTTGCGGGCTGCGCTCACGAAATACCGCCGAACCGATGATGATCCCCACGATCAATAAGCAGCTGTATATAAGTGGGTTCACCCACAAACGCTTATTATTTGTTAAATTCTCTTCCATCCGCAATAAGGTGCAAAAGTAATTGTTTAAATTTGAATGGCTAAGTAAAATGGGTAAATGCCTTAAAATATCGTTTGTAGCGCTTGTTTGTCTCGCCTGGTCGTGCAAGAAGGATAGCAATACCGCGCAGAACGTGGCAGAGAACTGCGTGTACAGCACCGCGGCCAATTTGCAGGTAAATTTTACCATACTGAACGGCTCCGCGCAATTCGGGCCCATCAGCATTCCCGGCGGATATACGTATGTAAGCGGCCAAAACCCAAAGGGTATTTTGATCTATCGTCTTAACTCCACACAATTCGTAGCGTATGAAAGAAGCTGCACACACGATGGATGCACTGGCAGCAAAACCCTTGTTTGGGTGCAAACAGGTAATACAGCCGTGAAGGATAGTACTTGTGGATCCACATTCAATATTATGGACGGGAGTCTTATACAAGGTCCTGCCACCGTGCAATTATATCAGTATCGCACTTCGTGGGACGGCAACCAGTTAACAGTTTATAATTAGTATGAAGAAATGCTTATTCGCTCTTGTGTTATTGAGCGCTTGCGGACCCGCGGATCTGAGCAAAACCGCTGCGGAAGAGATCAAAGAGACCGACAGGGCCATGTGCAAAACAGCCACCGAGATCGGGTTCAATCGCGCCTTGTTGCATTATGCCGGCGATGGTTTTGTGAAGTTCAATGATGGCAAACTTCCGTTTATCGGCAAACTTGCTTTTTCTGAAGCGATACTGGCCCAAAAAGATGTGACCACGATAACCTGGGAACCCGAAGACGCCGAAGCGTCAAAATCCGGAGATGTGGGTTACAGCTGGGGCTACTGGAAATTTGTAACGCCTGATACCACTTACTACGGTACCTATTTCACGGGGTGGAAGAAAACTGAAAAAGGCACCTGGGCCATGATGCTGGACGGCGGGAACGACACACCCAAACCCAACCAATGAAACTCGTCTTCGCCACACACAATCTCAATAAATTAAAAGAGATACAACAAATTGTACCGAAGAACATCGAGGTCGTCTCTCTCGACGATCTTCATTTTTCGGAAGAGATCGAGGAGACAGCGGAAACACTAGAAGATAACGCTTTGCTAAAAGCAAGACACATCGCGAAAAAATTCGGCATGAACGTTTTTGCAGATGACAGCGGACTGGAAGTGCAGGCGCTGGATGGAGCCCCGGGAGTTTATTCGGCCCGGTATGCCGGCCCCGAACAGAACGCAAACAAAAATATGGACAAATTACTGAAAGCGCTGGAAAGCAAGCATACCCGAAAGGCCGCTTTCAAAACCGTGATCGCTTTGGTCTTGAATGGCGCCGAACATACTTTTGAGGGACTGATAGAAGGAGAGATCACCACAGAAAAACATGGCCATGGCGGTTTTGGTTACGACCCTATCTTTAAGCCTGTAGGGTATAGTGAAACCTTTGCGCAAATGAATGCCGAGGAGAAGAACAGGATCAGTCACCGTGCCCGGGCTGTGAATAAGTTGGTTGATTTCTTAAAACAGAATAGCGGCTAAATGCCATTACTAAGATTAATTTTGTCCGAGGGACCCCTTTGGGGAAGCTATTATGGCTGATAAGATCAGGGTTGGAATTGTATTTGGTGGTTCTTCCAAAGAGCGCGAAGTTTCTTTTGCCGGCGGGCGCACGGTTTACGATAATCTCAATAAATCCTTATTTGAAGCCGTGCCCATTTTTGTGGACAGCTTCAATAATTTTGTGCTGCTGGACTGGCAATACATTTACAAAGGTTCTATCCGCGATTTTTATCCCCCTGTTGAGTTCCTTCCCCAACACAATACCCAGTTCCAGTTCTATGCCGAGAACTTAGGTCCGTTAACGGACGTTGAGCAGCACAAACTCATTGAGAAGATCGGCAAACGCCTGCAGCCCCAGGAATTACATGAACTGATCGATATCGCTTTCCTGTGTTTGCATGGTCCGTATGGCGAGGATGGCAAGATACAGGGGCTTTTTGAGTATTTGAAAATACCCTATACAGGCTCAGGGATCCTGTCTTCTTCCATAGGCATTGACAAAGCCGTGCAGAAACGCCTGATGGTGAACGCTCGCTTCAACAGCCCGGTATACATGACCGTGGATCGTGCTGATTATTTGGGTGGAAAATGTGAAACCTTGTTCAAAGAGGTAGCGGAAAAAATAAAATTCCCGCTGGTTATTAAACCGGCCAGCCAGGGATCATCGATAGGCGTGAGCATTTTGATGCAGGAAGATGAGGTGGCCTTTATGGACGCTGTAGAAAAAGCGCTGTTCACGAAATGGGTGGATGCCAATACCTGGAACAGCTTTAAAGAAGAGCAGAAGTTTGATTTTGTACGTACGCTTTCCGATATCCGCGAGGGTATCGGCATGCCCTGCAAGATTGGAGACAAAGTGCTCTACGATCCTAATGAATTAGTTGAATTCTTCAATAAGGACCTGAAGGATAAAAAAGGAGTTGTGGTAGAATCCCTGGATGGCGAGAACACCGTGTTGATAGAAGGATTCATTGATGGTCGCGAGTTCAGCTGCATTGTACTGGAAGATACCGACGGCACCGCTATAGCCCTCCCTCCTACCGAGATCAAAAAAGGAAAAGAGCTTTTTGACTACCGCAGCAAATATTTACCGGGATTGTCCAGGAAGATAACTCCTATTGATCTTCCCGCGCCGCAGATCAACCTGATCCGTAAAGAATGTGAGGCCTTGTTCTATTCGCTGCGCTTTGATGTGTACGCGCGCATCGATGGGTTTATGGGGAAGGATGGAAAAGTGTATCTCAACGACCCGAACACCACTTCGGGCATGATGCCTTCTTCTTTCTTCTTTCACCAGGCCGCCGAGATCGGGCTTAATCCTTCGCAGTTCTTAACGTATATCATTCACGCTTCGCTGACCAAGCGTATCAAACAATGTAATGGGGCGATGTTGTACAATGGGGTGATGGATCATTTAGAGAAGCTGATCGCCGAAGACAGATCGGCCGTGAAGAACAAGACCCGTGTGGCTGTAATTTTAGGAGGTTACTCCAGCGAACGCCATATTTCGGTTGAGAGCGGGCGCAATGTGTACGAAAAACTTTCTTCCTCCGAAAAATACGCTCCCATTCCTGTTTTCCTTACAGGTAATGATCAAAAACATTTGCTCTATCAAATTCCCATCAATATACTTCTAAAGGACAATGCCGATGATATCAAGGACAAAATAGAAAAATACATTGTGCACCCTGTGGTGCAGGAGATCATGGAGCAGTGCGAACACATCACTGAGAAATTCTCTTCCGTTGATACACTGGCCAAGCCTTCTATTATAAGTTACGATGAGCTGGCGCAAAAAGCCGACGCGGTATTCATTGCCCTGCACGGAAGACCCGGCGAGGACGGCAGCGTACAGGAAAAACTCGAAGCTATCGGTTTACCTTACAACGGATCGGGTAAAGCAAGCTCCGAGATCACGATCAATAAATACGTTACCAACGAGATCCTCAAACAAAACGGCATGCTCGTAGCCGAGCATATTTTAGTTACCGACGCGGATTGGAATACAAAGAAGACCGAAGTAGAAAAAATAATTGCAGAAAGAATAAAATATCCTTTTATCGCCAAGCCCGTTGACGATGGCTGCAGCAGCGCCGTGAAGAAGATCCGCACTTTTGAAGAGTTTGAGGCATTTGCCAAACTTATTTTCCGCACCGGCGACCTTCTTGACCTCAAAGCATCAGAGATCCTGCACATCAGGCCCAAAGAGGAGTTCCCGCGAAAGAACGTGATACTGGTTGAAGAGCTTATCGCTAAAAAAGATGCCTTGCATTTTCTGGAGATCACCGGCGGCATGCTCACTAAATATAACGACCGGGGAGAGGTGGAATACGAAATATTTGAAGCCAGCGAAACTTTAAGCGGCGGAGATGTACTGAGCCTGGAAGAAAAATTCCTTGCGGGACAAGGGCAGAACATCACCCCTGCCCGCTATGCCCGCGACGCGAAAGAAAGACAAAAAGTATCCGACCAGGTAAAAGCTGAATTGGTGAAGGCTGCAAAAGCCCTGAAGGTAAGCGGCTATTGCCGTATTGACGCTTTTGTGCGGGTGTATGAGAAATGCCGCGCTGAAATAATTTTTGTAGAAGTGAATTCCTTGCCGGGTATGACGCCCGCCACCTGCATCTTTCACCAGGCCGCTATCAATCATTACAAGCCCTATGAATTCATTGATAAGATCCTGGAATTCGGTTTCGAAAGAGCCAAAGCAAAAGTGACTGTTTAAATAAAAAAGGCGACCGAGGGTCGCCTTTTTTTATAGAGTGCTCTAAAATTACTTGGTTTGTGCTACCACAAATTTATTGCGTTGCACAGCTTCAGTACCGATCATCACGGAATAAAAATAAACTCCCGCAGGTAACTTTGTTTTGATAGGAGTTTCGATGCCGGTAAGTGTGTAGGTGTCGATCAGTTTACCCTCTTCGGTGTACAGCATCACTTTACCTGAAGCAGTGCTGTAGCCTTCCACCTTAACGGTGAACTCGCCATTGGCAACCGGGTTAGGATACAGGCTGATGTTATAAGCCGCAGCAGTTGTTTGGCTGATGCCGGTAGAAGAAACAGTGATCATTCCTTTCATACCGTTGGCTCCGTGGTTCTGACAAGTGTAATAAATGTCGGCCGCCACGGTAATAGTAAAGGTATAAGAAGTGGTCATGGTTCCCCAACCGCCCACCTTAGGCGTGGTTCCGTTTGCCGTCCAGGTTGGCTGATCAACCTCTACAAGAGGGTGAGTTCCGCTGGCCGCAATGGTTATCACATCACCCACGTTAGCTGTAAGCGAATTCGGGCTATAGCTGAATCCCTGGATGATGATGTTGTAGTTGGTAGAAAACGCTGTTTGAAAAGCCATGAACAGCAAAATGGCTAAAGTAGTAGTAGTTTTTTTTCTCATATTGTGTTTATTAAAGGTTAATGAATTCGAGAATCTTCGATTTCATGCATTATTTGGTTTAAAAGTTTAATCTAAGGTAGTAAAAATTCAAAACCCCGCAACAGGGAAGATGTTTAATCTTTCACAGCTATGTTTTGTTGCCCGATTTACCTTAAAGCACGGCTTTTTGAAACGGCTTTGGGTACTTATTGTCAAGAAAGCTGTTATCAAAATCCCATACGCGGTTTTGCAAAATAAAGGGAAAATGATAAATTTGAACAAAATCTAGCCTATGTCACACGATAGCCATAACCACGATTCGCCCAAAAGAGTTTATTTCGGTATTCCAATTGCCTTTGCCATGGCCTTCTGGCTGGTTGTTTTTCTATGCCTGAAAGCCTGCGACGGCAACGAAGGCTGCGGAAAAGAATGCAGCAAAGAGTGCATGGAACACTGCAAAGCCGAAGGTAAAGAATGCGCCAAAGAGTGCGAGAAAGCCAAAGAAGAAGGCGAAGTAAAGAACGAAGTTCCTAAAGCCGACGAAGCAGCCCCCACCAGCAAAGAAGAAGTGAAAGGAAAAGAGGGCGAAGAGGTCAAGGAAGATGCTCATCACTAAACTATCGGCATATTGTTTCGCCAATGGCCTCGCAATGACGTGAACCAATTTGTTTATACTTTCAATTGTCCCTTGTCGTAAAGCCATTTGGCTTTGAGAATGGCGGCCACGCTGATAGCATCGGTAATTTTACCCTGCATACACCAATTAAAAGCTTCATCCAGGTGAAGCTTTTTTATTTGCAGCACTTCGCTCTCTTCAGGTTCGGCCTCTTCGAAGGAAAGCCCGGTGGCCAAAAAGGTTATTGAAAGCTCATCGGTGGCCGAGTTGCTTAAATGCAGTCGTTGAAATTCGGTATAATTAGCCGCCACGATGCCGGCCTCCTCTTTTAATTCGCGGCGCGCCGAATCAACAGGGTCAACATCCATCTTCCCTCCGCCTTCGGGGATCTCCCAACTGTATTCATTCACAGGATACCGGTACTGGCCCACCAGCCAGGTGTTGTATTCCTTATCGATGGCCAAAATGCCAATGGCCAGGTTCTTGAAATGAACAACACTGTAAATGGCAGGATTACCCGCCGGGTTCACCACATCGCTTTTATCGACCTTGATCCAGGCCGACTCGTACATGGTTTCGGTGGTCTTGGTGACCCAGGGATTTTTGGTGAGGTCCTTATCCACTTTTAAGCGGAAACGAAAGATTTGATGACGGATTCAAAAAGGAATTTTCCATCCTCGTTGAAAAGTTCTTTATCAGACGCGCGCTCGGGGTGCGGCATCATGCCAAAAACGTTCTTGCCCGCGTTGCAAACCCCTGCAATGTTCTCGATAGTTCCGTTCGGGTTGGCCTCGTCAGTAACATTTCCATTCTCATCGCAATAGCGAAAAAGGATCTGCCCGTTCTCGTTGAGCGCTTTTAAGGTTTTAGGGTCCGCGTAATAATTTCCTTCGCCATGCGCGATCGGAATTTTTAGCGCTTTATTTTTGGGAATGGCGTTCGTTAAGATCGTCTCGGTATTGATGGCTTTGATGAAAACATTCTTGCAAACGAATTTACGGCTGGTGTTGTGTAGCAAAGCGCCGGGAAGTAATCCGGCTTCGCATAGTACCTGGAAACCGTTGCAAACCCCAATGAGCAGACCGCCTTTGTTAGCGTGCTCGGCCACTTTTTCCATGATGGGAGAGAAACGGGCAATGGCGCCTGAACGTAAATAATCGCCGTAAGAAAAACCACCGGGCAACACAATGGCGTCGCAGCCCTGCAGGTCGGTATCCTTGTGCCACAGTTTTACAGTTTCCTGTTTCATGATGTCACGCAATACGTACACCATGTCCTCATCACAATTAGATCCCGGGAAAACAACTACTCCGAATTTCATGTTTTAAATATTTAAAAGTTCAGCGTGTTGCAAAATGCTCAATGAAACAACTGCAACAAGCGCCAGTGTTAAAATCTCCGCTAAGGTACGCCTTTTTGCGCTGCCAAGGTATATGCCCGCGAACAAAGTAAGGGGCATAACAGCCATTTGGGCGGTGAAAACGTAATGGTTACTAGTTATAAACATTGCACCAACACATGGCACGAGCGACCATAAAAAAACCGTAAGCGCCTTTTGGGTCTTCATTTTGCCGGAGCCTTTTTTGCTTAAAAAATAAATTCCCGTAAAGAGAACCAGTAAAACAGATGTGAAATTGATGAGAAAACTGCCCTCGTAATAGGTTGGCATTGCGGGCCGATTAAAAGAATTGGATATGTCCTCTACAGGCTTATGCAGATCCTGGTTACAAAGGAACAGGATCGTATAATAAAAAAGGTATGGAAGCCCAATGCCTATGATCACCAGGCTGTATTCGCGGGCGTTGAAAGTGCGCAAAACGCCCAAACAAATGAAGCCAAGGGCGAAGAACATCCAATAGGGCGGGTACAGGATCACCGCGCAGCTCATGCAAAAGGCACCGTCAAAAATGGAAGGAGCGGCCCGTTCAACCCGGTAAGTAGAAATAAAGAATTTGTAAGAAAGTGTAAGTAATAATTGCGCGAAAAGCTGGGGGTGCACCGGGTTCTCCTGCAGGGAGAAGGCAAAATACAGGCCCAATAAAAACGCAGGTACGTGATTGTTCTTTTCTACCAGTTCCTGCGAGATGATCACGTAATCGAACAACATCACGTTGGCCATTAGGAGGATGACCCCAGCGATCTTCATTCCTAGGTTGCCGAAGATCGAGTGGTCGTTGCCGTAAAAAAGAAAGGAAGCCGGGTTATTGCTAAAAACATTGCCGTGGTTTACGTTAAAAACAACAGCCAAAGTGCCTATGGCGGCCGAAAAAATAAGAAGGTACACCCAGGCGCGGTAATCGTTGATCTTTAATGTGCGTAAAATCATGCCCGGGTATAAAAAATTAATTTTATATTTGTACAAACTTACAAAAATAACCACCATGACCTGGACCGCATTTTGGAACTGCATCGCAGATTGTTTTATGTTTTGCTTTAAGATCTTAAAGGCCCTGAACAACAATTTTAATTTTGTGGTTTGGGTGATCATTATCTTCCTTTTGGGTTATTGGACCCTCCAGCTGCGCAAGCACACCAAGGCAGCTAAAGAGAACGGCACCTATATTTAATTAAGAGGTACAACCTTACGATACAGATCCCACCCGGTTTTGGCCGCGTGGGATTTTCTTTTTTCACAAGCTGCTAAAAGTGATTTTTGAGGCTCTTTTGTTCGTATTTTTGTCGCCTCTAAGTGGAAGACATACAAACCCAAATACCCTTGCAACAGATCACTGAACCGGTAGCTGTTTCTTACTCCAAAGCCAGGGGCTTTGTCATGCTCACCAAGTTTCGCCTTTCCTTCCTGGTGGTGCTCTCTGCCGTTATCAGTTATTTTACCATTTCGCCGGAGATCGACACTGTAAAACTCATAGGCATCATCGTGGGTGGTTTTTTAGTGACCGGGGCCGCTAACGGGTTCAACCAGGTCATTGAAAGGGACCTCGATAAATTGATGACACGCACCGGCAGTCGCCCTTTGCCGCAGCATATTTTAAGTGTGGGTGAGGCCGTTGTTTTTTGCAGCATTTTTGCGGTCGGAGGAATTTTCATACTGAGTTATTATGTCAACGTACTTTCGGGATTACTCGGAGCTTTATCTGTATTTCTTTACACCCTGGTTTACACGCCGCTCAAAAGAAAAACACCTTTTTCGGTTTTTGTGGGCGCCTTCCCGGGAGCTATTCCAACCCTCATTGGCGCGGTTGCCGCAAGCGATGGTTTTGGCGAGTTCACTTTCTACGCCTGGCTGCTTTTCGCCGTGCAGTTCATGTGGCAGTTCCCCCACTTTTGGGCAATAGCCTGGGTGAGTCATGATGATTACCAAAAGGCAGGCTTCTTCATGCTTCCCTCCTTGGGCGGCCGCGATAAAAGCAGCGCCTTCCAGGTTGTGATCTATACCGTGTTTTTGATACCGGTGAGTTTACTTCCGCAGATCTTTGGCCTGGCCAATCTCATCTCCGGGCTTTTTGTATTCTTATTCGGGTTCTTTTTCCTCTTACAGGCAATTACACTTTATCTTAAAATGGACCTCCAATCGGCACGCAGGCTGATGTTCGGTTCATTCTTATATTTACCTTTAGTTCAGCTCTGCATCATGTGCGGGGCCTTATGGAAATGATGACATACACGATCGATCAAAAAGTAAACGAAAAAGCCAAAAAGAACATGCTCTATTGGGCCATGGCCAGCATGGTGGTCTTCTTCGGAGGATTTTGCAGCTACTATTTAGTAATGCACGGCAACGGAAACTGGCTGGTATTTAATTTACCCGCTCTATTTTTCGTAAGTACAGCCATCATTTTGGCCAGCAGCTTCACCATGTGGTGGGCGCAAAAAAGCATCGCGGTGAACAATCACAGCGGCGCCAAAATGGGAACTCTTCTTACCCTTGCCTTAGGGGTGGCCTTTTGCGTGGTTCAGATTGCCGCCTGGAAGGAACTTTTTGGCCAGGGTATCGTTTTCGCCGGGCGCCAAAGCAACGTGGCGGGCGCCATTATGTATGTCATTACTTCCATGCATTTCCTCCACATTATTGGCG
Source organism: uncultured Flavobacteriaceae bacterium (assembly GCA_964387075.1). GTDB lineage: Bacteria > Bacteroidota > Bacteroidia > B-17B0 > Aurantibacillaceae > PALSA-968. The sequence continues at coordinate 229,708 of CAYLVB010000005.1, forward strand.
GATTATTAGCCCTTTCGGTAACCTCAATTAAAGCTATCAGGCACCGTTATTCGTCGGAAAATTACCTTGGCTTGTCGCTTTGTGCCATTTTTTGGCACTTTTTAGGTGCCCTGTGGGTAATTTTATTTCTTTTTTTGTATTTAAATCGTTAAAATTGCAAAGATTTTAAACACAATCAATTATATATGGGTCACGCAATAGAATTTGATCAAAAGAAAGCATGGCAAGGGGGCGAATCTCCCTTCCGTATGAGCTACGGAAAGATCTTCATGTGGTTCTTCCTGGTATCGGATGCTTTAACCTTCAGCGGCTTACTTTGCGCCTATGGTTTTATCCGTCATAAATACTCGGGTGTATGGCCTGTGGCAGAGAACGTGTTCACGCACTTTCCCTTCGTAAAAGCACACATTCCCCTGGCGTATGTTGGGTTAATGACCTTCATCCTCATCATGTCGTCGGTAACCATGGTATTGGCTGTTGAGGCCGGTCACCGTAATTACAAAAAAGGCGTTGTGATCTGGCTCTTCCTCACGATCATCGGCGGTTTAATGTTCGTAGGTTCACAGGCCTGGGAGTGGTGGCACTTCATCGAGGGAACTGAGACCGGGGCTATCCGTAACGTGTGGGATATAGACCAGGGCAAATATGTAGCTAAAGAAATTCACGGGGCCAATATGCTGTATAACGAGTATGGTGTTCCGCAGTTCGCCAACTTTTTCTTCTTCATCACGGGTTTCCACGGATTCCACGTATTCTCCGGTGTGTGCATCAATATTGTGATATTCATTAACGTGCTTATAGGAACCTACGAGCGGCGTGGTCATTACGAGATGATCGAGAAAGTGGGTCTCTACTGGCACTTCGTAGATCTTGTGTGGGTGTTCGTATTTACGTTCTTCTACCTGCTATAACCAATTAACCATTTGACTATTTAATCATAAAACAATTAAGTATGGAATTTCACGATAACTACCCAGTGTACGAAACGATGTACCAACACGATGAGGAAAGCGGGAAAAAAGTAAGAAAGAAATTGTGGAGGGTATTTTGGATCCTTTTAGGTATCACCCTTCTGGAACTATACGTAGGTTTTAATGCCACCAAGTGGGGCTTAACCGGCGGCATGTTCCTGAAAGTATTCTTCATTTTCTTTACCGTTGCCAAAGCGGCCGGTATCGTAATGGTGTTCATGCACCTGATCGACGAGACCAAGTTCTTCCGCTGGGTGATATTGGGACCTTATTCGGTGTTTATCGTGTATTTGATCTTCATCATTTTGGTGGAAGGTACTTATACCGGTTATCCCGAGAATAACACCAACCTGGAGTTCCGCTACAAGCAGCAGCAGGTAGATAAGCGTACGGAGCATGGCCAGCCTATTCCTGAGAGCTTACAGCACATTAAACCGTCTCCCGGCGTGCATAAGCACGAAGCGGGTGCAACTGAAGAGGGGCATGGCGCTGAAGGTGCAAAAGAAGAAGGTGGAGGAGAGCATCATTAGCCCCATCTGTCCGCTAGCGGACATCTCCCCCGCGGGGGAGAAAATATAGAAATTCAAAACCCCGCTTTTTAGCGGGGTTTTTCTTTGACCGCCACTTCCATCTCCCGCGGGAGAGGGATTGAGGGAGAGGGCTTTTATGTGTATCTTTGCGCAACCTTTGGCTCAATGAAAAAGAAGCTCCTTCTCTTAAGCATTATCATCTTCCCCTCGCTTATTTATTTCCTGTTCGAGCTTACCCAGGCCAATTTTAAAAAAATGCCTTTTTTCGGACCGAAGAGCGTGGATGCTAAGGGAGATACGGTTTATTGGAGTGTGCCAAACACGATTTTTTTGAATGATGTCAAAATTGTAACACACACTTCCTTGATTAAAAGAGAAGCTGCTGATACAAGATTTAATACGGACAGCATAGAAGTAGAAGTAAGTTCATTGGAATGCGACAGTCTTTTAATTGATACGGCAAAATATCCTGTATATCTCATTATATTTATAGATGGGAAACTTAGAAGTGAAGGCTATAAACTTGCCGGGATCTATGATTATGTAAAATATAAGTTGAAGGACCTGAAAGATATTCCTGTGTTCTTTATTAGTGACATGACAGGTGCTATGGCAGGTTATAAAGATGGAATTGAATTAAAAGGTGATTTCGACTCGCTCAAACTTAAGGTACCGAACTTTTATTCACTCGTAGCAGATTTTGGAAAATCAGGCAGGTCAAATTGGCTTTTAAATACCTACTTCAAAGGCAAACCCATCTACGTCTTCGATTACTTTATGGTGCTGGTGGATAAGAAACGGCACATACGTGGTTATTACGATCCTTCCTACAACGCCGAGGTAAAACGCATGATAGATGAGTACAAACATTTGAAAATACGCGATGGGTATGCGGAGACACTTAAACAGAATGAGATCAAACAGGATAAATAAACTTCTTATGGGCAGATTGCATCGCCAGTGGCCTCGCAATGACGTTAGGTTAGTTGTTTTTTCTTTTATAGGGCTACTGCTTATGTCTTCCTGCAACAACGGAGCAAAAAAAGAAGAAAAAGCCCCGTTCCTGCTCCCGGTCTATGGTCCGAAAGTGGTGAACAGGGAGAAAGAAGGTGATACTACCTACCACACCATTGCTGATTTCTCTTTCACCAATCAATTCAAAGAAACCATCTCGCAAAAAACCACCGAAGGAAAGATCTACGTAGCCGATTTCTTCTTTGCTACCTGCGAGAACATCTGCCCGGCCATGAGCACGCAATTGATCCGTGTGCAGGAGGCCTATAAGAACGATCCGGACTTCCTGATCATTTCCCATACGGTAAACCCCATGCATGATACAACCGAAGTTCTTTTCTCGTACTCAGGTAAATACAAAGCCATCAAAGACAAATGGCATTTTGTTACAGGTTTCAAGAAAGACATCAACCAATTGGCCGAAAAAAGTTATTTGGTAAGCGCGCAGGATGATGGCACGGCCGAAGGTTTCATTCACAGCGAAAAGTTCCTGCTGGTTGATAAACAGCGTCGCATACGCGGCGTTTACGACGGCACTGACAGCTTACAGGTTGACCTGCTGATCAAAGACATTGCGACCCTTAAAAAAGAACAACTTCCAGTCTCAAAAATCAACATTGAAAACAATTAGAAAATGAGCGACAAAGCCGTATTCAGATTAGTAAGTATCGTCAGCATTGTGGTGCTGGGCGTGGTTGTTATTCTTAACCGCAAGATCTTACCTCAGCCCGAGGTCATGCCCGGCTTTATTCAATACCTGCCGCCGCTCAATGCCTTCCTGAACGGCTCGTGTTTTGTGTTGCTGCTCTTTTCTTTGTGGGCCATCAAAGGCAAAAATATCCAGCTTCACAAGAAGATCAACCTCACGGCCTTTTTTTTCTCTTCCATCTTTTTGGTATCCTATATCCTCGCCCACTTTTTTATGCCCGATGTAAAATATGGCGACCTGGACCATAACGGAACTCTTACCGATATCGAAAAAGCCGGCGCCCCGGTTCGCGGACTTTATTTGATCATCCTAACAAGCCACATTATCCTTGCAGCGGGTGTGTTACCCCTGATCCTTTTATCCTTTTGGTATGGACTTAAAAACGAAGTAATTAAACACAAAAAAATAGTGCGTTTTACCTACCCGCTATGGCTGTATGTTACCATAACCGGAGTTGTCGTATATTTGATGGTGAAACCTTACTATCCTTTTTGAGGTACGAGATTAAGAGAGAGAGAAATAAATGAGTAAAAAGGTAATATATACAATTGCAATTCTTGGTCTAACTGCTTACGCGGCCTATTCGCAGTGCGCCATGTGTAAGGCGGCGGCAGAGAGCGACGCGGCCAACAACCCCAACTCGGTGGCAAAAGGACTGAATAAGGGCATTATGCTCCTTTTAACAATACCCTACGTAGTGGTAGGCGTGATCTTTCGCAAAGAACTCGTTCAACTGATCCGCAATATCCGCAGTAAAGAAAAGACGCCTTTCAGTAAAAAGAATTTAAGTAAAATGACCTTCGCGCTCACCTTCATCACCTGCGCGGTCATTCTTTTTGCTTTCTTCATCACCTTCTATAAACCGGTAGTTTAAAAAATACGGTCATAAAAAAACCCTGAAGTCAACTATGTTGTACTTCAGGGTCTTTATTTAAAGAATTAAGATCTTATTTATTGATCACGATCTTGGTGTAAACAGGTTTGTTCTCTTTAACGATCTCCACAAGGTAAGTACCATTGGAAAGATTGTCGAGGTTCATTTCATAGAAACCGGTAGGGATCATTTCGTTGATCTCGTACACTTTGTTACCTAAAACATCATAAACGCTAAGTTTCTGAACTTTGGTTTGGTTCTGTTTGATGTCTACGAAGAACTTACCGTCTGCGCTTGGGTTCGGGTAGATAGCTACACCTGCCAAAGCAGCATACGTGTTGATACCGATAGTAGAAGAGATGTTCACATCATCGATATACAATTGGTTCTCGTAATCACAGGTATGCCTGAACTTAATGAAGGCGGCAGTTGACGTGTTGAACGGGCTAAGGCTAATGGTCTCCTGGCGCCATTGGTTCGCGTTGGTAGGCGTGAACTGGTTGGTGCTGAAAGCAGGAGTAACCGTAGTAAGCGCCGTGCTGAACTTCTTGTACACGCTGGTATAGGTTTGTCCGCAATTGGTAGACACCATCACGTTCAGTGTATCCGAGAATGTAAGGGTAGATGTTGGGCTGGTATATAATTGATAGGCCAGCTCAAAGGTCATTACCTGGTTGGTTCCCGCTGTCAGATCCACCGGGGGTGCGATCAGCTCATCCACTGCACCGCTGGAGTTGTAGTTATAGTTATCCATGAAAGCCGAAGCAAGCCCGGTCTTTTTAGCAACTGTAGTGCGTGCCCATGTGGTACCCGCGTCAGGATTGGTTACGCTCCAGCCCGTTGGAGGGAAGGTGGTGCTTTCAAATCCTTCAACAAGAGGCATTGCAACCCCTGTAGAAACCACGTTAAATATAGTTGGAGTACCTGCATCGTTGGTAGCGTTGCCATCGGTAGCACCATTAGGAAGCGTAGTGTAAGCGCTAAGGGTATGTGTACCCGGAGTAAGCGCCACGCTTGGCAAAGTAACAGTTGCTGTGGCCAGGGGTGCCAGGTTACCGCTGTAAGGCGTAGTTTGTACCGCACCACCGTCCAGCTGGTAATTAATAGTGGCCGAGGTAAGATTATTTGAACCGTAGTTCCTGATAACAACCTGCGGAGCAGTAGAAGTAACACCACAAAGACTTCCAACAGGTGAGGCGAATACGGTTATTCCCGCGTCGTCATTGGAAGGAGGCACAACCGTACAAACTGTAGAGGTGGTAAGTGAATTATAAGGAGGGTTATTGATAATGGCCAACATGCGTGTTGACTGACCCGCGGTGAACATGTTCATGCAGGCGTCATCAGAATAGTCCATATAGTTCATGAACATATCGCCGTTAGGGCCATTGGTACAACTTACACTGGGGAAAGTAGGACAGCCATAGTTCTCGTCGGCCTGGTTAGGGGTATCAGCGCATTGGTCGCTGCCGGTGCAGGCGGTACCATCATCGCCCCAGATATGGAAAAGGTTCAGGCAGTGACCGATCTCGTGTGTTGAGGTACGACCTTTATCGAAAGGCGGGTTAACCGTCAAGGTATCACCAAAACACCAGTAGTTAGATACGAAACCCCAGGTATTGCTGGCCGATCCGGTTGGGAACTCGCCATAACCAAGTAAGCCGGAACCAAGGTCGCAAACCCAGATGTTGAAATACTTGGTTACATCCCATGCATCCAAACCACCCGAAGAGAAGAACTTCATGTTATCGTTTGTGCTGAATGTAGCCACAGTCGTTTGCCTACGCTCTATACCATTGGTTGGGTTTCCGTTGGGGTCAACACTTGCCCAGCAAAACTGGATCTGCGGCGAAGAGGCAACACCCTGGAAAGCCGCCGGAGTGTTAGACGCATCTGCATTGGTGCGTGTAAAATCGGCATTCAGTATGTCGATCTGCGACTGGATCTGCGCGTCCTGGATGTTCTCAGTAGCGTTTTGATAGAGCACGTGAACAACCAATGGGATGGTAACGATCGCCTGGTTTTGGGTGGCTTGTTTGTTATTAGCCATGTACTTTTCTATCGCAGTCTGGTAAGCGGCGCGTTTTTCGGCACGCTTAGGATCCTTTTGCTGCAGATACTTTTCGTGTTCATCAGTACCGCAGGTACGGTGTACCTGGGCCATTGAAGCAAATGCAAAACCAATTGCAAGTGCTGAGAATAGATATTTCTTCATGTTTGTTTAGTTTAATTAAGGTAAAAGTAGGTAAAACAGGGCATCTATACAACCCGTCTGCCTCAAAAATTTGGTTTCGAACCGCTTTGTGATAAAAGGCTTATGTTTAAGACCTGAGGTCGAAAAAAGCTATTAACCGAGATATAAATAGGTGAGCATGGTGATGATGGCAATGCCCATAAGGTCAAGCACAAAGCCCACCTTAAGCATATCTTTGATAGCTATCTTATTGGTTCCAAAAACGATGGTATTGGCGGCGGTAGCCACGGGCAACATAAAACCCAAAGAAGCTGCAAAAGTGGCCGGCATCATAAGCAGCAAAGGCGGTACGTCTATTTCCTTTTGCAGCGAGATCATAATGGGTATACAAAGCTGGATGCTTGCAATGTTGCTGGCAAATTCGCTGATGATAGTTACGATCACGCAAATGCCCGCTATCAACAAGATAGGATGCACACCCTTCATAAAAACAAGCCGGCTCGCAAGCCAATCGCTTAAACCGGATTGCTCAAACCCATAAGCTAGGGCAAAACCGCTTCCAAAAAGAAGGATGATATCGTAACGGATCTTCTTCGCGTCTTCCCAAATGAGCAAGGCTTCTCCCCTGTTCTTTTTAGAAGGGATGAGGAACAAAGCCAGGGCCGCGGCAATGGCCACGCTGCCATCATCCACCGCTTTGGGTAATTGAAAGAAATTCTTCCAGCCCCTAAAAGTGAAGGAATCGAAAATAAGATCTTCGCGCGTGAACCAGAGCAAAACGCAAACACCGAAGATAGAGAGGATCACCTTTTGCTCGTAGCTCACCTTCCCCAGCTCTTTATACGTGTCGCGAAAAAAGCTTTTTCCCACTTCCAGTTTGTCAATGCCCTTCAGAAAATACCGGCTCAATACAAAATAACAAGCCAGGAGAAATGCGAAAGAAATGGGGTAACCAATGGCCGACCATTTTAAAAAATTCAGGTCGTGCAGTTGGGGGTAATTCTTCAGGTATTCTTTAAAGAAGAACATATTGGGCGGGGTTCCTACAGGTGTGGCCATTCCTCCTATGGTTGCAGAATAAGCCAGTGCCAATAGCATAGCGGCGGCGAATTTGGCGTGGTTCTTCGGAATATGTTTTTCCAGCTCCAGCACAAGTGCCAGCACGGCGCCAAACAACATAATAGTGGTAGCCGTGTTCGAGATCCAGTTCGATATCAGGTAGGTTGAAAGCATTACACCAAAAAGAACGCTTTTGGGATTGGAGCCAACGAGCGAAAGTATTTTAAGTGCTATGCGCCGGTGCAGATCGTATTTTTCAATGGCGAATGCCAGCATAAAGCCCCCAAGGAATAAAAAGATGATGCTATCCGAATATTGCTGCGCCACCACTTTGGCTTCAGCGATCCCCATGAGGGGAATGAAGAGAAATGGAATAAAAGCCGTTACCGCCAGATGCACCGCCTCTGTAAACCACCAGGTGGCCATCCAGAGGGTGATCCCGGCCATATAACTGATATGCGGGTTCTTCTCATCAAGGGTGATGAAACAGCTAAAAAGGATGAAAGCCAGGGGACCGGCCAGCAAGGCAATGATACGGGATGTGGAGTATGGCCTCAAATTTGTACTTTTGATCTTCACAAATATATCAAATTATGGTTCGCGGTTTTATCATCCTCTCATTTCTCTTTTCACTCTTAACGGTTAAATCGCTTGGACAGGAAAAACCAAAGAAGATCAATTATGTAAAAGAAGGTTACGTGAAAGCCAAAGTAGTACATTATGTTGTCGACGACTGTGGTTTTTTGATCCAGTTGCCGGATAAAGCGCAAAGCAAGCTCGTACCCGATACATTACCCCTCAACCTGAAAAAACACGGAAAGAAAGTGTGGATAAAATACACACTTCCTAAAAAACAACTCATGAGCACCTGTATGACAGGCAAACAGATTGAAGTGATCGATATTCGAAAAAGGTAATTACTTCTCCCACTTATCTACTATAGCAGAAGCCACCGCGTTACCAACAACGTTGGTAGCCGAGCGGCCCATATCCAACAGCTGATCTACAGCCAGCAACAGTAAAAGTCCTTCTACGGGAATGTGAAACATAGCCAGCATACCGGCAATCACCACCAAAGAAGCGCGCGGCACGCCTGCCATTCCTTTGCTTGTGATTAGCAGCACAAGCATCATTTGAATTTGATCCGCGAAAGAAATATCGATGCCATACATCTGCGCGATGAAAAGTGTGGCAAAGGTCATGTACATGATAGAGCCATCTAAATTGAACGAATAACCCAGAGGCAACACAAAGCTCACCGTACGATTTCTTAAGCCGAATCCTTCTAAAGCCTCAATGGTTTTGGGCATGGCGGCCTCTGAACTGGCTGTACTGAATGCAAGCAAGATCGGTTCCTTAATGGCCGAGAACAGTTTAAAGAAATTGATCCTGCACATAAAGCAAATGCCCATCAATATCACAAAAACAAAGAACAACAACCCACCGTAAAAACAAGAAATAAGATAAGCGTAACTTTTTAAAACACCCGGTCCTTGCTGAATAACAACAGCGGTCACAGCACCGAAAATTCCAATAGGCGCAAGCTTCATTACGTAATTAGTGACCTTGAACATAGTATGGGAAACAGCGTCCAGAAAATCGATGATGATCTTTCCTTTTTCACCCAGTGAAGCCGCTCCTACCCCAAAGAACAAAGCGAAAATTACGATAGGCAGAATTTCGTTATGCGCCATGCTATCGATCACGCTCTCGGGAATGATGTGCGAAATAAAATTTTTGGCTGTCTGGGCATTGGGTTTAATCCCCGCGTCGGCACCCGCTTCGGGCATATCGAGATGCATTTTCTTTCCGGGCTCAAATACGTTCACGATCACCAGTCCCAGCATCAAGGCAATTAAAGTTGCCCCGGTAAAATAAACGAGGGTCTTTACACCCATGCGACCCACCGTTTTAAAATCGCCAATTTTGGCAACACCCACAACCAGCACCGCAAACACCAGCGGCGCTATGATCATTTTGATCAATCGCAGGAAAATATCACTTAATAAAGAGAAAGGCGACGAAGCCTCTTTTTTAGCCTGCTTCTCCTGTTTGTCGATCTTTTTAATAAAGTATTCTTGCTCTGTCTCGGGTAGTTTTACATTGCCCGGCGTCTTTGTTGGGTCTTTAAAAATAAGGAATTGCTGCTTTTTTTCCGGGAACTTGACCGAAGCCGCCTTTTCCTTTTGTTCCTTAAAATAGGTGGTGTAATTCGAATTGATAACAGCGCCCGTAATAACGCCCAAAACCATTGCTACCAGTATTGTGACAATGAGAATATTCTTCTTTAGCATAAACTATTTCCCTCCTCTTTTTCGCGCCGACCGCTTTATACCCTTTTGGTACTCTTTTTTGGCGCGGCGTATCGCTTTGTCGTCCTCTCTTTTCTCGCGGCGACTGACGGCGTGCGTGGATTTTCCATGTTTCACGTAAGGATTGAAATCCTTCTTTTGCTTGGGTCTGAACCACCTCCAGATCCTCCGGTGCTCCCGGGGTTCAACCGAATGCCGGTTACAGCCGGGCAAAACTATAAAAATACCTCCAAGCAGCAGCAAGATACAGGTATTTTTAAGCAAGGTCCTCATTTCAATTATTTGGTTGTAGCCGGGGTCCTTTTTTCACAAAAACCCAGCTCATTTCATATTGATGAACTGCAAAGGCTGCTCGTAATTGCCCTTCTCTAAAAGCGCTATCACCCGCTGCAGGTCATCGATCTTCTTGCCGCTCACACGAACAATATCGTCCATGATCTGCGCGCTCACTTTCAGTTTGCTGTTCTTAATGTCGCCAATGATCTTCTTACAGGCCTCCTTTTCCAGGCCGTTCTTCACCTTTATCTCTTTCTTCACGAACATGCCGCTGGGGTAATGCTCCTTTTTCTGGTCGAGGCAGCGGGGATCCACTTTTTGCTTGATCATGCGGTTCCGTAAAATGTCTATAACGGAATTCAGCCGCATTTCGTCTTCGGTGGTAATATTGATGATAAAGTCCTTTTTATTGAGCTCTATCTCGGTTTTTGAGCCTTTAAAATCAAACCGTGTAATAATCTCCTTCCGGGCCACGTTTATGGCGTTATCCAGCAGCTGAACCTCGGCTTTACTGGCTATATCAAATGATGGCATAGCGCTAAGATAAGACATTGTTTTATACCGAGGCGAGGCGGAAGCCGGTTTTTTGGAAAGAGAACGGACGCTCGGCATAATATCATGTCTTTGGAAGGCATAGACTTAGACATGTTATTATATGGACATTACAAATGGTTTTATTAAATTTACCCTCTTAATTAAAGATGGAAAAAGAGTACTACGCCCACCCCACCGCCGTTATTGACGAAGGGTGCAAAATAGGCAAAGGCAGCAAGATCTGGCACTTTTCGCACATCATGCCTAAATGCGTGTTGGGCGAGGGCTGCAATATTGGCCAAAATGTGGTCATTTCTCCCGAAGTGGTGCTGGGGAAGAACGTAAAAGTGCAGAACAACATCTCTATTTATACCGGCGTTACCTGCGATGATGATGTGTTTTTGGGACCAAGCATGGTGTTCACCAATGTTACCAACCCAAGAAGTGCCGTGATACGTCGTGACCAATACGCAAAAACGCATGTAGGAAAAGGAGCGAGTATTGGGGCCAACGCAACCATTGTTTGTGGTCACGATATAGGTGCTTATGCTTTTATTGGTGCCGGGGCTGTAGTAACTAAGACTGTTCCGGCTTATGCTTTGGTTGTTGGAAATCCGGCCAGGCAATTAGGTTGGATGAGCGAATACGGTCATAGATTAGAATTTGATAAAGACAGTATAGCTGTTTGCAAAGAAAGCGGGCAGAAGTACAAACTGATTAACAATTCGGTACAAAGAGTTTAAAGTTGAAAGTTTAAAGTTTGCATATGGCGACAATAGAAACATTTGAAGACTTAATAGCATGGCAAAAAGCCAGGAACCTGGATATGGAGGTGTTTAAAGTTGTATCCACTACCAAGATCGCTAGGGACTTTACGCTTAGAGACCAGATCCTTCGTTCTTCGGGTTCTGTTATGGATAATATTGCCGAAGGGTTTGAAAGGTCCGGAAGAAGAGAATTCATACAATTTTTATCAATTTCAAAAGGCTCTTGTGGTGAAGTAAGATCCCAATGCTATAGAGCTCTTGACAGAGGATATATAACTACTGAACAATTCGAGTACTTGAAAAAACTTTGTTTGGAAGAAAGCAAAATTATCCAGGGACTAATGAGTTATTTAAACAAAACTGAAATTAAAGGTTCAAAATTCAAGGAACCCAAAACCCAATACTTTAAACTTTCAACTTCCAACTTTAAACTCGATGAGGATTAAATTTGCTGTAATCGGGCAAGGACATATAGGAAAAAGGCACGCCGAGATGATCCGTCGCAATTCTTCTTGTGAGTTAATTGCTGTTTGCGACATTCTACCAAAAGAGAAATTGCAGCTGAACGATCTGAAGGAGAAATTTTATGCTTCGGCCGACGAGCTTCTGAAGGCTCACCCGGAAGTTGAAGTGGTAAACATCTGTACACCGAATGGTTTACATGCCACTCATTCCTTATTAGCATTAGAAGCGAGCAAACATGTGGTGATAGAAAAACCCATGGCGCTTGCTAAGGCGGATTGCGAGAAGATCGTTTTCAAAGCATTGGAGCAGAGTAAAAATGTTTTCTGCGTGATGCAGAACCGTTACTCACCTCCTTCTCTTTGGTTGAAGGAAGTGATGGAGAATAAAATTTTGGGTAACATCTATATGGTTCAGCTCAATTGCTATTGGAACCGCGACGAACGCTATTACAAACCCGGAAATTGGAAAGGCACGCAGGATCTTGATGGAGGAACGCTATTTACGCAATTCTCTCATTGGGTAGACATTATGTACTGGCTTTTTGGAGATATAACCAATATACAGGCTAAATTCGCCGATTTCAACCACCAGAAGAACACAGCTTTTGAGGACAGTGGCTTTGTGAGCTTTGATTTTGTGAACGGAGGAATGGGCAGCATCAATTACTCTACTGCGGTTTGGGATAAAAATTTAGAATCTTCGTTAACGATCGTTGGAAGCAAAGGAAGCATTAAAGTGGGCGGACAATACATGGATGTTGTTGAGGTCTGCAATATCAAAGATTACACTATGCCCAAACTTGCCGACACCAATCCCGCCAATGATTACGGAGCTTACAAAGGATCAGCCAATAATCACCACAGCGTAATTGAGAACGTGATACACACCTTAAGCGGCAAAAATAAAATAAGCACTAACGCCCTGGAAGGAATGAAAGTGGTAGACATCATCGAACGTATCTACGCTTTGCGTCCCGCATCTCTATTAAAATCAAATAAACAAATTGTCAATAATTAAATCGTCAATATAAATTATGAGCATTTACCAGAAGATAATCAAGAAGGAAGCCAAGATCGCCGTGATCGGTCTCGGGTATGTAGGATTACCCATCGCATTGGCTTTCGCTAAAAAAGTAAAAGTGATAGGCTTCGATATTAACGAGAAACGCGTTAATATGATGAAGAAAGGCATAGACCCCAGCAACGAATTGACCAAAAAAGATTTCGAAAAGAGCGATATAGAGTTCACACACAAACTGGAGGATTTGAAGAAGGCAAACTTCTTTATTGTGGCTGTACCAACTCCTATCGACGAGCACAATTTACCGGATCTGAAACCGCTCGTTGGCGCTTCAACCACGGTAGGCAAGGTTCTGAAGAAAGGCGATTACGTGGTTTATGAATCTACTGTATATCCCGGCTGCACCGAAGAAGATTGCATTCCTATCCTCGAAAAATTATCCGGGATGAAGTTCGTGAAGGATTTCAAAGTAGGTTACTCGCCTGAGCGTATCAATCCGGGCGACAAAGAACATACCATCACTAAAATTCTGAAAGTAGTTTCGGGTTGCGACAAAGAAAGCTTAGAGAACATTGCCAAAGTGTACGAGATCATTGTTGAGCCGGGCACGCACAAAGCAGCGTCTATCAAAGTTGCAGAAGCAGCCAAGATCATTGAGAATACGCAGCGCGACGTGAACATCGCCCTGATGAACGAACTTTCTATCATCTTCTCGCGCATCGGCATCAATACTTACGATGTGCTGGAAGCTGCAGGCACCAAATGGAACTTCTTAAAATTCTTCCCGGGGCTCGTAGGCGGACACTGTATAGGCGTAGACCCTTATTACCTCACTTACAAAGCCGAATCCTTAGGTTACCACGCGCGCGTGATCAACAGCGGCCGTTATGTGAACGACAGCATGGGCTTTTACATTGCCAAAAATATCGTAAAACGCATCAGCGGACTTGGAAAGAACATCTCTAAAAGTAAAGTACTTGTGATGGGTGCCACTTTTAAAGAAGACGTGAGCGATATCCGTAACAGTAAAGTGGCAGATATCATCAAAGAATTAAAATCTTACAGCGTAAAAGTAGATGTGGTGGATCCGCATGCCGACAGCGATGAATTGAAGCACGAATACGGCTTCGGTATTGATAAAATGGGCAAAGGATATGACGGTGTTATCGTTGCTGTGAACCACAAAGAATACAAAGCGCTGGATGAGAAATTCTTTAGGTCTATCATGGACAAAAAAGGTGTTTTGGTAGATGTAAAAGGCATGTACCGCGGCAAAATGAAAGAATTAATGTATTGGAGTCTATAGGAATATTTTGTAACTTTGATATATTAAATTGGTAAGAACATGGTGTTTGTGATCAATAAAAAAACCACTAAAAAGGAACTAGAGAAGCTTTTTTCAAATAAAGGCAAAAGAAAAGGTGGGTTTAACGCGAAGAAATTTTGCGGAACCATTTTTTTTAAAAAATCAGGGCTTTTAATCCAAAAGCAGTTACGAAATGAATGGACGTAGTTATTTCGTAGACTCCAATATTCTAATCTATTTATTGAATGGCGACAAAAGGATCGCAGAGATATTACAGGACAAGAATATCTATTGTTCATTTATTACCGAGATCGAATTAAAAAGCTCCAAAAAATTTGACTCTAAAGAAATAGCTGTTATAGACCAGATATTATCTGCAATACACATCCTTGATATTAATCCTGAAATAAAGAAACACGCTGTTTCTTTAAGGAAGAAATATAGTTTGAAACTACCCGATGCTATCATTGCGGCCACATCTATCTTTATAGATTTTCCGCTTATAACCGCAGATAAGGCTTTCAATAAGATCAAAGAAATCGATATTTATTTTTATACCGTATGAAAGTACTAATCACAGGAGGGGCAGGTTTTATCGGTTCACACGTCGTGAGACTGTTCGTGAACAAGTACAGCAATTACCAAATTTACAATTTAGATAAGCTTACCTACGCAGGCAATCTGGCCAACCTGCGCGACATCGAGAACAAACCCAATTACACCTTTGTAAAAGGCGATATCGTTGACGCGGACTTCATCAATAAACTTTTTGCAGAACATAAATTTGAAGCTGTAATACACCTTGCCGCAGAAAGCCACGTAGACCGTAGCATTACCAACCCGCTTGAGTTCGTTTACACGAATGTAATTGGTACAGTTAATTTACTCAATGCATTTAAGGCTGTTTCTCCCTCTCCTTTGGAGAGGGCTGGGGTGAGGTCTTTGTTTTACCACGTAAGTACCGACGAAGTGTACGGCTCTTTAGGAGACACCGGTATGTTCACCGAAACTACTGCCTACGATCCTCATAGTCCTTATTCAGCTTCTAAAGCAAGTTCTGATCACTTTGTGAGGGCTTACCATGATACGTATAAATTGCCCGTAGTCATTTCGAATTGCTCTAACAATTACGGTCCTTATCACTTCCCCGAGAAACTGATCCCTCTTTGCATCAATAACATCAAGAACAACAAACCCCTGCCTATTTACGGCAAAGGCGAGAACGTACGCGACTGGCTATTTGTAGAAGACCATGCCAACGCCATTGATGTTATCTTCCATAAAGCCAAACACGGAAGCACTTACAACATTGGCGGCCACAACGAGTGGACCAACATAGCTGTCATCCGCTTATTGTGCCAGATCATGGACAAAAAACTGAACCGCGCAGCCGGAACGAACGAAAAACTCATCACCTTCGTAAAAGACCGCGCCGGCCACGACCTTCGTTACGCCATCGACAGCACCAAACTGCAAAACGACCTCGGCTGGAAACCCTCACTCCAATTTGAAGAAGGCTTAGAGAAGACTGTTGATTGGTATCTCGCCAATGAAGAATGGCTGAACAATGTTACTTCGGGTTCTTACCAGAAGTATTACGAGAGTCAGTATGTGAAGCGCTAGCAAACTTTTCGATTCGAAAAGGAATTCGGTCGATGATCAATTCCTCAAATCTTTTCTTATATCGCTTCGCATTAATCAGATCGCAGTCCAACACCATGTGTCTGTCCTCTTGATAGTTGATATCCTTTGTTTGTCCAATGTAGCCAACCTGGATATCTGCGAAAGTTGGATCATACCATTCATAAGCAATTACCCCATTATAGTATTCCTGTTTGATTTTATCATGTACTGTTAAATACAGATAATGATTTTTAGCATACCAGTGGGAAGTGTCTCGGTGAAATTCAACCTCAATGCTATCATTAGAACACATTCCTACTTTGGATTGAAGTTCCTGACAAGAATAGTCTCGATAGAAGTAGACAAGATCAGGTGATCTTTGGTAGCAGAGCACACGGTAAATAAGTAACGGTGAATAATCAATCGCGAGCAATAAAAGAAAAAAGCCAGCCGTATAGATGACAATTCGTTTTTGCCTATCCAAGCGCAATATAAGACGATAAACTACCCGTCCGGGAAATAGTAGTAGCGTAACAAATACTCCATACATGCATAGAATATCAAAATAGATGAAGTCGTTCCAATTCCATAACCAATTCACAATCCAGAAATGTCCAAGACCGGCGATTATATGTATACTCCAAAGAATGAGTCGCCTGTAACGGCCTTGAGACACCAGTCCTGATAATAAAACGGCCGTTATAACCGGATTATAAATCATCAACCACATCAGGATAAGCCCTTCGCCGGTACTAGTAAATGATTGCGAAAACACCTCAATGAAACGAGAAAAGAGACGAAAAATTGCCTACTTCCAAATAGAAGCCTCCGCCAGCTTAATTTTAGAAGGAAAGAAGAAACGCGAGCTTTCTTCGAAGGATTTGGTGAAATCGCTCACATAAAAATGGTGTTTGTTGTTCTTGACAGTGGCCTGCAGTTTTAAGTCTTTGAGCACAGAACTCACTTTCTTTGCAACCACTTCAGCGTTATCGTAAATTTTCACTTTCCCCTTATAGAACTCTTCCACTTCCTTACGGATAAGCGGGTAATGCGTGCAGGCCAGGATCAAAGAGTCGATCTTTTTTATCTTGGGGCGGGAAAGATAATCGAAAATGATGGTACGGGAGATCTTATTATTGAAAAAACCTTCTTCGATCATGGAAGCCAGTAAAGGCGTGGCCTGCGAGTAAACTGACAGGTTCTTGTTCTTCTCTTTTATCTTTTTTGCGTAAATGTCGCTCTTGATAGTTCCTTTTGTAGCAATAACGCCAATGTGTTTGTTCTTTTTGTCCTTTACGATCTCTTCTACCACAGGTTCCACCACATCGATCACAGGAATCCTTCCTCCCACAAAATCCTTCACCGTTTCATAAGCCAGCGCCGAGGCCGTATTACAAGCCACCACGATCATTTTGCAGTTCTGCTGCATCAGGAATTGCGCAATGCGGATAGAATAATACTTAATGGAATCCGGCGACTTATCGCCGTAAGGCAAATGCGCAGTATCGCCGAAATAAATGATCTGCTCCTTAGGCAAAGCCTTGGCAATGGCATTGGCAACGGTCAAACCACCGATCCCCGAATCGAAGATCCCGATAGGTTGCGTGGGTTTCAGTTTTTCTTTTGCCATAACACAAAATTAACGATATAATTCAACAGCGGTTTGCTCGTTAGCTTTTATTGTGAATTTTTTCTCTATTGTATAGATCGATTGCTTCAAAGACTTTCCTCTAAAAGTAACATGGTAGGTCCCCGGTTGCAGACTAAACTCCTGGCGGGTCTTATTGCCCGAGATATTGCACACCCATACAAGTTCTTTTCCCTTTTCCTGTAAAATGCAGCCATCGCCATACTCGATCGAAGTTATCTTCACTAATCCCGCATCAGGCACGTCTACATTCTTTGTAATGGTTTGGGTGACATTGATCGAGTTCACATACGTGCGGGGCAGCGTTAAGATCTCCAGGTCATATTCCCCCACAATATACCTTTCCGCAGTATTAACGCTCATCACATGCAGGGTCTGCATTTTGCCATTTTGCCGAACTACCGTTTTTACCTTATCATTATTGTTGTAGATTCCCCCTCCCCTGTTCAGCGCCATCACGCCTTGCGGTGCATCAATTGGAATGACGTTATGCGTTCCCACATTCAAAGTAACTCCCGAGGTTTTTTGCTGAGGAATTGTATTGGCAATGATGGTGTACTTGGCCGACTCATCCATAGGTATCGTATCCGGGAAACCTTTATAATTCAAACTGTGCACGTAGTTATAAAGGATGCTTCCTGTCCTTTCATTATAAAAGGTCATGTTCACATTGCTTTCGGTGGGCTTTGAAGAAACGTCCAGCAGGTTTACCTGGGCTGTTGTCTTATTTTTTACCTGCGTGGTGATATAGTCCACGCTCTTGGCTAATACATCCGGCTCTTCGTAGCTGAAATAGCTTCCCACGCACTCGAAAAGTTTTGCCTGTTCAACGGTTAAACCGATGCCGATGATGCAAGGGCGCAGCACGATTCCTTTTTTCATTAATTCTTCCCGGGCCTGGCAGGGATCGCCGCCGCATTCTTCGATACCGTCTGTAATTAAAATGATCGTATTGATCCCTTTGGTATCCGGAAAATCATCCGCCGCCTTCGTCAACGAATGTTCTATGGGCGTAATGCCGGTAGGTTTTACTTTTTTAACGGCATCCTTGATCTTCTGTACATTGTTCTTAGAGAAAGGCACAACCAGCTTACTATCGTTACAATCTCCGGGAGGATATTTCACGGTATGCCCGTATAATCGCAGCGCGAATTCATAATTCTTTAAGGTATTCAGGCTATCCAGGAATTTATTGAAAAACACTTTGGCGTGTTCGATCCGCGGCTTTCCGTCGTACCCGGTCTTCATGCTGTTGGAAGCGTCAAATACAAAAAGCACCCGCGTGGTTTTCTGGGCAAGTAGATCAGTAGGCAGTAAGCAGTAGGTAGTAAGCAGCGTATAGTAGGCAGTATTAAGTAGGCAGTGAAAAATCGGTCGGAATATTTTTAAGATCAGCCGGGATACCTCTAAATACGAAACAAGAACATCCATGTTTTTTTCTTTCACCATAACCACTATTAGCGACCTTTTTAATTACTGTCGACTTACTACCGCTTACTGCCGACTGCCTACTATTTTACACTGCCCACTGGCTACTAATGGCTGCTTTGAATTTGTGAATCGAAATCGAGTCCCTGTTTTTGCAGCACGTATTTCACTTCCCATCCATAGAAGGTCAGGTAAGCAAAACCGATCAGGGGAACAATGTAAGAAGCGTGAATACCCATGCTGTCGGCCAGCCTGCCCTGCACAAAAGGAAGTACCGCGCCGCCAATGATCATCATAATTAAGAGCGAAGAGGCCTGCGTGGTGTATTTGCCCAAACCGGCGGTGCTCAATGAGAAGATGCAAGGCCACATTACCGAGCAGAATAAGCCGCAGCTTACAAAACAATAGATGGCCAGTTTACCTGTAGTGAACAAACCGATCAGCATCATCACCATGGCAAGAGCCCCGAACAGCATCATCATGCGTGCCGGCTTCTCCTGGGCAACGAAGAATCCGATGATAAGGATGAACACAAATGGAAGAAAATACAAAAGATCGTTCATGGGGCTTCCCTTTACGTAATTCACAGCCAATATCACCGAGTAAGCAATGAGCGGCACCACCACCATCATCACATAATGCATCGTCTTGCTGAAGTTGAATACTTTCAAAGCTCCTGTCCAGCGACCGATCATCAAACAGCCCCAATAAAGGGAAATATAATGCACCGTCTTTTCAAAGTCCAGACCCAAAAAGTTCTCCTGCTTCATCAGGGCTTGCAGATTACTTTGCGTGGTAACCTCGGTTCCTACATAAAAGAAGATCGCTATCATTCCATAGATGACCTGCGGGTATTTCAGTGCGCCCCAGTCCTTCTCCATTTTCTCCGAATTGGTGACCGGCGGCAGTTTGGACATCCCCAGTATGAGTGCGAATAAAATAAAGGCAACAGCAAGTATCATACTCGGGCCTTTCACCTTTTCAACGCCCATCAGGTCTAGTTTTACACTCGCTCCATCCAGTGTTTTGATAGCGGAAAGCAAGTGTATATACGTTCCTTCGTTGATGGTAATGATAGGAATATGGGAGTTGGGATAATTCCTTTTTAAAAGTGCTACCTGTTTTTCAGTCGTGAATGGGTTCTCGTTGTAAACAATGACCACACCAAGTCCCTTAGACGACATGAACTCGTACTGTCCGCAAATACCGGCCGAGTCGGCGTTGTTTGCCAGATAATAATACGGAAGATGCCCGGAGTGCGTGCGCTCTAAAGTGAATACCGGGCCATCAATGGTTTGTGTTTTATTGGTTGTGCGTTCAATATTCACACTAAATGGTTCAACGCCCATTTCAGAACGAAGGGTGGCATTGTCATTGCCTTTAATGCTTCCGAAGATCGCGTAAGCTAAAAGCAGCGGGCCGATCGTGGTTCCGAAAGAATTGATACCGCCGGCCAGACTTATACGATGCGAACCGGTAGCAGGATCTCCCAACGCGATCACATAAGGATTGGCCACAATTTGCTGTAGTGAGAAGCCAAGACCGATCGTAAAGAGCGAAAACAGCATCATCCCAAATGACTCATTGCCCGCGGCTGGAATAAAACACAAGGCGCCAATGGCCGAGATCAATAGCCCGGTCACAAGTCCCTTTTTATAGCCCACCTTATTGAGCGGGTCGCCAAACATCACCGAAACGATCAGGTAAATACCTGCTCCTACAAAATAGGCGAAGTAAAAGGCGAGGTCAACCATCTGGCTCTGCGCCTGGGTAAGCTCAAAGTTCTTTTTAAAGAGTCCGATCAGTACGGTATTAGACGCGGCCACGAATCCCCAGAAGAAGAAAACGCTCATGAGTACCCATAAAGAAGAACGCCGGGTTGCGGACATAGGAATGCTTTTTTCAAAGTTATCTATTTTACCTTAAAATCGGGCTTTGTGGACACCGGAAGTTGTTAGCTTTTGGGTGTTGAAACAATGGGTTTTAAAATTTCCTCGCAGTCTCCCGTTCCACATCCTTTTTCTTGATGTCCTGGCGCTTGTCGTAGGTCTTTTTGCCCTTGGCGAGCGCTATTTCTATCTTAGCGTAGCCGCTTTCGCTGAGGAACATGCGGATAGGGATGATGGCAAGACCTTTATCGGTTAGCTTCTTTTCCAGTTTTTGCAGTTCGTTCTTATTGAGCAGAAGCTTTCTTTCCCGAAGGGGAGCATGGTTGTTGTAGGAGCCTTTTTCGTACTCGTTGATGTGCAGGTTACGAATGAAAAGCTCGCCGTTCTTAAAGAAACAGAAGCCATCGCCCAGGTTCACTTTACCCATACGCACCGATTTGATCTCGGTTCCGCGCAGCACGATGCCCGCCGTATAGCGCTCTAAAAAGGCATAATCAAAAGACGCCCGGCGGTTCTGGATATGGATGGTATCGGCGCTTTGGCCCATTCGCCAAAATTACGCATTTTACTCAAGGAAAATAAGTTTTCGGAGCAACCCCGGGTTTCTCACGCCGTGCTGTGTGTAAGCTCTTGTTAGAAACCCCCAATTCTTGCTAAAAACCGTATATTTGTTGGTATGCTAAACCTCAAAACCGCCAACCCCGAAGATCTTGCAAGCATCGCCCAACTGGCCAAAGAGATCTGGGCCAAACACTATGTCCCCATCATTGGTTTAGGACAAGTGAATTACATGCTCAATAAGATGTATTCCGACAAAGCCCTGCGCCAGCAAGTTACCGAAGGGCAGACCTTCCTGATGGTAGAGAAGGACGGGAAACAGGTGGGCTTTGTAGCGATCAGCGAAAAAGAAAAAGGACATTTCTTCCTGCACAAATTCTACATTTTAGAAGAAAAACAGAACAGCGGCCTGGGCACCGAGGTATTCAAAAAGCTATTCGAAGAATTACACCAACCGCAAAGCATCAGACTCACTGTCAATCGCGAGAACTACAGATCAGTGAACTTCTATTTCAAAATGGGGTTCCGCATTGAGAAAGTGGAGGACTTCGATATAGGCAACGGTTACTATATGAACGATTTCGTAATGCTCTGGACAAACAAACCGAAATGAGCGTAGTGATCAAAGCCGAGGGCATCGGCAAAAAATACATCATACGCCACGAACAGGCCGAACGTTACAAAACCTTCGCCGGAAAACTCACCTCCATTGCCAAAGCGGTAAAAGCACCTGCCACCGAAGAGTTCTGGGCGCTGGAGGATATCAGTTTTGAGGTCAATAAAGGCGAACGCGTTGGCATCATTGGAAGGAACGGGGCCGGAAAATCTACCTTGCTTAAAGTGCTCTCCCGCATCGTAACTCCCACCAAAGGTCGCTGCGAAATAACAGGCAGAGTTTCCAGCTTGCTGGAAGTAGGCACAGGATTTCATCCCGAACTTTCAGGCCGCGAGAATATCCTGCTCAACGGTTCCATCCTGGGCATGAACAAACGCGAGATCATGAGCAAGTTCGATGAGATCGTGGATTTTGCGGAAGTAGAAAGATTTTTAGATACACCCGTTAAGCGCTATAGCAGCGGGATGTATGTGCGACTGGCCTTCGCGGTTGCCGCGCATTTAGAACCCGATATTTTCATTGTGGATGAAGTATTGGCTGTTGGCGATGCCGCCTTCCAGAAAAAATGCCTCGGAAAAATGAACGACGTTACCGGGCAAGGCCGCACCGTCCTCTTCGTAAGCCATAACATGGATGCCATACAGAAACTCTGCAACAAGGGCATCTTCCTGCAAAAAGGAAAGCTAATTGACAGCGGCCCGATCAATTCTGTTGTACAGAAATACCTGGAAGTAAATAGCGCCGGTTCTTCCTACTACGATATAGAATTGCCAAAAGATGTGCATGAACTTCCTGCCTACGCCTATCGCGTGGCGCTTGAGGATGAGAGCGGAAAACCCGCAGCCGAGATCGTACTCGGAAAAAAATGGCAGGTTCGCATCTCATTCAAAGTAGTGCGCAAAACCAATAATTTTGTCATCGCCCTCGGCATCTCTTCCATGCTCGATCAACCTCTACAGACCACCTGGGCACCGGCGCAGGACCTCGAACCGGGGAATTACGAAGTTGTCTTTAAAAATCCGGACCTTATTTATACCGACGGACAATACAAATTGGTGGTTGGACTTTCATCCGACAAACGCGTGATCCAGTACAAAGAAGGAGCCGGCTATGTCACCATCTCAGATGTCAGCGCCATGAACGACGACAGCATTGTGAATACAAAAAGCGGAATTCTTATCAATCAAATGCCCACACAGATCATTAAAGTGTAACCATGTTCTTCGCCGAACGCATAAAAAATATTTCAGCAAACGACAGGGTCCTTGAAATAGGCCCCGGGGCAAACCCGCATCCGCGTGCCGATGTATTGCTTGAACTGGAGTATGAATCTGAGGAGGCAAAGCACGCGCAGTTCGGTAATCAGGGAAGTTTAGTGACCGATAAAAAAACGGTCTTCTACAAAGGAGATACATTTCCATTTAAGGACAAGGAATTTGATTATGTGATCTGCACGCACGTGCTTGAACATGTTCCTGACGTGCCGGGCTTCCTGAACGAGATCTTTCGGGTAAGCAGCAAAGGTTATATCGAATACCCGCTGGTTTATTACGATTACCTCTATAATTTCGATGTACATCTTAATTTCCTGAAATACGACAACGGCGTCCTGAAGTATTACAAAAAGGACAAAAGTCACCTGCAGGAGTTTGCGCCTGTTCAGAAATTCTTTAACCAGTCCTTGCATGAGGGGCATGTAACGATGCTGAACGATCTCATCGAGCTGTATATGGAAGGATTTGAGTGGAACAAGCCCTTTGAAATAAAGGAAGTGAAGGAATTAGCCGAAGTTTGCCACAGAGATCTGAAAGTACCGGCGGCCACTGTTAAACTTTCTTCTTCGAGGATGATCCTTTTCAAGCAACTCATTAAAAGCTTTATCAAGTAATATGAAATTACATTTAGGCTGCGGCCAGCGCTATTTTGAAGGATACGTGAACATTGACTACCCGTTGAGCGAGCACAGCGTGCAGCAGACCAGCGTGGCGGATGAATTTGCCAACCTGTTTGAACTGCGTTATAAGACAGGCGAGGTTGACGAAGTGCGTTTGCATCATGTATTCGAACATTTTTCGAGAGCGCAGGCATCGGCGCTTTTGGCAGGATGGAATTCCTGGTTGAAAACGGGCGGTATACTGCACATTGAGGTGCCTGATTTTGAAAGAACCGCCAAGGCTGTATTGAGCAGCTTTTCGGGAAACAAAGCAAAGTCGGTAGGGCTTCGCCATATTTTCGGATCACAGGAGGCGCATTGGGCCCTGCATTTTGAAGGATACACCCCGAAACGTTTGAAAAGACTTTTAGCGCTCTATGGCTTTGATGTAAAAAAGACCGACCTCGTGAAATATCTCGACATCTATAATGTGACCGTGATCGCCGAAAAGAAAAAAAGTTTTACCCGCGAAGAATTTGCGAAGATCAGTCGCGAATACTTATCGGAATTCATGGTGGCCGACGTGCCCAGCGAACAGGTGCTGCTTGATACCTGGATGAAAGATTACGAAACGCAGGTAGAACGATCTTTTGCCCTGCATGGATAAAATAAGCGTTGTCATACCCACCTGGAACAGGGAAAAGACCCTAATGAGGGCGGTGAACAGCGTTTTGCAGCAAACATACCCGGTGCATGAGGTTTTGATCTGTGATGACGGCTCTACCGATTCCTCGAAAAGCCTCATTGAAAAATTAAACGATCCTAAAGTAAAGTGGCTCGACTGCGGCAGGAACGGCATGCCCTCTATTCCAAGGAACAAAGGAATAAAAACGGCTGCCGGCGAATGGATCGCTTTTTTGGACAGCGACGATGAATGGTTACCAACGAAACTGGAAAAGCAAATGCAGCTATTAAAAAGCTCCGGAGCCATGGCTTCCACCTGCAATTGTTCAAGATGGGTTGAAGGCAAGAACCTCGGACCTTTTTTCAAATACGGGAATAAAGAAATTATTTTCAGCGATCTTCTTCCTGTGAACATGAACATTTGCAGTTCGGTTATAGTTTCAAAAAAAATACTGGAGGAAACTTCCCTGTTCCCTGAAGGAAAAGAATACAAAGCCATAGAAGATTATGCTTTATGGTTGCGACTTGCCACTAAAACCCCTTTTGCTTATGTGAATGAAGCCCTGGTGAATTATTATGATGATCCTGCAGGATCGATCCGCTCCGACAACAACAGCGAGACGGAATTAAAGAAGATCATTTTAGGTGGACTGGTGCAATGGATAGCCGATAACAAGATACAGGTTTCGGAAAGCGACCTAAAAAAATTACAGAAGACCTTTGCAGATATAGGGAAAGCCCCTACTCTTTTACAAAAGATCAAAAAGAAACTAAAGGACTAGTGCTGGGAAGAATAGTAAATAACTACAAGTCGAATAAATTCCTGGGAGTGGGACTGGAAAGAACTGTGCATTTTCATTGCGATGCTAAAAAATATTCTGCGGGTAATACTGTATGCGAGATCGTTTGTATCGCTTACAATAATCATGAGCTCGCGCCGCTGCAGCATGCTTTGCTCAAAAAAAATCTGAAAGGAGAATATCATTATATCATAGCCGACAATTCCAGCGATACCGCTTCTCGTGAAAAGATCGCTGCCTATTGTAAGAAAGAAGGAATTGCTTATATCTCCCTGCCTGAAAATCCCAATGAGAACGGAAGCCGCTCGCATGCCGCTGCCATGAACTGGATATTGAAGAACTATCTACTACAAAAGGCTCCCGCCTATTTTGGCTTTATAGACCACGATATTTTTCCCATTGAAAGTTTTTCGGCCGAAGAACATTTGAAAAAACAACCTGTTTACGGCCTTCTGCAGGAAAGAGGTGAGCTTTGGTATCTCTGGGCCGGCTTTTGCTTTTTCAACTTCAGCAAAGTACAGCCCGAAAAAATGGACCTGATGCCGGGCCCCGTGAACGGAACGAACCTGGATACAGGCGGACAGAACTGGGAACATCTTTATTCGAAACTGAAAAAGAACGAACTTGAGTTCCCGTCACAGACCTATCAAAACCTGCGCGAAGGGGACGTTGCCCAATCAGATAAAGTAGAGATCATCGGGAAATGGCTTCATAGCTTCAATGGATCTTACTGGATGAAGGTGGACAAAAAAGAACATTTGCTGGAGGCCTATTTAAAACAGTACATGTCATGAAGATACTGCACTGTGTAGAAAATTATTTTCCAAGCCCGGGCGGCATGCAGGAAGTAGCCAAACAGCTTTCTGAAAGACTCGTGGGCATGGGACATGATGTTACCGTAGCCTGTAAAACACACCCGCAGCGTCATTTTGCTGAACTAAACGGCGTAAAAATTGAAGGTTTTGACGTAAGCGGCAATTGGGCAGGCGGTATGACAGGGGAAGTGGAAAAATACAGGGATTTCCTCCTGCAAAGTAATTTCGATATCGTTACCTTCTTCGCCGCGCAGCAATTCGCCACTGATGCGGCCCTGGAGATACTACCGCAGATCAAAGGAAAAAAGGTTTCCGTGCCTACCGGTTATTCCGGACTGTATCAGGAACATTACAAACCCTACTATGAGAAAATGCGCTCATGGATCAAGGATTACGACATGAACGTTTATCTTTCGGAAGATTACCGCGATATTCATTTTGCAAAAGAGAATGGAATAAAAAACACCATTCTTATTCCGAATGGTGCCGATGAAAGGGAATTTGACATGAATACCGATGGAATCGATGTTCGCAGAGAATTCAACGTCCCTAAAGATGCTTTTCTGGTTTTGCATGTTGGGAATTACACCGGGAGAAAAGGGCACAAAGAAGCTATTGAGATCTTCCTTCGTTCTAAAATAAAGAACGGCGTGATGCTGATGATAGGAGAAAATACAGACTACTTTAAGAAACGATCCATCTTCAAATATTTTGGGACAGGGCTTTTATGGCTGAGCAAAATGTTCTCCTCCAAAAAGATCCTTATGCCCGCCGTCAACCGCGCACAAACCGTTGCTGCCTATAAAGAAGCTGATCTTTTCCTATTTCCTTCGCAAATAGAATGCTCTCCCATCGTATTGTTCGAAGCGATGGCGGCTTCTACCCCATTCCTTGTGACCGATGTAGGTAATTCGATGGAGATCGTGAAGTGGTCGCAAGGAGGAAAGGTGCTGCCTACGCGGATCGATGAGGAACGCAACAGTAATCCGGAAATAAAAGGATCCGTTGAAATGCTCGATCACTTGTACGCTAACGCCGCCGAAAGAAAAAAACTTGCTGAGCAGGGTCATAAAAGCTGGAAAGAACGATTTACATGGGATAAGATCGCGCACCAATATGAAACGCTATACAAGGAATTGCTCAACAAATGATCATTGCTAAATTAATAGGAGGTTTAGGGAACCAGATGTTCCAGTACGCGGCAGGGAGAAGTCTCGCCCAGGCGCGGAATACGGAATTAAAACTAGACCTTTCTTTCCTGCAGGCTGAAACAGGCGGCGCTTATACAAAAAGAGAGTACGAGCTCTCCGTTTTCAATATAACTCCTTCATTTGCTACAGAAGCGGAAACAGCGGGCTTTAAGAAATTATCCGATAACCGCCTTCGCCGCGGGCTTTATCGCAAAATGCCCTTCCTTTTCAGCAAAGCTTATATCACCGAAAGAGGAAGCCAGTTCCACAAGGAATTCTTTACATATCCGAAGGATACCTTCCTGGAAGGCTTTTGGCAAAGCGAAGATTATTTTTCGGGTATAGAAGATATTATACGGAATGATCTTTCCTTTAAAGAACCTCTAACCGGCAAGAACCTGGAACTTGCGCAAAAAATACAGGGCTGCAACGCAGTAAGCCTGCATATTCGCCGCGGAGATTATGTCACTAACCAAAACGCCTTTAATTTCCATGGGATCTGTGCACCGGAATATTACAAAGCAGGTGTAGCGCAGATCCTGGAAAAGGCCGGCAATATGGAACTTTTCATTTTCTCTGACGATGCAGACTGGTGCCGGAAGAATCTCGTGTTCGATCAACCGGCCACGCATGTAGATCATAATTCCGGAGCCAAAAGCTTTGAAGATATGCGCCTGATGAGTCTCTGCAAACACAATATCATTGCCAACAGCAGTTTCAGCTGGTGGGGCGCCTGGCTTAATAACCATAAGAACAAGATCGTGGTGGCCCCTCAAAAATGGTTCAACGATCCTTCAAAGCAGTCCGATTCCATTTACCCCAAAACCTGGATCAAATTGTAAATGCGCCTGGCAGCTCTCATACTGGCCCATCAATACCCGGCACAGGTGGCCAAACTGGTCACTTCACTTACCAACAAAGACATAGCCGTTTACATACACGTGGACGCGAGGGCTGAAGAAGTTTTCTTTAAATTAAAAGAAATTCTGGCGCACGATAAAAAGGCAAAGTTCGTGGAGAAAAGATACAAGGTGTTTTGGGGGAGCTTCAACCAGGTACGCGCTACGCTTGAGCTCATCAAGGCCGCCGAAAAACAGGATTACGATTACTACTCTTTGTTAAGCGGACAGGACCTTCCTATAAAACCCATCGATTCATTCAAAAAATTCCTGGAAGAGAACAAAGGGAAGGAATTCATCCATTGGTATAAGTTGCCTCATTTTGAGAATCACGGGAAAACAGGCGGCATGGACCGTATGGAATTGTATTGGCTGGATGTGGATCCTTCCTTTAAATACTTAAACGCCAAAACAACCGATATCATTCAAAAAGCACAGCGTGTATTTGGGAAACGTAAGCTGAATTTTGAACTTTACTCCGGTTCGCAATGGTTCACCTTATCCGGGAAAGCGATAAAGTATTGCCTTGAGCATATTCAAAAGGATCCCGCTTTCTTCAACCGCTTCAAATACACCCGTTGCGCCGACGAGATATTCTTTCATACGCTGATGCTCAATTCGCCCTTAAAAGAACAGGTGATGAACGAGAACCTGCGCTATATAGACTGGCACAGCGGGCCCGAATTCCCTAAAGTGCTTCGGTTGGAAGACCTCGACAAGCTGAAAGAAGCTTCAAATAAATTCTTTGGGCGTAAATTCGATGAACAAATAGATGCGGAGGTCATCGAAAAACTTGTTACCTATGCATAAGCAATGAGTAAAGAGCCCCTAATAAGCGTTGTGATGCCCGTGTATAACGGTGAAGCTTTCCTCAGGGAAGCCATCGACAGCATTTTGTCGCAGGAGCTTACTGGCTTTGAACTTATCGTTGTGAACGACGGTTCTACAGACAAGAGTGAAGATATCATACTTTCCTATAAAGACCCCCGTATCGTTTATGTAAAAAAGGAAAAGAACAGCGGCATCATCGATACACTGAACCTGGGTCTGGAGAAGAGCCAAGGGAAGTACATTGTGCGTATGGACGCCGATGACGTGAGTTTGCCCGGGCGCTTTGCCAAACAAGTGGCTTTTATGGAAGAGCATCCTGTTGTGGGTGCGGCCGGAACAGCCTACAGATCAATTTCCGCCAAAGGATCTAAGAATTTTTATGTATACACCGAACCGGAGGCTCTGAGAACTTTATTGTTATTCAATAGTTGCCTCTGTCATCCCTCCGTGATCATCAGGAAGGATGTGTTGACCGAAAATAAGATCCGTTACAGCGATCATTACAAACACGCCGAAGATTACGATCTTTGGGTGCAGATAAGCAAAGTAAGCAAGCTTACGAACCTCCCTGAGATACTTCTCAACTACCGCCACCACGAAAAGCAAGGTACGCAAGTGCATAATACCGTACAAAAAGCAAGCGCGGCGGCTATCCGCAAACGGTATTTACAGGAATTAGGTTTCTCCTGCAACGAAGAGCAATTAAAAGTACATTCCATCATTGGTTCCGGGCAATTGATAAACACCAAAGAGATCCTTGGAGAAGTAGAGAACTGGTTCCTTCACCTGGTATTTGAGAACATTGAAAAGAACATCATTCAACCTAAACACTTCAACGCCGTTATCGGTAAAATGTGGTTCGATTCCTGCGGCATGACCAACCTGGGACTTTACGCGTTCAATACCTTCCGGCGATCCGGGCTTTCGTCGCTTCACCCCGGTGGAAGAATGAAACTTCTTGCGAAGTGCATGCTGAGGAGTTCAAAAAAATAAGAAATCATTTAGCGATACTTTCCGGTAAGCGGAAAAAACGCAGCACGCGGTTCAATGTTCTGTTCATGGCAGTGAAGGTTCTCCACACAAAGGATGGTTTCGGAACGATACGCTCGTAGCTCTGTTTCCCGGTAAAACTTTCGGTGGGCCTTTGCATCAAGCCTTTCTCTACAACAGCCATACTCGTGTAGTAATGAACCGAACGTATGCTCTTTGTCATCTCATTCACTTTTAGCGACGACTGTTCGGAATGCCAAGCGTTGATATCGTCGACAAAATTTTTGCTGTATTCAATGAAGGTTCCTCTTCTTTTATGGCCGCCGCCGTAGCCTAACCAATAAGAAGTATGAAGATCTTCACAGACATAAACTCCATCATCTTTGATATGATCGAACAGTTCTTCAAAGCTCACGATCTGCTGCTTCATGGTGTGCCCGCCATCGTCAATGAGAATATCCACTTTGGGGATCTGCTTTTTTATACTCCGCAAAAACTCCCTGTCAGATTGCGAGCCAATGAAGATCTGTATATTCTCTTCTTCCAGCGCTTTGCAGGCGGGATTGATATCTAATCCGATGATCTTTGCTTTGTCGCCAAAATATTTCTTCCACATCTGCAGGCTGCCACCCTGGAAGATCCCTATCTCGAGGATCGTAACTTCTTTACCCCGGTATTTTTGAAAATGGCGGTCGTACACATCAAAATAATGATGCCATTTGTAGATGAGCCTTTCCTTGTTCTCGTAGAAATAGCGTTCCAGGTCGTTCATAGGTCGTAAAAACTCAAAGATAATTTTTTTTGCGCATTTATTTCAGCAGAGGGCGTATAAGTTCTGAGAATTTAAGTGCCCAATGATCCCAATTCAAAAGATCATCATACATTTTTCGGGATGAGCGCCTTAATGTGGTGTACGCTTTAGGTTCTTTTACCAGTTTCGCTATATGTTCGGCATAACCCGCGCCCTTATCATTATAATCCACCAAAAAACCGTTAGCGCCCGGTTTTAAATGGCCTTTCACCCCGCCCGTGTCGGCACACAAGGTTGGCAAGCCGTAAGCGCTGGCTTCGCAGATCACGATAGGAGTACAGTCGAAACGTGTGGGAAGGATGACAAAATGGGCGGCACTGAAAAGTGAGCTTAGCTTTTTAGCGTCATCCGTATTGTTCTTGTTAAGGAACGGGATCACCTCCACGGCAGGGTGTTTGAATTTATCGGGAGGAATGCATCCGCAAACCGTGAGCTTTGCTTTTATTCCCTGCTTCAATAATTCCATAAGGCAGTTGTAAGCCATTTCGCCGCCTTTGCTTTCCCAATACACCGCCACAAAAAGCAGGTTCCAGGTTTCGGGTATTTCGTCGTAGCGGATCTCATTTGCGGCGGGCAAGATCTCGAAATTGGCGCC
The DNA here is from genome assembly GCA_964387075.1 of uncultured Flavobacteriaceae bacterium. Classification (GTDB taxonomy): domain Bacteria; phylum Bacteroidota; class Bacteroidia; order B-17B0; family Aurantibacillaceae; genus PALSA-968. Next base: position 260,989 of record CAYLVB010000005.1, read on the forward strand.
GAATGGAAGCACCTCTACCTTTGAAGAAGGGATCTTAAAATAATTCCGCGCCGAATCGGCTGCCCATTCCGAAGAAAAAAGACAGAGGCCCGCATTCTCTAAGGAGAGGCGTTCAACCTCCAGGCTTTCTTTCACAGACCTTTCGGAAAGCTTGCTGAGATTATTGTGATAATTGAGCGAGACCTCAACCGTAGAATCGGTGATATACGCGATGGGGATCTTCGTATCTATTTCAGCGATCACGCCGGCCGCCGAAGGCGCTACAATGAGATCGTATTTTTTTCCGGATAATTTTTTATCGAAGAATTGACCATACGCTTTGGCTAGAGCGATCGAATGCGTGTAATTATACCTTTTGCCGGAAAACAGCTTCGATAATTTATTTTTGATGCGCCCTACGTTGATCTGCTTCCCCGGAATGCAGGGCCCCAGTATCTCCACATCGCCCACATGCTTCTGCAAAGAGCGATAAATGCTGTAAGGCGTGCCCGACCACACACTTTTATCGAGCGGGTCGTAAGAAGAGATGTAAGCTATTTTTAAACGTTTATCGGCGGACATTCTCAGCGGGATGGCTTATATTCTTTATCTTTGGTTCTTTATGAGCGATAGGCAAAACCCGGTTCTCAGCATCATCATTGTGAGTTACAATGTTAAGGATTTTTTGCTTGATTGCCTCCGGTCGGTCGACGAATTTATCCCCGTTCCCAAAGAAGTGATCGTGGTGGACAACGCCTCGTCTGACGGTACAGTCGTGGCGGTGAAAGAAAGACACCCTGACGTGATCCTGGTAAAAAGTGAAAGTAATTTGGGTTTTTCCGCGGCCAACAACATTGGCTTTGAACGCGCCAAAGGAGAATTCATCTTCATGCTGAACCCGGACGCGAAATGCATTGACGATTCATTTGCCAAAGCGTTGGACTTCCTGCAAAAAGAAAAAGAAAAAAAAATATTGCTGGGGCCCCGGATCTTCAATCCCGACCAAACGTTCCAACCTTCGGCCTGGCGCTTTCCAAATGTGGGCCAGCATTTTATTGAAAGTCTGTTTCTCAGCAGGTTCATCGATACCACGCTTTACGCAAAAGAAAAAGAAACGCAGGCACCGCTGCCCGTTGATTTCATTTCGGGAGCCGCCATCCTGATGCGAAAAAAAACGCAGCTGGAAATTGGTCCACTGGATGAAAAACTTTTCTGGATGGATGATGTCGACCTCTGTTACCGTAACAAAATGAATGCCGGGGAAACTATATATTTTCCGGATTGGAAAGTAATGCATCATATCGGGCAATCATCAAAAAAGAACCTATCTCTTGTTATTTCCAACCAGGTGATCAGTAAATTGAAGTTCTACCGAAAGCACGGCAAGTCCATCGCTTTCCTCTTAAGCCTGTTCATTTATAACCTGCATATTTTATTGCGACTGGTTCTTTTCATTCCACTCTTGCCTTTCGGAAATATGTTCAGGAAATGGAAAGCCTATGGCTATACCTTCGGGAAACTCTGGAAATATCTTTTAACGGGGGATGGGCGTATTACCTAAGCATGAAAAGTGGCGTGCAACGCGGCGGCCAGTCTTTCGATCTCGCTTTTTGAATTAAACGCGTGAAGGCAAACCCGCAGTCGCTCAGATCCTTCTTTTACGGTTGGACTTTTGATAGCGCGCACTTCGAACCCTTTTTTCCTTAGGATGCCCGCGGTCTTGACCGCATAGTCATTACCCGGCGTTAGAAAACAATGAATGGAGCTGTAACTACGGATCTTATTGGTGGTATTGACCGAAAGGGTATTGAACAGTTTGATATTATCCTGCAGCGTTTTCACTTCTTTGCTTTTTGGAAGCATGGAATAGGCCGCGATGATGGAAGCGACGCTTGCCTCCGGCAAAGCGGTTGTATAGATGAACGAGCGCGCGAAATTAACCAGGTAATCGATCAGTGCCTTGTTTCCAACAACGGCCGCTCCATGTACGCCCATCGCTTTTCCGAAAGTGTAAACACGCGCGAAACAATCTTCTTCGATCTTCAATTCACTGCACATACCCCTGCCCTGTTTGCCAAAAACACCGGTAGCATGCGCTTCGTCAACGATCAAATGCGCTTTGTGCTTTTTGCAAAGCGCTACGATCTCTTTCAAAGGAGCATGGTCGCCATCCATAGAGAAAACAGATTCGGTGACCACATAAATGTGTCGAGTATCACCCTGCTCGGCAGGAAATGCGGGGCCCGAATATCTTTGCAACAACCTTTCTAAATGTGCTGTATCGTTGTGGCGAAATTTAAAATTCTCAGCAAAGCTCATACGCATTCCATCCATGATAGAAGCGTGACAAAGTTCGTCGTACAGAACAAGATCGCCCCGTAAAGGCACTGCCGAAAGTAATCCTAGGTTAGCATCGTAACCCGAATTAAAAAGCAAGGCGCCTTGTCCTTTATGGAATTTGGCGATCAACTTTTCCCCAGCCATTCCAATTTTAGTATTTCCGCTAAGTAGACGCGCCCCGGTGCTTCCCTCCTTGTGTACTTTATATTGCCTGCAGAGACGATCTTTTATCTTTTTCAATTCTTTATTCCCTGAGAAACCCAGGTAATCGTTCGAGTAAAAATCGACAGCTTTACCGGGGGCCAAAGTAAGTTCACGAAAATTATTTTCGCTTTTTCTTTTTTCGAGTTTGGATAAAAGCTTTTTAGGGAAATGGCTCATAGGGGCTTTGTTTGCTGCCCGAATATCAGCAATTTTTAGAAAAAAACTAGTTAATTTAGGTTAATGGCTATGCCCGGCCTTCTGTTTTTTATCGGCAAAAGCAGGTTTGGGCGTAAGACCCAGGATAGAGAACATATCCATATCCTCATTGAAACAAGGATTGGGCGTGGTAAGCAGTTTATCGCCGGCAAAGATCGAGTTCGCTCCCGCCATGAAACAAAGCGCCTGCCCTTCCATACTCATGCTCAATCGCCCTGCCGATAAACGCACAGCCGTATGCGGCATCACAATTCGTGTAGTTGCAACCATGCGCACCATGTCCCAAACCGGAACAGCGGGTTGATCCTGCAAAGGAGTTCCTTCAACCGGCACCAAAGCGTTAATGGGAACCGACTCGGGTTGCGGCGTTAAATTCGTTAAGGTGAAAAGCATGCCAATGCGGTCATCCACACTTTCTCCCATTCCAATAATTCCGCCCGAGCAAACGGTCATTCCGGCCTTGCGCACGTTTTCAATAGTATTCAAACGATCGTTGTAGGTGCGGGTGCTGATGATATCGCCGTAGAATTCTTCGGAAGTATCCAAGTTGTGATTGTAAGCGTAGAGACCTGCATCCGCCAGTTTTTGTGCCTGATCTTGTGTGAGCATTCCTAAAGTACAACACACTTCCATGCCTTTGCTGTTGATGGTCTGTACCATTTCCAGCACTTTATCAAAATCTTTGTTATCGCGCACTTCTCTCCAGGCAGCTCCCAGGCACATTCTTGATGCTCCGCCTGATTTTGCATTTGTAGAAGCTTTATCTACTTCCTCGATGCTCATCAGTTTGTGCACCTTGATATCGGTATGGTAGCGCGCGGCCTGCGGACAATACGCGCAATCTTCGGCACAGCCGCCGGTCTTTATGGAGAGCAGGGAGCTTACCTGCACCTCTCCGGCTTTATGATGTTGGCGGTGTACAGACGCGGCCTCAAAAACCAATTCGAGGAGGGGTTTATTATAAACGTCCAGTATCTCCTGGCGTGTCCATTTTTTCATGATCAGCGAATATTATCTTCACAAATGTAATTAATTGAGCACACATCTCCTTCCTTCTTGAAAAGTCCTGAAAACAGGGATATGTCTTCAAAAATTCCTTGACGCTTTTAGTTAAAAAACGTTATATTTGTTACTTAGCAAAATTCTGACCTTTTTATGAAGAAATTTTTACTTGTTTTAGCGCTTGTCATAGGCTCTTTTGGCTCCGTGCTGAAAGCCCAGATAGACACGCTTTTCTGGTTTGTTGCCCCGGAAGTGTCTCAGGGTCTGGGAGATAGGCCTGCGATGCTGTATTTTAACACGTACAGCCAGGCTTCAGTGGTTACCATCTCCTTACCCGCCAGGATAGGCGTAGCGCCGGTGGTGAAGAATATCGCTGCCAATAGCACCGACTCTCTGGACCTCACCTCGCTGATAGACAGTATTGAGAACCGCCCTGCCGACGTGGTGAACCGCGCCGGTATTTTGATACAGGCAACCCAGGATATTTCCAGCTATTACATGGTGAACAGTAATGGCAACAAAGAGATCTTTACTTTAAAAGGACAAAAAGCCATAGGTGTGGATTTTTTCGCTCCCTACCAGAAGATGTGGGACATGGGAGTTACGGCGCCCGTTTCTTTTTCTTCTATTGAAGTTGTAGCTACCCAGAATAACACAACTGTACTGATCACACCGCGTTTTGATGTTACGGGCCCGCATCCCAGGAACACCAGTTACTCCATCATCCTTAACAGGGGCGAGACCTATTCGGCACAAAACCTGGCCAACTCAAAAGATTCCAGCCTGGCCGGATCCATCATTTCATCCAATAAACCGATTGCCGTAACACTCTATTCGGGTGCGGTCTCCATTGGAGGATGCATGGGTACGATGGGTGACCAGATCACCACTTCCGATTACATTGGCAACGATTATGTCGTGAACAAAGGCAGCGGTACCTCAGAAGGTGTTTTTGTCCTGGCTACCCAGAACAACACCATGATAACATTTGATGATGGAATCACTTCCACTTCAACTACTGTTAACTGGACCGAGAGCACTCAATTTACCATTGCCAACAATCTTACTTATATACGCGCGACGAAACCGGTGTATGTATGGCATGCCACTACACTGGGTTGTAAGCTCAGCGCCGCGCAGGTACCTGCCATCTATTGCCAGGGCACATACAGTGTTTCTTTCAACCGTTCCACCAACGATTCTTTTGCCGTTAGTTTAACCACGCGCAACGGGTATCAAAATGGTTTTACACTGAATGGCAACGCGTCGCTCATCCCGGGAACAGCATTTACTGCGGTGCCCGGTACAGGAGGAAGTATTTTAAGCGCGAAGATCTATTTTACCCCTGCGCAGGTTCCGGCCGGCGTGAACCAGGTGATCACAAATAGCGGAGACATCTTTGGATGCGCCATTCATAACGGTTCTTCTGCCTCGGGCGCGGGCTTTGGCTACATCAGCCAGTTTGAATCTTATCCCTTCATTGATGCAGGACCTGATTCTGCCAACGTGTGTTCGAATGCAAGCTATACCATCAGCGCCAACATCGGTGGCGGAAACGTGCTAGGGACCTGGAGCACCAATGGTTTCGGAACTTTCGCCAATGGGAATACAGCTTTGACAAATACCTATGTGGCAAGTCCGCTGGATACTTTGATTCATCCTGTATTATTGATCCTGACAACGAACGGACCCTGCACCCAGTTAAAAGATACCATTGTACTTACGGTGAATCCTCAACCTTTGGTGAATGCGGGTGTTGACCAGATCATTTGCGCCAATAATCCTTATGTGCAAATGAATGGAAGCGTTAGCCTGGGTGCCAGTACAGGTTATTGGTATAGCACCGGAACCGGAACCTTCCTTCCGGACAGTTCGAACCTCGGTGCGGTGTATACGGCCAGCGCGGCGGATACAAGCTCGGGGCAAATGTGGATCATCCTTACATCAACCAACAACGGCGGCTGCAACGCCATCACCGATAGCATGCAGGTGACTATCACAAACGCGCCGGGTATCGACGCAGGTGTAGCCTCGGTATCTGTTTGCGCCAACAACGCTTCAGTTCCATTGAACGGAAGTTTATACGGAAGCGCCACAACCGCTAAATGGACCAGTACAGGAACGGGTGTTTTTACACCAAGCAATCTTCAACTGAACGCAACTTACAATCCAAGTCCGGCCGATGTAGCGCTACCGAGCGTGACCTTAAAACTTACATCCACGAACAACGGAGGATGCAACGCGGTTGAGGACAGCCTTGTCGTTTACTTCACACCTGTGCCGTTGGCAAATGCCGGAACTGATATTGATGGCTGCGTGAACACCGGAACGGTTACCCTGAACGGCGGCGTGAGCGGCTCCAGCGCAACCGGCGTGTGGACAGGTGGTGCCGGAACTTTTTCTCCTAATGATTCTACGCTCAATGCCATCTACACTCCATCGGCAAGCGAGATCTCTAATGGAATGGTCATCCTCACACTTACCTCTACCAATAACGGAACCTGCTTTTCTTCTTCTGACGCGGTGCAGATCAATTTCCGAGCGAAGCCTTTTGCCAATTTCTCGTTCAACAATACCTGCCTGAACTCGGGATCTAATTTTAATGATAATTCGCTGGCAGGCGCAGGTTCTCTCGCAACATGGGGCTGGGCCTTCGGCGATTCTTTTGGCGCTAGTCAACAGAATCCAACCCATACTTATCTGAACGCAGGCACCTACACCGTTAGCCTGATCGTAAAGAACACTTACAACTGTTTTGATACCATACGTAAGAATGTCACTGTGTATCCTAACCCTGTGGCTAACTTCAATATCACACGCCAATGCAGCGGAACCTATCTCAACCTCAACTTCACCGATAGCTCTACCATCTCGCCACCCGACACCATCAAGAACTGGTTCTGGGATTTTGGCGGTATCGGTAACAGCACGCAGCAGAATCCTACGCAGTATTTCCCCGGGCAGGGAGTTTATTTCGTAACGCTGATCGTTACTTCGAATAACAATTGTAAGGATACCACGTTCCAATCGTTTGCTTTAACCCCGCGCGCGCAGGCAGGTTTCTATTTTAGTTTTCCACAAGGACAGAGCACCGGAACGCCGGTAAGTTTTGTGGATACATCGAAATACGCTACCACCTGGGATTGGACCTTCGGCGATGTGCCTCCCGGAACCTCAACCCAGCAAAACCCGATCTACACGTATTTCGCGAACGGAAATTATATTGTAACGCAGGTAGTGACCGATGCTTACGGCTGTACTGATACGGCGCGCCATGTAGTGAAGATCGATAACGTTACCAATGAGATCACCGAGCTTATCCCTAACGCCATCTCTCCCAACGGTGATGGCAAGAACGACATCTGGCACCTGGAGTTCATTCAATCTTTCTATCCCGCCGCAACCATAGATGTTTACGACCGATGGGGCATAAAAGTTTACAATTCCATAGGCAACGTAAAACCATGGGATGGAACCTATGGCGGACATGAATTGCCTGCCGCTTCATACTATTACATAATCGATCTAAAGGATGCAAAACATCCCAGTCCGTATAAAGGAGCGGTGTTACTGTTAAGATAATTGGCCTATGAAAAAGATCTTAAGAAATACAATATTCGTGTTAACGCTTGCAGGCGGAAGTCTGGTTGCGCAACAAATGCCTCTCTTCACCAATTACCTCCTGAATGCCTACGCTTTCAATCCCGCGGTAGTTGGTTCCAACAATTTCATACAGGCCAACCTGAACTACCGCAACCAGTGGGTTGGTTTTGAAGGTGCCCCCAAAACGTATATGGCCAGCATATACGGTCCGTTCCGCAAGAGTGAAAAAGTAGCTTTGGGCGGAATGATATCCGCGGATGTTACCGGTCTCTTGCAACGCACAGGAGGTTATTTTACCTATGCCTACCACGCCCGTTTAAATGATGACTGGAAACTGGGCATGGCCTTATCGGGCGGGGCGATGCAGTACCGCATTCGTTTGTATGATGCCAAACTATATGACCAGGATGACGCCATATTGAGCGGGAACCTGCTGTCGAAGATCATCTATGACCTGAACGCAGGCTTATACCTGTACCGCAACAATTTCTTTCTGGGAGTGGCAGGTTATCATGCGGCAAATAACAAAATTGCTTTTAGCGGATCGCATAGCCGCTTAACACCGCACCTGTACGCAACTGCGGGATATACGATCAAAGTGAACAAGAAGTTCGATCTGCAGCCTTCCACGCTTGTGAAATACAATGAGCCATTGGGCGTGCAGCCTGAATTTGGATTGCGTGGCATTTTCATGAAACAGTTTTGGGTTGGAGCTTCCTATCGCATGGACGATGCCTACAGCATCATGCTTGGCGGCATTTGCCTGGAGCGTATCACGATCGGGTATGCCTACGACATGCCTTTCTCGGGGATCAAGAAGTACACCAGCGGGTCGCACGAGTTACTCTTTACCTACAGTTTCATTAAAACAAAGAAACAGCGTGATGCCGACCAGGAAGAATTCAATACCATTGACAACAGCTTTAAAAGTAACCTGAAGAACAAGAAGAAAAAGAAACCGGAAGCAACTGAGGGAGAAGAAGGAAAATAATTTTTGTTTGAATAAAATTTAACACATCGAAAGATGAAAAGTATGAAAAAAATAACTCTTGTGATCGCCTTGTTCCTGCTCCAGGTGAGTATATCGGTGGCACAGGTTGATACGGCTTTTTGGTTCGCGGCACCCTGGATCACTCCCGGCCACAATGGCAACACACCTATCGTGCTTCGCTTTGCCACCTTTGGTAACCCAACCACTATACGCATACGCCAGATGGCCGGAACCTACGACACTACCATCAATGTGGGGGCTAACTCGCTCTTTACAAAGGATCTTTCACACATGGTCACCCTTATCGAGAACCAGCCCGCTGATGCGGTACTTCCTTATGGCCTTTATATTACTTCCGACTTCAACATAACCGTTGTATACGAGGTGGTTTCTCTTAACAACCTTAATCCCGGAACTTATTCGCTGAAAGGCCAGAACGGCTTGGGCACCGAATTCCTAACGCCATTCCAAAATCTGTGGGATAACGGAACTACATTCACTCCCACGCCCTATACCATGTTCAACATTGTAGCATCGCAAAATAATACAACCGTATGGATAACCCCGCGCTGTGCGGTGGTCGGACATCCTGCCGGTGTAACCTATTCGGTTACGTTGAACCAGGGTCAAACCTATACCTGCCAGAACCTCACTGCCTATCCTTCAACCGCCAACAATAACCTGAGTGGTTCGGTGGTAACCTCCGATAAACCTATTTCCATAACTGTTTCCGATGATTCGGCCTGGGAGATCAACGCGGGTGGGTGTCGCGACCTGATGGGTGACCAGATCGTGCCTACGGACGTGATCGGTACGGATTATATAGTGAATAAAGGTTTTATGTTCGATGGCACTACCATGGGCGGAACAAACCCCAACAGTTACAATGCATTTGAAGGCATATTTGTTGTAGCATCCAAGAACTTTACCACCGTAACCATTAACGACGGCGCCGTTTCTACCTATACCCTGAACCAGGGAGATACACGTTATTATAATATTACCCAGGGGTTGACCTATGTAAGCGCTGATAAGCCCATTTACCTGATCCAGGCCAGCGGTTACGGCTGTGAACTGGGCGAAGCTATACTTCCCCCGATCAACTGTTCGGGTTCGAGCCAGGTTAGTTTTACGCGCACCAATAATCAAAGCTTTCTTTTAAACATCACTTGCCCTGCGGGCTCTGAGGGCTTTTTTACGCTCAATGGAAATCCAACCCTTGTACCGGCGTCTTCGTTTACACCCGTGCCCGGAACCGGTGGCGCGTGGATGGGAGCGCAGATACCCTATACCACTGTGCAGATCCCATCGGGTACAGCCAATCTTCTGGTTAATACAAATGCAAATTTCTCTTTGGGTATCATTAATGGCGGACCTACTTCCGGCTGTCTCTATCACTATATGTCTTCGTTCATTCGTCGCGTGCAGGCCGACGCAGGAGCCGATGCCATCATGTGTACCAATAATATCAACATCAACCTGAATGGATCGGTAACGGGTGGAACAACAACAGGTATCTGGACCACACCGAATGGGACAGGGACCTTTACTAATCCTACTTCTTTAAGTACAGGATACACCTTAAGCGGGATCGATTCCACAAAAACGAGTCTCACATTTGTGCTCACTTCCACAGGTAACTGTTTACCGGTATCCGATACGGTGATCGTTTACCTCGCTAAATCTCCAATTGTTGCGGCCGGCGCAGATGTAATGCAATGCGCTAATAATGTTACGCCCATCGCGCTGAACGGCTATTTCAATTACTGCCTCGGCGCAACCTGGGCCGGCGGTAACGGCGGTTCTTTTGGAAACACCGCAGCTACCGTTACCTCGTATACACCTTCCCCCGCAGATATTTCCGCGGGAACGGTATTGATCACCTACTCTTCTACCGGAAGTGTTTTCGGATGCCCGAATACAGTTGACAGTCTTTATTTATACTTCACCCCCGCCCCTGTAGTGACTGCGGGCGGTAACATCGTGGTTTGCGCCAACACCCCTAAGGTTCCGCTAAACGGAACTGTTACCGGCGGTTCAAATACCGGTGTTTGGTCATCGTCAGGTTCAGGAACTTTCACACCCGGCAGCACGAGTCTTTCTACCTTCTATAACCTCAGCCCGGGCGACCAGGCACAAAGCAGTATTACCATCCATTTAACTTCTACCAACAATGGTTTATGTAACTCGGATGTTGACAGCCTTTTGATCACCATCACCCCTGCTCCTTTGGTTGACGCGGGTATTGATGACACCATTTGCTCGAACATGGGCCAGATACAACTGAACGGCAGCGTAAGCGCGGGAGCCTCGCAAGGAACCTGGTCAACCATAGGCGGATCCGGTTCGTTTGGGAATGCTACCGTGCTGAACACTACGTACTCGATGAGTTCTGCGGATACTGCCGCGGGAATCGTTACCATTCTTTTAACATCTACTGGCGGAACTTGCCCTGCAGTAACCGATACCGTTAACTACGTGATCGAAAAAGCGCCTTTAGTGAATGCCGGCAACGACATGATAATATGCGATAACCAGTTCATCATATTGAATGGAGTCATTACAGGATTTACAAATACGGGGTACTGGACAACAACAGGAACAGGAACATTTGTTCCATCGGGTAACGTATTGAACTGCCTGTACTATCCTTCGGCTTCAGATATTGGCGCGGGCTTCATTAAATTCATACTCACCTCAACCAACAACAAAGGCTGTAATCCCAGCATCGATACGATGCGCGTGAACTTTGTTCCATCACCGGTAGCCAACTTCAATTTTACAAATAACTGCTTCGGTACTAATTCTTTCTTCTTCGACGCCTCAACCACTTCCATTGGAAGTATCAACGGATGGGATTGGGATTTTGGCGATGCTACTACGGCGATCTCTCCCAACGCGGTTCATCCTTATGCTACTCCCGGCACGTATACCGTCACGCACATTGCTACCGGCACCAACGGATGTAAGGATACGATACAAAAGATCATTACCATTTACGGATTGCCCAACGCCAACTTCAATACCAATACACCTTGTGAGGGCAATATCACCACGTTCCTGGATACTTCGATCGCCTTCCCTGCCACCATCGTAAATTGGACCTGGTACTTCGGTGATGGTTCGATGGATACTGTCAGTCAAAATCCAACGCATATCTATTCTCCGGCGGGCACTTACACCGCTACACTCATCGTAGAATCTAGCCAGGGTTGTTTTGACACGATCCGGAAGCCGATCACTGTTCGTCCTTCGCCCACTGCCAATTTCAGCATGAGCCAGAACCCGGCCAACGCGCTTGATGTGATCAATTTCTACGATCAATCTACCCCGCAGCCCACGCTGATCAACTGGTATTGGAATTTTGGTGATACCATCCTTTCGAACCTGCAGAACCCGGTGCACGCTTACCAGAACCAGGGCACTTACCAGATCGTACTTGTGGTGACCGACCAGTGGGGATGCAAGGATACGGCATCAAAGGATATCTCCATCACCCTGTTGCCTCAGGTACCAACGGCGTTCACGCCTAACGGAGATGGAGCAAACGATTTCCTCTTTGTGCGCGGAGGTCCTTTCGAGAAAATGCACTTCCGTGTGTACAACAACTGGGGAGCACTCGTCTTTGAGACCAACGACCAAAAGATAGGATGGGACGGAACCGTAAGCGGCGTTGAGCAGCCCATGAGCGTATTTGTTTGGGTGCTGGATGTAGAGACGTACAATAAAAAGATGATACACAGGAGTGGTGACGTTACCTTATTGAAATAATTATGATGCGATATTTAAAAATACTTCTTATTAGCTGCTGCCTGCTTGCCGGAACGGCAAGGGCGCAGGATTTTCACCTGTCGATGTACGACGCGGGGCCTCTGTTCCTGAACCCGGCGATGACCGGGATGGTTGACGCGCCCTGGCGCCTGCACGGGCAATACCGCAATCAATGGAAAGCGGTTGCTTTCAAGCCTTATAATACGGCCCTGATCAGTATTGATGCTCCCTTTGGAAAATGGGGGTTTGGCGGACAGCTGACAGAAATGCGCGCGGGTATTGGCGGGTATAACGTATTCCAGGCGCTTGGATCTGCGGCCTATAATGTGCCTCTTGATAAAATGCGCTTTCATCAATTGGCCATGGGCTTACAGGCAGGCGTAACGCAAAAATCCATCGAATACAATATCTATACATTTGACGTGCAGTATACACCAACCAACGGAGGTTACTTCAATAAGAACACATCTAACCAGGAACACCTGAGCAGTCGCAATATATTTTTGCCGCAGCTCAACGCGGGCCTGCTCTATTATTACGCCAAACAACAAAGCCGCGTCAATCCTTTCCTTGGTTTTTCCGTGTTCAACCTGATGGAACCTAAGGAGACCTTTTTCGGGTTCAATAATAAATTACCGATGCGCTACTACGGGCACGCGGGTGTACGGATCAACATTACGGAGTTGTTCTACATCCTTCCCAAAACACTCGTGATGATGCAAAAGAATGCCATTGAGCAAACCTACGCGCTGGATATAAGCTATTATTTAAAGAACGACCAGCTTTATTTGCTCGGGGGCTTAACCTACCGCAACATGGACGCGGGTTGTATCTACGTAGGCGCGCGTTATCTTAATTATATCGCCAAGATCGGGTATGACGTGAACACTTCTTCGCTCAAGGACGCTTCGGGTTCGCGCGGAGCTATAGAAGTATCATTCACCTACATGGCGAAGAAGAAAAAACCGGATGTTATAAGGAATTGTCCAAGATTGTAAGACTATATAGTTTATGAAGAAATTTGTAATTGCCACTTGTTGTATGCTGTTCGCGCTGGGTTCTTTCGCCCAGTCGAAAAAACTATGGTTGATGTATGCCGACCAGGCCTATAAGAAAAAGGATTATGCTTCGGCCATCAGTTATTATAACCGCGTGCTGGATGATACCACTGTCCTCGATATTTTTGTCCTTCCCTATGAAGTTACCCTGGTGAACCTTCCGATGAAGGATATGAAAGACACCAGCAAAGTAAAAAAAGGGAACGTGGTAAAGGTGGGCAAATACGATTACATCCTGCACCAATTAGGCCACGCCTACCAGCTTAACGCCGATTATAACCACGCAGTAAAGTACCTGAAGAAAAGTATGGACCGCGGTGTTTATACCGACGATGAATATTACTACGCCCTGGCGCTCATGCAGCAAAAAAGATATACCGAAGCGATGAATGAATTTGAGTCGTATACCGGCTCTTCCTATAAGACCGATTCGCTCACCAAGCAGGCACAGCACCAGATGACGAGCTGCTTCTTTGCGCAGGATTCGGCCAACAACATGCACAAACAGATACGCGTGCGCATGATGGATACGGCAATTGTAAATAAAGGCTCGGCCAACTTCGCTCCCATGTTCTTTGGCAGCCCCACCAAACTGATCTTTACCTCGGCGCGTAAAGGCGGCGTGGTGAACAACCCCGAAAAACAAGACTCTAAATATTTATGCGACCTATGGTGGACCGAACAGCATGACGGCGTTTGGGACAAGCCCGTGAACTTTGGTCGCCCTGTGAACAGCGGTCTGCATGAAGGCGCGGGTATCATGTCGGTTGACGAGATCCTTTTCCTTACCCGTTGGAGCGATGCCAATAAAGATGAAGTATTCATTTATATGGCCAAGATGGCCGATGGAAAATTCTTCGAGTGTTATAAGCTCGACAAGAATGTGAACATAACCGGTTTTAAATCCATGCATCCTTATATCACGTTCGACGGAACACGTCTTTACTTCTCATCCAATCGCCCGGGCGGTTTTGGCGGGATGGATATCTGGTATGTGAACATTGATGAGAACGGCGCTACGAGCGAACCGCATAATGCCGGAAGAGCAGTGAACACAGCGGCTGATGAGATCTCTCCATTCTTCCACCAGATGTCCTCTACCCTCTTCTTTGCATCCAACGGTCATGCAGGACTTGGCGGGCTTGACATTTTTAAAAGCTCTTACAATGTGGATGATACCACTTTTGCCATGCCGAAGAACCTGGGCCAGCCTATCAACTCAAGCAAGGACGATGCCTACATGATCATGGAGCGTACCCAAACCAAAGGCTTTTTTGCCAGCGACAGGGAAGATTGCCCGGATGGACATTGCTACGATATTTACGAGTTTGACAATGAGCCGATCGAATTTGATATCAGCGGTACTGTGTTTGACGCCATCACCAATTTACCGATCCCAAGCGCACTGGTTACTGTCAAAGACGTGCATGGAGAAACGGAGCCTTTGCTGCTGATCACCGACGAAAAAGGATATTATTTCACGCCACTTGAGCCCGACAAGGAATATTTCTTCAAGGCGCAAAAAAGGGGTTATTTCGCTGATGCGGCCAGTTATGCCACAAAAGGAAAGACCGAGACCACGCACAAGACCGAGTTCGATTTCTTCCTGAACGTGATCCCTGGAGGAGATGTAGTGATCGAAGGTATAGAGTATGATCTGGACAAGGCCACTTTAAGGCCCAAATCGAAAGAGATCCTGGATAATATTTACAACATGCTTAAGCTGAACGAGAACATTTCCATTGAGATCAATTCGCATACCGATACGCGTGGTAGTGATAGTTACAATATGCGCCTTTCGCAGGCCCGTGCACAAAGCTGTGTGGATTATCTTATTTCCAAGGGCATTCCCAAGGATCGTTTGATCCCTAAAGGCTATGGCGAGACCAAGCCTTTGATCAGCGATGCGGAGATCGCCAAGTTTGCCACAAAGGACGAACAGGAGGCCCAGCACCAGCATAACCGCCGCACCGCTTTTAGGGTTGTAGGAGAGGCTGATCTGAAGGGAAAATCGGGCCCAAAAAGCTGATTATCAGTTGCTTTATAGAACCTAAAGAACAGGTTAATTTTTGACAATTAAAATTGCCAGTTATTCAATTTTTGTTTAAAATTGCATCTTAAGTTTAAACTCATAAAAATGAACAAATTGATGAACTTTGGTAAACTCAGCCTGCTTGCTGTTTCATTAAGTCTATTCGTAGCTTCCTGTAAAAAAGATACAGGCGAATTTCCTAAACAAAGCAGTGGCGGTGGAAATACCCAGGACTTTGTTTATGGAACCGCGACATTACCCAGCATTGCAGACGCGGATGGTATCATAGCCGCGGCCGATGTACACAACTACAGGACACTTGTGATCAGTCCTTTTGAGAAACGTTACCAATACGGATTGGCCGCCTTTACCAACACTACAGGTAATTTCAGTGCTTTAACAAGCGGTGGGGCCGTAACGGTTGACACATCCGCTTTAACTGCTCAAAGCAGCGGTTTATATCAATCTTATCCAACCACCTATAGTCTTAACTTCGCTTCTGCCAATAGCTGGAACATTACCGGTTCCGGAAGTGTACCTGCCATGACCTATACTTTAACCAACCCTATCCCAACCTATAGCCTGTTCCCGGCGTCAACCGGAGGATCTTATTATGTAAGTTTTTGGAAGGACGATTGGATCCCTGCTCAACCCCGCAAAACTCCTAAACCTTTACCTGTTATTCCACCCGGCGGTACAGGCTATGCTACATACAAGACCGACTCTATCAAATTTATCAATGATTCTATCTATGACTTTGTACCTTACATTAAGATCCCGGTTACAGGTTATAGCGCCAATGCAGATTCTGCGGTTGTAAAATGGCATGATAATGCAGGTTTTTATTTTGAAAAGAGATATGCCGCAACTGACTCTATTAAGGTTAGAAGGATCGATTTTGACGGCTATCCTTCTTACCAGCAGGATGCAGACTTCCAAATGGAGATCAGCGTGGTGAAATACAATTCGATCATGGTAGGTGTTAAAAAATACTACTACCTCCGCATGAAAAGCTTTGTGAGATACTATCGTTTAGAGTAACCCGTTTTTTTGATAAAGAAAACCCTCCCGCAAGGAGGGTTTTTTATTTCCTAGAAGTTCGGTTTGAGCAGGTATTTCGAATAGAAATCAGTGATCACTTTTACGGCCTCATCCGAAGTGTCCACCACATGGAAATAATCCAGGTCGCTTTCACTGACATTGTGCTCTTCATACAGCATCGTGGCTTTGATCCAATCCAGCAAACCCTGCCAGTATTTTTTACCCACCAACACCACCGGGAACTCTCCTATTTTATGCGTTTGCACAAGCGTTAGGGCCTCGAATAGCTCATCCATAGTACCAAAGCCGCCCGGCAGCGCGATAAAGCCCTGCGAGTATTTTAAAAAGATGGTCTTGCGTACAAAGAAATAGTGAAAGTTGATGCTCTTGTCGCGATCGATATAGTCGTTTGGCTTTTGTTCGAAAGGAAGTTCAATGTTCAATCCTACCGATTTCCCATTGCCCCTGTTGCAGCCTTTGTTGGCGGCCTCCATGATGCCGGGTCCGCCGCCGGTGATCACGCCATATCCTTCCAGGGTAAGTTTAAAAGCGATCTCGTCGGCCAATTTATAATACTGGTTATCGGGTTTTGTGCGCGCGCTTCCAAAGATCGAAACGCAGGGGCCGATGCGACTCATCCGCTCAAAGCCATCCACAAACTCACTCATTATCTTAAAGATCTGCCAGCTGTCGGAAGCCTTGATGTCGTTCCAATCCTTTTGCCGGAAGGCTTTGCGGATCTTTTCATCGTTCTTTTCTGTCATGCTAATCGTTTTTTTTGTCGTTGTCAACCCACATGAAGATACGGGGGTTGGCCTGGAAACGCGAGATGTCTTTATTGGAAACAAGGTTGCAAAAATCGATCATGGGCAGGATGCCTGCGCAGCCACCCAAAGTTCCTACATAAATGAGAGGTACATAGGGTTTGGTACCCAGATAAATGCGGTGCAATCCTAAAAAGCCAAAGGGAAGCGGGAAGGCCAAGGTGGAAGCGATGATCCTTTTGCGTTGGTTCTGTTTTTTGAAGAACTTTAAAACAACCGGGTTGGGCTTTTCTCCCGAGATAGACACATCAATCACACATGTTTCCACCCCGATTGAGGGAGCGGCAGGCAACAGGCACGAAGCGCCCAGCACCCATATCAACACCAACACAATTCTCATGTAAGTAATATCATTTTACTTTATAAGTTCAAAACCCATGGTATTATACCGAGCGAACCGTGAATTGCTTTTTGAACTAAACAATATAGAGCCTCGGTATAAAATTAAAAAGGATATGCCAGTTGCATATCCTTTGAACGAAATTTAATTAACAATATTATTGGTAAAACGCCCTCTCAGGGCTATTTCATGGCGGCCTTGTAATTATTGGCCACTTCGTCCCAATTCACCACGTTCCAGAAGGCCGCGGCATAATCCGGGCGGCGGTTCTGGTAATTGAGGTAATAGGCGTGTTCCCACACATCCAGGCCCAGTATCGGAGTTCCTTTACAGTCAGAAACGTCCATCAGTGGATTGTCCTGGTTAGGGGTTGAGCACACGGCCAGTGTTTTATCGCTTTTCACGCAAAGCCAGGCCCAGCCGCTGCCAAAGCGCGTTGCCGCCGCGTTGGCAAACTGTTTTTTGAATTCATCGAGATTGCCAAAAGCCTTATTGATCGCTTCTGCCAGTTCTCCGGAAGGAGCTCCTCCCCCATTGCCTTTCATCACTTTCCAGAACATGGAGTGGTTATAATGTCCGCCGCCGTTGTTGCGTACAGGCATCGGGTATTTTGAAATATGCTTACAGATCTCCTCGATACTTAATTTCTCCGCATCGGTGCCTGCAATAGCGTTATTCAGATTGGTTACATAGGCCTGGTGATGTTTGCCGTGGTGGATCTCCATCGTGCGGGCATCAATATGCGGCTCTAGAGCGTTGTGCGCGTAAGGAAGCTCGGGTAGTTCAAATGCCATAGTGTTTATTTTTAGATCGGTTAATTATTGATTTTACCCTGTGAAGGTAAAAAAAATTCCGTGCCCCCATGGAAATCAAAAAAATAAATAAGAAAGGGGAAAAGAGACTATTTAGACAACTTCAGTTTTTGTCCAACACGCAAAGGCGCGCCTTTTTTCAGGCCATTCAGGTTCAGAAGATCATCCATGCCCATGCCAAAATCCATCGCGATCTTGTAATAAGTATCTCCTTTTCTAACGATGTAAACCTTAGGTTTCAGCGGAGCATGCTTCTCGGCCACCTGTTTGTTCTCTTTGGTCTCTGTGGCGGCTACATTATTTTCGGTTTCGCCTTTCTTGGTCTCAACAGGCTCCACTTTTTCGGTCTTGTAGATAACGAGGCGCCTGCCGGGCTTGAGACCTTTCTTACCCACGAGGTTCCATGTTTTGAGGTCGGCTACGGTAACGTGGTATTTTTTGGCTACCGATTTCAAGGTCTCTCCTTTTCGAACCACGTGCGATACCTGCACTTCTTTTATGTTGCTGGCCGTAACAAGCTGCTGATCTTCCGCCTGCTTGCGCAGCATGGCATAGATCTCTTCCTCGTTACTGATGAACTTCCCAAGCGTTGTTTTAGGCAGTGTAAGTACATTGCCTCCCGAAGGGATGATCTGCTTTTTGTAAATAGGGTTGAAGTATTGGATCTCCTCAACGCTAACATCAAGCACCTGGGATAATTGCTGGAAGGTCAAGGGTTCTTTGATCACAACCGTATCCAGTTCGAAATAAGTTTTTTGCGGAACCGCCGGATACACATTATGCTCGGCATAATAACTCATCGCGTAATTGGCACCGATGAATGCCGGAACATATCCCTGTGTTTCTAAAGGCAAATAAGGGCGTATCTCCCAATAGGTCTTCTTTCCACCGCTGCGGCGAATGGCGCGATTGATAGTACCCGGACCGGCGTTATAAGCAGCCAGCACCATTTGCCAGTCGTTGAACATGCTGTACAGAAATTGCATGTATTCGGCGGCGGCTACCGTTGCTTTGTAAGGATCAGAGCGCTCGTCTATATACGAATTGATATTTAAGTTGTACATCTTGGCGGTGGGGTACATGAATTGCCAAAGGCCTGTTGCTCCGGCCCGTGATCGCGCGGTTGGGTTAAGGGCAGATTCGATAACGGCCAAATGTTTTAACTCCAGCGGCATGTTGTACTTATCGAGGATCTCTTCGAACATGGGGTAATACAATTGCGACAATCCCAGCAATCGCGAAAGCGTAGAGCGACGGCGCATGGTATAAAGCTCGATGTATCCTTTTACAGTAGCGTTATATTGCAGATCGAAAGGAGAGACAGCATCCAGTTTGGCCAAACGGCTTTCATACACAAATTCGTCGGCCACGGGAATGGAATCAGGCGCGTAATGGAACTTGTTCTTTTGGGGGGAAGGTTTGGCGTAGAGTTTATCCAATATCTTCTTGGTGGCCAGGCTATCCAGCATGGCGGCTATAGGATCGTCGATAGCGACTACCTGTTGCGGACGGGCGCTACTCCACGCCAGTACCGCTATCAACACGTAAAAAAATCTGCTTCTCATATATCCTATCTAACGAGATTACCGGTAAAAAGTTACATTACAATAATAGAGATATATTATTAATTATCAACTCCCTTTGCCTGCCTTTTTACACTAATGGGTGTTAAAAAAGACGAACGGGTGAATTTACGGGACAAAATCAGGGATTTTTCTTCAAAAACTCCTTCACCAGCAGATCGCTGCGTTTTATAGATCTCAAGAGCCAATCCAGGTAAATAGCTTCTTTTTCTTCATCCGAAAGATAGGGTTCCTTCACTTCTTCGCGTATCCTGTGCGTTAATTCGTGCATACAAAGCGCGGCGCAAACGCTGATGTTGAAGCTTTCCGTGAAACCCATCATAGGTATTTTCACAAATTCATCCGCCGCATCCATTACTTCGCTGGTGATCCCCTCCTTCTCGGTACCAAATACAAGCACAAATTTTTCCTGCAGATCAAGATCAAAGAGTGTTTTGTCCTCTTTATGCGGCGTTGTGGCAACAATTTTAAACCCCTGCATTTTCAGGTGCGACAAAGCCTCCCTGGTACTCTTGTGCCGGTTAATGTTCACCCACTGCGAAGCTCCTAAGGCTACGTCTCCGGAGATCTTATATTTATTCCGGTCTTCTACAAAATGCACATACTGCACGCTGAAGCAATCTGCGCTGCGCACCACGGCGCTGGCGTTGTGCGCCTGGTACACGTCTTCCAGCAGGATATGCATATGCTTGATGCGGTTGGAAAGCACTTCGTTAAAACGCGACATCCGCTCATCGGTCACAAATTGCCTGAGGTGTTCGGTCAACGCCTTTTTTTGCGATCTGTTCAGTTCTGGCAGCAAATCATTTCTTTTTTTCTTCTTCGCTGATCATGTAGCGAGCGTTGATCATGATACAGGAATCGAGGGTGATCTTCAGCGATCTCGCTTGCGCTTCTACGTTCTTCAACCATTCCGGCGTACTCTTTATCTTCTCCTTAAAGCACTCGAGGCGCTCGCGATACACATCCTGCGCCGCCGTCCATTGCGCATCCACGGTCATGCAGGAATCCAGCGATACACCCCACTTTTTGGCTTTTTCGATCAAATGGGCCTTCCATTCTTTGTTTTGCATCATCGAGATCTTGATGCGCAATATACGGTCACGCATTTTCTCAGCCTCGCTCAACACCACCGGCGGATCGTTCTTGTGCGCTTCGTTATAGTAGAATTCCGCGTTCATATTCACGCAGGAATCAAGGCTCATATGCAGTTTCTCCGCTTGCTTTTTTACCTGGGCAAACCATTTTTCGTCACCCCAAACAACACTCCTGATGCGGTTGATCTCCGAAACCTTCTTACGATCACGCTTTGCAAGTTCATACGCGTATGGCCCATTCTTATAAAGATCGTAGAGCTCGTCGATGATACCCCAGCCGATGCTCTTGAGTGAAGCTTCTGTTGACATAATAAAAATGAAATCGTTTTGTTCTATCGATGTCTTCAGGTCAAGATCGGAAGGATCGCCGGGCTTACTGTCATCACCATAATTATATAACATTTTATTATAGTACCAGAACTCATGCTTGGAAAAGACCTCTTTGGGCAACTGGGTGAAATAGATCCCCATCCAATAGCTGTCTGCAACCGTAAGCACCCTCGGTTTGTAGCTTTCGCCTTTACCAATCCACTTTACAATGGGATAGGCCATGGTGAAATGCGGAAGCTCGTGCAGGAGGTTCAGTCCGGCCGCGATATCTCCATCGGGGTGCCGCAAAGAATCGCTCATCTCAACGGTGCTGTAATCAAATTCCCTGGTCTTCTTTCCTGAACACTGCTCGATGTATCCCGCCAGTGAGTCGAAGGCCAGGTGCATGCCGTAAATGCTCCAGTGCGTTCCGGTTCTTGGATACAGGGGATAAGGCGCTTTGTCTTTCATCTGCAGGAACCACTTATTATAATCAATGTGATTCACTTTTCGTTCGGCCGCGGCACGGGTAAAGGCCAGGTAATTGGTTTGTTCGGTGTGGATGTCGTAAGGCGATGGAATATACTCCGGATAGAAAGTTGCTTTCCCGGGCGCGAACAGTACAGCGAAATGAATGCCCAGTTTCTGAAGCGTATCCTGCACGAATTTTACCTTATCAAAGATCCTGGCCGGATACGCCGCACCCGCGTAATCCATACCGGCGTGGGTCTCCAGGTATTTCTGCTCGTAGAGATAGCCGGACCTTCCTGCCACTACTTCTTTGGCAGACACTTTATTGAAGAACAGGTACCGATATTCGTTTCGGAGACGGACATAAAAATTACGAAAACCAAAATTATCGTTCAGGTACTTTTCTTTCACTCCCTGATACTCTGAACTGAACCAGGCATTCACGTTTATAGAAGTATCCGGAACAGCGCGCACATCGCCTTCTAAGGGTGCCAGCGGAAACAGCCCCAATTGGAATTCAATAAAAGGCGCCAGCAGGCACAGCATTATGAATCCCAGTAACGCGTTCTTATACACTTTCATTCTGCTTGTTCAATTTTAGTCCAAATGCAGGTAAGGAGCCAGGCCATGCAACCCGCCTTCTCTGCCAAAACCGCTTTCTTTGTAGCCGCCAAAAGGAGAAGTTGGATCGAACTTATTATACGTATTCGCCCACACAACACCCGCGCGCAATTTTTGCGTGAGGTTGAATATCTTAGAACCCTTATCTGTCCAAACGCCTGCGCTCAAACCATAAGGAATGTTATTCGCTTTCTCTATCACTTCTTCAATGGTACGAAAGGTCTGCACAGCCAGCACCGGGCCAAAGATCTCTTCCTGCACGATGCGGTGCGATTGCGATGCGTTGAGGAACAGGGTTGGCTTGCAGAAAAATCCTTTTTGCGGAATGGTGCAGGACGATTGATGTATGCTCGCTCCTTCTTCGGTGCCTAATTTGATATAGTGGTTGATCTTTTGGAGTTGTTCTTTGGAGTTAATGGCGCCTATGTCGGTGTTCTTGTCGAGCGGATCTCCCACAATAAGCGTTTCCATCCGGTCTTTCAGTTTGCGCAGTAATTCTTCGGCCACACTTTCCTGCACGAACAAACGCGAACCGGCGCAGCACACATGGCCCTGGTTAAAGAATATCCCATTTACAATTCCTTCCACGGCCTGGTCTATCGACGCGTCCTCGAAAACGATGTTAGCTGCTTTTCCGCCCAGCTCCAGCGTTATTTTTTTATCTGTTCCGGCAAGGGCTTTCTGAATGCGCTTTCCTACATCCGTACTCCCGGTGAAAGCTACTTTGTTCACCAAGGGATGATCCACAATGGCGGCTCCTGTTTTACCGTGACCGGTTATGATATTTACAACGCCATCGGGCAACCCACTTTCCTGTATGATCTCCGCGAGTTTCAGCGCCGTAAGGGAAGTGGTCTCTGCAGGCTTTAACACTACGGTATTGCCCGTTGCCAAAGCCGGAGCGATCTTCCACGCTGCCATGAGCAAAGGAAAGTTCCAGGGGATGATCTGTCCTGCCACCCCCAGTGACTTTGCTTTCTTTCCCGGAAAAGCATAGTCCAGCTTATCCGCCCAGCCCGCGTAATAGAAAAAATGATTGGCCGCTAAGGGAATATCAATATCGCGACTCTCCCGAATGGGTTTGCCGCCATTCATGGTTTCTATAACAGCCAACTCACGCGATCGTTCCTGTATCATACGCGCGATGCGAAAAATGTATTTGGCCCGCTCTTTGGCCGGCATCTTCTTCCAAACTTTGTCGTAAGCGTTCTTTGCGGCCTTCACTGCCGTATCTACATCTTTCTCATCCGCCTCCGCGATCCGGGAAAGCGTTTCTTCGGTCGACGGAGAGATCGTATCAAAATATTTCCCTTTGGCAGGCTTAACGAATTTCCCATTGATGAATAAGTCATACTTCTTATCCAGCTTAATGTGCTTCTTATCTTCAGGGGCCGGCGCATAGGTCCAATTGCCTGCTAATTCTACATTTTCACTCATTAGTCAATACTTATATAGTCCTTCGAATAATAAACTCCTTTTGCTTCCTTCTCCAGTTGCAATAAAATATCGTTGGCCAGGCTGCTGGCTCCGAAACGAAACCACTCGTTTGTCATCCACTTCGTTCCCAACGTTTCGTTCAGCATCACCAAATATTGCAGCGCGCTTTTTGCCGTTGAAATTCCACCGGCGGGTTTCATGCCGACCATTTTACCGGTCTTAAAATAAAAATCCTTTATAGCCTGCAACATGACCAATGTAACCGGCATAGTAGCGGCGGGAGATATCTTTCCGGTTGACGTTTTAATAAAATCGGCCCCTGCATGCATCGCTATATCACTCGCGCGACGTACATTATCGAGCGTTGAAAGCTCACCGGTTTCTAAAATAACTTTCAATCGTGCTTTTCCGCAGGCCTCTTTTATATCCGCTATCTCGTCGTAAACAAAATTATAATTGCCTTTCAGAAATTCACCGCGACTGATCACCATATCAATTTCATCGGCGCCATTATCGACGGCAAATTTTGTATCCTGTATCTTGACATCGAGCGTTGAATTACCACTTGGGAAAGCCGTAGCCACAGAAGCTACTTTTACATTACTTCCTTTCAGAGCTTCTTTAGCTGTTTTTACATGATTAGGATAAACACAGACTGCCGCTACAGTTGGCAAGCCGGGCAACTCATCACAAAGATGCATGGCCTTATAGCACATCTGCCGCACTTTTCCTTCTGTATCCTTGCCCTCGAGGGTGGTAAGATCGATCATGCTCAGGGCCAGTTTCAGTCCCTGCAATTTGCTTTCTTTCTTGATGCTGCGGGTATTGAAACGGGCCACGCGTTCTTCCACGCTAACCTGGTCTATAGCGGGGAAGCGACTGAAGTCGGGAAGGGTATTTTTACTCATAATTTATCACCCAAAAGTACGCATTTATTTGCTACTTTAGCGGGGCCCCACATGGTGTTTTGCAGTACTTATAAAGAGAAAAGAAGGAAACGCCAGCAGCGCAAACTGGAGGGTGAATTTACTTTTACTTTCTACGACAGCATACTGGCCGTAAACCCCTTTGAGTGGCAAACGCTCTGCGATAAGAATAATTTCTTTTTGGGCCGCGAATACCTCACTTTGCTGGAACGTTTACACGAGCCGCAGATCAAAATGCGCTACGTGATCGTGTACAAAAAACGACAACCTGTTTTTGCCGTGTATTTCCAGGTGATCGATTTTACGGCGAATGTCTTTGGCGATCTTGTGGCGGGGCAGATATCCGAGTTGCAGTCGAAACGGCTGAAATTATTTGACAAGTACATTAGTAAATACAAGGACGAGGTGATCATGCGCCTTGTTACCTGCGGGAATAATTTTGTGAGCGGGGAGCATGGCTTTGTGTATGATGATATTAAGCGGGAAGAGGCTTTTTACCTGCTGGAGAAGGTTTGTGAGATCATTTCGAAGGAAGAGAAACTGAGAGGAACGATCTCCGCCACGCTGGTGAAAGATTTTTATAAGCGGTCGTTACCTAAAACAAATACGCTGGAGGAAGAAAAATTCATCCAGTTCACGGTTGAGCCGAACATGCTGGTGAAGATACCGGATGGACTTAACAGCGTGACCGATTACGTGGCCACTTTCTCTAAAAAATACCGCAACCGGGCAAAAAGCATTTTTAAGGCAGGTGCTGCCATCGAAAAGCGTGACCTGAGCGCTACCGAAGTAAAGAAGTTCAGCAAGACCATTTACAAATTATACGACAACGTTTTTTCGAACGCCAAGTTCAAGCTGGTAAAACTTTCGGAAGAGTATTTCGCGGAGATGAAAAAGACCTTCCCCGATACATTTTTTGTGACAGGGTATTTTCTCGATAACCCCGAAGGGGTAAGTAAAATGGTGGCCTTCGATTCGGGCTATTACCTCGATAGCGATGAACTGGAAGCGCATTACATTGGTTTTGACTACAGCATTAACAAGGAATATGATCTTTACCAGAACATTTTGTATCAATTCATTGAGCGCTCCATCACGTCCGGCAGAAAACACCTTAATTTAGGCCGTACCGCTTCCGAGATCAAGAGTACTGTAGGCGCCAAGGCACAAGACCTGGTCTGTTATATCAAACCGCAGAATACCATCAGCCAGATCATCCTGAAACCTTTTATAAGCTTCCTGCAGCCCAACGAATGGATACCCAGGAACCCTTTTAAGGAAGAATGAACATTTTTTGAACGTCATTTTAACATCCGGCCAAAATTCATACATTTGGTATACTAATTCAATAACCCAAAAATTCAATCTATGAAAACTATCAAATTATTTACAGCCGGCATCTTATGCCTGCTTTGCCTTTCTGCTTTCTCCCTGAACACAAAACATGGTGAGCCCGAAGGAAAAGCTTTCACCGGAACAAGCGCAACCTGCAGCCGCGTAAAAGCACAGCTTTGCAGCGATTGCGGTTTTGGCAGCAAAAAAGACAATTGCGCTAAATGCAACAAATGGATGGGCAGCAGCAAAAGCCAGGCTTACCTGTGTGGCGACTGCGGCTTTGGCAGCAAAAAAGACAATTGCGTAAAATGCAACAAATGGGTAGGCAGCAGCGGCGTGAATGCGCAGCTTTGCAGCGACTGCAGCTTTGGAAGCAAAAAGGACAATTGTACTAAATGTAATAAGTGGATGGGCAGTTAAATAGCGGCCCCCGTCAATTAGAAGACCCCGGCATCACCGGGGTTTTTTATTTTGTGCTTTATTGAGTTTCTCCCGATCCTTCTTCGGTAATCCTTTTACCACCATTTCGTAAGAGTGATCGATCCACTCCTTAAGCAGTTTCTTGTTCACGCCGTTTTCGCAGGTCACCGTGTTCCAGTGCGTTTTGCTCATGTGGAAGCCGGGTTCTACAAAGCTGTATTTTTCGCGCAGCTCTATGGCCTTTTCCGGATCGCATTTTACATTGAAGGCCACCGGTTTTTCGTAAATATCCACCAGCAGGAACATTTTTCCCATCACTTTCATCACCAAGGTGGTTTCATCAAAAGGGAAGGTTTCTTCCGTAAAAGGCTTGGCAATGCAGTAGTCGCGCAATTCTTCGATGTTCATATCCCAAATATAGAAAAACGGGCTCGCCTTTCAAAAAGCGGACTCACCCCCGTCCGCCGCGGGGCCCCCCTCTCTACCGGTAGAGAGGGGAACAGCCAGTACATTCCTTAATCAATCCGGACAAAGCTTATAAAGATGAAAATATTTTTCGTTTACCGAAATCGATCGTCCTTTTCTGCCGGCAGAGAGGGATAAGAGGGTGAGTCCGCTATTCGTAGCTTGTTCAAACCCTGTTTACAAAATGTGTCTCCGGCAGCCCCACTCCTTCGTAATTTTGCGCCGTGACCCAATTCGACCGCAACAGCGCTTTGTTAGCCAAATATATCCCCGAGCCGGCGGTGCCTGTCATTGCGCGTTGGGTGGTAGAATACGATTTTAAACTGAAGATAAAACGAGAGCGCAACACGAAACTGGGAGATTACCGCGCGCCGGTAAGAGGAAACAACCATATCATTACGGTAAACCACAACCTCAACAAATACGCTTTCTTCATCACCCTTGTGCACGAGATAGCGCACCTGGCCACTTACAACAAACACAAAGATAATGTGATGCCTCATGGGCAAGAGTGGAAACAGGAATACAAGAACCTGATGCGGAATTTCATGAGCGCGAACATCTTTCCGACCGATGTTTTGCTGGCACTGCAAAAGTACCTCGTTAGCCCGGCCGCGAGTTCCTGCAGCGATGTGGACCTTTTACGGGTTTTAAAGCGTTATGATGAGGCGCATACCAACGGACATCTCGTTTTCATAGAGAAGGTTCCGGCTCGGGCCATTTTTAAATATAACGAAGGTAAACTTTTTGAGAAGGGGGAGAGAGTTCGTACGCGCTATAAATGCAAAGAGGTAAAGACCGGCGCCCTGTATCTTTTTCACGCCCTTACCGAGGTGGAATTAGTGCATCAAAGCTCCCCCGTTTAGGGTTAGCCAAAGTCTCGCGAAAACGGGCATAATTTCAATATTTGTGTAGCTTTGCGCCTATGAAAAAAATCATTAATCTTTCCCTGGTAGCCGTCTTATTTTTAAGCGCCTGCAACAACAAACCCAAAGAAGCAACATCCGCATCGCTGCAAGCCGAGGCCGAAGCTTTTTTGAACGATTATAATACCCAATACAAAAAATACCTCGTGGCTTCTAACGAAGGACAATGGGTATTGAACACGCATATTGTGGAAGGCGATACAGTTACCGCCAACGCGGCTGCCAAAGCCGATGAGGCCCTGGCCAAATTTACCGGCAGCAAGAACGTGACCGACATCGCGCAGAAATTCCTGGCCGTAAAAGATTCTTTAACGCCATTACAGGTTCGTCAATTGAACTACATCATCTTCAACGCCGGCGCTAACCCGGAGGCCGCAGGAGATCTTGTAAAGAAAAAGATCGACGCCACCAACGCGCAGGTAGGACTGCTTTATGGATTCAAGTTCATGAAGAACGGAAAAGAGATCACGCCAAACGACATCGACGGAACTTTACAGACCTCAACCAACGAAAAAGACCGTCTTGATACCTGGGTGGCCTGCAAAGAAGTAGGCAAAACCTTAAAGACCGGCTTAACCAAGCTGCGCGACCTGCGTAACGGCTGCGTAAAGCCTTTGGGTTATAATGATTATTTCGCGTACCAGGCTTCGGAGTACGGAATGAGCACCGATGAACTAATGGGCGCTACCCGCGGCATGATCAAGGACATCTGGCCGCTGTATCGCGAACTGCACACCTGGGCCCGCTACGAACTCGCTAAAAAATACGGAAAGAAAGAAGTCCCTGATTACATTCCCGCGCATTGGTTGCCCAATCGCTGGGGACAATCATGGGGCGACCTCGTGAAAGTGGAAGGATTTAATTTAGATCCTTACCTGGAGAAAAAAGGCGGCGAGTGGATCGTAAAAACGGGCGAAGAATTCTACAAAAGTTTAGGCTTTAACGAACTTCCAAAAACATTCTGGGAAAAATCGAGCCTATATCCTGTTGACGCGAAAGCAGGATACAAAAAGAACACGCACGCTTCGGCCTGGCATATTGATAACGACAAAGATGTTCGTTCATTGATGAGCGTTATTCCCAATACCGAATGGTGGGGAACCGTGCTCCATGAGTTAGGTCATATTTACTATTATCAATCGTACAGCAACCCTGAAGTTCCTATCGTATTACGCAGCGGGGCCAACCGTGCTTACCACGAAGCCTTCGGAACCATGATGGGACTTGCCTCTTTACAAAAGCCTTTCCTTCAAGGTTTAGGAATGATGGACAAGAAGGTGAAGACCGACGATACGCTTGCACTTTTGAAAGAAGCTTTGGAATACGCCGTGCATATTCCTTGGGGAAGCGGCACCATGACCGAGTTTGAATACAATTTGTATTCGAAGAACTTACCCGAGAACCAATACAATAAACTGTGGTGGGATCTTGCGAAACGTTTCCAGGGCATTGTTCCTCCGATGGAGCGCGGAGAAGAGTTTTGCGACGCCGCTACCAAAACACACATCAATGATGATCCCGCACAGTATTACGATTACAGCATGAGCAACGTATTGTTGTTCCAGTTTCACCAGCACATTGCCACCAACATTTTGAAACAAGACCCGCACGCCACCAATTACTGGGGCAATAAAGAGGTTGGAGCCTTTTTACAAGGTGTGATGAAACCCGGCGCGAGTGTTGACTGGAGAGATCATTTAAAGAAGAGCATTGGACAAGACTTTAGTGCAAAACCGATGCTGGATTACTTCATGCCTTTGATGGGTTATTTGAAACGCGCGAACGCGGGAAGGAAATACACACTTCCTGAGCAGCCGGAATTCAATTAAAAAAGCTAAAAAGAAAAGTCCTGAAAGTCAACTTTGTTGTAATCAGGACTTTTTATTTTTATTTAGCGCGGATCCCTCCGCCAATATTAATTCCAACGCTGCTTGAGCGTCCGCCTCCACCCCAGCCGCCCCAGCCACCGCCCACGCGGGTTCTTGTAGAAGAATGGTTATGCTTGCATTTGCAGTCGCAATCATCTTTATCATCCGTATCATCTCCTTCCGGAATGTACCAGGTGAATCCAACCTTGATCATCATCAAAGCGTTGGGGCGCGACTTAAGATCTAAATTCACACCGCTGGAGTTACTATACGCTGTACTGAGATCCGTTATACGGCCGCCACCAATTGTTTCGTTATACAAAACCCCAACATCAAGATACCAGTTCTTCCGGAGTTTGGTGAGCATCCCCGCTCCAACTCCATAGTTAAGACCATGCACCGAAGAGATCTCCTGGTCGGTCTCATATTGCTCGCCCGGCAGGTGCGTATTGGGTGTAATAGAAAGTTGCGAAAAGGTTCCGCGGTAACCCACGAACACATTTCCGTAAGGCGTAAAGCGCGACTTGTTAGGAAAAGCCAATTGACCGATAAAGTTCATAGTAAAAAGTCCGTTCGATAAAGTTGCCGATGCCGCGCCGGGCCTGCTGGTAAGCGGCACATTGCGAAAGGTGCGTCGGCCCAGCCCGCTGTAATTAAAATCTACTCCGGTTTGGAATTTGGCCGGCAAATTGGTCTTTGGAATAGCGCGGTAATCGCTCAATACATTAAATCCAAAGCCCCAGCCCTGGTCGGGACTCTTTACATTGTAGCCATTGGTGCGAAGGCCGTAAACGCCTAAAAATACCTGTGAGGAGGCATCCTGTTGTATACAAAAAACAGCAAGCAGGATAATTGCGTAAGTTTTTTTCATAACGGGTGTTTTAATTGGTAATATAAAGGTAGCCGACACCGTGCCAAAAAGGGTGACGACTTATGAATTGGCAGGTGGTTTTTGGTAAGTGGCAGGTTTTGGCCGATAACTGGTGGGTTACCCCCTATTTTTTAACCTCGCAACAGCCCTTTCAATATTCTTTTCGCTGGGCATCAGGGAGTTCTGTATTCTTTTTGCGTAATGAATACTATCCAGTATTTCCTTTTGTTTTTGTTCAATGATCGCCTTCTGACGCCGGGTAATTTTGATCCGGTTGAGTAAAACAATTGTAAAGACCAGAACAAAAACCAGGAAAAAGCCTGAAAACATAATTACCAGCTTCTGACGGCCCGATTCTTCGCTCTGCCTGCTGATCTCAGCGTCTTTCTGTAATAGTTCCTTGTCCTTTTTTTCTGAGAGGTATAACTCTTCCAGCCTATTGAGGCTTTCCTGGTTCTCTACATTTAATATAGAATCCTTGATGGTGCTGTACTTTTTCATGCAAAGAAAAGCATTGGCTTCGTCCCTGGCATTGTGATAGACGTCGGCAAGCGCGGCATAGATGATCTGCTGGTTATCCAAAGCTCCCATGGCAACGGCAAGTTCCAGGCTCCTTCGGTAATGGCTGATGGCCAATGCATTGTTTTTTGCCCTTGCATACAAGCCACCCAGGTTGATGAGGGTAGATGAAATTCCCTCGGTATTATTTATCTGCTCGTCCATTTCCAGCGCCTTTAGATGAAATTGAAGCGCTTTTTTATCGTCGCCTTTATGTTCGTACACCGACCCGATATTGCCCAGTGTATTGGCCTGTAAACGCGCGTTGGCGGCCAGCTCGGCAAGGGAGAGCGCCTGGGTGAAATAAGACAAGGCCGTGTCAAATTCCTTCCTAATTCCGTAGATCGTGCCGATGTTTCCAAGGCAATACACCTGGCCCTCCAGGTCCTTTTTAATTCGCTTGATGGCCAAAGCTTTTAAGTTATACTCCGTGGCTCTGGCTAGTTCTCCCTTATATTGGAAAATGTTGGCCACGCTTATGTATGAAGAAGCCATGCCGGAAGTATCCTGGATGGTCTCCCTTAATTTAAGAGATGCCAGGTGGCTTTTCAATGCTTTCTCAAGGTCTGACTTACTATAGTAAACAAGCCCAATTCCCATCATCATATCGGCCGTGCCTTTCATATCACCCGCCAGGTGACTGATAGTTAGCGCGCGTGAATAAAATTGCAGTGCCTGGTCGTATTCCCCATGCACGATCGCGTTGTTGCCCAGAAAGGCCGATGAGACCCGTATGCCAAATGGAAAATTAATTTTTTCGGAAAGGACGAGCGCCCGGGTAGCGAATAATTTACCGGAATCGGTCACGTAAGAAAATAACTCCGCCGCCTGCATAAGGGACTTCACCCTTAGACTGTCGTCGCGCCCCGAGGCAATTACCGATAACAAGGAATCCCTGTCAGGCTTTCCAGGGCCTGCTGCATTTAAAAAGGCCGGAAACCAAAGACCAAATGAGAATACGATCCATTTAAAAACAGAAAGACGCTTATTCATACAGTATTAATAAACGTGCTGTCCGCCATTAATTGCGTAATTGGCTCCTGTAATGAAGCTGGTCTCCTCGCTGGCAAGAAAAGACACCAAATGGGCTACCTCGTGCGTGCCTCCCAGGCGTCCCATAGGCACCTGCGCCACGATCTGGTTCAGCACTTTTTCCGGCACAGCCATTACCATATCGGTTGCAATGTACCCGGGCGAAATGGTGTTTACGGTAATACCGTGTTTGGCCACTTCCATTGATAAGCTTTTGGTGAAACCGTGCATCCCGGCCTTGGCCGCGCTGTAATTGGTTTGCCCGAATTGCCCGCGCTGACCATTTACCGAAGAGATATTGATGATACGACCGAACTTTCTTTCGATCATGCCATCGATCACATGTTTGGTGCAATTGAAGACGCTGTTCAGGTTGGTGTTGATCACCTCGTACCAATCCTCGCGCTTCATATTCACAAGGCGCGAATCTTTGGTGATACCGGCGTTATTTACGAGCGTATCAATTGGCCCAACACTGTGTTCAATATCTTTTACAAGGTAAGCCGCCGACTCGAAATCAGAAACATCGCCGTAAAAAAGATTGATGACATAATTCTCTTCGTGCATTTTGTCGAGCCAGGCTTTGGCCTTTTCCTTGTTGCGGTAATTGCCTACTACCCTAAATCCATCATCGTGCAGTTTCTTGCACATCGCGGTACCCAGGCCACCAGTGGCCCCGGTAACCAATACTATTCGTTTGTTCTGTTTGTCCATAATCCCTCCTTCTTTGTTGCATAGCTAATATATGGAAAACATTTTAAGTATGAAACAAAATTGAAAAGAGAACGCGGACGAACGAAAAGTACCAAAAAATATGCATACGAAACCCAATAATCTGAGGAAAACCTACTGGATGGCCAATTTTCGGTAGATCAATCCTTCGTGGGTGTGCATAACAAGGAAATAACCTCCTTTTTTCTCGGATGTCATGTTCACTTCGTAATTATATTTACCCTTGTCCAGGTGACTTTCATTGAGCACCCTCACAGTTTTGCCTTCACTGTTCAATATCTTTAATTCGCAAAAGGTTGTTTGCGTGTTTATACTGATAGAAACCCTAAAAACACCTCCGGAAGGATTTGGTCTAACCCCCAATTCATGGATATCATCGTGCTTTGGATTTTCTTTTACCCCAATCACAGAAGGCGAATATTTATAGATCTTCACTCCACTTAAATAAGCCAATGAATCATTCATTTTGACGAAACGATTATAAGCGCTTCCTAAAACTACCTGGTTCCAGGTCTGTCCTCCATCGGTGGTTTTAAATAATTTATTCATTCCGCCGGCCCAACCGGTGAGCGTGTCCATAAATCCCACTACCTGGTTATCATAATAAAACGGATCTACCAATACACTACTCCAGTTCATACCTCCGTCATTCGACTTCAATATCCGGGTATTACCGGCTGAAGGTTGCGCTTCCACAGAAACGTACAAGCGCAGTTTATCGAGGCACTGTATTTTCCAAAGGCAGTCTTGATAAATATTCGTTTGATGTTTTACCTGCCAATTTGCGCCTCCGTTGGTTGTATACAGGACAACGCCTCCAAGTGAATCAGCTACAGCGGATCCCACAGCGAAACCAGTATCCTTATTCAAAAAATGCATATCAATAAGCGCCTGCGCATAGGGCGACATATCAATATACTGCCAATTATTTCCGCGATCGGATGACTTAAAAATATAGGCCGGTTTGGCCCATACACCACAAGCATAGATCGTGGTGTCGTCGGCAATTGAAAGACCGCAAATACCTTTCACACTGGCATTTAGTGAGGGGGTAATGTTTTGCCAACTAGTTCCGGCATTGGTGGTCTTCCAAAGAATAAATCCATTCTGAGCAGTACTACTCGAAAATGAACCGCAAATACCAACCGAATCATCAAAAAATCGGATACTACGATTGTACAAACCGGTGTTGTACTGCATGGTCCAGTTTGCTCCACCATTTACTGTGTGGTAGATTGTATGAAGGTTCCCACCCGCAACCCATCCTACACTGTCGTTAACAAAAGAAATATCATCATAACGCCCCCCATTGGGAATGTTACAAGTTGTCCATTGCATCTGCCCTAACATGGAGCCGGTTAACAAGCTCAATAAAAAAGTAATTGTTTTATTCATGCCCAATATTAATACAAAACCAATTTTAGTCCAAATGCCGCTTTGCAAGTGGTAAGAATTATCCAATAACTGGCAATCCCCCATGAAAAAGTTGCTTTCCGTTAACAAGTTGTTGGTTTAATACTCTCCTTTAAAGCCCTGTAATCCTTAATTTTGCGGTCATGAAACAGTACCACGACCTGATGCGCCATGTGCTGGAGCACGGAGCCAAAAAGACCGACCGCACCGGTACCGGAACGGTAAGCGTTTTTGGCTACCAGATGCGCTTTAACCTGCAGGATGGCTTTCCTTTGCTTACCACCAAAAAACTGCATACCAAATCCATCATCCACGAATTGCTTTGGTTCCTGAAGGGCGAGAGCAATATTAAATACCTGAAAGAGAATGGCGTGAGCATTTGGGACGAATGGGCTGATGAGAACGGAAATTTAGGTCCTGTTTATGGTGTGCAATGGCGTAGCTGGCCGGCCGCTGATGGCAGGCATATTGACCAGATCACGCAGGTGATAGACATGATCAAAAAGAACCCCGATTCACGCCGCTTAATTGTAAGTGCGTGGAATGTAGGTGATGTAGATAAAATGAAATTGCCTCCCTGCCACGCTTTTTTTCAGTTCTATGTGGCGGATGGAAAATTAAGTTGCCAGTTGTACCAGCGTAGCGCCGATATCTTTTTGGGAGTTCCTTTCAATATCGCTTCGTATGCTTTGCTTACCATGATGGTGGCGCAGGTTTGCGACCTGGAATATGGAGATTTTGTGCATACGCTGGGCGACGCGCATTTGTATTCTAACCACATCGAGCAAACCAATTTACAATTGAGCCGCGAGTGCCGGAAATTGCCTACGCTTAAAATAAATCCGGCCGTTAAGAACATCTTTGATTTTAAATTTGAGGACTTTGTGCTGGAGGGATATGATCCACATCCGCACATTAAGGCCGCGGTGGCCATTTAATTATTTCCCGAAGGTCTTCAACCATTTAAGGGCTTCCGCTTCCTCAGAGAACAAGCGTGTATGGTGGTAGCGACCGCCCATGCGGATGAAGAAATTACCCGCAAGGCGCGAAGCGAGTGAACTTACCACAAACGCGGCAGCCATTCTTTTTTCGGAATATTCTTTACTCGTCAGTAGTTTGTTTGCTTCAGGGCTTACATTGAAATAGCCTTTGCTTGTATCGAGCAATACGCAAAATGGTTTTCCCTCGCTGAATTCCAGGTTCACTTCACGAATGGCCAGCACATCTTCCACATCCAGGAATTCATGCTCGTTTACTTCCATTTTAATGATCGGCGGATCTGTCTCCACCAGGTGGTGGACGGTTTTCTTCAGTATGATCGTATTTTCAACCCGCGTAAACTCCATGCGGGTGTAAAATTAGAATTATTTATGGATACTGTAAAAACTTCAGATCTTTTAGCAGCTTTCTTCTCCGGATGGGAAAACGCGATCAGGAAATAATTCCGTACAGGCTGCCGCCCTTTTCAAACAGGCGGTCCACCCTCTTTTCAATAGCAGGATCTTTTTCCAGAGGAGGAGCATGGTGCGGCTTGATGCGGGCATCGATGATCATCGGACCGTGACAACCCCAATGCTTATTTTCCGTAAAAGCATCCACACCATATATGTCGTGCGAGGGATTGCTGCGGGTAAAGGTTGCCCAAAGGAAATTATTGACTGTTTGCGCGACAAAAGAAGGATCGTCACAGGCAATGATCATGACCACTCCTTCCAGCGAATATCTCGTCAATTTCTCATCCAGGATATTGAATTCCTCTCTTGACTTTTGGTAAGAAACGAATTTCTCCATTTTCAAGGCTATCACTCCGGGCATTACTACTTTGGCATCTTCCATTCCGCCCGGTACCTCGGCGCATAATTTACGAATTGGATCTCCATAGGCCGCCAGCACTACTTTACTCCCGCTGTTCAGGCCGCTGCCCGAGTAATCGAGCGTATCGATGCTGGTCTGTGTCTGGAAATGAAGGTCGCGTGTAAGATCCAGGCGCTCTAAACAAAATTGAAAAAATGCGGGAATATCGTTTACAGAAACTGTATTGCTGTCGTCGGCAGTGATGAATAAAAATTTAGCGAGGCTGAGCTGACCCGTACCAAGAATTCTATTGGAGATGGTTAAAAGTTCAGAAGGTCTTTTATCTTTTAAGTAAGGCGTATAACGCTCGCTTCCAATAGCTAAAAGCAAAGGATGCACGCCGGCGGCATCTACCGCGTTGATCGCTTTCAGTCCGGGAATTTCGTGCGTAAGCGCGCTTCCTGTCAGTTCATGGATCAGCGCGCCGAACTGCGTATCTTCCTGTGGCGGCCGGCCAACCACGGTAAAAGGCCATACCGCGTGCTGCTTTTTTGCGAATACTTTATGCACCCGCATCAAAGGAAAATCGTGCGTTAAACTGTAATAACCCAGGTGATCCCCAAAAGGACCTTCGGGCTTATTTTCATTGGGAAAAATCTCACCGGTGATCACAAAATCCGCATCCAGCGAGATACAATACCCATCGTGATACGTATATAAGAATCGTTTTCCGCCCAACGCTCCCGCAAACGTAAGTTCGCTCATTCCTTCAGGCAAAGGCATTACGGCCGCCAACGAATGTGATGGTGGTCCGCCCACAAATACGCTTACCTTCAGTGGCTGGTTCTTCCGGTTTGCTTTGGTTTGATGAACGCCAATGCCGCGATGCAATTGATAATGGAGGCCGATCTCTTTATTTAAGGTGTACTTATTTCCCGTCAACTGAACACGATACATCCCTAAATTACTTTGCATCACACCCGGGGTATCCGGATCTTCGGTATACACCTGCGGCAGGGTAACAAAAGCGCCGCCATCTTTGGGCCAGTGCTTTATTAAAGGAAGTTGATCGATGCTGATCTCATTAAAATAATTATTGACGTTCGACGACACCTTCTTTGGAAAGGATTTTCGGGCCAGAAGACCCAATTTCAGGTATTTAAAGGGTTCCTTTAAAGCCTTTACCGGGTTGTTCTTCAGCTCCACCAGCTTCTGTATGTCGTTAAAATGCCTTCTGAAAATGAATTTGCTCCGCTCCAGGCTGCCAAAAACATTGGAAACTGCCGGGTACTTACTGCCTTTTACCCGCTCGAAATACAAAGCAGGTCCGCCTTGCTCAAAAACACGCAGGTGAATGGCGGCCATTTCAAGCTCCCCATCCACTTCTTCCCTGATCCGCACTAAATGACCGTTCTTTTCGAGGTCCTCCAGGCAGTCAGATAGGCTTTTATACAACATAGGACGTAAAGTTACAATTGCATTTTTAATTGCGTAAAAGAGTTTTCAGGTCCGCTAAACCGTTTTAAATAACACGACCACTCATAAATTACCTATTTTTAGTCTTTGTTTGGTCGATTAAAAACACTATTTTAGCTTAACCAAAAATTACCTTGCTAATGAAGAAATCTCTTCTCTTTCTGCCCGTCCTGTTCTCACTGGTTTCAGGACACCTTTTTGCCGGCGATAAGGACCCCAAAACCCTTTGGACCGTTAAAGATCCCTTTGAGCAAAAGGTCTTTATTGAAAATATGGGCCAGTATGATCTGAAGAAGAAAGCCTCCACAGATGAGATCTTCTTTGGAGCACGCCAGGACGGCATGCAGTATTTCTTTACCAAAGACGGCATCTGGATCAAGCGTCTCGACAAAGTTGAGCGCACAAAGAGAGAAATGGAGCGTTTTCGCAGGCAGATCGGTGAGGAAGAAGAAGACAAGAACGGCGAAGAAAAAGAAGACAATATCGTTAAATACAAATGGGTGGAGTATTTCCACCAAATGAAATTTATCGGCGCGGGTGAGAATACGACATTTAAAACAGAAGAGCAGGTAACTCAGTACTACACGTTCAATGTAGGGAATAAAAAGTCGGTGAGCGCGAATGGTTTTAAGAAGATCACCTACAAAGAACTTTATCCCGGCATCGATATGGAAGTTATTTTCCCCGAAGGGAAGACCGGCTTCAAGTATAGTTTTATAGTACACCCGGGCGCTGATGCGTCACTGATCAAAATTGAATACCCGAAGAACGAAGGGTTAAGTCTTGGAACAAATGGAGACATTACCATCAAATCAACTTTCGGAGACATCATCGATCATGCTCCGGTTGCCAATGAACTGAACAGCAAAAAGAACGTTAGTTGCGGCTTTGCTCTAAAAAAAGGAATTGTAACCTTTGTTACCGGCAATTACGACAACACAAAAGGACTTTATATTGATCCATGGACAACACCGCCTGTTTTTGCGGGAGGCAATACAGCTTATGATGTGGATCATGATATTTTCGGGAACTGTTACGCTTATGGCGGAACCTCGCCATTTCAATTGGCTAAATTCAGTCCAACAGGCGTTCAGTTGTGGACCTATACCAATGGGTTCGCCACAACCGGTGGTGGTTTTTATTATGGAGATTTTGCCGTGAACAGGCTAACAGGTTCGGCCTTTTTAGTTGACGGTTTTAACGGAGGGGTTGGCGCGAATGTTGAAAAGGTTAATCTTTCGGGAGGATTTGCCGTAGCTTCCACCAGTAATGCCAGCTTCCAGGAGATGTGGCGCGTGGCCTTTAGCCGTTGCACCAACCAGGTTGTTATTGCAGGTGGAGGAACAACAAGCCCTTCTTTTACCGGCGCCACTTTCGATACCTCACTGTCTGCGGGAAGCTTACAGATCGCTAACGTGATCAACTCACCGAGCGGGCTCCACGATATGTGGGGTGTTGCCATCGACGCGTTCGGAAGCGCTTATTTTGCCACCGCCAAAACGCAGGTAGGAACCCCGGGTTATGATAATTTTATTTTTAAAGTTCCCACGCCGGCGCTTGTTCCCATCACCTACTCGGTGGCCACAACCTACAGCTTCGTAGAGGTTGCCAGCGTTTTTTCGCCGGGTCCGGGTAACGGTTTCAACGGCATCGCGATGAGCAATGGAAATGTGAACCTGTATACCTACGACAGTTATAACATGCACAAATGGAACGCCAACACGGGCGCAGTTACCGGCAACGCGGTGATCAACGGAGCCAGCCAGACCACCATGACCTATGGTGGACTTGCGGTTGACGAATGCGATCACGTATTCCTTGGACTGAACAATACCATCAGGCAATATGATGGATTGACCATGACACAAGTTGGTACAATAGCTGCTGCCGGCACAGTTTACGATTGCTTCCTGGGTCAGAACAATACGCTTTATGCCTGCGGCATTGGTTTCGTTTCGGCCATCAGCGTGAATCTACCGCCCTGTTCGATCATGACGCTTAAAGATTCTATTACCAATGGCACTTGTACAAACCCCATAGGTTCTGCCACGCTTACTGTTACCGGCGGAACTGCACCTTATAACATCACCTGGAACACCACGCCTCCGCAAACAGGACCCGTACTCAGTGGAGTAAGCACCGGAACTTACGTAGCTTCAGTTACAGATAACTCCTGTCCGCCCCTCACCGAATACGACACCGTGGTTGTTACTTCCAACGCGGGCGTTGTTGTTGCAGCTTCAGTTACTCACATTGATTGCAATGGCGGAACGAACGGAGCGGTTACGCTAACCGTAACACCAACCGGAACCATAGTACCAACCTATACCTGGTCGACCGGCGCTACTACGCAAAACATTTCTAACATTCCGGCGGGCACTTATACGTTAACGGTAGGTACAGGAGGGCCGTGTAATATTACCCTGACCTATACCGTAACCGAACCGCCTGTT
This sequence comes from uncultured Flavobacteriaceae bacterium, assembly GCA_964387075.1. GTDB lineage: Bacteria > Bacteroidota > Bacteroidia > B-17B0 > Aurantibacillaceae > PALSA-968. Next base: position 300,989 of record CAYLVB010000005.1, read on the forward strand.
CTCACCTATACAGTGAGCCCGGGAACAATCAATTGTTTTGGTGATACAACAAGTATCTATGTGGCAGCCAGTGGCGGAACGCCCGGACCAAATATAACTTATACGGTAAATTGGGGACCGCCTGCGGCCACCGGTTTTGCGGTGCATGGATTAGGCGCGGGTACTTACGGAGGTATTATCATCGACGACAACAATTGTACGGCCACTTTTGCCACCACATTAACACAGCCTCCGCCAATAGCCATGAATTATACCTTTACGGTAGGCTGCCTGGGTTCACCGGTTCAATTTACAGATCAGAGCTCCGGAGGCCCTTTCAGTTACACATGGGCTTTTGGTGACGGAAGCGCAACGAGTCCTTCACAAAACCCGCAACACACGTACATTGCAGCGGGCACTTACACCAGCTCGCTCATTGTTACCAATACGGGCGGCTGTAAAGATACTTTATCTCATGTTGTAACGGTTGATCCGCCGCCGCAAGCTGCATTCAGCGGTGATACACTGGCCGGCTGTCCTTTACACGATGTATTGTTCACCGATCTTTCTACCTGTCCATCAGGATCCATCACCGCCTGGTATTGGGATATGGGTAACGGAACAACCTCAACCTGGCAGTACCCTAACCTGGTTTACTACGATAACAAAGGAGCTACATCCAATGCGTATTACTCGGTCGTTTTAACTGTGGTGAGCAACAAAGGTTGTACTTCGCAGGTTGTGAAGAACAACTATGTTACGGTTTACCCGCACCCGCAACCCGGCTTCTATTACGCTAACGATGATGGCGCCGGTTATTTTGATGTATTGGATAACAAGGTACATTTCTACAGCACAGCGGTTGGAGCCACCCTCCATAACTGGTACCTCGGTGATATCTTCGCGCAGCCTTTCTCGGTGAACTATACTACGGTCACCAACCCGGTTCATAAATATGAAAACCCCGAGCCTTATACCTACTTCATCACGCAGGTAGTTGCCAACAATTACGGCTGTAAGGATTCTACTACGCTTCCTTTAGAGATCAAGCCTGTGTATACCTTCTTTATCCCTAACAGCTTCTCGCCGAACGCGGATGGCGTGAACGAGTATTTTAAAGGAACAGGCATTGGCATTGATAACGCTACCTACCGCATGCTGATCTTCGACCGCTGGGGCAACCAGGTGTTCACCACCAACGACATCAATAAAGGTTGGGACGGGCGTAAGAACAATAAAGGCGACGTGGTGCTGGAAGATATCTACGTCTGGAAAGTAAACTTCAGCGATGTACTCGGCCTCAAACACGAGTACCACGGAACCGTTTCAGTGATAAAATAAAATAATAAATACATATACCTTGCTTATGAAAAGAATAGCCACTTTATTTTTTTTCATAGCCGCGTCATCCTTCTTCGCGGCTACAGAACAACCCCGCCCCTTGTGGGTAGCTAAGAACGCCTTCGAGCAGAAAGTGTTCATTGAAAATAAAGGACAATACGATAAGGAACGGCTTCCCGGCGTTCTCTTTGGTGCCCGGCAGGATGGGCTGCAGTATTTTTTCAGTAAGACCGGCATCCTGGTAAAACATCTTGCCGTTGTGAAAAGAACACATGAAGAAATTGAAGCCGAGATCAAGAGGCTGGGTATAAAGGAAAACGGAAAAGAAGAGGAAGAAGAAAGAGAGCTGGCCTACAAACAGGTAGAGCAGTTTTACGAGATCAAATTCCAGGGCGCAGGCGCTCAAACCGAGATCTTGCCACAATTCGAGATCGCTACCAAATATCATTTCGGCGCACCCAATAAAGGCACTTATATCGCCAGCGCGTGGAAAAAAATAACCTACCGCGATCTGTACCCGGGCATTGACATGGAATTTTATTTCCCGGAGGACAAGCAGGGCTTTAAATACACTTTTCTTGTGCATGAAGGGGCGGATCCTTCCGTTATCCAAATGGCTTTCCCGGATGCGAAAAAAATGCATATCAATAAGGATGGAGATCTTATCAATAAAAGCGTCTTCGGCGAATTTAACGATCATGCGCCCATTGCCAACGAAATGAGCACTGCAAAGGCAATAGGCTGTTCTTTTAATTTGAACAAGGATGTTCTTTCGTTCGACGTAAAAAATTATGATCCGGCTCAGGGAGTGATCATTGATCCCTGGACCACCACACCCTCTTTCTCGGGCAGCAACACCGCGTATGATGTTGACTGGGATAATTACGGCAATTGCTATGTGCACGGCGGTGTTGGCCCCTTTGAAGTGATCAAATTTGATAACGCGGGCAACCCACTTTGGATCTATACCACTCCCTTCACATGGTACTACGGCGATTTCGCGGTGGATCACGTAACAGGTTCCTGCTATATCATCGAAGGGTTCAATTCAGGTTTTGGCGCTAACGTCATTAAATTATACGGGAATGGAACTTTTGCCGCTTCTTATGGCGGACATCCGCAATTCCAGGAAATGTGGCGCATCGCCTTTAGTCGCTGTACGAACCAGGCGGTTATAGCGGGCGGAGGAACTACAGATCCTTCTTATACCGGTTGCTACCTGGATACCAACGTGGTTGGCCTTACACCGGTGAACGTGATCAGTTCACCAACCGGCCTGCACGATATGTGGGGGGTTGCGCTTGACGATTTTGGAAATGCTTACATGTCAACCGCCCAGACACAAATTGGTTCACCCGGCTATGACAACATTTTATACAGAATGCCGCTACCTGGTCTTGCACCGCTGGCCTGGGCGGTTCCTACAAGTCATTTATTCGTTGAGGTAGCAAGCGTGTATGCGCCGGGGCCCGCCAATGGTTTCAACGGGATGTCCATCAGCGGCACCAACCTCTATACTTACGACAGCTATAATTTATTAAAGTGGAGTACCGCCTCAGGCGCATCTACCGGAGCCCTTAGTATTAACGGGGCAAGCCAGTCTACCATGAGCTGGGGCGGTCTTACCAGCGATGATTGCGATAATATTTTTATTGGTTCCATGTCTACCATCATGCATATCAACGGAAGCACCATGTCAACCATAAGTTCATTCGGCGCGCCCACCACTGTTTATGATGTTAGTCTTGGGAAGAACAATAACCTGTATGCCTGTGGTCCGGGTTGGGTAGGAAACTACAATGTTGGATTATCTTTTTGCAACAGCTCGGTTCTTAACACAAGTTCTTCAGTAACCAACGCGTCTTGCGGAAGTCCTACAGGTTCGGCAACCGTAACTGCCGGTGGCGGTACCGGCCCCTATTCTTATAACTGGTCTAACGGCGCGAGCGGCAGTGTGGTAAATAATCTTCCTCCCGGCACCTATACGGTTACCATCACCGATAATTCCTGTAACCCGCAGGTTGACGTGATACAACTTACAATTACGGGCGCAGCGGCGTTCACTGTAACACCTTCGTCAACGGCCGCGGCCTGTAACACCAATAACGGAACAGCGTCTGTTGGCGTAAGCGGCGGCACAGCCCCCATCACTATCAACTGGTCTAACGGCCAGAGCGGAACCACAGCCACCGGTTTAGGGGCAGGAACTTATACGGCAACAGTTACGGATGGAAGCGGCTGCTCACAAACGGTGCCTGTCACAGTAACGCAACCTCCGGCCATCACAGTAAATCCTTCGGTTAATCCAACTACCTGCGGCAATAATAATGGCTCGGCAAGCGTAAGTCCTTCAGGAGGCAATGGATCTTATACATACAACTGGAGTCCGTCAGGTGGTACGGGTTCTTCCGCTACCAATCTTCCGGCCGGCACATACACATGCACTGTAACAGACGTCGCGGGTTGCTCCAACACCGGTGTAGTAACCGTTAACGCTTCCAGTAACCCCAACGTAAGCATTACTTCCTCATCTACCATCAGCTGTAATGGAGGAAGCAACGGCTCGGCAACAGCCAGCGCCTCGGGCGGTTCAGGTTCTTACACCTACACCTGGTCTCCAACAGGAGGAAATGGTTCTACCGCAAGCGGATTGCCCGCGGGAACCTATACAGTTTTTGTAACGGATGGAAGCGGCTGCACCACTTCAACATCTATCACATTAAATCAACCGGGCTCCGGTGTTTCCCTAAGTACTTCAGCAACTTCTTCGGTTAGCTGTAACGGTGGAAGTAACGGTTCTGCAAACGCAAGCGCGAGCGGAGGATCAGGTTCTTATACGTATACCTGGTCACCTTTCGGAGGAAATAGCTCAACCGCTTCGGGACTTCCTGCAGGAACTTATACCTGCACCACAACCGACGCCGGCGGATGCACCGCAACGAGCATCGTTACTATCAATCAACCCGCGGCTGCTGTAGGAGGTTCAGCAAGTTCTTCTCCTACACCTTGTGGCGCAAGCAGCGGCTCGGCAACGGTTACTCCTTCGGGAGGTAATGGCTCTTACTCATACACCTGGTCGCCCAGCGGAGGCAACAGCGCAACCGCAAGCGGCCTGTCATCCGGAAACTATAACGTTACGGTACAGGACGGCAACGGATGTTCGGCAGTTATTCCTGTATTCGTTGGTACTTCAGGTTCAAGCGTTGCAGTAAGCATCTCAGCAACCAGCAGCGTATCCTGCTTCGGTGGAACCAATGGTTCGGCCACAGCCAATCCCAGCGGCGGATCTGGATCCTATACATACACCTGGTCGCCATCAGGCGGAAACGCGCAAACGGCAAGCGGACTTCCCGCAGGCACTTATACCTGTAATATAACTGACGGAGGTGGATGTACCGCAACCAATGTGGTTACAATTTCAGAACCCGCCGCCGCGGTAAGTGGCACCGGTAACGCAACGGCCGCAACCTGCGGACAAAGCAATGGCTCGGCAAGTGTGAACCCTTCGGGCGGCTCAGGATCCTATACCTATAGCTGGACACCCGCCGGGGGAACAGGATCAACTGCCAGCAATATTCCCGCAGGCAATTATAACTGTACCATCACCGATGGCAACGGATGCAGCACATCCGTTCCCGTAACGGTAGGCAACAATGGTGCTCCCACAATTACTTCCTCGTCTTCAAACAGTGTTACCTGCAACGGATCCAGCGATGGTTCTGCAACAGTAAATACCACCGGCGGTACCGGAACAATTACTTATACGTGGAGTCCAACAGGAGGAAATGCTTCTACCGCATCAAATCTTCCCGCGGGAACTTATACCTGTGATATTTCGGATGCATCGGGTTGTTTAACATCTACCGTCATCACCATCAACGCGGCAACGGCCATCAACGCTTCTGGCGCATCCACAGCTGCACTTTGCGGATTCCCCACGGGATCTGCAACGGTAACCGCTTCCGGTGGTACAGGTTCTTACACCTACACCTGGTCGCCTTCGGGAGGTAACGCTTCTACAGCAAGCGGGTTAAGCGCGGGTTCGTATACCTGCGATATTCTCGACGGAAATAATTGTCCGCAATCGGCAGTAGTTACGGTTGTCAATACCGGCGGCCCAACAGCAAGCATTACAGCTACCAGCAGCGTAAGTTGTTTTGGCACCAGCACAGGTTCTGCAACCGCCGGCGCCAATGGAGGAACCCCCGGTTATACCTATACCTGGACACCGATAGGCGGAAACAGCGCTACAGCAAGCGGACTTCCCGCAGGGACATACACCTGCACCATTGCCGACGCGAATAGTTGCATGACCTCCACCGTTGTTACGATCACTGAACCTTCTACATCCGTTTCTGCTTCGGCCAGTTCAACCTCTGTTACCTGTAATGCTACATCTACCGGTGCGGCTACCGTTACAGCCATTGGCGGAACCGCGGGATACACCTATACATGGTCGCCAACGGGCGGTAATGCTTCTACAGCCACCGGTTTGAACGCGGGAACTTACACCTGCGATATTGCCGATGCCAACGGATGTCTGACCAACGCTGTGGTTACCATTTCAGAGCCCGGCGTATTAATGGCCGCTGTGGCCTCCAGTTCATCGGTGAGTTGCGCGGGCGGCACTAACGGAAGCGCAACAGTTAATACCTCGGGCGGAACAGCACCTTTTGTTTACTCCTGGCTTCCTTCAGGCGGCAGCGGGGCTACGGCAAGCGGTTTATCTGCCGGAACCTATACCTGCAACATCCTTGACACGAACGGTTGCGCTACGTTCACCACGGTTACCATCGCGCAGCCTCCCGCCCTTTCGGTGGCTGTTACTGCTACGAACGTAACCTGTAACGGGTTGCTCAACGGTGCTGCCGGATCGAACGCCAGCGGAGGAACAGGCGCTTATACCTATACATGGACGCCGACCGGGGGAAATAACCCCAACGCTACCACGCTTGGTCCGGGAACTTATACCTGCACCATCACAGACGCCAACGGTTGTTTGGCCAATACGCTTTTTACCATTACAGAACCTCCGGCTTTAGCTATGGCTGTCACTTCAACCAGTGTAAGTTGTAACGCAGGCAATAACGGTTCGGCCGCGGTTACCGCTTCGGGTGGTACCGGCGCCATCACGTATACATGGGCTCCATCAGGAGGAAACAGTACTACCGCGTCAAATCTTTCGGCCGGCACTTATACCTGCTTTATAAGTGACGCCAACGGCTGTCAGAGTTTTTCTGTCGTTACTATTAATCAGCCGGCACCTCTTTTGGTAAGCGCAACGGCTAACCCCGTAACCTGCAGCGGATCGGCCACAGGCTCTGCCGCGGTAGTAGTAAATGGCGGCATAAGCCCCTACTCCATCAACTGGAACACCAGTCCGCCGCTAAGCGGAACATCGGTTAGCGGTTTACCTGTAGGTTCTTACACCGCTACAATTACCGACAACAATAGTTGCGGCAATACCGCCGTGGTTACCATTTTAGATGTTCCTCCTGTAGATACCCTGAGCATGATGGGCACACTTTGTTCGAACGACCTGCTGGTGGTGCTGAGCGCGCCAAGCGGGGGTATTGCACCGGATACGATCACGGCTCCTTATCAATGGTATGAAGGCACAGTGCCAGTAGGAAGCAATACAAATATCTATACCGGCTCGCAGGTTACTATGAGCACAAATTCGGTGACCTGGTACCTGCATGGCTGCAAATATGTTTCTACGAACCTCATCGTTACCATGTACCAGGATATCTCCAAGCTGCCTCAAACAAACATCTTTACGCCTAATGGCGACAGGGTGAATGATGAGTTCATGCCCATCTCTTTATCCAATGGCATTGTAACGGTAACCTACCAGCAGGTGGCCGATGTGGTTGAAGATTACACCATGTTCATCTACGATCGCTGGGGCACTTTGGTGTTCCAGACCGATGCCATCCTGAATACCTGGACAGGCGTTGAACCGAACGGCAAAGAAGCCTCGGCCGGAACTTATTTCTGGATGGCCCGGTACAAGACCCGTTGCAACGCCGCCGCCGGAGAGCAAGTGATCAAAGGATTTGTGCAGTTGATACGCTAAAAAGAAAATAGGTAAAGAAGAGCCCGGGCCGCAAGGCCCGGGTTTTTTATTATATTTGGGTAACATAAAGATATAAAGACTGCACACGTCCGGCTAAAACAGTGGGATAGCGCTGATAAGATCAGGTATATAAATGAGTTAGGGGCAAGCATTAAGACAAGACCAATGTTAGAAACAATTACAATAGAGAGATTCAAAAACATCAAAAAAATTGAATTGGCACTTGAAAACATCAACATTCTTGTAGGTGCTAATAACGCTGGTAAAAGTTCTATTTTGCAAAGTATTCAGTTTGCAGTTGCCATTGCACAAACGACTTCATTAGATGAATTCCGCACAACAAAATGGAAGGCCGATAAACTTTCTACATCATTAACAGCAAATCAAATTATTTACTCTCCAATCAAAGACATTTATTCTTTAGGAAATGGTGGCTCACTGGGGCAGAACAGAAATCAGGCAATTGCAATAAAATTTAAAGACAAGGATTCTACCAACTCTGCCACTTTTCTACTTCGCAAAGGCCGAAACAAAAATCTTCTTACAGAAATTGAGGGGCAAACTTTAGGAAACCCCATTCGAGATCTAGACAACCCATACTCCATATATGTTCCAGGACTATCCGGAATACCTGCATTTGAAGAATTGAAAAGTGAAGGACTAGTTAGAAGGCTAGCAGCTAAAGGAGATGCCAATAATGTTTTTCGGAATATTTTATGGCTCTTAAAACAGAGCGATGTCAAATGGAATGCTTTTATTACAGACTTCAAAGATGTATTTCCGAAACTTGAAATAGGAATCAATTTTGATAAAATCAAAGATGAACATTTAAATGCGTTTATTAATTATCATGGAAAATCTTATCCAATCGACGCATTCGGAACAGGAGTTCTGCAGATTATTCAAATTTTAGCCTATATCCACTTGTATAATCCTAAAATATTAATTCTTGACGAGCCCGACAGCCATCTACATCCAAGTAATCAAAGAATCTTAGCAGAAAAACTCAACGAAATAACCACTCGATTAAATTTCCAAATTATCATTAGTACACATTCACGACATCTTCTGGATTCTTTTCGGGATAACGCAAAGGTAAACTGGATTTCAAATGGAGAAATTAATGATCAGCCTTTCGATTTTATTAGCGTATTGATGGAAATTGGAGCGCTAGACCGTGGAGATATTCTTAATAAGGGTAATTTAAAATGTGTCGTATTCACAGAGGACGCTCAAACAGAAAAATTAAAAACATTATTGGGGGCGAACAATTTTAATCTTACAGAAACTGAAATATGGCCTTACGAAGGCTGCTCAAAACTTGACACAGCAATTGTCTTAGCCGCGTTTATAAAAAAGAATGCGCCAGCGACAAAAGTTGTTATACACCGAGACAGAGATTTTCTTTCTCAAGATGAATGCGATGACATAAAAGCGAAAGCCAATGCGGCTCATATCGAAATATTTTTCACAACTGGTACGGACATAGAATCACATTTTATAACTGCTAACCATATTAATAAAGTGTATCCCGAAATACCAATTGCAGATATTAATACACTCATTGATGATTCTACAAATGAGGCCCAAGACAAATCACTCAGGAATTTTGTTAACTCCGTAACTCAAACCGCTCTGAAAGTGCAGTATGCTGGTGGTGCAAAAGTAGACAACGGACAAATTGCTATTGATTGCTTGCAAAATTATGAAGCGCAAAAAGATCGATATAGACACGGTAAGCAAGTCTTTAAAATATTAAGGCAAAAGTTGCAAGACTTGTACGGACAAAAAGATTTGCTTATTCCGACCGAAGATATAAAAGTTGCTGACTTATCTGGAATCAAAGACAAAATTTGGCCAGTCGAATGATAATGCCAGCAGCTAACACGGGTTTTGCGTTAGTAGGCGGACAGTGAGAATAGAAACATTGAGCAATATATAAACTTGGGAGCGCGTAAACCCAGGAAGCTCCAGAAACCCGCCTACTTCTGCTCGCCAAACTTTATGCACAATACCTAGACAGACATGAATATTCCCAATCTACCGACAGACAGTCTATATAAATTTATATCAATTTTCGGACCTGTTTTAATTATTTTTCGAACCGCATAACAATATAAGCACCGCGTTTGTGTGCATCTCCCAACGCTCAATCAGAAGTGCAAGCCCGGGGCAGCAAGGCATTTCAATATGTAAGACCGCGCCTAATTTTAATTGGCAAATCTTAAATATTTTGCTTTATTTTATATTAGAAATTGAACCGTTGATTCATGGCGAAAAAAAAGTTCTATGTAGTTTGGCATGGTAGGAAAACAGGAGTTTTCGAAACTTGGGATGACTGCACAAAACAGATTCATGGCTTTCACGGAGCAGTCTTTAAAGCATTTCCATCAAGAGAATTAGCTGAAGAAGCATTCAAAGCCTCGAGCAAAGAATTTATTGGTAAGGATAAAAAAGTTGAAGTTCATAAAGAACTGACTCCAGAAGAAGAACTTTTAATTGGCGATCCAAATCTAGAAAGTATTTCCGTTGATGGTGCTTGGAATACTTTTACAGGAGTTGTAGAATATCAAGGCGTAGAAACAAAAACAAAAAAAGTTCTTTTTAGAATGGGGCCTTTTGAAGATGGAACAATTAACATAGTTGAGTTTTTAGGAATAGTTCATGCTCTAGCCTACTGCAAACAACATAATATTTCTTTGCCAATTTATTCCGACAGTCGCAATGCGATTAATTGGGTTCGCGACAAAACAGTTAGAACAAACCATAGTCGGAGCGAAAAAAACAAAAAACTGTTCGAGCTAATTGATCGTGGAATTAAATGGTTAAACGAAAACGACTATAAAAATCAAATTTTGAAATGGGAGACAAAGGCTTGGGGAGAGAATCCTGCTGATTTCGGAAGAAAATAAGCATTTAACCAATCTTTAGATGAGGCAGGCAAAGGATTTCCACTACAATCCCTAATGGAATTAGCAATTTATATAGGCTTAATTACTTATCAACATGCCTGATTTTCAGGCGGTTTCCGCTTCCAAATTTCGCCTAAAATTGTAAATTTGAGGTTCTTAAATTTATGACCAGAGAAGAAGCAAAAGCCGTAGTAGAAAAGCTCGTAAACCGTTTCGCGGAACAGCGAAATGGCTACCATGCAGCCGACTACAACGAAACTAAAACCCGAAGAGATTTTATTGATCCGCTTTTTACAGCTTTTGGCTGGGATATGGATAATAAAGACGATGTGGCTGAACCATACCGTGAAGTAATTCACGAGGACAAAGTAAAAATTCAGGGTAAAACTAAAGCCCCAGATTATGGTTTTCGTTTATCAGGCTCTAAAGACCGTTTGTTCTTTGTTGAAGCAAAAAAACCTTCAGTTGCTTTAAAAACTAATAAAGAGGCTGCCTTTCAGGTTCGCCGTTACGGATGGAACTCCGGCGCATCGGTTTCAATCCTTACAAACTTTGAGGAATTTATTATTTACGATTGCTCAAAAAAACCAAGCTCAACCGAAAGCTCTGCCGTTGCCCGTTTAAAATATTTTACTTACGATCAGCTTTTAAATGAGTTCGATTTTTTCTATGACATTTTTAGCAGAGAAGCAGTTGTAAAAGGTCGCTTTGATAAATACATCCAAAGTGATACCGCTAAAAAAGGAACCCAAACTCCCGACAAAGACTTTGTTGTTAGCCTAGATAAATGGCGGAAATTCATTGCTATTGACATTGCTAAAAACAATCTCAAATTAAATGAAGACGAATTAAATTTTGCAGTACAATTAATTATTGATCGCTTAATTTTCCTTCGCTTTTGTGAAGATCGTGGTGTTGAAACTTACGGACAATTAAAAACTGCCGCTTCAAAAGGCGATGCCTATAAAAACCTTTGCGGCGTATTTAAAGATGCCGATAATAAATATAATTCGGGCCTTTTCGATTATAAAAAGGATCAGATTACTCAAGACTTAAAAGTTACTAATAAGATCATAAAGGGAATTATTGAAGACCTTTACTATCCTAAAAGCGAATATGATTTTAAAGCCTTGCCTGTTGAAGTTCTCGGTAATGCATATGAGCAATTCCTCGGTAAGGTAATTACTATAAACCGCGCGCATCACGCCGTCATTGATTATAAGCCGGAAGTTCGTAAAGCAGGTGGCGTTTATTATACCCCACAATACATAGTAGATTATATTGTTGAAAATACACTAGGGAAATTAATTAAAGGAAAAACACCAAAAGAAATTGAGAAAATAAAAATAGTTGATCCCGCTTGCGGTAGCGGCTCATTTTTGTTGGGCGCATTTCAATACCTCTTAAATTTTCACGCAGAATATTACCATAAAAATGGCTATGCAAATAAGAAAGGAAAAGATAATCCTTTGACTCCTTTTGGTACTTTAAGTACTGCTGAAAAGAAAAACATTCTCATTAGTAATATTTACGGCGTTGATATAGACGCAAATGCCGTTGAAGTAACCAAACTAAGTTTATTGCTTAAGTGCATGGAAGGCGAAACTGACGCCAGTATTAAAATGCAAATGGAGATGTTTAAGGAAAGGGTTTTGCCCGATCTTGATAACAACATTAAGGATGGTAATAGTTTGATTGATACAGACATTTACGATAATGAATTTGATTTAGGTTTCGAGAAAAAAATTAAGCCATTTTCTTGGAAGAAAAATTTCCCTGAAGTTTTTAAACAAGGAGGTTTTAGTGCAATTATTGGTAATCCACCTTACGTTGATAGCAGAGTTAATGAAGAGCAAACAAAAGACTATTGGAAAACTCATTATTTTTCATCCAAATATGGTAAAACAAATACCTATGAAATTTTTATTGAAAAAGGTCTTAAGTTATTGATGCCTAAAGGCGAATTGGGGTTCATTGTTCCTGTAGTAATTTTGACTCTTGATGCCTGTAAGGGTCTCAGGGAACTTTTAATAAATAACTATTCTATAACTGAACTTTCTTACGGTGACTTTGCTGTTTTTGCTGATGCTAATGTCGATACTGTTGTCATTTTAGCTAAGAACTCGCGAGAAAAAGATCACATTGCTATAAAAAAATTCTCCAACAGATATGCCTCAGTCCTTGAAGAACATTCAATTTCAAGTACCTCCTTAGATAAAACTACCTTTAAAATAGCGTTAAAGACGAACTTCATTACCGATAAAATCCAAGCGGATAAATCATATATAAAAATATCTGATCTCGTAGATTTTTATAATGGCATTGCAACCGGCCCTGATAAAGAGAAATACTTTTCTCAGAAAAAGTTAAACTCAAAGTATAAACCGTTATTAATGGGAAATAACATTGGTTATTACAGTACAAACTACGAGGGGAGGTTTATTAATTACGACAGGCCTAAACTTCATCGGCCGAGAGAAGAGAAAATATTCTTAAGTAAAGAAAAGATTATAATGCAGAGAATCCGAAATCTTAAACTTAAGAGAAGGTTAGTTTGTACATTAGATACCCAACAATTTTACACCTTTAATTCAGTAAACAATCTTCTATTAAAGAGTGGTGTTGAATATGATCTTAGATACATTTTAGCTTTGCTTAATTCAAATTTATTGAATTATCTTTTAAAACAATATTCTCTCAATACCAATATAACATTAAGTGATTTAGAGTCGCTTCCTATAAAACCTATTAATTTCAAAAAAAGTGTGGAAAAGAAATCTCATGATGAAATTGTAAAGCAGGTAAATCAATTATTGTTTTTGAATGAGGAACTCATATCTGAAAAACTTCAGACAAAAGTAGAACAACTTAAAAGGAGAGCAGAACATTGTGAAGAAAAAATAAATCAGTTGATTTATCAATTGTATGAGTTAACGCCAGCAGAAATTAATATTATTGAGGAGACCGACAAAGTATGACCAGGGCCGAACGCATAAAAGATTATGAAGTCCACTTCGAGTACTACGTTACGGAGTTAATGAAATTCCCTGATTCAAGATTAGAGAAGAAGTTGGAAATTGTGCGTATGCAAATGGAATTAGCCGCAAAGATCACCGATGTAGAAGTTTATCAAACTTTGCGCTGGTGGGAAATGCACATTATAGAAGCTCGCATCCGTAAAATGGAATTGCCAGAAGAAGTTCCTTATTACGATGAAATTGAAGCGGCTATTGCAGATATTGAAACCGTTGTTGTAAAATCCGAAGAACGTAAAGAGATCAGCGAAGAATCTTTCATCAATCAAAAAGCCCGCAAGCCAAAAATTCAGGAAGATAACAGCAATCAAACAAGTTTGTTTTAATAAAAAACCGCCGAGATCTTTACCGACCGGTCTATCCTTCTACAGAGTGAACAGCAGCAGCTAAGGCCCTGGCGAAAATGCAGGGAGCAGTGCTATATTTATCGTGCGGTGTTCTTTGCAACAAAAAAAGGGAGGCTCTCGCCTCCCTTTTCCATTCATGCTTATTTAATTACTTCACCAGCGTGAGGTGGCCTTCCTTGGTGTAGGTCTTGCCATCAGCGCCTTCGGCGCTGAGGATGTAGTAGTAGGTTCCTTCAGAAGCGATGATGCCGTTGCTGAGGGCGCCATCCCATTTCGCGTTGGGTCCGCTGAGCGTAACCACCTGTAAACCCCAACGGTTTATGATGTTGCAGGTAAGGCTGCGCATACCGGTGGTAACTATGGTAAACTCGTCGTTCAGCCCATCGCCGTTCGGCGAGAAGACGTTCGGGATGATAATGGTGGTAGGATCATCAATGGTGATGGTCTTTACAATAGAGTCAGAACAGGAACCATTGCTCGCTACTAACATCACGGAGTACGTGCCGGGTGTAGTGAACACATAAGGCGCGGGCGTGGTTGCATTGGAACCTATGGTAGTCCAGGTATAGGAGGTTGCTCCACTCGATCCGTTGGTAAAGGTTACCGTTAACGGAGCGGCGCCCTGCGTTGCGCTTGGCGTATAATCTGCAACCACAGACAATGGCGGGATGTTGAACGTTGTTAGACCGCCGCCGGCAGGACAACCGTTAGCGTCGGTGATAGACACGCTGTAATTGCCGGGGCCTACATTCGATAAAGAAGGTAAGGTGTCATTGGTCATTGGTGTAGATCCGTTGTACCATTGGTAGGTGTAACCCGGAGTTCCGCCGGTCACGTTCACCGCGCCGATGCTACCGGTAGGCTGCGAGCAGGAACCTGTTACGGTAGCGTTGCCCACAACTGTTGGAGATGGATTAGTGGTTACAGTAACTGTAAGTACGTTTCCTGCCGAAGCATCCACGCAACCCGAAACAGTAGCTGAGTCAGCGATCGTGTAAACCGTGGTTCCTACAGTGCCGGTAGGCGGGCTATAAGAAGATCCGGTATTCACCCATGTTGATCCGTTATACCAAACCGGTACAGAAGTTACAGTACCTGTGCTCACCACGGTGATAGTACCCGGCGTTGCATTCTCGCATTGCAGGTATGGGTTTGCCACGCCACCTGAAAGTACAGGAGGAGGAGGAGGCGCTGTAATAGTTACCGTAACAGTAAGTACGTTACCTGCGGTTACATTCACACAACCGGTTACGGTTGCTGAGTCGGCCACTGTATAAACGGTTGTTCCCACGGTTGATGTGCTGGGTGTATACGAGTTACCTGTTGCAACCCATGTGGAGCCGTTATACCAAACAGGAGTTGAAGAAACCGTACCTGTAGGCGTTACGTTGATAGGAACAGGAGTTGCGTTCTGGCATAAATTCAGAGGGTTGTTGGATCCGCTTCCTAAAACAGGAGGGCCCGGGTTTGGATTAACGGTTACAGTTACGGTAAGCACGTTACCTGCCGAAGCGTTGACACAACCGGTAACGGTTGCAGAGTCGATCACGGTGTAAACCGTGGTTCCGGGAGTTGAGTTACCGGGCGTATAAGTAGTTCCGGTATTCACCCATGTAGAGCCGTTATACCAAACAGGAACCGAAGTGATCGTGCTTGTACTGGCCACCGTAATAGAACCGGGAGGCGCGGCGTTCTGGCACTGTACCAGCGGGTTGCTGGATGTACCAGAAAGTACAGGAGCTGTTGGAGCAGGATTTACTGTGATCGTTAAGGTTGTAGCGGTACCTATACAAGCGTTAGGATCTGTAGCGGATACGCTCACGGTATAAGATCCGGCAGGACCAATGTTTGTTATGGTATAAGTAGTGCCCGTATTAGTTCCTGTAGCATCGGTCCAGGTATAGGTATAAGTAGCTATAGGGCCGGTAATGCTTAGTGGAACGTTATCGCCTACACAAGCGGTAGTGCTGCTTGCCGCAACCGTAGGGGCCGCGGGACCGTTCGTGCTGGTAACAGTGATGGTTCCGGTACCGATGCAACCATTCTGGTCTTGCACCTGTAAAGGATAGTTACCGGCAGGAATGTTACAGTTGGTAGAACTTGCCGACCAGGTGCCTCCATTGTCCCAGGAGTACTGGTAAGCCGGAGCTCCACCCGATACAGAAACGCTGTTGATACAACCGGTGTTCTGTCCGCAAGGCGCGGAGGTAACCGAAGCGGTACCTACAACCGGAAGCGGGTTAATGGTAATTGTTACTGTTGCCTGGGTTGACGCGGTAGAAGGACATCCTGTTCCGCTGGCGGTAGCGTTAACGGTTATCACGCCTGTTGTTACCGAGGTAACGTTTGGCGCGGTATACGTGCTGATGTTACCGGTGCCGCTGGTGTTAGAAAGTTCAGGGCCGCCCAAACCTGTGTTAGTATTGGTCCAGGTAACAGAACCTGAAGGCGTAACGTTAAAGCTGATACCGGTTATAGTTCCACCCGAGCAAACTGTTTGCGAAGGAGAACCGGAAGAGATAGAAACTGTTGGAGTTGGGTCTACGTTAATAGTAACGGTAGTTTGGTTTGAACAGTTGTTGGCGTCGGTTCCAACCACGGTATAGGTGGTGGGTCCGGAAGGTGTAGCTGTAACAGTTCCGCCGGTTGCAGGAAGTGTGCCTCCCGTCCAGTTATAGTTCACAGCACCGCTCGCGGTAAGCGTGGTGGTTGCACCTGAACATACCGAAGTAGGCGTAGGAGCAACGCTTATCGTTGGAAGCGGGTTAACCGTTAAAATGAATGTAGCGGCAGGACTTGATCCGCAACCGTTATCAGCGGTTACAGTAACTGTTCCTGTACCTGCTGTGGTCCAGTTGGTACTGATCGCGGTTGAGCCTTGTCCACCGGTGATAGTTCCGCCCGCGCCTGAAACAGACCAGGTATACCCTGTAGCGTTAGGCACACTTGAAATAGAGAAGTTATCATTGCCGGGGCATATCGGTGTAGTACCTGAAATACCGCTTGGAGCAAGAGGAACGTTATCGATCGTTACAGCTGTACAAGCCGGTGCGCTGGTTCCGCAAGCACCTGTAGCATCTACGCAAACGTTACCGGAAGAGCTTCCGAAAGTTACACTGATGGAAGTTGTTCCCTGGCCGGAATTGATGACAGCGCCACTAGGGACTGTCCAGTTATAAGAAGTTGCGCCTGCGCTACCGCTGGTGGTGTAGTTTTGTGTGCTGCCGTTACAAACTGTTGTTGGTCCTGATGGAGCGCCTGGAACACCCTGTGTTCCTCCAACGTTCAATACTACAGAAGCGCAGGAGGTAGTGTTACAGGTTCCTACCGCGGCTACATAATAGGTGGTAGTTGACGAAGGATTCACCACTATGGTAGAACCGCTTCCTACAAATGTTCCGCCGCAGCTGCCCGAATACCAATTCCAGTTAGCCCCCGACCCTAAAGAACCGCCGCTAACCGATAAGGTGGAAGCTTGTGCGGGACAGATAGGATTTGGGTTGGCCGAAGCGCCGGTAGGGGCACTTGAGTTAGAAGCAGGCGTAACTGCCATACAGGTTGGAGCGCTGGTTCCGCAAAGGTTGGAAGCGGTAACACAAATATTACCCGCGCCCGCGCCGGCAGTAACGCTTATAGAATTGGTTCCTTGTCCGGAGTTGATGGTCCATCCGCCTGGAACAGACCAGGTGTAACTATTGGCATTGGCGACCGGAGGTATAGAATACGTATTGACCGATCCAGGGCAAACCGGGTTTGGCCCGCTGATAGCGCCAGGCTGGGTTGCAGGGGTTGCCTGGTTAGCAGGCACGTAGGTCATCACAAGAACAAGCCTGTTAATACAAACATCGGCGCCTGTACAAAGTTGAAGACTGTTAACCGCACCGTAATTATATCCGGGCACACCGCAAGGGAACACGTTAGTTGTTGTAGCAGAAACCGCGCATGGATTATTCGAACAAAGACAGCCCGAGTTTCCTTCATTCACGGTAGGAAAGGCATTACCATTGATAGAGGCAGTTAGTGAACCGCCACTACAATCGGCTGAATAGTATTGCACCTGGATATTGGTAATTATATTACCTGCCGGAACCGGGTCGGTGAAATTACTGGTTCCACAGGCGGTGGTATTACCGCAATAACTTGAAAGCGTATTGAAGCACCAATAGTCTGCGCCACAAACAGTACAACCTCCACAACCCTGGAAACCGGTATAAACAATTGTAACACTGGTTGTAGACTGCGCTTTCAGACCACTTCCTAAGAAGAGGAAACTGAAAAAACAGGCGATAAATAAAATTAAAGTAGTTCTTTTCATCATTCCTGGAATTGTTTATTTTTTGACTTCTGTTACTGTTATGTGTGAAAAAAAGTATTTCTTAACCTCCTCCTTGTCAGGGCCATCGGGTATAGGAATTATCATTTTAGCTTTATTAACATCCTTATCCATGCAGGAGCCTTCCATGTTGTAGTGGGCGGGTACCACCACGGTTACCTCTGGCGAAGACGGACTTAATTGCCATGTGATCTTTACCGGGTTGCTGTTAACGTTAAAGGCTTTCAAAACCACAACCGCCTGCGAATTACACATGTCTTTCTTTCCATAGAAAGAAACACCGTTCAATACGTTGGTCATTGGCGAGCCGGCAACGATAACATTTCCGGATTGCACTTTATCCTTTTGGGCAGGGAATGCATTGGCTGGCTCCCATACCTCATCATGAGCATGGTCGCCTGAAGGCCTGGATACGCTGCTTTGCGAAAGACTTAAAAATGGCGACCAGAGAGCCACCACCAAGGTTAGAAGCATATTTCTTTTATTCATTTAAGTGCAGTTTTAAATGGTTGAATTCTTATAAGATAGGTCGATAATAACAAATATAAGAAAAACTTTGCTTGCTGTCAACCAGGTTGGCACATTTTTTCAAAAAATACGCCTTTTCGCGGTCTTTAAGGCGCTTGAACGGTAATTTATTAGTGGTGATGGGGATACAGGAGGGGCTAAAGGGCCATGTGGGCATATTTTGCCGCTTTGGCCGTATCGCCTATCAAGCGAAAAACGTCAGAAATATGCTTACGCAAAGTGCCATTTTGGGGTTCCAGAAGGGCTGCTTTTTCAAAGTATCTCATACCTTTAAGCGTATCTCCTGCCAACATGTATGAATTTCCCAGGTTGATGTAAAATTTGGTTTGCCGGGGATAAACTTCCAGGGCAAGGCTATCAACCTCAACGGCTGCCGGGAATTCCTTCCGCCGGTAGTGCAAATCGCGTAATCTGTTATAAGCGGCCGGATAATCCACACGCCCGTTAACCATCAACCTATACGCAACTACTGCCGAATCAAGCAGGTTCCTTTGCTCAAAGCAATACGCGTAATTGAACCGGGCATCCAGATTATCCTGCTTTATGCTCATCACCTGCTTAAAAAGTGGTTGGCCAAGGTCTGGTCGTTTCAGCACATCTACATAAATAGTACCCAGGTTATTCAACGTCACATAATCACCGGGATAAAGATCCTTGCCTTCTTCCATCAATTCAACAGCTCTTTGGTAGTATGCCGTGGCTTCACGGATAAGCGCGCTCCTTTCAGCATCGTTGCGGGCAGTTTTTATTCTTTTGGAAAGGGCATTGCCTGCTATGTAATTCAGGTTACAGGAATTCGGATTTGTCTTAAGATCAGCCCTGAAAAGAGTTAACTCATCTTTCCAATCGCTGTTCCTTGAAACTGATTTGAGAAAGAAAAGACCTAAAACAAGAATGCCCATGATCTTTATACCCGGTTTCCACTGTTTCCAATCGGGCATTTTGTTTCCTTCTCTTACAAAGGCCGCGAAGAAAAGATAACCCAGCGCGATGCAAAAGCCCAATGAAGAAAAATAAATAAAGCGTTCGCCGATAACGCCAACAATAGGCCTTGTTAGATTCGTAAAAGGCGAGATGCCCAAAAGGTAAATGAAGATCGCATAGGCCAATATGGGTTTTTTTCGCACACTCAGTACTGCGTAAATACCAATGAAAAGATGAAAAAGTATTGACGCCCAGGCAAACAGTGAGGTCCAATCAGCTACGGGAATTGTCTTAAAGCCATAATAACAACTCAAAGGGTGCGGAAAGATCAATAATCTTATATAATACCCCAACGCGTAAAATGCGGTTGGGATACGATGCGATAGGTCCTTATCATGGAACAACGGGTTCTCAATGAAAGCATACTGGCGGTTCTCCCTCTCGGCAGATAAAAGATGTTGTTCAACAAATTCAAAAACAAAATAAAGTCCGGCCAGAAGAAGGGCGAACAAAACTATCTTTTGCTTTTTCTCGTTTGTAAATAGAAAAAGTGTAGCAGGTATAAGTCCGGCAAATAAAATGGCCGTACGTTTGGAAAGAAGGGCAACCACCAGGAAAATAACCCCATACGCAATATGCTTAAAGGCTCCTTCTTTGGCATGCAGCAAGAAAGCGCGAAGTGACAGCATACCGAAAAGAAAAGAAAGTAATTCATCCCTGCACTTCAGGTTATTCACCACTTCCGAATGCACCGGATGCGCCATAAAAAACACAGTAATAAAAAGAGGAAAGAGCGCATGAAACCCCGCAAAAAGTTGAGTAAGCACCAGCAAAAGCACGATACCCGTTAAGGCATAAAGCATGATGTTGATGAAATGACTTACATGCGGGTTGCTGCCAAAGAACTGGTACTCGATCGCAAAAGTTGTAAGCACCAGCGGGCGATATTCGAAATTCTGCTTTTCAGACTCGAAATAATGACTGGAAAATATCTCCGCTATACCAGCAAAACCCTTTTGCACTCTGGGGTTTGGGTTCTGAGGCCCTGTTGCCGTAACATAATTATCATCCAGCGCGTAACCATTGCCGATACTGTTGCCATAAAAAAGAAAAGCAATCGCAACAATAACAAGAAAATAGGTCCGCCTCTGTTTTTTAGGGTCTTGCAGGGAAGCGGCTGGCTTTGATCTCATTTCACTAAGCTATTAATAATCCCGTGAAATTATTTTCTTAGGGATTGGAAGGTGTCCAGTTATTCATGAATTTACAGCTCTTGTATTCGGGGCTGATGCGTACGTACACCGACTTCAGTTTTTTGTTGATCCATGCGGTAACGAGGCTCTTCTGTTTTTCCATTTGCGCCATGTTCTGCAAACGCTGGTAATCGTCCTTTAAATTGATCTTGTGCGGCTCGGTGCGGCTCTTTAAATAAATGATGCGGTACCCTTTTTTAGCGCCGTCCTGCCCGGTCTGTATCACCGGTTTGGTGATATCGCCAACTTTCATTTTATCGAGCATGAACACCAGGTTTTGATCGTACTGGCCCAGCTCCTCGATCTCGAAACGCGTGCTGCCGGCCGACATGTTCACCATCGTTCCGCAATTGTTCTTGGTCTCTTTATCGTCGCTGTATTTTTGGGCGGCTTCGCAGAAGGTTATTTTGCCGCTCTTGATCTCTTCATACACGCTGTCGAGCTCGATCTTTGCACGGATCTCGTCGTCTGTATTTACTTTGGCTGTAACCAGGATGTGTCTTACATCCACCACCTCGCCGCGGCGCGCGATCAATTGAATAAAGTGATATCCATAAGAGGTAGAAAAGATCTCGGATACTTCTCCCGGCTTCAGGCGAAACATCACGGCCTCAAACTCGGGCATGAACTGCCCCCGGCCTATGTTATCGTAACGTCCGCCCGACCTGGCAGAGCCCGGATCTTCTGTATACAGTGTTGCGATCACGCTCATGCTTTCGCCGTCAAGCACACGTTTGCGGTAGCCTTCCAGCTTTTCGCGCGCGGCCTTTTTGGCTTCTTCGGATACAACGGGTTTTTTAACAAGTTGCCCGATCTCCACCTCCGTATTCACGTTCGGCAAACTGTCTTCGGGCAGGGAATTGAAATACGCGCGTATCTCGGCCGGAGATATCTTTACGTCTCCCACAATTTTACTTTGCATTTGCTGGGCAATAAGCAACTCCTTCACGTCTTCGCGCAATTCTTCTTTGTAAGCATCGGGACTTTTTCCATAGAAATTCTCAAATGCCTCGGGCGATCCCAATTGCTTCAGGAAAATGCTCATGCGACGATCCAGTTCATAATCTACCTGCTCGTCCTTCACGGTCACGCTATCCTTTTCGGCCTGCGCTAAAAGTAATTTCTGGAACATGAGGTCTTCGTACAAGGCGCAGCGCACCGAATCTGTGATGACGATATTCTCGGCACGAATGCCCTTCAACTCACGCTCCAGGTCAGAACGCAGCAAAATGTATTTGCCCACCACGCCAATGGTCTTGTCTACGTTCTGTGCCGGTTGGGCAAGGCCGATAAGCGCGGAAAGAAAAAGAATGATTGAAAAAAGATGCCTCATTTTATTTAGAATTTGTTTTAACCAAAATATGTCTTACATCCATCTGGTCATCGTGTTTCGCTACCAGTTGTACGAAATGGAAACCATGGCTCGTTTTAAATACTTCCGACAAGCCGCCGGGTGTTAAGGCCCATGCCGCCGCTTCAAACTCGGGAACGAACATGCCTTTTGCAATATTATCATACCTGCCGCCCGTTCTTGCCGAGCCCGGGTCTTCTGTATAAAGCGTGGCCAATACCGCCATGCTCTCTCCGTTCAAAACACGCTGGCGGTAAGCCTCACATCGTTTAAAAGCTGACTTCTCGTCGTCGGTCATAAGCAAAGTATCCAACTTTTGGGCGTTGGTAAGACTTACCGATAATAAGAGCGCTATGCTAAAAAACCATTTCATTTATATACTTCAAAATTACCATTTTCTTTGGCCTGGCTATACACCGATCGCTTCATTTCTTCAATAAGCTGCAGCTTGCGCTTGTTAATAATTACCTGCCTGATATTATCCTTCTCAAAGCTTAACGGCGAGGGCATGTTCTTTATTTTAAAATCGCGTATAAAAAGCAGGTAATTGAACAGGCTGTCGCTCATCTCAATACGCCGCGAGGTCTTTAACAAAAGTTCCGGGTTGTAATCCCGCAGCGGGATCTCGCGCATCACGTCCTCCAGCAAAAGCCAGGTATTATCATCCAAAAAGAAGTTATCCGCAAACTGTATGCAGTACTTCTTCAAATTGTCCTTATCCTTCGGGTCGCTGCTCACATACCATTTCTTCACCTTCTCGGGCGTAGGCGACTTCACCCCAAACTTCACATACGTAACTTTTACAATATTATCCTTCAGCATGAAATTCTGGGTGTGCGTATTGTAGTATTCCTCGATCTCCTTCTGACCGACCGACGTATCCAGTTTCTGCCTTACAAGTTCCGTTTGGTAACGATAAACCAATAGATTCTTCCGGTACGCGTCAATTTCCTTCTCAATGTCCTTTTCCTCCGGGCCCAGGTTGCTTTCGGCCTGGTGGCGCATCAATTCGCTCTGTATCCATTGTTCCACGTACGCGTCAACAAAAATAGCGCTGTCTCTCGGGTTCAATTGTTTCGGGATGCTGGTAGAAAAATCGCTGAGGTAAAGTTTTTTATCATACACGCGCGCTACAGGCTTCTCTCCTGCCCTGCCGGTGTTCTCTTCCGGTGCACTACAGGCGCCCAGCAACAGAACGAACACTATGATAAAAACTTTATTCATTTCCTTAAAAAGAAAAGTTCTGCCTTGTATGACAGAACTTTTCTATGGATCTATTTCAAAATTTATTTAATGGTAGCTAATACGTCTTCCTTCACCTCTATCTTATGGTTGTTGCGCAGGTTGCCGATCCAATCCTTCTCGAGGTAGTTTTGGTAATCTGCGGTAACCAATCCACGGCACTCGGCCAGTTTCTTGGGCGATTTTGGCATCACCTTGTTCACGTTCAGCACCAGTACTTTTCCGTCCTGGTCCACGTTCGGGCTGATCCCTTCTTTCCAATTGGCGTCAACCGCTTTGTTCTCGCCTTTCAGGTAAGTAACAGTTTCGGCGGTAACATCCAGCTGCGATTTCTTGTTCAGTTTCTCCAGGATCTCTTTCTCGCCTTTTTTCTTCTCCAGCATTTTACGCACTTCTTTGGCGATATCGGCATTGGCGCATTTGTAAGTGGTTACATCGGCGCGCTCATCCCACAGGTAGTTGTTCTTGTTCTTTTCGTAGAAGGCCTGCAGTCCGGCGCTGTCCTTCACGGCTTTGCTCCATACTTTGCGATCGGTAAGATCGAAGAGAAGGATCCCGTCGCGGTATTCCTGCATCAGGTTGCGGTAATCCACATATTTTTTCTCGAGTTGCGTTTCTTCGTAAGCGATCAGTGATTCTTCCACGAAAGCCTTGTACTGGGCATTTACCGCCACGGGCGCGTCGACCTTAGAGCGGCGTGTCTGATGACTCTCGAGGTATTTGGCAAAGTCCTGCTGGGTGTATTTTTTATCGGCCAGCGTGAACATCTCTTTATTGAGTTTAGCGGCGGCAGCGGCCTTCCAGCTTCCTTTGAAATAATTAGAGTCGATCAGTGCGTAGAACTCCTCTTTTGTTTTAGGAACTTCCTTGAACCCGTTCTCTTTTTTCACTTTGGCGATGAAAGAATTCTTGCTCAGGTAAGAACGCGAATCGCGTGATACTTTGTTCTTCAGTTCGGTCTTCACGCTTTCAAAAGAAGGGATATCGCGCTTATCGATGCGTTTTACGATGTGCCAGCCGTATTTGGTCTGGAAAGGCTCGGAGAAGTCGCCATTGTTCTTTAACGCGAAAGCTTTTTTAGCATACTCTTCCACGGGGAACTTACGCTCGTAGAACCAGCTCAGTTCGCCATTGCTTTGCGAGGTTTGTTTGTCCTCCGAATAATTTTTAGCAAGATCGCCGAATTTCTCCCCGGCTTTCAGTTTCTGGTAGATCTCATCAATTTTCTGTTTCACTTTCAGAGAGTCCTCCTTCTTCATTTCTTTGGTGAGGCGCAACATGATGTGAGCGGTGAGGATCTCGCCCGAGTTGGGGCGCCTGTTGTTCACTTTCACAATGTGATAGCCAAAACGCGAGCGAACGATCTTGCTTACCTCGCCCACCTTGGTGTTATAGGCCGCGTCCTCGAAAGGATAGACCATATCGAGCGAGCTAAAGTAACCCAGCGATCCACCGTCCTTGGCAGATCCATCCTCGCTGGAGGCTTTGGCCACCTCGGCGAAAAGGTCTTTTTTCTTATCGATGCCCTTGCCCGCGGCAAGATCCTTTAAAGTGCTGATGTAACGGTTAACCTCCTGGCTATCCTGCGCGCTGATGACGGCTTTATCGAAATGATTTTTCTTTACGTTGGCTTCGTACTCGGCCAGCTGCGCTTTGCTCACAGGCTTACCCGTTACAATGTTGCGCAGCATGTTTATGCGTTGCCAGGCCTCAATGGTATCTTTGGGTAAAGCGTCCTCGCCGCATTTGATGAGGATGTGGCTTGCGTTGATCTCGGTCTTGCCGCGCTCGTAAGCTTCCTTCACTAAATTCTCGGTCACCTCTTTATCGGTGAGGTAAGGGGCCGACAATTGTTTTTTGTAGCCGCCCAGTTCCTGTTTAAAGGCTTGTGCTGTATCGAGGCCCATTTGCTCGGCCTCTTTCACTTTCAGTTTAAAGTTTATGAACAGATCAAGGTATTCGCGCACGCTTTTTTTCTCGGCGCTCATATCCTTACCGTTGTTCTTTTTGTAAACCGCTTCAAATTCCGATTTCGTGATAGGCTTCCCGTCAATAACGATGAGCACGGGGTCCTGCGCGGGGGCAGCGGAGGTTTGGGCGGCCAGGGCCGTTGTAAGCAGTGCGGCACCTAAAGCAATTGCATATTTGTTCATAGAGCTATTTTTTTAGAGGGTCAAATTTAATAAAACTTATCTATTTTACGGATGCTAAAAAAACTTAAAAAAATTATCATAAAAAGCTCATTTTCAGCCATCAATTTGCCTGAAAAACCTATCTTTGCCTTCCATGAGTCACATTATAGCCCCTTCCATCCTTTCGGCCGATTTTGGCAACCTGCAGCGCGATGTTGAAATGATCAATGCCAGCAAGGCGCAGTGGTTTCATGTGGATATCATGGACGGCGTTTTTGTGCCCAATATTTCTTTTGGTTTTCCGGTGCTGAAGGCTATACAGAAGCACGCCAAAAAACCTTTGGATGTGCATTTGATGATCGTGGAGCCCGACAAATACATCAACGATTTTAAGAACGCCGGCGCGAGCACACTAACGGTGCACCTGGAAGCCTGCACGCACCTGCACCGTACTTTACAGGCCATTAAAGCGGCGGGCATGAAGGCCGGTGTGGCCCTGAACCCGCATACTTCGGTTGAACTGCTGGCCGATGTATTAATGGACACCGACCTGGTGTGCATGATGAGCGTGAACCCCGGCTTTGGGGGACAAAAATTCATCGAGAACACGTATAGAAAAGTGGCGCGACTGAAAGAAATGATCGTGGCCCACGCGGCCACTACGCTTATTGAGATAGATGGCGGTGTTGATATGAACAACTATACCAAGCTGCTGCAAAGTGGTGCTGATGTGTTGGTGGCGGGCAATACCGTTTTCTCATCAAGCAACCCTACGCAAACCATTGAAACTTTAGTTAAGGGCTAATAAGATCGGTGATACCGGTTTATGTTTGAAGACTCTGTTGGAAATATCGGGAAAAAATCGTAAATTTATGAATGAAAAGTCAGTAAAAAGAGAAGTCTCCGTTGAAATAGATAAACTTACCAATTCAATTGAAAATTTATTTACCGGCGAGATCTTTGAAACTGAATTTCAGAAAGTAAAGAAAAAAGAAATAAAGAAGACTGACTGGCTTTTTGACTGGCATGCTGAATTGAAAACAAAGGGAAATAAAGTTTACAAAATGACCACCGTTGAAAATAAAAATATTATACAGGGGTTGATCTCATTAAGGACTGACGATAAATTTGTGTCTGTCGAGCTTGTGGAAAATGCCGGGTTTAACCGTGGAAAGGAAAAAGTATATTTAGGTGTTGGAGGGAATATGTTTGCATATGCCTGCAAAGTATCACAAGAATTAGGTTATAACGGTTATGTAGGTTTCATTGCCAAGACAGCTTTGATCCCTTATTATGCCAAAACCTTAGGCGCCGAAATTGCAATTGGCCAAAGAATGTTTATTGGCGAAGAGGCTTCTGAAAAATTAATCGATCAATATTTTAAAATAAAGTAGAAATGAAACTGCATCGCGAAGCAAAAGACAAGGACCTTTATGTTTCCAAGAGGAAAATGACCGAAAAAGAAAGAAAGGAACTTGCTGCATTTATTGAGGAGGAGCGAAGGAAAAAGAAGGCTAAAAAACATCGTAAAGCCGCATGAATTCAAAACTGAGCCTGTTACCCAAAGGATTGCGGAGTGTATCTATACCTTTCCTCTCCTTACTCCTTACACTTACCACTTATACTTCCGTAGCTCAAAGTAAGAAAGTAAAAGTCCACGTCACCTTTACCAACCAATATTGCGGCGGCGCGCGGCCCACAGAAGAAATTGAAGAAGAGGTGAACACCCCGCGCAACCTGCACGATGTGCATCTTGTTTTAAAAGGAAAAAAACATTGCAAAGCCGCAACCGACAGCCTGGGTAATTTCAGCCTGCCATTAAAACCCGGCAAATACAAATTTTACCTGAGCTACCACAAGAACGACGCGCACGAGGCCAATTACGATCCCACCTGCAAAAAGATGAAGGACATGAGCTTTGGCGAGCTGACCGTAGAAAAAGGAAAGTTTGATTACGCCGTGAACCTGCGTTTTCCCTGCAATCCCTGCGAGCTGCCGAAGCCGTGAGAATTTTTGAATTTTAGATTTTTTGAATTGTTAATTAAGGGCTCATTTTTGATTCGAGGTAAAATGTCGTATATTTGTACTGTAATGGTTGGTCAAGCCTCTTCTCGAAAGAGAACGTAACCAGGCAGAAGATACAAAAGCCTCTGAGCGATCAGGGGCTTTTTATTTGTCTCATATCCCGATCTTTTCCCATCATTATTCACCTGCAATTTATTAAAAATGAAAAAGAAGTACGACAGCTCCGTGATCTTCCTGTATGTTTCGGGTAACGAACATTTATTGCCTTCGGCTTTCAGAAAACAAATTCCCTATACTACTATTTCCAATTGGCGAAAGACCGATTACAGCAAATATGTGGGGCACGAGTTCAGGCGCTTTTTTGACAGGGCTTTTGACAGTGCCGAAGTTGCTTTTGAAAATTACAAATTGAAAAGTGCCATGATGGCCTTTGCGCGTTCATGGATCGCGCTGTCGGATACACTCTTGCCGGTCATTAAAGATGCCAACGACACCAAATTAAAAAAGACTGTATTAGAATCAATTCACCGTCGGTAGCTTCTGTCTGTACGGGGCTTGCGAATCTTGCACACTCGGTTGCCCCAAGCATTTAATTTTACGTATTCCTATGAAACTATCGAATACTACAGATCCACACGCTTTCGAAAAACAAAAGCTATTTTTTTTTGAATATGATTGTCGTAATAATTTCATCATTCGAAAATATCAAGTATTTGTCCTTACCGTTGACCCGAACCCGCATATCTAAATCTCCCCGATACCTTTCTCTCTTCGCTGTGCTATTAAATTTCAACAGTAGAGATGTTTCATTACCTAACATATTAGTATGAAGTTGGTACGTTAGCGTATCGTTTACTACGTCAACTACTTCAAGTATTTTTTTTGAAACAATTTGAATAAGAGGCAAGTTATTTATTTCTACAACATTATTCTTCCGCACTACAATTTTGCACAAAGCAAAATTATGTTTAGCATTTTTAATCACACCTTGTGAGCCCATGCTATCTATTTCATATACACCTAAAAAGCTAGTAAATGCAGTATCGATTAAAACAATGTTCATGCCCGGCTTTAAAGAACTATAAATATCTTCGTGAGTCTTACAACTACCTAGCAGTATTACACCTATTAAAGCAGAGAATAATTGAATATTTCCCGAAATTCTACTCATTGCCGGGTACCGTGATTTTTATCTTCCAAACAGTATTCTTGTTGGGCCCAGACGTGGTCTTTACCTTGATTTTATTGCACTCTACTTCTCCTTTTTTATAGTAATCATCAACGTTAACCAAGTGTGGGTTATTTACTCTGCCTCGCTGTTTAATCCACCGCGAATCGTAAATTTTGTGTTTTCCAGAGTAAATCCTGACCCTATCCAAGAAAGAAAGGGGTTTAAACTCTATTACTGTTCCCTCACTTACTTCGGTTAACAATTGCAAGTGGTCACGTAGGGAGTCGAACCCCTTTTAATATCCATTCATTCTCAATTATTTCCGGTTTTTCTGAAAGTAAAACTACCGTACAAGGTAGATAGTCCAGTAAATATACAAAAAAATCATCGCTTAGGGCTTTTGCAAGCAATTGGCTATTACCTTTTTAGGGGTCTTTTTAATTTACAAAAAATACCCTTATGCTTAGCCGCCGTACGTCTAGGAGGTTATACAATCGAAAACCAAAAGTTTCACATTTAATTGCATATCAATGATATATATTTATATTTGCATGAAATTTTAATAAAACTACTTGCATTGGAGTATATAATTTGCTATCTTTGTATAGAAAGAGATCGCTATGTCCAGATTAGAGGAGTTTAAATCGCATTTGAAACAAGGCCATGTTTATCGGAGAGAAGATCTGAGTGAATGGTCTAATGCTGTAGACAGACATCTTGATAAACTTGTAGAAGAGGGAGTTTTAGAAAAACTCTCTCAGGGATTGTATTATGTTCCGAAAACATCCGCGTTCGGAAAAGTACCACCTGATGAAGATGTTTTAGTGCGTGGATTTTTGAAGGATGATCGGTTCTTACTTGTTTCTCCAAATTCATATAATAGTCTTGGCGTAGGAACTACTCAATTGTACAATAAAAAGGTAGTTTACAATCATAAACGACATGGTAGATTCAGGTTTGGTAATAGAGAATTTGAGTTTCAGCGTAAGTATGATTTTCCAACAAAAATGACCCAAGAGTTTTTATTGGTGGATTTAGCCAATAATCTTGATGAATTAGCAGAAGATCGTGCAGATGTTTTGAATAAACTTTTGGCGAAGGCTTCGCAAATGCCTTCTCAAAAATTCAAACACGCTGTAATGAGATATGGCAGTATGAAAACAAAGAAGTTATTTAAATCAGTTCTGAAAAAGGAGAAAGTACATGCCTGATTTCCTTCACGATCATAAAGATTTTGCCGCTCTGATAAAGATCGTTGCTAACGAAAAAGGCATTGATTCCGGCTTAGTGGAGAAGGATTATTGGATCATGCACGTTCTGTACGGACTGAAGAAGCAGAACTTTCAATTTGAATTAAAAGGCGGAACATCTTTATCAAAAGGCTATAAAATCATCAATCGCTTTTCTGAAGACATTGACATTCACATTAAGCCGCTAAGTAAATTTGAGATCGATGAGAGTCCAAAGAATTGCAAGGAGAAAAATATTGCAAAAAGAAAAGAGTTTTACGATTCGCTTGTGAAAGAGATCAAAATCGCAGGAGTAACGGACGTAAAAAGAGATACAGATTTTGACGAGCCAAAATGTTATCGAAGTGGTGGTATTAGGCTGCACTACAACACTGTTGCTAATAAGGTTGAAGCGTTAAAAGAAGGAATTCTTCTGGAAGCAGGTTTCGACGACGTCACTCCAAACCCTCCAATAACCATTAGCTCCTGGGCTTACGATAAAGCCGTTGAAAGTAAAGTTGAGATCATTGACAACAGAGCTATAGACATTATCTGCTATCATCCAGGGTATACTTTAGTCGAAAAGCTTCAGACCATTGCCACAAAATACAGGCAAGAACATACAAAAGGCACGGAAGGAGTAAATTTCATGCGCCAGTATTATGATGTTTATTGTCTGCTTGGCAATGACAAGGTATTAAAGTTCATAGGAACCCCGGAATACCAAAAGCACAAGGAAAAGCGATTTCCGAAAGCCGATCTTAAAATTCCAATCCCCAAAAACGAAGCATTTTTGCTCTCATCAAAGGAGATCCGGCCTGCATATGAAAAGCGATATAACCGAACCGCTGCTCTATATTACCAAGGTCAGCCTCCTTTTGATGAATTAATGGCCCGCATAAAGGCGTATATTGAAAAATTGTAAAAGCAAAAAGACAGGCATTGAGGACCGAGAATTTCAGGACTTTCAAATTTGATGGAACTATTTCATTTTCCAGTAACAGATCTATTCCTCTACAATCAAACGTACTGCTTTAGTAAACCGCGGCGTTTTAAGTACACACAAATAAATTCCCGAACTCAATTTGTGATCGGATAGGTCAATATTATGATTACCTGCACTTAACTCTTTATTCAGCGGAATTGCAACAACATTCCCCCTTATATTTTGAATGATAAGGGAAGTTTTAGATCTTTCAGGAAGATAAAAACTGATACTTCTTGAATCAACAGAAGGATTTGGATATACTTTTAATGAAATCATACTAGTAGAAAATTCACTAACAGAATTGAGGGCACCTGAAATTCCGCTGTACTCCCAGGTTTCATTATTCAAGGAAGAAGTGCCTTGTCCGCCAAAAATTATCATTTTATCCTGGGCCGGAATGTATATGGAGGTATGTCCGTAACGTGCTAAAGGCTTAACAGTTCCCTGGGGTAAAGTATCCCATACCTGCGTGTTTAGAGAAAAAGCCCATAGGTCATTTAAGGCCCCTGCACTGTTGCCCTGGTTGAGCGAATTTCCTCCGAAAATAACAACGTAACCGTTTCCACAATAAGAATTAGATGGAAAATGCCTTGCAGGTGGTTTACTAACAGGAGTGAGATCTGTCCAACTATAAGTATCCGCGTTAAGCGTCCAGATATCATTCAAATTACCGGTTTCCTGTCCTCCAAAAACGATCATTTCTCTTCTGTCGGGCGCGAAGCTTTGTGACGTGAGACACCTTTTTAATGGAAAATATAAATTGGATTCGTCTGTCCATTTCGTACTATCTACATCAAACGCCCAGGTGTCATCAAAGCGTCCTGAGGTAGTGAAGCCTGCAAAGTTGATCATATTCCTGTTTAAAGGGTCAAAGATGGTTGCTGTGCCGTAGCGTTTAAGCGGCGCGCCGATGACGTTGCCATCAGTAAATAATTCCTGCCAGGTGCTATCGCTGAAATTGAACGCCCACACATCATTATACAATTGACTTCCCTGTCCTGACCAAACCAACATACGGTTCAAAAGAGAATCATACATGCAAATATGCGTAGCTCTGGGAGCAGGGGCTTGAGCGGATGTAGGAGGAATAAGCGACCATGCATTTGAATTCAGGTCAAGGCTCCAAACTTCATTAACATTTCCGGCAGAAGTAATACCGCCAAAAACGATCATTCGGTTATCGGCAGGGATATAAATTGCGGAGGCATTACTACGGCCTGTAATGGATCCGGTGGTAGATAACATTGTCCAGCTTTGTGCAAAAGCCACTGTGGTGCTTACAAGTAAAGCTAAGATTGGTATTATGATTTTAATTTTCATACTTAAAACTTAATGTTGTTTAGCAGCGGCGAGGGAGATTCGAACTTTTTTAAACGTTATTCATTTTAAATTATTTCCTGTTTTTCTTTAATGAGGCCGGGCTCCTGATGGCTTTGCCAAAAGTAAAACAACTGTACAGGTAGATGACACCTTAAATATACAAAAAATATCGACGCGTAAGCCTTGCAAATTATTGGTTATAATCTCTTTAGGCCTTTCCGTTTTTCACGAATAAAATGTTAGATTTGTCTGAACCGTGGCAGATCGTAAGAAAATAGTGGTATTTACCGGCGCCGGCATGAGCGCCGAGAGCGGCATCAAGACCTTTAGGGACAGCGGCGGTATGTGGGAGGAATTCCGCATAGAAGATGTGGCTACCCCCGAAGCCTGGGCAAGAGATCAAAACAAGGTGCTCGACTTCTACAACAAACGCCGCAAGCAGGTAATGGATGCCCAGCCCAACGAAGGCCACAAGATACTGGCCGCTTTGGAAAAAAAATTCGATGTACAAATTATCACACAGAACATAGACGACCTGCACGAAAGAGCGGGCTCCAAAAAAGTATTGCACCTGCACGGCGAGATCGTAAAATCGCGCTCATCGGTAGATCCCAATTTAATTTACCCGATGAAAAAGTCGGACATAAAGCCCGGCGAGAAATGCGAGAAAGGCTCTCAGCTGCGGCCGCATATTGTTTGGTTTGGCGAAATGGTGCCCGAGATGGATAAGGCCATTGACCTTGCTTCCACAGCCGAAATATTTATTACCGTTGGAACATCGCTGGTGGTTTATCCTGCCGCGGGTTTGATACATTACGCACCGCAGAAATCTTTGAAATACCTGGTAGATCCCGGTGATTTTGAACTTTCCTTGGTGAAGGATGTAAAACACATTAAACAGAAAGCCGCCGAAGGCCTGGCTGTATTACAGAAAGAGCTTGAAAAACTGGCATGAGATCATTCCTCACCATACTCTTACTTGTACTCTCCAATACCTTTATGACCCTTGCCTGGTACGGGCATTTAAAATTTAAAGATTGGTCCTGGTTCAATAAACTTGGCTTGGCAGCGATCGTTCTGGTAAGCTGGGGCATAGCGCTTTTTGAATATTGCTTCCAGGTACCTGCCAACCGCATGGGTTATAGCGGCAATGGCGGGCCCTTTAATTTATGGCAATTAAAGGTGATCCAGGAAGTGATCACGCTGGTTGTATTCTGCATTTTCGCTTTCCTTGTTTTTAAGACCGAAACCTTTAAATGGAACCACGCTCTTGGTTTCGGGTTTTTGGTGCTGGCGGTGTACCTTATTTTTAAGAAGTAAAAACGTGTCCCCCGCTGGAGGGGGCAGTTTCGCAGAGCGAAACGGGGGAGGAGATTGATCCACCCCGCTTTTCTGAAGGACTGCGTCCTTCTTGAAAAGCCCCTTCTTCAAAAGGAGGGGAATTTAATACAGGTGATTTTGAGTCTTTTAGAAAATAATCCTTGACATCAGGTTCTTATTATCGTAATATTACGATATAATTAGGTCATGGGAACCACAAAGTCAGAAGAATTCACCATAAAGGATAACAGGATCGCCAAATACGCGAAGGCCCTGGCACACCCGGCGCGCGTGGCCATCCTGCAAGTGTTATTGAAAAAGCAAAATTGCATCTGCGGAGATATTGTGGAAGAACTTCCTTTATCACAAAGCACAGTCTCACAACACCTGAAAGAACTGAAAGAAGCCGGCCTCATAAAAGGAGATATAGACGGCGCAAAAGTTTGCTATTGCATTGATGAAAAAGAATGGGAGATCGCCAAAAATTACCTGGGCACCCTCTTCTCTTCTTACGAACGTAAAGGAAACTGCTGCTAAAAAAATTTGATGCTATATATCGTAAAATACCGATAGAACAATTAAAATAAATAAAATGAACACAGATCCATTTCCCCGCATGCACGTTAGCTTATACGTTAGCGACATCACAAAAACAGTAGCCTTTTACAATTCATTCTTCGGAACCGAAGCCGTTAAAGTAAAAGAACGCTACGCCAAATACATTTTAGAAAGTCCCTCGCTGATCATTTCCTTTGTAGAGAACAAAGAAAGAGTGCAGGAGAATTTTGGTCACCTTGGTTTCCAGGTAGAAACCCTTGAAGAGTTGAATGAACGCCTTTTGGATGCAAAAGCAAAGAATCTTGTTTCAAAAGAAGAAGTGGGAACTAATTGCTGTTATGCAAAGCAAGACAAATTCTGGGCTAAGGATCCCGACGGAGTTCAGTGGGAAGTTTATTATTTCCATGAAGATGCCGAATTCAACGATCCGCATTATGAAAGTACCGAAGCTTCGGCCTGCTGCGCGCCTGCTGAAAAAGAAAAAGTAAGTTTGTCGGAGATCGGTTCTAAAAAAAGTTGCTGTTAAAATTCTTTATATGTTCACACAGATAAGATCTTATTGCGATAGTTTAACAAAACAGTTTGATGCGATCCCGGCGCCAAGGAAAGAGTTACTCGGTGAAATAAGCAAGTACATGATTGAGAAACGCGCTCATGGCAAGCCCGTTAACCTGGTATATATATGCACACACAATTCCCGCCGCAGTCATTTCGGGCAGATATGGGCGCAGGTGGCATCAAATTATTATGGAATTAAAAATGTAAACGCGTTCTCGGGCGGAACCGAGGCCACCGCTTTTAATATACACGCCATCCATGCCCTTCAAAGGATCGGGTTTGAAGTAAAACCGCTCAGCAATGAGAAAAACCCGGTTTACCACGTTGTTTTTGATGAAATGGAATCTCCGGTCATTTGCTTTTCTAAAGTGTACGATGATCCAAAGAATCCCCAAAAGAATTTCGCAGCGATAATGACCTGCAGCGATGCCGAGGAGAATTGTCCGTTCATTCCGGGGGTTGAATTAAGGATAGGAACAACCTATGATGATCCAAAGGCATTTGATAATACTCCGCAACAAGATGAGAAATACAGTGAACGTTGCAGGCAGATCGCCCTGGAGACCCTATATATATTTTCAAAAGTATGAGGCGTATTTGCATTACTTTTTTTACGTTCCTTTCGCTTTTTGCCAACTCCCAAAGTCTGCACTTTGCCGGCGTCTTCCCAACGATCGACCATTCGGGAGATCTGAGTAATAACTTGGGCTACGGGCTATACTATTTCGCTGCCTTTCCGCTGGTAAACCTTGACAAACCTGAGATGAACAAGGATGCCAATTTCTTACTTTTTTACTCCGAACAATCTTTAACCTACAAGGCCAGTCAACATATTTCCTTTACAGGTTCCTACGTTTATCAGCGGGCAAACGCGGTGTATGCCAATTATGTGAATGAGAACCGCTTTTATATACAGGCAAAGTTTAACCATTCTATAAAGAAATTAAATCTCGCTCATAGGATCCGTTTTGATGGCCGCTTTATTCAAAATAGAATTGCCAATGAGACTCCTTTCACGCACCGCGCAAGGTATTTGCTGGGATTTGATATTCCAATAAAAAGCAAAAAGGAAAATTTGTATTTTACGGCCTATGAAGAGGTGTTCTTTAATACAGTGAGAGGAGCTAACCCGGTTTATGAGGAGAATTGGGCCTATGCCGCTCTTGGGATAAAACTCAACGAAAAGAACAAAATTGAGCCGGGGTTTTTGTACATTACATGGAATATAGGAAAGACAAACTGGTTCAATCAATACTATTTCCAGGTAACATGGATCAGTCATTTGGATCTAACTAAAAAGAAGGAATAATATGAAAAAACACGCGGCCGAATTTGCCGGCACATTCTTTTTGGTACTCTGCGGTACCGGGGCCATTATTGTTAATGAACAATACAATGGTGCATTGGGAACTTTAGGAGTTCCGATCGCTTTTGGAGGAATTGTTACGGCCATGATCTATCTTTTCGGAAGAACCTCCGGCGCTCATTTGAACCCGGCCGTAACCCTTGGATTCGCGGCGCTGAAATTATTCCCTGCAAAAGAAATTCTTCCTTACTTGCTTGCCCAGGTAATTGGCGCTTTCACGGCCAGCGGCATGTTATGGCTGTTTTTTCCAACCAATCCAAACCTTGGTTCCACGCAACCGGCGGGTTCCGAACTTCAATCCTTCCTCCTGGAATACCTGCTCACCCTGATCCTGATGTTGGTGATTTTGATCGTGTCGCAGGGTAGCCCAAAGATCCGGCAATACGCTGCGATCACCATTGGCATGGTCATTCTCCTGGAAGCCTATTGGGCCGGCCCCATCTGCGGCGCGTCCATGAACCCCGCCCGATCGCTGGCCCCGGCTTTGGTTTCAGGCCAACTTGAGTCGCTTTGGCTATATCTTTTAGCACCTATAGTAGGCTCATTATCAGCTAGTTTAATATATAAGATCTTCCGTTGCTAAGCCCCAATGGGGGTAAAAAAGTAATTAGTACTTGTTGAACAATTTTTTTGTTCTATATTGCGACAAAATGCCCCTTTACTCCAATTTTACTGAGTATGTCGAAGAAAAATAACAAGAAATCGGCTAAAAAGAAGGTTTCCCCGAAAGGGTCCTCACGGACAAAGAAATCTGCCAAAAAGAAAGCCGGCTCTAAACCCGCCAAAAAGAAGTCTGCTAAAAAAGCTCCTATAGCAAAGAAAAAGGCTATTAAGAAGACATCTGCTCCTAAAAAGAAAATCATTAAAAAGCCAGCGAAGAAAAAAGCGCCGAAGAAGGCTCCCAAAAAAGCCATCAGGAAAGCCGCTAAAAAAATTGCTCCAAAAAAAACTATAAAAGTCGCTAAACCCGCGCCTGTAAAAGCAGCTGTGGTGAAAGTGGTAAAACCCGAAATTAAGCCCGTTGTTGCGAATGTGGCTGAGAACCATGTACCTGCAAAAAAAGTGGTGAAAGTGGTAAAACGCGTGGTAAAATCTACGCCGGTAACACCCCGCCCCAAGAGCGTAACCATCGATATTAAAACAGGCCCCGAACCGGCAGGAAAATTCGAACTGGAATACGTGGTTCACGCTTCTTCACAGATCCTTTTCGAATTCCTCACCAGTCCCAGCGGACTTTCCGAATGGTTCTGCGATGATGTGAACATCCGCAACGGAGTGTATTCTTTCAAATGGGAAGAGAACGAACAGAATGCGCGCGTGGTAAGGCTCATCGAAGAAAAGTGCGTGCGCTTCATGTGGGTTGATAAGCAGGATAACAGTTATTTTGAATTCCGCATTGAGCGCGACGATCTTACTAACGATATTTCTTTGATCATTACCGATTTTGCCGAGACCGCCGAAGAAAAAGCTTCTTCTACGCTACTTTGGAACAGCCAAATTGATAAGTTATTACACGTGCTGGGAGCATACTTCTAAGAACAGCCATTGGCATTTCGGGTTTCCGGTTTCGGGTTCTGTGCAGCTAAACTTAAAACACGAAACCCGAAATAACAAACCCGAAACGGCTGCCCGTTACCACTGGCTCGGCCCAAATTTCTTCTGCACCCATTCACTCTTCGGGAAAGTGCGCAGTGCCGCTTCATTCCACACAATAAAAATTCCCAATGAAATTACCGGCGAATTGAATTTCTTTTCAATGAATTTATTTCCTTTAAATAAAAAACGATATCCCACATCGCCTTCCAGTCCCAACCAGGAATTCACCCTGAACTTCACATCCACTTCGGGTTCGTACAAAAAACAATAGCCCTCGTCAATTTTCTTATCCGCGCCCTTGTAATTGTACTTGAAACCCAGTTTCCCAATTCCGGCCTGCAGCGGAATGCTGAACTCCCAGCGCCGCGATTTGTAATAGACATAATTCACATAAAAACGGAAATACGAAAAAGTGAGCCTACGCGTGATGAAAGTGTCTTTGTTCAGGTCCGGGTCGTGGTAGTTGGTTCTATCAAACACCGGCGTGCGGCTGTTGAGCCAGGCGTACCCAATGCCCATCGAGATCTTCCTTCCGAAAAGTACACCCAGTTTTATGCTCTGTACGCTCATCCGGGTGTTATCCACGAAAGAATTCCGTGTATCGAAGCCAATGTCGAGGGTCCTTTTACCCTTAAAGGCGGCCCTCAGCGTATCCATGTATTGTCCACGGACCACCCCAAAAGTGACCAAAAAACAGAGCAAAATGTACCACGTTAAGCGCCTCATTAAAACCTTCCACGCGAAGTTCCGAAAAATCGCATTTTCTCTCCCCACCCCGGCCCCGAATCAATTAACAATTAATGGCTTAAAAGTTGCTGTTTACTCTCTCAAACTTTGTGTAATTAATGGTTATTTAGCATCTTAGGTATAGTATAGGTAAATGCGCAAAGGCGTGAGATATAGTGGTATGACCGGCAGGCAAAGGACATTTCTTTTCTTATGGATCTTTTTGTGTCTTTCGGCCTTAAACGGTTTTGCGCAAACCAAGAACGAAGAAGAACTGAAGAAACAGGCCAACCAGGCTTTTGAGGACGAGGATTACGCCTCGGGCTTCAAACTTTATTCTACACTTTTAGCGAACTATCCCAAAGACCCGATGTACAACTACCGTCTTGGCGTATGCGGTTTATTCACTGAGCCCGACAAGAAAAAAGCCATAGGCTTTTTACAGTCGGCCTCCAAAAAAGAAAAAGAGGTTGACAAAGAAGTTTTCTTTTACCTCGGAAAAGCTTATCATTTCAATTACCAGTTCGACGAGGCGATCAAGTATTACACCCAATACAAATCGGTGGGATCCTCTTCGATGCAAAAGAAACTGCAGGTAGATCACGAGATACAGTGCTGCAAGAACGCGAAGCGCTTGCTCTCGAATGTGAAGGAGCTTGTTATCCTGGATAAAAAGGAACTGAGCCAGGCGGATTACTTCCGCAGTTACGACCTGAAAGACATACGCGGAAAACTTTTAGCGAAACCAAGCGATTTTACCACAGAAAAGGACAAGAAGAAAAAAGACCGTTCGATCATTTACCTGCCCGCCAG
This sequence comes from uncultured Flavobacteriaceae bacterium, assembly GCA_964387075.1. Lineage (GTDB taxonomy): Bacteria > Bacteroidota > Bacteroidia > B-17B0 > Aurantibacillaceae > PALSA-968. Next base: position 340,115 of record CAYLVB010000005.1, read on the forward strand.
CAAGGATCAGCTGTACTACGCCAGCTATGGTTCGGGAGATAACAAGGATATTTACATTGTGCGCAGATTGCCCAATGGTAACTGGAGCAAGCCGGAGAATTTACCCGGGGCCGTGAACACCGAATACGACGAGGATTACCCTTTCCTGCACCCGAACGGAAGCGTGCTGTACTTCGCTTCCAAAGGTCATAACAGCATGGGCGGTTACGACGTGTTTAAATCTGAATTTGATGAAGGCACAAAAAAGTGGAAGGCACCGGTGAACCTCGATTTCCCGATCAATTCGCCCAACGATGATTATTTGTTTGTGACCGACTCGCTCGAGAAGATCGCTTTCCTGGCCAGTACGCGGCAAAGTACTGTTGGCAAAGTGGATGTATACCGCATCCTCACCGAGCGCAGGCCCGCCGAATTTGCCTTCATAAAAGGAACCGTGGTCAAGAAAACACAGACGCAAAGCGTGCAGGCCCGCATCAAGGTGAAGAACATCGATACCGGCGATGACATGGGAACCTTTACCGCCGACGCGAACGGCGAGTACAACATCAAGATCTCGAACGGAGGCAAATACATCTTTACGGTAGAGAACGCGGGATTTCCAACGCAATCGGAAGGTGTTACGGTTCCAACCGCTTACAGCTACAAACCTTACCGGCAGACCATTGAATACGATGATAAAAAACTCGTCATCACTAATTTCTTCGACACCAACGAGCAGGACGACAACAATTACGCGCAGTACATGGCCCTGATCGAAGAGAAATCGAAGATGAACGTGAACGCTTCTGATTTTGATGTCAATCCCAATGATCCGCTTGCCAATCCGAAGAACAACACTCCCACTACCAACACTGCCGTCACTACCAACACCGTAGCAACAACCAATACCGCTGTAGCTACGAATACCACTGTGGCCACCAATACAGCCACCACGAATAATGTGAGCAATAAGCAATTGGTAGACATGGCTTACACCGACGCCAAGGAAATGCAGGGAGAGGCCAATGACCTGAAACAGGATGCTACGAATGCCTTCAGCGCGGCGAACTCTAAACAGGACCAGGCTAACGATAAGAAACAGGAATATACAGAGATGCAGAACAAGGCCAATAGCGAAACGAATCCCGTGAAGAAACAGGAGTTGCAGTCGGAGGCCGACAAACTGAAACAGGAAGCCGACCTGTACGATAAGCAGGCGAAGACCGCCAACACCATCGCGCAGCAATTGGAAGTGGACGCTAACAACAAACAAAAAGAAGCTAACCTGAACTTACAATACGCCAAGGCACTGGAAGAAGCCGACAAGACCAAGAACAACAAAGAGGCCATCGCTAAACTGGAGAACCTGCAGAAACAACTCGAGGACCTGAGCAAGCAAAAGAGCCAGACCAACGCCCTTGTGGAATCTATCAAGGCTGATGCCCAGAACAAAGAGAATGAATTGAAGGCCGCGGAGAAAAAACAGGACAAGATCAACAAAGAGGAGAACGAGATCAAAACGCAAATAGCCGATCTCGACAAGCAGATAGAAAAGACCAAAGACAAAGGAATGCTTGATAACCTGAACGCGCAGAAAGATGAATTGAACACGGACCTTGCTGACAAACAGAAAGAATCGAAGACCAACCAGAACAAGATCACTACGCTGAAGGAAGAGTCAGACGCCCTGAAGAGCGAGGCCGAGTACGCTTCGAACATCAAAGAAGGCAAGGAACCTGTTTGGGTTAAGCCCGCTACCACCAATACAACGGTAGCAACTACCAATACCGTAGTCACAACCAATACGGTTGCCGCAACAAATACGCTTTCAACCACCAACACCAATACGGTAGCCACTACAAATACCAATACAGTTGCGGCTACCAATACAACTACTGTGGCGGCGACGAATACAGTGAGCACGAACGTTCAACCCAATGTATATGAAGAGAAGTTCAAGAAGTTTGAGGATGACATTGCCGGCCTGAATAATTCAGGTAATACCCTTGACAACAATAAAAAGAAGTCGGAGGTACTGACGCAATACATAGCCATAACCGATGATGCGATCAAAGAAAAGAAGCAGGAACTGGCACAGGCTAAAACGGGCGATGATAAAACACGCATCAACAAAGAGATCAAGGACCTGACCGAGAAGAAGAACGGGCTGCAGAAAGACGAGAAGCTGGTGATAAATACGATCAAGGAGCAGGAGAAACAGAACGCTGTAGCGGTGAACACAAATACAGCTACTGCCACCAATAACATCAAAGATACTTCGGAAATAAAATTAGTGGCTGACAATGAAGATCCACGTATACAGAACATCAATACGATGGTTGCCTCTTCACAGGGGAACTTTGCGGAAGAGCAGAAAGTATTCAGCACTACCGAATATACCGATCCCAAAGCGCAGCAACTGAAAAAGCAGGCTGATGAAAAGTTAGCTGAGTTAATGAAAGAGAATGCCACCTTAGACCAGCAACTGGAGCAATTGAAGATGGATGTGGCTAAAGAGAACGCCGCTAAGAATGACAAACAGATCGCGCAGCTGAACACACAGGGCAATGACCTTAGCGCGCAGGCCTTGCAATTGCGCAAAGACGCGAAAACGATGAGCGGGGCCGATAAACAGAACGCCTTGAGCAAGATCCTGGCCCTTGAGAAAGACGCCGCGGGCTTCAAATACCAGGCAGCCAAATTACAGTACCAGAGTGACGACGCGAATTATGAGACCAACAAAGAGGCCATTACGCAGATCACCGCGCAGAGTGACGCTCAGAACCCGGACGTGCAGCAGGCGCAGCAGCTGATGAATGACGCGCAGCGGATGAAGCAGGCAGCCGGTAAATTGAGAGAGGAAGCCGAAGCGCAAAACGATACAGAGGCCAAGATCGGCGCCTTAGGGAACGCGGATGAAAAAGAGAAAGAAGCCCTGAGGAAACAGGAAGAAGCCCTGGCTTTGCTTAAGAAAGCCAATCCGAAAGCAAACCTCGTAGCCGGGAACAAAGACAAACAGATCGAAGACATCAAAGGCAAACTGGCCAAAGAGACCGGCACCGCCATCAGCGCTTTGAAATTATTGTACGATGCCAATACAGCAGAATACAACGCCCTGCTTACCGATCTCAATAAGGCAGAGAAGACATCCGGAAGCACCCCAACAGAACTCGAACTGAAGGGAAAAGCCGCTGATCTTCACAAAAAAGCTATCGACGATCACAACAAACTGGCAAGCCTGAAGGAGGAGAAACAAAAACGCGAATCGCTTCTGATGATCAACGAGCTGATGGAAAGCGCGATAGCCGAACTGAAGAAAGCGAAGCAAGCGCTCGGTGACGGAGCCGTTGCCGCAAATACCAATACAACCACGGTCAATACAAATACCGTAGCCACCACCAATACCGTGGCTGCAACGAACACTGTTGCTGTAAACACAAATACGGTGTCTAGCAGCAATACCGTAGCGGTGAACACCAATGCTACGAGCCTCACGCCCGAGCAAGCCAATGAAGTGAAGAACTCGACCGAGTATAAAAAATATACTTCTTTGCAAAGTGATCTAGTTAAATACAACCAGTCGGCCATCCAAAATGAGATCGCGTCGAAGGAGCAGAAGAACAAATACGAAGCCCTGCAGAATGAGATCGCCACCATGCCCGAGGGCGACGCGAAGAAACAAAAGCAGCAGGAAGCGGATCTTGCCAGGAGCAGGTCTGATTCGTTGATGGAGCTATCCAACAACACACGCAAGCTGGCCGAAAGCAAGAAACAGGAATCTGACGCTTACGCGAAAACACTGGATCAAAACACGATGAACAACATCAATACCGTAGCGGCAACAGACACCAGGCCAAATACTACCAGCCCCACTAAATACAGCAGCTATTCCGAAACCTATCGTGTAAGTGCCACGCAGAAAGATGATCAACTTGCCACCCTGCGCAACCAGCCCAGCTCAAGCGATAACCTTAAGGAACAGAACCAGATCATTGACCAATACCTGAAAGATCTGGGAGACGAGGTTGCGGCCAAGAAAAAAGAGCAGCAGAACACGACCGATCCCGGCGACAAGATCAAACTGGCGCAACAGATCAAGAACCTGCAGACAAGAAGGATCGAGCTGAGCAACGAGAAGAGCACCAACGAGAACATCCTGCGCTTTGCTTCCAATAACACCGCCACTACAAATACGGTAGCCGCTACGAATACAGTTACTGCCAACACGAACACCGTTACCGCAAACACTAACACGGTCGCGGTAAACACAAATACCGTTACGGCCAATACCAATACGGTTGCCGCAAGCAATACCAATACTATAAAGGCTTCAACCAATGATGTAAAGGCGAACGGCTTTGAAGTGAAGAACAACAACGCTTACTCGAACGCCAACCCAATACCTTTAGATGAGAAATTGCCTGAAGGAATTACCTTCCGCGTGCAGATAGGAGCCTTTAAGAACCCTATAGAACCCGCCCGTTTCGCGGGCTTAGCTCCGATCGGCGCTGAGTCTACCAATTTCGGTTTCATCCGCTACCAGGTTGGTAAGTTCAACGATTTCCAGAAAGCCAACGCCGTGAAGAACGACCTGCGCAAATTAAAATACAGCGACGCCTTTGTGGTGGCTTACCGCAACGGTAAACGCATACCGCTTTCTGAAGCGCTTGAAGAGCTTGCAAAGAACGGAACAGACATTACGCCCAACGCCAACAGCACGGCAGGTATCGATAAGAACAGCAATGTGCCCGTAAACCCGGAGCCTCCGGTTACGAATGTGATACTGCTTAATTCCAGTGGCGACCTGGCAACCCTGAATGGAATTTTTTATACGGTGCAAGTTGGTGTGTACGGCAACGCGGTGAACGCCGCCGGCCTGTTGAACCTGGGCCCGATCTTTAAAGAAGCACTGCCAACAGGTTATTACCGCTACACCGCCGGCATTTACAGCAGCTTTGAAAAAGTGAACGCGGATCGCGCAAAGGTCAATGCGCTTGGTATACGCGACGCCTTTGTAGGAGGCTATTTGAATGGAAAACGCGCCGCGGTAAATGAATCGCTTGATAAAGTGGCCGGCAACGCAACCTTCCAGCTAAAAGAGCAACCCATTATCTTCCCGGGCGCCAACGTAACAAATACTCCTGTAACCAATACACCTGCAACAAATAACACGCCGGCCACAAATGTGCAGCCTTTCAGCAATGGAGTTACAACAGGCCCCGCACCCACCGCCGAAAATGGTGTAAAAGTGAATGACGATGGAATTACATTTAAAGTGCAGATCGGGGCTTTCCGCAGGCAGGTGCCGCAAAACGTGGCCGATAACTGGCTGAAAGTGAAAACCTGGCCTGTAAAATACCTGGCGGTGAACGATCTTTACATTTATACAGTGGGTTCCTTTAGCGAAGCTAAATTTGCGAAGAAGCTGCGTGAAGAAGTGATAGCCCTTGGCATTAACGACGCATTCGTTGTGGTTTACAAAGACGGCAAAAAGATATACGGTCCCGAAGCCGCGCAGTATCTAAACCGCTGATCCTTTCATATTTTTTATTACATCATTCCCGGAGAAAATAAGCTTACATTTTTCCCTGTTCCCTTATCCGCCATAATCAACCTACCAAAACTTGTTATCATCGAATAACAGGCGTGTAGACCACTCATCACTATTAACTTCGAATAAAGGAAAGTAACGCCGGCAGGGGTTTGCTTTTTTGAGAATCGTCGAAAATGGGTGCTGAGAGGAGTGAGGACATCGTGAAAGTGAAAATTCCGTCGAAACGGGAGGTACGCACAGTAAGAATTTTGATCTGCTGCGGTATTTTCTCCGCACTGGTGTTTTTCGGATGGTTCATTCAGAACGTGGAGTCAGGATATACCCCACTATTCTGGCTTTTGACCATTGCACTCTTGTTCAAACTGGCCAAGATGTTCAACGAATGGTATTATTACTGGAGTCCTTCCGTACCAAAAGCTCCTGCGCAAACACGAAACTGGACTGTTGACATTCTTACAACCTCCTGTCCCGGTGAGCCACGCGATATGATCATCCGTACATTAAGGGCGATGTGCGATGTTCGTTACCCGCATACGAACTATTTATGCGACGAGGGAGATGATCCTGAGCTGAAAAAAGTCTGCGAGGAACTAGGTGTGATACACGTAACGCGAAAAGAAAAAACAGACGCAAAGGCGGGCAATATCAATAATGCCCTGAGAGGCGCCAGCGGAGAGATCTGCCTGGTGCTGGACCCTGATCACGTTCCGCGTCCCGAATTCCTGGATCGCGTGCTGCCTTATTTTGAGGATGAGAAGATCGGTTATGTACAATGCGTACAATCGTACGGAAACCAGGAAGAAAGCTTTATCGCGAGGGGAGCGGCCGAACAAACCTACCACTTCTACGGCCCCATGATGATGACCATGAATTCATTCGGCACCGTACAGGCCATTGGGGCCAATTGCACCTTTAGAAGGAAGGCGCTTGATTCTATTGGGGGACACGCGGCCGGCCTGGCAGAAGACATGCATACCGCGATGCAATTACAAGCTAAAGGCTGGAAGGCCGTGTACGTTCCGGAGGTCCTGGCACGAGGCCTTGTGCCCGCAACACTTTCGGCTTATTATAAGCAGCAATTGAAATGGTCGCGCGGTGTGTTTGAACTGCTGTTCCGCGTGTACCCTGGCCTATTCAAAAATTTTACCTGGCGGCAACGCATCCATTATGCCAGCGTGCCCTGGTATTTCCTGTTCGGGCTTATTAATCTGATCGATATCATCATTCCTTTGGTGGCATTAGCCGTGGCTCGTGTTCCCTGGGAAGTGGACCTGGTTAATTTCGCCTGGTATTTCTTTCCGATGTGCGTGATGTCATTGCTCGTTCGTTTTTATGTGCAGCGCTGGCTTCTTGAAAAACATGAGCGCGGATTGCATATAACAGGTGGGATGTTGCGTGCCGCCACCTGGTGGATCTTCCTGGTAGGCTTTGTTTACGCCATATTCAATATAAAAGTACCCTACATACCCACTCCCAAAGAAGATGAGCACAGCAATTGTTTCCGCCTGAACATTCCCAATATATGCGTGATCCTGATTTCCATCACCTTTATTTGGTACGGACTTTCGATTGACTGGAGTCCATACAGCATGGCCATGGCCTTCTATTCGTTTGTTGTGATAGGCATGTTGGGGTACACTACACTCATGAGCCAGCAAAAATTTCTTGACGACGCAAAAAGGATCCTGAGTGGCATACCCGGATTGGTTCGGGTAAGCTCGAGCATCACTACTTTCTTAACAAGGACCCAGCAGAATATATACAGTTTTATGCAGAACGGCGCTACTGTTCTGATACTAGCAGGTTCACTTGCCTTTTTAAGTTACAGCACCATTGAGAACGAACCCGGCAATGAAACCCAATTGATCTCCAAGGAAGGCGGAGGTTTTTTTATTGGGATTGAGTCTTCCGGCAAGGGCGGGATCCCGTTCATTCCACTTACAGGGATCAACCTGGTATCTGTAGAACAGGAATGGGCAGACACAGCATCTGCCTTCTCACCTATGACCCTGGGGAAGATCGACAAAAAAAATGCTGTGCCTTTCGTTTCCTGGAAAGTGAAAGAAACCATATATCCTTCGATCCTGCGCCACGAACAGGATGGCTTCCTGAAGAATTGCGCCGACAGAATAAGGTCTTTTGGAAAACCCATTTTCATTTCCCTGCCTTTGGACACTTCCCTGAACGGGAAAAGCGGAAACGAGTTTAAAAAGGCATGGCAGTACCTCAATACTTATTTCACCGGCCTGGGCATATCCAACATCACCTGGGTGTGGTCGCCACGCCACCCTGCCTGTGAAGCCTTTTACCCCGGTGAAAAGTTTGTGGACTGGATAGGCGTACCCTGCGTGAATTACGGAGATGCCAGCAACGACAACGACTGGTATAGTTTCTCCGACCTATATAAACCCTTCCGTGATCATTTAGGAAAATTTCAGAAGCCAATTATGATCACCGGCATGGGCAGCCCGGCAGGAGTTGAGCAAACAAAATGGTTCGAAGCTGCTTTCTCTGCTATCCGTGAAAAGTACAGGGAGATCAAAGCGGTCATACTCCACACAGGAATAGAAACATACCATTTTGCGAATGACCCAAAAACATACAAACTGGATTTTTCGCTCCATAAAGAAAGCTATGCAAGCTTGAATACACAGTTCGGTTCCAGCCCCTTTTCTATTTCGCCTTTGATAGGCAATGAGCACTATCTTGATCTTCCATCAAAAACGTACAACTCTCCCTTTGTAAAAGGCAAACATGGAAATTACGAGCTCTGGGTGAACAACGAGCCCTGCTACTTTCGCGGAGTAGCCTATAACACCGCGCACGATTGGCGCGATGGCTTCATGCCGCTTACCCGCAGGCAGGTTGAGAAAGATCTTGAAATGATAAAAGCCATGGGAGCCAACACCATTCGCCGCTACGACCATGGCATTTATGACCGAAACATCCTGAACATCGCCGCCGAATACGATCTGAATGTGCTTTACGGCTTCTGGTTCGATCCCGCAACCGATTTTTACAAAGACTCCCTTGCCGTAAAAAAATACATACGCGATGTAGAAGCAAAGGTGATCGAGTTCAAAGACAAACAAGCCATCGTGGCCTGGTCGCTGGGCAACGAGACCTGGGGATTGCTGAAACATCATTATTCAAAGCCTTACCTGGTGAACGTACGGCGCCAGTATGTAAAAATGATCGAATATCTTGCGCGGCGCATTCATGAACTAGACCCGGCGAGGCCCGTGTTCTCCTGCATCGAGCATGAAGAATACCAATTGGCCGGCGAGCTGGTGGCTTTCCGTGATGGGGCACCCTCACTCGACGCGATGGGCATCAATTCTTATTATAAAGAACAGATCTCGCAACTCGATCACATTACCTGGCAATTTGATTCGCTTCGCCCCTATCTTATATCCGAGTTCGGTCCGCGCGGCTACTGGGACCCGCACTATAACCGGAGCAAAGATGGTCTTCTGACCGAAGACAGTGAAAAAGAAAAAGCGGCCTGGTATAACCAACAGTGGAACAATTACGTGCTGGCACACAAAGGCTCTAACATAGGCGGCTTTGCCTATTGCTGGCATGACCGGATGGAAGGCAGCTGCACCTGGTTTGGACTCACCGATTTCAAAGGCCGGCCTAAACCTTCCTATTTTGCACTAAAAGAACTATGGACCGGAACAAAAACAGCAGGGCGCGATACCGAATTTGCCATTCAGTCGCCCGGAACTTACAAAGCAGGGAACGAATATGTATATACAGCTGTAGGCAATAGCGAAGGAAAACTCAAATACGAATGGTATCTCCATAAAAATAATTTCCTGGAACGCGTTAAAAACATTGAATACCTGGATGAAGGAAGATCGGTGAAGGTGACGATCCCGAGAGAGCTCTCCATGTACCGGCTTTATCTCTACGTTAGTGATGAAGAAGGAAAAGTGAGTACCGCTTCGGTACCTATCCCGGTAACAAAAGAAAAATTATGAAAAAGCTCTTCGTATCTATTTTTTTGTTCCCGGTACTTTTAAAGGCAGAAACATCTACTCTTGCTTCGTACACCGTGCAACAAACCATAGAGTATGTATGCGCGAATGCCGAAGAAGTTTACCTGGTGTGGGGCATCAACGACTGGAAAGAGCAGGACAAAGAACTTTGGCCGGCAGGCACCTACCGGAAAGGAAATCTGCACTACACCCCAATGCTCCTTAAAGATGGCAAATTCTCAGTAAAATTCACACTTAGATCGCATACTTTACTGGATTACGTTTTCTGGATTACGAAAGGACCGGCCGGTGTGCCTTCCGACATCTGGGATGTGAACAAAGATCCTCAAAGTGATTATCATAGCCTGGCATTAAGCACGTGTTCAATACAGCACCTTTCACTTGAGGAGATACGCCCCAAACAGCAGTTATCGATCCTGAATTTCTCAGGTGGTCTATTTCTATTTTTAATACTGGCACTGTCACTGGCATGGGGTTTTACCAGGCGATTTCAAAAAAGCAAGCCCGGTCCGTATAAACTGGTACTTGGCACCGGCGGCGCCACCGTCTTGCTGCTTTGCCTCATCAGACCTTCCGTATCTCTATTCAGCTGGGACCTTTACTACCATCCCTTGACGCATTTTCTCAAATTCCTGTTCGCTGGATTTTATGATCATTTGTATATGAGTTGCCTTACCGTGATCTTTATTGGACTGCTATTCGCATTTCAAAAGTTCAGGCGAGTACAATATGCACTAGCCTGCACCTTCATTTTCCTTGGATTGCTATCGCTACTGTGCGGAATAATGAATATAAGGCTCGTGGAATTATTGGGTAAGCCTTTCAACGCACGCTGGCTCTATTATTCCGGTTTTCTGGACAGCCTGGATGCAAAAAGCGCGGTGGCTTCCAATGTTACCGCGGCATATCTTCTGAATGTGATCCTGGTATGCCTGGCCTTTGCCGCTTTATGCATCCTTTTGATCTACCTCGCGTCCATCATCCAGATGAGCGGCAGAACAAAACGTATTGCCGCAAGCGTTCTAGTTCTTTTAAACCTGGGGTACCTTGTTACAGCAGGCAACGCGCTTCCGGCCTATAATATAGAACCTGATAAGCTCGCCAACCCCGTGGCAGCATTCCTGGGATCGGTCAACCCATTTGCCGCCGAGCCACAACTTTACAGCATGCAGGTTGCCGACAGTCTTACATTTTCAGTAGCAAAAAAAACAGATCGGGCCGTCGCGCATCATTCACTTTATGCTGGAAAAATAAAAAATGTGCTGTTGGTGGTGCTTGAATCCACAGCCGCAGAGTATGTGCAGCCTTATGACACTTTATACAAAGTTACACCGGCACTCGAAAAGCAACTTGAACACGCGATCGTTTTCGAAAACATGTACGCGCACGCGCCTGCCACCAACAAATCCATGGTATGCCTGCTGGGATCGCTTTACCCCTGGTTGTCGTATGCCAGTCTTACACAGGAACATCCCGATGTTAAAATCCCAACGCTCAGTTCCGAATTGGCGCGGGCGGGTTACAGAACTTCCTTCTTCAATTCGGCCGATAATCGCTTCCAGAAGGCAGGCGAATTCCTGGCCAATCACCACTTTGATGAAATAAAGGATTGCAAAAGCACGCAGTGCGCGAACCAGTTCCAGGAAAAAGATGAAAAATGGAACCCTTTAGATGGCATTGATGACGCCTGCAGCGCCGAAGCGCTCTTAAGCTGGATCAAAAAGGATCCTTCAAAACCCTTTTTCAGTGTATGGTGGACCTACCAGACACATTATCCTTATTATACTTCCGGGAAAGAAACTATGTACGTTGCTTCAGACACGATCCTGAACCGTTACCTCAACGCGGTGAACCACAGCGACAGGATCCTGCAAAACATATTGGATGAATTGATGAGCAATAGACTGGACAGTTCCACCTTAGTAGTTGTGATCGGAGATCATGGCGAAGCATTCGGTCGCCACGATCAAACTACGCATGCATCGAAGATCTACGAAGAGAACGTGCATATTCCCTGCATGTTCATCAACCCGATTTTTCAAAGCGCACGTAAAAAAGATATTGGCGGCACGGTTGACATTGCCCCCAGCATTATGCACATACTGGGATACCCGGCACCCGGCAAATGGCAAGGTGTTGACCTTTTTGCGGTTTCACAGAACAGAACTTATTTCTTCTGCCCTTGGTCTGATCACCTCTTCGGTTTCCGCGAAGGAAATATGAAATACATCTATAACGCTACACGCAACAGCACAGAGGCGTACGACCTTTTAAAGGATCCGACCGAACAGCATAACATCGCCACGAAGATCAATGTAGAGGTGGCGCATCAAAAGCTGGCAGGCTGGGTGCAATACCAGCAGGGTTACATGCAGAAATTACTTGTTAAACAATAAAGGAATTATTTTTTTACATAGAATGGCGCATTGGCCGTTGCCATGTGGTTCTTTCCATCGTAGGCGGTAACAAATAAGCGATAGGGTCCTTCCTTTTGCGGGGCCTTGAACGAAAGTGCTTTGGTCTTTCCATCAAGAATAAGACCCGGAAGCGGGGCAGGCTTTGCCTCTACATCCCCACCTTCTTTTTTCTCCGTACTTTCGGGATAGATCTCCCAGTAATAATAGATCGTGTCGGAATCGGGATCCTTCACATCCGTGTATGCCATGTGCTTTGTTCCCGGCTTGAGGTAAGCGCCTGTATGCGTAGCCAGGTTATCAATACCAACAGGTACTATAGAAGGTGCGCGATTGTCTCTTTCCTTACCTGTCCACTCTTTCTGCAGCACATCCAGCACGCCTATTTCCTGGCCGTCTTCAGAAAATAAACTAAGCAGGGTATGTGTCCTGGCCTGTTTCCACCCCCAATAAAAAACATAAGAACCCAGGCAACGGTCGTAATTGTCCTTGATCCCTACCTTATATCTTTCTGCGCATGCCTCTGCCTTTTGTGTGCTGGTCTCTTCAATAAACGCACCCCATGGAACTTTATCACATTCCCAATACCCGGAAGCTCCCCACTCACCAATAATGTAAGGCCCGTTCCAACCCGCTTCGGTTATATCCTTTCTTACAGGAGCTATCCATTTGAAAGCGTTGATAGAAAGTATATCCAGGTCGGGACAACGTTTCATCAATTGTTTGATATGAGGTGCAGGCACCCCCGCCAACATGGTGGTGGTTGGATGATTGGGGTCTACTTCATGAATGAACTTTACAATGTCGTGCACGGCATCCCACACCGCGAAATTCTTTGCGAACTGGTCGATCTCATTTCCCACACCCCACATCAGCAAGGCAGGGTGATCTTTATACTTAAGCACTTGTTTTTTAACTTCCTCAAATTGTTTTTTCACCGCATTCCTGTCGCTGTAATTGAAGCCTTTTCTTTCATGGCCCAGCTCCAATCCTAACGTGACAGTAAGTCCCAGGGCGTAGGCTTTATCAAGATAAGCTTCCGCTCCATCCGTGCTCCATAGACGTACGGAATTTCCCCCATACTCTTTTAATTTATCGTAGTATTTATATCCCCCTGCTCCTTGTATCCAATAGGGTTGCCCATTACGGTAAAGGCGGTAGCGGTCGCCCTCTTTTTTAACGGTTACCTGGGCTGGCGTGTTCTTTTTTGAAACGGAAGAGCCGGTGAGTGAAGCGCTGAAAGCAGCGGCTAGTATCAATGCAATTTTGCCGAATGAACGCATATTACAAAATTAACCCCCAGCTTTCGGGAGATCCTTGATTTTCGGTAAGTGATAGTTTTTAATAGCCGGCGAAAGAAGTTCCTAAAGGGCTTTTATAACTTCCTCCAGGGCAATGCCCCGCGAACCTTTTATAAGAATGGTCTTTTGTTTGGCGGGGTTCTTTTGCAAATACTCGAGCGCCTTCTCCGAAGAAACGAAACTTTTTTCCTTTTGCAGCGCCGAGAAGATCGGACCTACCAGGATGTAATCTTCCATTTTTTTCTCACGAAGCAATTGCAGGATCAGGGCGTGTTCCTTAAATGCCTCGCCGCCCAGCTCAAGCATATCGCCCAGCACCAGCATTTTGTTCTGGAACTGCATCTGCGAAAAGTTCTCAATGGCCAGGCTCATGCTGCTGGGATTGGCGTTGTAATGATCGAGGATCAATACATTGTTAGCCGTTTTGTGCAATTGCGAACGGTTATTGGTAGGCACGTAGCCTTCTATCGCTTCCCGCACAAGATCATCTTCCACTTTGAAGAAATTTCCTACGCAGGCGGCGCACAAAGCGTTGTAATAATTGTAAACCCCTACCACGTTGGATTTTACATACGGCGCGTCCTTTAGTTCATGAGCTGCGTAACGCGTTCTCCAGGCCAGCTCAACAAATAAATTGCTCTCGCTGTACTTACCCACGATGTCGTATAGTTTTTTTGTTCCGTAAGTAACCTTGTTGTTCTGCGCGCTCAGTTCCATCAGCACATCATCATCGCCATGCACGAAAACGGTGCCGTTCTTTTCTTTCAGGTAGCGGTACATCTCGCTCTTTCCTTTTTTCACCCCTTCAATGCCGCCAAAACCTTCGAGGTGGGCTTTACCGATATTGGTAATGACGCCGAAACCGGGTTCCGCTATTTTGCAAAGCGCATCGATCTCTCCCTGGTGATTGGCGCCCATTTCAACCACAGCCATTTCATGTTCCTTTGTTATGGAGAGCAAGGTTAACGGTACGCCAATGTGATTATTTAAATTTCCCTGTGTATACTGTACTCTGAACTTTTTGGAAAGTACCGCATACATCAACTCCTTGGTGGTTGTTTTGCCGTTACTGCCTGTAATAGCTATCACGGGTATATCAAATTGCCTGCGGTGATGATTGGCGAGGTCCTGCAGGGCCTTCAGCACATCCGCAACTAGGATGAATTTGTCGCTAGTGCCAGCGTCTTTCTCGTCAACCACGGCATAAGCGCAACCGCCTTCAATGGCTTTGGCGGCAAATTTATTGCCGTTGAAGTTATCGCCCTTCAAAGCGAAGAAAAGCGCACCTTTCTCGATCTTGCGGGTGTCGGTGCAAACCTTCTGCCCGCAGTTCAGAAAAATATCGTGTAGTTTTTTTATTTCCATAAACCGTTTTTCGGGTTCTTTAATCTTAAAAAATACATTGGCACAAAAAAAACCCAGACGTAACGTCTGGGTTTGAATTTCTATTTTCCCGCTTACTTACCAAGACCTGTTGGACTACCCACGCGGGTCATCGCGCAACGGAAACCAATGTAAGCAGCCGCTAATTTCTCATCGAGGTACCTACGCGAACCGGGGTTCATCCAATAAGCGCGATCGCGCCATGAACCTCCCTTGTACACGCGGCTCCAGTTGTTCACCAGTGATGTTTTGGCGTATTCGTACATCAGCTTACCTGATTTGTCGGTATACGCGTCCTCACCTTCCTGGTAGTAGATACTTGAGTTCACATCACCATCGAGGTAATCGCGGTAATCTGAAGTTTTGTAATTACGACGCTCATCGAGCCTGTCCTCCGGTTTCGCGATCGTCACATCCCTCCACATTACGCGGCCGGGGATAGACATCACAACTCTTGAAGAATAAGCGGTATCAAGAACATCCTGCGGATCATTCATCAAAGTACCTTTTGAACCGGGCATACCCACTCTTTTGTTCTTGTGGTCGATGGTATCTTTATATACCGCTTCGGTGTTGGTCATGATGGTACCATCTGTGGTATCTTTCAATTGTGTTTTGAATACGTTACCACGGAAAGGACGGAACTCATTCGCGTCAATCGAGGTCAAAGGACGATAGATATCCATTACCCACTCAGAAACGTTACCAGCCATATGGTATAATCCATAATCGTTAGGCCAGAAAGAATATACAGGAGCGGTTACGTCAGCGTTATCATTTAAGAAACCTGCAGTACCCATGTAGTCACCGGCACCACGAACGAAGTTCGCGAGCATTTGACCAATGTATTTTTCGTCGGGGTTACGAACACCGTGACCGTTCCATGAATAAACACGGCGGTCGGTGATACGTTCTCCAATGGTGTTCCCGATCAAACCGTAAGCGGCGTACTCCCACTCCGCTTCTGTGGGCAGGCGGTAGTTCGGTAAAAAGATACCGTCTTCCATGCGCACATCACGCTCGGGGTTTGCTTCATCAAATGAAGGTAATTTTTGTTTCAGCTGACCTTGCCATTTTTTGGCCATATAGGCTTCTGTGCTGAAGTAATCCGCGTCGGTAGGAGTTGGTACGTGGTCTAATAAACCTTCGCGAATGAGGATGAACTCGTTCACGCGATCGGTACGCCAGGTACAGAAATCGTTTGCCTGTAACCAGTTTATACCTACAACCGGGTAATCACGGTAAGCAGGATGGCGCAGGTAATACTCTACGTAAGGCTCGTTATAAGCGAGTTTCTCGCGCCACACCAAAGTATCGGGTAATGCTTTATAATATACCTCGGGGTAAGTAGGACCGAATACACGGCCTGTCCAATACAGGTATTCGAGATAGGAGAAGTTGGTCACTTCTGTTTCATCTAAGTAGAAAGAAGATACGGTTACGCGGCGCGGAATGTTGTTCCAGTCGTAAGTTACGTCTGTCTCCGTACGGCCCATGGTATAGGTACCGCCTTCCACCAGAACAAGCCCGGGGCCTGTTTCCTGCTCCTCATAAGGCACTTTTTCAAAGCCGCCGTTCTCAGGGGTATTATAGGCCCATCCTGTAACCGGCGACCTTTCGGCACCGCAGGAAGCCAATAAAATAACGGCCGCCGAAGCTAAGCCAACTGATCTAAACAGGTTCGTTTTCATCATCATACAACAAACTAAGTTTTCTTTTAAACGTAAAAAGTTTAACAAAGTTACAATTATTTTCAAGATTCTTAGAAAGATGGGCAACTAACCGTACGGAACTTCTTGTGTTTCGGGCGGCAGTTAAGCTGGATCTGCATGGAAAGCTCGTGCGATCCGGCCGATACGTTGGCTAATTTCGAGATAGTTACGTCATAGCTGTATCCGAACTTAAAGTTCGAGGTTTGGTACCCGAAAAGGGCGATGACCGCATCCTGGTTTCTGTACCAGAGACCGGCTACCACATTGCTTTTTACGAAATATAGACCTAAGTTAAGTTGCTGAAATTGACCCTGATACTGATAAAGTACGTTTGGGCTCAGGTAAACCTCGTTATCCTTTTGAAGGGGGATGATAGCACCTGCGTGACCGGTATATTTACGGGGCAGTGGGCTATGCGAAATGAAGGCTTCTTCAGGTTGAGTTAAATGATGGACAGCGAAACCAAAGAAATAACGCTTGCTGTAACCCAGAATACCGGCCGATACGTCGGCAGCGCGTTTTGTGATAACGGGGTAACCATTCGGGATCTCGTTGGTATTATATACGAAACCACGGCGGCGGTCGATCATATCACCAAAGGTTAATTTGGTCCAATCGAGCGATTTTTGGTGGTAAGTACCCTGTAAACCAAACTTTAGGGAGAACTCGCGGCTCACGTTAAGCTGGTATGAATACATAAAGCTGGCATCCAATGTGTTAATAGTGCTGTTACCCGCACGATCATGCACCACTAAAAGACCAATACCACCGGATAGGTTATCCATGTGTTGGTCGTAAGAAGCGCTGTAAGTAATGTAGGTTTTATAGAAGCCGGGCCATTCGTTTCGGTAATTGAGGCAAAAGCGTGGGCATCGCGCCGTTCCTGCGAAAGCAGGGTTTAGATAGAGAGGATTGGCGTAAAATTGTGTGAACTCTGCGTCTTGCGCCTTCAGCTCAGTATCAACGACCAGACTCAATAGAACTACCAGGATGCATGTAATTTTTCTAATCATATATCGGCGAGATATAAAGTTCAATTTACAAAAATAACCTTTTTATTTGTTTTTCAAAAAAAATTTAAGGGCAATAATGTATTAATTCTTACGTTTAAGGTTTCGAACAGGTTTCAGTAAAAGTATGGAAATGAGCAGAAAAGTGAAAGAAATAGTTATAAACGCCCTATTAACCCTTGTTTTGTGCAGTGCTTACTCACAAAGCGCCCGCCAGGGCCAGCTTTTAGACCTTCCCAAGGAAGGTACGCGTATTAACTGGATGAAGCCCTCCGGTTTCCAGAAGCAGGGAAAAACGCAGCGCGTGTTGGCTTTTGATAATGTAAGCTATTTCGAAGAAAAAAGTTACCTCCCCTATCTTTTCCTGACCACTCCCTGCGGCACATCTAAATTGGTGCCTGAAATAACCGCCATTGAAGTTGCCGCACTTAGCGCCGAAGAAGAAAGCTGCGTGAACAAGAGCTACCTCACCAACGATTTTGAGATCCTGGAAACACAAACGCTCTACGCGCAAAAAACACCTCAGGCCTATGCCAAAATGGTGCCCCTGCGCATCAATAAACAAAGCGGAAAAATTGAAAAGCTCCTGGCTTATTCCGTGAATTGGAAAGCGAGCGGCGAAGCGATCTCCTCGAGAGAACAACAGGCTTCCACCCTCTTCGTTTCAAACTCCGTACTGGCAACCGGCAAATGGTATAAGATCGGCACAACCGATAACGCCATTTACAAGATCGACAAAGCCTTCCTGCAAAAGCTCGGTATCAACACCTCTTCGATCGACCCGCGTAACATCCGGATCTATGGTAACGGCGGAGAAATGCTTGCAGAACATAACAACAGTTTTCATTACGACGACCTCAACGAGAACGCCATTTACGTGCAGGGAGAAGCTGACGGAAGTTTCGATAACAACGATTACATTTTGTTCTACGGGCAATCGCCCCACAAATGGAGATACAACGCCGGAGCTTTCAATTCAACCAGTGGCTTTTGTACCCCGCGTTACAGTCGCATCAAACACTTTTATTCCGACACCGTTTTCTATTTCCTCACGGTTGGAACCACGCCCGGCAAACGCGTGCAGCAGCAGGCTTCTTCTACATTGGCACCCACGTATACCGTTACCGGTTTCGATGATTGCCAGTACCATGAGAACGACGGCGCCAACCTGGTGAAATCAGGACGCGAAATGTACGGCGAGAATTTCGAGAACCAGGCCACCTACAGCTTCAACTTCGGTTTTCCTTCGGCGCAGAGCGACACCGTTTGGATAAAGGCGAGTATCCTGGGCAGGCGTCCTGATCCCGGTATAGGTCTTCCTCCCGGCGCGTTCGATATCAATTATCCCGGCGGAAGTTACACCGTGTATTTTAGCACTACCTGCGCCGACTACGATTGCGATGTGGGCAAAGATCTGTCGGGCTGTACCTCGCAGTATTTCATTAATTCGGGTTCATCCAATATTTCTATAAGTGTTAACCGCAAATACAACGACGAAAGCGGTTGGCTCAATTACCTTTGGGTGATGGCGCGGCGTAACATGATCATGATCGGTAATCAAATGCCGTTCATGGATTATCGAAGTGTGGGCGCCGGAAAGGTCTCGCAATACAATCTTAGCAGCGGTATATCCGGCTTACGTATCTGGGATGTTACGAATGGCATCACGGTGGCCGAACAGCAAACCACTTTCTCTTCCGGGATACACAGTTTCGTGTTACCTACGGATACATTGAGAAAGTTCATCGCCTTTGACGGGACCAATTACAAAACGCCCGGCTATTCGGCAGAAATTGCCAACCAGGACCTGCATTCGGTGCAACCGGTCGATTATGTGGTGGTTGCCCATCCCATGTTCCTGTCGCATGCACAGCAATTGGCCGACCTGCATGCCAAGCACGAAAAATTCACTTCGGTGGTTGTCACGCCCCAACAGATCTACAACGAATTCTCTTCGGGCGCGCAGGATATCAGCGCAATCCGCCTCTTCATGCGCATGCTTTACAAAAGAGCTACACCGGGCAACGGCCCCAAGCATTTGTTGATCTACGGCGATGGTTCTTATGATATGAAGGATCTCAACCTAAGCACCAACAGTAATTTCGTTCCTACTTATCAAAGTTATAATTCGGCAAGTTATATCTCTTCAAAAAGCGGCGATGATTTTTATGGACTGCTGGACGATAACGAAGGACAATACGACTGTTGTGGAAATCCCGATGGGATCATTGATATTGGTATTGGACGCCTCACGGTAAGAAATTTATCCGAGGCTGACATTGTTCTGAACAAGATACAGACCTATTATGCCCGGAAGATCCCTACCTCTTCCTGCTGCGAAGGCGTGAATGCCAACGCCGAGGATTGGAGGAACTGGGTTTGCCTGATAGCCGACGATGCCAACCCGGGTGGGCAATGGGAGATCACTTTCGTTACCCAATCGGAGAGTTTTGCTTCCTCCATGGGCGCAAACAAACGTTATAATATCGACAAGATCTATGAAGACGCCTACAAAGTTGTTACAGTTCCGGGCGGGCGCCGTTACCCGGATGTGGTGAACGCCATCAATAGCCGGATCGCGCGCGGGGCTTTGATCATTGGTTATTCGGGTCACGGTGGAGAGCTTGGTCTTTCGCACGAGGAGGTGATCACGGTGAACCAGATCAAATCGTGGAACAACATCAACAACCTGCCTTTGTTCTTTACCGCTACCTGCGAGTTCAGCCGCTTTGATGATCCTGACCGCACCTCCGCGGGAGAATATGTTTTATTGAATCCGGAAGGCGGAGGCATCGGTTTGTTCACTACCACGCGCCTCGCTTTTGCCAGCGATGGTATTTCGTTAGGATCTACCTTCTACCCGGCGGCCGTGAACAAACTGAGCAACGGAAAATATCCAACCATGGGCGATATCATCCGCAAAACAAAACAGGCGCAGCCCAATTACCTGCACTTCACACTTTTGGGCGACCCTGCATTGACACTGTCTTACCCGAAGGAAAATGTTACTACCTCCAAGATCAACAATAAGATAACAGTGACCGGCGTTGCCGATACGCTTTCGGCTCTCGGAAAATATACGGTAACCGGTTTCATTGCTGATACGAACGGAAATAAAGTAAATACCTTCAACGGAACAATTTATCCAACCATATTTGATAAGCCCGTGCTTTTAAGTTTGCTGGACAATGCCAATAACGGTATCTCGTATAATTTTTACCTGCAGAAGAACGCGATCTACCGTGGCAAGGCCTCTGTTGTGAACGGAGATTTTTCTTTCACCTGCATAATTCCTAAGGACATCATGTACAATTACGGATTGGGTAAGATCAGTTATTACGCCCAGGCCGATACTACCGACGCGGCCGGTTTTTACGTACAGGCCATGGTGGGCGGAACCAGCGCTAACCCTGTAAATGATAATGTAGGTCCGGGCGTAAAACTTTTTATGAACGACAATCAATTTGTATCGGGCGGTTTGACCAACACCGATCCTTACATCTATGCCGAGATCAATGACTCTTCGGGTATAAACACGACGGGAAATGGATTGGGGCATGATATCGTAGCCACGCTGGATGGAAATTCGGCGCGCGCTTATGTGCTCAACGATTATTACCAGGCCGACCTGAACAAATACCAGTCGGGAAAGATAAAATACCAGGTAAATAATTTAACGGAAGGTACGCATCACATGAACCTGAAAGTGTGGGATATCTTAAATAATTCAAGCACCAGCGCAACAGATTTCGTAGTTGCAAAATCCGCGGAGGTGGCCCTGGCGCATGTGCTCAACTACCCCAACCCTTTCTCTACCGCAACTAAATTCTTTGTAGAACATAACCAGAATTGCGATGAGCTTGATGTTCAAGTGCAGGTATTTACAATAACCGGCAAGATCGTAAAAACCCTGCAACAGATCGTTCAGAACGAAGGCTTCCGCACGCAGGGTATAGATTGGGACGGACGGGACGATTATGGTGATAAACTTGCAAAAGGCGTGTATATCTATAAAGTTACTGTAAGGAACGGGATAGGCAGTAAAGCAGACAAGATAGAAAAGCTGGTTATTTTAAATTAATTTTTTAAATTCGTAAGCTTTTTGACGGAATGAATAAAGGAATTGTTTTTGGGATCTTGGGCAGCGCGTTCTTTGTGCAGGCTTTTTCGCAATCCTCCATTAATTACAACAAGGGTGGTATCAATACGGTAACTACCGCGGTTCCTTTTTTACTGATCACTCCCGATTCACGTGGCGGCGCTTTGGGCGATTGCGGCGTGGCTTCTTCGCCCGACGCGAACTCCATGCACTGGAACCCCGCCAAATACGTGATGGCCGATAAGGATTTTGGCCTTTCTATGTCCTACACACCCTGGTTACGCCAATTGGTGCCCGACATTAGTTTATCTTATTTAGCGGGTTACAAGAAGATCGGGAAGATGGCGGCGGTGGCCGGATCGCTGCGTTATTTCACTTTAGGAAGCATTCAATTTACGGATATCAACGGAGGTAATATTGGAACCTATAAGCCCGCTGAGATCGCGGTTGACGGTGGGTACAGCCAAAAACTGGGCCCTACTTTTTCGGCAGGCATCGCCATGCGGTATATCTATTCGAACCTCACCAACAGCATTCCTTTGCCTAACGGAACTTCTACGCATCCCGGCACCTCCTTCGCGGTGGACGTGGCTATGTATTACCTCAATAAGAAAGTGAAACTCGAAAGCAAGAACGCCGAAGTAAGCGGCGGACTGAACATTTCGAACGTGGGAGCCAAGATCTCTTACACTGATAACGCCACCACCCAATCAAAGGATTTTATTCCGATCCAAATGCGCCTGGGCGGTGGTTTGAAAATTCACCTCGACGAGACCAACACCGTTACCTTTCTTGCTGACCTCACAAAATTATTAGTGCCTACTCCACCCAAATATAAACTTGATGCAAACGGGCAAAAAATCCCTGATGGCAGCGGCGGTTATGAAATTGAAGCGGGCAAAGATCCTTATCGCAGCATCACTTCGGGTATCTTAGGTTCTTTCAACGATGCGCCGGGCGGAGCTAAAGAAGAATTAAAAGAGATCAACAAGGGCATAGGCATGGAATACTGGTACGACAACCTGGTGGCCTTCCGGATGGGCTTCTTCCATGAAGATAAGACCAAAGGGAACCGCCAATACCTCACCTTCGGTATGGGCATTAAATACAGCGTGTTCGCTATCGACATGGCTTACCTCGTTCCGATTTCGCAGCGCAATCCTTTACAAAACACCTTACGCTTTAGCCTGGCCTTTGATTTCGCGGCAGCTAAGAAAAGTGACGATTCTAATCAACCGCCCCACTAATCTTTCTCGTTCCATTTAAAGGACTTCACCTCCAAACCCGCCAACGAAAGCGCGCGGTTCGTAACAGTTTTTGCCATGTCCTCAAAATTCTTCGGCTTGCTGTAGAACGATGGAGAAGCGGGGCAAATAATGCCGCCGGCCAGGGTAACCGTTTCCATGTTCTTGATGTGGATGTAATTGAGCGGTGTATCGCGCGTAAGAAGGATGAGCTTTCTTCTTTCCTTCAGCATCACATCGGCCGCGCGCGTGATGAGATCGTTGCTGATCCCGGCCGCGATCCTTCCCAACGTTCCCATGCTGCAGGGACAAACGATCAGCGAAGAATAAGTGGAAGATCCGGAAGCGAAAGGCGCGTTGAAATCATTTTTGCCGAAAAAAGTGAAAGGATACTTTTTGTAGTTCTTGTTCCCTAATTCAACCTCCCAAACCTCTTTGGCATTATCGCTCATCACCACAGCCACATGCTTTATCTGCGACTTACACTCCAGCAAAGTATCTAATAATACTTTGGCGTACACCGCGCCACTGGCACCTGTAACCGCAACAGCTATGTTCAATTTACTGGGCATTCTCCGCTATCGCCTTTACAGGTAATTTGTAGTTGAGCGACAAAATTAAGAGATTATTGTATAATCCCTGGTTAAAAAGATTGTAAGGAAAATAGCCCCGGAAAACGCCTGTTCCATAGAATTTACGAAAAGGAATGGCCGAATACTCGTTGCGCAGGTTAAGCAAGACGTTGTCGGTGAGCTGGTAGCCCAGCCCGAGATACCCACTGATGTCGTAATTGTTGGGCAGGTAATTGTTGTAATACCCGTTCTGATTTTGCTCGGTCCAGTGGATCAAATACGCCACCGAAGCGCCGAACTCGGCTTTGAATCTTTTGTAATTTACTTTGAAGCCCAGAGGAATTTCCACATAATCGAGACGAAATAAATAGAAAGTAAGATTTCCGTTTGCGATCGAGGCCGAGTCGGTCTGGTAATTCTTCCTGGCGCCTTTTTGGAGGAAAGTGAGCGCGAATTCGGCTTCGAACACTTTAGATAGTTTACGATTAATGCCAATGCCCGCGAAATAGCCCAATTTGGAATATCCCGCATACGTATCTCCATCCACCTGCGAACCCACGATTCCACCGGAGAATACCGGACGAAAAGATTCATCGGGAGCAACGACGCTTTGCGAAAATGAAAACAGGAAAGAGAAAAGGAAAATGATCAGGAACAGGCGTTTCATGTTAACCTGCCATTATTTTTTTAGAGGCCGAAAGAAACGCGATGGTCTCTTCCGCGATGCGTTTAGGAGATAGTCCTACTTCTTCGTATAACTCGTTAGGTTCACCGTGCTCAATGAACTCATCCGGAACACCAAGTCGTTTTACCTGCGCGTTATACTGATTGTCGGCCATGAACTCGAGTACCGCGCTGCCAAAACCTCCCTGGATGCAGCCATCCTCAACGGTGATCACTTTTTTGTGCGCGGCAAATACTTGATGTAATAATTCTTCGTCCAGCGGCTTTACAAAACGCAGATCGTAATGCGCGGCGTCAATTTTACTATCTGCCAGTTGCTGAATGGCTTTGGTAACGTTATTGCCTATATGGCCAATCGAAAGAATGGCAACATCCTTTCCGTCCTTTACTTTTCTGCCCTTACCGATCTCAATTTCTTTGAAGGGTGTTTTCCACTCAACCATTACACCATTACCCCGCGGGTAACGGATGCTGAAAGGAAGCGCGTTCTTTTCCAATTGAGCCGTGTACATCATGTTGCGCAATTCCTCCTCGTTCATAGGCGCAGCCACAACCATGTTCGGAATGCAGCGGAAATAAGCAAGATCGAAAGTTCCATGGTGCGTGGGACCATCGGCGCCTACCAGCCCTCCTCTATCGAGGCAAAATACAACGTGCAGATTTTGCAAAGCAACATCATGTATCACCTGGTCGTAAGCGCGCTGCATGAAGGAAGAGTAAATATTGCAGAAAGGGATCAATCCCTGCGTGGCAAGTCCGGCCGAAAATGTAACAGCGTGCTGTTCGGCAATTCCTACATCAAAAGCGCGATGCGGCATGGCCTTCATCATAATGTTGAGTGAAGAGCCGCTCGGCATTGCGGGAGTGATTCCCATGATCTTTTTATTCTGCTCGGCCAATTCTACCAATGTATAACCAAACACATCCTGGTATTTAGGTGGCTGCGGTTCCTTTGGAGTAACTTTCACGATCTCGCCGGTGTCTTTATTGAAAAGTCCGGGAGCGTGCCAAACAGTTTCGTTTCCTTCTTCCGAGAATTTGTATCCTTTTCCTTTTTTGGTAAGTACGTGCAATATTTTCGGGCCGGGAATGTCTTTCAGATCTTTCATCACCTGCACCAAACGCGTTACGTCGTGCCCATCAATAGGACCAAAATAACGGAACTGCAGCGACTCGAACATATTACTTTGTTTAAGCAGCGAGGTTTTTAAAGCGAGTTGCACTTTAGAAACGATCTGGCGTGCGCTGGTGCCGAAATTGCTCAGCTTGCCCAATTGCTTCCATACTTCATCCTTCACCTGGTTGTAGGTGTGCGAAGTGGTGATATCGATCAAATATTCCTTGAGTGCGCCCACGTTGGGATCGATGCTCATGCAATTGTCGTTAAGCACCACCAATAAATTTGTGTGAAGAGAACCGGCGTGATTCAGTCCTTCGAAGGCCAAACCGGCGGTCATGGCGCCATCGCCGATAACGGCGATGTGATGTTTATCCTTTTCTCCCAAATAATCGGAAGCAACGGCCATTCCTAAAGCCGCGGAAATGGAAGTAGAAGAGTGCCCTACCCCAAAAGTATCGTATTCACTTTCGCTGCGTTTTGGGAAACCGCTCAATCCTTTGTACTTTCGGTTGGTATGAAAATTATCGCGGCGACCGGTAAGGATCTTATGCCCGTAAGCCTGGTGGCCCACATCCCAAACCAATTGGTCTACCGGTGTATTAAAAACGTGATGAAGCGCAACCGTGAGTTCAACAACGCCCAAAGAAGCGCCAAAATGCCCTCCCTTTACCGAAACGAGGTCGATGATATATTGACGGAGCTCGTTACAGAGCTGCTCGATCTCTGGTTCAGTAAGATTTTTGAGGTCGGCGGGGCTGTTTATACGGGCCAAAAGCGGTCCCGGGATAAAGCCATCACCTTTCACAATTTGCATAGTTCAAAGGTACGAATTATCGTACAAACGGCGGCAAAGCCAAACTATTACTAGTCAACAGGTTTCTTAACATTTATTGGGAGAGCACCTTCAATGATTCACCACAAATTTGCCGGTATAAGAGCTATTTCCTGCACTTATGTGATAGAAATACATTCCCGGGGCAAAAGATGATACATTCACTTCTTTTGTGCCCAAAAATTCATCATTTCCTACCTCCTTGCCCGAAATATCATAGACAACAAGTCTTCCCTTTTCCGACAAGCCGTCCAGCTTAAAGTAAATCGTCTCGCCCGCAGGATTAGGATACACTATTAACTGCCTACTGCCTACTATTGACTGGCTGTTAACGGCTGTTGAATTCACATTCCCCACAAACATCCCGTTGCCAAAAGAGCTCACCCAGATCTCTGAGTTCTTATACGGATTGTAAAAAATTCGCACCGGGTGACGGAAAGGATAAGATGGTACTTGAGAAAATGCAGGTGTAGCGTTCGTAGCATTGCTACTGTACCACAAACCATCGGTCTCGGTTGCAAAAAATAATTCGTTGGCGTTCGTTGGATTTATCGTTACCGAATTCACACGATACGAATTCGAGATCTGCGTCCAGTTAAGTCCTTTATTCGTGGTCTTATAAATTCCGCCCGTGCCCGCAGGCACATTGCTCCAGCCACTGAAAACAGAAGCGTACCAGGTGCTTTGCGTAGCATCGTTCGGGTCAATAGTAACATCTTTGGTCCAGTAACGCATGCCGGTGTGACTCCGATCATACCAGGTTGAAGTATTGATATCATAATAATAAACGCCCGAGCTGTCTGTGAAATTACTTCCGCTGGTTGGTTTTCTTGCCGAGAAACTCGCAACAAGATCTCCGTTATTTAAAACATGAACGTTGAACGAGTGACCATTACTACGCGGCGGTTTGGCAAGTTTGGTCCAGATGGAACCGGCGCCCGCGCTTAAATTATTGGTTACCCAAATACCTCCCACATTCGTACTTCCGTGCGCAACAGAAGCGTACATACGATTTGAATTGGAAGGATCGAGCGCCACCCACATCACAACCTTACCAAAATTATGCAGCACAGAAAAGGAAGTCCCGCCATTGGTAGAAAAATAAACGTTCCCCGAACCGCCGTTGATCTGCGAATCGTAGATGCGCGTGCTTTGATACATGTCATGCACGGTGGCGGTGGCCGCGTAAAGATTTCCGTTGTTCGGATCTTTTATCATACGGTAAACGCTGTTCTGCGCGGTTAGGTTGGGAATAAAATTCCAGCTCTTGCCGCTGTCCTGGCTCATCACGCCACTGATGTCCGAAAAAGGAGCAAATAAATTGGTGGCGCTGTTCCACATCACCTGCCAATTGGTGGTGTTCTCTAACCCTACTCCATGATAATATTTAGAGGCCGGTGTGTTAACTCCCATCGGGTTCTGATCGGCAACATCTACATATTGCTGATGCCAGTCGGTTCCTGCATTTGTTGTGGCGTGCACAAAACCAAAATCGCTGATCATCGCAATTTTTGAACTGTTCGGACAAACCGAAAAACCAAAAGGCGCCTCGGCCCAACCCCAGTTATGCGGACCGCCCTGTCCGCAGGAACCTGTAATGATGTTCTGGTTGTTTGTTGTATTGAAGACCTTGGTCCAGTTGGTAGAGAACGTAGCGCGCATCACGATGGGAGTTCCGCCCGAGCTGGCTCCCGCCATATACATGGTGTCGATATCATTCTCGGCCATACCTACTATCATGGGATAATCATTTGCGGGAGTGAAGCCACCGTTCTTTGCTGCCCATGTTCCGTTGGCGTTATCCATGGTGTAGGCCGCTTTAGCAATGCTGTAATCAAAACCCGCTTGCAGGCCTGCGTAAACATCGCCGGCATCGGCAGTGAGAGCGAGAAAACGCACGGTGCTTCCTTCGCGGGCTCCCGCAAAGGAAAGGATCACTTCGTTAGCGCCAAAACCGGTGGCCGTCATCGTCAACCAGGCTCCGCCACCGTTGGTAGAATAGATCACGCCATCGTTGGTGCCTATGTAAATATTATTTCCATCAAAATAGACACCGGCAATATGATTGCCCGCGCCGCTGTTAAGCGCCGTATGAATTTGCGTAAAAGAAGTTCCTCCATTCGAAGAAAAATAAATAGTGCCATAATCAGCCAGCACAATGCGGTTGGCATTGTTGTAATCCACATGCATTTTCTCGGGGTAACCCGGAAAACCACCGAAAGGATCTCCCGCCAAAACATTCCATGTCAAACCTCCGTCGGTCGAACTCATCGGCCTTGTATAATCATTTCCATTCTGACTGGTATAATCCACCGCGAATAAAAGTCCGGGGGTGGAAGTAAAATTTACTTTGCTGTCGTGCCCGCCCTGCAATTGCAGGAAGTTGACCTCGCTCCAGGTTTGCCCGCCATCGGTTGTATGAAAAAGCTCGCTCATATCGCAGGCCACGAACATTTCGTTGGGGTTAGCGGGGTTGATGGAGGGCGAAAAGAGTGCTCCTCCTCCACCTATTCCGCGGCTTTGCCAGGAAGTTGGGGCCTGGGCGAATGTTAGCAGGTTACACATCATTAGTAGCGTCATCGCGAGCGAAAGCGCGGCGATCTGCCTATGGCTAGAACTAATTTTTTTCATGGTTGAAAGGGCTAATTGTAAAGCTAAAGTAGTGCAATTTTTGGAACAGCAAGCTCCGGAAAAATCGCCTCCTGTTCACAAAAAGTTGAATAGTAGGGTCTTATCCTTCCCAAAATAACCCCTATTTTAGCAGCCCGAATCATAAAACATAAAACTCAATTCATAATGAAAGTATCAGTAATAGGAGCCGGTAACGTAGGTGCAACTTGTGCCGAGGTGATGGCGCACCGCCGCGTGGCCAGCGAGATCGTATTGTTAGACATACGCGAGAACTTCGCCGAAGGAAAAGCATTGGACATGATGCAGACCGCCACCCTCAATATGTTCAACACGAACATCGTGGGCAGCACCAACGATTACACCAAAACCGCTAACAGCGATGTGGTAGTAATTACCAGCGGTGTTCCCCGCAAACCGGGCATGACGCGCGAAGAATTGATCGGCATCAACGCCGGCATCGTAAAAGGCGTTACCGAAAATGTATTGAAAAATTCTCCTAACGCGATCATTGTTATTGTTGCCAATCCCATGGACACAATGACCTACCTCGCTTTGAAAGAAAGCAAATTACCCAAACAACGCATCATAGGCATGGGCGGCATTCTCGACAGTGCCCGTTTTAAATGTTATTTATCTCAAGCCCTGAAAGCTTCGGCGAACGATATCGAAGGAATGGTTATTGGTGGTCACGGCGATACAACCATGATCCCGTTAACGCGCCTTGCTTCTTACAAAGGAGTTCCTGTAGCGCAGTTCTTAGCTGCGGACTCTTTGAAAAAAGTTGCGGCCGATACCATGGTGGGTGGCGCAACCTTAACCGGCATGTTAGGCACTTCGGCCTGGTACGCTCCCGGAGCAGCCGTTAGCGCTTTGGTTGACAGTATTGTGAATGACCAGAAACGTCTCTTTTCCTGCTGCGTAGCGCTGGATGGCGAGTACGGACAAAAGGATATCTGCCTGGGCGTGCCTGTCATAATTGGCAAGAGTGGCTGGGAAAAGATCGTGGATGTGAACCTGAACGACGAAGAAAAGGCCCTGTTCGCAAAAAGTGCCGAGGCTGTTCGTAACATGAACAACGTATTGGCTACCACGGCGTAAGCTCGTTCTTCTTATATAAGACTGTAAGTAATTTTTAAGATCCCACTCCCCAAAGAGTGGGATTTTTTTTATATATTGCTTAAAAATTTTTACGAATGAGAAAAGTACTATTCGCAGCCCTTTTTGCGCCCCTTGGTTTTTTCGCGCAATCTAATTTATCTGTAACTCCAAACAGCTCGGCAACTCAGTTGGCCCAAACCATTACCGGTAGCGGTATCTCGGTATCCAACGCCACGCTGAACTGCGGGCCTAACGCGGCCGGAACTTTTACTTATACCGGAACTAACCTGGGTATGACCGGGGGGATTATTCTCACAACAGGACTGGCCACCGACGCAGCCGGCAATGGGGCGAATTTTGTTTCTGTTAACAATGGGAATACCTTCTCCGATCCCGACCTCATGAACATCGAAAGTCAGGCAACCAACGACGTATGTATACTGGAGTTCGATTTTGTTCCAATTTGCAATAACATCAATATAACTTTCGTGTTCGGCTCGGAAGAATACCCGGAATACGTAGGCTCCAGTTTTAACGATGGTTTCGGTATCTTTCTTACCGGTCCAAATCCCGGCGGCGGAAATTATACGGGGCTCAACATCGGGGTATTGCCCAATACAGTGCCTGTTTCCATCAATAACGTGAACTCGGGTGCCAACGCAGGCTATTACGTAGATAACACCACCAATCCAAACAACGATATTGTTTATGATGGCTATACGGTGCCGGTAACTTCGGTTACACAGGTAGTTCCCTGCTCCACCTATCACATGAAAATTGGTATTGCCGATGCCGGCGACCAGGCCTATGATTCGGGAGTATTTGTCGGAAACAACGCGGTATCCTGTACCAATGCTCCTACGGTAGCGTCAAGCGCCACACCGGCCAACTGCGGCGGAAGTAACGGATCGGTAGCGGCAACAGTAACTAACTATACGGGCACTGTAACCTATCAATGGTTACCCGGAAACCAAAGTACAGCTACGGTAAATAACCTGCCTGCCGGAACCTATACCTGTATCATCAGTTACCAGGCGGGATGTAGTTCTTCCACAAGTCAAACGGTCACGGCCACGATCACCAATACCGGCAGCAACATTGCTTTATCCACTTCCACACAAAGCGCAACCTGCTCGAGCAGCAGCAACGGAAGTGCAAGCGTTACTGTTACCGGTGGAACCGCTCCTTTAACGTATACCTGGAACACCACTCCCGTGCAAAATACGGCAACGGCCAATAACCTGCCTCCCGGAAACTACCAGGTAACTGTGCAGGACGCCAATGGCTGCCAGCAAACAACAAACGTTACGGTAGGTGTTTCCAACCCAACAATACTGCAAATTACGAGCACACAGATCTGCGGTAACCAGGGAACACTCACTTCTCCAACCGGAACCAATTACCAGTGGTACGATCCATCTAACGTAATTATTCCGGGCGCGACCTCACAAACATACAACGCCACAGGCATCAGCGGCGGACAATACTACACCGTTACTTTTACCAATGGCGGTACCGGCTGCAAAGATTCTGTTCGCATTAACATCACGCAATTCAACATTAGCTTCATTCCGAGTCAATCCAACCCCTGCAATGGCGGAAATAACGGAAGCCTCACCTTTAATCCTGCAAGCGGAAATACATTCACATCTTTTGATTGGACCATGACAGGCGCCAGTGCGGGAAGCAATACAGCGGTTCCTGCCCCCATCAGCATGACCGGTTTACCAGGCGGCACTTATTCAGTGATCATCTCGGTAGCGGGTAACCCAAGCTGCGCTTACGGGTATACTACCACACTTACTCCGGGCTCAATTCCTCCTCCCACAGTAGATACTGTGAAAGTCTGCAACGGCGATACCGTGAACCTGAACCCGAATGTGGCTAACTCAACGTACGCGTGGTACACCACCAGCGGTGTTTCTTTGGGTTCGGCAAATCCGCTAACATTATATCCTCCTCCATTTGGCGGACTGAACATCAACACCAATGGCGCGGCTTACATTGACACTATCCAGAGCGCGTCGGGCTGCAAAAGCGTTTACAAAGCGGTGATCAAACACGCGTCTTTCAATGCGGTTATTTCTCCGGTTGCAGCGCTCAAATGCCACGATGATTCAATAGGTAAGATCAAGATCACCGTGACCAAGGAATTCAATGGTCCTATCAATAAACCTTACCAGTTCATCTGGGATTACCCGGCGCCTTATGCCGATCCCAACGTAGTAACAGCCAATCCTCCTGTACCGGTAAGCAACCAGCAAAACAACCTGCATGCCGGAACCTATACGGTAGTGATCAAGGCGGGCAATTGCGTCGATACAAAAACGATCACGCTCAGCAACCCGGCCTTGCTTTTGAACGATACCATAAACGGGTACTACTGTCCTAAGGATTCACTCGCGCTTATTGTTGCCGAGCCGGGCCACTCCACGTATAACTGGGTGAACAATACAACGCCGGTGGTCTTCAACAATGATTCTATCTGGGTGCTCACGCAGAACATTGATAATTACATTGTGTGGTACCTGCAGAACGGCTGCCGCGATACCGCCAACATCCGTTTGGATCATCCCGTGTACAATGCCTTCCGTCCGGATGTGACCGTGAACATCTTTACGCCGAACGAGGACAGGCTCAACGATTACTTCTTCCCGTTCTACGACAAGAATTACTCGCAATACCAGGCATCAAAAATAATGGAGGATTACGAGATCCACATTTACAACCGCTGGGGCAAGCTGGTGTATGAGACCACCTCGTACAATAAGCCCTGGGATGGAAGAGGCCCTGATGGCAGCGCCGTACCGGATGGCACGTATTACTGGATCGTAAAATTCAAATCGAACTGCTCTACCAAGGCCGATGTGGTGAACAAACAGGGCTTTGTGCAGTTACTGCGCTAAATATTATTTCTGAATGATCAATTTAGAACGGGTGGCTTTGCCGCCCGTTCCTATTTGCAGGATATAGGATCCGGCGCCGAGAAAAGAAAGCTCGGTCCTTTCATTATCGCGCATATCTCTTTTTTCAAATACCTTCTCTCCTACCAGGTTAAAGACAAGTAAAGTTGCATTTTCCGCGTTCCTCACCTGTATCAAACCATCCGTAGGATTAGGATAAACAGAAAAGAGCATGTGCTCTCGTGCAGAAGCTATCGATGTTGTTGAGCAAGGATCAAAAACATCCAGCAAAGAATCTATCTCCGTTACGGGAAAAACCGGAACAGGCGTGAACGAAGTCACCGAAAGCGTGAAGGAACTGACCACGATCGGAACCTGCACCGTTTGCAGGATAATATTCGTCTCATTGCAATTCCCCGTATTATTTCCTGCAGAATCTGTCTTCACGAGGTAGATATTCGTTGCGCTTCCGTTAAAGCCCGTGCTGTATCCTGCAAAAATAAATTCACCATTGACCATTTGCAGGGAAGAGGCCGCGTCGTTACTAATACTACCAAAACCGTGACAAAATTCAATAGTGCCCAGGGAGTCTGTCTTCAGCAGCATGGCGTCAAGGCCTCCTAAAGTGTTGCTGCCTACCGCGCCGCCAATAGCAAAACCACTGTCGGCTGTTTCTATCACCGAGTATCCTTTTTCGTCATCAATATCCCCGTAGGCGCGCGTCCACAGAGTATCCCCATTCTTATCAGCGCGAATAAGCAAAGCATCCGATGTGCTGCCCACGGCCAAATAGCCCGTCATGATATAGGCGCTGTCAGCCGTTTGCTTCATCATGTAAGCCACATCCGTAAATGGGGTTCCGTAATAGTTCGCCCATTGTACCACGCCCACTGAGTCGGTCTTGACCGCGATAGCATCGAGTGAAGCGGAAGTGTTATTGTGGGCAGAGCCCGAAAGAATAAATCCTTTATCAGCGGTTTCTTCCACGTAGTAACTGATCTCATCCACCAGCGTTCCAAGCGTTTCGGCCCATAGAACGGTTCCGTTCTTGTTTATTTTTACCAGGAACATATCGTAATTGCCCGCGCCTACACTATTGGTGAAACCGGTAACTATATAGCCTGTGTCGCGGGTTTCCTGAACGGCATTTGCGTTTTCATCACCAACGCCGCCCCAGGTCCTTGTCCATAAAGTATCGCCCTTACTGTTCGTCTTTATAAGGTAGATATTGTAATCCGCGCCAATATAATTGGTACCGCAAACCAGGTAACCGCTGTCCAAACACTGTATCACATACTTTCCGTAATCGATCCCGGCCGTTCCGTAAGACCTTGCCCAAAGTGTATCGCCGTTCGCATCGGTCTTCAGCAGGAAGATATCGGTGGCGGTGAGCGATGAAAGGCTGTCGGTACCCGCAAGGATATAACCACCGCCAAAGGTAGGCTGTATGCAGCTTGCCGAAGTGTAGGCAGAAGTATCTTTTCCATAAGCGCGTTGGAAGGTGTTCTGGGCCTGGATCAGCGTATGTGCTAAAAGGGCGAGGATGAGTAAATTTCTCTTCATAAAAGTGATTTCCGCAAAAGTAGCAAAAAGCCCTTCTAAAGCGGCTTAAGTTTACCTTTTAAGCATGATCCAGAAAAAAATAAGTCACTGATTATTAGCACATATAAACTTGTACGATTCTCGTTTTTCCCGTTTTAGGATTAGGATAATTGCAATAAATAGATTTTAATACCCTTCTCTTTTTCCTTTGGTTTGCTATAAAATAAATATACTCAATATGAAAAAAGTTCTCCTCATCCTCTCAGTGTTTGCATTACACAGCACCCTGTTCGCCCAGGTAGTGCCGCCCTTAAATCTTTGGACGCCGGGCGGCGGAAATATTTATTTTATGAACGGACATGTGGGTATTGGATTGAACAATCCCTTGTATCCGCTTCATGTAAGCGGTGACGCTTTCTTTTCTAATGGAGTTACAGCGCAAACGTTTGCAACCACATTTGCAAAGATCGACACAATAAAACCGGCATAGTCAATGTTCCAACCGGTCTGGACAATCCTAATCTACGGGTAAATAGCGGGGCTATTTTTAAAGGAAAATTGTTTTCTGATTCTTTAAGAGTATACGGGATTGTGAATAATGGAATAAAAGAAGTTTTTGTGGATACCTCAGGCGGACTCATGATCGCTCGCCCTATTAATCCTTCCGCTTATCCTTCCTGCAAAACCACGAACCCGGCCTGGAGGATCGGGGGCAACGAGGTTGGGTCTCGCAGCGGGACTAACTTAGGTACATGTTACAATTATGACCTCATTCTGAAAGCGAATAATACCGAGTACGTTTGGCTCAAACCAAACGGCATGCTGGGCATAGGAAACGCTAACCCACTGTATAATTTAGACGTAAGCGGCAGCGCCCGTGTAACAGGCTCCTTAAGCGTGTCTTCTGTGAGTATTGGCGGAAATATAGCCGCGGATAAACTCATTACAAGCCGGATAACCGCACCTGATACCAATGGGGTACATATTGGCGATAGCTCCATGACATTTCAAAGCGTGGGTGGTTACGATAACATGCGCTCTTCACAAGGGAAGATCTCTATCGGAAATATTGCCAGGGCCTTTGGAGCAAATAGCATTGCTATTGGCGTGGGCGGAACAGAAACAAACGGCAATACAAGTTTCGCCTTTGGGTGGAACGTAAAAACAGGCTCATCGGCCACAAGAGGTATCGCTATTGGCTCCGGTTTTACGAGCAATCCAATGGTGAATAACACTGCAAATAGTTTAGCGGTAGGATTTAATAGCACGGTACCTACTTTTTTTGTGAGCGGAGGCAACGGCACCGCAGGTTCCTTTGGTAATGTTGGTATTGGAACTACAAATCCACAAGCAATTCTGGATGTTTCAAACGGAGGGTCAATGAGAATTCTGGGTAATAGTTCAGGGGACATACAGTCAACAACTAATATCAGACCACATTTTGCCACAAGCAGTGATTTTACAATATATGAAGGTGAACCAGGAAGTGGAATATTAAGATTAAAAGTAAATGCCGGAGGAAATGCGAGCATCGGCAATTCAAATAACACTTATCCACTTGACGTTACCGGCACGATAAATTCATCTTCTCTTTTTAGATCAGGTGGTGCGACAAATTATTCCTTAATTGGTTGGAATGCTGCTAACAATATTTTGGATGGATATGGTGCATCCTTATTGATTAACTATGGTAGCGGAAAGGATGTTGCAATCTGTACCGGCTCAAGCGGCGGAGTAGTAAGTGCAGGTAAAAATCTTGAAATAGGTCTTCCAACAAGAAACACAGCTGTGGCTTTGAATATCAAAACAGACGGGACAAGCCAAACAAACGCTATTAGAATTAATGATGTATCAGGGACGCAAGTGCTTCTTATCGCTTCTGATGGTAAAACAAAAATAGGCACTTACACGCAAACGGGCACCCACTCTGATGCCTTGTTGACCATTTATGGAAAGGCCGTATCAAAATCATTTTACGTCACTAACAGTAATTGGGCGGATTATGTTTTTAAATCCGATTATAAACTAATGTCATTAGATAACTTGAGAGAGTTTATTGCTATTAATGGCCATCTTCCTGAGGTCCCAACTTCTTCAGAAATCAGTAAAAATGGAAATAACCTGGGCGAGACAGATGTCATCCTTTTGAAAAAAATAGAAGAGCTTACCCTGTATGTATTAGAATTGGAACTTGAACTGAAAAAACTAAAATCTAAATAATATGAAAGTAAAAATTAGTTTTTTTGTCGTCTTCTCTTTCTTTATTAATGATTGTATTGGGCAATTTAGTGCTTTTGGCGATGGAGGGAAATGTTTTTTAGAGCCAGTGATTGTTATTGGTGGGAATTGCTTAGATGCTGGTTGGGATGATTATGCTCCGGTATTCATTGACGACTTTAATGGAACACAAATTGATGAGGAACAATGGTATCTTGACGGGGTCGGTGGACAATGTATGCCCTCGCATGACTTGAGTTATATTTGTGATCAAGTAAACAAAGGAAGTGCCTATGTTTCCGGAGGGACATTAAAACTAAAAGCTCAGTATCAGCCAGGTTCGGGCCCTGAATATAGTTGGGGCAATCCTAATACTGTATCGTATAATTATACGAGTGGATTTATCCATACTAAGGAAGCATTTGGTCCCGGTAAGTTTGAAGCTAGAATAAAGCTTCCTAGGAATCAGAGTTTATGGCCTGCCTTTTGGACTTATGGTTGGTGCGCGGATGAAATAGATATATTTGAATTCTCGAAAAGTGGAAATAAAATCTTAAATCCATATGGAAGTCATTTATATGGTAGCATACATAGCCTTAATAATGGGGCGCCTCAGTATTACGACTGTACAAGTGACTGGGATAAAGACCAAAATAAGTGCAATAATAAAGTATATGATATTGAAGATATTGAGATTGATGACCCTTATGGATTTCATATCTATACTATGACATGGGATGAATATGTTATCCGGTATTATATAGATGGTAGTTTACTAGGCCAATGGCATCGATATCATTAGCTATCGAATTTAGATGGCATTAATTGTGGTGATATTTCTTCGCAAGGAGAATGGTTGTTAAGGGATATTACTTTTCCGCATTACTACAATGGAATGAACGTGATATTGAGTAATGCTGTTCATGAAGATTTTGAATACGACTTCGATGATACATATATAATGGAAGTCGATTGGGTTAAAGTATACAAAAGAGCAGATTGTAATTGGAACGGAGTTGTTTGCAACGGTCCCTCGAATTGGAATGATTGGTCAACAATAAGCCAATACACAAGTCAAAATCTTACTTTTGGAAATAGTACCAGCGGCTGTAATTTCAGTCTGCCAACTGATCAGCAGCTTAGTATTGTGGCGGGGACCGAAATTGAGATAAAAGGAGAATTTGGCGTTGAGGCAGGATCATTTATGAGGGCTGAAATCTATCCTTGTGATTGGAACTGGAACACTAGGGTTGTTGATAATAGCCCGATTGTAACTCCAAAGCTTGATGAAAATTCGAAAGAGTTGGTTAAATTTGCTACGCCTAGGAAAAAGGAAATCGCCGTTAAAACTGAAAAGTTTGTAGTTTCGCCAAATCCTTCAAATGGGGTGTTTAAAGTAAGAAATGTTGCTAATGAATATATCGTTAAGATTCAATTGTATGATTCGTTTATGAATCTTGTTCCTGTTGAAATAAATCAACAAGAAAATGAGTATACGGTTAAAGTTCTTGGTTCGGCAGGTGTTTATTATTTAGAGATTACAAGTGAATCAGGTGAAAGACAATTCGAAAAAATGGTGCTCACAAATTAATAAATGGGCCGAACTTTTTTTTTGCTTTATTTTAGTAATGCCGGCATGCTATGCCCAAAATGATACCTTAAAGACTAATATCGATAGTTCAAAAGACAGCCAATACTCATATAAAAGCTTAAAGAAGGATATTAAAGATGATTTTTCAGATATAGCATCATCGTTTGGTTTAAAAGACAAACGCATATATTGTTCTGTATTGAACGGATATTCCACTTTGAGTGATGGATCATATGTAATCACTGAACATGAATTGAAGTCAGGCTTTTTAGTTGGTGTTGAGCAAAGTTTCAGAGATTTTCCATTTAATGTTTCAATTGATTTTTCCTATAAGAAGAAGGGTGATTATGGGAGGATTATTTTTGATAATGTAGGCATTTCACCCAGAGTGAGCCTCGAGATATTACAATTTTTTGTGATAAAAGGAGGATATAATTTCGAGGCTAATTTTAATAACAAGATCTATCCCAATTCGTTCTATAATAATTCCTCTTTTAAAACCTTTAATCATGGAATTCACTTTGAAGCCGGACTCCAGATCCCTATGTATGCTAATCACATAATCTATTTAGCAGGTTTCAAGGACTGGGGCCGTACCAGAGTTTTTTCGTTCGATTTATTTCAACCAATTAGGTCCAAACATGTTGAACTAAAGGATTATTTTTTAGGGTTTCAGATAGGTTATAAATACATAATTGGAAGGAAAAAGAAGTAACCGAAATTGATAATAAAAAGAATATAGATTAAGTTTGATTGGAGAGTCAAATGCTAATGGTGGAGATGTAACAGGAAATCATGGTCAAAAAGATTGCTGGGTAGTCAAATTAGCCGGGATCTCTGTTTTTCCAAATCCAAGCTCAGGACAATTACAAATTAGAAGCCTTACAGAAATTGATGAAATTAAAATTACCAGGGCTTCAGGTGAATTAGTAGCATCCATTAAACCGGGATCTACAACTACAACTATTAAAATAGAAGAACAGGGTATTTATTTCGTAACCATTAATTCCGACCAAAGAGTTATTACGAGAAAATTAATTATTGCCGACTAAGCTTATAGAAAGGCAACACTAAACCAGTCCCCTGGCCTTCAACTCAAGGTACTTATTGATGGTATTCACCGAGAGGTTCTGCGGACTGGTATAAACACTCTGTATGCCGCAGGCGGAGAGTTCTTTGGTGATGAGGCGTTTTTCCAATTCAAATTTCTCGGCTATGGTCTTGTAATAGATCTCGAAGGTGTTTTCCGCGTTCTTGTCGAGGAGCTTCCTTAATTCGGTGTTCTCAAAAAAGATCACTACCAGCAAATGGTTCTTGGCAAGCTGGCGCAGGTATTTTAGCTGGCGTTCGAGGGAACTGAGCGACTCGAAATTGGTGAAGAGCAGCAGCAGACTACGCTGGTTCACGTGGTTCTTGATGTGCGTATAAAGCGCGCTGAAATCGCTCTCGGTATAATTGGTCTCCTGGTTGTACAAAGCTTCGAGAATGCGGCTCATTTGCGAATTACGGCGTTCGGCCTTGATGTGCGTTTTAATTTCATGAGTGAAAGTAATGAGCCCCGGCTTATCGCTCTTGATATGCGCTATGTTTGAAATGACCAGCGAAGCATTGATGGCATAATCCAATAAGGCCATTTGCTCGAAAGGCATTTTCATGTTACGGCCCATGTCAACCAAACAATACACGGGTTGCGATTTCTCGTCCTGGTATTTGTTCACCATCAATTTATCGCGGCGCGCGGTAGCCTTCCAGTTAATGGTGCGGATATCATCTCCTGCCACATATTCCTTGATCTGGTCGAACTCGGTGGTTTGGCCAATGCGCCTGATCTTTTTGATACCACCGCTCATGAGCTTGTTGTGAATGGCGAGTAATTCGTACTTGCGCATTTGTATGAAGGAAGGATACACCGGCAGCATGGCGTTCTGGTCAAAAGAAAAACGGCGCTGTATCAAACCCAGAAAAGAAGAAACAAACACACGAATGGCGCCAAAATGATACTCCCCACGCTCCACCGGGCGCAGTGAATAGCGAAGATGCGTTTCCTTCCCGCTTTCCAGCTTCAACTTCCGTTCAAAATCGCGGATCTGGAATTGAATGGGTATCTCGTCGGTCACACCCAGGTGAGCGGTGAAACCATAGTGATTCTCAATATTAACGGTGATCACATTATCATCTCCATTGCTCAGCTTCGCGGAAGATTGTCTTTTGGCCTGTATACCCTGCTTATTGGCAAACAGCAGGATAATGTCCAGCACAATAGCCAGTGCATACCCGATCAAAAGGATATTGCCCACATGGTAAAAGAAAGTGTTCAGGAATCCCAAAATATACACGATCACCAAAGCGGCCACCAGCGCGTAGGCACGTAAGGTAAAATATATTTCGCGGAATCCCCTTTTCATTATTTCAGGTCAATAGGAAGCTCTTTCAGTTTTCGGCCGTTCTCATAAAGAAAAATGGTGTATTTACCTTTTGGCATCTTCAACGTGTTCCAGTTCAGGTTAAAGGTATGATCACCGCGGTTCACGGCGTTACCAACCGGGAAGGTTTTCACCACGGTTCCCTGCGCATCACGGATGTTCACAACCACCTGGGCGAAATCGCGAATGTAATAATCGATATTACCCGTTACTTTCTCGGGGATTCCCGAAAAGAGCATGTTCTTTTCCTTTTTGTACACAATATTATACCAGGGTGTTTCAATACCGCGCTGTTTGGCCAGGAATTTCCTGAGCTTGCCCACTTCTTCACTGCCATCATCAGTCACCGAAGAGATCTCATTGTTATCGGAAATGCACCAAACCGCGTTCTGTATAGACGAAGGGTTCAGTTTTGCTTTGTTGAGATAACGTCCCAGGTCATACAAATTCTTATCGGCCCGCGCGCCGGGTAAAAAAATAGATTTGAGCTGCGGAGCTCCTTTTTTGGCCTGGCAGCAATAACCGGTCACATCCACTGTTTTCTCCTGCAGGGAAGAGAGCGTAACAAAAAAATCCTTCACCACCAGTATATCCTGCTGCGAAGAATCCTTTGAATCCAACTGGTGCCCGGCCTCTACATACACCACCATCGAATCGTTCTGCAGGTTCTTTAGCTGCATGGCAATGCAGGGGCCCTGGTAGCCGCCCTTTCCTTTTATATCCAGTTTAATGAGCTTGTTCAGGAAGGCCTTATCAAAGGAAATGGTATCCTTTTTAGCCAACAGCGAAGCGCTTAGCAGGAAAAAAGCGAGAAGAAATACAAAATACTTTTTCATTAGCGTGGTATTTCAATTTTATCGATCACCATATTGATCACTTCAGTAACATGTACGCCTTCCATCTCTTTTTCGGGAGTAAGAATGATGCGATGCTTCAAGACGTGCGGTGTAACATATTTCACATCATCGGGAGAAATGAAATCGCGCCCGCGCAAGGTAGCGGCGGCCTTGGCTGAATTCATAATAGCTAATGAAGCCCGCGGCGATGCGCCCAATAAAATAGCGTTGTGGCTTCTTGTTTCATGCACGATCTGCGCGATGTAATTCACCAGGTTATCCTCTACATGCACCTGCTGTACCAAAGCACGCAGTTTCGCGATCTGAGCAGAGTCCAGGAATGATTTGATCGTATTGAGATCGACCACGTTCTTTTGCGCGTGGAAGGTCTTTAAGATCTGCTTCTCTTCCTCGAGTGTTGGGTAGGAAACCTCTACCTTGAAAAGGAACCGGTCCAACTGCGCCTCCGGCAATCGATAGGTTCCCTCCTGCTCGATCGGGTTCTGGGTAGCCATCACCATGAACGGCCTATCAAGTACATGCGTAGTTCCATCCACCGTGATCTGTCTTTCTTCCATAGCCTCGAAAAGAGCAGCCTGGGTTTTTGCCGGAGCACGGTTGATCTCATCCGTTAAAATGATATTCGCGAACAAAGGTCCGCGCTTGAAATCAAAATCTCCGGTCTTGGCGTTGTACACCATCGTACC
The DNA here is from genome assembly GCA_964387075.1 of uncultured Flavobacteriaceae bacterium. Lineage (GTDB taxonomy): Bacteria > Bacteroidota > Bacteroidia > B-17B0 > Aurantibacillaceae > PALSA-968. Next base: position 381,971 of record CAYLVB010000005.1, read on the forward strand.
GATGATATCGCTCGGCATCAGGTCGGGCGTAAACTGTATCCGCTTGAATTTCGCGTTGATGGTCCTGGCCATCAATTTGCTCATCAGGGTCTTTGCAACGCCGGGAACGCCTTCCAGTAATACGTGTCCGTCTGACAGCATCGCTATCAAAAGCAGGTCGATGGTTTGCTGCTGCCCTACGATGTATTTGGCTATCTCGAATTTGAGCGCATCCGTAGTTTGCTTGATGCCGGCCAGGTCGATCCTTGTTTCAAATGTTTCCATGTTTATCGTTTATTGTGTTTATAAAAATTTTCGATGCTTGTGTTCAGGTCAATTAACTCTTTTTCGGTGATGCTTCCCTGCCGCCACACCATGCCTATGTGCAGGAAAAGTTTTTTGATGTCTTCCATGGGAATGGTAGACAGCTTGGAGATACGGGTCAATGTTTCTTCATCGGCCTTACGGCTGGTGACCATAAATTTAGCGCGCAGGAACTCGTAGAAGGAATTGATCTTCTCTTCGGCAATGATCTTGTGGTTGCGACTATTATAATACACGCTTCCAACCACCTCTACAAATTGCAGCGTGGCATTGGGCAAAGGTTCTACAATGGCAATGGCGCGTTGGCGACGCTTCATGGCGAATATCATAAATATAATGAGCGAAATAAAAGTAAGCAGGTAAGCCGCGTAGAGCGAATTATTGGCAAAAATGAATTGCAGGGGAGAACCCGATCTTACATCATGCCCTTTAAAGTACTCATCCCACCAAACCTGCTCGGCATCCATGTAACTTAATGTTTTATAAGCGAAGAACCGCGCCGAGTCGTTTACCACAAAATAATTGGCATACACATCGGGTAGGGACGAGAAGTAAATATTTCCTTTACCGTAAGTAGCCTTTAAGAACACGGCGCTGGTATCTTCTCCCATAGCCAATACCTTCACCTTCGAAGTGTCGAAGGTAGCGAAATAGGCCGACTCAAAGCCCATTTTGTACCTGTATGGTTTCCTTTCCTTTAATTCGGTATTACAAAAATTAACAGAGTAACTCTTCGTGCTGTCGAAATAATTCATGTACGACACATAGAACCGGTCGGTGCTTATGCGGAAGGTATCGGCCAGCTTATTGCCGTAAAAACTTCCTGCTGCCATGAATACATCATTTCCTTCGGCCACAAAATCGAGGAGATACTGCGCGTCGAGACGCGAAAAGGCCAGGTTGCTGTTGATGAAGACATAGGCCGCTTTCTTCTCTACCGGGTTCATCAATACGTTGAAAGGCGTTTGCTTCTGCTTTGTTATTTTTCCTTTCAGGATATCTTCGTCGAGGAGGCGGAACATGGCATTACAGCCAAAGGGGATCTTATCATCTTTGGAGTAAGTGCGTCTCCAATCCACCGGCTTAGGCGTATTATACTCCACGAACACCAGCAGGCCAAAAAGCACCAGGAGCAGGATCCAATATGTATAATTGCCCTTACGCATCCAGGTTTCCGTTGAATTTTTCTATTTCACTCTTGTACTTCAAAAATGTGTTCTCATTGGTAGTCATTTCACCATACCACACATAATCGAAAACGTAACTTAGCCTGCTGAAGCTTTCACGCAGGCCAGGGTTCTTTAATTCGTACTGGTAATCGATATTGGTCTTGGCCGGTTGCCAGGCTATCTGTTTTTGCTGGTTGAGCAATTGCAGCGATTTTAAAAAGCACCAGCGGATAGCCAGTCGATAATTGCCGTTCTTCAATGCTTCTTCTATCAGGTTATCGATGTTCACCGACTCAATATCCTCCGGCAGGTCGGTAAAAGAAGCGCCCGAAAGTTTTTTAGCATCCTTGCGCAGGAGGCCCCTGAAATTAGATTTGTATAAAATGATGATGATGCCCGCAATGAAAAGTCCGATGAGCGTCCATTTAACAATTTGCCAGGTAAGCTCGGCGTTCTCGGAGCTGATCTTGCCGAAGATCTTTTTGGTGAGCCAGTCTAAAAAAGCTTCGAGCCAGTTCTTCGATTCTTTGGCATCTGCCTGGTAAATAAAATCCTTATCGGAAAAGATCTCCTTTTCTTTAGCCGCTGAAGGGTATTTAACTTCCACTTTGCCTGTGTCATGCATCAGCGGCGATCTCACCTCCCTTTGCACAGGGACATACGGCGCCAGTTCGGCCTTAGAAATAAGGAAAAGGAAGGAAAAAGCTATGAAGAAGAATTTTTTCACTTGGCGGGAGCGTCGAACTCATCAATACGGCCCATGAGGCCTGTACCTTCGTGGCGTTCTTCGTGGTTATGAAAATTAAGGATGCTGAACACATAGAACAAAGGAGTGAACACCAATAACTGTCCAACTACCGATAATGCCTGGAAGATGATGATGAGCACGGAACTTGAGCCTGCAGCGTTCGGATCACTGATTCGAGTGAAGCCGTTCATGAGCGTAATGATGGTGATGGGAATGTTGAACAAACTGCTGATCACACCCAGGGCCATGAGAACAGCTACCATCAAAAGCCAGGTCCACCAGTAATTTCCTTTCACATAGCGGACGGCTTTGCGGATGGCTACGGTGATGAAGACCTCGTCGCGTATCACGATGTAGTTAGCCACGTATAAGATGTAGATCATCACCGGGAGGAACATGATACAGCCAATGACCAGCGCGATACCTACCAGTACATTGAGCACCGGCACCATAAAAAGAACAGCGAAGATGGCCGCGAGGATCAGTGCGCCTATACCCATCAATAATCCAAGTGCCAGCACGTTGTAGAACAATCTCCAGGAAGACGCGGCAAGCGTGGAGGAAATGGATGAACGCTCGATGGGCAGACTTTCGGGAGAGGCTTTGTCGTATTCCTTAAAGTAAAGGCAAACGCAGGCGGTAGTGACCAGCGTGGTGAGCATGGAGATCAAAATAAAAATGGTGAGCGTACCCCAGAAGTTTGCATTCAGCAAGCCGGAACTCGTACCAAAACGCATGGAGTTGAACAGGCTGTTACCCATCAAAGCGGTTTGCAGCGTTTGCATATAACCGGAAATAAGTCCCGTGAGAATAATGAACGGTCCGGCGAGATAGAGGATGATGCCGAAGAACGATTTGAAGTTCTTGCGAACGAAAGCGATGCCATCGTTGAAGATGGCACCGAAGTCGCGCACCTTACGTAATTCAATTTTTTCCATGTACAAGGGTTTGATTGGTTAATTTTCGGGAAAGACGGAGCGGGTAGAGCACAAAATACCAGAGTACGAAACCGAGCGATCCGAAAATGATGAAGAGACTGAGCCAAAGAGGCATATTGGTATAGCGTGTAACAAAACTTTCGAGGAAACCGGCCACGATGAAGATAGGAACAACACCTACCACGATCTTAAGACTGTTGATGGCGCCGAGCTTGAAAGAATCGATGCGTTTATAGGTGCCGGGGAATAAAAGACTGTTCCCTAAAACAAATCCCGCGGCTCCGGCAAGAATGATCGCTGAGATCTCGAAGCTTCCGTGGATCCATACTACAAGCAAGGATTTGGTCAATAAATGATAGCGCCAGAAGAAACCGTGGAAGGCGCCCAGCATGATGCCGTTACGGAAAAGCTCATAGCCCGTTCCGAAGGAGAATAATAATCCCATGGCAAAAACGCGGAAGGAAACAAGGATATTGTTGAGGGTAATGTAAATGAACATCGATCCCTGGTCGCCCTCGCCATAGATACCTAATGGATTTCCGTTGCGGATGCGCTCGATGGTCTCGTCCACGTAATAATCGCCGATGATGAGGCGTACGAAGTTCTCGTCGTACATCTCCGAGATAAAACCCAGGATACTGCAGGCGGTAAAAACAAAGAAAGCGAGTAACAATTGTCTTTGGTGACGCGCCATGCTCAGCGGAACTTCCATTTTCCAGAACGACAGGATGCGGCCCCGGCCTTCCTTTTTGTTCTTATAGATCTCCTGGTGCACGCGCGCGGCAAGGCCGTTGAGATACAGCGTGGTCTTGGATTTTGGGTAATGCGTGCGTGAATAACTGAGGTCGTCGGTAACTTCTATGAAGAGGCCTGCCAGTTCACGGGGGTTGGTGTGTTTTTCCTTGAGTAGCTTCTCAAACTCCTCCCATTTGCCTGAACGGTCCTTTAAAAAAGTGATCTCTTTCATCAGTTCGCAAAAGGGATTTTAATGCCTGATGGAATATTCACTATTGGTGTTTTTGTATGGAATTGTGAATATTTCACAAGCAGAATTCTCACGTAAATATGCATATTATTTACCGGAGCGGCAACAGATTATTTTTTTGAAAGCCACCTTTTTTTAATTAGTTTTGAGGGAGTAAAAAGATGGATTCAGTAGCCATAAATACCGCCCAGAACGTAGTCATTGACTATGAACCTGCGGGCTTAGGGAACCGCATCCTCGCGGCCCTGCTCGACTCGCTGTTCAAGTTCGCCTATATCATTACCTGGGTCATTATCCTTGTATCCACCAAGGCCTTTGGCACAGAAGGCACTGCCGCCATACTGCTGGTGGTTGCCGTTTTCCTGCCTATTCTGTTCTACGACCTCCTTTTTGAGATCTTCGCGAATGGGCAAAGCCTGGGCAAAAAGATCATCAAAATTAAAGTGGTGAAGCTCGACGGCACCCAGCCCTCTATAGGTTCTTTCCTGCTGCGCTGGTTATTGCGCATCGTGGAAATTGATATGCTTTATGGATTGATCGCTATTATAACGATAGCCTCCAGCAAGAACAAACAACGTTTGGGCGACATGGCCGGCGGCACCACCGTGATCCAGATCAGGCCGGCGGTAACCATTAAGGATACGATTTTGCAGATCCAGCAGAAAGAAGTGTACAAGGTGGTTTTTCAGCAGGTGGCTTCGCTTACCGAGAAAGACATGGAGATCATCAAGGAAGTGCATGATTTTTACCTGAAGACCGGTAACCGCGAAGCGATGGTAAAATTATCCGACAAGATCAAAAAGAAGACCGGTATCATAAGCACGATGCCCGAAGCGGATTTCCTGGCTACCTTACTAAAAGACTTCAATCACTATAAGTTCCAGGACTAGAACCTGTCTCTGATTACTTCTTCGCCGTAACAGGATACATATTCATCTTCTTTTCCATCGCGGCTATCCTTTGTTTCATTAGCTCGATCTCTTCTTTTTGTGAAACGATGATCTGCTGCTGCTCCTGCATGGCCTTTACCATATATACCTGCAGGTTGCTTAAGTTAAGGTCTAAATAATCAGTGCCTTTTACATTAGAAGTACCCACCATTTCGGGGAATACCTCTTTCACTTCCTGCGCGATGAAGCCGCGGTGCAGTTTTGTTAAAGCTGTGGTATCATCATACGCCGCAAGGTATTTTTCGTTGTAATTGAACGTAACAGGGCGTAATTGCATGATCTTATCGAGGCTCTTCTCCACATTGTTCACGTTCTTCTTCAGGCGGGCATCACTGTAATTGGTAAAAGCAGTGAAACCATTGGCGCCCGGCTGACCGTTCACAGAAAGCAAATATCCCGGTGCGGGGGTGCCAATACCAACAAAACCATTCCCTTGAATGCGCACCAATTCGGTAGTACCGTAATAAAATACATGGCGGTTATTAATATTATTATTAGAGATCGAATAGTCCAGCTGAAACGCTGAGACACCAATTCCATAAACATTTGTACCATCGTCGTAAATACGCACTTTCATATTTGCACCGGGCGTGCTGCTATAACTACCACCGAGGTCAATTGTCTTTGGGGTTGCTGAAGGAATACTGGTGAGGTCGCCAATTTGCAAGGCCTGCGTTGGGGCAGAGGTAGCTATACCCACATTACCCGTACTCAGGATGCGCATCCACTCAGTTCCTAACCCGCTGCTGCCGGTGATGAAGCAAAGATCAGTAGGTACTGACCCGGCCGCTACAGCCCCGTTACAGGTAAATTTAATGCTTGCTCCTGTTCTTATAAAAGCGGTTCCGTCATACGCTTCCGATAAAACGGTGCCGAGCTGATCTCCATTCGCAACTACCGTAGGAGCCAAGGTGGTTCCTCTTCCTTTACGAAGAATAAAGAAAGCGCTGTTGGAATTATTAGCGCAATATTGATTGATCATACATCTTGGATTACCGGCGACGGTTTCTGTAGCAACATGCAGCGTTACTTCCGGGTTAGACGTTCCAATACCCACGTTACCCGCACTGGTGATGCGCATGCGTTCCACGCTACCGGTGTTTACCGTAGTATGAAAGAACATGTCTCCCGCCACAGCACCCACATTATGGTTGTTTATTACCGATCCGATCATGGCGCCATATACATTGGTTCCGCCCACATCGTAGCTTGCAAATTTAATATTTGAATACGTTCCGTTAGTAGTACTTGCATTGGTGATACGCAACCCCTGCGTTGCAAGGTAGGTAAGGTCGTTAGATGAAAAATGCAGGTGCAACAAAGCAGATGGGGTTGTGGTGCCAATACCCACGTTAGGGGTTGTCGTGCAACCATTGGTGCCGGCCACGCCACCTAAAATTAACACGTTGCTTGCTCCCGCCTGCGCAAATGCGCCCACCGTGGTTGTGTTGCTATAGGTTCCCGCGGTCATATCGGTTGAGTATCCGAGGAAGGTATTATAACTTCCGGTTGTTATTGGTAAATTGTTGTTCGTACCGCTGCCTAGTACGCCACTGTACCCACTACCTGCGCAGAAACCCAAGGCTGTATTGGCCACACCCGTATTACCGGCCGGAGTGGTCACAAATCCTTCCAAAGAATAACTTCCCATAGCGGTATTATATCCCGCACCTGTTAATGCGTAACCTGCATCCAACCCGAACATCGAGTTATGACTTCCTGTTGAATTAAATCGCAAAGCGGAGAAACCTGACAAGGTATTGCAATTACCGGTAGTATTGGTCAGTCCGGCAAAATAACCGAAGAACGAGTTCAGGTTTCCGGCCGCAAGGGTATTGACACCCGCCTGGTAACCAAAAAAAGTTTGCGTATTGGCTATATCAATCAAACCGGAGCGGAAATTATTTACGTTGAACTGCAGATCCTGGTTATCGGTGGTTCCCAAAAAGTTTGTTCCTACGGTTGTTCCCGCGTTCCCGGTGAGCGACCAGTTATTACTCCCGTTGCCCGCAAGAGCCACCCACTTGGTTCCATTCCACCAATAAAAACCCGGAGCTACTGCAGTAGAGCCGGCACCTGCCGTAGCCGTGTTGTACACCAGGAGTGATGTAAAAGGAGTGTTCACTGTTGTAGCGTCGCCGGTACCGGTAAGCGCTACGTTGGGTATGATCAACCCTTTTCCATTGGGACTGGTGAACGTATTCCCCGTGTTTAGGTCGAGGATGGAAGACGCGTTGGGCGTAGTTCCTCCGGGGTTGATACCTACGTTCTGCGCCGCCATTTCTGCGGCGATCAAAGCGGAAAGGATACAGATGATTTTTTTCATAGCAAGTGTTTTGATCTTAGCGTTCAATTAATATTTTTTTGGTGAGTGATACTTTTTCTGTTTTCAGTTCAAAAA
>CAYLVB010000006.1:0-337876 GCA_964387075.1 uncultured Flavobacteriaceae bacterium
TTTTTGAACTGAAAACAGAAAAAGTATCACTCACCAAAAAAATATTAATTGAACGTTAAATTTAAGATCTGTCCTATGAAATCGAAGATTCTCACATCCGGTAATTTTAAAAAACAGTATATGCGTATAACAAAATACATCTGTATCCTTGCTGCTTTCCTTGGCACAGAACTCACGGCGCAGAACGTGGGTATAAACCCCGGCGGAAGTACGCCCGACGCGTCTTCCATTTTAGACCTTAACACCGGGAATACCTATACCAATCCTAACGGAAAAGGATTATTGATCCCTAACGTAGCTTTAACCTCAACCGCGGCCCAAAACCCGGTTACGAGTCCTGCAACAAGCTTGCTGGTGTACAACACGGCAACGGCAAGTTCTGGCTCTACGGCAGTATCTCCCGGATATTATTACTGGGATGGAACGAAATGGGTAGCTTTAGGAGGTGGCACTGGCGGCCTTGCCTGGTCGCTAACAGGTAACGCGGGCACGGTTGCGGGAACAAATTTTATTGGAACTACGGATGCTATTGACTGGGTAATAAAAACAAGTAACACCGAAAGGATGAGGGTGCTGTCGGGCGGGAACGTTGGTATAGCCACAAACACTCCCGGAGAAAGGCTTGATGTACGGGGTAATATAACAATACCGAATAACGGTTCACTTTTTATTCTTCCCGAAGTAAGCGCCAACACGTCTTATACCGGCATGATGCACGCAAATGGTTTTTTTGCAGATGGCGTGCCCTGGTATGGAGGAGTAGGCCGCGAACCCGGTGCCTGGGCATATCCTTATCCTGATCTGGTAGTAAGCAATCATACAGGAATTCGTTTAGACGCTCACAGTAACTATGGAGGCATTTCTTTTTATGAACAACTTAATGCAGCCGGCTCTGCCTGGTCCAGTAACGGAGCAGAGATCGCCCGTTTCAGGGATGACAGATGGGGGAGCAGCTACTTTGCCAGTAAACTGGCGATCTCTCAATCAACACCTCCTGCCTATAATTTAGAAATAACGGGAACGTTCGGATTTGGAAACGGAACAGCGGGATCTTATCGCTCAAGGACCGAATCAAGGAATGACGCAGGACAAATAGCCTCTCAATCTGGGTTTTTTGAAACCGCATCGCCCGTAAATTTTCCAACCGGTGCATCAAGCTGGTGGCACCTGATAGATAGCAGACACAGTAATAACAGTAATAATTATGCGATGCAGATATCCGGTGGTTTTTTCGACCAGGATATTTATTATCGTAAAACAAATAACAACGCGGCGCAGCCCTGGTCTCAGTTCTTAACTACCAACAACGTAAAAGCCTACTCGGCCCTGGCCACTCAAACCACCATCAACACCACCGCGTATACAGACGTTTCAGGGCTTTCGATTACCATTACTACCACCGGAAACTGTGTTTTTATAATTAACACCACCGGCTCATTGGAAACGTGGGCGCCTGCCGGTAATAACGCGAGTGCCTGCATGGTTGCCATCACACAGAACGGAACAACGATCACCGAGCAAGGGGTTGATATTATTACCAATGCCAGCTGGAGCCAGATCGTTTCCAACTGGGGGATCAATTATACCACCGTACTCGCCGCAGGCACATACACGTTTAAAGTTCGGGCGCGCAGTTACCTGAACATTGTTGGAAGCTGTTATGCTTTTTACGCCGGCGGAGCTGTTACAACCTCTTTACCAAACGATGGTTCCATGACCATCCTGGTTGTGCCTCAATAATTTTATTCGGATAGGATCAGGCCTTTTGGTAGGGCACGCGGTTCTGTAAACTTCTTCCTAGAGTTACTTCGTCTGTGTATTCCAATTCATCGCCCACGGGAACTCCCCGTGCCAGGGTAGATATTTCAACATTGATTGCCTGCAGTTTTCGGGCTAAATAAAAAGAAGTAGTGTCGCCCTCGGTAGTACCGCTTAATGCAAGGATCACCTCCTGCACATTGGTCTCCGCGCGGGTCATCAGCACATCGATGTAGAGATCGGCGGGGCCGATGCCTTCCATGGGAGAGATCAATCCTCCAAGGACATGATATACGCCTTTGAACTGACCCGTGTTCTCTATGGCCATTACATCACGCACATCCTGCACCACGCAGATCATTTTTTTATCGCGGTTGGGGTTGCTGCAGATGCCGCAAATTTCCGAATCACTCACGTTATTGCACTCTTTGCAGAACTTGATATGCTCCTTCATGCGCATGATGGATTGCGCCAGGCCGGTAGCAGCCTCATTCTCGTTACGCAATAAATGAAGTACATAGCGCAAAGCCGTTTTGCGCCCAACACCCGGCAGGCGGGCAAATTCGTTAACAGCACTATCCAGTAATTTTGAGGGAAGTTCCATCGCTTTTGCAAAGGTACGTAGACTTGGCTTTTGTATAGCAGGAGTGCCGGGAATTATTAAACAAAAGCTGTGGGTAAAAAGAAGCCTTACCCTCCCCCGCTCCGGCTAAAATATCCATCTTAGCATAAATTATGTCGGCCGGCCTCATACTCCTTTGTATCGCTATTTACTTCGGCGGACTCCTGTTTATCGCCTGGATCACGGGAAGAAAGAGTACCGCGGCCAGCTATTTCATTGGTAACAAAGCCTCTCCATGGTACGCGGTGGCCTTTGGCATGCTGGGAGATTCGTTGAGCGGGGTTACTTATATCTCGGTTCCGGGAGAGGTTGTTAACTCCAAATTCTCGTATTTCCAGCTCGTACTCGGCTATTTTGTGGGTTATTTCATCATCTCGCACATCCTGCTGCCACTCTATTACCGGATGAACCTGCTTTCTATCTACACCTACCTCGAATCCCGCTTTGGGAGGATCACCCAAAAGACCGGGGCTTTCTTCTTCATTCTTTCGCGCACACTTGGGGCAGCCGCCCGCCTATACCTCGCAGCCGGAGTCATCCAGTTCTTTGTGTTCGATCAACTGGAAATGAAAGTTCCCTTCGCCCTCAGCGTTTCCATTATCATCGGGCTCATGCTTTTGTATACCTACAAGGGCGGCATCAAAACACTGGTGTGGACCGACACCTTTCAATCGCTGTTTTTAGTGCTTGGCGTGGTGCTTTCCATCGCGGCCATTATTTCGAGTACCAACTGGAGCCTGGGAGAAACCATCAGCAAACTTTATCATTCAGAAAGCACGCAGATCTTCTTCTGGGATTGGCACAAAACATCTTTCTTTGGCAAACAATTTTTGGGCGGGATCTTCATCGCGGTTGCCATGACGGGCCTCGACCAGAACATGATGCAGAAGAATCTGAGTTGCAAAAGTCTTGGTGAAGCGCAGAAAAATATCTTTTGGTTCAGCGTGGTGATGGTGATCGTGAATTTGTTCTTTCTTTCGTTAGGTGCTTTGCTTTACATGTACCAGGCAGAAATGAGCATTGCTTTCCCCATGAACGAGGCAGGCAAGATCCTGTCAGACCGTGTGTTTCCCAACCTCGCCTTAAATCATTTGGGCATTTTCGCGGGCCTGGTATTCATCATCGGTTTAACGGCTGCAACATTTTCCAGCGCCGACTCTGTGCTTACCACCCTTACCACTTCCACCTACGTGGATATGATGGAACTGGACAAGAAAACATCGCTTAGTGAAGAGAAAAAAACAAAGTACCGCCACATCATACATATCAGTTTTGCCGCGCTCCTGCTCATCTGCATTCTCATCTTCAACGAAGTGAACAGCAGCGCCGTGATCAAAACGGTATTGCTGGTGGCAGGATACACCTACGGACCACTGCTCGGCTTATTTTCCTTCGGGATCTTCAGCAAAAGAAAAGTGAACGATAGGATCATCCCGGTCATTTGCATACTGGCTCCGGCATTGACCTGGCTCATCAGCTACCTGCTGCCTAAAGTGGGCTACGATGTGGGTAATGAATTGATCCTGCTGAACGGGGGAATAACTTTCCTGGGCCTGTTCCTATTTTCAAAAAAGGGCTAAACGCTTTGTTTCTGCACCGCGGCTATGGCTGCAGCGTTACTGTAGAATTTCCTTTCCTTCAGATGGTAAAAATTTCCCTTGGCCATAACGTGTATCACCAGGTTCTCGATAGAGATCGGTTGTCCCTCCTCGATGTCGGCGATGCTGGAATATTGAATGTTATGCCCATCGAAGATCAGTACCAGCCCGGAGCCGATGGCCTCCATTTTATTACCATCGCGAACCAGAACGCCGGTGTCCTCACCCAGGCCAATTCCAATACAGCCGGGGTTGCCTGCCACGGCCTGTGCAAGGCGGCCAAACCTTCCGCGTGTTACAAAGTGCGTATCGATGATCACATCCCTTATTAATCCGAGTCCGGTTGTGATCTTTACTTCTCCTTTCAATAAAGCTCCGGTACTGCTTCCGAGGTAGATCATCGTATTGCTCATGGCCATGGCGCCAGCGCTGGTACCCGCAATTACAAAGCTCTCGTTCATGTAACGATCAAGCAGCACGCGCAAAAATTCAGTCCCGCCGAAGATCATGCTCAGGCGCATCTGGTTGCCACCCGTAAACATCACCCCATCCGCTTTTTTGATCCTTTCGAGGTATTCGGGTGTTACAACATCTTCTCTTTTTTTAATATGGATCACCCCAATATTCTTACAACCCAATATCCCAAAAGCCTCGATGTAATTCTGTCCCACTTCTTCCGGGATCTGCGAAGCCGTTGTAATAACTTCTATGCGCGACTCAACTCCCTTCATCTCAAGCAGAATGCGTTTCAAAATTCCTGACTCAAAGAATATCCTTTGGTCGATCTGCATGGTCTTTGGATCGAGTGTTGCACCCTTATCCTCGCTTCCGCCTACTGATATCAATTTCCCTTTGGGAGAGCTCATGTTAAAAACTATTCTCCAACAAAGTTACCCAAAACACCCGCAATAGCCATATGTAAGTTTTACGGGTTTATGATAGTAACTTTATGGTGAACAAAAATGATGAACAAGAAAACATATGAAGATCGTAGAACTGAAAGTGATGAGAGGGCCCAATTACTGGTCGGTAAGAAGGCACAAGTTGATTGTAATGAAACTCGATATTGAAGAGTTAGAAGAATATCCCACCAACAAGATAGAAGGATTTGGAGCGCGGCTGGAAAAATTAATGCCCAGCCTGTACGAACACCATTGTTCGGAAGAACGCGACGGAGGATTTCTTTTCCGCGTGAAAGAGGGCACCTGGATAGGCCACGTGATCGAGCACATCGCGCTGGAGATACAAACCCTGGCGGGAATGGATTGCGGCTTTGGAAGGACCCGTAGCGCCGGCAAAAAAGGAGTGTACCACGTAGTATTTGCTTATACCGAAGAACCCGCGGGATTGTATGCCGCAAAAGCCGCCATACGTATAGCACAGGCGCTTATTAGAGGTGAAGAATACGACCTGGAAGCAGACCTGCGGGCCATGCGCGAAATACGTGATAAGGTACGGTTCGGCCCCAGCACCGCCTCCATTGTGAACGAAGCCATCGCGCGTGATATTCCTTATATACGGGTTGGAAAGGATTCACTGGTACAGCTTGGCTACGGGAAGAACCAGGTGCGGTTCAGGGCTACCATGACCGAAAAGACGAGTTCAATCGCCATGGAAATTGCCTGCAACAAAGAAGAGACCAAGCGCCTGCTGGGCGAGGCGGCCATACCCATAGCGCCGGGATCCTGCATTTCGGAAGAAGAAGAACTGGCGGCCGCTATTGAAGAAATTGGTTTTCCGCTGGTGATGAAACCCGTTGACGGAAATCACGGGAAAGGGGCAACGATTAATATCAATACCCCGGAAGAAGCCAAAGCCGCTTTTGCGCATGCAAAGAATTACGCGCACAAAGTGATCATTGAACGATTTGTGGAGGGCTTTGATTTCCGCGTGCTGGTGATCGATAATAAATTTGTGGCCGCGGCACTGCGCGAACCCGCGCATGTAATGGGTGATGGCGTTTCCACGATACAGCAACTCATAGAAAAAGAAAACAATGATCCGAGGCGCGGCGTGGGCCATGAGAACGTGCTTACCCGCATCAGCATCGATCACGAAACGGAGGAATACCTCGCAAAACGAGGTCTTACGCTGGAAACTGTGCCCGGCATCGGCGAGCTTTGTTACCTGAAAGGAACGGCTAACCTGAGCACCGGCGGTACTTCCACTGACGTAACAGACCAGATGCATCCCGACAATATCATGCTTTGCGAGCGCATCGCGCGGATCGTGGGCCTGGATATCTGCGGCATCGATATCATGGCAAAGAACTTAAGTGAGCGACTGGAGATAACCGGTGGTATTGTGATGGAAGTGAACGCAGCGCCCGGCTTCCGCATGCACCTTGCGCCGTCCACGGGGGTTTCGCGCAATGTTGCCGCGCCTGTACTTGACATGCTTTATCCTCCCGGAAAACCATTCCGCATACCCATCATCGCCATCACAGGAACCAACGGAAAAACCACCACCACGCGCCTCATCGCGCACATTGTAAAGAACAATGGCTACAAAGTTGGATTCACCACTTCCGATGGCATCTATGTAGGTAACTCTATGCTCACCAAAGGCGATACTACAGGTCCGTCAAGCGCCGAGTTCATCCTGAAAGACCCAACCGTTGAATTTGCCGTATTGGAGAACGCGCGTGGAGGAATCCTGCGTTCAGGCCTGGGCTTCGGCACCTGCGATGTAGGCGTGATCACCAATATACAGGAAGATCACATGGGCATCAGCGACATCCACACCCTCGAAGATATGGCAAGAGTAAAAGCCGTGGTAGTGGAAAGCGTGAAACCCGATGGGTACGCCGTTCTCAACGCCGATAATAAATACTGCGTGAATATAGGAAAGAACGCGCATTGTAAAGTGGCGTACTTCAGTATGCACGAGAACAACCCCGTTATCAAAGCGCATTGCAAGGCAGGTGGCATCGCCGCTATTTACGAGAACGGCTATATCACCATCCGCAAAGGCGACTGGAAATTCCGTATCAACAAGGTTACCAATATCCCGTTAACCTTTAATGGCAAAGTAACCTTCATGATGCAGAACGTACTGGCTGCAACGCTAGCCACCTTTGTTTATGGATTCAAGACTGAAGACATCGCCACCAACCTGGAAAGCTTCATTCCTTCACCCTCGCTTACACCCGGGCGAATGAATGTTTTTCACTTTCGTGACTACACCGTGCTGATCGATTTCGCGCACAACCCCGATGGCTTCAAAGGAGTGCATGAATATCTTAAAACAGTTGATTCACACAACAAGATCGGAATCATTACCGGCACCGGCGACCGAAGGGATGATGATATTCGCGAGCTCGGCCGACTGGCCGCGCAAATGTTCGATCACATCCTTATCTACCAGGATAAACATTTACGCGGAAGAACAGCGGAGAATATTGTAGATCTGATGATAGAGGGGATCCTGGAAACAGATCCTTCTACATCCTACGAATATCTACCGAAGGAAGCTGAACCTTTGCAACATGCCTTCTCTATAGCTACGCCGGGGTCGCACATTACGGCCCTGAGCGATGTAGTGGAGAACGCGCACGAAACATTGAAAAAGTACCTCGACCGGGAAAAAGAGATCAGTGCTTATGCGGATTTTGAATAGCCCGGTAGATCCCAAAGATCAGAACTCGAACTTATAGCCAACACCTTTGATGGTCTTGATATAATCGTCGCCTATCTTCTCGCGAAGCTTGCGTACATGCACATCAATGGTACGGTCGCCCACCACCACTTCGCTGCCCCATACGTGCTGCAGAATGTATTCGCGGCTGAAGACCTTTCCGGGTTTGCTTATCAATAAGGCCAGCAGTTTGAATTCTTTTTTGGGAAGTGAGATCTCTATACCGTTCTTGATCACCATGTGTCGGTCTTTCTCTACGCGGATACCTCCCACTTCAACCACCTCGCTTTGCGATCCGGCTACAGAAGCACGACGTAAAAGTGCCTTGATGCGACTTACCAATACACGCGGCTTGATCGGCTTTGTAATGTAATCATCGGCCCCTACATCAAAACCCGCTATCTGCGAATAATCTTCGTTACGCGCCGTAAGGAAAGCGATCAGCACGTTCTTCAACGAATCGATCTGGCGGATCTCGCGGCAGGTCTCAATGCCATCCATGCCGGGCATCATCACGTCGAGCACGATCAGGTCCGGAGGGTTCTTTTTTGCCTTATTGATCGCGTCGCGACCATTGGTGGCGGTATCTGCGGCGTAGCCTTCTTTCTCCAGGTTATAGCTTAAAAAATCAAGAATATCCTGTTCATCATCAACCAGTAAGATCTTCGTTAAGTTGCTCATATTTACAAGCGCAAGTTACTAAGAAGGACAAAGCCCAATCTTAAGTCAATGTTAAGGAATTTTTAATTAGTTCCTACTTCTCTTCCTTCTTTTTTGGAGGAGTGAAGCGCAGTCCCAGCATCACTTCGTGGGTGCCACTGTTGTATTTGCGCAGGTTGGTGGTAGTGTAATCGTAAGAATACCCGAACATTAGCCAGTTATTGAACATATAGCCTACCATGGCTGTTACAGCGTCTTTGGTGCGGTAATTGACCCCGATCCATACTTTGTTCTGGTAACTGAACCTGGCTCCCAACTCTGCCTTTACAGGGATATGGTATTGCACCGGATCCACCATTTTTATCATCACGGAAGGCTCCAGCATGAAGTCCTCGTTGATCCACCATTTGTAACCGGCCAGGCTGTAAATGTGAATAGCGAGGTTGCTGTTCTTGGTTTGCTGGTAGGTAAAGAATTTCAGGTTGGCCTGGTAGATCTGCGCGAAGGCGAGACTTACGTAAAGTTTATCGCTGTAAAAATAAAGTCCTGCGCCAAGATCAGGGGCCAATGCCGATTGATAATTTGGAGAAAGGATAGGATCACCCATATCGTGCGGGTAGATCTTAGAACCATCCACCGCAAATTGCAGAATACCCGCGTTAAGGCCCATGGACAGTTTGTACTCCGAATTTATTTTTAAATGATACGCGTATGCTAAATTCAAACCGGTGCGACGTGTCGGTCCAACAATGTCGGTAAACAAGGTTCCGCCAATACCCATTTTCAGGTTCTTGAAAGGGCCCTGCATAGAAAGAATATAGGTGCGTGGCGCGTCGGTGATGCCCTGCCATTGATACCGGTTATTCGATTTTGCTTCCCAATAATCCGAGCGGCCGGCAATGGCGGGGTTCATTGGGAAATCGTTGAGCATGTATTGCGTGTACTGGGGCAATTGCTGCGCGCGTCCCTCTTCCGCCAGGGCCATCACCAATACCGCTATGTAAACTATCTTTTTCATCATGCTATCTCAATATGGTTAACGGGCCTGTGAAATGATCCGGGAATTTTCCTTCCTTATCGTGCAGCCTGATCAGGTAATAATAAGTTCCTATAGGAACATGCTTGCCTTTGTGAGTTCCGTTCCACGGAGTATTGTATCCTTTTGAATAGAAGAGCGGCTCGCCCCAGCGATTGAAAACCTCAACTTCGCAATCTGGGAATAACTGGATATTATCGATCTGCCAGGTGTCGTTCCATCCGTCACCATTCGGCGAGAAACCATTCGGAATAACGAAGGTTGGCAATACAAGTACGGTCACGGTATCGATACCTACACATCCGTTGGAATTCGTTTCGAAAACAGTATAAGTGGTTGTTACAGTTGGAGAAGCGGCAGGGTTAGTAGACGTACTGTCGCTCAAAGTTATGCCCGGAGACCAAACAACTGTTCCGCCTGAAGGATTGGTTGGAGAACCTCCGATGTTATAACTGAATCCTGTAAAGATCGAACCTGCAATGCCTGCATCCGGTGTCGGCAAGGCGTTGGAAGTTACACTAATGGTATCGCTCAGTGTACAACCGCCGTTCAGTCCTATCAATACGTATTGCGTAGTTCCATTGGCAACCGGTGTAAGCGTTAATGAAGCGGTGGTTCCAAGTACCGGGCCCGGAGGATTTGGTAACTGAATCCATTGTACTGTTGTACCGGCGTTCACGATCCCGTTCAGCACCAGCGTATCGATCGCGCAGGCTGTCGTATCATTTCCTGCGTTCACAATGACGGTATTGGTAGAGATCACATTGAAGTTTGCGGTATCGGTACAATTTCTCGAATCAGCGACAACCACAGTATAGGTTCCTATTGGCAGGCTGCTTAAGTTTGGTGTGGTGGCGGTTGAACCTCCACTCCACTGCCAGGTATAACCAGGAGCAGTTAAGCTGGGTGTACCTCCGGTTGTGGTAGTATTGATAGCTCCATCCGAAGAATTATTACAACTTGCTGGAACCACTGAACCGGTAATGACAAGTTGCGCGGGATTAAAAAGTGTGTCTAATTCAGTTACGGTACAGCCATTGGCGTCGGTAACCGTTACGCTGTAATTGCCCGGGCACAATCCGCTGCCGCCCGTGCCTGTTACAGTTCCGGGGTTCCAGGCATACGTGTAAACCGGTGTACCGCCCGATATCACAATGGTGATACTTCCGTTGCAATCATTAAAGCAAACCGGCTGAACAATGGTTGGCAAACTGGCAATGAGCTGGTTTGGCTGAGAGATCACAACCTGCCCGGTTTGTATACAACCCGCGTTGTCGGTCACAACTACATTATAGGTATTCGGACAAAGACCACTGATGGTATCTGTGGTCATTCCATTGTCCCATTGATAGGTATAAGTAGGCGTACCGTTGTTAGCTACAACTGTTGCGGTTCCTGAGCAAGCTCCGTTACAAGGTACATCGGTAGAGCTTATTGTAAGTATTGGCCCGGCCGCGCTGTTCAAACCGATCGTGGAAGAATCGGTACAGCCTGTTCCTACATCTGTTACTACAAGGGTGTAATTTCCTGCGCAAACGCTGCTGATCGTATCATTAGGGATATTGCCCGGCAACCAGTTGTAGGTATAGTTTCCGGAACCACCACCTGCGGTAGCCACGATCTGTCCATTGCAAACGCCGCAAGGAGGATTTGACATGGATGTAGCTACATTAAGTGTGTTGTTTGGAAGTATCTGCACCGAATCAGTAGATATACATCCCAACGAATCCTGCACCTGCACAAAGTAAATTCCGGAACATAAGTTAGAGACAGTAGGACTGCTTGAAGGAACAGAAGGCCATGAATACGTGAATGGAGGTGTTCCGCCAACAGGGGTTACCGTTGCAGAACCGGTGCATTGGTTAGAACACGCGGGACTGGTTGCAGTTGTTGATAAAGCAGCTGCGCTGTCGTTGCTTACTCCAACCTGGAAGCTTTGCAAACAACCTACACTGTCGATAATATCAACCTGGTAGATACCGGCGCAGATATTGGTCACTGAAGTTCCGGTTGCTCCTGTGTTCCATGTATACGTATAAGCTGTGAGCACACCCGGTGTTCCGCCGGTTGGCGCGATGGTGATACTTCCGTTACACTGACCGCAAGCCGGTAATGTTACCACTTGATTTGGCGAGATCGGCTGTGGACCGACGATCGAAATTGTGTCTACTGCCTGGCATCCGTTCTGGTCGGTGATGGTTGCCGTATACGAGCCGGGGCATAAGCCACTGGCTATTGGCGTGCTTTGTCCGTTGCTCCACGCGATGATGTAAGGGGCTGTACCGCCACTTACGTTAGAAAGTGTTGCGGTTCCATCGCAAAGCGTAGCGCAGGTTTCGTTCGTTGAATCGATCTGTGAAAGCACGGTAATATTTCCGCCAATATTGTAGATGAAACATTGCGAACAGTTCAGTGAGTCACCGATACAAACCGTATGCTGACCAACCGCGAGACCTGTGAAGATGCCCGTTGTGTTGGTGGTGGTTCCGTTCAATGTATAAGTATAACCGGATACGCTTGGTGTTCCGCCGAAGCCCAGAGCGCTAATGGTTCCGTCATTCACGCCTTGACAGGTGGCGTTTGTGAAGTTACCCTGATCAGTTATTACGGAAGGCGATGAGATAGTAAATGAAGTTGCGGTGATACACAAAGAATCGTCTTGTACCAAACCGATGTAAGTTTGTGGGTTTCCAAAGTTGCCGCATAAGTTAGAGAATGTAGACGTGGCGGTGCCGCTGGTCACTGTTCCGGCGCCATTTGGAGTCCAGGTAAACGTATAGGGGTTTGTGGTGTTCACACCCGAAACTACGGTAATGGTAATGGAACCATTACAATCGTTGAAACAATTATTATGAACCACGATAGAATCAATCTGCGGTCCGTTTGGATTAGAGATAGCTGCCTGTAAAGTGTCTCTGCAACCTGCCGAGTCAGTTAGTTCGATGTCATAAACACCGGCGCCCAAATTCGTACAGACCGTTGCCGTACCGCAGGTTGAAGGCGGCAGCCAGTTTATAGTTACAGGTCCATTACCGGTTGTGCTTGAAATGGTGATCGAACCGTTTTGTTGTCCGCAAGTGGCCGAGGTTGACGAGAACGCGGCACCTATAGGTGTTGGCGCGTTGAGTGTATAATTGGAAGTATCCGAGCAACCGTTGATATCATTTACAATAAGCGTATAAGTTCCCGGAGGTAAGTTTGAGTTTGTTGTGGTTGTTGCTGTATTAACTACTGTTCCCGCCGCCGTCCAGGTATAACTGTATGCTTGCGTACCACCCGATACACTTGCCGAAATAACTCCATTAGAATCTCCGGCGCAAAGCGGTTGCGTGATGGTGGGTGTAGCCACCAGTGGAGCCGGGCTTGCTATTTGAAAGACCTGTATATCCTGGCAATTATTCGTATCGCTTGTGATTACCGTATACTGGGTGCCCGTGCAAAGGTTCGTAGCAACAGGACAGTTCAAACAAACGTTAGGCGACCAACCCACCGTATAGCTGGTACCTGTTCCGCCCGATGGAACAACCGTAGCAGAACCTGTACACATACCGAAACAGGTAACGCTTGTACTGGTAATGCTTGCCGTGAGCAATGGAGGCTGAATGATGGTAAACGCGGTTGTATCTGTACAACTATTGGGTGCATCTGTAATGATCACAGAATATGTGCCGGGGCATACGTTAGTGATCACCGAGGTTGTAGGAGCGCCAGCAACACCGGGCCAGCTGTATGTATAAGATCCTGTTCCTCCCGTTGGAGCAACCGTAGCGCTTCCGGTACAGCCAGCATTACACAGGTTATCGTTCTTACCAAAATTAGCTACAATGGCAGGGGCCGAGCTGATGGTGAATGTTTGTGAATTTGTACATCCGCTAGCATCCACTACATCCAACGTATACGTTCCGGCAGGAAGGTTAGAAACGTTGGTAACACCTGATCCACTGGCCAACACCCCCGATGAGCCGGTCCAGGTATACGTATAAGGTCCGGTACCGGTAGCGTTGGCGCTTGCCGACCCGTTGCTGGAATAGGAACACAGGGTATTATTAGGAAATACGGTAACCGTTAAAGCCGTAGCAGCATTAATGTTATAAGTAAAGGTTTGCGAACAGGAAGTTCCGTCGGTTACGGTACAGGTGATCACAGAAGGGCCACTTAAGCCGGATTCAATATTAGTAGTATTTCCTGATGAGCTCCACGAATAAGTATATCCCGCTCCGCTTCCACCGCTTGGGGTTAATGTGATGCTTCCCGCGGTTGTACAAGTTGGGTGGGTGATCGCTTCATTATCGTCTATCTGTGATGGACCACCAACTAATACAGGTTGAGCAGCAAGGCATCCGTTTCCATCCGTGGCCTGAACCATATAACCACCTAATGGGTTACATAAACTTCCAACCGTTAATGGAGAAGGTCCTGTTGGCGCGCCACCTTGCCAGGTAACCGTTATAGGAGCAACACCTACTGCAGTTACGGTGGCAGAACCATCGCAGGAACCAAAACAAGATTCAGGAGTTGTGGTTGCCGTAATGACAGGACTTCCGGGATCACTTAAACCAATTTGAATGGTTGTATCACATCCATTCACATCCGTGATCGTCACCGAATAAATACCGGCAGGTACCCCTGATAAAGTAGAAGTTGGAGTTACGCTTGTAACGGTTCCTCCACCGACTGGGTTCCAGTTAAAAGTATAACCAGCTGTTCCACCTGAAGCAGTTACTTCAATACTTCCGGTAGCACCACCGCAGGCAACAGGCGCTACTGTGGTGTTTGAAACTGTGAATTGCGGACTCGATGTAATGGTAAATGTCTGCGGATTCTGGCAGCCCCTGCTATCGGTTACTGTTGCTGTATAGTTTCCGGGGCATAGATTACTTATTGTTGTTCCGCTTGCACCTGTGCTCCAGAGTACGCTATATCCGGGAGTTCCGCCGCCCGGCGTTAAAGTAGCGCTGCCGGTACACGAGCCAAAGCACTGCACGTTGGTACTTGTTACTGTCGCTGTTAGAACAGGAGGATCGCCAATGCTAACCGAATCACTGTTGATACACCCATTCTGGTCTGTAGCCGTAACTACATAAACCCCGGGACATAAACCGGTGGCCGAACAGTTCACAACGTTATTACAGGTCGTAACTACTGCCCCACCCGGACTGGTGGTCCATACCATATTGTAAGGCGCGGTTCCGGTGGAAGCCGTTGCGTTGGCAACACCATCGCAGGCACCGGTACAGGAAACTGATTGTGAAGTAGCGACAATAGTAATGCTAACAATGGTATTGATCGTAAAAGTTGTGGATACCGGCCCGCAGTTATTAGCGTCGTTTATTGTTAAAGTGTAATTCCCTATGCACAGGCTATCGGCGGTGGATGCGTTACCTCCTGTTGGAGACCAGGTATACGTATAAGGGCCCGTGCCACCGGTGGGGTTAGCAGTTGCGCCTCCCGAACAGGGTCCGCAGGTATTTATAATGCCGTTTACTGAAACGCCTAATGAGAACGGTTCATCAATTTGGAATATTTGCGTAGTGGCGATACAATTTCCCGCATCTCTAACTACCAGGGTGTGCGAACCCGCGCATAAACCGGATGTATCATCACTGTTGGTGAACGCACCGTTATCCCAGCTATATGTGTAACCCGGAGTTCCACCGCCAACAACGGCGGTTGCCGTACCATTACAAAGACCGTTACAGGTTACGCTGTCAACATTTACCGTTACCGTTAAACCGGGAGGAGTTGTTAAAGTTGCCGTGCCCGTAGCCAAACATCCTGCATTGTCTGTTATCGTTACTGTATAAACTGTTCCCGGTGCCAACGTTCCACACAAACCTGATGGGGTTGTTGTATTCGGGGCGTTAGGCGGAGAAACAGATGGAGACCAGCTTACCCCGGGGTAAGGAGCAGTTCCGCCCGTGGTTGTAACAGTCATTGAACCGTCGCATATTCCGCTACAGGAAGGTTGCGTAGCATTTACGGTTACGGTGAGAGCCGGAGGATTGGCAATGTTCACGGTTGCAGTTTGCTGGCAACCTAAGTTATCGGTTACAACAACAGTATAGGCTCCGGCACACATGTTCACCTGCCCTGTAGCACTACCCGGGATTACCGGGTTGGCCCCGGTTCCGGTCCATGCATATGTAAAGCCCGGCGAGCCACCGCTTACAGTGGTTGTAATAGTTGAATTACAATCGTTATTACAGTTAAGCGCCGTGGCCGCAATAGTTACTGTGAGCGTAGGCGGTGCGGGTGCAAATACTACAGTTCCGGTATAACGGCAATTAGTTCCTACGTCCGTTGCGGTGTATGTACAACTAGTTCCACCACACTGCCCGCTAATGGTATTGGTTACGCTGCCCGAGCATGACCATTGGTAAGTGAAGGGGCCAATCCCGCCGTTTGGTGTTAAGGTTGCTGATCCGGTACAAGGCGCGCTTCCGCAGGCAGGATTTGTCTGCGACGCTGTAACCGTTGCCTGGGGCGGAGATGTTAAAGTGCCGGTAACCGCAACCGTACAGGACAACGCGTCGCTAACGGTAACTGTATAAACTGAGCTTCCACCTGCTGTAACAGTTAAAGTAGCCGCCGAACAACTTGCATTGCCACCGGTTGGTGTCCAGGTATAAGTATATACGCCGCTTCCGCCACCCGCTGTAACGCAAAGCTGACCGTTATTTAAATTCGGGCAAGTAGGATTAGTTGTTGTTGTGATCGTTCCTGAAACAGCTGTTGGTGGAGTTAAAGTAACCAGCGCTGTATCAAGACAACCGCTCGCGTCTGTAATAAAAACAGTATAGGTTCCGGCGTTCATATTAGAACCGGTTGAAACAGGGCTTACTCCACCCACCGTAGCGCCCGCGCTCCAGGTAAATGTATACGCCGCAACTCCGCCACTCGCCGTTACAGTGGCACTGCCTACAGCCGTTCCCTGACCTGCTGTACACGGAGGATTTGTGACAGAAACTGTATTGCTTAATGCCGGAGGCCCGGTTACCGCTACGGTAGCGGTTCGCTGGCAACCTAAATTGTCGGTTACAACAACTGTGTAATTACCTGCGCACATATTTGTTTGTGAAGGACAGGCCGCGCAAACCGGGTTTGCCCCGGTGCCCGTCCATGCATAAGTATAGCCCGGCGTACCGCCGGTAACAGTAGTTGTAATAGCAGAGTTACAACTATAAGAACAAGGTAAAGCGGTAGCACTTATTGCAACTGTAAGACTTGGAGCCACCGTAAAAGATACTGAGCCTGTGTTCGTACAGTTCGTTCCGGCGTCGGTTACCGTATAGTTACAAGTAGTTCCGCCACATTGGCCGCTGATAATACCTGTTGTGCTGGCTGAACAGGACCATACATAAGTGAAAGGACCTATGCCCCCAACCGGAGTTACGGTAGCTGAGCCGTTACAGGTTCCGGAACAAGGCGGATGTGTTATAGCCGCGTTAAAAGTAGCTTGTGGAGGTGCTGTGAGGGTTCCGGTTACGGCCACCGTACAACTATTTACATCACTAATTGTTACAGTGTACACGGAAGTTCCACCGGGCGTGACCGTTAATGTTGCCGGGGTACAACTTGCGTTGCCTCCAATAGGCGTCCATGTATACGTAAATCCTCCGGCACCGCCACCCGCGGTAACACACAATTGGCCATTGGCTTGTGATGGACATGTTGGGTCTATGGTGGTAGTAATAGTTCCGGTGACAGGTGTAGGTGCGTTTATAGTAACAGTTGTTGTATCCAAACATCCGTTGGCGTCGGTCATTTGTACCGTATATGTTCCGGGAGAAAGATTAGAATAAATTGAACTCGGACTGGCTCCGGATTGGGTTCCGCCCGGCGACCAGGTGAAAGTATAAGGTGCAACTCCGCCGCTTTCTGTAACGGTTGCACTACCTACCGGCGATCCTTGCCCTGCAACACACAAAGGTTGCGTGGCCGTTATCGTATTACTTAAAGCCGGTGGCGAAGTAACGGTAAATGTTGTGGTTTGCGTACAATTGTTAGCATCCGTTATTGTACACGTATAAGTTGTTCCCGCCACACTACCGCAAAGATTCGAGTAGGTTGATGACGTTGCGGTATTACTTACAGAACCTCCCACCGGTGCCCAACCAAAAGTATAAGGCCCCGTTCCACCGGTAACACCAGTAACACCCACTGATCCGTCACAGGTATTATTACAGAGAATAGTGATTGCGCCAGATGGAGGCACTTTTGAGAAAGTAATCGGCGGCGGTTCTGTTACGATAGCCGTATTTGTATCCCTACAGTTATTCGCGTCCGCGGTAATAAAAGTATATGTTCCGGCGCATAAATTAGAATATGTGGAAGTGTTGGTAGTACTTGTCACCGTACCCCCGGCCGCGGTCCAAGTATAAGTATAACCCGCTCCTGGAGTACCTCCGTTCACGCTGGCGGAGATGCTCCCGTTACATATAGCGTTACAGAGCAAATTTGTTGGAGTTAATGTACTGGAAACAGCCGTTGGCTGGGTCAGGTTTACAGTAAAGGTTTGAGTACTCGCACAGCCATTAGCATCAGTAAGACTTACAGTATAACCTCCTGCGCAGGCATTCAATAATGTATCCTTCTTATTAAATGGCAGGCCCGGGTGATTTACTGTTCCTGTGAATGTGGTTGAAGTCCAATGCGAGGTGATCAGCGGAGTTCCGAATATATCAATTGTAGCAATAATATAACCATTGCAAGAGCCAAAACATGTCGGTGGAACAGAAACAAGCGTTTTAATACGGGGAGGCGCAGGATCTGCGATGGATATAGCGAAGGGCGCAAAAGTACTGTCCTGCGTATTGGGGTCGTTGGTAAAGTTCACGAAGTATTGTTGCGAACACCCACACAGACCCCCAACCGTATAAGTTGTGCCCGGGATCAAAGTAGCGGTTGGAACCGGTGTACATGGAGCACTTCCCACGGTCCATACCGCGTAAACCGGATTTGAGGAACAAGCGGCCGGAATGCTGAAGCTTACCGAACCATCGCAGGCGCCTGCGCAGGTTGGAGTGATTGCCGCTCCGTTTTGAGTAACGTTACATGTGCTGGCTACACCAAAAACATTCTTAAATCGGCTGGAAGAATTAAAATTGACGCCCGAGTCTACCTGGTAGTCGGTACTCTTGGTACGCGCATAAATATCGCAGCCTCCATCGTTGAAGATAATTCCATTAGGCAGAACAAATTTATGCTTGGCAATGAAAGTGGTTTGCTGTGTATTGATAGTTACCTGCGAAGTGGCAATCACATCATTGGCGTAAATTACCGAGTTCGGCAGATTGAAAACACCCCGACTCAGATTAATTGTTGAATTTTCATCCCCCACTATATTTCCTTCCATCACCCAGTTGGTATTTCCATCCAGATACAATTTGCCTCTTACTGTAAATAAAGAAAAAGCAACATGCGTGGTCGGAAGCCCAGATATCAAACGAATGGTTCCCTTAAACTGGTTGTCTATATACGCGTTGAGCTTAAGTTCGCCAGCCACCTCAATCTCTTCGTTCTGAAGACCAGAGAAAGTAACTTTATCAGTATACTTTGAAAATATAAGGTCATGCACCTGAGTATTACCAACGAAATTGATTAGGGTTGGACCCGTGAAGGAATTCTCGTCAAAATGAACATCGTCGCTAAAAGAAGGTATTTTTACCCCTCCAGTACCCCCACTTTGTAAACTCCAGTGAGCGGGATCATTGAAATTACCTGAACCCCCTACCCAATACAGCCTTACTGAAAATAGTAAATTGCTGATAATCAGAAATATAAATAAATACGAATAACGTAAAAATAATTTCATAAAGGAAGTGTTACCACATCTTTACGAATTTAGGGAAAAAAACTTAATTAATCCTGTTCAAACCTAATTTTTTTCACAATTAAACTGTTGATTTCACCTATAGATTTAAGCGTTTAACCTCAATTATTGAAAGACTATTAATTCTTGTGAAAAGCTACCCTATTTCTAGGGTAGCTTTTGTTTTTATTCTATTACTAACTTTTGTTTTTCTATTGTGCCTCCAACTTTTGCAATGACAAAATAAATACCTTTTGCGTATTTAGAAACGTCAACAAGGGTTTCATCATTCTGTACATCTTTAACTTCAAAAACAATTTTACTGGTAATATCCATTATTTGAACATACTCTGCCCTATCTAACAACTTAATTGTTATTTCGTCACTACTTGGGTTAGGATATATGGAAAAAGCTCCTGAATCCTGATCTTGATTTGAGATCCCACTGATTCTGCAACAACCAGGGCTTGCTGTGGTACTAGTAATTGTCATTGTTGATGTATTTGTTGTGCATCCACTTCCACTCACCGTTACGGTGTACGTTGTTGGAGTACCTATACTACATGGGTACGCATTTGTTTGTGCAGAAGACGAGCCAGGGCTTGCAAAATTACAAGTCCCACTACAAGTCCATGCATAGGTCATATTTGGGATAGATGGAGTCCCAATAGATACTGTTGAAGATGGACAGCAAGCACCGCATGTGTTTGCTTTATTAGGTCCTGCTACAGCCGGACAGTTAGAACTTACCTTGTGGACTATATGGCCGATATCGGCTATATATAAATTTCCAGATCCATCAACAGCTACATCTCCCATCACTGATAAATTAGCAGATGTTGGCGCCCCTCCATTACCAGAGTTTCCATTTGTGCCGGTACCGGCATAAGTACTAATATTCCCCGAACTCACTTTTCTCACTACATAATTATTTCCATCCGCCAGATAGACATCCGACCCAGAGCAAGCAACATTCCTGACATCGTTTATTCTCGCAGAGGTAGCGGCCCCGCCATCGCCCGTGTATCCTGATGTTCCCGTTCCAGCAAATGCGTTGATGTTTCCTCCATCTGTAAATTTACGTACTACATACGCCCCATTATCAGAGATATATAAATTCCCTGAACCGTCAACCGCTATTCCATGAGGGCTAAAAAGTTGAGCTGAGGTAGCTGCCCCACCATTACCTGTATTTCCTTGGGTACCGGTACCAGCCACTGTGCTAATTGTACCACCGGAAGTAACCTTTCTTATTACAAAATTCAGTACATCTGCAATGTATAAATTCCCAGTAGACGACTCATAAGCTACTCCAGTTGCTCCTGACAATTGAGCGGAAGTAGCAGCACCCCCATCACCGGAATAACCGGATGTATGATTTCCTGCAAAGTTGCTGATTATTCCTCCGGATGTCACTTTGCGGATAACATAATTGTAACTATCTGCAATATATAAATTACCGGAGCCATCAATCGCCAATCCAACCGGGTGATCTAATTGAGCAGAAGTTGCCGCACCGCCATTTCCGCTGTAACCGGCAGTTCCAGTTCCTGCATAAGCAGTTACTATTCCTTTAGTATCAACTTTCCTCACAACCGAATTTGCAAAATCAGCAATGTAAGTATTGCCAGATCCGTCAACTACAACACCATGCGGCTGGCCAAACGTTGCAGATTGAGCAAATCCGCCATTACCGGTGTTTCCATTTGACCCCGTTCCTGCCATTGTCCAAATAACTTGCGCATATCCTATGCAACTTGCAAAGCATAATGCTAATAACCATTTTGTTTTTTTCATAATCTTATTTTTTATTCGCCTACTCTGTTAAAGGTTTTCGGCATACCCTGGTACAAGGGTATGCATAGTTTACAGATTTTTTTAGAGTATAAATACCTGCTTTGAAAAGGGGTATAAATGCGGAACCTCTATAGGTATTTTACGCAATCGATTAACCAAGAGAATAATAATTATTCCTCTTTCCGACCTCGAATGAGTTGATGAAAAAGGTTCGGAAATAAGCGTTTTACTTTCACAGCGCGCAGTTCTTTACCTCCAATATAGAGTTCGAGCTTATTATTTTTGATCGCATCCAGTATTTCACCGACACATTCCATAGGTTTCACCGCAGTTTGGTGACTCATATCCATTTTACCGTGCGAAGAGCCATCGCCCGTACTCGCTTTCAAAGAAATGCCCGTATTGACCTTGCCCGGGCAAACCATCAGCACTTTTATATTATTTTTTTCATTTTCGAGGCGCAGCGATTCAAAATAACCGTGCAAAGCATGCTTGGCGGCACTGTAACTGGAACGCAAAAAGAACCCAAATTTGCCTGCAATGCTGCTCATTACCGTGATATGTCCCCCTCCCTGTTTGATCATATGCGGGAGTACCGCTTTTGTGATCGCCACGTGGCTGAAATAATTCACTTCCATGATATTTCTTTCCACTTTTTCGTCGGTAACAAGGGCTTCGCTGCGTTGGCTCATGCCGCCGTTATTGATGAGCATATCGATGCGCGCGAATTTTGAAATAATTTGTTGGGCGAATTCTTTTACACGCGAAGCATCCGCGAGATCAAATGGGATTACCAGTGAATTTTCAGTGGAGAGGCCGGCTTTTTTTGCCACTTCCTTCAAAGCATCCTCGTTACGCGCGGATAGAACTATCTTTGCTCCTTCTTTCGCAAAGGCGTACACCAAAGCTTCACCGATGCCCGAGGAAGCACCGGTTATCCAAATAACTTTTCCGGAAAAATAAGAAGACATCTAGGCAAAGATGCGGAAGAATAGCTTATTCAGCAAATTCCTCCACTCCCTCCAAAACCGCGTCGTAGAAATCGCTGGTGGATTGTACGTATTCCTCCTCTGATTTATAAGCCAAAAGCGGTTTACCCGACTTCCTGGCGTGTTTCAACACTTCCGGGTTGCACTGCTCGCTGCTCATGATCACTCCGTCAGAATAATCAATGGCCAGCTTGCACAGGTTCACGTAAGTTGGGTCGTTCAACTGCTTCACGTCCTTTGCTGAAATGTGCTCGGAAACGAGTTTAGAAGAAAGTTCTTTATCCAGAGAGCCGGTATACTCATCGTTGTATAATGAGAACACCACTTTGGTATCGGCGAACAAAGGATTATCGGCAAATTGTTTTTTAATGAACAGAGGCATCAAACCGGTGAACCAGCCATGGCAGTGAATGATGTCGGGCTGCCAGCCTAATTTCTTAACGGTCTCAACCACGCCGCGTACGAAGAAGATCGAGCGCTCGTCGTTATCATCAAACATTTTGCCTTTTTCATCTTTCAGCGCGAACTTGCGGCTGAAGAAATCATCGTTATCGATGAAGTAAACCTGCATGCGTGCAGATTGGATAGAGGCTACTTTAATGATCAGCGGATGATCGCTGTCGTTAATGATCAGGTTCATACCGCTTAAACGGATCACCTCGTGCAGCGAGTGACGGCGCTCGTTGACGTTGCCGTAACGGGGCATAAAGACACGGATCTCCTTGCCTTTTTCCTGTACGCCTTGGGGTAAATAACGGGTGGTTTTAGAAATCGGGGTTTCCTCTAAATAAGGGAAAACCTCCTGGGAAACGAAAAGTACTCTGGCTTTTTTGGGCTTCATAAGCGATGGGTGTTTTTTACGAATTAGGGAATACAAAATTAAGAAAAAAAAAGTGATATTTCAAAGCAAAAAGTTAGATTTGGGGGTTAAAAATGACTATTTGTGGCACCATTATTGAGGTTAGTCGGCTACTCGCTCCCTATCGAGAACGGGCTGAAGTACTTGGTTTCGTGCCCACTATGGGCGCTTTACACGCAGGCCATCTCTCTCTTTTAGCCGAAAGCAAAAAACAGTGCGCCCTCAGTATTTGCAGCATATTTGTCAATCCAACCCAGTTCAACGATAAAAAAGACCTTGAAAGGTATCCCCGCATGCCCTCAACCGACTGCAAAATGCTGGAAGATGCCGGCTGCGACGTGGTTTTTATGCCTTCCGTAGAAGAGATGTACCCCGTTCCGGACACCCGCATCTTCGATTTTGGGCAATTAGACAAGGTTTTAGACGGGGCCCATAGGCCGGGACACTTTAACGGCGTTGGGCAGGTTGTAAGCAAGCTATTTGACATTATTAAGCCCGATAAAGCCTTTTTTGGCCTGAAGGACTACCAACAGGTATTGGTGATCAAAAACCTGGTAAAACAGCTTAAAATGAACGTGGAAATAGTCCCCTGCCCTATTTTGCGGGAGCCTGACGGGCTGGCCATGAGCAGCCGCAACATGCTTTTAAGCCCGGAGGAAAGAAAGGCCGCCTCTTTGATCCCTAAAGTGATGCAAATGGCCAAGTATGGCGTTGGGAAAAAGCCCTTACCCGTTCTTAAAAACGAATTGTTGGAAGAATTAAAGAAAGAACCCCTCTTAAAACCCGATTATATCGAATTTTGCGACGCGGATACGCTGGAAAATGTGAGCCAAGCAAGACCGGGACAAAAGATCATTTGCCTGGTCGCAATATTTTCAGGGAAGATACGCTTGATAGACAATGTGCTGATTTAAGATTGCAGATTGAAGATTGAAAATTGCAGATTGAAAATTGCAGATTGAAAATTGAAAATTGAAGATTGCAGATTGAAAATTGAAAATTGAAAATTGAAGATTGAAAATTGCAGATTGCTGATTTAGGTCTGGCGTTTAGGATCTAATTTGAGGATTTTTGAATTTACGAATTAGGGTTGGTAGATTTTAAGAAAATATTAGTTATTCAAACAGCCTTTATAGGTGACGCAATTCTTGCAAGCGCGGCTTTAGAGAGCCTGCATAAAAAATTTCCGAACGCGGAATTGCATCTGCTGGTAAGAAACGGAAATGAAACTTTATTTGCGGGACATCCTTATCTGAAAAAAGTCTGGGTGTGGAACAAAAGAGAAGGAAAGCTCAAAAATCTCTTCAAACTCATTGGGGAAATACGTAAAGAGCGTTTCGACTGGCTCATTAATTTTCATCGCTTCGCGAGTTCCGGATTGCTTACCGCTTTTTCAAAAGCAAAGATCAAAAGTGGTTTTGATAAAAATCCCTGGTCGTCTTTTTTTACTTACAAAGTGAAGCATGAGATCGGGAACGGAAAACATGAAGTGGAACGAAATCACGAATTGCTGAAGCAGTTTGTAGATGAAAATTTTTCGAAGCCCCGCCTCTATCCTACTACTGCTAATTACGAAAAAATAAAAGGCTACTCTTCCTCTCCTTACGTTTGCATGGCGCCCGCCTCTGTTTGGTTCACCAAGCAATTGCCCAAAGCGAAATGGATCGAGCTCTGCCATTCTATCAGCAACAAAACAATTTATTTACTCGGCGCGCCCGGCGATACTTCGCTTTGCGATGAGATCCTGAAACAAGTTCAGGATGACAAAAAGAAGAGCATCGTCATTCTCTGCGGAAAACTTTCTTTGCTCGATTCCTGCGCGCTGATGGAAAAAGCGCTAATGAACTACGTGAACGATTCGGCTCCCTTGCATTTAGCTTCTTCAGTAAACGCACCTGTAACAGCATTTTTCTGCTCTACAGTTCCTGAGTTTGGTTTTACTCCGCTCTCCGACAATTCAAAAATAATTTCTGCCGATCCGCCGCCTTCCTGTCGCCCCTGCGGATTACATGGCTTCAGAGAGTGTCCCAAAGGACATTTTTCTTGTGGGAATAGTATTCATGTTCAGAACCTGGCTTCGGAATAGTATAAGGAGTAAGTATAAGTTTAAGGAGTGATATCGTAGGTTAGATACATCAACGACATTAGGATTAAAGTATAAGCACCAAGTGTAATGCTTAACATATTGGAGAGTTTTGCAGCTTTTATTTCGTTTCTACTTCCCTTGCTCCACCAAAAAGTAAAGAATATTAAGACCAAGGCCGCTCCATTCGGCCTCCATAGTGAACCCAGACCATCCACCTCTTCATTTTCCAACTCACTATAAACATAAAGATTTACTGAACTAATAATTAGCCAAAGGATTACCCAACCCGAATAAAAATAAGATTTATGTTCTATAAAAAAATCCATTCCAAAAAACCTCCTTACTCCTTATACTTACTCCTTACACTAAGGCTTGGGCAATGTAAATACGAAGGTCGTTCCCTTCCCAAACTCGCTGCTCACCATGATGGTTTGATCGTGTGCTTCAATGATGTGTTTTACGATGGATAATCCAAGGCCGGTTCCGCCCTGTTCTCTACTACGACCTTTATCTACACGATAGAAACGCTCGAACAAACGTGGCAAATGCTTCGCGTCTATTCCAATGCCATTGTCGCTGATGGTCATAGATATCCTTTCTTTATCCTCCGCGATCTTCACACGCGTTTCTCCGCCATCCTTCCCGTATTTTATGGAGTTAATGAGCAAATTCGCTATAACCTGCCGCATGCGGAAGCGATCCGAGGCAGTTTTAATTTTTTCAGAAGTAGCGTCGACAACAATGCGTATCCGTTTTTTTGCTGCCATGATCTCGATCTGGCCAATGATGTCGTTCACCTGCTCTACCAGGTTGTAATTCTCAATATCCAGTGCCAGGTTGCCGCTTTCCAGCTGAGAAATGGTTTCAAGATCATCAATGATCTGTATCATCCTGTCTACACTCTTATCCGCGCGTTTCAAATAATCGATATTGATCTTCGGATCGTTAATTCCTCCATCAATTAAAGTAGAAACATAACCCTGTATATTGAAGATCGGGGTTTTTAATTCGTGTGACACATTCCCCAAAAACTCTTTGCGGTAATTCTCGAGCTTCTTCAAATGCTCCACCTCTCTCTGGCGCTCGTTCGAAAGATGGATGATCTCTTCGTTGAAACGCTCAATCGGATCAGAAACATCGCTTACAAAATCCAATTTATCCGGCACCGCGTCAATGGGCCTGAAGGCCCGCAGTTTGTTTATTGTTTCGTCAATGCGCCCAAAAATGATCTTCTGGTAGAAGAAATTGAAGAACAAAAAAGAAAGCGCGAAGGAAATGAAGAACACCAGTAACATAAGATAGATCGGGAAGTTCACGCTGAGCAAATAGCACAGCGCCCAAAGGGAGACCGACAAAAGGACCGAGAAGATTGCGCAGTATTGAAGAAAAGCTGAGGTGTTCTTATTGTTCATCAGAACGTTTAAGGTTTGATCTTTGGTATCATGCCTCGTACACCCATATCCACAACCACATCGCCGGCATCAGGTTGGTAGTAGCCATCGGCTGAGTTATCCTGCCATTCAAAACTTTTATTGACAGAGAGCGATACTTCGATCACGATATCTTTTGTTTCGTTACCTGTTATGGTGAGCATTTGAGCTGATCCGGACGAACCTACAAACTGACCGGTAACCAAACAAGAGCCTGCGGGAATTGGCGAGGAATTAAATAATGGATTAACTACGGTAGTAGAACCCGCAGGTGCCTGCCCTGTAACAGTATAAGTAGTACCCAAAACAGTTGTTTCAAAACCCCAATATCCCTGCAGCTTGTTTGCCGCAACAGGAACCGATGTGGTTTTTATTGTATATGATGAAATATAAGTGTTGTACCCGATAAATGAAGCTATGGTACCGGTACCAAGACCGGGAGCCGGGATAGAACTTGATTTATAGATTATATCATAGTTCTGGTAAGCAAGTGATATACGCAACCATTTGTAACTGCCGGCTGTCACCTGCGACAAGGGAACAGAGAAGATCTCTTGCCCTTGACCTTTAACCGGCTGTTGAGAAAAATCGATCGCGTTGGTGAATGTGCCGGTAGTTATTCCTGTAGTAACACTTGGGGTTACATACAGCACCGTGCCTTTTCCTACCGAATCAAAATCTGTTTTGGCCATTTCTATGAAATGAGCAGCCATCCCATTGAATTTTGGCGATTGTGCCGCATTTCCTGCGGGAATGGTGGAAGGCTGCCCGATATTGTTCAGGCGCACCTGGGTAGAATCGAATTTATACACAAATACAAGGCGAGGCGCCGCAGGCTGTGTTCCCTGTGTTGTTTCCGGGCCTGAATCCTTTTTACAGGCTCCTAAAAATATCGTGGCAAGGATAGAAAGGGCGACTACTTTTTTCATTTTGCTTTTGTTTTTATGGTTTGATCCCGTATTTGTTACTGTAACGTTTATATTGTTCCTGCTGCGTATTGGTAAGCATCAATTTCCTGCCGTTTAAGAAAGCTAAGATAATATTATTTGTTTTCATGTCCAAGGCGTCGCCTGTGCTGATGAAAAAGGAGGCATTTTTCCCCACTTCGATACTGCCTATCTCATTCTCTACCCCCATGATCCTCGCCACATTGTAAGAGATCGCCGCCACAGCCTCTTCGTTGCTCAAACCATAAGCGCGGGCCGTTCCGGCGAGGAAAGGGATGTTGCGCGCGTTCTGACCTTCCTGGTCGCCCGCATTTTGCAAACAGTATTGAACCGAATCCTTCTGTAACAGGTAAGCCAGTTTGTAGGGCAGGTCCACATCATCAAAATCGGCATCGGGCAAACTGTGCATGCGGGTGATCATCACCGGGATATTGTTCTGCTTTAAAAGCTTTGTGATCTTCCAGGAATCATTTCCGCCCACAATGACCGGCTTTTTGATCTCAAACTGCTTCACAAAATTCAGAGAAGCGATGATGTCCTTCACAAAATCCGTATGGATATATAATGCCTGCGTTCCGGCAAACACGCCACGCATGGCTTCATAGCGCAGGTTCTTTTCCTCGATCACGGTTT
Source organism: uncultured Flavobacteriaceae bacterium (assembly GCA_964387075.1). Lineage (GTDB taxonomy): Bacteria > Bacteroidota > Bacteroidia > B-17B0 > Aurantibacillaceae > PALSA-968. The sequence goes on from CAYLVB010000006.1 coordinate 27,863, forward strand.
GAGAACAATACGATTTTGCATCCGAGAAGAACTTCTTCAATTCGTTCATCTGCTCATCATACTTCGTATTGCCTGTAGTTGGTACATCCGGACCCTCTATATTGAACTGCGCCCGGAAAGTCACCTTCGGAAAATTAACGTGTATTCCATCGTCCTTTTTCATCGCCGCATCTTCCCAGTTCCATCCGTCCAAACCCATAATGCTGGAGCTTCCGCAAATGGTTCCGCGACGCGGAGTTACCTGCGCGAACAGAACGCCATTCGTACGCACAGTAGTAATTACTTTTCCTTCGGCATTATACGCAATGAGCGAACGCACGTGCGGATTATATGCGCCCACCTCGTTGTAATCATTCGTAGCGCGCACCGCGTCAACCTCGGTAATACCCAAAGTTGTATTGGGAGCAATGAAGCCCGGGTAAGCATGAGCCCCGGCCAATGAATAAGTGGTATCGAAGGCGCCAGATTCCAGTTTAATGAGCCTCGCATCTCCAACCAAAGTGATCTTACCGTCCTTAAAACCGATCACGCCATCCTCGATGGTCTTTCCATTACCAATATGAATGAACACATTACTGATAAGGATAGACTTACTTTGTTTTGGCGCCGGAGTTGGCGTTTGGGCAATTATTAATTCAGCATTAAGAATTAAGAATGCCAGCAACCAGATCGCTCTTGTGATTTGATAATTTGATAGTTTATTGATTCGCTTCATACAATTTTTTTATAATTCTTAATTCCGCTTTACTAATTCCTAATTCTGCATTCTTAATTCTGCATCCTCAATGGTTCCGTCCTCCATCGTTTCGCAATGGTATAGGCGCGGACGGCGCGGACCGGGTTTTTGCGTATTGGCGCCGTTCTGTTTTTCTTTGATCATTTTTAAGATGATGCGCGCGCGTTCTTTTTTGATCTCCTGGCGCAGTTTGGCATCTTCATCCGCATCGTAATACACAATTCCATCAATAATGGTCTTTTCTGCTTTCGCGTTTATGGAAAGCGGGTTGTCGCTCCACAGAACAAGATCAGCCACTTTTCCAACCTTCACACTTCCTACCTTATCATCAATGTGCAACATCTTCGCCGGATTCAAAGTACAAAGCTTCCAGGCTTCCTCTTCTGTCAACCCACCGTATTTAATGGCCTTGGCAGCTTCCTGGTTCAATCTTCTTCCCATCTCGGCATCATCGCTATTCACAGCGGTGACCAATCCCATTTTTGTCATCAGCGCCGCGTTGTATGGAATAGCGTCCATCACTTCCATTTTGTAAGCCCACCAGTCGCTGAAAGTTGAAGCAGCCACTCCATGTGCTTTCATTTTATCGGCCACTTTGTATCCCTCCAGGATATGCGTAAAGGTATTCACCTTAAAGCCCATACTGTCGGCCACGTGCATCAACATGTCGATCTCTGACTTTACGTAAGAGTGGCAGGTGATGAAACGCTTTTTATTGAGGATCTCCACCAAAGCTTCAAGCTCAAGATCTTTGCGGGGTGCAATCTTTAATTTATCCTTGCTCTCGGTGAAAGTCTTCCATTTTGCGGCGTATTCTTTAGCGCGGGTAAAATAATCGTAATAAACCTGCTCAACACCCATTCGTGTCTGCGGGAAACGCACGCTGTTGAAATCACCCCAGTTGCTTTGCTTTACGTTCTCACCCAGGGCAAATTTGATGAAGCCATCCCATTTCTCATACTTCATATCCTCGGGAGGAAGTCCCCAACGCAATTTGATCAGCTGCGTTTGCCCGCCAATAGCGTTTGCCGAACCATGCAATAAATGCGCACAGGTAACACCGCCGCTCAACTGTCGGTAAATGTTGATATCGTCGCAATTCACCACGTCGCCAATACGCACTTCAGCGCTCGATGATTGGGTCCCTTCGTTCACCCCTTCGCTGATCGCGATGTGCGAGTGCTCATCAATGATACCGGCAGTTAAATGCTTTCCCTTTCCGTCAATGACCTTGGCAAACGCGCCTTTTGGGGTGTCTATGTTCGGGGCAATACGAACGATCTTCCCATCAATAATGTAAACATCCTGGTCTTTCAGGATACCGGTAGAGTCATTGGTCCATACTGTTGCCGTCTTCACCAGGATCGCGCCCAAACGGTTCTTATATTTCTGTACCATGTTCTCTTTCAGTTCCGGGCGACCATAAGAAACGAAAGGATAATACACTTCGCCTACCTGGTAAACCTCTTTCTTCTTTTCATCCTTTTTCTTTTCGCTGAAATCGCCGGTGCGTGTCATCGCAGCGTCATACCAAACCCCGTTGCCCGATTGCACCTTACCGGTAAATGTGTTCGAAGCCGCGCTATAGATCAGTTGGCATTGCACGAGTGTGAGGGAATCCTTGTTGAAATAGAAAACGGCGCTGTTGTTCTTGAAGCTCACGGTGAGATTCGTCTTCACGGTGTCTTTGAGGTTGATGTTTGAATTGAGCTTATCCGCTTCTCCACCAATTTCAATTTTGTATTTACTATCTCCGTAGCTCAGTTCATATTTTCCGCGGATATCGGGCATATTCAGGTCGCTCAAGCGGTAAGGCGTTCCGCCCACCCAGTTCTCGTAAATGACCGCGCCTTCTTCAAAAACGTTCTTTGAAGTGATCAGGAAATTGGCCAGCATGCCTTTTTTCAAAGCACCGATCTTATCACTCATGCCCAGCATCTCGGCGGGAATACTTGTTAATGTTTTCAGCGCGTTCTTTTCGTTCAAACCATATTGGATGGCCTTGCGCAGGTTCTTCCAGAACTTGGCTTTGTCCTTCAGATCGGCAGTTGTTATGGCGAAGGGAATGAAATTATCCTGCATGAACTTGGCGTTGGCAGGCGCCATTTCCCAATGCTTCAGATCGGCTGTGCTCACCAATTCGGCATCGTAAGGATCTTCCACATCATACGCGTCGGGAAAATTAAGCGGGATGATAAAACGGCAATTGGCCAGGTCCAGGTCGCTGATGCGCTGATACTCATCCCCCGATCCTTTAATGATGTATTTTACCTTGAACTCATCGCCTATTTTATCGGCGCGCAAGGCATTCAGCTTCGTGCTTACTTCAAAAACAGAGGGAAGCGATTGCAGCGAATTAAAAGCTTCCAGCGAAAGATTGTATTCGGTCTTGTTCTTATTCGTTGCATACCATTGCGCGTCAAGATAAGTTTGACGAAGCAGTGCAATACTTCCCATCAAAGAAGAGGGATAATCCTGTGTGGAAGTGCCTTTATTGAAAGAATAAAAAGCGGCGGCCTTATCTTTCAGGATATTCTCGTTCTCTTTTTTCTGCGTGTTGAGCAGCACCACAGCCCCGCTTCCGCGCACGATACCATCCTTATTGGAAGTAAGTACAGTGCCAAAACCCATTTTGCGCAATTCGTCCGCCTTCGCCTCATTATTCGCGAAGATCCTGTTCGCATCGATATCAGCCCTGATGGCCTGGTTCCACCCATAAGCGCCCTTGATATTACTTTCCATCTGAGGTCCGCCGAAGAAATTACGCGGTGCAGGCTTATTTTCAGGCATCCCGTAGTCGCTGTACATCTCAATGAAGGAAGGATAAACGTGCTTTCCCTTAAGGTCAACGCTCACGGCGCCATCCGGAACCTTTACTTTTTCAGCGGCTTCCACGATCATACCATCCCTTACGAGGAGCGTAGCGTTAATGATGATGGTATTTGCATCCACGTGCAGCGTGCAATTGCTGAACGCGTAATAATTGTGATTGGGATTAGGCGCGCCGTTGGTTGGAAATGTTTGGATCTGAGATTGCAGATTGAAAATTGCAGATTGGAAGATCAACAGGGTAAGCGCGGTCTTTCTTAGTAAACTCATAAAATGCAGTTTGAAGCTGCTAAAATAGCGAAAAAAAAGTATAAGTCGCGAGGCTAGGCTCGCGATGGCGAGTCAGGAGGTAAACTCCTGATGAAGAGCACACTCTTCATTTACCTCGCCAGAGTAAGTATAAGGAATTTACGAAGGCCATTATCGTTGACCCTCTGCGTCTTTGCGCCCCCGCCTGCCAGAGTCATTTCAATTTCCTTTCTACGTTGGGCAGGTCTGCGTGCCCTACTACGAAGTTCACCCTTGAGCAAAAAAGCGTCATTTCAGAAATATTTCTACATTTACGTCCCACTAAATTCACCGGCCATGAAACATAGCTATGTTCTTCTTGTTGCCCTCCTGCTCTCGCTTACGGCTTTCCCGCAAAGCAAAAAAGCCATTAAGGCGGGCAAGTTCATCGATACGGAAAAAGGTCTTGTGTTAGAGAACCAAATAATTTTGATCGACAGCAACAAGATCATTGAAGTTGGACCTAAAGTGGTGATACCCGACGACGCGGAGGTGATCGACCTGAGCACTGCCACCGTGATGCCCGGGCTCATCGATTGTCATGTGCATATCACCGGCGATCCCGACAAGAATTACTACGAAGATATTTTCCGGGAGACCGACATCGACAAAGCTGTGCGGGCGCATATTTATGCTAAGCGCACTTTGGAGGCGGGTTTTACTATGTGCCGTAATGCAGGCGCGCAAAACCTGATCGATGTTTCTGTTCGCAATGCCATCAACGACGGTACTTTTCCCGGTCCGCGTTTATTGGTTTCCTGCTTTGCCATTGGCGCCACCGGCGGGCATGCCGACATGACCGGTTTCAATCCCAATATCGACTGGAAATACAATAAGGATTTTACAGGCGTGGCTGATGGAGTAGAGGAAATTAAAAAACGTGTGAGGAATAATATCAAATGGGGCGCGGACTGGATCAAGTTCATGGCAACAGCGGGAGTTTTGAGTGAAGAAGAGAGTGTGGGTGCTCCGCAGTATTCTTTTGAGGAAATGAAAGCGCTTTGTGATGAGGCGCACATGTGGGGCAAAAAGGTTTGCGCGCATGCACACGGCACGGAAGGAATTAAAATGGCTGTCAAGGCAGGAGTAAGTTCAGTAGAACATTGCAGTTTGGTGGATGATGAAGGGATAAAATTGATGAAGACCAAGGGAGTTTATTTGGTGCCCACCATTTACGCGGTGGATTATATCATTGAGAAATATTCTTCGAAAGGATACCCGCCCAAGATCATAGAGAAAGCGAAGAAACTGCGTGTACAAAAGAACGAGTGCTTTAAGAAAGCTGTGAAAGCCGGAGTGAAAATTGCTTACGGCACCGATGCTTCTGTGATACCCGCCGGGTGGAACGCCAAAGATTTCAAATACATGGTAGAATTCGGCATGACGCCCATGCAGGCCATTCAGTCGGCCACCATCAACGCCGCCGATCTTTTAGATCACAAAGCCAAAGTTGGATCTATCACAAAAGGAAAGTTCGCGGATATTATCGCGGTGTACGGAAACCCCATTGAAGACATTTCCATTCTTGAAAGGGTGCGTTTTGTGATGAAGGATGGGGTGGTGTATAAGAACGAAACTCCGAAGTAAGTATGTTATCCGACGAAAGGATTTGACCGGCGCATCAGGAGTCTGCGATCTACGTCAGTAACAGGATGGGAATACCTGAAATACTAGATCACCCTTTGATAAAACTCAAGGTTATTATTTTCCCTTTTACCTCACCCTGTATAAAATACCGTCCCGGCGCAAGTCCATTGATCAAAAGTTCGTTACTACGCCTTTCCACCTGAACTTCTTTTCCCAACCCGTCAAAGACCTTGCATGTTTCCAGGTTGCCTGGAATTCTCAGTACATCCAGGCTTGGATTAGGGGCTAAAAAAATATTTTCGGAAGATACGCCATAGATAATTGAGTTAGGCTGATCTAAGAGGGCAACCGCACAGAAGTCATCATAACCGCTCACGGATGTTGCTCCGGCAAGAATGATCCTTCCTGAATTTTCTATAGCCAACGACCAAGCGTGGTCACTATTGGGAGAAACCGCTATTACCACATGGCCATTGGTTCCGAAGGTATTATCCGCGCTGCCGTTCGTGTTAAGGCGCGCGGCGGCGAAGTCGCCTATCACGCCGGTATTGGAAAGACCTGCCAAAACAATTTTCCCATTAGCATCGAGGGCAATTTCGTAAGCTCTGTCATCCCCCAGACCCACCGGCAGTGATATTTTTCCGTTTGTTCCAAAGGTATTATCCGGGTTACCTGATGCAGTAAGTTTTGCGCATGCCATATCGAGGTTAGTACCGTTATTTGAGTAGCCGCCTACATAAATGTTATTACCTGCATCCAGCGCGATCGATTCGGCCACATCTCCACTGCCGGCAAAATTAATGATGGCAACCCCATTGGTTCCAAACGAATTATCCAGTGCGCCGGAAGATGTAAGCCTTACCAGTGCCATATCATCCTGTCCGCTGTTATTATAATCGTAAGCGCGGCCCGCGACAATGATATTTCCATTGCCGTCAATTTTAACATCGTTCGCCTCGTCGTTATTGTTGATCGACACATAGATCACCTTTTTTCCGGTACTGCCGAATGTGTTGTCGAGCGTGCCATTCGTGTTCAATCTGGCCACAAAAAAATTTGAAGTGGTAGCGTCAGCGTAATCGGCCATGCCGGCGATCACGATCTTCCCGGTGGCATCAAGGGCCACCGCGTTGGCTACCTCTACGAAGGTGGTAGGAAGCACAACTTTGCCGGCAGTACCAAACGTGTTATCGATAGTACCATTGGCAAGTAACCGGGCCGCGCCAACGTTACGCACCAGCCCCTGGTAGGTAATTCCCACCAAAACAATTTTTCCATTGGCATCGATCGCCATATCCGTAACTTCGTCAATTGCATTGCCAAGCGAAAGGGTGGTAATACCGCCGGTGCCAAATGTATTATCCAGGCTTCCGTTAGCGTTTAATCTCACCACTGCAAAATCCTGGTCATTTACCCCTATATTTACTGTTCCTCCCAGCAGGATCTTTCCATTGGCGTCGATGAGAACACTCGTGGCCTCATCCTTGCTGAGAGAGGAAAGAGAAATAGTGGCAATTCCGGAATTACCAAAAGAAGGATCCGGCGAACCGGCCTGGCTCATGGCTGAAAATGAAATGCCAAAGACGCCTAAAAGAATAAAGTAATGTTTTTTCATAAGAATTATTATATCCGAAATTACCCGGATGAGGCCTGACCTCAAAAGAAAAAATACGGCTAAATACTAAACCCAAAGACCAAAATCAAGTATTATTAGATTGATCTTAAGACAATTAAACTTAAACAAAAGCATGCAGCCCAAGATCAGAGCATTTTCTTGATCACCCTCAAATGATGCGAGTATTTTTTGGTATCGCCGTTAAAGATGCCGTAATGATCCAGCTTATCGATGCGCACTTTCCCGGCAGCGTGGATTATTTGTCCGCCCTCGATGATCATGCCTACATGCGTGATCTTTCCTTCCTCGTTATCGAAGAAAGCAAGATCTCCGGGCTGTGATTCTTCCACGAAAGAAAGTGGCTCTCCCATTTCGGACTGTTGCCAGGCGTCGCGCTGAAGTTTTACGCCGTTAAGTTTAAAGATGAGCTGCGTAAAGCCCGAACAGTCTATACCAAACATTGTTCTCCCGCCCCACAGATAAGGCGCGTTGAGAAAAGGTTTTGCGCTTGCTACAAGTTTAGCGCGACTGATCTTTGCCGGATCGGGCAGGATATGGTCGCCGGTAAATTCGTATTCCTGGTTCTCGAGTTTCAGGCTTCTGCCGCGCAAAAAGGGCAATACACTTCCCTGTACCAGTGTTAGATCAGAAGAAGAACTTTTATGCCGCACTGTTTGAACGGTCGCTCCACACATAGGCTGTCGTGTTTTTTCAAGCAGTTCGAAAGTTGCAGGTTTGATAGGAAGAAATTGACGATTGCTGATCCAGCATTCGTAATTGTCGTAAGCAGTTTTGATATGCAACCACTCTTCGGTCTCAGCTAAAATAGTAAAGTGCTCTCCAAACAGGAGCTGGGTAACCAATTCGCTGCGGTGAGCGGGTTCCTTTCGGCAGGGAACTATACTTTGGTTACAGATACCGAACATGAAAGTTTAAAGTTTGGAAGTTTAAAGTTAAGGATTAATATTAATTAAAAAAATCTTTAAACTTTGAACTTTAAACTTTTCTAAACTCGTTCAACCACTATAGCGCTCGCTCCACCACCACCGTTGCAGATACCGGCTACGCCGTAACGTGCGTTCTGTTGCTTCAACACGTGTAATAAAGTTACGATGATGCGCGATCCCGAAGATCCTAAAGGATGCCCTAAAGAAACAGCGCCTCCATTGATATTTACTTTAGAAGCGTCGAGGTTCATCAATTTATTGTTTGCTAGTGATACTACCGAGAAAGCTTCATTGATCTCGAAGAAATTGATGTCGCTCATTTTCAATCCCGCTTTGGCAACCGCGGCAGGAATCGCTTTAGAAGGCGTTGTTGTGAACCACTCGGGAGCCTGCTCGGCATCGGCGTAAGAAAGTATTTTGGCCAAAGGCTTTAAACCCAATTTCTCAGCTTTTTCTTTACTCATCAGAACAAGTGCAGAAGCACCATCGTTCAAAGTAGAAGCGTTCGCTGCCGTTATTGTGCCGGCTTTATCAAACACAGGTTTCAAAGAGGGGATCTTCTCAAAACTCACCGCTTTGTATTCTTCATCTTCACTAACAGTAACATCTCCTTTACGGGTAGAAACCACCAAAGGAACAACTTCCTCCGTGAATTTTCCTGCTTTCCAGGCATTGGCTGAACGCGTATAAGATTCAATAGCGAAAGCATCTTGCTCCTCGCGTGTAATTTTCATATCCTTCGCGCAAAGCTCGGCCGAATTACCCATGTGGTTGTTATGATACACATCGGTCAAACCATCCTTCACCAATCCGTCAATAACGCTACCATGCCCCAAACGATACCCGTTACGGGCATTATCGAGGTAATACGGAACCTGCGTCATGTTCTCCATGCCACCGGCAACGATCACATCGGCATCACCCAACATGATGTTCTGCGCGGCAATGATCACCGATTTCATTCCCGATGCGCAAACTTTATTGACAGTGGTGCACTGCGTTTCATTTGGCAGACCTGCGAATTTCGCGGCCTGGCGGGCGGGAGCTTGTCCCAGGTTTCCCTGCATCACGCAGCCCATATAAACCTGCTGCACTTCAGCGGGCGCTAATTTTATTTTATCAAGAGCGCCTTTGATGGCGGCAGCTCCGAGTTTGGTGGCAGATACTGTGGCTAAAGCCCCGTTAAAAGAACCTATTGGCGTACGAACGGCGGAAACGATATATACTTCTTTCATTGTTAATTTTTTAACTCGTCAAAAGTAACTTTTTAGGGGGATTGGCAAAAAATATTAGACGAATGTTATGAGCTGGATGACCGGTGTTAATTTATCATCATTTTCTTAACAGAGCAAGCCTTTCCATCATCTAGCGAGATGAAATAAAGTCCTTGTGGGATATCGGCTTTGATGCCTGTTCTTTTTTCTTCTATTTTCACTTCTTTCACCACCCTCCCACTTATATCCAAAAGCTTCATGCGGCAGGAGGTTATCCTATCGGGCAAGGTGATCACAATTTGCTTTCCGTCCTGATCATAATACACGGAAGTATGGGCCAGTCCAAACGTTTGCGTTCCGCTCGATTGCATAACGGTAAAAACTACGCTTCCGTTACCGGTAGGAACCATTGGGCAATTACCGACAGTATCCTGCGCGGCCGAATACATGGTGGCCAGCGCCGTATAAGTACCTGCAGACAATAAACCTAAGCTAACTGTATCCTTGGTGTAATCAATGGCCGTTAGCATTCCCTGGCAGCGGTGAACATCCACCTGGTAAACATTTCCACCTAACGAGGTGGCGTTGGCCCCCACAAAAGTGGTTAACGTAGAAAAATATCCGTAAACAATTACCTTAACGGGGGTTGCCGTTGTAGGCATAGAAGGTATTACCCGCACCGAATCGATACTTTGTGCCACAGAGCCAAACCCAAAAAAGAGGAAGTATATGGCCAATTGTCTTTTCATCTGTTAACACAAAGATATTAAAAAAACGAATGCTATTGGCTGGTCCAGACCTCTGTGCCCTCGCTACAGTTTTGACAGATATCAATTTCCTTGCGGGATCTTAGTATAGAGGAGCGAAAATTATTATAAAGAGGGCTCTTCCAGAGCTCTTTAAAAGAAGTTTGTTTCACATCGCCCAAACGATGTTGCGCGTCCTTATCGAAACAACAAGGCACCACGATTCCGTCCCAGGTGATCACGCAGCCGCTCCACATGCGCCAGCACTGGTTGAGGAGTTTATTTTTCAAAGAGAACTTACCATCGCTTCCTTTTTGATAACGAGAGTACCTTTCATTTTCAGGAATGAGCGAATTTCCGTTCTCAAAATCGTAGACCTGCGCGGTCTTGAATTTTATTTCGTCTACCCCGAGTTCCCTAGCAAGCCTTTCGGCATCCTGTATTTGATGCTCATTTGGTTTCACCACCAGGAATTGAAAGATGAGGTGTGGCGTTTTACTTTTCAGTTCTCTCTTCCATTTCACAATGTTCCTGGTTCCTTCAATTACTTTGGCAAGGTCTCCTCCTACCCGATACTGCTGATACACTTCCTGCGTGGTGCCGTCAAGCGAGATGATCAGCTTATCCAATCCCGACTCAACGGTCCTCTTCGCGCTCTCATCATTGAGATAATGCGCATTGGTGGAAGTAAACGTGTAAATATTCTTGTTGGAAGCGTAATGGACCATGTCCAGGAAACCGGGATTGAGATAAGGTTCTCCCTGGAAATAAAAAGTTAAATAGATCAATGTATCGCTCAGTTCATCGATCGTTCTTTGAAACGCTTTTTGCTCGAGCATACCCGTGGGCCTTGTAAAAGAACGCAAACCGCTTGGACATTCGGGACAACGCAGGTTGCAGCTGGTAGTAGGCTCAAAATTAAGGGTGAGCGGAAAACCCTTGTGTTTGTTCTTTTTGGTGATGCGCGAATAATGATAGGAAGTGAACACGCGCAGCGCATTACCCAGCTTCCTGCCGCTGAGCTTTCTCAAAACGCCTATGTTCTCTGCAAAGCTCATTTTTCCTTTTGTGCCAGCATTCTTTTAATATAGATCTCTGAAGGCAATAAGGATTTCTGTATCCTTTCCGCATAGTGAATGCTATCAAGGATCTCCTTTTGCTTTACTTCCAGCTCATCCTTTTGCATCGCGATGATCTTGTTTGCTTTTCGTATTCTTTTGACCTGCTGGTATAAGAGGCCGGCCACCAAGAGTACCAGCACAAAACCAGCGACAAAGATATTCCGGATAAGATCGGCGCGTTTCTCCTTTTCTGCATACACAAAAGCTTCCTTTCGCTGCGTTTCGGAGTGCAGGATGCTGTCCTGCTTCAACTTACTGACAAAGCTCAGTCGACCGATCTCCTCTTTTTTGTCGAGCCCGTATAAACTATCCTTTAATACGTAATATCTTTCCTGCAATTCAAAGGCACGCTCGTAATTTCTCTTTTCCTTATAAATAATTATCAATTGCTCATCGGCACGCCTTTCCAATTCAATAAAATCCTTCTTAATGGATATGGCTCTCGCCGCCTCAAGGAACGAAAGTGCTTTCTCATTTTGCCCAAGCCGCGCATAGGTCTTTCCAAGATTGATGTCCGATTCAATGATCCCCTGGATCAGCGCGCCTGAAGTTTTTCTTAATTCGGCGCCTGCGGTAAAATATTCCAGGGCCAATTGATACTGTCCCCAATCGAAATACAAGGTACCCAGGTTATTCTGCACCTGCGCTATGCCCTGATCATCTTTGATCTCGTGCCGGATAGCCAGGCTGTTCCTGAAATATTGCAAGGCTTTGGCATACTCCTTCAGGCGCATATAATTTATGCCCAGGTTATTATAAGTATTGCCCAGGTATTTTTTATTGCCTGCCTGTTTCACCAACGGCTCCATCTTTAAAAAATATTCGATGGCTAGCTGGTTCTTATCCAGATAAGAATAAATGAGGGCGATATCCTTGAACAAAAGTATTCTGTCATTGACCACGGTAATACTTTTCTCCAGGATTAGGCACTTGTTGAAATAAACAAGGGCATTGGCCAGGTCGCTGGTCTCAAGGTAGGCCTGCCCGGCTTTAAAATTGGCCTTGAAAAGAAGTGAATCATTTTCAAGCGTGGCGGCGAGGGTCACAGCATCAAAAGTGTTTAAAAGCGACTTTTGTTTCTCGCCTTTCATCCTTGCCACATCGCTTTCGGCAAGCAGCAAATAAAATTTTGAGAGTGGCCCTTGCACATGTTTTTTAAGAAAGATAAATTCGGTTTGCGCGGCCGACAGGTTCTCGGACTGAACAACTTTATAGAACTCGCGGTAAAGAGAATCGGGATTTGACTGAGCCTGCTTTCCCTTTAAAAAAAAAGGAATAAGCGTGAGGCAAGCTATGTATCGTATCCGAAGCATAGCTATAAAAGTAGCGATTTTTGGCGAGAAGGCTACAGCGGAATGTTGCCGTGCTTTTTACGGGGCAGTTTGGCCGCTTTGTTCTCCAGCATTTTAAAGGCCTTGATGAGTTTTTCGCGGGTCTCTTCCGGTTTTATCACTTCGTCTATGAAACCACGCTCGGCCGCGCGATAGGGATTCGCAAAGGTATCCTGGTATTCGGCTTCTTTTTCTTTCCATTTGGCTCCCTTATCCTTAGCGGAAGATATTTCTCCTTTAAAGATAATTTCAGCCGCGCCTTTTGCTCCCATCACCGCGATCTCGGCGCTGGGCCAGGCATAGTTCATGTCGGCGCCAATGTGTTTGCTGTTCATCACATCATAAGCTCCGCCATAAGCTTTACGGGTGATGACCGTAATGCGGGGAACCGTAGCCTCGCTGAACGCGTAAAGCAGTTTCGCTCCATTGGTGATAATGGCGTTCCATTCCTGGTCGGTGCCCGGTAAAAAGCCCGGTACATCTTCAAAGACCAAAAGTGGAATATTGAAACAATCACAGAAACGCACAAAACGCGCGGCCTTCTGCGCAGAGTGGATATCCAGCACCCCTGCCAAAACCGCGGGTTGATTGGCTACAATACCAATGCTTCTTCCTGCCAGACGGGCAAAGCCCACAACAATATTCTCGGCATAAAGCTTATGTACTTCTAAAAAACTGTTGGCATCAATAACGCCGTTGATCACATCGCGCATATCGTAAGGCTGGTTGGCATTCTCCGGAATTACCTTATTCAGATCAGGACGCAGTTCATTCTTACTTTCATAGCCAACAAAAGGAGGTTCTTCCTCGCAGTTCTGCGGCATGTAACTTAATAATTGTTTGATGTGGTTGATACACTCGATCTCATTGGCACAGGCAAAATGCGTAACTCCGCTCTTGCTGGCATGTGTCATCGCTCCTCCCAATTCTTCACTGGTAACTTCTTCGTGCGTTACCGTCTTCACTACGTTAGGACCGGTAACGAACATATAGGACGTGTTCTCTACCATCAAAATAAAATCGGTCATTGCGGGTGAATAAACCGCCCCGCCGGCACAAGGGCCCATAATGGCCGAGAGCTGCGGAACAACACCGGATGACATTACGTTGCGGTAAAAAATATCGGCATAGCCTCCCAAGGAAACAACTCCTTCCTGGATGCGGGCTCCGCCACTATCGTTCAAACCGATAACAGGCGCGCCGTTCTTCATGGCCAGGTCCATGATCTTGCAGATCTTCTCGGCATGGGTTTCAGAAAGTGATCCGCCAAATACGGTAAAATCCTGTGAGAAAACATAGACCAGCCTTCCATTCACCGTTCCATAACCTGTAACCACTCCGTCGCCCAGGTATTTTTCTTTCTCTAACCCAAAATCATTGCTGCGGTGGGTCACCAGCATGCCTATTTCCTCAAAACTTCCCTCGTCCATTAAAAAATGAATGCGCTCGCGGGCGGTGAGTTTTCCTTTCTTGTGCTGGGCTTCTATGCGTTTTGCGCCTCCACCCAATAAGGCTTCGGCTTTTTTATCTTCAAGCTGTTTGATCTTGTTCTTCATTCGCGGGTTATCAGATTTACAAAGAAAAACAATCTTTTCGGTAAAAGAAAAATAAAATTCCCGCCACGCAGTGGCCTATTCGGCGGAAATAGAAGAGGTTATTTGCTGATTACCAGTTTTTTTACCTGCAGGTTGTTCAGCTTCACAAAATACACGCCCGACTGAAGGCCGTTTGTTTCCAGCGTGTATTCGGTGCCCGTACTATTCTTCATTTGATGCACCACCTGGCCGGCTGCATTGTAAACAGTAAGTGAACGTATCGCTTCCGGTGAAATTATCTTCACCTCACTTCCAGAGGCGGGGCTTGGGAACAAAACAAAATTCGCGCTTGCGTTACTCTCCTGAACTCCTACAAAACATCCCTGCGTGGCCAGTTCGTTCACCAGCGCCGTATTTCTCGCGCCAATAAAAGACTTGATGCCGGGCACTGTAAATGTCATCCCAGACGTAACGGTTACCGTATTATTAATGTTGTTAAGGAAGTCGTTATACGTATAGAACTTCATCGTATCATTCTGCACATCCGCCATGATCATGTTCTTAATGCTGTCGATCTTCGGATCCATCAAAGCATTGGTGAAATAAGGCACCATATTACAGTACTGCACGGTAAGATCAGCTTTGTATTGCGTGTTGGCCAGCATTTTACTATATAGTGGCCTGTTGCTGGGGTTGTTCAGGTAATACATGCTCAGGTTCTGTATGGTGTTTACCGACATGCCCATGTTGAAATTTCCAAAAGCCTCGTTCAGATCCCATAAAATATAGTGGAAGACCAAATTGGTGCTGTCATCATATACATAATAGTTATGCCCCGAGCCCAGGTACGAATCGAGGTTGGCGAAAATATTGGTGAGGGCCCAGCTTTTAAGCACAGAAGTGGTGCGTATCACACTCTCCATCGAGTCATGGAAATTTGCGGTGGGGGTATTATTAATGTTGTCGATCAGGTGCACCAGGTCGCTCCAGTCATTCTGCGTCTCGTTGGTCTTTAACTCGTACTTGGTATAATAACTGCTTGGCGTGCTGTTGATCCATTTCAGGTCGCCGTTGGGATCTCCTTTAAAGAGGTTCCCCTTCTTATCCGTGAAGTTTTTGCCTAAATAGGTCTTGTCGATCTCCTCCACCAGGGTGTATAAGCCCCAGTACGCATTGTTCAGGTACACGCGCGCGTAGGTGCAACGTGGGGAATTGGCGCCCATCTGGTTGGCAAAATCGCACATCAGCTTTTCGCGCATGAAGCTGGGGTCCTTGAAAACGTTATTGAGATTGAATTTTTTCAAGCCATCGTGTCTTTGTCCGCTCACGTATTCATCGATCCCCACTTTCATGGATTTCTTTTTGCTGTTGTTATTATAAGAGGAATTTCCTTTTAACTTGACCCCTATGGTATCGTAGACAGTTCCATCAATGGTTAATTTGCAGCGCATATAGATATCCGCGGTATAGTTGGCCACCAGCGAATCCCACCAGCCTGTTTGGGTAAAATCGAGGTACACATCGTGCACAATGGCGGCACCGAACAAAGCATTTCCGGCCGTGCTTTGAGAACGGCTTAGCGTTGGAGAAAGAAACAATAAGAGAGCAGCGATCCTCGACAAGATAATTTTATAATTCATAGATCTGATTTGATAATTAAAAGTAGCAAAATATTCCACGTACGCCCCTCTTTAGAGGTAAATACCGCAATTTTTAAGGTTAATAGGTAGCAAAAGAAGCTTTATCTATTCCTTTTGAGGATATACAAAAATCTCCTATCTTCGTGAGATTGAGAGTGTAGCGCCTATGATAAAGAAGGATGTCCTTTTAGAGATAAAGAATTTAATTACCGAGTTCAAAACGGAGAGCGAGATCATTAAAGCCGTTAACAACGTCTCCTTTACTTTGCATCGTGGAGAGACCATCGGTATCGTAGGAGAATCCGGATCCGGCAAATCAGTAACGGCCCTTTCGGCCATGCAGCTTATTCCTAATCCTCCCGGGCGCATCACTTCGGGCCAGATCATTTATCATTCGCCGGAAAAAGGACCTGTTGATCTCACCAAAGTTTCGGCGCAGGAAATGCGCAGCTTCCGCGGCAATGAACTGGCCATGATCTTCCAGGAACCCATGACCTCCCTCAACCCGGTGTATACCTGCGGCGAGCAAGTGATGGAAGCACTCATCCTGCACCAAAAGATCTCAAAGAAAGAAGCCCGCCTGAAAACGCTGGAGCTTTTCAATAAAGTAAAACTACCACGCCCCGACCAGATACTCGACGCTTACCCGCACCAGATATCGGGCGGACAAAAACAGCGCGTAATGATAGCGATGGCGATGAGCTGCAACCCGGCCATCCTTATTGCCGACGAGCCTACAACCGCGCTCGACGTTACGGTGCAAAAAACAATATTAGACCTGATGCTCGACCTGCAACGCGAGCAGAACATGGGCATTCTTTTTATTACACACGATCTTGGCGTAATAGCCGAGTTAGCCGATAAAGTGGTGGTGATGTATAAAGGGCAAATTGTGGAACAGGGGCCCGTGATGGAAATTTTCAGTAACCCGCAACACCCCTATACCAAAGGATTGCTCGCCTGTCGCCCGCCGCTCGATAAACGTTTGCATCATCTGCCAACCGTATCCGATTTCATGGAGCTGAATATGGATGGTGAGATCGTGGAGAAAACGCAGACCGTACAGGAAGCCTTGAACAGCGCGATGGTGACCCGGGAAGATCGTGAGAAATTGCATGCTGAACTTTACGCGCGCCCAAAGATCCTGGAGGTACGCAATTTAAAAACGTACTTCCCTATCAACAAGAGCCTCTTTGGCAAGGCATCCGACCATGTGAAAGCCGTTGACGACGTTAGCTTTGATGTTTTCGAAGGAGAAACGCTGGGACTTGTAGGAGAATCCGGTTGCGGAAAGACCACACTGGGAAGAACGATCTTAAGACTGGTTGAGCCGACTTCGGGACTGATCACTTTCAAGAAACAGGATATTACCGAGATACCGAATGAAGAGATGCGGGCTTTGCGCCGCAACATGCAGATCATCTTCCAGGACCCTTATTCATCGCTCAACCCACGCATCACCATTGGTGAGGCATTGATGGAACCCATGAAAGTGCATAAACTGCATAAGAACGACAGGGAGCGCAAAGAAAGAGTGATGCACCTGCTGGAAAAAGTAAATATGACCGATAAGCAGTTCTACCGGTATCCGCATGAGTTCAGCGGCGGACAGAGGCAGCGTATCTGTATTGCGCGCGCTTTGGCGTTGAATCCGCAGTTCATTATCTGTGATGAGTCGGTGAGCGCTTTGGACGTATCGGTGCAGGCCCAGGTATTGAACCTGCTGAATGATCTGAAGAAAGAATTCAAATTCACCTATATATTCATTTCGCACGACCTGAGCGTAGTGAAGTTCATGAGCGACCGCATGGTGGTGATGAACGAAGGAAAGATCGTGGAGATGGGCGACGCGGATACCATCTGTAATAACCCGCAGAGCGAATACACCCAGAAACTCATCAATTCCATTCCGAAAGGAAGGCTGGAGGACATCAAGGCTTCTATCAACAAGAAGAAAGAACTATCCTTACTATAAATGGCTTTGCGCATTTATACCAAGACCGGCGATAAAGGAGAGACCTCTTTGATAGGCGGCACCCGTTTACCCAAACATCATATACGTATTGAGGCTTATGGCAATGTAGATGAGTTGAACTCCTGGATAGGCCTTTTGCGCGACCAGGCCATTGACAAACGCCCTATTGAAACATTACTCGAGATACAGGACCGTCTTTTTACCATTGGTTCTTTGCTGGCCTCGGATCCCGAAAAGGAAAGCAAGATGAAATTGCCCGAGGTAAAGGAAGCCGATATCACCTTGCTGGAAAAAGAGATCGACGCCATGGAAGAAAAGCTGCCTCCGATGAAGAGCTTTGTTTTGCCGGGCGGAAATACGATCGTTTCTTATTGCCACATTGCCCGCTGTGTTTGTCGCCGTGCCGAGCGCGCTGTGCTGCGGGTGGCGGAGAACGAAAAGGTGGAAGAGCTCGTTTATAAATACCTGAACCGACTTTCCGATTATTTGTTTGTGCTTTCGCGCAAGCTATCGCATGACCTTGGTGCAAATGAGACGCCCTGGGTGCCGCGGGTTTAATAACACACTTCTTCTTGTCATGCTGAACTCGTTTCAGCATCTCCCATAAAAAAACCCCCACTTTGCAGCGAGGGCTCTTCAAGAGTAAAACTCTTTGGCTTCTTACTTCAGTTGTTTAGAGATAAGTTTCGCCATGTCGAACATAGACACTTGTGATTTTCCACCGAAAACTGGCTTCAATTTATCATCAGCGTTGATCATGCGACGGTTCTTTTTGTCTTGCAGGTTATGCTTTTTGATATAACCCCAAAGTTTTTTAACCACTTCAGTACGTGGAATTGCTTTGTCACCTACAACTGCTGCTAACGTAGCGCTGGGAGTTAAAGGTTTCATGAATGCCGCGTTTGGTTTACGCGCTGATTTTTTCTTAGCCGCTTTCTTTGCAGGCTTTGCTTTTGCTTTTGCTTTTGCTTTTTTTGCCATAGCTTTTGTTTTTTGAGTTATTAAATTTACTGAGTCAAAAGTATGCATTTTCCCAATACAAAATGCACTTTTTCCCAATAGTGAAGTAAATGTTAATAAGTATTTCCCAATGAAAAACCCTCTTTTCCATTGGGAAATTTGTCCTTTTTTACCACTTTAGCTGTCTTTCTATGACTGAAGACCTGCTGCATTTCATTTGGAAATTCAAACTTTTGAGGCCAATTCCCCTCTGTACCACCGATAATTTGCCCGTGCGGATCATTCACCCGGGCGAGCATAATACCCATTCCGGACCCGATTTCTCCAATGGAAGATTGCGCATTGGCGATACCGAATGGGCGGGCAATATCGAGATCCACCGTCTTGCTTCGGAGTGGAACAGGCATAATCACCAATGTGATACCGCCTACGACAACGTGATCCTGCATGTGGTCCTTACCCACGATAAGGATGTTTTTAACTCGAGAAACCAGCCTGTGCCCTGCCTGGAACTAAAGAATTACCTCGAGCCCGGCATCCTCGAACGCTATGAGGCCTTGTATAAGAACAGGCAGGAAATACCCTGCGGAAGCGGCTTTTCCCAATGTAAAGAGACTGTACGCGCCTCCTGGCTCGAGCGTATATTAATAGAGCGCCTCGAGGGAAAAACAGCCTTTATTAAGGAGTTGTTTGAATTTACCGGCAAGAACTGGGAAGAGACCTTTTACCTGCTGCTTTGCAAAAGCTTTGGGTTTAAGATCAATTCCGAGCCTTTCCTGCAGCTGGGAAGACGCACTCCGCTTAATCTCTTATTAAGGTATGCCGATAACCCTTTGCAGCTGGAATCCCTCCTGTTTGGCCAGGCCGGCCTCCTGGAAGCGGAATTCGAAGAGGCTTGGCCCAATGCTTTAAAAAAGGAATATGCCTTCTTAAAACACAAGCACAGCCTCGAACCCATGTCGGCTGTCCAATGGAAATTCCTGCGTTTAAGGCCCGGCAATTTCCCAACCATCCGCATCGCGCAGCTGGCCGCTTTCATCAGGGAACACTCGCAGGCGTTCCGGGATATTATAGCCGGAAATACAATAGAAGAGATTCGCGACCTCTTCCGGGTAGAAGCAAGCGATTGGTGGAAGAACCATTACACATTTAAGGAGTTAAGTCCCGGCGGAGTCAAAAAGCCGGGTAGCGATTCTATAGACAGCATGGTCATCAATACCGTATTGCCCCTGCTGTTCTTCTATGGAAAGGAAAGGGATGACGAGAAACACTGCGAGAAGGCGCTGGACTGGTACAGCTCACTGGCACCCGAAAACAATCATATTACGCGGCACTATGAAGAACTTGGCTTTACCTGCCAAAACGCGGCTCACTCTCAATCCTTGCTTGAGCTGCATGCCGGTTATTGTAAGAAACGGAAATGTCTTAGTTGCGGGATAGGGATGGCTTTGCTTCAGCCGGAAGAACTCACTTCAGCTTAAAATTGACACCAAGGGTGAGGTAAGACAAACCATAGCCCACCTCGCCAAATACGCCGATCTTATCCGAAAAGCGATACCTGCAGCCTACGTAAGCGCCAAAAGCAACACCTCCGTAATGAGGCCCGGTATAGGTTACCGAATTACGACAGGCTTCATTGGTCTTGTAGCGATAGCTCGCATAATTATACCCTAACATCAGGCCGGCGTACAGATCCACTTTATCTTCTTTAATGAAACGGGCGAAGTGATAAGCTCCGCGCAATCCAAAGATGTGATACGACCAGCGATAATCGTCTACGTAATCGTAGCGAACCCAATTAGGCCCGTTCTTGCACCAATCGCTGCCGGTGTATCTCCAGGTAATGGCCGTGTATCCGAGGTATCCGCCAATACTGATGTCATCCGTAATACCATAGTCGAGTGAGGCAGACAAAGGCGGTAAGACCCTGTAATGACCGGAGGCGTAGGGCACTCCAAAACCGATCCCGAGGTTGATGTCTGTGGTACCTTTTTCGAACGACTGGGCGAAAAGACCTGTTGTGAACAGGAGCGCGAACAAAAGAAATATTTTCGGTCTCATAGCAAGGGTTATTTACCACAAAAATAAAAAGCTTTTGAACCCGAGGAAATAAATTTCCCTTAGCGGTATAAACATGTAAGTGTTATCAAGTATCTTTGTGACCAATGGCGGCTAAAAGATCTGTAAAGCTCATTGTAAGGCTCTTTCTCCTTGTTCTATTGCTGGCGGGCGCCGTAGCTGCCTACTTCACGCTCTTCAAACCGAACGTTTACCTGGATGGCAAAAAGTACAAGTTCGTCTATATCCCCACCCATGCCAGCTATGAAGAACTGGTAGAAATGCTGGAGGAAGAGAACATCCTGCAGAACCGGAAAAGTTTCGAGTGGCTTGCCGGCCCCATGCGCCTCGCCGAAAATTTCAAACCCGGCAAATACCGTGTTATTGCCGGAATGAGCAATCGCCAGCTCATCAACCTGATCAAAAGCGGCAAACAGGAGCCGGTGAAGATCACCTTCAACGCGGCCGATCGCACCAATGATGATCTAACCCGGAAAATAGCGGAGAAATTTGAAATTACCGAAGATGAATTGGAAGGTTTCTTTAAAGGCGACACCGAGATCAGTAAGAAATACAACCTGAACGAGGAAAACTTACGCTGCCTTTTCCTGCCGGAAACCTATGAAATGAACTGGAACACCTCCTTGCCGGAGTTCATAGAGAAAATTGAGAAAACCTATAACAGCTTCTGGACCGCCGAAAGGAAACAAAAGGCAAAAGCGGCTAAGTTGAGCCAAACAGAAGTGATCACCCTGGCCTCCATTGTGCAAAGCGAATGCTCTTCTATAGAAAGTGAACAGAAGAAGATCGCGGGCGTTTATATAAACCGCCTGGCGAAGAACATGGCCCTTCAGGCCGATCCAACCGTTATTTTTGCCATGGGCGATTTTACAAAACAGCGGGTTTGGGAAAAAGACCTGGACTACGATTCACCCTACAATACGTATCGCAACAGGGGACTTCCCCCCGGTCCTATTTCTCTTGTTTACACCCGGGTGATCGACGCGGTGCTGAATTACGAGCATCACAATTACATTTATTTCTGCGCCAAGCCGAGCTTGAACGGTTATTCGGATTTTTCAACCACTTACGACCAGCATTGTAAATACGCAGCCGCTTATAAAAAAGAGATGGATAGACGCGGGGTAAAATGATCAGCGTTTGAACCATTTTTTAAAGAAAGGCTTCTTTTCTTTTTTCTTTTCCTCGCCAATAAGAAAACCGTAGGGTTTAAGAGGCCCAATATGATCAAAAACGATCTTTGCGATGCCAATGATGGGTATGGCCAGGATCATCCCGGGAATGCCCCAGATCAATTCACCTGCCAGCAGGGCGATAATGGTAAAAAGCGGGTTGATGCGTACCTGCGCGCCAACGATGACAGGCTCCAGCACATAACTTTGTACGAACTGTACTACCATATAGGTTACGATAACTCCCAGGCACATTTTCAGGTCGCCGCCCTGCGTAAAGGCCATGAGCAGTGTCACGCTTGTGCCAACGAGATTACCAACAAAAGGAATGATCTCGAGTAGTCCGCATAGCACTGCGAAAAAAATGGCGTGTTTGACACCAACAATGGAATAGCCAATTCCATACAGCACCCAAAGTATAGCGATCACTTTCCCCAGCCCGGCCAGATACTGCTGGGCTACTTTAGAAGATCCCTTGATGATGTCTATCGTTTTAGCCTTCTGGCCTTCATCCACCAGTTTCAGCACAAATTCCTTAAGACCGGCGCGTTGGTAAATAAAAAGAAAAGTATATACCAGGATAAGCACCATGTTCATAAAAAGACCCGCAGATGAATTTATTGCAGCGGCTAACATTTTTGCCGCCCCGCCCACGCCAGAAGAACTTTGCTCTTCGATGATCTTTTTTTGCTTTTGCTCGGAGATACCCAAAGTTTCGCTGATGGTCTCCTTCATGTAAGCGGCAACCTTGCTTACCTGCTCATGCATTTTTGAGGCTTCCTGCGCCAGCCCGTTTACCTGCCAGGCAAGCAGCGTGGCCACACCGGCTAACAGGACAAGAAGCAATAAAACACATATAATGGAAGCGAGCCAGCGCCTCAGGCCCTTGCCCTCCAGCCAGCGACATAAAGGCATGAACAACATGGCCAGCACGCCGCCAAAAACAACAGGAACAAGAAAGCTCTTTGTAAAGTAAAGTCCCCCGAACACGAGGAAAAAAAGCAAAAGTATCTTAATGCTCCGGGTCAAATGATCCGTTCTCATGCCTTAAAGATAAGCCGGGCGCCAATGAAAAGCGTTGCATGTTTTTGCTGAGTCGCATCGGGCAATTTTTTTTCGGTGTTCGGCCATTTAAATGAGTCTTCGGGCTACGAAAAGGAAAAATAAAATTTTTCGATCACGGGTCATATCCGTTCATGAGGGCGCGCAAAATAAAAATCCCCCTGGGTTTAGCCGAGGGGGATCTATTTTTCAGATAAGTTTGCTATCGTTTTGTCGGCTATTTACTATGAGATCCTCTGGGTTTCCATAACGCCCTTACTGCCACTATGAATAAAAAGAGCGATAAAAGTATTCCACCTATCAATACAACACCTGCTAATCCTTCCTGGCCGGAACATGAGAGTTCGCATGACAAAATCAAGGTTAAATAAAGCAAGGCTATTGTCAACCCGATAAGTAAAATTGTAACCAACACATTAGCTATGATCTCTAACTCAGTGCGTTCAACTGCGGGAGCTTTATGCATATCCTGATGCGTAGACCTTGACTCTAATCGCACATCGTGAACAGGATCGACATTTGGTGACGAAAAAAGGCTATTTCCATTTTGCAGGTTTGTATTGGTGGCGCTTATCAATAGCAGAAAACCGGCTATTGTCGCAATGAATGATCCTAGTTTCTCCTTTGAATAGGTTGAGCCTCCTGATTTTTTTCGGGGATAAAATAGAACGCCGAGTGAAAAGAGTGCCAGCCAGATCGAATGGGAAAGGTCCCCGAGATAGATCCCATTATCAAAAAGTTGTTTGCCAAAATAAAGCCCGTTTGCAATAAGAACAGCTCTTGCACCGACAATGATTCCACGGGCCGGGTTAACATTCCTTCTCGACCAGCATGCCAGTTTATTGGGTCGGCGCATTTTCCCCAGGATCAATCCTGAAAATACCGAAGTAAATCCTCCCGCTCCTAGGAGGAAGAATAATTCATTCAGATCCCAGCCAGTTTCAACAGGTGTCATGGTCCGAAAGGTTTTATTATGGGAAGCAATTACAGGAAAACCATTTTTCGTGTACACAAATTTTGAATTTAAACCAACATGAGCGTCCCTGTTTGGAGAACTCGTTGTTTTATTTTGGGTGCTCTCTACCCCATACTTTTTAGGTCCCCCGGAATTATTTGCCAGGAGCGCGTTTTTTCCGACAGATTGCATCTTTTCGAGCGGGTCGCGCCTACCCATTTGGGCTTTTGCTTCCGATCCACCAAAGCTTATCATGTAGCCTCGCCGGTACCGTCTTTTTTGAATGTCCCAGGTGCTACAGCCTATAACTACAAATAATAAAGCAAGAATCGCCAGGATCGCGGATCTTTTATTCTTCAATGGAATGGTTGTTTGGTAAAACAAATATAGAAAAATCTATCCCGCCACACCGCTTATATGTGGCAAAAAAAATCCCCCGCTTTCGGCGGGGGATCTTTTTACTTAGATAAGTTTATCTTATTCTGCCGGTTTCTCCTCAGTTGCAGGAGCGGCTTCTTCTGTCTTCTCAGCCGGTTTTTCAAGGATAGCGGCGTTCTTAGCGGCCACCTTAGCGGCTTTCGCGTCTTTCGCTTTCCCTTCGGCAGCCAGGCGTGTTTTACGCTCTGAAGTGCTTTCGTTAGCTAAACGATCTTTCTTAGCATTCACTTTGCCTTCTTTCTCACCTAACCATGCCGCGAATTTCTTCTCAACCTGGTCTAATGTCAAAGCTTTTTTAGCAACACCATCCAACAGGTGTTTTTTCATCATCACGCCTTTGTAAGAAAGGATAGCACGGCAGGTCTCTGAAGGAACCGCGCCTTTTTGCAGCCACGCTAAGGTGCTGTCAAAGTTCATGTCGATAGTTGCAGGGTTGGTGTTAGGATTATAAACACCTAATTTTTCGATAAATGCCCCATCCCGTGGAGCCCTTGAGTCCGCAACAACAATGTGGAAGAACGCCCTGTCCTTTTTCCCATGTCGCTGTAACCTGATCTTTACTGCCATTTTTTATTTTTTAGTTAAATTTTTAAGGACAGCAAAGATAGTGTATAAAGTGAGAAGTTACAAGTTATTCGTTAAAGGTTATGCGGTATGAGTTGAGGGTTGGTTGCGCACGGGAACCAATATAAGTAATTGTTTATCAATATTTTATTTAAAAAATGATAGTTGCTCTCGACTAACCTTTAACGCTTAACCCGCAGCTACGCTGCGATCCTGCTCACAAAGAATCGCTTCACGATGGGCAATAGCGTTGGACTAAAAGGCACCGTGATGGTACTGTTTATGGCGTACACCGCGGGGTTGGGTAACTCCTTGCGCGTGCTGATCAGGTCGGTCTTTATCTTCTCGAATGTACCGGAAATGGTGTGACTATAGGTGCTGATGAAGCGCGTAATGAGTTGCCGCAGGCTCTCCTGCCCCGTTTCTAAGTTCGAAAGTCTATATTGATATACGTGCACTTCTCTTCTTTCATCCACATTGATAAAAATATAGCCCTCGGCGGTGCGCAGCGGTGTAATGCCAACGGCACTCATGGAAAGATGCTTCTCAACAAAATCGTAGATCTTCTTTCCGTCCATGATCTTATCAAAGAAAAGCGGTATAGAGAAGTCAATGATCTGCTCCAGCTCTTTTATCAGTTCATCATTACCGGCCTGCGCTTTTCCGTAGAGCAGTTCCATTTTCTCTACATCAATGCCCTTGAGTTCCTTCAGAAGCCCTTTTTTGATGCGTTCGGAGTTCTCTTTTAGCTGTTTTAAGTTGCGGTAATGCTCGATCACCTCCGCCAGGCAGGGATAGAGCTCGGTTTGTTTATAGGATTGCTGAACGTCCTGTAAATAGGCCAGCACCACGTACTTCTTGTACTCAAAATCGATGTGATTTTCGGTCAGCCAGTTCTGATTAAGCGTATTCATACTCTTTATACTTTTTTGGTGTTAAAAAGTTTCAAAAAAAAAAAGGTTGGCCAGCCGCTTATATTCTATTTTTGCTAACATATAATTGTTAAACCTATGATCAAGAAGTTTTTATGTTTTGCCGCCCTGGCCGCGGTAGTATTGAGTTCATGCGTTCCGGCGCGTAAACTGGACGAGTGCAACGAAAAACGTACCGCCTGCGATAACGAGCTTAACGCCTTGAAGACCACCAACCAGGCCAACGAAGCCAAATTGAAAGAGCAAGCCGAGGAATTGGTAAAAGATGTAAAGGCCATCGAAGGTTTACGCAGGGATACCAATATCCTGGGTTCCAACTACCGTGTGCTTACCGTAAAATATGATAAACTGAACCAATTGAACGAATCCCTATTGGATAAATACAACAAGCTATTAGGAAACAGCGAGCGCGATAACGCCAAACTAAGCACAGATCTGCAAACTACCCAGGCCGCGCTTCTCAAAAAACAGGATGAGCTCAACGCCTTAGCCGCCGAGCTAGCCCAAAAGAAAAAGGACCTCGACGCTTTATCTGAAGCGCTAAAACAACGCGAAGCCCGCGTAAAAGAACTGGAAGATGTTCTAAAACAAAAAGACCAGGCGGCAGCCGACCTCAAGAAAAAACTCAGCGACGCGCTCTTCGCATTTGAGAACAAAGGTTTGACCATTACCCAAAAGAACGGGAAGATCTATGTGAGTATGGATGAAAGCCTGCTTTTTGCCAGCGGAAAGACCGATGTGCAGCCCAAGGGAGTTGAAGCATTGAAGCACCTTGCCAAAGTATTAGACCAAAACGCCGACATCAACATCATGGTAGAAGGACATACAGATGATGTGGCCATGAAAGGCAGCGGAGAAATAAAAGACAACTGGGACCTGAGCGTGATGCGCGCCACTTCGGTAACAAAAATAATTTTGGGTGCCAGTCCGAACATCGATCCTAAACGCATCACATCGGCGGGTCGTGGTGAATTCTTCCCCTTAGACACTGCCAAAACGCCTGAGGCGCGTAAGAAGAACCGTCGCACAGAAATTATCCTTACCCCAAAACTCGATGAGTTGTTAAAGGTTCTCGGAAGCAATTAATATGGGCTTCATTTCCGAATTCAGGACATTCGCCGTAAAAGGTAACGTTATTGACCTTGCGGTGGGTGTTGTTATTGGCGCCGCTTTTACCACCATCATTAATTCCTTCATAAACGATGTGATCACACCGCTATTGCTGAAACCCGCTCTAGACGCCGCTCATTTGACCAACCTGCACGAGCTCACAGTTTTGGGTACAGTGAAGTACGGCAGTTTCCTCTCGGCCATCATTAATTTCGTCATCGTGGCCCTGGTGCTTTTCCTCGTCATCAAAGGGATCAACCGCATGAAGAAAAAAGAAGAGGAAGTTCCTGGGCCCCCACCCGAGCCCACTACCACCGAGAAATTACTGGTAGAGATCAGGGATTCCTTAAAGAAATAAGCACAAACCCAGACAGTATCGTCTGGGTTTTGTATTTTTGTACAACACAAGAAAACACATGCCTAGAGTACTGATCATAGACGACGAAAAAAGCATACGCCGCTCCCTGCGTGAGATCATGGAGTTTGAGAAATTCATCGTAGATGAAGCTGAGGACGGCCAGACCGGTTTTACCAAGATCACCACTGAAGAATATGACCTCGTGCTTTGCGACGTGAAAATGCCCAAGCTCGACGGACTGGAACTTTTATCAAAACTGAACAAAGAAGCCGTTGACGTTCCGCTGATCATGATGAGCGGGCACGGAAATATTGAGACCGCGGTGGAAGCCGTAAAAAAAGGCGCTTACGATTTTTTGACCAAGCCTGTTGACTTGAACCGTTTGCTGGTTACGTTGCGCAACGCGATGGACAAACAGCATTTGGTAAGCGAAACGAAAACGCTCAAGAAAAAGATCAGCAAGAGCGGGGATATTATTGGTGAATCGAAAGCTATTGGGGAAGTAAAGAATTTAATTGACAAAGTCGCTCCTACCGACGCGCGCGTGCTCATTACGGGTCCGAATGGTGTAGGAAAAGAACTGGTAGCAAAACAACTGCATGATAAAAGTAACAGGGCCAAGTTCTCTTTCATTGAAGTGAATTGCGCGGCCATTCCCTCTGAATTAATTGAAAGCGAATTGTTCGGTCACGAGAAAGGATCTTTTACTTCGGCTGTAGCGACCCGCAAAGGAAAATTTGAACTGGCTGAGGGCGGAACACTCTTTTTGGACGAGATCGGTGATATGAGCTTATCGGCACAGGCCAAGGTACTTCGCGCGCTGCAGGAAAACAAAATTACACGCGTTGGCGGCGACAAATCTATTTCCGTAAACGTGCGCGTGATCGCCGCAACAAATAAGAACTTACAGCAAGAGATCGAAAAAGGAAATTTCCGCGAAGATCTCTACCATCGTTTAAGTGTGATTCCAATTCACGTTCCTTCACTCGCTGATCGCAAAGAAGATATTCCTTTATTGGCGGATCATTTCCTGAACATGATCTGTACAGAACAAGGTAACTCTATAAAATCAATTACCCCCGAAGGAATAAAAGCCTTGCAGCAATTGCCCTGGAGCGGCAACATTCGCGAGTTCCGCAACGTGATGGAACGTCTTACTATTCTCTGCGATAAAACCATTACCGATAAGGATGTTAAGAAGTACACTTCTTTCGGGAATTAAGTTTTCCATTGGCATTTTAACGATCCTGCTTTTTTCCTGTAACGGAGAAAGAAGTCAACCGGTTACCGATAACCCAAAGAAAGATACACTGGTTTATCTCAATCACGCCGACACGGCTCGTTATGTGGGAATCAATACCTGCAAGCTTTGTCACCAAGGCATATACAATACCTTCATTGAAACGGGCATGGGTCAATCCTTTGATGCGGCCACCAAAGAAAAATCGGCCGGAGACTTCGTCCATTCTAAGATCTATGATGAGTTCTCTGATTTTTGGTATACGTCTTTCTGGGGAAAGAACGACTCGCTTTATTTCAAAGAATTCAGGCTGCAGGGAAAGGATACGGTTTACAAGCGGGTAGAAAAGTGCGATTACATCATTGGTTCGGGTCACCACACCAATTCGCACATGCAGAACATCCATGGGTATTTCAACCAGATGCCCATGACCTTTTATACGCAGAAAAAAGAATGGCATTTACCTCCCGGCTTTGAGAATGGCGTAAATACGCGCTTTACAAGAAAGATCGGGCTCGAGTGCATGAGTTGTCATAACGCGCTCCCTGATTTTGTTCTGGGATCAGAGAACAAATACAACAGCGTGCCCGAAGGCATTAACTGCGAACGCTGTCACGGCCCCGGAAGTGTGCACGTACAGCAAAGAAGCAATGGCAGCAAAGTGGATACCACGCGTTTCATCGATTACAGCATCGTAAATCCTTCCAAACTTTCTATCGACCTCCAATTCGACGTTTGTCAGCGTTGCCATTTGCAGGGTAACGCCATTGTGAAAGAAAATAAGTCCTTCTTTTCTTTCCGTCCCGGGCAAAAGCTCAGCGATCACATGAGTGTGTTCCTTCCCAAATACGAGGGCGCCGACGACGAGTTCATCATGGCCTCGCACGCCGATCGTTTAAAGATGAGTCAATGTTTCATTAGGTCATTCGATCCAAAGAACTCTAAGAACCAATTGAAACCCTATAAGGATGCTTTGACTTGCGTAACCTGCCATAATCCACACGTTAGCGTAAAGGTTACCGGGAACGAAGTATTCAATAACGCATGCTTAAATTGTCACGGAAAAACAACCTCCACTAATTGTACTGAGCCCAAAGTCGCCAAAGCACTTTTACATTCTGAATTCTCCATTCTTAATTCTAAATTCTCCTGTGTGAGCTGTCACATGCCTAAATCAGGCTCTATAGATATTCCGCACGTAACGGTTCACGATCACTACATCCGCAAGCCCATTACAAAAAAGGAAAAAGAAAAGATCAAAACCTTCCTGGGGCTTTTCGCTATCAATGAAAAAGCGCCTGATTCCCTTACCAAAGCCAGAGCTTACATCAACCAGTATGAAAAGTTCGATCTCAATAAAATGTACCTCGATTCGGCCGAAAAATACCTGTCGACCAAAAACAAAACTCTGCTATTGAAGAATTTCGATGCCCTGGTGCAGTTGAATTTTATGAGGAACGATTATGTGAAAGTAAGTTCACTGGTAGGTCAAATTGGCCGGGAACTTCTATTCACGAACCGCTTGAACAAAATGTCTTATGACAACCAGCATGCATGGACCTGTTATAGAATTGGTGAAAGTTTCAATTACCTGAACAAACCGGAGGAAGCACTGCTGGCCTTTCAGCAGGCCAATAAACTTGCACCATTTGTACCCGAGTTCATTGATAAACTGGCTACGGCCTACGCCATGGTTGGCAATACTAAAATGGCGCGACAATTTTTTGAGAAGGCTTTGAAAGAGAATCCAAAATATGCCCCATCCATTTCCAACCTGGGCTTCCTGTATTTATCGGAAGGAAATGCCGCCATGGCAGAAAAACTTTACAACCAGGCGCTCGCTTTAGACCCTGATAACGAAGATGCGCTGATGAACATGGCCGGATTAAAGAATTACAAGGGCGATAAGAAAGGCGCCATAGAAACATTAAAGCAATTGATCAAAAAGCATCCCAACAGTACAAGAGCCAAGGAAGTTTTAAAAGTACTTGAAGGAAAAGGAAAAATTATTTAACGATCAAAAGAAAGCCGCATTCCTTTGCTTTGCTCATCAAATTTCCCGTCGTGATAGATCTTGTTCCCATTCACAAAAGTGGCCACTATGGTCGACTTGAACTCATGTCCTTCAAATGGACTCCAGCCGCATTTATAGAGGAGATTTTGTTTTGTCACCATATGCGGTTTGTTTAGGTCGGCTAAAACCAGGTCGCCGTAGTATCCCTCGCGGATATAACCCCGCTTTTCAATTTGAAAAAGGTCGGCCACGTTATGCGCGGTTTTTCGGGTGATCATTTCCAGTTTCATTTTTCCCTGGTGATAGAGGTCAAGGAGCGCCAATAAACTGTGCTGCACGAGCGGCCCGCCCGATGGAGCTTTTAAATAGGACTGTGATTTTTCCTGGATGGTGTGCGGGGCGTGGTCGGTAGCAATAACATCGATCCTTCCATCCAGTACAGCTTCCAGGATCTTATCGCGGTCGTAAGCGGTCTTAACGGCGGGGTTCCATTTGATGAAATTGCCTTTTACTTTGTAATCTTCATCGCTGAACCAGAGATGGTGGATGCAAGCTTCGGCAGTAATATGCTTTTCCTTTAGCGGGATCTTATTCGTGAAAAGTGCAAGTTCTTTGGCCGAAGAGATATGGAGGATATGCAGGCGCGTTCCGTACTTCTTTGCGAGTTCAACAGCCATGGAAGAAGATGAGTAGCAAGCCTCATCATTTCGAATGACCGGGTGAAAATACGCGGGAATGTCCTCTCCATACTCGGCCACGATGCGATCCAGGTTATTTTTGATCATCACATCATCCTCGCAATGCGTGGCGATAAGCGCTTTCACAGAAGAGAATATCCTTTCAAGTGTCTCTTTACGGTCAACCAGCATATTCCCGGTTGAAGAACCCATGAATATTTTGAGCCCACACACTTTTTTAAAATCCACCTTTTCAATTTCGGCCAGGTTATCGTTGGTGGTGCCCATGAAAAAGGAGTAGTTGGCCAAAGAAACTTCGGAGGCGCGTTTGTATTTTTTCTCCAGCTCATCCACGGTAACGGCCTGTGGCTGTGTATTGGGCATTTCCATGTAGGTTGTAATTCCTCCCGCCACCGCCGCTTTCGCTTCGGTATAGATCTCGCCTTTGTGCGTTAGTCCCGGCTCACGAAAATGCACCTGGTCGTCAATAAGCCCGGGAAACAGGTGCAAACCTTTTGCGTCAAACACTTCCGCATCGCCGGCTTCGATCTCATTCGCTATCTCTTTTATGGATCCGTCTTCCAGCAAAATATCAGCAACAAAGATCTCATCTTCGTTCACAATAGTTGCACTCTTTATTAAGGTCTTTCTCATTTTATCAATTGCAGGATGAATTCATCCTCGTATGTATTTTGTCCTGTTTTATTCCAGCTCTTTTTGCAGCCCGACTCCGTAAAACCTATCTTCCTGAATAAATGAATGCTCTTCTCGTTACTCGCGGAAATATTGCAGAACACCTGTTTCAGCATAAGGATCTCAAAACAATAATCTATCAAAACCCTGAGAGCCTCTTGCGCGTATCCTTTGCCCTGCTCCGATCCATCAATGAGAATACCTATCCCTACCCGTCCGTTCAAAGCGTCAAAATCAAAAAGTTCAATGGTACCTATAGCTTTTGAATCGTGTGAGCAAACCATGAGGCGGATCTGCTTGGCCGTAAAAATGTCTTCATGCGCGTTCACCAGGTATTGCTCAAGAACAAATTTAGAAAAAGGGGCCAGCGTATTGCTCACCCGCCAAATGCCCGGGTTGTTCTCCCATTTATAAAGTATCTCCAGGTCGCCCGGTTCAAGCGCGCGTAAAAAGATATTTTCTCCGCGAAGGTTCATTTTTTAAGTTTGGCGAGTTCCGCAGCTATTTGCTTATCGAGGTCCTCGCGCTTGTAAGGTTGAAGATAGAAAATATTTTCCTTCAAAGTACCCAAATGCGCTCCCAAAGCGCTGCCGGCAAAGTTATTTTTCTTCAATCCCTCCAAAAGGTCGAATACGAGGTCTATTTTATGGGGGTCGAGGGCATAAAACTCGCTGAAGAACAATTTTACGGGAGATAAACAGGTATTTCCGTCAGGACTCACCTTGTCAAACTGCTTTACCTGTTCGGCAAAGCTTTCACCCAAGTGATCGTTACTGAAGACAGGATGCTTTTGTATCTCTAAAAAAACAGAGGGGATCTTTCTTACCGAGATGTTCTTCAATAAAACCTCCCCGGAAACATTCAACTCCTGCCCCTTGATGGACAGCGAATGATAGATATTGTCCATCATCAGCCCAATATGCGGCGGAACACGGTTGGCGTGCTGCAGCACAAGAAAAACGCCTTTTTTGATCTTCTCCCCTGCCAGTTCTCCGTAGATATGTACCGCGTTCGCCAATTTATTTGATGGCTTCGTAAATGGGGTTGCCAATGTTTCCATTGGTATACGGAATGTTGAGCAATTGGCAAATGGTGGAAGCAATATCCGTTATGTAGATCGGCCTGAGCGTGCTTCCGATCGTAATTCCTTTCCCATAAAATAAAAGAGGAACATGCGTATCGTAGCTGAAAGAAGAACCATGGGTTGTTCCGGTAACTTCGTGCTCCAGGTAACCGGGATCGTAAGCCACTAAGATATCACCACTCCTTTTCGGGTAATAGCCCTTCATCACCAGTGAGCGGAAAGGCAGATCGCTTTGGGTCATCGCACTCATTTGTTCTGATAAAAGCACGTCAGATATATTATCCATCGACATCAATACTTTGGCGCAGAATTTCTCTACGGTGAGTTTATCGAGTTTTTTGCGATCCATGACCGAATCGTTCAGGTAAACCTGTTGATTGATGTAGGCGGATACAAGAGAATCACCGTATTCTTTGTGCAGGCTTGTTTTTAATTTCTTCTCTACCGCATTCGGTTTCACAAAACCCGCGTTGATCTTCATCGATTGCAGGTAAGCAGGGTTCTCGGCTGCTCCATGATCAGCGGTAAGGAATAACGTGTAATTGCCCTTCCCCACTTTCTGATCCAGGAAATTGAATAGTTCCTCCAGGTCCTTGTCCAGGCGAATGTAAGTATCTTCCACTTCGATCGACTTGGGCGCGAAAGCATGCCCCACCAGGTCGGTTGAGGAAAAACTGATGCAGAGCATGTCGCAAATGGAGTCTGAGCCCATTTCTTCAGCAGCGATAGCGGCCATGGCAAAATCCTTCGTGAGACTATTGCCATATGGAGTGAATTTGATCGCTTCCATGTTATTTGCCGCCAAAGCTTCGTGATACGCGTAAGGAAATGTAGGCTGCGGTTTTTTGTTCGGCGCCTTTTCGTAGGGATTGTTATCGGCTATGCTTTCGGTATATTTCTCAATGGGCAGCAACGTGTTCCACCCCATCTTTAAATAATACGCGGCGAGCTTCTTCGAATTGAAATCCGCTACCCACTTAGGCAATTGTTTTTGGTAGAAAGTAGAGGTGATGTAATTTCCGCTGGTACCGTCGAGCCAATAAGCCGCGTCAGCCGAATGCCCGGCGGGCATGATGGCACTGCGATCCTTCATGGCTATGCCAATTACTTTTGCCTTAGCATTGGTAGCGATCTCCAGCTCATCGCTGATGGTGGTGGCATCCAGGTTGGCGGGCGACATCTTTCCTGTTTCCGCTGTTGTTCCTACAGGCTGCACACTTTTATCAAAACAGCAATAAACTGATTTCTTCTGCTTACGATCGTACCAATCGTTAGCGGCTATTCCGTGTACTGCCGGAGTTGTGCCTGTGTAAATAGAAGCGTGGCCGGGCGCGGTATAGGTTGGCACGTAATTGTACTGCGCGTTCCTGCATTCAAAACCACCGTTAAGCAATCTTTTAAAACCTCCGTTGCCGTATTTTTCAGAAAAACGAAAAAGGTAATCGTAGCGCATTTGATCAACCACGATACCCACTACTAATTTCGGGGTTTGCGAATACGTATAAGGAGCAAGAAAAACAAGAATGTAGAAGGCTATCTTTTTCATTTGATATTTAACGTGAGTAATTTTTTGTTTTCGATCGAAGCTTCCAGCACATCGCCCTGTTTCACAGCACTCACACCTTCCGGCGTGCCTGTAAAGATAAGATCCCCTGTTTTCAGGGTAACAAATGTGGAAACATAAGCGATCACCTGCTCAAAGGAAAACAACAGATCCTTTGTATTTCCTTTTTGTCGCTCAACGCCGTTTATCTTCAGGTCAAAACCCAGGTTGGTCAACGAGCTGAATTTATCTTTTGCAATAAACTCACTTACGGGCGCCGAATTATCAAAAGCTTTGGCTTTCTCCCAGGGAAGTCCCTTTTCCTTGCATTTCATTTGCAGGTCGCGGGCGGTAAAGTCAATTCCTATACCGATCTCGTTATAATACGTGGTGGCAAATTCTTCAGCAATGTGTTTCCCGTTCTTCGAGATCTTCAGCACGATCTCCACCTCGTGGTGCAGGTCTTTTGTGAAATCGGGATAATAAAAGTCATTTCCCTTCAGGAGCGCAGTTTCCGGCTTCATAAAGAAAACGGGTTCGGTGGGCACTTCCGACCTCATCTCTTTGGCATGCTCAGCGTAATTACGGCCTATACAGATTATTTTCATCCTGGAAAATTACTGCAAAGTACGTGTTTTTTGCTTAATTCTTAGCTCCAACGGCCTTCATAAAATCGCTTACAAGGTAAGCGATCAGCTTGCCGGTCTTGAAATCGGCCTTGATGTGAGAGAGCACAGGAGCGCCCTCGGCAATGTGCAGATAACCCACAGTCAATTGACTTGCGCAGCGGTGAATGAACTGCCTGGCCTGCAAAGGAGATATCCCGCATGAAGTACGCGAGCTGCTTGGCACATTGGTAATAGCGTCGAGATCAAGTTCAATCCCGCAATAGGTCTCCTTACAGAACTCAATACAACTATCGATCGCTTCTTTAAAGGTTTGCTTTTCACGTACAAAAATATCTTCGTATGTGTTGTAATACAAAAACTCGGGATTGTTCCTGAATTTGTTCAATACACTTTCTACATTGTATTGTTCGTGCAAACCAAATACCGCGTATTTATTTAAAATTCCCTCTTCAAAAGCGTACGTAAACCCGTTGCCACTGTGCCTTCCTTCAAAAGGACGAAAATCGGCGTGGGCATCACAATTAATGACGTTAATGCCTTTGCGTTTGATCTTTTGGGCTTTGCGGAGCCCTTCGTTCACCGCCTTGATCACCGGGTAAGAGTTGTTATGCCCGCCACCAATAACAATGGGTATTTTTCCGCAGGCCACGATCATTTCAACATCCTCGATCACGCGGGCGTCGATGAACTCAACGAGCTTTCGCAATTTCTCAATATCGTAATGCCCCTTACCCAAACCCTTCGACTGCTCCATCAGGTCATCCACGTCTATCTCGCCCAAAACGAGCAGCTCTTCCGACTTAAAAAATGTGTTGTGCTGCAGGTTAAGGATATTCTCTAACGCGGGCATCCACGCCGTTGCCGCTCCGGTGCGACCGTAATTAGCGCGCACGCCGATATCCTCGGGAATGCCCATCAGCACATATTTTGCTTTTGATTCGGTAAGGAATTTTTCTACATCGGCCCCCTCGGGCATGGTGACCACTTTATCTCCAACCTTGGTCTCACCATCACGTTTGCGGGTAAGCTTCTTGATGTAAGCGGGGCTGTAAAATTTAAAGTGATGCATGCGTAGCTGGCTTCCAGTTGGCCGGGTCTTCGCGCCATCTTTCCAACGATAACATTTCGTCTTCGTTGATGAAATTGGCTTTCAGGGCCTGCTCTATAAGGATGTGGTAATTGCAAAGTGAAGTATACGTGCATTTGGCCTTTTTAAAAGCCTCCTGCGATATTTTAAAATCGTAGGTAAAGATGGAGATGAGTCCTTTTACCTGGGCCCCCGCGTCGCGCAGCGCCGCTACGGCGTTCAGGCTGCTTCCGCCGGTGCTGATGAGATCCTCGATCACCACCACGCTTTGACCTTTTTCAATACGGCCTTCCACCTGGTTGCCTAAACCATGCTTTTTTGAGTCGGACCTTACATAAACAAATGGTAAACCCATTTCTTCTGCAACTAAAGCGCCATGGGCTATGCCGCCGGTGGCCACACCTGCGATCACATCGGGTCTTGCATAATTTTGCGCAATTTCCTCGGAGAACAATTGGCGGATAAAAGTGCGTATCTTTGGATACGATAAGGTTACGCGGTTATCGCAATAGATAGGAGACTGCCAGCCGCTTGCCCACACAAAAGGCTTATCGGGTTGCAATTTGATGGCTTTGATCTGTAATAAATATTCAGCAATTTTAAAGGCAGAGTCTGTGTTCTTGGTCATGGTGCAAAATTAAGAAGGCTCCTGCTTTAAAAGAAATAAATTATGAACAAAAACCGCATTCCGGTGTATATTGGTGATTTTAAATTGGTTTTTATAGAAACCGATGACCTTCTTACAAAAACCAATATAAGCGACCTGGCCCGTAATGTAAAAGGCACTTTCACCAACAAACACGAAGAATTGCAGGTTGAAACAAAGCACCTGGCCGACGATTTTAAAAAATTTTGCAGTGAGTTTAAAATAATTGAAGCGGGCGGGGGATTGATACGGAACGACAAAGGACAATACCTGTTCATTTTCAGGCACGGCAAATGGGACCTGCCGAAAGGGAAGCTCAATAAAAAAGAAAAGCCGGATGTGGCCGCGGTGCGCGAATGCGAAGAAGAATGTGGCCTGAAAAAGATCACGCTCAAGGATTTTTTAATGCACACCTACCACGTGTATCCTTACAAAGGGCATTGGGCCATAAAAAAAACCTGGTGGTACAATATGGATAGCAACGAGACCGATCTTGTGCCACAATTGGAAGAAAGCATTACAAAAGTGGAATGGAAGGGCAAAGAAGATATGCCGGAGGTTTTAAAGAATACTTATTCCAATATCCGGGATGTGATGGTTGCGGCGGGACTTATTTCACCCTAGACGCTTTCGAAGAATGAAGAAACCGCAAGGAGATCAGCCAGGGAGGTGCCAAGGACACAAAGAAAGGTTTTGTATTACTTTGCGATCTTAGCGCTGTATTTTATTCGAAGACCAAGGTTTGAGAGATAGAAGTTTTATTGTTCTTCTTATCGCTCACTTCCAGGCGCACACTTATTTTTCCCTTCGGAGTTTTGTCGCTCACCTCAAAAAAGATCAGCCCGGTTTTGTGTTCGTATTCCGCGAGGTAGAATTTATCGTTCAAATAGAGTTTAAACTTGCCAATACCGCTTAGGTCGTCGCTCACGCTGAAGGCTATTCTATCCTTGAGGATGAATTTCTTTTTCTTCTTTGACATGGGTTTCATGTACTTCGCCTTAGGCGCCAGTGTATCTATATCAATTTTAAAATTCCCGAAATTGCGGATGCTGGCTGAAACGAAACCATCTTTGAACTCGCCGCCGCAATAGTTCTGACCACTGCCGGTGATCTCTACGATACATAATCTATCGGCCTGCTTCTTCCACTGCTCTCCTGTCTTCATTTCCAGGATGGCGCTTTTATGAAAAGGGGTCATATACGTCATCTGCGTTCCTTTTATGCCGAAATAGGTCCCGTAGAAGGACATGACATTCCTATGCTTCACTCCTGACCTTTCCGCTTCCGCTAAAAGCGTATCCTTTATGAAAGCATCGTTATACAAAGTTCCCGGAGGCATGGTAATACGGTATAGCGGGCGTTCGATCTTCGTTTCTTTCAAACAATCAAAAGGCGGTATTTTTATCGGGTTCAACCTCGTGGCCGCATCACGCTTCACCACGATCTTCTTTTCCGCGCTCTGCTCAAAGAAATCATACACCTTCGCGCTAAGCGTATGATATAAAGTGTCATTCAGATAGATAAAACCATCTTTATCGATCACTTTATAGATCGGGAGTTCGTTATTCTTTCCCACGTAGCACTTCTGGATGAGGTCACGGTTAAGCTTCTTCACTTCGTAATCACAATACGTATTCACAAACCGCGCCTGGTCAAACGAAATGCTGTCTAAAATATGCCGGTAGATCAGTTTATCGTCCAGGAACAACTCTGTCTTATAGATATTGTTCTTATTCCCTTTCTTCTGTTCCAGGTCATAAGCCTTAATGCCAATTCCAAACTTCACCGGAACATTAAAAGTATCTGTCTTTGTCCTCGATTCACTAACACCCATTAAAGCATTATCCTCTTCATAAACCGCCAGGGCCTGAAGCACGGGCACCACGGTATCCATAATAGTAACAAAGCGCATGGGGTTCAAGGGCACTTCGCTTTTCTCGTCCCTGATCTCAAAATGCAGGTGCGGGCCGCCGCTATCTCCTGTATTTCCGGTGTAACCTATGATCTCTCCTTGCTTCACCTTCAATTCATCCGGCTTGGGGAATAACTCCACCTCAAAGGTCTCCATCATGTCCTGGGCAGCCTGCACATACTTCTTGATATCGAAGCTGAAACTGTACTGGTGACCATACACACTCACCAGTCCGCCCGGATGTGTAACATAAAGCACCTTTCCGTAGCCATGCGTTCCAACCTTGATGCGCGACACATATCCATCGGCCACACAATATATAGGAAGGTTCTTTTTGGCATCGGTTCGGAAATCGAGCCCGGCGTGAAAGTGATTTGGGCGCACCTCTCCGTAATTACCGGTTAAGTATACGTTCTCCTTTAAAGGCAATGCATAGCGGCTTTGTCCACATAACGCTGTTGATAGCGCCGCTACGAGTATGAAAGCACCAACGGTTCTCACCCTTACTAACTTTTGACTGTTAAAAAACAAAGGTAGGCATCGGTAAGAGGCCTTTTTTGTTAGACTACTTTTAGCGTCAACATTTAATTGTTAATACATGGCTTACACCGATCTGAAAGAGAAATTAGAGCAGCTTCTGTCAGAAGACATCTCTAACCGCGCAACCTTACAAGAGGCGCGCCGCAACCTTTTCTTAAATAGCGAAGGGAGCAAGGTACAGCAACAGCTTATTGAACAAAAGCAGAGCGAGATAGCCAGCCTGAACACCCTGGTAGAGAAAAAGAAGACCATCGTTCAGTTAAAAGAAGACGAGATCAACGCTTTACGCGATACTATAAAGCAACTGGAAGATAAAGCGCTGGCCGCCGAGATCAGCCTGGAAGAAGAAAGAAAGCTCTTCGGTGCCAAAGTGGCTGAAATGAATGGTAAAGTAGAGTCGAGCCAGGACCTGGAGAACAAACTCACCGAGCTTAGTTTACAGAATGATGAGTACGCCGGCAAGATCCGCGAGCTTATTATACATATAGACAACCAGAACGACGAGAATGAAAGGCTGAAAGCCCGCATCTCTAATATGGAGGACGAGAAAAAAGGAATGGTAGCTGCTTCTTTACTGGCAGAAAGAACCGCCGAAGTAGAAAGCCTTACCAATGAATTATCGATCTTAAAGACCACCCCGGTTGCCGATCCTAAGGAATTAGAGCAAAAGAATGCCGAGCTGGAAGCGGTAAGGGCTGAATTGGAGACCTTAAAAGCCAACCCGGTTGTTGATACCAAAGAAATAGAGCAAAAGACCGCCGAACTGGAGCAGGCTTTGGAGCGTGCCGATCTTTTAGCTACCTCCGAACAGCAATTGAAAGTATTGGTGTCTATTCAAAATGCAGATATTGAGAGCCTGAACAAACAGGTAAGCAGCCACAAGCGTCAGATCGAAGATATCGCAGGCGGATGGCAGCACCAACAAGAGCAGTTACTGGCCGATAACTCGCAGTTACTGGCCGAGCTGGCGATGCTGAAAGAAGCTACCGTGAGCGAAGTGGTTGAAACACCCGTTGCCACTGTTACCGAAGAAGTGATCACTGCCATCGTTGCCGAGAAAGAACAACTGAACGCGCAATTACAGGCCGCCACTACCGAGTTAATTACTTTAAAAGAGAATCTCGATCACCAGCCCGCGCCCGTAACTTCTACTACTCCCGAAGAAGTTGAACTGATAAAACAGGAGCGCGACCGCCTTTGCATTGAATTAGAAGCCACCCGTTACGAATTAGATATAGTAACTCAGCAAAAAGAAGAGAAGATCGTTCTCTTACAGGCCGAAGTTGGCTCGCTGCAAACGCAGGTGATCGCCTTAAGCGACAGCCTGAACCAGGAAAGCGAGGCCAAAGGCCTTATCGGCACCCAACTGGAGCAGTTACACAGCCTTATCGCCGAAAAAGAACAACAGTTAAAGAGCATGGCCGACCATACGGCGAACGATGAGTTCATTGATAAACTCATGTTCCAGGCCAATAGATTAAATGACGAAAAGCATCGCCTCGAAATGCTTTATAGCGAGAGCGAAGCCGAATTGACCCTGACACGCACAAATCTGGCAACCCTGAGTCAACTAATTGAACAACAGAAGACTAGCATTTCAGGTTTGGAAGCTACCGACAAACACGTTAAATTAGCGCAAACGTTAATGTTGCAGGTTTCAGATAAAACCGCAGCCAAACAGGCTATAAACGAACTGGTGCGTGAAATTGACAGGTGTATAGCATTGTTAAGCGAATAATATGAATAATATGAATGATACGCCGGTAACTATCGCCATAGCGGGCCTTACTTACCACCTGAAGATCAACAAAGCTGAACAGGACATAATTCAGCAGGCGGTATCTTTTATAAACAGCCATATCTCAGACTTTGAGAAGCAATATCCCGTGAAGGAAAAAAGGGATGTACTGGCCATGTGTAGCTTACAGCTTACAGCCGAGCTTCTGAAGAAACAGAACCAACAACAGGCCGAGATTCATCGCTTGCAAGCCCTATTAGACGAACTCAATGCTATGGTAGAAGGCCATAAGCAGAAAGTTCAAGGGTAACACACCTCCCTCCTTTCCACCATGTTTTTTTGCAGCCACAAAAAAACATATAGACAATGGATTTAATCATAGCAGTCAGTGCCATTTCGGGAGCCCTCATCCTGGGCCTCATTATCGGCTTTATACTGGCAAACTCGCGCCTCAACAAGAGCGCGAGCAAAGAAAAAGCAAACACCCTTAAGGAAATAGAACTTAAGGCTGAAGCTACCAAGCAGGAAAAGATCCTGCAGGCTAAAGAAAAGTTCTTACAACTGAAGACCGAGCACGAAAAACAGGTACAGGAGCGTAACAACGAGATAAGCCGCAAAGAGAACGCGATCCGCCAGAAAGAAGGCGATCTGAACAAAAAGAACGAGGAACTGAACCGCAAAACAGCAGAGGTAACCGCCTTAAAAACGCAATTAGCCAACCAGCAGGAGTTGCTTGCCAAAAAACAGGAAGAGGTAAGCAAAGGGCACCAGAAACAAGTGCAGATGCTGGAAGTGCTCAGCGGCATGAAAGCCGAGGAGGCCAAGGCTCAATTGGTGGAAAGCGTAAAAGCCGAAGCCAAGACCGACGCCATGGCTTACATCAAAGAAATTATGGACGAGGCCAAGCTGAACGCCAGCCGCGAC
Organism: uncultured Flavobacteriaceae bacterium; assembly: GCA_964387075.1. Classification (GTDB taxonomy): domain Bacteria; phylum Bacteroidota; class Bacteroidia; order B-17B0; family Aurantibacillaceae; genus PALSA-968. Next base: position 69,784 of record CAYLVB010000006.1, read on the forward strand.
GCCAAGAAACTTGTATTGCAAACCCTGCAGCGCGTGGGCGTTGAACAGGCCGTGGAGAACTCGGTTACCGTTTTTCACATTGAAAGTGATGAGATGAAAGGAAGGATCATTGGCCGTGAGGGACGTAATATCCGTGCCTTTGAAGCCGCTACCGGTGTAGAGGTTATCGTAGATGATACCCCGGAGGCAATTATCTTCTCCTGCTTCGATCCTATTCGTCGCGAGATAGCCCGCCTTGCCATGCACCAATTGGCTTTAGACGGACGTATACACCCGGCCCGCATTGAAGAGGTTGTAGAGAAAACCAAAAAACAAATTGAAGAAGAAATTTTAGAGACCGGAAAACGTACCACCATCGACCTGGGCATTCATGGATTACATCCTGAATTGATCCGTCACGTGGGTAAGATGAAATACCGTTCTTCTTACGGTCAGAATTTATTGCAGCATAGTCGCGAGGTAGCGAACCTTTGCGCGGTGATGGCTGCTGAGTTGGGATTGAACCCGAAGATCGCGAAACGTGCAGGTTTATTACATGATATTGGAAAAGTAAGCGACGAGGAATTAGAATTGCCTCACGCCATTTACGGAATGAAACTGGCGGAGAAGTTCAAAGAGAAACCTGAGGTTTGTAATGCTATCGGAGCTCACCACGACGAGATAGCCATGGACACACTCTTCGCTCCTATCGTACAAATTTGTGACGCCATTAGCGGAGCACGCCCCGGCGCGCGACGCGAGGTTGCCGAGCAGTACATGAAGCGCTTGAAAGACCTTGAGAACGTAGCGCTCTCCTACCCCGGCGTAGAAAAAACTTACGCCATCCAGGCCGGCCGCGAATTACGTGTATTGGTTGCAGCAGACAAGATCACCGACCAGGCAGCAGAAAAACTAGCATTCGACATCTCGCAAAAGATCCAAACCGAAATGACCTATCCGGGTCAGGTGAAGGTTACCGTGATCCGCGAAACGAGAGCAACGAGTTACGCGAAGTAAAACCCTTTGCTGAGGGAACCGAAGCAAACCGGCTGTTCATGTCCCCCGCTGGAGGGGGTGTCCGCCGCGGCGGACGGGGGAGGATGCTGAGGGAACCGAAGCAAAAGGCTGTTCATGTCCCCCGCTGGAGGGGGTGTCCGCCGCGGCGGACGGGGGAGGATGTATTAACTTGCAGTCATGCTAACACCACGCAACAATTTCTATAACCCAAAACTAAAGGAGAACGCCCAGTCGCTTCGCCGCGACATGACCAAGGCCGAAGCCTGCCTTTGGAAGTACGCGTTGCGCAACAAGCAAATGAAAGGGTATACATTCAATCGCCATCGACCTGTATTGATCTACATCGCGGATTTTATGTGCAAAGAGCTGATCATTGAGACGGATGGGATAACACATAACCGGGAAGAAGTGATCGAGAAAGATATTATCAGGCAGAAGAATTTGGAGGAAGCGGGATTTACAGTGCTACGATTCAAAGACAGCGAGGTGCTTGACCAAATATAGGCTGTGCGGCGGGTAATTTACGATACGATCGAAAAACTGGAAGCCGACATCTGATCTCCTCCCCCGTCCGCCGCGGCGGACACCCCCTCCAGCGGGGGACATAGCAGCCAATACAACATGGGAATCGCGAGGTTCCCTTTTTTTATTAAATTTGATTTTATAATAACGATTATGCCCACAAAATCCCAAAACAAAACCGTAGAGACCAAAGCCAGCGTAGCGGCCTGGTTAAAGAAAATTAAAGATGAGAAAAGGCGCAAAGACTGCGCGACGGTCATTGATCTTTTTAAAACAGAAACCGGCATGGAGCCCAAAATGTGGGGCACGGCCATTGTAGGTTGCGGATCTTACCATTACAAATACGAGAGCGGTCGCGAAGGCGATGCGCCTTTGATGGCTATGGCCAACCGCGCCAATGGTATCGTGCTTTATTTAGGAAGAGAGTTTGAGAAAAGAGATGAGTTGCTTGCCAAATTCGGCAAACACAAAGTAGAAGGCGGCTGTGTTTACGTAAAAGCCCTGGAAGACATCAGCAAGCCCGTGCTGCTCAAAATGATCAAGAATTCAATTAAACACACGAAGAAAACACATAAGTGCTAGGTCACATCAGCACATTGTGCAATTCGTATATTCGTACAAATTCGTATTCGTAGGTATGACCAAAAAAGAAATAGCCAAAGATTTTTTAACCCGCTGCGCCGTTGGCGATTCGCGGGAAGCATTCAAAAGATACGTAGCAACGGAGTTCAAACACCACAACGTATACTTTAAAGGGGATGCGAACACCTTAATGGTAGCGATAGAAGACGCCGCAAAGGCCAACCCCAATAAAATTTTTCAAATTCAGCGCGCGCTGGAAGATGGCGACGAAGTAGCGGTACACTCCAAAGTGCAGCAAACAAAGAACAGCGCCGATATAGCCGTGATGCACATTTTTAAGTTCGATCAACACAATAAAATAATTGAGCTTTGGGATTTCGGGCAGGTAGCCCCTGAAAATATGCCCAATGAGAACGGCATGTTTTAAATAAAGAACGCGGGCCGGGCCCGCGTTCTTTATTTGTAGCTAAAATTACGCTTATGCAGGTTTCTTGATCCTCAACAGGTAGATAAAAGAACCTATAGTTCCAATAAAAGGCACAACCAGTCCGGGGGCAACCTTGGCAAACTCAACAGTTCCATTAGCGGCATCCACTAATCCGTATACTAACCCCAAACCATGCCCGATGATGTTAAACACCAGGATCGAACGCATGGCGCCCGAGTCCGGCTCATTACGCACCATGATATTTAAAACACCGATACTTATGAGCATAGTACCCATGCTTCTCATTAAAGTAAGGGCCTGCGGGTTATCGGTTATACCAAATGTTTCGGCCGCTTTGGTTGTTGCAAAAGTTAAAAAGATCCCCAAAAAAAGATTCAGGATCCCGATGATCATTAGAAAAAGTGAACGTTTCATATATTTGGTTTTTAAGGTTTACTAAAGGTACATTTTAAGAGCGGATCAAGCCTTTTAACTTCCTGACCTTATATTGTGAACAAATACCTTCTTTTGTAGGTAAAAACACGTAATTCCATTGCCGGGAACCGATACTTTTTCAAAAATTGGCTATCTTTGGTTTCAATTTTTTCAGCAGTCTAAAACCCCGTTTTCCCTTCAGATCATGATCAAAAAAATACTATTCGCGGCCGTTGCACTTTTTATTTCTTTCAATTCATTCGGCCAATGGGTTCAGCAAAACAGCGGCACCCCCAACAACTTTAATTCCATCCGCTTCTCGGATCCAAACAACGGAGTAGCGGTCACCTCCTCAGGCGAGATCTTCAGGAGCACCGACGCGGGCGTAAATTGGAGTTATATAATGGGTACGGCCAACGCACTGCACTCGATAAGTTTTATCTCCATAAGCGACGGCCTGGTGGTGGGCGACAATGGGTCGATCTATTTAACATCCGACAGCGGAGCTACCTGGACGCCCATTTTCAGCGGCGTTAATAAACATCTCAGGTCTGTCTTTTTCCTTACCCCCTTGCTGGCTTGTGCCGTGGGCGATAGCGGCACCATGATTGTTACCAATAACGGTGGCACATCCTGGATCATCAAAAATTCAAACACCCCCAGGGATCTTAAGGCAGTCTTTTTCTCCGACCAGAACAACGGTTGGGCAGCAGGCGACAGCGTGGTAGTAAGTATCGATGCAATCAGTTGCATTCCGCAATCTTATCCCGCAGTGATCAATGCGCTTATTTTTTCGGATACGCTGAAAGGATATGCCGCATGCGCTGATGGGAATGTGATCAAAACCCTGGACGGGGCGCAGACCTGGACGCAAATGTCTACCGGTAACAGCAATGCATTAAATTCAATTGCCTTGCTCAGCCCCGATACCGGCTACGTGGTTGGTGCAAATGCAACTATACTCTTTACGCCGGATGGCGGCTCCACATGGGTTCCTCAGCAAACTTCCGTAGCTGCCAATCTCAATGGGATCTGTTTTGTAGACACCTATGGTACCGGCTCCATTTGCGGCAATAACGGAGTGATATTAGCTACCAGTAACGGAGGCTTTTGCACAACACCGCCTGCGCTCACCATAAGCGGAGCAACCACAATTTGTTTGGGGTCACAGGTCAATCTTACAGCCGCCGGTGCCACAACCTATACCTGGAGCACAACGCAAACAGGAGCAAATTTAACGCATACACCAACCCTAACCACCACCTATACGGTAACAGGCGCCGATGCCAATGGCTGCACCGGAACAGAAACGGTAACTGTAATGGTAAACCCGCTTCCCGCTATTACTACAAACCCAACCAACGTCAGTTGCAATGGAGCCTGTAACGGTTCTATCGTCGCTTCCGGCACCTTGCTAACATATAACTGGCAGCCGGGAAATATTTCCAATGACACAATAGCCGGCATCTGCGTCGGAACTTATACGGTTACCGGCACAGATGTGAATGGTTGTTCGAATACGGCAAGCGCGAACATTTCTCAACCCCCTGCCATGGTCGTAACAATTTCAGGAGCCACAAACACCTGCCCGGGGCAAACAATTCAATTAACCTACACGGTTAGCAACGGCACGGCCCCTTTTTCACCATCGTGGTATGATTTTGAAAGCGCCACTACTTTTTGTACTGCAGATACAGCTTTCCTTGCACCTCAACTTAGCGGAACTGACTCCGTACATCTTTATATCACCGATAACGCCGGCTGCACAGGCATGGGCCCTCACATCATTACGGTGGGCGTTGCCGATTCACTTTCGGGACTTGTCACCGATTCGCTTGCAGCTCCTGTTACGGCCGGCCAGGTTTACCTGTTTGCCAGCTCACTCCCTCCGGATACGATCGCTGTTTTTTCTTTAGGTGCAAGTGGTATATATTCCTTTCCTAATGTCATGTACGGAAATTACATCGTAAAAGTAGTGGCCGACACAACCCTTTACCCGGGTTCCTTTGGTACCTATTACAGCAACCTTACCTATCCTTTCCAGTGGGATTCCGCGCTTGTCATTAATCACACCACCTGCGTGGGCTCGAGCATGGGAGGTTATAATATTACCATCCTTGAGGCAAATTCACTTACCGGCCCGGGAATGATTGGCGGTTATGTAACAGAAGGCCCCGGTTACGGGCAGCGATATATCGGCGGAGGTTTTGCACCTTTGGGTGCACCCTTGAAAGGTGTTGATGTAAAGTTGGGAAGAAATCCCGGTGGCAATCCCGCGGCGCGTACAACAACCGATGTTAACGGCCACTATAGCTTCAACAATGTACCGATCAACCAGCCATTCACTATTTACATTGACATACCCAATTACGGAATGGATAGCTCCTACACCGTAATGCTCACCGCCACAGATACGGTTGCAGATCAAAATAATTATTACGTGGATTCTTTGATGGTGCGCATAGACACAGCCGCTGCAGTTGGCATTATCCAGCTGAGCGCAGGGAATGTTGAGATGAAGATCTTCCCGAACCCGGCAACTGACAGGCTCTTCGTTGAGCTTAGATCAAAAGAATCTGTAGAAGTAATGTTCTTTGACATCTTCGGCAAAGAAGTGAAAAAGCAAACCTTAAGCAGCGAGCTTACCGAGATCAAACTCGATGACCTCAGCAGCGGTGTTTTCTTTGTACGAGTAAAAACCGCGAACGGATCGATGACCCGGAAGGTTGTCTTACAGCGATGATCAAAACCCTTTTATTAAATATAACTTTGAAAATTAATTTCTTCCTATGAAAAAACTAGTATTTGCCTTAGCCGCCTTCTTTTCTTATGTTAACGCCTTCGCGCAATGGAGCCCGCAAACCAGCGGCACTGCCAATAGCTTTACAGGCGTATATTTTACAGATCCGTCCACTGGACACGCAGTGAATGCGGCGGGCGGAGTATATAAAACAATTGACGCGGGCGCAAACTGGACCCTGCAAACCACATCCGGCAGCTCTGTTTACGCGGTTGCCTTTGGAAGCGCGAATATAGGAATAAACGTGGGCGCAGGCGGAAGCGCGATGTACACGAATGACGGCGGAAGTACATGGAACTCTACCAGCACAGGCCAGGGTATGGCTTTGGCAAGTGTTTGCTTTGTAGATGCCGATACTGCCTACGCGGTTGGAAATACCGGAACGATATTAAAAACTTTTAACGCCGGCTTAAGCTGGTCGCCGCGTACCAGCGGCACCTCTGCCAATCTTTATTCGGTTTACTTTGTTGACATCAATACAGGTTATGCCTGCGGTTCAGCCGGCGCGGCCTTCAAAACCACGGATGCCGGATATTCCTGGACGCAGCTTACTACGGGAAGCGCTGCCAACCTGTTTGGAGTGTATTTTACAGACCCGAGTAATGGATATCTGGTAGGCCAGGGCGGAAATATCCTTAAAACCACAGACGGAGGAAGCACATGGTCCTCTATGGCCAGCGGAGTTGTATCCGATCTCAAATCCGTTTATTTTCCGGGTTCTGTTGATGGATTTGTTTGCGGCGCAGGAGGTGAAATATTAAAAACTACCGATGCAGGCTTTACCTGGTTCGTGCAGAACAGTGGTACAGCCGATGATCTAAACAGTATCTTTTTCTCCAATCTATTTGATGGTTTTTGTGTGGGCAATACCGGAACCATCCTGAACACAACAAATGGAGGTTGCGCCACTCCTACCCTTTCTGTTTCGGGGGTTACTACCATCTGCGATCAAAGTTCAACCAATTTATCAGAAACCAGCTCCGGCATCTATTATACCTGGTCGCCTTCTACCGGCCTCAGCTCTACTAATACCGCAAATACCACCGCCAATCCTAACACAACAACAACCTATACCGTAAGCGCTTATAGCACCGATGGCTGCCCAGGCTCTACAACGGTAACCATCAATGTAAATCCGCTGCCCAGCATTGGCATCAACGCCACCATGATCGCCTGTAACGGTGCTTGCACAGGCAACGCGCAAGCCACCGGCACAGCCATCTCTTATACATGGCAGCCAGGATCGATGATGAATGATTCGATCTTTAACCTGTGTGCCGGCACCTATACAGTTACAGGCGCTGATGGAAACGGCTGTTTGAACACACAAACCACAAACATTACCCAAACTTCAGCGCTTAACGCCTCTGTTGGCTCTTTTACACCTGCTTTTTGTACGGGTGTAGCCGATGGATCTGCGGTAGATGCTTCAAGCGGAGGTTTACCGCCTTATACTTATTTGTGGATGCCCGGCAATCATACAACCGCTACCGCGGTGAATCTGTCTACCGGCACTTTTACACTTACAATTACCGACAATTACGGTTGCTCAAGTAGTACTTCCTTTTTCTTACCAACCTCGTTCACTTTAAACGCCACCATCAGCGGCCCCACTTCTCTTTGCCAGAACCAGGGTGCACAGCTTACTTATACGGCAAATGGTATCGTTCCTTACATTCCCGATTGGTACAGTAGCATGAATGCTTCCAGCTTCTGTTCGCTTGATACGGCCATCCTGGCCCAGACAACAGTGGGTATGGAGTCTGTGATCCTTACTATTACCGACGGCATGGGTTGCGTAACTGCGGATACGCTTGGCATCATGATCGGTTATGGTGATTCGCTTTCGGGCACGGTACTTCAACCTAACTCCAATCCGGTCTTTCCAGCAAGCATCGAGTTGTACGAGCAGAAGTCCAACAACCTCGGTGGCACACCCGTACCTGTTGCTACAGTAAACACAGACGCTGCCGGAGTGTATAGTTTTCCAAACGTATATTATGGTGATTATTTCGTGAAGGTTTTGGCCGACTCGGCCACTTATCCCAATGCTATTGCAACTTACTACAGCAACAAACTCTATCCCTTCCAGTGGGATTCAGCGTTGGCTATAGGCCATTACACTTGTATTTCCTCGAACGTAACCGGATTTAATGTTACTATTCTTGAAACAACTCCGCTTTCGGGCCCCGGTGTGATAAGCGGGTATGTTACCGAGGGCGCGGGTTTTGGCCAAAGGATCATTATAGGCAACCATCCCATGGGAGCTCCTCTGAAAGGCGTGGATGTAAAGCTTGGCCGAAATCCCGGCGGCAGTCCGGCTGCGCGCACTACCACAGACACCACAAGCGGCATGTACACCTTTACCAATGTGCCCCTCAACCAATCGTTCCGCATCTATGTGGATATTCCTAACTACGGCATGGACAGTACATACACGATCATGCTTACCGCGACCGATACTGTGAGTGACCAGAACAATTATTTTGTGGACTCTGTGATGATACGTATTGACACAGCCGCGGTGGTTGGCGTTATCCAGGTAAGTGAAGGCAGCGTTGAGATGAAGGTATTCCCGAATCCCGCTACTGACAAAATCTACGTTGAAATTAAAACCACTGAACCCGCAGAAGTTGTGTTCTTCGATATATTCGGGAAAGAAGTGAAAAAACAGACTTTAAGCAACGAGCTCACCGAGATCAAACTCGAAGACCTTAACAGCGGCGTGTTCTTTGTGCGTGTAAGAACTACCAAAGGAACCATCACCCGGAAGATCGTCCTGCAGCGGTAATTCCCTACATACAATAATTTTAAAACGGTGGCGTTCTTCGTAAGATGAACGCCACTTTCATTTCAACCTCCGCGAAACAGGATAAAGTTTGGGTACATGTATTGTGCTCAGTCCTGGTAACGATGCTTCTCTTCTTTATTGACGAGGGAGCCTATAATTTCGATTGGATGAACAGCCCCGGGAATTGGATAGCCTTTCTTATTTATTTTATAGGACTTTTATTCGGACAAGCGATAGCCAGCGTTCTATTACTCGCAAATTATAAAGGAAAACACAAAACACTTTACGCCTGTCTTTTAGGCATACCGGTAGGCTTGACCCTCCTTCTTACCTGGTTCTGGTCAATAAAAAAAGATCAGTAATTATTTCTTCCCTGCCACGATCAGCACATCCTTCTTGCTGCCCCAGTGATACCCGAGGTGGAAGGGAAGTTTGCCAACCTTAGCACTATCTTTTCGATACGCTTCGTCAAGGTCCTCCTGCTTGTTCAGCCATTTGAAATCGCTCACAGGTTTGGCGTAGGCTCCGTATAATTTCAGGTTCCATTTGCCGCCTTCGGTAAAATACTTATAAGGAATTCCGGTATCGTCCTCAATTACGTTATTGGTCTTATCCAGGATGAACTTGCGCATGTTGCTCATAAAATCATTATGCAACAGGTAAGAAGCGCTCTTGATATACGTGGAAGCGTCAGTCATTTTATCCAGATACTTGTAGAACACAGCGGTGTCGTTAAATTTCTTGTTGCTGATGTCGTACCGAAAATAATACACGCTCTTAGGTTTGCCATTACTGACAATATCAATCCGCACGCCAAAAGGTTTGTATTCCTTGTCTTTATACTCATAGGGAACTTCCACAATGCTGTCGTTGTTATATTTCACCACATACCTCACATTGGCGATCTCGTTGCCCGTTTTTTTGAGGAAGAAGGACATAAGCGACAAAGTTCCATAGAGATTATGGTAATTAAAATCGCGACCCATGTTCTTGGTGATAAAATAACTTTTGTTGAAGATGTCGGTAAGTGAATTATGAAAGCCGTACACATAATCCTGTGCGTCCTGTTTTTTCATTTTAGCTACGTCAGGCAGTTTACCGATGTTCTCGAGACCGATCAGGATGTATTTATCCGCATCGGGAAAAAAGGTATAGGCCGTTAAAATATCCGGGCCCGAGAATGGATAGAACAAAGTCTTCGTGCTTTTGTTGATATCGGCAAACTCCACATCTTTCCAGGCGCGCATTTTTGAAAGACGCGATGATTCCAAACGTTTCCAGCTGCTGTCCACAAAACGCGCGTTATCCTTCCATGCCGTTGAATCCAAAAATCGCTTCAGGTTACCGGCTGTAGGCTTCACTCCTGAAATTACGGAGGCTATAGCGTTGAAATTGTTCTCCGCATTATAGGTGCTCATGTCCCACGGGGCAACCGCTGAGGTAGCTTTTACTTCGGCAACTGTATCCGTTGTTTTGAGTGTGTCTTTTTTCTCAACGGGTTTTTTATCATCACCGTTTGAAGAACCGCCCTGGCAAGAGCTTAAAAGTGCAAGTACCGCCAAAGCGGATAGAATTGTTTTATTCATAGGTATTGAAAAGGAGGTCCTGCCCGACTGAGTTTTTCTGTTTTTTTGATTTAGTCATTCAGGCGGGCAAATTTAACCAAATAATCGGCTCTAAAAACTATGCAAGCAAGGAGTTAAAAGACTATTCCTCAGACTTTTCCACGGTTATCCCAACATCCATAATGAGCGGGAGCGGGTCTATCACGTTCTTATCGCCATAACGCATGGCCTGCTCGAAAGCAAAGGTATACTTGCCCGCCTGGCGGAAACGCGTGTTCTTTTTAAAGATGATCGAATTATCATACAGGTCGCCCATACCGCTTCCCAGCCATTTCCCTTTTTCATCAGCCAAAATACATTCGATGGTATCAGTGGTCTTCACACCTTTTGGATCTGTGCTGTGCAGGAACATGAAAAGATTGCGGAAAGGATAACTATCGGCATTGCGCACGTTGATGTAAACGTCGTAAAGTTGATTGGTATCCTTATTCTCGAAGATAAAATCGGGCTGCACACTTTTCGCCCAGCCTTTATCCTCGTCAAAACGTTCGTATTCGCTGAACACGACATTGTTCTTGCAGGAAAAAAGTGCAAGGGTAGCTAAAACAAAAGTTATTTTTAAAAGACTCCTCATGGCTTTTTTTGATCGCCACCACCCTTATTCTCTCCGCCGCCACCGGGATTGCCGCCGCGGTTGCGGTTCTTGTTGCGATTATGTCCTCCACGATTGCGGTTGCCTTCTCCTCCGCCCTGCTTTTGGTTCTGTTGACCGCCACCTTGTTTTTGATTTTGAGGACCGCCCTGTTTTTGATTTTGGTTTTGGCCACCTCCACCTTGTGGCCTGCGGTTTCCATGCTTTTTATGATGGCCTCCGCCCTGCCCTCCGCCTTTTTTCTTATCGAAGCGGGTTAAACTATCCTGTCCAACCACGTTTTTGAAATCAGATACAGCTTTCATTTGCGGTGATTGCTGTGGTTTGATCTCCTCCAGCATTTCCGGCAATACGTTGGCGCGGTTCATTTCGATGATCTTCTTCACCCGATCCACACTAAGCGGCACGAAGGTCTGCGGCTGATCCTCGTAAGAGAACCACATCATGCGTTTGAAGATATCGGTCTTTTGATGAAAGGCGCGCCCTTTCAGGCTGTTTAATTTTACGTTCTCAACATTTGGAAAATCTTTTACCGCGTCGAGATAAGAATCCAGTTCATAATTGAGGCAGCATTTTAGTTTACCGCATTGTCCCGCTAATTTCAAAGGATTCAGAGACAATTGCTGGTAACGTGCCGCGCTTGTATTTACAGTGCGGAAATCGGTTAACCAGGTAGAGCAGCACAACTCACGCCCGCAGGAACCAATTCCTCCCAAACGCGATGCTTCCTGCCTCGCCCCTATCTGTCGCATCTCAATGCGCACACTGAACTCATGCGCCATGGTCTTGATCAGCTCACGAAAATCAACGCGACCATCCGCTGTATAATAGAAAATTGCTTTTGTTTTATCGCCCTGGTATTCCACATCGCTGATCTTCATCTGCAAACCATGCTTGATGGCAAGTGTTCTCGCTTTGTACATGGCTTGTGTTTCCAGTGCCTGGGCCTCTTTCCACTTATCTATATCGGCCTGTTTGGCCTTGCGGTAAACTTTTTTGATCTCGGCGCTATCGTACCCAATGCCTTTTTTCTTCATTTGCATCCGCACGAGCTCACCGGTCAAAGAAACAACACCCAGATCGTGTCCAGGGCTGGCTTCTACGGCTATCACTTCGCCCACGTTGACCGCAACACCCGCTGTGTTGCGGAAGAACTCTTTACGGGAATTTTTGAAGCGTACTTCTATAATATCAAAAGGCTTTTGATCTTCGGGCAACTTCATACCGGCTAACCAGTCGAATACCGTTAGTTTATTGCAGCTATCGTTGTCGCAGGAACCTGTAGAGGAACCGCAACCCGGAACTTTATCTGTAGAGCAACCGCCTGAGCCGCAGGACATAATGGATGAATTATTAGTGTTTAACGAGGTAAACTTGCCATAGCGAGCGTATCCTCGCTACAAATATACGAAAATCGGGGCTATTTCTTAAGTGTAGCAGCCACCAGCTCAGCGACGTCCAAAACCTTGGTTTGCTGTTCTTTATTGAAGTGTTTCACACCGTCAGTGATCATGGTATTGCAGAAAGGGCAACCTAAGGCGATCACATCCGGATTATGCGATAAAGCCTCTTCGGCACGTTCGGTACTAACTTCCTTATCTCCTTTTTCAGACTCTTTGAACATTTGCGCTCCGCCGGCCCCACAACATAAACCCTTGGCGCGGCTGCGTTTCATCTCGTAGAGATCGACATCTAAACTTTTGATGACATCACGCGGAGCTTCGTACACATCATTGCCGCGGCCTAAGTAGCAAGGATCATGGAATACAATTTTCTTTCCTTTGAACTCGCCACCCTGTACTTTCAGTTTTCCTTCGTTGATGAGTTGCTGCACCAATTGCGTATGGTGAACTATATCGTAATTACCTCCCAATTGTGGATACTCATTCTTGATCGTATTAAAACAGTGCGGACAACCGGTGACGATCTTTTTGATGTTGTAATTATTGAGGGTAGTGATGTTCTGCATAGCTTGCATCTGGAAGAGGAATTCGTTGCCGGCGCGTTTGGCAGGATCGCCTGTGCAGCTTTCTTCCATACCCAGGATAGCGAACTTAATTTTTACATGATCGAGAATACGAACAATGGCGCGCGTGATCTTTTTCGCACGGTCATCGAAACTGCCGCTGCACCCAACCCAAAATAAAATATCGGGAGTCTCGCCGCTTGCGGCGAGTTCAGCCATTGTTCTAACTTTGATCATTTCCATAGTCGGCAGTTTTTTAGTTGGCAGTAGGCAGAGTGTTTTTATTTGGAGCAAATTTTTCAGGAGAATTAATCATACTTCCTAGCATCCTACCTACTTCCTCATAACCCGAAATTAGCTGCTCGTGTTCCTTTTCTTTTAAATAGCCACAATCTTTTGCGAAATCAAGATGGATCATCGTTTCACCCGCTTCCGAATCAGAATCGCTTAATTTGGACACAAAATGCTTAGGATATATTCTTTTACGATACCCTTCGCCCAAATTTGTACACACAGATCGTGAAGACCTTCTAACTTGGTCAGTGAGTGAATATCTTTCCTCCTTTGGAAATTCCTTGCTCAAAAGAAAAATTTCCATAGCTAACTTATACGCTTTTTGATATACTTTAAGATCCTTATATCCTTGTGAACTCATATCTAATTTCTTACTTGACTGTTAACTCCCTACTGTTGACTGCCTACTGTTGACTGCCTACTGCTGACTACCTACTGCTGACTGCCTACTGCCTACTACTGACTGCCTACTGCCTACTACTGACTGCCTACTTACTACAGCTCACTGCCTACTGCCTACTACTGATTGCCTACTTCCTACGGCTCACTGCCTACTACTGACTGCCTACTGCTGACTGCTGACTGCCTACTGCTGACTGCCTACTGCTGACTGCTGACTGCCTACTCAAAAACTTCGATGTTAGCTTGTTTTTTTACCAGATCTGTAAACTTTCCTTCGTAACGGGTTGCGCGCACCATGTGATTGTCGATCCAATGGTAATTACCTCCGCGGGGCTTGCCCATCAATAATCCGTGATATTTAAAACCGTTGTCCTTTAACCATTGTTCGGTTACCTCGCGGTGAGCCTCAGTACGTGAAGTGAAGAACGTAACGATATGGCCTTCATCAAACCATTTGTTAAGCGTTTCCAAAGCATCCGGGTACACTTTAGCATGCGGCATGCGCTCGGGTTCTTCATTCGGAATATCATCACAAACGGTACCGTCGATGTCAATTAAATAATTCTTGATGTGCGGAGGCAACACAGGAGAGATCTTCTTTCCTTCTACCTCAATTTCAATTAGATTTTTCTCGGTCATATTAATTTTATTGTTCTTTAGTCCAATTTGCACGATCGCTTGGAGAGAACTGCCAGGGGGCGCCGTTATTCTCTGTGTTCGTGAACATCATGTTCAATTCATTGGGCGCCGCGCTTTGCTCCATTACAAGGTAGCGACGCAGATCGTTGATGATCGAAAGCGGGTCGATGTTCACCGGGCATTCCTGCACGCACGCGTTGCACGTATTGCAGGCCCAGATCTCCTCATGCTTGATGTGGTCACCCAAAAGCGATTTACCGTCATCCACAAAGCTTCCGTTCTTATCAATGTTCTTCCCAACCTCAACCAGTCGGTCCCGCGTATCCATCATGATCTTGCGCGGCGATAAAGCCTTACCGGTGATGTTCTGCGGACAGGCGCTGGTACATCTACCGCACTCGGTACAGGAATACGCGTCCATCAATTGTTTCCAGTTGAGATCAAAAACGTCCCTGGCGCCAAAGCGCTGCGGATTGTTAGGATCAGTTACCGGCTGATAGGAAGGATCGAAATTCGGTTTCACCACATCGGTTACGCTCTCGAGATTGGTGAATTGTCCTTTGGGTTTTAAGTTCGAGTAATACGTATTTGGGAAAGCCAACAGGATATGCAGGTGTTTTGAATACGGCAAATAGTTCAGAAACCCGAAGATCCCGAAGATGTGCAGCCACCAGCAGAAACGCTCTGTGAAAATAAGCGACTCATTGCTCATTCCATTCAACGCCGGTACAAGGAATTGACTTATCGGAAAACTTCCCGCTTTAAAATAATGTTCAGCGCCCCGCGATTGTAAGACCTGGTCGGCAGCGTTCATTGTAAAAAGGGCGCTCATTAAAATGATCTCGCTGATAAGAATGATGTTCGCGTCGCTTTTGGGCCAGCCATCAAGCTCCCGCATCACCAATCGTTTTACGCGCACTATATTTCTACGGATCAGGAATACAGCGCAACCAAAGGTCACAAGAAAGGCCAGTATCTCGAAGAAGCCGATCATGAAATTGTATGTAGTGCCAAGGAAAGATAAAGCACGATGTGTATGGAAAAGCCCATCAATGAATATTTCCAATACTTCCACATTGATCAAAACAAATCCAATATACACAAATAAGTGAAGGATCGCGGGAATGGGCCGTGTGCCCATTTTACTTTGTCCCAGCGCTACACGGATCATTGTGTTCAACCGCTGACCTTTATTATCAGAAAGATCGAGGTCTCTCCCCAACAGGATGTTGCGGCGTATCTTTCTGGCGTTTACAATGAAAAGTGCTGTGGAAGCAAGGGTGAGTATCGCAAAGATGATTACAGAGATCATGTGGTCTTAATCCTTGGGTTTTCTGCGATCCTTACGTCCAAATACTGAGATATGCACGTAACGCTCGGGGTTTATACGAAGGTCTTTCAGCAATTTGTCGAGGTCCTCGCTGGCTTTGTTCAGGTTGTTGTAGATGGAATCGTTCTTGATGAGCTTACCCACGGTTCCTTTTCCGCTGTTGATCTGTGCCAGCACATCATTCGCCTGCGCAAGCGCAAGATTAGTTTGTTCGATGGTTTGCTTGATGTTGGATTTGGCCAATGAATCACTGATGTTAGAGAAATTGGTGATCACATTGCTGATCTTCTCGTTGTTCTTCTCAATATTAGCGGAGATGGACAGCATCTTATCAAGAATATGAATGATCTTACTTTGCTGTGTAGTGGTAAGCGTATCTAAATTGAAAGCGGTGTGCTGTAACGATTCGATCGTTGTTTTGATATTCTCAAAAGATGTGATCAAATTCGCGCGCACATTGGCGTTCATTACCTGCTGCACCACCTGCATTACCGAGTCGATCGAAGAGATCAGGTTCTCTGCTTTTTTCTGCAGCGGGGCAATACGTTTGTCAACCGCCGTCTTCAGATCGTCCTCCACATCCGGCAAAAGTGTATCGCCATCACTGACAAATTCTGTGGAGTTCGAAAAATTGATCTCAATGGCCTTGCTTCCCAAAAGGTCAGAAGAAACGATCTTGGCATAAGAACCTTTGGGGATCTTCACTTCTTCTGCCATCACAAAACTCACAAGAACTTTGTAGCGGCCGCCGGTATCCTTTAAAAGTTTTAGGGTTTGTACCTGCCCCACTTTATACCCATTGATGAGTACGGGATTGGCCTCGATTACGCCTTCCGAGCGGGTATATATTGTGTAAAGTGTGAAATCTTTCTTGAAAAGATCGGTTCCGCGCAGGTAATTGAAACCATAAATGCCTAAAGCGATGGCCACCACTACTACAATTCCCGTCTTAACTTCCTTGCTTATTTTCACTTACTTTTATTTAAGTCCCACGTCGTGGTGGCTTGGCCACAAAATTAGCATAAATTGCCTAAAAACAATTACTTATTTAAGGAGTTAACCTCTTTGACGGCCTCCTGATAATTCATTCGTTGTCCGTCCTTTAGAGCTATCACAAAGCAGGTTGGAAAACCCTCTTTCTTCATCTTACTTTCGAGTTTTGCGGCCTCGCCGGGCTTTCTAAAATTACCCGCCGTTACACAAAAAGTATTGCCTGCCATGTAATAGGCAACATCAACCAGGCCCTTGTATTTATCGGCCTTGAAATTGGGCTGCGAATCTTCCCGCGCGAACTGCACCTTGAAACTAATATCTGTTTTGATCTCCTTTGGCGGAGGATTGCCCGATGCTTTTTCTTTCGGCTCCTTATCCGGATTTTTAGGTGTATTATCCTTGTAATTATCGATCATGTTCTTAGGTGTCACCGCGGTATCTTTCTTCACCAGCTTCAGTTTTTCTTCCGCCTCTTTGATCCTTTGTTTAGGATAAGCTTCTTCCGGTTTAATATCGCTTGCCTGCTGGTATTGCGCAATGGACGCGTTCCATTTACTTTGCCCGAAAAATTTATCGCCGCTTGAAACGAAGTCCTTGTATTTTGTTTCCCGTTCTTTCTTCTCCTTCTCCGCTACGGTCTCTCCTTTTTTCAGTTCCGCTATTCTCTTTTTGCATTCCTCCACCCTGTAAGGCGGATATTTCTCTTCGGGTTTTAACTCTCCTGCTTTCTCGTAAAGTTTCATCGCCTCTTCATAATTCTTCACTTTGAACTTGGCTTCCGCTTCTCCCATCGCCGCGCTGTATTGCTCGGCCAACGCGATCTCTGCCGCCTTTGTTGAATCCAGGCCCAGTTCGCTGTCCTCGTTGGTGTTTCCTTTGCTTAAATTCTCATTCACCAGTGGCTCCTGGTTTTCATATTCGTCGTTGTATTTATTGATCTTCCCCTCCTGCTCATCTTTGTATTTTCTCACGGCGCGGAACATAGCCGAAGCCATATAGAACTGTCCTTTTTCAGATCCTAAAAATTTTTCTTCCTCAGGATTTGTTAAAAATCCAACCTCGGTCAAAATACTTGGCATCGCCGTTCTCCACAACACCCAAATGCTTTGGCGCTGCACACCTTTGTCGATACGGCCTGCTTTATTGATATACTCTTCCTGGAATTTCGATGCCAGACCTGCACTTTGTTCTAAGAAAGCGCCCGTCCATAAACTCATGATGATGTAAGCTTCATCACTCTCCGGATCAAAACCATTGTACTTCTTCTCGTAATTATCTTCCATCAGCATCGACGCGTTCTCGCGCTTAGCCGTGTTCAACTTTCCTTTTTCATTCGAGATCCCCATCACATAAGTTGCCGAGCCATAAGGTTTCGGGTTGTGCACTTCCACTTTACGTATCTTTCCTTTCTTGTCCTTCCAGGTCTTGTAATGCACTTTTCCTTTTTTATCCTTGTACGTGGCGTACACCGAGGCGGCGTTGCAGTGAATGGAAATAAAAAGATCGGCCTCATTGGTATTGGCTATCTGCGCGCGTTCTTCCAGCTCCACAAAAACATCTTTTTTTCGCGTGTAGATCACCTTCACATCCTTCAGGTTCTTCTCTAACATCTCGCCGAGTTTCAGGGCTATACTAAGCGACACATCTTTCTCGTTATACAGCGCGCCGTTGCAGCCCGGATCCTTGCCTCCGTGGCCGGGGTCTATCACAATGGTTCTTACGCCCTTTGGCTTGGTTTTTGGTATTCCTGCCCCGCAAAGCAAAAAGCAGGTACCCAATACAAGAGTGCACCGGGTGAAATGGACCAGTTGTTTGAAATTCAGCATCATCGGTACAACCTTAATGTTTAGCTTTGCGCTTGCTACAAAAATATTGACTAAAATTTGACCCCAAGAGCACTTATATCGCTAGTTTTTAGTGTGTTTCTGTTAATAAACGGGATCAAGGGGGCAAATATTTTGCCATTCTATCCGGATACTATTAAAAAACAGGTCGATACTATTGATATTGAAGGAGATAGCGATTTTGATGAAGAGATCCTTTATGCCGCCGATGACTCGATCCGCCTGGAGCCCGACAACAAGAAAGTTTTCCTGTATGGCAATGCCGAGGTGCATTATGGCGATTTTAACCTGAAAGCGGCCTATATCGAGATCGATAACAAGAACAATTTGGTGACCGCTTCGGGAGTAATGGACAGCACCGGCAAACTGACGGGAAACCCGGAGTTCAAAGACGCTTCTAATGAGATGACCGCCGAAAAAATAATTTATAACACCAAAACAAAAAAAGGAAAGATCACCGGCATTTTAACCAAACAGGCCGACATGTTCATACACGGAGAAGCTGTGAAGAAGGACACCAACAACGTAATGTACATCAAAAACATGAAGTGCATTCCCTGCGAGTATGACGACGCGCTCATTTATTTCAGGGCCAGCAAGGCAAAAATTATTCCGAATGATAAAATTGTTACGGGTCCGCTTTTCGTGGAAGTTGCCGGGATACCAACTCCCATTGGTTTGCCCTTTGGTTATTTTCCGAATGTAAAGAATAAATCGAAGGCGGGAATTTTGATGCCCTTCTACGGAAATTCAGAGAACCAGGGATTCTTCCTGAGGAATCTTGGGTTTTTTGTTCCAACCGGCGATAAAGTGCAGATGATCTGGTATGGCGATGTGTACACGAACGGATCTTTCGCTTTACGCCCGCAATTTCTTTACCGCACCAATTACAAACACAGCGGAAGCTTGAACCTGAGTTTTTCGCAATTCAACATTGGTATTCCTGAGAACAGAAACCAAAATGATCCCAATCGCTTTCAACATCAGCGTGATTTCAGGATCACCTGGACGCATACGCAGGACAACAAGTTCAATCCCACGGTACGTTTCAGCGCTTCGGTGAACGCGGGAAGTTCGGGTTTCAACAAATTCAATAACCAGAATCCCGGTACGTATCTAAACAATACGCTGATCTCGAACATCGCTTTCTCCAAGATATTCCGAAGCTCTATGCTGACCGTGAACGCGCGGCACAATCAGAATACCGCTACGCGGGATGTACAGATAGACGCTCCCCAATTGACTTACGCGGTGAATCGTTTTTTCCCTTTCAAAAATCCGACGCACACCACGCAGAACTGGCTGGATAAGTTATACATGGATTATACTTTGCAAAGCCAGGCCACCATCAAAACAAAGGATTCGCTTTTGTTCAGGCCCACGGCTTTGGATGAAGTGCAGTACGGGATGTTCCACAAAATTCCCATTGGAACGAACATCAACCTGCTGAAATATTTCACGCTTAGTCCGCAGATCAATCTATCGGGCTTCACTTATTTCCAGACCATCGAGAAGCAATGGGATTCTACGCGCAAACAGCTTAACACGTTTGTACGCAGGCAGCCCGCCATTGCCGGCGACGCGAATTTTTCCGCCAGTTTAGCGACCAAGGTTTATGGAGATTATCTCTTCCGATCAAAAGTGTTGCAGCAGGTGCGGCATCAAATAATTCCTTCGGTGGGCTTTGTCTACCACCCCAACCTGCAAAGTTCGGGATTGGATTTTTATCGCCTGGTGCAAACCGATTCATTGGGAACCAAGGCCTATTATTCGCGTTTTGAGCGCGGGATCTACGGCACCCCAACCGCCACAGAAGGCGGAGCCATCACTTTCAATATCAATAACACCCTCGATGCAAAGGTGCGGCAGAAGACCGATACCAGTGTTACGTATCGTAAGGTCGCCCTCCTGCAAATGTTAAGCATTGGCGGAAGTTATGATCTGGCGGCCAAGAAAAATAACCTGAGCATCATCAACGTTTCCGGAAGAACTTCACTTTTCAAAAACGTTGTGGGACTGATGGCTGTTTCTACTTTTGACCCCTACGCCATTGATTCTTTGGGAGTTCGTACAAACAAATTTCAGTATGATGAAAATGGAAAGCTGGCGCGTTTTACGGGATCCAATTTCTCGGTGAACACCGCGGTGAACAACAGCATGTTCAAGAACCAGGATGCTGCCCTGCCCTGGAACATCGGCATCAATTACAACTTTACCATTGCCAAAAACCCGGTACCGAACCAAATTGACAACCGCGTGCAAACGCTGAGCGCAACCTTGTCCCTCGCCCCCACCTCCAAATGGAAGCTCGACATCATGACCAATTACGATTTCAAGGCCAATAATTTCGGGTATACCAATATCCGCATCTACCGCGACCTGCATTGCTGGGAAGCTTCCATCAATTGGGTACCTTTTGGTTTTTCCAAACAATACAGCGTATCTTTAAATCTCAAGACCTCGGCCCTTCGGGATGTAAAAATTCCCAAACAGAAACAGTGGTTCGACAATATTTAATGGAACCTTTACCTATATACGAAGAGAAGCAGCACCTGGGTTACAACCGCGTATCGATGATCATACGTACACTGATGGCCCTGCTTTGTTTTGTGGGGTATTACTGGAGCGAGAACCCCAAGCCGGTTGACGTGAGCGGGATCCACATCGGCTCCTATCCCATTGAACTGCCCGGATCGGGGCGGATCTTTTTCGTACTGGGCATTTTCATTCTGCTTCTTTCGGTGATGCTGATGTATGTGCTGCACATTCATACCCTTGTGTACGATAGTTACATTATTCTCAACGGATTCTGGGGTTCACGCAAGGTGAAGATAGATCTGCGTAATATCCATACTATCAAGAAGCTCCGTTATAAACCCAATACGCTTCGCCGCCCGGTCTATAATCTCCACGCCAAAGGAGTTGTAAAGTTCTTCACCTCAGGCAACGACTTTATTGAGCTGAAAGATAAGGATGGCTTCACCTACCGTATAGGCACCCAGCGCCCCAACGAGCTGTTCAAGATCATTAATAAACAAATTAACTTACTTTAATTTGGGCGTGTCGGTTTTTTTTATAATTTTATCTGTATAAAACCCTTACTATGACTACAGGCGAAAAATTCCAGGTAATTGACAAAGAGGCGGTGGGAGGATTGAATTTTCCCGATGCCGATGTGCTGCACGATAAAGACGCTGTGAAAGCCCGTTACTCGGACCTTCAGCGCGCCCTTTCGCTCGGTAATTTAGAACATTCTAAAATTAAAATTTACTTCGAAGACGATACCTCTTCGAAAGTCGTAGATACTACCGTTTGGGGACTTACCGACAAACGCGTGATCTTAAAACAAGGGGCGGTCATTCCCATTCACCGCGTGTACAAAGTAAAATTCTAACATGTTCTTTCGCCGCCTTCTTCTTATTCCCGCGCTTGTATTTTTAATGGCGCCTTGTTTGTTTTTTGGACAAGCGCTGAACCCCGTGAAATGGGAATTCTCTTACAATGATATTGATGAGAAGACAGGCGAGATCATCCTGAAAGCGAAGATGGACCCCGACTGGCATATTTACTCGCAATTGCAAACCGGCGATGGTCCGCTGCCCACCGTTTTCACATTTGTAAAAACACCCGACTACGATCTTGACGGAACGGTTGTTGAGCCCGACCCCGAGCGCAGACATGACCTTACCTTTGATGTGGATGTAGCCATGTTTGAAATAGAGGCTGTTTTTGTGCAGAAGGTGAAGCGTAGCAACCGCAAGGATTTTATCATTATGGGAGAAGTGGAGTGCATGAGTTGCAATAACAGCATGTGTTTGCCCCCCAAAACCTTCAAATTCACCCTGAAAATTCCACAGAACGAACTGAAGTGACCAGGCAATTTAAAGATTAG
Organism: uncultured Flavobacteriaceae bacterium; assembly: GCA_964387075.1. GTDB lineage: Bacteria > Bacteroidota > Bacteroidia > B-17B0 > Aurantibacillaceae > PALSA-968. The sequence continues at coordinate 91,914 of CAYLVB010000006.1, forward strand.
CCGAGGTAAAACATCTGATAACCAAAATTATACCTGTTAATAAGTTCCCAATTCCTTACCGGCATTTTACATTAATTTTGCAAAAATTTGATTTTGGTCGATGATTGTTGTCAATCGTAAATCGTAAGTCAAGCAAATCGTAAATCAAATGGCCTTAAAGTGCGGAATAGTAGGATTGCCCAACGTAGGTAAATCAACTCTTTTTAATTGTTTAAGTAACGCGAAGGCGCAGGCCGCTAATTTTCCGTTCTGTACCATTGATCCAAACGTGGGTACCATCACGGTTCCCGACGAGCGCCTGAACAAACTGGCCTCGATGGTGAACCCGCAAAACATCATTCCAACCACCGTAGAGATCGTGGATATTGCCGGCCTGGTAAAAGGCGCGAGCAAAGGTGAAGGATTAGGAAATAAATTTTTGGGCAATATACGCGAGTGCAATGCCATCCTCCACGTGTTGCGCTGCTTTGAAGATCCTAACGTTGTTCACGTAGACGGTTCTGTTAACCCCGTGCGCGATAAAGAGATCATTGATACCGAACTCCAGTTAAAAGACCTGGAAAGCGTTGAGACCAAAATGAAAAAATTTGAACGCCAGGCCAAGACCGGCGCCGATAAAGAAGCTGTAAAAACATTTAACGCCCTCAATAAAGTTAAACAAACCCTGGAAAGTGGTCAGTCCGCCAGGGCTTCCGGGCTTGAGGAAAGCGAATTGGAATTTATAGCCGACCTGCATTTATTGACCATTAAGCCGGTGATGTATGTTTGCAACGTAGACGAAGCTTCCGCCAAAACAGGAAACAAATTTGTAGAGGCCGTACGTGAAGCCATTAAAGGAGAAAATGCCGAGCTGCTGGTCATCACCGCCCAAATGGAAAGTGAGATCGCCGCGCTGGAGACCTTCGAAGAAAAGCAAATGTTCCTGGCTGATATGGGGCTGGAAGAACCCGGAGTGAACAAACTGATCAAATCGGCCTACAAATTGCTGAACCTGCAAACCTATTTTACCGTGGGCGTGAAAGAAGTTCGTGCCTGGACCATTGATAAAGGGTGGAAAGCTCCACAAGCCGCCGGCGTAATTCATACCGATTTTGAAAAGGGATTTATTAAGGCGGAAGTAATGTCGTACAACGATTTTGTGACGCTGGGCTCTGAACTTGCCTGCAAAGAAGTTGGCAAATTACGTGTTGAAGGAAAAGAATACACCGTGGCAGACGGCGACATCATGAACTTTAGATTTAATGTTTAAAAAATATTAGAATGGCAAAAGGAAGTTATAACGAAGACAGTATAAAATCGCTCGACTGGAAAGAGCACATCCGTACCCGCCCCGGCATGTATATCGGGAAACTGGGAGATGGTTCGGCCTTCGATGACGGTATTTACGTGCTCTTGAAAGAAACCCTCGATAACTGTATCGACGAGTTCATGATGGGCGAAGGCGATAAAGTGGAAGTGAACGTGAAAGATGGAGTTGTAACTGTACGTGATTATGGTCGCGGTATTCCCCTCGGAAAAGTGGTGGATGTAGTTTCTAAGATAAATACCGGCGGTAAATACGACAGCGAAGCATTTAAGAAATCGATCGGCTTGAACGGTGTGGGTACCAAAGCGGTGAACGCCCTTTCAACCAATTTCATAGTTCGCTCGTTCCGCGACGGGCAAATGAAAGAAGCGGAGTTCAAGCGCGGTGTTTTAGTGAAGGAAAGTCGTCTCGTCAAATCATCAGAAAAGAATGGAACTTATATCGAGTTTCGCCCCGATGATACCGTATTCAAAAAATACCATTTCGTGCATGAGTATATGGACCGCATGATGTGGAATTACGCGTTCCTGAACACCGGTTTAACCATGGTTCTCAATGGCAACGAATATCGTTCTGAGAACGGGTTACGCGACCTTTTAGAGAAGAATATCACCGGAGAGATCCTGTATCCTATCATTCACCTGAAAGGAGAAGACATTGAACTGGCCATGACTCATAGCAACGAGCATTTCTCGGAAGAGTATTACAGTTATGTAAATGGGCAGTATACCACGCAGGGAGGCACACACCAGGCTGCTTTTCGTGAGGCGGTAGTAAAAACTATACGCGAGTTCTTCAAGAAAGATTTTGACCCCACCGATGTAAGGAAATCGATCGTAGCCGCCGTCGCTGTAAAAGTGCAGGAACCTGTTTTCGAATCGCAGACCAAAACAAAATTAGGTTCGCAGGAAGTTGCGCCCGGCGGGCAAAGCATGCGTTCTTTTGTGGGAGATTTCATCAAGGAGCAACTGGACAATTACCTGCACAAGAATCCCGAAACGGCAAAAGCCATCGAGGCAAAAATTGTAGCGAACGAAAGAGAGAGAAAAGAATTATCGGGGATCCAGAAGCTGGCGCGCGAGCGCGCCAAGAAGGCATCTCTGCACAATAAAAAATTACGCGATTGCCGCACGCATTTGGACGACCTGCGCGATAACCGCCGCTTAGATACCACGATCTTCATTTGCGAGGGAGACTCGGCGAGTGGTTCCATCACCAAAACGCGTGATGTGAACACACAAGCGGTATTCAGCCTGAAGGGTAAGCCCCTGAACTGTTTTGGTCTTGGCAAGAAAGTAGTTTACGAGAACGAAGAATTCAATTTACTGCAAGCTGCCTTGAACATTGAAGAAAGCCTGGAAGATCTGCGTTACAACAATGTGGTGATAGCCACCGATGCCGATGTGGACGGCATGCACATCCGATTACTGCTCCTTACTTTCTTCCTGCAATTCTTCCCCGACCTGGTGAAGAACAACCACGTGAAGATCCTGCAAACACCTTTGTTCCGTGTGCGTAATAAGAAAGAAACACTGTATTGCTATAGCGATGAAGAACGCAAGGCCGCCATCGCGAAACTGGGCCCGAAACCCGAGATCACCCGATTCAAAGGATTGGGAGAGATCTCGCCGGATGAGTTCAAACACTTCATTGGAAAAGACATTCGCCTAGAGCCGGTACTGATCGACCAGAAAGCTTCCATCCAGGAAATGTTAAGCTATTACATGGGCAAGAATACCCAGGAGAGACAGGAATTCATCATCGACAACCTGCGCATTGAAAAAGACGTGGAAGAAGCTTTGGTGAAGTAACAGCCCTTAAGTAAAATTGCTAATTGAAAATTTTAAATGTAAAAAGGTGTCTTTGACATACATTTCAATTTTCCTTTTTAAATTTTCAATTTTAATTGCGGCTAATTCACCTTGTGCAGGAATTTAGCGAGCCAGCTTTCCTTTAAAGGAATTTCAAAGTTCCTGGCCAGGTCCACATGATTACCAACACCTACATTAAACACGGGGGTGTTTTCGTTTATGAGTCCAGCGTTCAGGAGTTCAGGTATTTTGGAAGAATGAACAACCATGATCTCTTCGCCGGCCTTATAGGCAACAAGCAAACGGTTCAATAAAGAAATGCCGTATTTCTGTTCAGTATCTTTAATGAAACGAACCTGCTTATCAATGCTGCAGCCGCTGGCGGAGAATTTTTCTTCGTCGGCAGAGATGATGATGAACTGGTGATGCAACAGCTCGCAGGAAGCGCTTAAAGCTGTGCCATGCGCGTTCCATTCGTTCAAAAATTGTTGCACATCGGCTCTTATCGAAGATTCAACCTCGGGGGAAAAAGACCGGTCGCTCAAGTATACCCAAACCCTGCTGTTCATGACCCAAAATTACAAAAAAAACGCCCGATTTCCCTTATATCCTTTAGTACCCACCTTTCTGCCGTTGGTATATTTTAGCCGGAAAATCGGTCAAATTTCAGTAAATTGCACAAAACCCCTTGTATGAAGAAACTATTACTCCTTGCCGCAGGATCACCTTTTTTTTCCTTCGCCCAGCACGTATGCTCCGTATCCAAGATCAGTGCTATGCAGAACATGGCCGTGGCTTCGGCCAACCTCACGAATCTTGAGAACAAATACGATCTGAAGTTCTACCATCTCAATTTAAATATTGAAAGGACCAATAAGGTAGTAAGCGGAAACGTACGTTGCCTTGCCACGGTTAAAACAGCCACCTTAGATACTTTCGGTTTTGAGCTGCACACCAATCACACCATCGATTCAGTCATCCTGAACGGCGTTAAGCGTCCGGCTACACGCAGTGGAACTGATGTTACGGTAACTTTTGCCACCCCGCTTACGCAGGGGGCACTGATCGATGCAACGGTTTACTACAATGGCACTGCCCCCAGCGGGGGGTTTGGAGCCATAGGAGACGGTTATAACAACGGAACTTCGGGCACCTGGGGCAATCGCGCCAGCTGGAGCCTGAGCGAGCCTTATGTAGCCCACGAGTGGTTTCCCGTAAAACAACAATTGCAGGATAAGATCGATTCCAGCTGGGTATTTGCCACAACTGATTCTGTCAACAAGGTCGGATCGAACGGAATGCTCACCAACGTAGTGAGTGTAGGAAATAAAAAACGCTACGAGTGGAAGAACAATAAGCCCATCGATTATTACCTGATCTCGGTATCTGTTGCGAGGTATATTGACTACACCATTTACGCGCACCCGGCCAATGCCGATTCTATAATGATCCAGAACTATGTTTACGATAATCCTTCCTGCCTCCCGGCATTCAAAAGCGATATCGATTCAACCCGTCAACTGATAGAACTGCAGAGCGCGCTTTTCGGTTTGTATCCATGGGCAAGCCAGAAGTACGGGCATTGCATGGCGCCCATGAGCGGCGGCATGGAGCACCAGACCATGACCACTTTGGGTACATTTAATTTTTCTTTGATCGCGCATGAGTTAGGGCACCAATGGTGGGGCGATCACGTTACCTGCCGCACCTGGCACGATATTTTTCTGAACGAAGGTTTTGCTACTTATACCGAATACCTCTCGTATCAATACCTGGAACCCAGCCAGGCGGCGCCCGAGATGTTGAGTGTGCATAACAACGTGATGAGTCAGCCTACCGGCAGCGTCTGGAATCCTGACACTTCCAATGTGAATCGTATTTTCAGTTCGCGTTTAACCTATAACAAAGGTTCGGCCATTGTACACAGTTTACGTTTTGTGATCGATGACGACAGCCTGTTCTTCCGTGGTTTACGGAATTATCAGAATACGTTTAAATATTCAACCGCTTCCACAGAGGATTTTAAAAATTCCATCGCCGGTTATACGGGTATGAACTTCGACCAATTCTTTGCCCAATGGATCTACGGCGAGGGTTATCCTACCTTTAACGTAAAATGGAACCAGAACAATGGCTTGCTCATTTTGCAAAGCATACAAACTGTAAGCGCGGCTACGGTAACTCCGTTATTCCTCACTCCTATCGAGTACAAAGTACAGAGGAACATCGGCGACACCATCATTCGCGTATTTCATGGCCAGCCCACCGAACTTTACGTGATGAACATGCCCGGAACTGTTACCGGCATCGTGGTTGATCCCGATAACTGGATCCTGAATAAAGTGATCGGCCCGGTTCAGGATGCTACTTTGACAGGCATAGGCACTTACAGCAATTATTACGAAGTAAAAGTATATCCTAACCCTGCCAAAGATAAGATCACGATCAGCGGTAGCGGCGACCTGTTGTTCAGCCTCTACGATATTTCAGGCAAGCAGGTGCTGAGCAGTAAGCCCGTAAAGCAAACCGAAACAATTGATATCTCAGGTTTTTCGGCCGGCATGTATTTTTACAAGGTAAGCTCTGATAAGCAGCAGGTTCTGAGAACGGGCAAGCTGGTTATACAATAAACCTGCCTTCCAGACAAAACTTTGGCAGGTAAACTGGCCGGATTTTTGTATTATTGTTTACCCAATGGCGGTAAACAGGCTATATAGATTCGTTCCTCTCCTGCTTCTTCTTTGTCTTGCTTTTCGCACAGATACGCCAAAGCATCTTTATACTATCAAGGCGTCGGCCGATCTTTTCAGCACCGATAATTTTGGAAATACCTATTTGGTGAAGGGCGACGAGATCACAAAATACAACCCATCGGGCGAGCTACTTAAAATTTTCAGCGCAAAAAATCTTGGGAAGATCACCTCTATAGATGCCTCCAATCCACTGCGCGTTCTCGTGTTCTATAAAGATTTTGCCAGCTTGCTTTTTGTGGACGACCTGCTGAGCCAGAACGGAGACGTGATCAATTTGCTTGACCTGAGCCTGGAACAAAGTGATGTGGTTTGCACCTCTTTCAATAACGGGCTATGGTTCTTTAACCGTCAAAATGCCAACCTCGTGCGTTTGGATGAGAACCTGCAAACAGTGGTGAATACCGGTAATCTCAATCGCTTGCTGGGAACCGAGCTCAAGCCCAATTTCATTTGCGAATACAACGGTTATGTGTACCTGAACAATCCTGCCGAGGGCATTATCATTTTTGATATTTACGGAACCTATTTCAAGACCCTTCCTGTAAAGAACCTGCTGCACTTCCAGGTAAAGGAGAACCGCATCATATTCTTTGATGGCAAGGAATTACGTTCGTATGATATGAAACTGCTTACAGAGGGCGGCCTGCCCCTGCAGGGTGTTACCGACGCACGCGTTGAAAAGGAGAACTACTACCTCTTCTATAAGGATTCGGTATCCGTTAGCGCGTTCAATTGACATTTAAAGTGTAATTTTACAGCGTGGAGATCATTCGCATCATTTTCGCGACACTTTGGAAGACCTGGTTCTTTCTTGTGTTTGCCAGCATCATGCTGATCCTTTATCCATTTCTACTTATTTTTCTTTCCAATCGCCGCCGTTACAAGTACGCCTTCTTTTGCCAGCACATCATGGCGCGCTGGATCAGCTGGCTGAGCGGCCTTTTCCTATTCAAAGAATATGAAATAGCCAAAAAAGATATCCCGCAACCCTGCGTGATCGTGGCCAATCACTCTTCTTACCTCGATATTGTTTTCAGCTACCTCATTCTCAGCAAGTATTTCGTGTTCATGGCCAAGTTAGAACTGAACAAAGCGCCTCTATTTAACATTTTCTTTAAAGACATGCAGATCTCGGTGGACCGAAAAAGCCGTATGGACGCGCACCGGGCATTTTTACGTGCACAGGAGGAGATAGACGCCGGCCACAGTGTGTTTATTTTCCCGGAAGGAACCATTGCCAACGAAGGCGTTTTAAAGAATTTTAAGAACGGTCCATTTAAACTGGCCATTGACATGCAGGTACCCATTTTGCCCATTACCTTTACCGAGAACTGGAAATTGCTGCAAAACGGCGGCTTCTTTAAGGCTTTTGGCCGCCCCGGGATCAGTAAAGCCATCGTTCACAGTCCTATAGACACCAAAGGCATGACCGACGAAAATGTTGTACCTTTGCGCGAAGCCGTTTTTAAGCTTTTTGAAGAAACATTAAAGCGCGAGAATACATGAAGATCGATCATAAAACCGTTGACGAAGTTGCTCACTTAGCACGCCTTGAATTTGATGCCGCGGCCAAAGATGAGATCGCGAACGACATGAACCGCATGCTCAGTTTCGTGGAAAAATTGAATGAACTCGACACCAAAGGTGTTGAACCTTTGATCTACATGACCGACGAGCATAATGTGCTGCGTGAAGACGAAGTAAAAGAGACCATCACTCAAAGGGAGGCTTTATTGAACGCACCTAAGAAAGACAGCGACTATTTCAAAGTTGCCAAGGTGATAGACCAGAAATGACGCAGTCATGCTGAACTCGTTTCAGCATCCTTTAATCCATCTGACAACTGATACTTGGGACCCTGAAACAAGTTCAGGGTGACGTAAACGTTACTTTCCTATTTTTATTTTCTCGCCCAGGAAATGCGGCTTTGTTCCTGTATACACATCCCAGAACACTTTGGCACGCGCGAAGAATTCGCGTAGGTTTGTTTTGAAACCGATAGATGCGTCCACATCCTCGGCGTTATACCCATATGCTACCATGCCCATTTTTTGAGCAATGAAAACGGCACGTTGGTTATGGAATTCCTGCGACACCATGATCACCGTGTCCTGTCCGAATATCTCCTTGGCTCTTACTACAGAATCAAAGGTTCTGAAGCCGGCATAATCCAGGTAAATGGCTGAATCGGGAACCCCGTTCTTGATCAGATCACGCTTCATATCCAAAGGCTCATTGTAATTATCGGTGCTGTTATCACCGCTTACGATGATGTATTTTATTTTGCCGGAATTATACAGATCAACGGTAGCGTTGATGCGTCGGTAGAAATATTGGTTCACCTGTTGATGTCTGAGTATTTTACTTGTTCCGAGCAGTAAAGCTGTTTTACAGGCAGGAAGCTTCTTGGCATCATCAGTGATGAAAGGTCTTGTTTCCCTTTCTACCTTGAAATTGGTCCACCATACAAAGAGGAAGAACACCACCACAAGAGCCAATGCGGGCTTCCATATTTTTCTTAGCAACTTCACTTTTTTACTTTATGATGCAGGTTCTGCTCGGCGGTGTGTTTGATCAGCTCTTCCGAGGTTTCCTTACCCAAATACCTGTCTACCAAAAAATGTACCAGGTATATTACCGGGATGATGGCGATGGCCACCATTAATTTAAAAGCGTAACCAAAAGAAGCATTCTTCACAAATTCGTTCATGGTCCAAACGCCCGGAACCACAAAAGCAATGAACTGCACAATGAAAGTGTCCACTAATTGACTGATGACCGTGCTTCCTGTAGAACGGAGCCAGATCATGTTCTTACCCGTTCTTTCTCTTAACATCCAGAAGATGGTGCTATCCACCAGCTGAGAAACAATGAACGCGAAAATGCTTCCAATTATTATGTACATCGACTGTCCGAATACCTTTTTAAAACTCTCATCACTTACCGGTGAGAAGCTTGTGGCCGGAATATGCATACAGATAAACAACACCACAAAAGTGAAAGCAATCAAGGCGACGGTGATATAGGAGAGTTTCCTCACGCCTTTCTGTCCGTAATACTCGTTGACAAGGTCGGTAACGATAAAGACCACGGGCCACATGACGATACCGATGCTTTGTGTAAAGGTCCCGAAGAAAGTAACAAGTTTTCCTCCTATTAATTCGGCTACAATGGCGTTGGTAATGAAAAAGCCTGCTAAAATTAAAAAAACTATGTCCTTACGACTATTTAAGTTCATTGAGGAATTGTTCAATTGAACTATAAATATAGCTCAAATCGGAATCTGAAATACAGTAGGGTGGCAAAACATATAAGACATTTCCTAAGGGACGTAGCAAAATGCCTTTTTGGATGAAATGAGAAGAGATCCTTTCGGCCAGGGAGTTCATATAACCGCTTTCTTCCGGGGTTTTGATCTCAAGAGCGATGATGGTTCCTTTGTATCTTACACACAGGAGATCCTTATGTCCTTTTACTTTTCCGGCGAACGAATTATGTTGCTTCGAGATCCTTTCAATGTTTTCGATCGTTTCCTTTTTCTCCATCAGATCCATGCTGGCCAAAGCCGCCGCACAGGCAGTAGGGTTGGCGGTGTAACTGTGACCGTGGAAAAAGGTTTTGCTCTTATCGTCGGTTACATAAGCATCGTAAATGAATGGAGCGCAGACTGTAACTCCCAGCGACATTACTCCGCCGGTAATTCCTTTGCTCAGGCAAATGATATCCGGTTTATTGTTCAAATGATCTATCGCGAAGAATTTTCCCGTTCTGCCAAAGCCGGTCATTACTTCGTCGGCAATACAGATCACTTTATTCTTTTGGCATAGTGCGATCAATTCGTCAAGGTGTTTTTCGTCATACATCTTCATTCCCGCTGCGCCTTGTACCAGCGGCTCAAAGATGAAAGCAGCGACATCTTCTAAAGAGACAAAGCCTTCCAGTGTCTTTTTTACTTCATTGAAATTATCAGCGGTAGGCAAGGGCAATCTCAATACATCAAATAAAAGGGAAGAAAAAGCGTTGGTAAAAACATTCCTTGCACCCACGCTCATGCCGCCAAATGTATCACCATGATAAGCGTCTTCAAAGGCAATTATTTTGTTTCGCTTCTCATCCTTGTTATTCCAATACTGGAGAGCCATTTTCAGGGCCACTTCCACCGAGGTGCTCCCGTCATCACTGAAGAAAACTTTAGAGAAATCTTTGGGAAGATGGCCCAGCAACCTTTCCGAAAGCTCGATCGCCCCGGGGTGCGTAAAACCGCTGAAAATACTGTGCGCGTTGGTCCTTAACTGCTCAGAAACTTTTTGAGCGATATAGGGATGAGAATGTCCGTGCAAATTCACCCACCAGGAAGAGATGCCGTCAATGTACTTATTCCCGTTCTCGTCAAAATAATAAGTGCCCTCCGATCGAACGATATTGATCGGCGCTTCGGCGTATTTTAAATGGGTAAAGGGGTGCCAGACGAATTGAGCGTCTTTCTTTTGCCGATCGCTCATTTCAATTTACCGGCAAAGTATTCCGCGTATTTCTTGATGACATCAGGCGTAATAGAGACCTCGCGGTTCACGCGGCCGAGCAACGGATAGCCGGCATTGGCCAAAATGATATTCTCAGACGAGGTATTTTCAGTTCCCGTAAAAATGATCCCCAAAACCTTAATGCCGCGCGATCTCATAGCCTCGCAGGATAAGAGGGTGTGATTGATATTCCCTAAATAGTTCTGCGAAACAAGGATCGTTTCTGCATCTAATTTTTTTATAAGGTCAGCCATGAAATATTTATCGTTGATAGGTACCAGCAGGCCACCGGCGCCTTCAATGATCAGCGTATTATCCGTTTTAGGCAAATTGATCTGGACGAAATCTATTGATTTTCCCTCCGCCGAGGCCGCCGCGTGCGGAGCCACATAAGCATCAAAACGATAAGCTTCAGGGTGTACCTGGCTAACACCGTTTGTGACCAGCCGCTTTATTTTTTCACTATCACTGCCGAAGGCGGCTCCGGTTTGTATGGGCTTCCAGTAATCGGCTTTCATGCCCTCGGTCAACACAGCCGAGACAACCGTTTTACCTACATCCGTACCAATACCGGTGACAAAGATCTTACGCATATCTGTAAATTATGCAACTAAGTTAAGTACTTTAGCGACTGCTGCAAAAAGAATTCGAGGCCATTATTTGAACCGACATTCAACAATACGTCGTGCATAGCCTCATTGCCGGCCGTATGCTGCCCAACTTTGCATTTAGCTTTAGAAGCGGCGGCTATATACCTTAAAGGGAACTTATTGAGGATATTCGCATCAATGAGGACATCGCGCTCCGTTTCTATGAAGGTTTTGATATAGGGACTTTGAGGCTTATAGCCCCCGATAAGTTCTTTTTTATTGAAAAGGTCTATATCGGTCTTGATATAGGAGTAATTGGGAGTGATCTTATCATCAATAAAGCCGATCGCGTGGATGCCCTTTGTGATCTTTTTCAATTGCTCAATGTATCTTTTGATGATCTCGAAATCCTCTTTGGAAGTGGCATCGAAAACGATGCCTACGCTTTTGGCCTCCGGGAGTTTTATGAACTGCCTGGAACGAGGAAGGGCGGCGATCTTTTTGATCTGGTAGGGTGCCAGTATTTTTCCGATGAAACTCATTAAGACTGTCGTCCTTCTTGCTCGAGAAGATCTTTAAGTACCGTAACAGCTTTTGTGCTAACGTGATCTTTGACGGTTCCGACTTTTTTCACAATTATATTCTTATCTGCTGTAAAAACCTTTGCCGGCCTGATATTTGAATTTACAGGAAGAGCCCCCGAAGAAAAATCACTGATCAATAATGGAACTGATAGATTATCTTTAGAGGGTTGACTAGTAACCTGGCACAAAATGACATCATCTCCGGGCAGATCAGCCAGAACAAAAGCGGGGCGTCTTTTAGAGCCTGACAAATCCGAAAAAGGAAATGGAATCACTACGACGTCGCCTTTTACAAATCTTTCCATGCTTCGTCTTCCTCAGGCGTTAGCCAATCTTTAGCAAGTGATTTTTCGCTGGCATAATGAGTCATAGTTGGTTCTTCAACGACACTCTCACCCTCTTTATTGAGAATTCTAACGTAGTCCAATTTCTTAAGCATCGCTATGAAATTAGCTACTTTGTTATCCTTGATGTCAAGGGTGATCTTCATAACACAAATATACAAAATTCCTTCTCACTCATTGTATCATTTTTTCAAAATCAGTCTCGCTGATTATTTGCACGCCCAGTTTTTCCGCTTTCTTTAATTTTTCGGGACCCATATTATCGCCCGCCAATACATAACTTGTTTTTCCGGAAATAGAACCTGAGTTCTTTCCTCCGTTCTTCTCTATTATATCTTTCAGTTGGTCACGACTATGCCTTTCAAACACGCCGGAGATCACAAAGGTCTTTCCTTCGAGTTTGTTCGAGGTATTCTGCAATTGTTCTTCGCTCAAAGCAAATTGCAATCCGTGCTTTTGAAGACGTTCCACAATTTTGCGGTTATCCGGCTGGGAAAAGAAATGCGCGATACTCTTCGCGATGATCTCTCCGACTTCCTCAATATTTAAAAGCTCTTCTTCACTCGCTCCCAACAAAGCATCCATGTTCTTTACCTTACGCGCAATTTTCTTAGCCGTGGTTTCACCAACATGACGAATTCCTATAGCGTAAAGCACTCTCTCAAAAGGAACTTTCTTCGAAGCCTCAATTCCCTCGATCAAATTATTGGCCGACTTCTCAGCCATTCTCTCCAAAGGAAGCAATTGCTCCTTTTTAAGATCATAGAGGTCGGCTATATTCTTTACCAATCCTTCTTTATACAATTGTTCAATGGTCTCACCGCCCATACTGTCAATGTCCATAGCCTTGCGGCTCACGAAATGTTCCATCTTGCCCTTTATCTGGGGCGGACAACCATTCTCGTTCACGCAATAGTGATTGGCCTCTTCTTCCTTGCGTTCGAGTTTAGCGCCGCACTCCGGGCATTTGCTAATGTATTTGAGTGGCTCGAGGCCTTTGGGGCGCTTGCTTAGATCAACACCGACAATTTTTGGAATGATCTCGCCGCCTTTTTCAACGTACACGTGATCGCCTTCGCGTACATCCAGCTTTTCGATGATATCGGCGTTGTGCAGGGAAGCACGTTTTACGGTTGTTCCTGCAAGCAAAACAGGTTTTAAATTGGCAACAGGCGTGATGGCGCCGGTACGGCCCACCTGGTAAGTTACTTTTTCTAAGATCGTGCTTACCTGTTCGGCCTTGAACTTATAGGCAATGGCCCAGCGCGGCGATTTTGCAGTGAAACCCAAATTCTGTTGCTGTTTGTAATCGTTCACTTTAATTACAATACCGTCAATATCAAATGGCAGTTTGTGGCGGGCTTTGTCCCAATGATCAATGAAATCAAACACTTCGTCCATGCTGCTGCAAAGTTTGGTTTGCGGCGAAGTGCGGAAGCCCCATTTTTTGGCCATTTCCAGGTTTGAGTATTGGGTTTTGGCAGGGAGTTTATCGCCCATCATGTAGTAAACGAAACATTCCAGTTTCCTTTTGGCCACCACGCCACTGTCCTGCATTTTCATGGTGCCGCTGGCCGAGTTGCGTGGATTTGCCAATGGAGCTTCGCCGATCTCTTCGCGCTCTTTGTTGATCTCGTCAAACATCTTGCGGCTCATATAGATCTCGCCGCGTATCTCAAAGAAGTCAGGAAAGTCACCTTTTAATTGCAGGGGGATGGAACGAATGGTTTTTGCATTTACGGTAACATCATCGCCTTGTACACCGTCTCCGCGGGTAACGGCTTGCGTTAATTTGCCGTGCTCGTAGGTCAGACTGATGGAAAGTCCGTCGAATTTTAACTCACAAACGTATTCTACTCCTGCGCCGCCTCCAAAAAGATCTCCGCCAATGCCAAGACCCTTTTTAACACGCTCGTCAAATTCAGAAAGCTCATCTTTGCTGTAGCTGTTGCTGAGCGAGAGCATGGCGTATTTGTGCTTAACCTGCTTAAATTCTTTGGTAATGGCCCCACCCACCCTTTGCGAAGGAGAATCGGGCGAAAGGAATTGCGGAAATTCCTTTTCCAGCTTTACCAATTCTTCCAGCAGCATATCAAAATCATAATCGCTGATGGTGGGCTTATCTAAAGCGTAGTAATTATAATTGTGCTTCTCTATTTCAGTAGAGAGTTCTTCTATTTTCTTCTTTGCTTGAGCTTCAGTCATATTTTTTTGCATCGCTACTGTTCTCCCCCGTGCGGGAGATGTCCGCTTGCGGACAGAGGGGGCGGCTGTTTGCCTGAGCCTCGGTCATGGGGTATAAATTTGCACATTTTTTTGTGTTAAAGCCTCAAAATTCACTTATTTATTTACTAATATTTAAAAAGGTGAATTTATTTATATTATTTATTATCAGCTATTTATATAATTAATGTCTTACAAATATGGAGTTATATTCCATATTTGTAAAGAATGGTTTACCTTTACGGTATGCTGAAACGCGACCTCGTAAAAATGATCAAAGTGATGGCCGGAAAAATGCCCGTACTCTCTATTACGGGTCCGCGTCAATCGGGAAAGACCACGCTGGCCAAACAGTGCTTTCCCAATTACGATTACATGAACCTGGAGAACCCCGATGTGCTCGACGACGCCATTGCCGACCCACGTTATTTCCTGACCCGCCACAAACATGGTTTGATCATTGACGAAGCGCAGTTATATCCCGAACTCTTTTCCTACATACAAACTTTGAGTGATGAAAGAGGCAAGACAGGCGAATACATTTTAACCGGCTCTCAAAATTTCCTGCTTTCTTCCGCCATCTCGCAAAGCCTGGCGGGCCGCGTGTATATTACACACCTGCTCCCTTTCAGCCTGGCTGAACTGAAAAAAACAAAATACTGGAACGACGATCCCAACGAATTCATTTTTTCCGGCTTTTACCCGCGCATCTTTGATAAAAAAATAGATCCGGCTCAGTTCTATCCATCCTACATTCAAACCTATACAGAAAGAGACGTGCGGCAGCAGTTGAACATCTCCAACCTGCACGCTTTTCAAAAATTCATGCGCCTGGCGGCCGGGCGTACCGGGCAATTGCTGAACTACAGCGCCATTGCCAATGAAATGGGCCTTGATGTAA
Source organism: uncultured Flavobacteriaceae bacterium (assembly GCA_964387075.1). Lineage (GTDB taxonomy): Bacteria > Bacteroidota > Bacteroidia > B-17B0 > Aurantibacillaceae > PALSA-968. Next base: position 106,949 of record CAYLVB010000006.1, read on the forward strand.
AGACCATTAAATCGTGGTTCTCTGTTTTAGAAGCCAGCTTTATCGTTTATTTTCTGCAGCCGCATTTTACTAATTTCAATAAGCGCCTGGTAAAAACACCCAAACTTTATTTTTATGATACCGGGCTTGCCTGTAGTTTGCTGGGCATAAAAGATAAGAGCGACCTGGATAACCATTGGGCCAAAGGCGCGCTTTTTGAAAATCTGGTAATTACCGACCTCTTGAAAAATTACCTGAACAAAGGCCAACGCTCGCCACTCTATTTCTGGAGAGATAACACCGGCCACGAAGTTGACTGCCTCATTGACGATGGCATGCAAATAAAGCCTGTTGAAATAAAATCATCGGCCACCATGCACCCCGATTTTTTAAAGGGAATTACCTGGTACAATGATCTGCGTAAAGACCATGCGCAACGCTCATTCCTGTTTTACGGCGGGCCCGCTAACTCTCGGCGCGGCAACACTTCGGTGCTAAGCTGGAAGAATACGGAAGATGTTTTGAAGAAGAGCTAGGGTTTTTGCACAAAACACCCGTTTATTATGGCGAAACAAAATGGCAGCTATTAGGGAGCTACCTGAAGGACTTTGACGACCATTTCCAAAGTTACGTTTTCAATTTTGACAAGTTTTTCGTATCTTTAAAGAGTGAAACGACCTAAAAAACATCTTCAAGACTTTCATGTCGACAAATTGACAAACTCAATTGAAAACGTCGTTTCCAAAGACACTTTTAAGACCGACATTTTACCTTTAAGCCCGAAAGATCTTAAAACTATTACCAAAAAAAACGGATGGCGTTTTAATTGGGCCGACGAATTCAAAGATCCGAACAGAACTGTTTACAAACTTGTAATCGTAAATAATGTCGGCGTCATCCAAGGGCTCATTAGCTTAACTCCTGAACATGACAACGTTTTTATGCATCTCATTGAAACAGCTCCTTTCAATTTTGGCAAAAACAAAATGTATGCAGGAGTTCCGGGTAATCTCGTTGCGTTTGCTTGCAGACAATCTTTTCTCAGAGGGACTGAAGGCTATGTTTCCTTTCGTTCTAAAACAAAACTAATAAAGCACTACACCGAGACACTCGGCGCAATTCATTACGGCGGGCATTTAATGATCATCAATACTGATGCCGCTTTAAAACTAATCGAAAAATACTTTGAACCATGAAAAAGAAATTAAAACTCGACGACTTAGACGTGGCTTTTGATCCTACTCCATTGACAGAAGACGAAAAACGTCTTATTAGCGAATTCATCCGTCAAGACAAAGCAAAGCGTAGAAAAAAACGCGGGCGGAAAAGCATCGCGGCGTGACACAAAAGCCCGGTCTGTAACACGGGGGCCTCATTGACGATGGCATGCAAATAAAGCCTGTCGAAATAAAATCATCGGCCACCATGCACCCTGACTTTTTAAAGGGAATTACCTGGTACAACGATCTGCGCAAAGACCATACGCAACGCTCATTTTTGTTGTACGGCGGGCCCGCTAACTCCAGGCGCGGCAACACTTCGGTGCTAAGCTGGAAAAATACAGAGGATATATTGAAGAGGGTTTAGCCATTATTTAAAAATGGTTAAATTTGGGTAGGTATGTTAAAAAACGACTCGGATAACGAAACAAACACTTTAAAAAACTTTGATTTTCCAAGTAATTGGAACAGATTTATCGCAGGAGTAATTGACATCCTATTCCTTGTGATTGTCTTCTATATCATTGATGACATTTTTCTTTTTCCAAAACAGGCATTAGAAAAAAATAAAAGCAGCGAATATATTGACCTTTTTGTTGCCTGCCTCTATTATGGCATTTTAAATAGTTCCTCTTGGCAAGGAACTCTTGGCAAGAAAATCATGGGAATAAAAGTAATTAATGAAACTGGAGATCGAATTTCCTTTTTTCGCTCCCTTGGTCGCTACCTAATGAGTGCAATATCTATCCTAGTCTTGCTTCTCGGATACGTAAGCATTTTTAGAGATAAAAACAAACAGGCTTGGCACGACATGATAGCTGGAACTTATGTTATCAATGACGAAAACAACAAGACCCCCCTTAAGAAAAAAAGAATCGTAGGGCTTTCACTCCTTGTTATTCTTTTGATACTAAACGTAACTATATATTTACAATTATATAATCAATTACTCGATTTTGAACTGACAAAAATAAAAACTAATGAAAAAGAAAACTTAAAAGAAGAGTTTACAAATGCTATAAGCGCAGCCCCATCTGCAAAATCAGATTTCCTTTTTAAAGACACTTTGCAGGGGTTTGCAATAATTGTAAAAAAAGGACTTAATTATGTTTCAACAGATCAACCCTCCTCCCTTCTGATGGTTTGCACCGAAGACTCTATTCAAGAAAGCATTTGTTATATCGTCCAGAAGGGGCAAGCAAAAAAGGGAGTTTCCTCTGAAAATTTTCTTATGGGTTACCAACTTATGCCTAATTTCAAAATATCAGGCATTGAAATTTCTACCGACAAAAATGGGTTCCAAAAAGAACAGGCTTCAATAATTATGTTTGGGGAAGATAGTGTCGCCAATTATGGGACAGTAAGAGTTTACATAAAAGATAGAGCTTTTTTTCAAATAATGATTTTATACGGATCACAAGAACAGGCTAATAAAGAGTTAAAATTGACAAACGATATTTTAAATAGTTTTGAAATATTAAAATAGCAAACACAGAGCTTGTTGTTGGAAGCCTCTCTGATGGCCTGAAAGGCATAAAGAAAATAATTACAGATCCAACCTGATCTTTTCTATCATCAGGTGTTTTTTCACCTTATTCACCATGTCGCTCATTTCTTTTTCGCGGGCTTCTAACTCGGCCATGTTCTGTTCTGAGGCCTGTACGATGGGTTTTATTTTTTCGAGGTTGGCTTTCATTTGCGCCAGGGCTTCGGCGTTGGCCCCCTTAACCATTTCGTTTGTGCCCGCATCCATGATGGTCTTCTCAAGCTCAACAATAAAAGCTTCTACGTAAGGCACCATGTCCCAAGGGTTATTAGGTACGTTCCACACAAACTCAATGTTGCAGGCGCGGCAACGGTATTTGTTGTTCTTCCAGCCCTGCGGGCTCAGGTCAACTCCTACCAGCTTCAGGTTCGCGTTCTTTTCGCATTGCGGGCAAGAGGCGTTATCCTTTACAAGTCCTTTTAATTGCTCGTTAGAGGCTAATACCTGTTCCCGGCTTTTTACATGTATATCCAGTTGTTCAATAAGCTTATCGCAGGTAGCTATCATTTGCGGGTAGCTTTCTTCGTTCTGCAGGCGGTCGGCCTGTTTGCGGAAGAATTGTACAAGTTTTAAAAGTTCGCGTTCGTCGGCGTTGTATTGGAGGTCCATTTCTTGTATCTTTTTTGCTCCGAAGGAGTCCTTGGGAACCCGCTTCGGTTTGTATTCAGGGATAAAGATAGTGTAATCTTGAAAACAGGGGATAAAACGGACTTTTTTCCAAAGAAAATGCAAATACTTCCAGCTAATGATCTTCCGAATTTCGCCACAAAGGCACGAAGAAACAAAGAAAACAGCCGAAGAACAGCCAATACAAAGCTAGAGTTCCCTTTCCTACCATGTTCATTGTATTCCTTAGTGCCTTTGTGCCCTCGTGGCAAAGATCCGATGCTTCACCGAAGAAGCCAATTAGGGTCATATGAAATTAGTACATTTGAAGTATGGCACACATCCACCAATTCGATCACCAGGTTAAGGGCAATATAGAAATGGCCTTTTCGGCGGTACTCGACATGCGGGTATGGGGGAAACATCATCCCTATTTTAAGGAGGTTACCATCGTGCAGTCAACGCCCGAGTTCACAGAATATGCCGTGAAGGAATTCATCTGGTTATTTGGTTTTATACCGCAGTGGCCCAAATATACCGCGAAGGTTTTTGAAAAAGAGAAGCACAAACACATTCAATACACTTCGGATGTGAAGGGTGGCGTTTCTTTGGTCATTGATTTTCGCTTTGCAAACCATAGCGGCAACTCTACTTTGGTTACCGAGAACATCCATATAACGGGAAACAATTTCGTAGGCAGGATCCTGCTGGGAGCTATGAAGAAGACGCACCCGGTTATTTTTCAAAAATTAGGCTCCTGATCTCTTATTGACCTAGTACAAGGACCTCGTCTACGCTCGGTCTGACATAATTCTTATTAAAATTAGAAAAAAAACTGTCATGTCGAGCGTAGTCGAGACACTTGCAAGATCTATTTCCAAAAACGGATCTTCAAAGGTTAGAATATCTCTTTAAGTATCCGCCACTCGGCAGGGTAATAATTATTAACGCGATTACCGAGGTTCTTGGCCCAGCCCAGTCCGAAATTTTGGTGCGTGATGAAGGTAAATCCTTTTTCTCCGGGTAAGTCGAAGTTTAGTTTGCGCAGGAATTTGAGCGCGGTCTCCTTGTCGATCTCGCTGCGCGAAATATTCGCACTTAGAATAGATTGATAAGCAAGATTTGCGTGAGGAATAAAGTCCTTTCCTTTTATCTGTCCGGCTTGAATCGGCATTTTTTTAATCTTGAGCGTGAGAAGTGCTTTTATTTCTTCTGAAACCGCGGCGTGGTGACCGATGATCTCTTCTTCGTGTTTGGTGAAATGAAAGCTGCTCCCGGTGATGAATTCTTCTAAAATTTGAGATTCTGCCGTTGAAAGTCCCGATGCGGGAGAGTGCTTTTTACTTGGGCGAGGCGACTGCGATGCTGAAACAAGTTCAGCATGACGGGAGTGTTTGGTGAAGCAGGCAAGGAAAAATCCCTCTCCGTTCAATAAGTGCGGGAAGAAACGATAGCCGAAGGCTCCTTCCTTACTTTTGGTTTCTACTATTCCCCATTCTTTCTCTAATTTGAGTTGAATGGGTTCTAAGCCCAATTCTTTTACGAGTTTATCGCAAACCAATTCGTTCTCTTCTTCCGAATAGGAACAGGTGCTGTAAATTAAAATTCCGTTTTCTTTTAGGGAAGGAAGCAGATCGTGCAGAATTCTTTGCTGGCGCAGGCTGCAGTGCTTTACGCTCTCTTCGCTCCAGTGTTCTACGGCGTCTTCCTGTTTTCTGAAAAGCCCGGAGCCGCTGCAGGGAGCGTCGACTACCATCACATCAAAGAAATTGGGTAAGCGTGAGAAATCTTTTGGATCATTATTGCTCACAGCGCTGTTCGTCGTTCCCCATTTCGCCATGTTGTGGACTAAAACAGGAACACGGGTGCTGATCACTTCATTGCTTACTAATAAACTTTCTTCATTGAGCAGGGATGCCAGCAAAGTGCTTTTTCCGCCGGGAGCCGCGCAGGCATCGAGCACCATGAGCTTTTTGCTTGTATCGACAGTCTGCTTAAAAGCCTGTTCCACGAACATAGAACTTGCTTCCTGCACATAATAACAGCCGGAGTGGAATAAAGGATCATTGGTAAAGATCGGTCGCTCTCCCAGGTAAAATGCCGCATTGGTCCAGGGCACTTTTTTGTCGACCTCAAAACCGCAAGCCGGCTTCAGAGGATTGAGGCGAACAGAAACAGGAACGGTTCTTTGATGCGCTTCGAGAAAAGCTTTGGTGTCAAGAGAAAATTTCTCCTGCAGCTCTTTGAGTAGTGATTCAGGAAAGTGCACCGCTCCAGGTTAAATAGTTCTCGGGAAAAGAAAATTCAGAAACATCCATTTCCTTCTCAAAAATGCCGAACACGGCGCTGCCGCTGCCGCTCATGGAAGCGTACAAAGCGCCCTTCTCGTAGAAATTGGTCTTAAGGTTTTCCAGTTCCGGAAAGCGATAGAAAATATTTTTCTCGAAATCATTCTCCAGTTTTTCTTTCCAGCTTTTGATGCCGGCTCCAATAGCCTCTTTTATACTGTTCTTTGGCTTTGCCGGAATAATTCCTCTATAAGCTTCGGCCGTATTGCTGTGAATGGCCGGATACGTCACAATAAAATAATACTTACTCAGATCCAGCTTTGCCGAAGAAAAAACATCTCCCTTCTCGCTCGCGAAAACGGGTTTGTTCTCCACAAAAAAAGCGCAGTCGCTGCCCAGTTGCGCGGCGAAGTTCCTGCGGTCTTCAGCGGAAATTTTTAATTCAAATTTTTCATTCAGCAAATTGATGAAAAAAGCAGCGTTGGAAGAACCTCCTCCAAGCCCGGCGCCTGTTGGAATGCTTTTGTGCAGATGCGCTTTAACAGGCGGCAAATTGTATTTGACATCCAGTAAACGATACGCTTTGCTCACAAGATTGTTCTTCGTGCTGCCGAGCTTAATGCCCGTAATGGCCAGGCTCAGCTTGTCGGCCCCTTTCCGGTATCCTTTGTTCTCAATGGCTTCCAGGGCATCGTGCCAGCCTATGGGGTAAAAGAGGGTCTGGATATTATGAAATCCGTCGGAACGTTTTTCTATAATATTCAACCCAAGGTTTATCTTTGCGTTCGGGAAACAGATCACATGTCGAAAATCGGAATAGATATTGAAAAAGCCAAACAAATCCTGCAAAATGGAGGCTTAGTGGCAATTCCCACCGAAACGGTATACGGTTTAGCGGCCAACGCGCTCGATAAGGACGCTGTTCTGAAGATCTTCGAGGCCAAGAACCGCCCGCATTTCGACCCGCTTATCATCCACACCAATAGCATTGAAAAGGTAAAGATGTGGGTGAGCGATCTTCCGGATTGGGCCCAAAAACTGGCCAAAGCATTCTGGCCCGGTCCGCTTACGCTGCTGCTCCCTAAAAAGAACATTCCTGACATAGTTACTTCGGGCCTTGAGCTTGTGGCTGTGCGCATTCCACATCATTCTTTAACCCTCGATATGCTGGCCGCCCTCGATTTTCCCTTAGCCGCGCCCAGCGCTAACCCTTTTGGTTATGTGAGTCCAACCCGGCCGGTGCACGTGGCCGCGCAGTTGAAGGACAAGGTAGAATACATTTTAGATGGAGGAGATTGCGAGGTTGGCATAGAATCGACCATTGTGGGCATGGAGGATGGGAAGCTTTGCGTTTTTCGTTTGGGAGGTTTGCCGGTTGAGGATATTGAAGGAGTTGTAGGGAAAGTGGAGATACGCTTGAACCGATCCTCAAACCCCAAAGCACCCGGGATGCTCAAGAACCACTACGCACCGAAGAAACCGCTGATCATCGGCGATATTGCTTCTTTGCTGAAAGAACATTCGGAAAAGAAAGTCGGCGTGATCTCTTTCAAATCAGATTTTTCTCAAAAGCACCAGCAGATACTTTCTTCTAAAGGTGATCTTGGTGAAGCCGCGCATAATTTATTTTCGGCCATCCGAACTTTAGATGATTCTGAAGTAGAGCTGATCGTAGCGGAAAGATTTCCGGAGGATCTGCTGGGCCGGGCAATCAATGACCGGTTGCAGCGGGCGGCTGCTAAATAAACACTCTACTCCTATTCCACCCCCTCGTAACATTCCGCGTTGCGGAATCGTTTAACGGTCCTCCTTGAAGGGCGACAATTGAACAGCCATTGGTCACGCAGAGACGCAAAGAGCGCAGAGAAATACAAGAAACAGCCGGAGGAATACAACAACGTACAAAGAACAGCCAATAAAAAAGGGAACCTGCAGCTCCCTTTAAACTTTTGACTTATAACTTTTAACTTCTGCTAGTATTCATCTTCGTTGAAGAAGAAATCATCCTTGGAAGGATAATCCGGCCAGATCTCTTCGATGGTTTCGTAAGATTCGCCTTCGTCTTCTATCTCCTGTAAGTTCTCTATCACTTCCATAGGAGCACCCGATCGCATGGCAAAATCGATCAACTCATCCTTTGTCGCCGGCCAGGGCGCATCTTCCAACCACGATGCCAATTCAAGTGTCCAGTACATAATTCTTTTTAATTACCTTGTTTTATTGGCCTTTGGGGACATTTATCCCGCTAACCAATTTTGTGCAAAACAATAAAATATTTTACGTTTTCAATCATTTTTGAAAAATTTTAATTAACTGAATATAAACAATTTAGTAATTATACAAGGGCCGGCCGTGTAATAACAGGAAATTCAGGGATTTGCGCGGGAAACCGAAGCCTAATTAATAGAATCCAGCTTCTTCTTAACGGTCTCAACTACCTTCTTTTGGGCCTCGATCTCGGTCTTTTTGGTCTCTATGTCCTTTTTGTTCTTTTCGATATCTTCCTTGGCCTTTTTGATCTTTTCCTCGTAGTTCTTGATATCACTATCCAGGTCTTTATTATCCTTTTCCAGGTCTTTCTGTTTGTCCTGCAGCTTCACCAGCATTTTGTTCTGCTCCTTCCACTGGTCCTCAACGTACTCTTTGGAGGTTTTTACCGCCCATTCTTTAATAAGCTTCTTCATAAAGTCAGCTTCCTTGCCATGACTGCCGCCGCTCACATAATCGCCGCCCATATCCACGGCCACCCACATCGCCACCGATTTGTCGTCTTTTTTTTCTTCAAATTTTACGTACACATCCATTGGGTTGTTCGAAAGCTCCTTGAACTTTACGTTATCGAACATATGCTCTTTGCCTTTATCCTTGTGGTCGCCATAGCCATAATCCTTCATTTTGCTTTTCCACTCTTTTTGCACTTTGTTGATGTCGTCTACATACACCGTAAAATGAAACGAATTGTGGCTTCCGCTGCTGAAACTTTCGCTGGTTTCTTTGATCTTCACTTCCTGGGCGAAAACAGAAACAGAACTTACAAATAATGCTGAAAGGATAATTTTCTTTACCATGGCTGTTGTTTTATCCACCCAAGCTCTTGGCTAAGGCGGGTTTTAATTGGTTAAATATAGAAAATTTATGCAAACGCCATGCCACCATGCAGTCGTCGGTCCGCTAACAGTCAGCCGCAGGCATTAAGGTCACTGACAGATAAACCTGTTATTTAAGAACTTAGATTGAAAAAGCTCCCTATAACCCAATTTGGGCCTTTTGACTTTTAACTTATAACTTTCCCTTACTGTTTAGCTTCGTCGAGGATCGTTTTTAGTTTGTTCTTGGTGGCGGTCACCTCTCCCAGGCGTTTTACGGAGGCGTCGTCCTTTTTGCTTACCAATTCGTCTTCCTTATCCTGGTAGCTATTAAAGAAATCTTTCAGCACTTTTTGCGCTACGTAACGGGTGTACGTATTGCCTTTTCCTTTCGCGGTGTAGCCTTTGATGATCTCGGCGCCCGCAACCACGTTAGCGTCGCTGCAGCGCTTTAAGAACTGGCCGTACATATTGATAAAGCCCATGGCCATAAAGCCGCTGAAATTATCCTTGTTCTTCAGGAAGAACTCGTTGTTATTATCGTCACCGAAATTTGAATACAGATCCATAAGCGTGAAACGGATGTTATCGCTGTCCACATTCTCCAGGTCTTTTGCCTTTTTCATCGCACCCTGTGGATCGTTCTTAGCCAGTGCAGCTAAACCTGATCCCATGATAGCGAAAGATTGCTCGTTCATAGCAGCCATGTAAACAGCGTTCACATCGTCGCCTTTGTAGTTCTTAGCAAGGAAATCGATGGCCTCGGCGCGAACGGTTGTTTTCTCATCGCTTTTGGAGATCGCGATCATCATAGCTTTCAGTTCAGATTCCTTCGCTGTAGCAACTTCATCCAACAGGTTAATGGCTTTGATACGAAGTGTATGCCATTTGTCTTTGGTAGCTCCTTTCACACACTCATAAACCATAGGATCGGAAAGATTGGCTTTGAATTTATCCAAAGCCTCCAGGCGATCAACATACTTACCGGCGTTCTTGTATTGGTAAACCAGCTCAGCCAGGGTCTTGTTCTCGACCTTGGTGCCTAACAACGATTTCTCACCGTCAAAGTTAACCAGCATGGGCTTCTCGTCAGAAGCGAAAGTGAATTCTTCGTTCGCACGCTCCACAGTTACCCATTCGCGACGCACTTTTTTGTTAGCGCCTTCTCCATAGTAAATATCAATGAAAACAGGCAATTTAAAGAGCGGCGCGCGCTCAAAATCCTGTTGCTGCACTACGTTCACTTTTACTTTTTTAGCAGCGGCGTCGTAACTGTAATCAATTTTCAGCTCGGGATAACCGCCGGCGTAATACCATTGGTTCCAGAACCAGTTCATGTCTTGTCCGGTAACTTCCTCGAAGGCTAAACGCAATTGATGCGCCTCGCCCGTTTTGAATTTGTTTGTTTCGAGATATAATTTCAGAGAAGCGAAGAAAGCGTCATCGCCAACCACTTTACGCAGCATGTGCAGGATCTGCCCGCCTTTGTTATAGCTGATGGCATCAAAAACCTCTTCGCGCTGCTCGTAACCAAAACGTACCAAAGGTTCCATTTTGCTTTGCGCCATATAGCCGGAGCGACTGTTGTAACCGTGCGCGTCAGCGGCATCAGGACCATTCTTGTATTCCTGCCACATGTATTCGCCATAAGTAGCAAAAGATTCGTTCACGGTGATGTTGCTCCAGCTTTCGCAGGTTACAAGGTCGCCAAACCATTGGTGGAACAATTCGTGAGAAATTACGTTCTCGCCGCGTTTGCCGTCCAGCATTTCGCGGTCGGTTTGATATACAGAGAAATCTCCATGCAGTGTTGCCGAAGTATTTTCCATGGCACCACTTACGTAATCACGCACCACGATCTGCGCGTACTTTGGCCATGGATAAGCAACTCCCAATTTCTTAGAGAAGAAATCGATCATTTCCGGAGTATTTCCGAAAATTCCTTTCGCATAAGGTTCGTATTCTTTTTCTACATAATAACTCACTTCTTTGCCGTTCCAGGGCTTATCAAGCACTTTCTTGAACTCTCCTACTCCCATCATCACTAAGTACGGAGCGTGCGGCATATCCATTTTCCAATGATCGGTACGTGTGCCGTCCGCGTTCTTGGTTTGTTTTACCAGTAATCCGTTAGACAGTGTGGTATATTTATCATCCACGTTCATGAGGATCTCGTTGGTCATGCGCTCGTTCGGACTATCCACGGTAGGGAACCAGGCCGAGTTACTCTGCGTTTCTCCTTGCGTCCAGATCTGTGGCATTTTGCCTTTCTCTTCTCCTTTAGGATTGATGAAGTATAAACCTTTGTCGCTGCTGATCGCGCTGCTTCCGCCTGTTTTCAATTCATTTGGTTTTGCTTTGTAATCAACGAACACGGTGAACTTATCGTTTCGGGTGTATTCCTTATCCAGTTCGATGGTGATGGAATCGTTGGCATAGGAATATTTCAGATCGCTGTTACCTTTTGCACCCACCAATTGTACTTTGTAAATATCGAAGCCGCGGGCATTGAGATACATTTTTTTGATGGGATAGAAATAGGGTTTGATATCAATGGTTGCTTTACCGAACATCCAGGAGTTCTGCCAATCGAACTTCACTTCCATTTTGGTATGCAGGATATCGATGCTGCGCGGATTGCTGCCGCGATAGATCTTAGGCTCGGGAGCTCCTTTTTTGGCTTCCACTAAAAGCGTATCCGCGTTAATGGTAATGGTTTCGGTAGTTTCCTTTTCTTCTTTCTCTTTTTTCTTGCGGCGTTGCGCGAAAGAGTTCTCACTGATCAACAGAAGTGCTACCAGGGAAACAGTAATGTGCTTGAACATGTGTTTTGTTTTTATCCACCGTAGCTCTTGTTTTTTGCGAAGGCGGGTTTTGTTTTTTGTAAAGTTTGGCAAATTATACGGACGCTTTCAGCTTTTTTGACAAGCGGCAGGGCCACCATAATTCAACGCAAAATTAACATTAAAATCATGCCATAAGGCCTTAATTAGCAATGTTTAAGACTGAAAATGAGCAAAATCCCCCTAATTGCGGGAGTTTAAAAGACCAGCGGGGATCAATTATAGAATTTGAACTTTTTTGCAGCCATTTGCTTAAGCAGGATGCTGGGACGGTAGCGGTCGTCGCCGTAGTCTTCCTGGAGTTGTTTCAGGCTGTTGTACACGTTCTCTACACCTAATTCATCGGCCCATTTGAGTAACCCTTTGGGATAGTTCACGCCCTTGGTCATGGCCAGGTCTATATCTTCTTTGCTGCCAATTTGCAGGTACAAGGCGTCAGCTGCTTCATTCACCAATAAGGCTATCACGCGGTTAAAGATCTGCGCGGCCAAAACATCATCCTTATTAGGCTGCGGCAATTCAGCGGCGGTGTAATCGTAAAAACCACGGGCGCTCTTTCTTCCATAAAAGCCGGCCTCCACCAAACGCTTCTGACAAAGATTGGGGCGATAACGAGGGTCGTTATAGAATTGGCGCCAAACTGTTTCGGTTACCGTATAATTTACATCGTGACCAATGAGATCGGTAAGTTCAAAAGGACCCATTTTAAATCCGCCTTTTTCGCGCAGTGCCCAGTCGATGGTGGCTATGTCGGCAATTCCTTCTTCGTAAATCCGCATGGCTTCTCCGTAGTAAGGACGCGCGATACGATTGACGATAAAACCGGGAGTGTCTTTGCACACCACGCACACTTTGCCCCAGCCCTCAATGAGTTTTTTGCAGGATTGAACGGTAGCGTCATCCGTTGCAATGCCGGGAATTATTTCCACGAGCGGCATCAAAGGCGCGGGATTGAAAAAATGAATGCCTAATACGTTTTTCGGTCGCACACAAGCTGCGCCGATCGAAGTGATCGATAAAGAAGATGTGTTAGACGCGAGGATGCATTTTCCTTCCGTTGTTTTTTCAAGTAATGAGAAGACCTGCTTTTTGATGTCGAGATTCTCAACTATGGCCTCAATGATGAGATGGCATTCGTGCAGGTGAATGGCTTTTTCAGCAAAAGTTATTTTAGATGCGCAGGCGTGCGCTTCTTCGGCCGTGATCTTTTGTTTTTCTACCATTTTGGCGAAGGTGATGGCAATATTATGCTTGGCCTTACCCAACATCTCCATATTGTTATCATACACCAAAACGCGATGCCCTGCAGCGGCGGCCACCTGGGCAATGCCCGTGCCCATGGCCCCGGAGCCTACTATACCTATTATTGATCCTGGTCCTAACTCCATTTAAAATGGAAAATTTAAAAAGGAAGATCTAAAAAGTAAAAAGGAAGGTCTGTGACCGACCCGTACTTTTTTCAATTTTAAATTTTCATTTGTCATTTTTACTTTTTCTCCTCTACACCGTCATGATCTCTTTTTCCTTGGCCTCTAAATGTTTATCACATTTAGCTACGTATTGATCGGTAAGCGTTTGAATTCTTGCTTCCCCGTCTTTGCCTTCGTCTTCGGGCAGGCCGGTTGTTTTTAATTTTTTTACGCCTTCCATGGCGTCTTTACGCGCGGTGCGTATACCCACTTTCGCGTCTTCGACCTCCTGCTTGGCTTTTTTCACCAACTCGCGTCGGCGCTCTTCTGTTAAAGGCGGTATAGAAATGCGAATAAGAACCCCGTCGTTCTGAGGGTTTAACCCCAGGTTAGCGGCCTGGATAGCTTTTTCTATTGGCGTAAGCATGCCTTTTTCCCAGGGCTGTATCACCAGGGTGCGGGCATCCTGCGTATTGATGTTGGCTGTTTGGTTGATGGGCATTTTGGTGCCGTAGTAATCTACCTGCAGGTTGTCCAATATAGCGGGATTAGCCTTACCGGCGCGTATCTTGCTTAATTCGCTTTCGAGGTGACCAATGGCTTTTTCCATCAGGCTTTTAGCGAGGTCATGCACTTTTTGTACTTCGGGATTCATAGGGATTCGATTTGGTAGACAAAAATAGCATTTTTTGGGGATTGTAAGGAGTAAGTAAAGGAGTATGGAGTTTTTTTGTACTTTTAACTCTAATGAAAAGGCTTTCTGTTTTTCTCTTTCTTTCAGTTACAGGTACTTGCTTTAGTCAGCAATTGCAGTGGGCGAATGGATTTGGAAGTGTTAATAATGGAAATGCTTATTCAGTAATACACGATCAGGTCGGAAACGCTGTTTTTGTAGGTAGCTTTGATGGTACCCGGGATTTTGATCCCGGGCCCTCAACTTATGATCTAACTTATTTTGGTATTCAGGATGCATTTGTGGGCAAATATGATCCCAACGGCAATCTATTGTGGGCTTTTCAGCTTGGGGTATCAGGAGGAATGACAGAAGCTTGGTCTTTGGCCGTAGATGCCTCGGGAAATATTCTAGTGTCGGGGTTCTATACTCAAACCATTGACCTCGATCCGGGGCCTGGAACTGCCACTGTAGGTGGGACAGGTTTTTTTATGTCGAAATATGATGCGGGCGGAAATTATTTATGGGGTATATCCTTTCCCACTGCTGCAACTGTGAACGACATTTCATTCGATTTTAATCAGGATATTGTAGTTGTTGGTTCAATGTCCGGCAGTGGAGATTTTGATCCCGGAACCGGAATAGATTCATTAACAACCAACAATTCAACAGACCTGTTTTTAGCAAAGTTCTCTTCTGGTGGAAACTATTTATGGGGATTCAATATAGGAAATTCAGGGAATGTGACAGCAGGACTCGGTATTGTCACAAATTCAAACAATGAAATTACCATTTCGGGCCATTTCGCGGGGACCAATGATTTCGATCCGGGTAATGGAGCAAGCACTTTAATATCACAAGGACTTAAGGATATTTACTTGGCTAAATACGATATGAATGGAAATCTCATTTGGAGCTTTAATGTGGGAGGACTGCAGAGTGATAATTTTAACAGCATGGCCACGGATCAGTCAGGAGATTATTATTTAACCGGTGCTTTTTATGGTAACGCCGACTTTGATCCTGGAAGTGGAGTCGCTACGCTTACTACATCTACTGGAAGTACATACCTTGCTAAATATAGTTCAGCAGGCAATTATATATGGGCCTTTAAATTAGATTATGCGGGATTTAATTCACTTGCAGCTACATCAAGCGGATTGTATGCAACTGGAGCTATGAACGGCACTACGGATTTTGATCCAGGTCCAGGTTCCGCCATTATTACAAGTTACGGTAGCGGAGATGATATCGTCATTGCTTCGTACACAGGAACGGGCGCATATCAATGGGCAAACAATATAGGTTGTGTCACAACAAGTTCTTCATCCGGAAATTCTGTGATAGCAGACAATCAAAATATCTGGTTTTGCGGAATGAGTAAGTGCATAAGCGCTGATTTTGACCCCGGACCAGGAACAGTTAATTTGTCCTCGGTTTCTAATGGCATATTCCTTGCAAAATACACCTCAATTATTGGAATATCCGAAATCGATAACGGTAAGGCAATTCAACTTTTCCCAAATCCGGTTCAATCGTCTTTTAGCATTGAACCCGAAAGGCATGTAGATCATATTCTAATACAGGATATTTTAGGCAATACTGTGCTAGAAACAGGAATAACGAAAAATATCGACGTTAGCAATTTATCAAACGGTGTTTACTTTGCCATTATGAGAGAAGATAAGATGAAGTACAAACAAAAATTCATCATTAGTAAATAGTATGCCCAAAAAAGACCCCCGCATAGACGCCTATATCGCCAAAGCACAGCCTTTTGCGCAACCTGTTTTGAAACATTTGCGGAAGTTGATCCATGCCAATTGTCCGGGTGTGGAAGAGACCATTAAATGGAGCATGCCGTCTTTTGAATACAAGGGGCCTTTCGTGGGTTTTGCCTCTTTTAAGCAGCACTGCACTTTTGGGTTTTGGAAGACCGCTTTGTTGAAAGATCCGAAGGGAATTTTAGAGGCCAAAAGTGAGGCGATGGGAAGTTTAGGAAGGATCACCGGAATGAAGGATCTGCCTTCGGATAAAGTGATCATTGGCCTTTTAAAGCAGGCTATGAAATTGAATGACGAAGGCGTGAAATTACCTCCACGCAAAAAAACCACTGAAACTAATGTACCCAAAATGCCCACTTATTTCAAAACGGCATTGGCGGTAAACAAGAAAGCAGCGGCTCAATTCGAAAAATTTCCTCCCGGGCAAAAGAAAGAATACATCCTTTGGCTCACCGAGGCCAAGACCGAGGCCACCCGCGAAAAACGCCTCGAGACCGCTATCGCATGGATCAGCGAAGGGAAGATCCGCAACTGGAAGTACGTAAAGTAGATACGAATCAGATGTAGGCTACTATACCAGTACGACTTAACGCCTATCAATTCGTATCCCAAAAATATCCCCCCTTTAGCGGTTTTGGCCTTATAGCTTAATTCCATAAATTAGCCTCCTCAAAATCAAACTCATGAAATTAGTTAAAGTATGGTGCGTGCTGCTTACGTTAGCATGTCTTTCCGTTTCTGCTCAAAAAGAAAAAAAGACCGAAGCCAAACCGGCCGACAAAAACCCACTACACAATTCGGGCACTTTTTCTGCCTTCAAGTTCCGCAGCGTAGGCCCGGCCATGATCTCGGGCCGCATCATCGACCTGGCGGTGAACCCAAAAAATAAATCGGAATACTACCTCGGTGTTGCCTGCGGGGGCGTGTGGAAGACCACTAATAACGGAACCAATTTTCAACCCATTTTCGACAACCAGGGCTCCTACTCCATCGGTTGCGTTACGCTTGACCCAACCAATCCCAGCATTGTGTGGGTAGGTACCGGCGAGAACAACAACCAGCGCAGTGTTGCCTATGGCGACGGCGTTTACAAAAGCGAAGACGCGGGCAAGACCTGGAAAAATGTAGGATTACCCAAATCAGAACACATTGGTAAGATCGCGGTCGACCCAATGGATGGCAATATTGTTTACGTAGCCGCTTATGGTCCGCTGTGGAGCGCCGGTGGTGAGCGCGGGATCTACAAGACAACTGATGGCGGGAAAACCTGGAAACAGATCCTGAACGTGAGCGAGAATACCGGCTTCAACGAAATTCACATCGATCCTTCTAACCGCAACACGCTTTACGCATGCGCGCACCAGCGCCGCCGCCATGAGTGGACCTATATCAGCGGAGGCCCTGAGTCGGCCTTGTATAAAAGTACCGATGGCGGCGCTACCTGGAACAAATTAGGCGGCGGCTTGCCTACCGGCGATGTGGGGCGTATCGCGATGGCTATTTCTCCGGTGAATCCGGATTATGTGTACGCGATGATAGAAGGTGATGAGGACGGAAAAGGATTTTACCGCAGCATGGACCGCGGCGCCAGCTGGGAAAAACGCAGCAGCCACAATACGGCCGGAAATTATTACCAGGAGATCTTCTGCGACCCAAAGAATACCGATAAAGTTTACTCGATGGATACCTGGCTGAAAGTAACCTATGATGGCGGAAAAACATTTGTGGGCCTTGGCGAGAAGAACAAACATGTAGACAACCACGTGATTTATGTTGACCCTGATAATACTTCGCACTACCTCGTGGGATGCGATGGCGGTTTGTACGAAAGTTTTGATATGGCCAAGACCTGGCAGTTCAAAGCCAACTTACCGCTGGTGCAGTTCTATCGCGTTACCACCGATAACGCAACACCTTTCTACAACATTTATGGCGGCACGCAGGATAATAATTCTTGTGGTGGTCCTTCGCGCACCATCAGCGCCTCCGGCATTGTTAATTCCGATTGGTTCATCACCGTGGGTGGCGATGGCTTCAAGAGCGTGGTGGACCCTTTGGATCCCAACATTGTTTATTCTGAGTGGCAATATGGCGGACTTATTCGTTACGATAAAAAAACCGGCGAAGTATTCGATATTAAACCCCAGGAAAAAGAGGGTGAAGCCGCTTATCGCTGGAATTGGGACGCACCGCTGATGATCAGTAATTTTTCTAACACCCGCGTTTATTTCTGCGCCAACAAAGTTTTTCGCAGTGATGATCGCGGTAATACCTGGCAAACCATCAGCGGAGATCTTTCTGCCGGCATCGACCGCAACAAATTGCCCGTGATGGGTAAACTCTGGAGCATGGACGCAGTGGCCAAGAATCAATCCACCACTATTTACGGAAATATCACTGCTTTCAGCGAATCGCCGAAGAATGAGAATTTACTTTATGCCGGAACCGATGATGGTTTGATACAGGTAACAAGCGATGCAGGAAAGAACTGGACAAAGATCTCGACTTTTGCCAACGTTCCCGCGCAGACCAAATGCCAGAACATCACGCCTTCGCAATTTGATGAGAATGTGGTGTATGCCACTTTCAACAATCACCGCAGCGGCGATTTCAAACCTTATCTTTTAAAGAGCAGCGACAAAGGAAAGACCTGGAGCAATATCAGCAATAACCTGCCCGAGCGTGGAAGCACTTATTGCATTGCCGAGGATTTCAAGAATCCCAATTTGCTTTTCTGCGGAACTGAGTTTGGTTTGTTTGTTTCGCTGGATGGAGGTCAATTCTGGACACAGATGAAAAGCGGGCTTCCTACTATTTGCGTACCCGATATCAGCATTCAAAAACGGGAGACCGATCTGGTAATTGCCACTTTTGGCAGAGGCTTTTATGTGTTGGATGATTATTCGGCCCTGCAAACCATGAAAAAGGAAGACCTGGAAAAACCCGCGAACATTTTTGCGATCAAGGACGGGATAGTATTTATTCAATCGCAGCCTCTCGGGCATAAAGGAAAATCCTTCCAGGGAGAATCTTTCTTTACGGCAGAGAATCCTCCCCTGGGAGCGGTGATCACCTATTACCTTAAGAACGATCACAAGACGATCAAGGAGAAACGCCGCGATGCTGAAAAAGAAAAAATAAAGAACAACCAACCGATCTATTATCCCAGCGCGGATTCGATGCGTATAGAAGATAAAGAAGAAGCGGCTTATGTGCTTGTACAGATCAGCGATGAGCAGGGTAATGTGATACGCAAACTGAAGCAGAACGCCAAGAAAGGAATGTACCGCGTAAGTTGGGACGGACGCATGGCGCGCACCAACCCGATAAGTTTTTACACTCCCGATCCGGATAATCCTTATGAAGGAGAAGATATGGGCCCGCTGGTGATACCCGGTAAGTATTCCGCGGCTCTCCATCTTGTTAAAGGTGATGGAAGCTCCGAGCAATTGGCCGGCCCGCTTGCCTTCAACATCAATTCACTGAACAATGCTTCTATTCCGGTTGCCGATAAAAAAGCGCTGCAGGCCTTTTATGTGAAGCTGGCCGAGCTGCGTAAAGTGGTACTGGGATCTTCCTCGTACCGGCAGGAAATGCGCAACCGCATCAAATTCATTAAAACCGGATTGCAACAGTCGCAGGGCAATAATTTAAACCTGCTGGCGGAAGTAAAACAGGTTGAAAAAAAGCTCGACGAAATAGAGTTGGCACTTGATGGGGATAACAGCCTGGCCAAACGCGAGTTTGAGACCGTTCCCGGCCTCGTGGGCCAGATAGAGAATGTGATCGGCAACCTTTACGGCACCACGGCCGTGCAATCTAAAACCTATGAGGATGTTTATGAGAAGGTTAAGAAGCAATTCGGTCCCGTTTACGCCAATATAAAGAGTACCGATGAGGCCCTTCGCAACCTCGAGAAGAAACTGGATAGCACGGGCTTACCTTATACTCCCGGCAGGTTGCCTGCTTATAACGGGAATTGATTCTGTAAGAACCTCCTGTCCACTAATTGAACAAGGGAAGATCTTTCTACTGATAAATTCAGGGGAAAAAATCTTCCCTTTTTTAATACTCTTTATTTCCAAAAACCATAACTTTATGCCTAATTAATTAAAATAACCCCTGAAGGCATTCCTTCGGAACCCAAAATTCTAACCCATGTCACTCACAGCCACACAAACCAAAGTTCACAATTTCAGCGCCGGTCCCGGCATTTTACCGCAAGAGGTATTGAAACAAGCCGCCGAGGCCTGTATCAATTTCGATAACATGAACCTTTCTTTGCTCGAGATCTCGCATCGCAGCAAGAACTACGAAAAGGTGATGGAAGAAGCACGCGCTTTGATAAAAGAACTTTTTGAAGTGGGCGACGAATACGAAGTATTGTATTTAGGCGGCGGAGCAAGCTTGCAATTTGCCATGGTTCCTTATAACCTCATGCGCGAAGGCGGTTCTGCCGCTTATGTTAATACCGGGGTTTGGGCCAGCAAAGCCATCAAAGAAGCCAAGATCATCGGTACCACCAACGTGATCGCTTCTTCCGAGGACAAAAAATTCACCTACATCCCTAAAGGATACCAAATTCCTACCGACGCGGATTATTTGCACATCACCTCAAACAATACCATTTACGGAACCCAGATGAAATCCTTTCCGAAGTCGCCCATCCCTATGGTTTGCGATATGAGCTCGGATATCTTCAGCCGTAAAGTGAATGCGAAGGATTTCGCGCTCATCTACGCCGGCGCGCAAAAAAATATGGGCCCTGCAGGTTCTACGATGGTGATGGTGAAGAAAGATATTTTAGGAAAAACAGGCCGAAAAATGCTGAGCATGATGGATTACCAGGTGCACATCAAAGGCGGAAGTATGTACAATACGCCTCCCGTGTTCCCTATCTATGTTACGCTGCTTACTTTGCAGTGGCTTAAAAAGAACGGTGGCATCAGCTGGATAGAAAAAATAAACCAGGAAAAAGCCGACTGCCTCTATAACGAGATAGACCGCAACAAACTTTTCTACGGAACCGTTGCCAAAGAAGATCGCAGCAACATGAACATCTGCTTCCTGCTGCACGATGCGAAATTAGAACCCGAATTTGATAAGCTCTGGAAAGAAGCCAACATCAGCGGCATCCGCGGTCACCGCGACGTAGGTGGTTACCGTGCTTCTACCTATAACGCCCTGCCCCTGGAGAGCGTGAAAGCTTTGGTGGAAGTGATGCAGGAGTTTGAGAAGCGGTTCTCTTAATACTTCTAATTAGCATTTTACTAAGCCGGTGGTCCTGTCTCCGAACGGACCCCACCTTCAACGTTTCGCGTCGCGAAACTGTTATGAAGACTCCCCTTAAAGGGGAGTAGCTGTTCCGACTTTTAAGAAAGGAAATAATCCCAAAATTCGTTACATTTGCCTCTAATGGCAGAACTAACGGCATCCCGCTTTTCGGCTGACGATAAAAAGGCACTTTGGCTCACGCTCATGGCCTTTGTCAGTTACGTGATCTACTCTTTTTTCTCAACCGGTTTTTACCAGCACGACGAGATCGGCCACTATTTTAACATGCGCGAGTTCTGGAACAACCCCAATGTTATTTTGGGTAACTCGGCCAAGACCGGCTATAAACTCATTTATGTAATTCCCTCGCTTTTAGGAAATAAATTCCTCATCTATTTCAATTCCGCGCTGGCGGCGCTCACTTGCTATCTTACTTTCAAAGTGGCGCAAAAGCTCAACAGCCGGTTTGCCTGGCTGGCCTTCTTTTTGGTAGCGCTTCAACCCTACTGGATCCAGCTTTCCTTTAGAAATTATGCCGACACTTTTTCGGGATTTGTTTTGATCGCAACCTTGTTCTTTCATTTCGAGAAGAAGTACATCATTTCCACCATCATCCTTTCTTTCGCGGGCATCATACGCCAGGAGTTTTTGCTGCTCATTCCTCTTTACGGTGTATGGCATGCGCTGAACAAACGCTGGATGTGTTTTATTTTGTTGGGGCTTTTCCCGCTCATTAACAATATCTGGGGCTTCATGGTCACCGGAGAACCTTTATACCTTTTAACTTCCAGCGCCAAGACCGCCGCCAGGTACGCCGATGAGTGGCCGCGCCAGGGATTTGATCATTACTTTAAAATGGGCATCGTGATCTGGGGAGCTGTACAATATTTGTTGTTGTTCATGTTCTTCGCGCTTTTTGTGATACGCCGCGCCAAAATGTTCAACGAAGCGGAATACGCGAAAGAAAATAAACTTACCGAAGACAGATCTTTCTCTATCCTGTTCCTCTCCATTCCTTTTGTGATGTACTTATTAACGCATTGCATATTTAACTGGGAAAGCGTGAAACTGGGCGCCTCAACCGGCGGTAACCTGCGTTATATGGACGCCGTGGCTCCTCTCGTAGCACTTTTGGGTTGTGTCGCGTTAGACCGATTGAAATTCGTTACTAAAAAAGCAGGCGTTTGGGGCATGCTCATCGTTTATATTTTAGCCGTAGTTGCTTTCTTAACATACAAACACAATAACGTGATCCTGCTCACGGATGTTGACAAGAACGGAAATGAACCTGAGCGCAATTACCTGCCGGCCGTTTTCTCGGTAGCGGCTTTGGCATGCTTAATTCTCATACAAAAGCAAAAAAGTCTCACAACCGCTTTGGTCATTGTAGCTTTACTTTTCGCGCTCATTGAAGTAAAGCCTTTTAAACTTACGCCCGAGGATATGGAGATGGAACGCATAACCACATCGCTCATTTCCAAAAAATATATCGAGCAGAACCGCACCATTTACGTGAACCATACGCTCTTCAAATATTTTTACGATAAAAAGAAAAGAGGCATTTACAAGAACCAGGTGTATATGGACAGTCTTTCGCTGGCAAATGCTCCTTTGGGTTCCATCATGGTTTGGGAAAGTCACTATAGCTACCGTCCAAAACTGAACAAGAATACAGTGACGGCGGATTACTTTTCACGCAGGCCACAGCAATTCACTTTACAGCTCAATCGTATCTCAACCGACCAACGATTCCAGGTTCTTGTTTTTGAAAAAACAGGCAATTGATCCCCGCGGCTAAAAAACAATACTTGTTCGCGCTCTCTTTCACGGAGGGAGGCGCGGTCATGGCCACCGAACTCATCGGCGCCAAGATCTTAGCTCCTTATTTCGGCACGTCGCTTTATGTGTGGACCTGTGTAATGGCGCTGACACTTGGCGGACTGGCCGGCGGATATTTTTTTGGAGGCAGGCTCTCGCAGAAAGAGAATCACGAGAAAATTTTATTGTCGACCGTGTTGCTTGCGGCGATCTACATGTGCATTTTACCATTGTTCTCAGGCTTGTTCCTTTTTTTAGCGGAATTGACCTCTTTAATTCCGGCGGTATTGGTAAGCAGCGCGGTGATCTTATTGCCCCCTGTTTTTTTGATGGGGATGGTCTCTCCCCTACTGATAAAGTCGCTGACTGAAAAAGCCGATGAGAGCGGAAAAAAAGCGGGCGAGGTTTACGCGATCTCTACCGTTGGAGGAATTTTGTTCTGTTTTCTTACCGGTTTTTATTTGATCCCCAACCTTGGACTGAATTATTCACTCTTTCTTGTTTCAGGGCTGCTCGCAATTTTTCCTCTATGGTATTTTATTCGTTCAAAAACATTTGTACCGGCCCTCATCTATTTTCTCTGCGCGGCCTATTTGCTTTATAGCAACAAACCCAAGGCAGCAATTTACCTCTCAGAAGGGCTTTTAGGGAAACTTGAAGTGCGCGACGCGATGTACCAGGGAACGAACCTGCAAAAAGATTCCTGCCGCATGCTGCTCATCAATAATGTGATCCAGTCGGCGGTGAGCTTAACGGATGGAAGATCGCGACTGGAATACACTTCGGTAATACAGGATAATTTGGACAGTTTGGGTGTGAAACCGCAAAACGCCCTGGTATTAGGGTTGGGTGGTGGAGTGCTGGTGAATGAATTAAGCAAGAAGGGAATTAAAGTTACAGCGGTTGAATTAGACACGCGCGTGACGGAGGTGGCAAGGAATTATTTTTCCTTAAGTAAAGATGTGGAAGTGATACAGGACGATGCCCGCCACGCGATTTACCAATTGGATAAGAAGTTCGACCTGGTGATGCTCGATCTTTTTCATGCCGAGACCACACCGGGTCACGTTTTAAGTTTGGAGAGCTTTACGAAGATGAGATCTTTACTGAATGAGAACGGACTCATCATCATTAATACATATGGTTATTTGAAGGATGCGAGCGCAGAGGGCAACCTGATCTTATTAAAGACCTTGAAAGAAGCGGGCTTACATTACAAAATTGCTTATGCCGGCGACAAGACGCATGAAGATTTCAGGAACTTCGAGATCTTTTGTTCGGGCAAACCGCTGGAGAAAAACCTTTTGGCACAACTCGAAGATGAAATACCTTCGCTCGAAAGTAAAGCGGTTAATACAGACCAAAAACCTTTGCTGGAGCATGCCAACGCGCGGGCTGCCAAGAGGTGGCGCTATGCCTACTTAAGGAATTTTATTATGCCCCACGAATCGAATTGAACGCTTGAGATAAAACAGTATTTCAACATACCTTTTTGTTATTCAATTATATACCATTATAATCCGTGATTTGGGATTCGAAAAAAAGCAAGTTTTTAGTTTCATGAATATAAGCCCCGGTATTACTTTGGCTTATTAATCCTGAAAAATTATGATCACGAAAACGAAAATTACTGTCTTGCTCAGCATGCTGGCTCTAACTTTTAGTATAACCGGGCAAAACCTGCAGTGGGCGCGCGCCATTGGAGATACTTTGCAGGACAATCCTATGGCGATCGCCATCGACCTACAGGGTAATGTTTACACCACAGGTTATTTCGAAGGGACCGTTGATTTTGATCCTGGGGTTGGCACCTATACTCTTAGTTCGACAGGCGGCGGCGATATTTTTGTTAGCAAATTAGACGCCGCAGGCAATTTTGTATGGGCCGTTAACATGGGCGGTACTTCTTACGACTATGGACATGGGATCGTAACCGACGCAAATGGTAACGTATATATAACCGGAGAGTTTCAGTTAACAGCAGATTTTGATCCGGGGTTGGGTGTATTTAATTTAACGGCCGCTACTAATAGCGATATTTTTACCTGCAAGCTGGATAATGCCGGAAACTTTGTTTGGGCAAATTCCTTTAGCGGTGGCTGGTATGATGTAGGACGGACTATTGCGCTAGATCCGGCAGGGAATATTATCATAGCCGGTGAATTTGGCTCGACGGTTGATTTTGATCCGGGCACTGGCACTGCTAACCTTACCGCGGCAGGAGGAACTGATATATTTGTTTGCCGCTTAAGCACTGCAGGAAACTTTCAATGGGCCGAAAAAATGGGTGGAACAGGCTACGAACAGGCCAACGCAGTAGCCACCGATGCGGCCGGGAATATAGTAACAACCGGCATTTTTGAACAAACAGTAGACTTTGATCCCGGTACAGGAACCTCCAACATTACCGCTACCGGGTTTAACGACGTTTTTGTTTGCAAGTTGAACTCGGCCGGAAATTTTAAATGGGCCAATAAATTTGGCAGCACCGGGATGGATGGGTGCTCCTCTATAGCCACCGACGCTAACGGCAACGTGCTTACCACCGGTTTTTTTGGCTGGACAACCGATTTTGATCCGGGTATTGGCACCTACACTTTTACGCCCGCCGGAGGTTGGGATGATGGCTTCATTTCCAAACTCGACTCTTCAGGAAATTTTGTATGGGCCGTACAGATCGGATCAACCAATACCGATCAGGGAGTTTCCATCGCTACCGATCCTGCGGGAAATGTGTATGCACTTGGTGTTTTTATGTATACTGTTGACTTTGATCCGGGACCAGGAACAAGCGACTTGTATGCGAGCGGTTCAGATATCTATGTTTTGAAATTAGACGCCGGCGGAAATTACATGGCGGCCGTTTCTTTTGGCAGCACATCCGGGGAATGGCCGGTTGGAATAAAAGCTGATGGTAATGATAATATTTACCTGACAGGCAACTTCCAGGGCACTCTTGATCTTGATCCGGGGGTGGCCACGGTGAACTTGACCTCCCAGGGACAACAGGATTGTTTTGTGAGCAAATTACATTATTGCGCCCTCAACCTGGGCGTAACGCAAAATGGCATCGTACTATCCGCCAACACCGGAGGCGCAGCTTATCAATGGATCGATTGCGGCACGGGCCAGCCCCTGAGTGGAGAAACAGCGCAAACCTTTACCGCAACAATGAACGGAAGTTACGCTGTGATCATAACCGATAACGGCTGCCAGGATACCTCGGCTTGTTATACTATAAATTCGGTGAGCGTATCATTACTTTCCAATGGAGGTCTTCCCGCTACCCTGGTTCCCAATCCGTTCAATTCAACCGCAAGGCTTAGCTTCGGTCTTTCCATTAACGAAGGCCAGCTGGTGATCTATGACATACTGGGAAATAAGGTAAGAACATACAGGCACATTTACGGGGATCATAGCACTATCGAACGGGATGGATTACCAACGGGAATGTATTTCTATGAATTAAAGAGCAAGGAGGGCATTCGGGCCACCGGAAAAATGCAGATCGTTGACTGAATATTCGAGCTCGCGAGGAAAAGGATAACCTGACCCCGCTATAACCAGTTAGGCTTGGCCTGTAGGTTTGTATTTTGCATGCACGATCTCCGCGTAAGGCTTCTCATCGATCTTGCTCTCCAGCCAGCTCATGATGTCAAAATACGCAAAAGCATTCCGTTCATAAGGATCCTTTGTAAGTGGCAGAAGTTCGGCGTGTAGATCTTTAAAAGCTTCCACCTGTTTTTTGCGCGTGTCGAGATGCGGTGAGCGTTTGCGGATGAAATCGAGGATGATGCCTTCAAACCTGTAAAGTTTATCGCGTTTATAAAGAAAACGGTAAGCCGACCTCACGGTGTATTCCAAAAGATCCTGTTTTTGCATTTCGTACTGCACGATCATGCGGAGGATGAGCGCAAAACATAGAATATCGCTGCGCTGTGTCAACTCCTGCTTGTCGATGATCTGCTGCAGGTAGCGGTTGGCGGGTTGGAATTCGCCCAGCGCGTAATAGATATTGGCAGCAGCGAGGTAATGCGTGA
The DNA here is from genome assembly GCA_964387075.1 of uncultured Flavobacteriaceae bacterium. Taxonomy (GTDB): domain Bacteria; phylum Bacteroidota; class Bacteroidia; order B-17B0; family Aurantibacillaceae; genus PALSA-968. The sequence continues at coordinate 133,515 of CAYLVB010000006.1, forward strand.
GCTCGAACTGTTGGTTGAGGAATTGTACTTCCTCATTCTCCAGCATCCGATCTGCCTCTTTTAAAAGGTCGAATGCCCTTTTAAATTCACCGGTCTTTACATACATCTGCAGGACCAAGCCATAACGCGTATTGAACTTCCTGTTCTTCAGGGCCTGGCTGCGCACAGTCACGTTCTCCATTTTCTTTCCAATGGCCAGCATATCGTCGTAACGCTTCAAATTACTGAGCATCACCATACTGTTGTTGAGCGACATCAGGTAATGCCTGGGATTCTCGGCAATGAGGTGTGGATACTCTTCCATGGCCTTCAGTAAAAGTTCATTCTCAACCAGGGCTTTCTCCGGTTGCAGTGTTAAAAAATGTATCCCAACCTTAGCCGAATAAAAATGCCAATCGCCATAAAAAGTGCCGGGCTGTTTTTGCAGGCGTTGGTCTTTACGAAGCTTGTGTAATTCGTCAAATATTTTTTTATCGCGCAATAATCCACTTTGTGAGGCAAGCATAGCTGTTTGGGCCGTGATGCTTTCCAGTTCCGCCTGCTCTTTCATACGCAACAGGTGTGCCTCATAATTGGCCCGGTATTCCCAAATATCTTTTTTGGTCTTTCCAACAAAGCCCTCCTCGCGGTCAATGGCCATCTCCTGGTTCAGTAAAGTGATAAGGAGATCATGAAATTGATATTTCTCTGCTTTTTTTCTTACACTCTTGATGAGTGTCCTGGCCTGGCCAAACAAACCTTTCTCCACCAGTATGGCAATGCCATGCACTTGCTCCCGCAGCCTCGCTTCCATGGTGCTTTGCCCATGAAAACTGTGGAGCGAGCGCAAGATGAGCTTATACAAAAAGTGTTTGTTGAAGCTGTAGTGTTTGGCAAACTCTTCCTTCTCGTGCTTCTTTAGGAATTTTTTTTCGTTGTACCGCTTCAGCCTTTCCAGCTTCTGAAACATGCGAAGGCTGTTATTCTCGTCGCCAATCGTGTGGCGTGAGGCGTACAGAGAGAAATGCCTTTTTTCGGCCGGGGTTAGCGACCTAATTAATTGAAATAGAACATCTTCTAATTCAGACATCTAATTAACAATAACACTTTTAAGGTGTAAATATAGCCATAATTGCTAAAAAAACAAACTCGGACATCTAAGATGCTTTGAATCTTGGATTGCCTTCCGCCACCTTCTGACCGAACTTAGTTATCATAAAGCCACCGCCATGAACAAATTAATTTTCGCCACCCTGTTTTCTTGCCTGGTATCTTTAAGCTCCATAGCGGGTGATGCGCGGATGAGCACGCCAAGTGATAAAGATCAAAAAACTATCCGCGATAACATGTCGAAGATCCCCGTGAGCTTCCGTAAAAATGCAGGACAATGGGAAAGCAATATCCTGTATCGCGGTTTTTCTCCCGGCTGGAACGCCAATGTGAATTTCTTGAAAAATGGTTTGAGCTTTGGCATTCGCAAAGAAAATGAAGAGAACGAAGAAGCGGAAAAAATCGCCCTTAACCAACCTAAAGAACAAGCCGAGATCGGCAAGCCGCATAAAAGCCGTTACGACAGCGAAGAAGAAGATGCGGAGCTTTTGATCTGGAACCTATACTTCAAAGGAATGAACTCCGATGCTACACTCGTTGCCGAAGGAGAACAGGGAAGTTATTTTAATTACATTACAGGCAACGACCCTTCAAAGAACATCATCAACATTCCTGATTACCGCGTACTTACTTATACGAATGTGTACAACCATATCGATATCAAATACTACAGCACGGGAAAGAACGTAAAATACGATTGCATTGTAAAAGCAGGCGGCAACATCAGCGATATACAAATGACCTGGGATGGTATCGAAAGCATCCGCGTGAACGAGAACAAACAACTGGAGATCAAAAATAAGTTCGGAACATTGGTTGAAGAAATGCCCGAGTCGTACCAAATGATCAATGGTCAAAAAGTGCAGGTACAAATTGAATATGTTGCTCTTAATAAAACAACTTTCGGTTTTAAAGCAGTGGGCAAATATGACAAGTCGCAAACACTGATCATTGATCCTATCATTTTAGCCTGGGGCACCTGGGTAGGCTGCATCGGCACCGATGAAGGATATTCGCACGCCGTTGCGGTTGATCCTATGGGAAATGTTTACTCAACCGGTTGGTACGCGGCCAATTTTCCAACTACACCCGGGGCATATGGTACTACTTATAAATTCCAGCAAGACGCTTTCGTATTTAAATTATCGCGCAATGGCAGTCAGTTGGTATACGGCACATATTTAGCGGGCAACGCTTCTGAGTGGGGTTACGGTGTTTCGGCCAACGCTGCCGGAGAGTGTTATATAGTTGGACGTACAGCCTCTAATAATTTCCCGACCACGGCGGGAGCTTATCAAACCACGCATGCGGGCGGAGGCTTTGATATTTTTGTGACCAAACTGAATTCAACAGGAACTGCTGCCATCTATTCCACTTTAATTGGCGGGCCCAGCAACGATGAAGGGTATGACCTTGCCGTAAATGCTGCCGGAGAAGTCTACCTTACCGGTGTTACAGGCTCCGGATTTCCGGTTACGCCCGGTGCCTTCATGAGCGCTTATCCAACAACCACATTTGGCGCGTTCTGCACAAAGATAAATGCGAGTGGAACTGCTCTAATTTACTCCACTGTTTTAGGAGGAAGTTCCGGCAACTACGGTTACGGCATCGACATCAATGCGGCAGGCGAAGCTTATGTTACAGGTGAAACAGGCTCCTGGCAGAACAATCCTCCCAGCTATACCAATTTTCCTTTAACTCCCGGCGCCTATAAAACAACCTACGGCAATTGCGGATGGAAAGGTTTCATTACGCGCTTCAATGCAAGCGGTACGGGAGTAATTTATTCTTCTTTAATTGGAGGAAACGGAAATTGCCCTCAAACCGGGGCGGATTGCGGCATTGATGTAGTGGTGAACGCGGCGAATGAGGCTTACATCATCGGCAACACCGGGTCAGCCAGTTTCCCGATGCCCACCAACGGATATGACAAAACCTTTAACGGACAATACGATGGCTTCCTCCTGAAACTGAACGCAGCCGGAACCACTGCGCTCTATGCCACATTTGTTGGAGGTGCCCAGGGTGAAAACATGTGTGGTATAGCAGTGAACTCGCAGGGTGAAGCCTTTGTGACCGGCTATACGGAAACAGATGACGGAAGTTTCCCCGTTACATCCTGCGCTTATCAATCGGTTTTTGCCGGACAAAGTACTTCCACAACAGGGCGCGGGGATCTTTTCATCCAGAAGTATAATACAACAGGCACCTCGTTACTCTACTCCACCTTCATGGGCGGAAGCAGCGATGACTATAAATATCCAAAAGTAGCCTTGTTTGGTTCTTGTGAAGAAGAAGTGATCGTGAACGGAACCTCGCACTCATCGAACTTTGTTACAACACCGGGATCCTATATGCAGGCCAAAGGCAATGGCGGCGATGACCAGTTGGTTGTATTCAAATTAAAACCAAAAGTAAATCCATGGTTCATTTACAATAATCCAAATTGCAACCTCACCGTTAATTTCCAGGACAGCACCTATGGCGTATGCGTGTGGCAAGCGGGTAACTGGACGCCCGGCACCTGGTATTGGGATTTCGGCGACGGTACAACTTCTACACAGCAGAATCCAACGCACATTTACGCGAACGCGGGCACTTACCAGGTAAAACTCGTTGTTACCTGTCCAAAAGATTCTATTATCCTACCGGTAACTGTAACGGCTCCCGGTAGCATTGCAAGCATTCCCTCGCCACCGCCGATCTGCGCAGGCGGAAACGCAGTTCTGACGGCTGGTGGGGGAACCACATATACCTGGAACACCGGAGCCACTACGCCCAGCATCACGGTAACCCCTGTTGTTACTACCAATTACACCGTCGTAATAGGCATTGGAGCTTGTACCGCCACAGCAACCACGAGTGTGATCGTGAGTCCATCGCCAACGGTTGTTGTTGGAAGTAATAGTCCGGTTTGTATCAACAACACGCTTAATCTCACTTCTTCTGGAGGAACTACTTACACTTGGAGCGGCCCTAACAGCTTTACTTCAACAGCTCAAAATCCGAATTTAAATAACGTAACGCCGGCGGCAAGCGGTATTTATACTGTGACTGTTACAAACGCGGGAGGTTGTACGGGAACCGGAACCGTGAGTGTTATTGTTAATCCTGCTTTCGCGGTAGTTTATAAAGCGGATACGGTTTGTATGGGAAGCCCTACAACTTTCACAGATCTGACACCCGGCGTTGCTCCCGGAACTCCTTATACCTGGAATTTTGGAGACGGAAGTCCCAACGCTACACAAGCTACAACAACCACGCATACTTATGGAAGTTCTGGAACCTTTACTACGACTTTGTCGATGGGAATATCTTCTACCTGCATTAATAGTGGAACGCTGGCGGTTACTGTGAAAGCCTTACCGATCGTAGATCCTGTGACGGACATGAATTTTTGTCCCGGACAAACCACGTTACCGGTCAACTTCACTTCTACTCCCGGCGGAAGTTCTTCTACCTTTTTCTGGGCGAACACAAATACAGCGATCGGCTTAGGAGCCGGCGGAAGCGGGAATCTTCCTTCTTTCGTTACGCAAAACTCTACCGGAGGGCCAATATCCGGAATTGTGCTTGTACACGCGGCTTTCAATGGTTGCACAGGGCCTGATTCCATGTTCACGATCAACGTGAATCCAAATCCAATTGCTGATTTCCTCGCGCAGAACCACATATGCCAGGGAAGCGCTATGCAATTCGTAGATCATTCGAACGGAAATGTTTTGCAGTGGAATTGGGACCTTGACAATAACGGAAGCTTTACAGATGCTACCACGCAAACAACTTCTTATACTTTCCACGCGCCGGGCACGCACACCGTTAGTTTGATCGCCTCGATCAATGCTGCCTGCAAGGATACTGTGCGGAAAATAGTTTATGTAAACCCAGCCCCACAGCCCATGTTTGGCAACCCGGCCACGGGATGCCCCACACTGGCAGTAAAATTCACAGATCTATCCACAGTACCGGCGCCTTCGCAGATCGCGGGATGGAGCTGGGATTTTGGAAATGGAGCAACGCATAACGGACAATTTCCGGGAACGGTTACTTATGGGAACAGTTCACCCACGCAGAACGCGACTTACACGGTTAGTTTGACCGTTACCAGCGACAGCGGCTGCTCAGCAAGTATCACGAAGCCGAATGTTGTTATTGTTTATCCAAGGCCTATCGCTGACTTTAATTATGCTTACAACAGCGCGGATAATGATGGTCTGGACCCCACAGTACATTTTTACAACGCCAGCATCGGCGGAAGTTCTATACATTGGGATCTTGGCGATGTGTTCGTCAATCCCGCTTCGCTGAATTATACTTCAGTAACCAACCCGGTTCACACGTATATGCACGAAGAAGGTCATGTATATTACGTTACGCAATGGGTCATGAATTCCTACGGCTGCGAAGATTCCATCACCAAACCCATTGAGATCAAGCCCGGCTTTACCTTTTACATTCCCAATGCTTTTTCGCCGAACGGCGATGGCGGCAACGATGGCTTTAAAGGAACCGGCATTGGCATAGACAATAACACCTACAACCTGATGGTGTTTGACCGCTGGGGCCAAATGGTGTTCCGCTCAGACGATCTCGAAGAGACGTGGAATGGTACTTTCAGAGGTGAGACCGTGCAACAAGATGTATATGTTTGGAAAGTGGATTTCAAAGACTTCTCGGGCAAAAGACACGAGTACAAGGGAACGGTGACCGTTACCCGGTAGTAAGCACGCTGAAGTGAAGAGTTAGGCGCCTGAAACAAAGCGAAACCAAGCGGCACAGGTATACTTACCGGGAGGGCCGGTTAAACACGGATGCCGATCAATAGAACGTCATCTACCTGCTCTAAGTCACCCATCCAATCAACAAGATTTTGATGCAAAATCGCTTTTTGTTCGTCCATTGATAAATGAGAGTTGGCAAGCAAGAGTCTCTCCAGTTGCTTATACATGAACTTCTTTCCTTTGGGTCCGCCAAACTGGTCAGGATATCCATCCGTTAAAATATAAACAGTATCACCTTTTTCAAGCTGCAAGGCTCTCAACGTAAAAGGCTCGTGGTCGCGTGGCGATTTTCCCACAGGCATTTTATCTGCTGCATGACTGCTAACCTCACCATTCCTTACCAGGTAAAAAGAATTATTGGCGGCCGCGTATTCCAGCATATTGGTCTTAAAATCAAAAGCGGCTAATACGCAGTCCATTCCGTCCTTTCCGCCCTCTTCACTTCCGTCGTCCTTCAGGGAATTGATCAAGCGGGCGCGTGTATGGTTCAGTATCTCATTTGGTTTTTCAAGATGTTTTTCGTTGACCGCTTCATTCAGGAATGAGATGTTGAGCAGACTCATAAAAGCTCCCGGTACGCCGTGGCCTGTACTATCTGCCGTAACGAGATAGAATTTGTTATGCGAGTATGTGGCCCAATAGAAATCGCCGCTCACAATATCCTTCGGATGGAAATACACAAAATACTCGGGAAGGTTTTCTGTTAATAGGGCTTCGCTGGCCAGCAGCGCTTTTTGAATACGTTGGGCATAGGTGATCGAATCCACAATTTCTTTTTGCTTGTGTTCGATCACATGGTTCTTTAATTCTACTTCGGCCTTTTGCGCTTCGATGATCTTGTTCTTGCGTTTGTTGTTCTGCAAGTTTCGGTAAACGATCACCGCGAGCACCATCACCAGCAGAAATCCTAATGAAACACCATAAATAATAAGTTTCTGGCGTTTGCTTTCTGCGGCCGCTTCGGCAGCCCTCCTTTCCTCTTCGGCTATCATTTGAGATTCTTTTTTCTCAAACTCATAGCTCATCTCATGTTTTACCAATTCCTTTTGGTTGGCTTCATTATCTACGCTATCTTTTAAAAGGATGTATTTTTTATAAGCTGCGTAGGCCTGGAGCGGCTTCTTCATTTTTTCATAGATCTCGGGCAGGTTCTGATACCCTTCCCGCTCATATTCGATCAAACCTAATTCCTTGGCAAGTGCAATGGATCTTATACTCAACTGCTCGGCCTCTTTCAGTTTATTGAGACTGGTGTATACGCTGGCAATGCTAAGGTCGGCCGTTAATACACCCACCTTATCTTCCATGGTCGCGTATTTACTTTTTGCATCCGTAAAATAAGACAAGGCTTTCAGGTTTTCCTTTCTATTCTGGTAAACGGTTCCAAGATCCATCAGGGTATTGGCCACGGTATAGTCATCGCCAGCTTCTCCGGCCATCAGCAGCGCTTTTTCCATGAAAGATTTAGCCACTTCAAAATTCTTATTTAAAAAGTGTACCTGGCCGATATTCGCCAACGATTGCGCCATGCCTCCCTTGTTTCCTGATTTTTCCTCGAGCTTAAGGCTTCTTCCATGAAATTCGAGCGATTTTGGATACTCTTTAGTGTTCTTGTACACGTCGCCCAGTGAGCTTAATACATTCTTTAGCACATCTTCCGCTCCTATCTTCTCACAGATCTTCACGCAACGCAATTCCATATCCATGGCTTTGGCATAATCAGAAAGTTCGTTGTAGGTATTGCCAATATTGCCCAGCGTTTTAGCCATCCCAAGCGAGTCGCCTATTTGCTCGCGGTAAGAAAGCGCCTGCTGGTAATACATCAAGGCCTGCTGAAAATCGCTCAGGTTATAATACGCAACGCCGATCTTATGCAGGAAGAGGCCTTTGCTTTTATGACCGCCCGGAGTTAGCATGATGCCCTGTTTGGCTGTGGAGATGGCTTTGTCGTATTCACCCGCATCAAAATACAGCTCGATGATCTTTTCCATAGAACTGACCTTTACGCTGTCGGGCTTTCCAGATTTCATTACGGCCGTGAACATAGAATCGGCGTTCTGGGAAAATGAGTGGCAAACCGAAAATATCCAAATGAGCAGAAATAGCAATATAGCGTGATGCCTGGTCATTTTTACTAGCATTATTGGCAATGAATGTACGATTTATTTATAAAAAGGCCGGATAATCACCCTAAAGGGTGATTATTGTTAAAAAAATGAAAGTTCAAAATCCTTCCGAAAAGCATGTCACAATTGTGGATTTTGCTACCTTGCCTTTTATGGAGAGCAGAAACATACCTTTTAACGAAGCGCGGGTGCATGTTAGCATCAGCGGTCATTCAGGAGAAAGACCCCTTGTGTTCCTTCATGGGAACTCATTGAGCAGCGAAACCTTTAAAAAACAGTTTGAGAAATTGGCTATGCCGCTTATCGCGATAGATCTGCCGGGCCACGGACGATCAGAACCGGCAAAAGACCCGGAGGCAACTTATTCTATACCGGGATACACAAAAATGGTTGAGCAGGTTATCGCTGAACTGAATTTGCCTGAGTTGGTCTTGGTGGGACATTCACTAGGCGGCCACATAGCTATCCAGGTAGCGCGAAAAATGAAGCAGGTTAAAGGACTCCTCGTGTTTGGCACGCCTCCGCTTGGTTCTATAACAGACCTGGGGCAAGCGTTCTTGCCCAATCCTCTTTTTCCGCTTCTTCTGCAGGGTCCGGTAAGCGATACAGATGCGCAAAAACTGGCCGATGACATGCTCAACCAAAAAGATGAAGCCCTCCTTTTGAAACGGAACATTCTCAGCACCGACCCCTTTGCCCGAAGCTTTTTCGCGGGATATATCGGGAAAGGTGTCATCGAGAACGAGGTGGAAATATTACGTACACGCGTTTACCCCGTGGCTGTATTTCACGGAATACATGACTCGCTTGCCAATAAAGCGTATATCGACGGGCTTGGGCTGGCCAACCTTTGGAACGGCAACGTGCAGGTTATTGAGAACAGCGGCCATTGCCCGCAACTTGAACAGGCGGAGGCATTCAACGAGCTGTTAAGCGCCTATTATTCTTCCTTGCAACGCACCTTGCATGGCTAAAGAGTCCATCAACAAATATCTCTTATCGGTAAAGAACAAACTTGCCCAGAGGGAGGTAGTTCACAAATCTTTTAGCGATATTGTGAACTTCCCGCTACCTATTGGAAAATGCATTTACATTCTTGACTTCAAAACAAAGACACTCACTTTTCAGAAGAATGTAAAGGAAATGCTGGGATATGATGCGGAGGAGTTTACGTTTGATCTTGCTGTAAATTTTTTCCATCCGGATGATTATGATATTGTGACAAGGCTGATAAAAGCCACCCTGATGTTTGCTACTGAACACAATGTTACAAAAGACGTAGGTTTTTGTTTATGTTATCGGGCAAAACACAAGAATGGGTCGTATGTTAAAGTGCTTAGGCAGTCTACCATTTACGCGCACGATCCGGAGGGCAAGATCATCAGCAATCTGTCAATGCTAACCGATATTACTTTTTTGAATACATCCAACAAGGTGGAGTGGCGGTTTGACGCGCCCGGGCTTGACAAAGAAAAATTCAGAAAATATGTGCAGCAGGAATACGCGGATTTCTTTTCAAAACGGGAACTCGAGATCGTACACCTGTTGAAGCAGGGATTTAAAAGTAATGAGATAGCAGACAAACTGTTCATCAGTAAAAACACGGTTGATACACACCGCCGCAACCTGCTCAAAAAAACGCACTGCAAGAACAGTATTGAGCTTTTGAACTTCTGCAGCCAGCACGGACTGGGATAGCCGAATATGTAAGAATACTCATTGATGAGTATTCTCTATGAGGTTTTAACCCGGTAATTTAGCAGGCACTATGAAAGACAATGGTCTGCTGGACAGTTTTTTAAGAGAAGTTCAGGATAAATTAAAGAAACAAGATAGCCCCAGGGAAAGCCTTCCGGACCTTAACAAGACGCATGTTTACCAGGAACAGTGTATCTATGTGCTGAATTATATAGATCAAACGGTCGCCTTTCAGAAAGGCGTTGAAGAAATGCTGGGTTATGCACCTCATGAGTTCACTTTTGATTTTGTGCTGAACAATTATCATCCGGATGACATCCACATCGTACATCGCGTGCTGAGTGCCGCACTTCATTATAATACAGAGAATGTGGTCAATGCCAATACTCTCTTCAAGCTATGTTACCGGCTCAGGAAAAAGAACGGAGATTACATCAAAGTGCTACGTACCTCTTCCACTTTTGAACTGAATGAAAAAGGCAATATGGTTAGTAACATCAGTACACTTACCGATATTTCCTTTTTGAACATTGGCAATAAAGTAGAATGGTTATTTGATTCGCAGGGGTTAGACAGGGATAAGTTCAAACAATTGATAGAAAAGTCCTTTGAAGAGTACTTCTCCGACCGGCAACTGGAGATCATTAGGCTGCTGGCAAAAGGGCATAGCAGCAAGTCGATAGCGGATATATTATCCATCAGCAAACATACGGTTGACACGCACCGGCGAGCCATGTTGAAAAAAGCCAATTGCCTGAATACAATAGAGTTGCTTAACTTCTGCCAACACAATGCCATCAAATAATACTCATCAGTGAGTATTGCCAGCATTTTGCAATTTACCTAGTATTGCGTTTACAAAAATTATTTACCGTAATCAAACAACTCACATGAAATCATCCTTTTTGAAACTTAAATCCGGCCTGTTTGTTTTGGCCTTTTTAATGTCATTATCAGCTTATTCAACCGATCTTTACTGGATCGGTGGTACAGGTAACTGGAACGATGCTACGCATTGGTCGACCACTTCGGGTGGAGGTGCAGGGGCAGTAACACCCACGTTATCGGATAATGTTTTTTTTGATATTAACTCATTTACTGCGCCCGGGCAAACTGTAACGGTAAATGCAACCGCCAATTGTTTAGACATGGATTGGACGGGAGCTACTAATAACCCACAATTATACAGTGCTAACCAGGACCTGAATATTTATGGATCAGTAACCTTAATACCCGCTATGAGTGTTAATATATTTCACCTATATTTTAAATCAACGTCAGCCGGTAAAACAATCACTACCGCAGGGGTAACTATTCAGCAACTAGGATATACCTATTTCGATGGGATTGGCGGGTCCTGGTCTTTTCAGGATGCGTTTACAAGCAGCAGCCAGGTTAACCTGTTAAATGGCACTTTAAATACCAACAATCAGGCATTTACCTGCCTGGTTTTCAACTCAACTAATAGTAATGTACGGGCGCTCAACCTGGGATCGTCAATAGTTACCATAACCGGTACCAGTTTCGACATGGTTGGAGCTAATGCAACAGTAACTGCGGGAACTTCAGTGGTAAACATGACGGGTTCAGCCACATCTACTTTTCACGGAGGATCCCAGTCATTCAATGATATTAATTGGACAAACATCTCCGGCAATGGATCGCTTTTTGGAGGTGTTTCATATAATAAGATAACTTATGCCAACACAGGTGACGTGACACCACAATCGGGTACTTTCTATGCCTCTATGAGCTTTCCTAAAATGGCTTATATCAACCCGGGGAATGGAAATTTTGGCAAAGTAACCTTCCTGGATAATGGGAATATCAGCGACAATAACTCCTTTGATTCTCTGATTTTTTCGGCAGGAAGAACGTATCAGTTACAAGCCGGCAAAACACAATCGGTTAGCAGCTACTTTGGCTCTCTAGGTACGTGCTCACAGGCTGTTAACCTTAAATCAAATGCTACCGGAAATGCTTCCTTCATCAGTTCGTCTACCGCTACGGTAAATGTGAATTATACCCGGATACTGGATGTGCATGCTACCGGTGGTGCATCTTTTATTGCCAGCAATTCAATTAATATAGGAAACACTACAGGCTGGACCATCAATGCACCAGCTGCACAGGATTTGTATTGGATAGGCGGTACAGGTAACTGGAATGACCCTACCCATTGGTCGAATACTTCAGGAGGAGCTCCGGGAACCTGTGTTCCATCACGTTTTGATAATGTACATTTTGATGCGAACTCCTTTACTGCAGGTTCGAAGATCGTGACTGTCAATGTCAATGCAGAATGCGACAGCATGATCTGGACTGGCGCCAGCAACTCTCCAATTCTAAACGGATCTACAGATCTTTCCATCTTCGGTTCGCTCAGGTTGATCGCGGCCATGACCAACAGTTTTACAGGGAAACTTATCTTTGCTTCAACAGGTGCCGGTAATAGGATCGCGTCAGCCGGAAAATCTTTTTCCAATCGTGTTACTTTTGACGGAGCTAATGGAGACTGGACGCTGGAAGATAACTTTACGATCACAGGCACTTCTGGAGACCTTTATTTGAACAATGGTTTCCTGGTAACGAATGATAAAACGGTATCTTGCTATGGATTTAACTCAACCACCACCACCAGCCGCGGTCTGTATCTTGGAAATTCCACGATCAACGTCTCAGCCCCCTGGCAGGCCATCAACAGCTGGGAAGTTTCCGGCTCCAACTTTTTTATAGATGCAGGCACATCTACTATTAAATTAATAGCCGCCATGAATACCGATTTCTATGGAGGAGCCGGTAATTACTATTACGATGTAGTGTTCCAGGACGCGACTACTTTCATTGGGACACTGCAAAATGGAGCAGGGTTTCATCATGTGAGCTTTAATGCCAACGGCAATATATACACACCCTCCGCCACTATGGATAAAATAACCGTGGCAAAGGATGCCAATATTTACGGGGCGTTGAACTCCATAATCAAAGCTGTTTTCCTGGGTAACGCAACCATAAATGAGATAACCAGCTTCGACACCCTTTCTCTTGCAGGAGGAAAGGTTTACAATTTCTTCTCAGGTAAAACACAAACGGTGAGCCATATCCAAACAAATGGAACCTGTTCGAACCCTGTTGTTATGCAATCTACTACACTGGGAACTGCCGCTACGATCAGTAGCTCTTCCAATATCACAGTGTCAAGCGTTCAGATGAGGGATATCACCGCTATTGGTGGCGGTACATTCATCGCCAATGGAAGCATCAATCTGGGTAACAATAACGGATGGACATTCAACGCCTCACCCTCCTTGAATTTGTATTGGGTTGGTGGCTCAGGCAACTGGAACGACCCAAACCACTGGTCGCTTACCCAAGGTGGTGCAGGTGGCGCCTGTGTACCCACACAAGTAGACGATGTTTTCTTTACCACAGGTTCATTCACCGCAGGCTCTAAAATAGTTACCATTAACGTTGCCGCTTATTGCAAGAATATGAACTGGACCGGAGCCGGTTTTACGCCTGTACTTACGGGAACTTCAAGTTTGAATGTATATGGCTCACTTACACTGATTAGCGCAATGACAAGTACAGGGTTTTCCGGCACGCTTAATTTCAACGCTACAACTACCGGTAACACTATTACATCGGCAGGTAAAACATTCTCAGGAGATGTTTATTTTGACGGAACAGGGGGTTACTGGACCTTGCAAGACGCTTTTAACACCACAACAAAAAATATCTATTTAAAAAGAGGAACGCTAAATACAAACGGAAAAACTGTGAGTTGCTTTGACTTTTATTCCAATTTCACATTTCCTACCCAGCTGATCCTTGGCTCCTCTACGGTAAACATAGCAGGAACTAATTGGGCCACTACATCTGCAAACTACATAGTAAATGCCGGAACCTCAAAAATAATGCTCAATAACAATACCGGATCTCCTTATTTTGACGGAGGTGTTAACTCCAGCTATTATGATATTAATTTTAACGGCGCAAGTCAACTAGGAGAGCTCGTCAGCGGAAACAGTTTTCGAAACGTCACTTTCAATGGAAGCGGACGGATCAGCATCGCTGCCGGAGGAACATTTAAAAAAGCAGAGTTCAAAACCGGGACGAATCATTTCAATTATGATAACAGTTTCGACAGTCTTTTGATCGGTTCGGGCACAACAAACAACTTTATGCAGGCCCGTACGCAAACCATAAACAAATATTTTAAAGCAGACGGCACCGCCGGCAATCTTACTATACTAACCTCTTCGTTCAGCAACACGTACAGTATTAGTATTACAGCTTGTAATGTTTGCGCCAATTATCTCGATATTAAAAATTGTAACGCTGTTGGAGGTGCTTCTTTTTATGCAGATAACAGTACAAATAGCGGCAACAACACAGGCTGGAACTTTGGCTCCTGCCCATCCACAACTTTGAGTGTAGGCCCTATTACAGGTGTTACTAATACTTGTGCCAATGGAACTGGTTATACATATAGCATTCCGGCCATTGCGGGCGCAACCTACACCTGGACCGTACCCGGAGGAAATACCATCACTTCCGGACAAGGATCAGCCAGCATACAGGTTGATATGGTTGGAACCGCGGGAACAATTTCAGTTACTGCCAGCGCTTGCGGTACATCTAACAGCGCCACCAAAACCATTACAGTAAATCCTGTTCCGGTAATTTCTTCGGTTAACGTAACTCCTCCAACTTCTTGTATCATCCCGGATGGTTCGGCTACAGCTACTATCACAAGCGGCAGTTCGCCCTTCGATTACCAATGGTCTTCCGGAGATTCACTTGCAACAGCCGACAGCTTATACAGCGGACAATACCAATTAACCGTTTCTGATCTGTATGGTTGCCTTACCAGCACAGTAGTTACCATCAACAGCGTTGGCGGTCCTACCGTTACACTGGGCAGCTCAGCCAATGTAACCTGCCCCGGCGGAAACAACGGAAGCTTAACCGGCAACGTTACCGGTGGTATCACTCCTTACACCTACGCGTGGACAAGTGGCGCTACAACGGCAACAGCAAATAACTTACAGGCGGGCACTTACGTACTCACAGTAACAGATTCGGCAGGTTGCCAGGTGGTGGCAAATTACACCGTTACTCAACCTTCGCCACTTAGTCTTGTTATCAATACAAGTCCTTCTTCCTGTTCGGGCACCAGTGGTTCGGCCACAGTGGTTGCAAGCGGCGGAACAGCGGGTTATACTTATCTGTGGAGTTCTAATGCCGCTTCTCAAACAACCGCTACTGCCACTGCTTTAGCTGCCGGATTGTACACAGTGACTGTAACAGATAACGCGGGTTGCACAAGCAGCGGATCTGCAATGGTTTCTACCAACACAGCGGGCGCAAGCATTTCTCTGGATAATATTACAGCGGGAACATGCGGTACCAGCGGTCCGGGCACTATTGATATTACAACCAGCGGCGGCGCTACTCCTTACACGTATAGCTGGAGTAATGGCGCATCAACAGAAGACATCACAGGCGCTTCACCAGGCACTTATTCATTAGGTGTTATTGATGGGAACGGTTGTATGACCTTCACAACTTATATTGTACCTAACGCCAACCCGGGTTATCAACCCCAGATCTGCGTTGTTACCTTTGATACAATTACCAATAGCAATTTGGTGGCCTGGGAAAAAACAGGTGCCGTGGGCATCGCCTCTTACAACATCTATTGCGAGATCGGCAGTTTTAACAACTACCAGTTGGTGGGTAACGTTCCGGCAACCAGCCTGAGCGAATTTGTTCACCCGGGTGCCAATGCCGATGTGAAATCGTGGAAATACAAGATCTCTGCGATAGACTCTTGCGGCACAGAAACACCTTTGAGCAGTTATCACAAGACCATTCACCTGCAGATAAGCCAGAACGGAAGTGTGAACAACCTAAGCTGGGATAATTATTTCGGGTTTAACTACGGTAGCTTTGAAGTATGGAGACATACACCAACCACAAACTGGCAAATGCTTTCTTCCATTGCTTTCTGCGGGTTCACTGTTTGTCAGAATGGCTATACCGACTTCGCGCCGGTACCGGGCGACACCAATCGTTATGCGATCCTTGTGAATGCCCCTCAGGCATGCGTTACAACCGCTCGTTTAGCCAACGGAAGTGATATCCAGGGATCCATCGTTAAAACACGTTCTAACGTGAAGAACAACCGCACCAGCGGTATTGGTATCGCAGAAACATCCTTAAAGAACAATTACGAGGTGTATCCCAACCCAACTTCTAAAGAGATCACCGTGCAGTTGAACAAGAACTGCGTGAATTGCGACCTGGAGATCACCAACGCGCTTGGTCAGACACTGAGAACAGAAAAACTGTTGTCGCTTGATAACAAAATAAATGTTTCGGGTCTTGCCAACGGTGTATACTACCTGAAAATAAAGAACGCAAACGCGCAGGATGTGCAGAAACTGATCATTCAGCATTAAGAGACTCTTTCCACTCAAAACCCGGCCCGCAAGGCCGGGTTTTTTGTTGTAGGCCATTCCTTATCTTTGCACAACTCATGGATAAGGCCCGCCACACATCGCTCATCAAGCAAACCGCCAAAAGCCTTGGTTTTGACTATTGCGGTATCTCGAAAGCAGAGTTCCTTGAGGAAGAAGCGCCCCGACTTGAAAAATGGCTGAAGGAAGGCAGGCACGGCGAGATGAGGTATATGGAGAATTACTTCGACAAACGCCTCGATCCGCGATTACTGGTTGATGGGGCCAGGTCGGTAGTTTCATTACTGCTTAATTACTACCCTGCGGAACAACAGCCCGATAACAGCGCAGTAAAAATATCTAAATACGCCTACGGAGCCGATTATCACTTTGTGATCAAGGAGAAATGCAAAACCTTCATCGAGATCCTTAAAAAAGAGATCGGCGATGTTAACGGAAGGTGTTTTGTGGACTCGGCGCCCGTGATGGATAAAGCCTGGGCGCAAAAAAGCGGTTTGGGCTGGATGGGCAAGAACGCCAATATCATCAATAAGAACAGCGGCTCCTTCTATTTCATCGCGGAACTGATCATTGACCTTGAACTGGATCACGACGGGCCGGTTACAGATCATTGCGGCACCTGTACGAAATGTATCGATGCTTGTCCAACCCAAGCCATTGTTGAACCTTATTTGGTAGATGGAAGTAAGTGCATTTCTTATTTCACGATAGAATTAAAAGAAAACATACCTGCCGATTACAAAGGCAAATTTGAGAACTGGGCCTTTGGTTGTGATATATGCCAGGATGTTTGTCCCTGGAACCGTTTCAGCAAGCCGCATAAGGAACCTTTGTTTGAGAATAACGGATTTTTGAATTGGGAAGCGGGCGAATGGAATGATATTACAGAGGAAGTTTTTGCCAGGACCTTTAAGAACAGCGCGGTGAAGAGGACTGGATTCAAGGGCTTGAAACGCAACCTGGAGTTTATACGTTCTGATGGGCGCAAATAGCAGCCGAAACCACAGAGGAGCAGCCAAGCAGGCACAGAGAGAACAGCCGAGATAACAGCCATAAAACAATTCGGAATAATATTATATTTGTTAAAAATTATGGTGGAAAACGAAATAGCCACAAAGATCATAGGCATCGCAATAGAGATACATTCTAAACTTGGCCCTGGTCTTTTAGAAAGTGCTTATAAAGAATGCTTATTCTATAAATTGGAACAAGCTGGGTTTAGAGTCCAGAAAGAGAAATCAATGCCGCTTATTTATGAGGAAGTTGTTCTTGAATGCGGTTACCGGATTGATATTTTAGTTGAGAATAAAGTTGTCATTGAAGTAAAAAGTGTTGAAGGGCTGAACGATGTACATTTGGCACAAACTCTTACCTATCTTAAACTGGGCGACTATAAATTAGGTTTACTGATCAATTTTAATGTGCTGAAACTTAAAGACGGCCTAAGAAGAGTAATAAATGGATCACTACAACCCCTTAATCAAAATTAAATATATTCCTCAGTGAACTCTGTGGGCTGTTTTCCTGGCTGTTCTCTCTGTGGTTTCTGTAGCTTTGAATTATGTCAGAAATAAAATTAACCCAATATAGTAAGTCTGCCGGCTGTGGGTGTAAGATAGCCCCGGAGGCTTTGCAGCAAATTCTATCAGGACTGCAATCCATTCCTGATAAAAACCTTTTGGTAGGAAATGAATGCAATGACGATGCAGCGGTTTACGACATCGGTAACGGACAATGTGTAATAAGCACTACCGATTTTTTTATGCCGATTGTGGATGACGCTTTTGATTTCGGGAAGATAGCGGCGGCAAATTCCATTTCGGATATCTATGCTATGGGAGGAAAGCCCATTATGGCCATCGCGGTTTTGGGTTGGCCCGCAGAAAAACTTCCTGTAACCGAAGCACAACGCGTATTACAGGGCGCTATAGAAATTTGCAAAAAAGCCGGGATCCCATTGGCGGGCGGGCACAGCATCGATAACCCCGAACCGGTCTTTGGGCTGGCGGTGACGGGCCTGGTACAAAAAGAAAATTTAAAAAGAAATAACACTCCCAAAGAAGGCGATCTACTCTATCTAAGCAAACCTTTAGGAAGTGGAATACTGGCAACCGCCCTCAAACGCGGAAAACTTGATCCGGCCCACTACCCCACCCTGCTTGAGAATATGACAGCGCTAAACACCTTCGGCATAACCTGCAGCACACTCAAGTATGTAAGCGCCATGACCGACGTAACGGGATTTGGTTTGCTTGGACATTTAGGAGAAATGCTGGAAGGAAATAATTTGTCGGCCGAAATTGAGGTAAATAAAATACAATTGCTGGACGGAACTGAAGAATACAGCAAGGCTTTTATTTATCCCGATAACACTACGCGCAATTACAACGCGGTGAAAGGAAAAGTAAAATGGCTGGGCGGACTGGAGTTCATCACGCTTTGCGATCCGCAAACTTCGGGCGGATTATTGATCTCGGTGTCAAAAGATAAAAAAGCAGCGTTTGAAAAGATCGCGGATCAAAACGGACAATTACTACAAGAGATCGGCGGCATTACAGCTAAACGGGAGGCTCTTGTCCTGCTCAAGTAACAGCCGAAACCGCAAAGAGAACAGCCAGGAAAACAGCCCGCAGAGAACACAAAGCATACAGAAATTGGGACGCAATGGCATATAGACCATTCGCTGAGCAGCAAATCAGATACGAATGCCTATGACCAGGATATCATCCGTTTGCTCAAGACCACCTTTCCATTTTTCAATGAACTCATCCAGGTATTTTTCCTGCTCAGCCATGGAAAGATGTTGAATACTTAAAAGAATTTCCTTGAACCGGCGCGTCATTAGTTTTTTGTCTTCGTTATTGAATTGGTCGGCAAAACCATCCGAAGACACATAGACTGTGTCTCCTTTCTTCAGTTCAAACTTGTGCGCCACAAATCCGATCTCTTCGCCATAACGATCTCCGCCAATAGATATCTTGGTGGCTTTGGTCTCTTCCAGTTTTCCGTCGCTCACGATCCAAAGCGGACGATTAGCGCCCGAATAGCTGAACTCATTTTCGGAGTTGAAAGATAAAAGCGCTACGTCCATTCCATCCTTTGTTTGCGGGCTTTCTTCCTTTTTCAGCGTGATCCTGATCTCATGATCGAGCTCGTTAAGGATCTCAGCCGGATCCGTTACACCTCTTTCGCTTACGATCTTATGTAAGAGGTTATTACCGATCATACTCATTAATGCGCCCGGCACACCATGACCGGTACAATCGCAAGCAGCTATGAGGCGCTTTCCATTTTTTCCGGCAAACCAATAGAAATCTCCGCTAACAATATCCTTAGGTTTATAAAGCACGAAGGCGTTGGAGAAAAGTTGGTATTTAACGTCTTTAGAGGCCAGCGTGGCTTCCTGGATACGCTTGGCGTAATTGATGCTGTCGGTGATATCCTTGTTCTTCTCTTCGATGATCTCTTTTTGTTTGGTGATCTCGAAGGTTCTTTCCTTCACCTGTTGCTCAAGGACCTCCTTTTGATTTTCGAGTATTTGTTTTTTCTCTTGTTCTTCCCTTAGCGCCCTTGCCGAAAGATCCTCTATCTGCACGATCTGTTGCTTCAATTGTTTGTTGGCACCGGCAAAATCAAAAGCAAGATACACGCTCATAGAGAGCGGAAGGCTTAAAATACCCAGTATGGCCATTACAACAGAAAAAATAACACCATCATCCTCCAAAAGAACAAGCACGAGAACAGAAACGATCAAGGCGATCGTTATTCCTAAAACACCGAAGCCAACGATCTTTGCACCACGAAAATTCTGCCTTATGCCCTTAATGGAAAGAATGGTTGCACCGATGTACACATTGAAAAAAAGCGTGATGTAAAATATGCCCGACATATTATCGAACACATAAGCCATTACCAGGGCCGCCACATAGATAAGAAGGCTTATATAAAAAAACTTATTGAACTTTCGCTGAAAGAGACTGTACAAAAGAGCCAGGGCCGAGATCAGGAGCGTTGGCACCAGGAAATTGGTGTAATAGTTGATCTTAAAAGTTACCGCCGGCAGCTCTACCTGGTGATTAATGACCGGGACAAGAAAAACAAGGGAAAGACTGAGCACGAAGAAGCTATGAAACAAATTGAATCGTCGTGACCGCTCAAAAAGGAAAATAACAAAGTGAACAAAGGCGAGCGCCATCAGAAAAAAAGAGATGCCGAGAAAGAAGTAACGCTGGGTTTCGCTAAGCTCCCTTAATACAAGCATCCGGTCATACGAGAACATCTTCAACATGAACCCCGCCAGGATGGCATTGTATTTTTCGTCATTCTCTGTATAATGGTGGTTCGAATACCGGATGGCCAGTACATGCTCCAGCGTATCACTTACTACGATCGGGAAATATTCCGCCCCCGGATTGATGCAGAACTCACCCACTCCGTCGGGCGAAACGATGCCATAAGAGGCAATATACTTTCCGTCGTAAAAGATCTCCGAAGCTCCATAATGTGTTAAACGCAGCATGATCGTATTCCCTGCAAAGGCCCTCCCCTTTTTAAAATGGAGGCGAAACCATCCAAACCCTTTAAAGACCGAATCTTCGTAACTCCGAATATCGCTGGAGGATGGAACCCAATTATTGTCGTTGGCATTTTTAAGTGCGAAACGGTAATCATCCTTTGAGGAATAGAGCCAGTATTCATAATTCTCTTCTTCGAGACTGAAATTAAGGTTGTTCCCATTCAGCGTAACATTCACTCCGCCGGGTTCTTCATGGATGCGGTAGATGAGCGTATCGGGCACAGCCCTGCCGGTCTCAAAATTCAGGAGAAAAAAAAGAACCAGGCTGTATGTACTGATCCGCTTCAATCTTTTACACGACTAAATTTAAGCGCCTTCAGCATCCAGTCAGGCAAGGGCTTCTTTGGATCACGTTTATCCAGATTTAAATACCAATTGATCTTTTTAAGAATGGGGATCTTATGCGTTTCCACGAATTCGATCAACGCGCCATCAGGGTCTTCAATGTAAGCGAACTGCCCGGCCGCGTCTCCCATATCGAAATCGGGATTGCTCTCTACCGTGAAAGGATGACCGAGGTTTGCACAATGTTTTTTAAGTGCCTGCATGTCTTTTATATCAAAACACAAGTGAATGAAGCCCAGGTCACCCCACAAACGATTCCCGAATATTTTTCGTGGGGCACGGCCTTTTACTTTCACTAATTCTATGGTACTGCTGCCCAGCAGGCGCGAAAAACTTCCCTCGCGCGGCTTGCTATGCTTTAACAGCACACGGCGCTGGGTCATATCACCACCGGGAACTCCCTTCAGGTCTTCAAAAACCTTTTCCTGGTCGTAAACCACAGTATCATAACCCAAAATATCCGCGTAAAATTTCCGGGAGCGTTCTATATCGCTCACTCCAATTACCATACCGCTGGGCCCTCCCATGTTCCTGGTTCCTTCACTGAACCATTCATCTCCCTTCACTACTTCAAAAAGATTACCGTAAAGGTCCTTCAGGTAAAAATGGTCATTTCCTGCCGGGTCCTTCACAATACCTGTTACCAGCTGAACATGCATGCTTTTCAAAGAATCGTAACTGGCCTGCACATTATCGGTCTTCATTTTGGCTATGGTAAAACCAAGATCACCCAACTCGATGTCGAATGATGCCGGCTGCGGTACCCTCGAAACATATTGCCAGATCTCAAAACCACCACCTCCTTTAATGTTAATGGCCAAAATAGCGTGGCGCTTATGGCCTTTCCCAGCTGTATAGGGCAACATCTGGTTGGCTTCCGAGTTCTCGTCAAGAATAGGTATATCAATTCCAAAGTGCTTTCGATACCATTTAAAGGCTTCATGCACATTCGGGTTCCCTATCCCCACCTGTTGTATCCCTGATATGATGTATGACATAATGTGTGTAAAATTACAATTATTTCCCGGTTCCCTTTTTTAGGTCAATATCCTTTCGAACCATTCATTTCTTCGAACGCTTCCCAAGGCTTTTCACAATGTATTTTTCGGAAGGCAATAAGGAATTCTGTATACGCTTGGCATAATGTATCGAGTCGAGGATCTCCTTTTGCTTTTCTTCGATCGTATTGTAAGCGCGCTGCAGTTTTTCATTCGAACGTTTCTTCTGACGGTAACTTCTGAAAACGATCACCGAAACAGCTACCATGCACAGGATCAAAAGCGCGCCGAAGACCATGATCCAGCGCTGGCGACTGATATTTGCTTCCTGTCTTTCCAGTTCAAGCTCATGGATCTTTTTTTGACTGTTCAGTTTTTGTATCTGCGCTTCCTTCCGGCCGCTCTCGTATTTCGCTTCCATTTCATGCACCGCGTCATTCGCTGTGGTATTTGACAATGTATCGTTCAATTTTAATGCTTCGCGGTAGTGATAGGCGGCTTTAGCGTTGTTCCCCATGCCATAATAGGCCTCTCCTAATGAAACGTGTGCATCCCAGGCGTGCTTCAATAAGCCGATACGTTTAGAGAGATCCAATCCCCGGGAAGCATATTCGATCACTGCTCTATAATTCTTCTTATCGAGCTCAATATTCGCAACCGTGATGTAGGCATAGGAAGCTTCGGTTGAATCGCCCATTTCAACACGCAATTTCAGGCATTCGCGTGCCCTTTCGGATGCAAGTTCGATCTTGCCCTGCCGCTGATAACCTTCCGCCAGGTTTCCCAACACCGCCGAAATCAAATACGGGTCTGCGAAATCCTTATGCTCTTTCAGGATCTTTTCGAGGGTGGCGATAGACCGGTCTAACTGGTGTGTGCGGCTGTAAATAATGCTCAGGTTGTTCAAAGCCGCCGCAACACCATAATGATCGCCCAATTCCTCCTTTATCTTTATCCCTTTGAGTATATACTCTTCCGATTTATCGTACGAGTATAAATTATCATACACATTGCCAATGTTAATGTAGGTGTTAGACATTCCTTTTTTGTCACCCATTTTCTCCTTAATGTCGAGCGACTTTAAAAAACAGGTAAGCGCGGTAGAGTAATCGCCTTGCTTTTGACAGGTATTACCGATGGAATTATAGGTTTGACCAACTCCCAGGGTATCTTTTAAGGAAGTTCCGAGTTCAAGACTACGGTTCAGGAATTCGAGCGAAGTCTGGAAATTTCCTTTTTCGCGGTTAAAATCGCCGAGCTTGAAGACAGCATCATACTCGAAGCGTATGTGTTTGAACTTTTTTGCGTCGGCAAGGGCTCTCGTCGCGTAATTGATGGCAGTATCGATGCTGACCCTTCGATAGGCGTTGGCGAGCTTGAGGCGCACGCGGATCTGCGCGGTATCGGTTCGCAGCTCAAGCAGGCTTTTTAAACTATCGATCCTTCGGCGCTGCGAGAATATATTTTCACTCAACAAAAGCGAAATAACGAGCAAAAGTATAAAACGCGCCAGCCTCATACTTTGGTGAAGTGCGTTTTAAAATAAGGAGAGGCCATCACGTTAGCGGAAGTGCCGCTCAAAACGGTCTCATCATCTTCTATCATCAGGATAGAATCGGTATAAGAAGTGAGAAAATCAATATCGTGCGAGGAAACCAAAATGATCTTGTTCCTCTCAGTCGCTATCTTTTTCATGAGGCCGAAAAAATATTTCTTGGAAGAATAATCCAGGAAGGCCGTTGGCTCATCGAACAAGAGCAGCTCGGTCTGCTGCGCAATGGATTTGGCGATGAAGACCTTTTGCCTCTCCCCATCACTGAGGGCATTCACTTTTTTATGACGGAAAGCGGCAACACCGCAAAGCTCAAGCGCTTCGTTCACTATCGCTTCGTCCTCCGCCGAAAGCCCGGCCCATTGATTGATGTAGGGATAACGCCCCATGGCAACCAACTCATGAACGGTAACGGGAAAAGAAACGGCGTTAGAAGAAAAATTAAAGCTTACCATCCTTGCCCTTTCTTCGCTGCTGAGCGAGAAAAGATCCTTCCTGTGAAGGATCACTTTCCCGGAAGCCGGTGCTAATAATCCGCATAAAGCCTTCAGCAGCGTGGTCTTTCCTTTACCATTATTACCAATGATGCCCGTAACCCCGGGGCCGAATTGGGCAGAAATATTCTGGAGCAAAGGCCTATCGTAACCAATGCTGAAATTCTCGAGTTTTAAGAGCGGGGCAGCGGGGCTCATATTCCCGAAAAATACAGAGAATTTCCATACAAAAAACAAGGCTTTTGAGGCCGTTTTCTACTGAACATACCGTTTAAACAAAGCTGTTCTTGCTGCGAAACAGCAGCCAGATGACAAAGGGAGCGCCAAAGAGCGAGGTAATGACATTTATGGGCAAGGTATTATCGAAGACCGGGAGGTTGCTGATGATATCGCAGGTAAGCATGAAGATGGCCCCGCCGAGCATACAGCCCAATAATTGATGCAAATGATGCGTTGTTCTCAGCAACATGCGGATGGTGTGCGGCATGGCAAGGCCCACAAAACCGATGGGGCCGCAATACGCGGTGGTTACTCCGCTAAGTACCGCCACCAGTATCAAAATTAAATTCTTCGACAGTTTTACATTTATCCCTAAAAGACTTGCCTGTTCGTCGCCAAGCATCAGCGCGTTCAGCGGTTTCACCAGGAACAAACAAAGCAGGCACGCTGCCAAAGTGAAGATGAAAAAAAACAAAAGACTATTGCCGGTCACATTCGATAAAGAAGCGAGGTTCCACAGTACAAAATTCTTCAGTTCGCTCGGGTTTGAAAGATACTCGAGCACCGATTGCAGCGCGCCGGCCAGGAAACCGATCATCATGCCCACCAATAATAAATGCATGCTGCTTTTAATTTTTCCCGACAGAGATAGAAGAATGAGTAAACCGAGAAAAGCTCCGGCAGAAGCCGCGAATGGCACTCCCAACTGCAGGAACAGCGCGGTTCCCGATCCGCCGGCCAGCATGAACGTGGCAACCGCCAAAGAAGAAAGCGAATTCACACCCAATACGTAAGGCCCCGCCAGCGGATTGCGAAAAAATGTTTGCATGAGCATACCTGCAACCGAAAGAGCCATGCCCGCGCTTAAAGCCGCAATGGCCTTAGGCAGACGAAACCCCCAAACAATGATCGTTTCATTCACTTTCGCATTAGAGCCAAAGGTATCGATCACAGCATCCAATGGAATATACGTTGTGCCAAGCACCAGGTCGAGCAGGAACAGCACTACCAAAAGCGCTAAAAGCAAAAGATATTTCAACCCAAACTTCATTTCAATTGCTTGTAATAGATCAATTTTCTTCCGGCCTGCAAGTTAGGGTGAAAAATGGAAATAAGATCGGCAAGCACCTGGTCAGGATTGCAGAGGCCGTTCTCCCAATAGGCATTGCCTCCTTTGGGGTTCTGCCAGGCATTATTATTGTAAAGATTCCCGTTCTTAAAAGCCTTGAACTCGCCATACCGTTTATCAGCGTGTAAAATGTCATTGGCAGAGTTAGAGAGATGGAGATTGATCCAGAAATCGGCATTCAGCGCTTTCTGAACTACGTGCTCCATGTTGAGCGCGGTCACATTTACTTTCCCGTTATCCTTCCAGATATAATCCGCTCCCGCGTCGCTGAAGAGCCGCGCCAACGAACTTTTTCCCCCGGCCACGAACCAGGTATCGTTTGTCTTTAACTCTGTAAAAACGCTTGGTTTGTAGTAACACGTGTCGGCGCTTTGCTTTAAAGCGAGATAATTCTTCTCTGTGACCGCAAACAGTGAGTCGGCCTTCTTTTCCAAGCCAAAAAAGAGTCCAAACACTTTGATCCACTCGGCCCTTCCCAAAGGATGATCCTCGAAGTAATCGGCACTGAGCACCGGAACAATATTCGCTTCCAGTAATCTTTTATCCAGGTCGCGGTTCTTATCTCCTCCCGGGTTAACGAACAAGGTTGTTACTCCGCTCATGAGGGTCTGCTCGATGTTCAACTGGCCGCTCTTGCTTAATTCCTTCACACTTCCTTCGGCATGCAGGTACAAAAGTTGGGCGTTGCAGATGAAATCCATGTTATCTACCGCCCGTATCTCCTGCAAAACTTCGAGTCGGTTCAAAAAACCCACAAAGACAGAAGTGAGACAGGCCACATCTTTCACCGGGGTTTTCACAAAAGCATCGGCTTTGCATTCGGGTCTTTGCTCCTTGTACAGCACATAAACCACCGAATCTGTTCTTTCGAAATTGAGGTAAGTAGTGAGAACGGAATGATCTTTACTCTTTTGGATCTTAAAATAAGAAGCATAGCTGTTTTTCTCCGCAGTGGCTTGCGAAACAGAATTATCCTTCACATCATTTGAACAGGAAAAGAAGAGAGATCCGACAAAAAGAAAAAGCCCAAAGACCTTCATTCTGTCTTGCTTCATTTTATTTTGTGATGCCTTTGAAATAATCAAAGATCAAACGAATACCAACGCCGGTTCCGCCCTTTCCGCGGTAGCTGTCGCGCATACCGATATAAGCAGGGGCCGCGATATCGAAGTGCATGTATGGGTAATCGGTGAATTTCACCAGGAACCTGCCCGCGGTAATTGCGCCACCAATGGGGCCGCCAATGTTCTTCATATCGGCAATATCGCTTTTCAGTAATTCATCATACTCGTCCCAGAAAGGAAACTCGGCCAAACGCTCGTACACATTCTCTCCGCTTTGTTTCAGACGATTTTTCATTCCTTCGTTTGTGGTACCCATGCAAACCGTTCCGAAATGTCCTACAGCGGCTGCCGCGGCGCCCGTAAGAGTTGAAAATTCGAATACCGCGGTGGGTTTAAATTTCTTCGCGTAACTTAAAGCGTCGCCCAGGATCATACGTCCTTCGGCATCGCTGTTCAGCATTTCCACGGTGCTGCCATCGTACATGGTAATAATATCTCCGGGGGCAAATGCGTTAAAACCCGGACGATTATCTGTTGCGGGCACCAGTGCAATTACATGCAGCGGCAATTTTGCTTTCGCGATGGCGTACATCAAACAGCCTACCGCGGCGGCTCCGGCCATATCGCACTTCATAGTATCCATTCCGGCAGTAGGCTTAATGCTCAATCCACCGGTATCGTACACAACTCCTTTTCCAACTAAAACATAAGGCTGCTTGTTCTTTGCGCCACGACCTTTGTATTCCATGATGCTGAAAGTGGGCTCATCCACGCTTCCCGCGTTCACGGAGAGCAATCCTCCCATTTTAAGTGAGGTGATCTTTGCTTTATTTAAAACTTCTACGCTGAAACCGGCATCCTTGCCCATTTGCACGAAGGCGTTGGCAAGTCCCTTGGCGTTCAATATATTCACAGGTTCGTTCACCAGGTCGCGTGCTTTGCACACCGCGTCGGTAACGATCAGTAGTTCGGATAAATGTTTGTTATCTACATCTTTTGCCTGAACGAAAATATTTTCGAGCGTATGTTTTTCTTTATCGGCTTTACTGCGGTGCTTGATGAACTGGTAATTTCCCAAAAGGATACCCTCCACAAAAGCGAGGGTGAACTTACGCTCCACCTCCGAGGAAACGATGACAGACTTTTGTTTATGTCCGTTCAGGGATCCGGTTACGGTATCTGCCATACGGCGCAATACTTCCATTTGGCGGGCGGCACCACGTTTGTCGTTGGCCAGCACCACGCATACCAGGCGGCTGTATTGGTTAACGGTAACGAGTTTTTTCTCGTCCTTGATCTGTTTCTCAATGTAACCAACCTGTTCGGCACTTAAGCCGTATTCGTGTTTGTTCTTGAATGACTTTGTGAGGATTACGAGGTTATCTTGTTTTAAGGTAGACGTTTTTGCGATAGCTGCCATAAAAATTGTAAATTTGAAGAGCTAAATGTAACGAAATTTTCCATGCAGGTAGATAATCTCCTAAAAAAAGCCCTGAACCTTGAATTTTTGAGTATCGAAGAGGGAGTTTTCCTGTTTGAGAACGCCCCCCTGAGCGAACTGACCTTTGTTGCCAACGAGATCCGGAAAATAAAAAAAGGAGATACTAAAACCGTTACCTGGATCATTGACCGCAATGCAAATACCACCAATGTGTGCATTGCCAACTGCAAGTTTTGCAATTTTTACCGTATCCCGGGGCATGCCGAGAGCTATATCACCAGTATTGATACGTATAAAAAGAAAATTGAAGAAACTTTTCGGTATGGGGGCGAGCAATTGCTGTTGCAGGGCGGCCATCATCCCGACCTGGGACTGAGCTATTACGTGGGTCTTTTCAAGGAGCTGAAGAGCTTATTTCCAAAATTGAAACTGCACGCGCTTGGCCCACCCGAGATCGCGCATATCACCAAACTGGAGAAAAGCACGCATACTGAAGTGCTGAAAGCGCTTATGGAAGCGGGATTGGATTCGTTGCCCGGGGCCGGCGCTGAGATCCTGAACGATCGCGTAAGAAGATTGATCTCGAAAGGAAAATGTAATGGGCGCGAGTGGCTCGACGTGATGCGCGCTGCGCATCAATTGAACCTTACCACATCGGCTACGATGATGTTCGGACATATCGAGACCATTTACGAACGTTTTGAGCATTTGGTGATGCTACGCCAGGTACAAAGCGAGAAACCCGCGCAGGCCAAAGGGTTTTTGGCTTTTATTCCCTGGCCTTTCCAGGATGAGGGAACGCTTTTGAACCGTTTGAAGAATATCCGCAACCAGGTAACATCCGAAGAATATGTGCGCATGCTGGCCTTGAGCCGCATCATGCTGCCGAACATTGAGAATATCCAGGCCTCGTGGCTCACCGTTGGTAAAGAGACCGCTCAATTGTGTTTACATGCCGGTGCCAATGATTTTGGTTCAATCATGATCGAGGAGAATGTGGTTTCTGCAGCCGGTGCGCCGCATCGTTTTACTTACAAGACCATACAGACAGCTATAGAAGAAGCCGGTTTTACTCCGCAACTACGCACCCAGCAATACGAGTTCCGCGAATTACCTGCTAACATTGAGGAACAGGTGATCAACTACTAATTCATGAGCGTAACCGCAACCCCGATAAGCGAACGCTGGCCTTCTATCCTAAGGTATTTATTGGGAACATCGGGCTCTTTCGCACTGCTGTTCCTGGTCCTGAGCTTCACCGATATCCCCTATTACGCTTATCATTATCTGGGAACCTGCAACTCAAAAACCTATCGCGAACCGCAGCTCATCGTATTATTGGGTGGAGGCGGAATGCCCAGCCCGGACGGGTTCATGCGCACCTATTATACTGCTCTCGCCGCGCAAAAATATCCACAGGCTAAAATAATCATCGCTTTACCGCGCAACGAGAATGACAGCCTTGAGCAATTGCAACTGATGGCCGATGAGCTCATCAGGCATGGCGTTGACAGTTGCCGCATCCTTTTTGAACCGGAGGGATTTAATACGCATTCACAAGCTGAAAATATCGCCGCGAATTATGGCGGGGCGGTCTCCACGGTCCTACTCGTCACATCTCCGGAGCACATGTACCGTTCGGTCAGTACATTCAAAAAAGCCGGGTTTGCGCACGTAAGTGGCGTCGCCACATTTGAAAGGCCGCCCGATGAAGAAAAGATAAAAGACAGCGAAAGTTCATCGGACACACGCGTGAAAAGCGTGGATCTGCGCTACAACATGTGGAGCTATATGCATTACGAACTTTTGGTATTAAAAGAATACTGCGCGATCAGCTATTACTGGATAAAGGGCTGGATATAGTTGTATGCAGCAAAGCCTCTTACATTTCTTTTATTACATTTGAGCGATGAAAAGATTTCTTGTTTTACTGCTCACAACTTTCTCTTTTAGCGCCTATTCGCAGGGATGCGAAAAAGGCTGCGCGAAGATCACCAAGACCGAACCTACTACCATCAAAGGCATTAAACCCGACCGGGCGCTTTTGATCTTTAAATTTCTTGGGCCGAATAACAAGCCGGCGAGAACGATGATAAAGATCGTGGTTGATAATGACACGGTTTATCCTGTGATCGATAAGAACGGAACAACCAAGATCACTTCGAAGCCGGGTCCGCATAAATTAAAGTTCAAGGGTCCTTATTGGTATACCGTGAAAACCGACGTAACGCTAAAATCAAAACTTACTTATTATATCAATGTAAAATTCGAGTCGCAGGAATTGATCGGCGGAAAACGAGAGAAGGATAAGGATTGATCAGGCTGTCCTGTCCGCGCCTGCCTTTATATGCTCGGTGCGTTGGCGGGCAGGTTTGCGAATAAAGAAGTTCAGCAGTAAGAATAAGGTCAGCAGATAAAGTGCGGCCATTACCCTGTCGGGCGTTTCCCGCGAAGTATAATAAGCCGGCACGAAGAGGTTTATCACCACTAATAAAACAAGGAGTATAATTTCTCCTGCTCCGAATTTTTTAATGACCGCCTCTTTTATTCCGCTCCGGTCCTTGAGCCACAAATAAAAGAAGTACAAAAGCACCAGCGCGCCTATCTTAAAAGGAATGTGCTTGAAGCGGGAGAGATGTATATATATCGTATTAAGTCCATTTTTTATTGCGCTTACAACCGAAGGTTCAGGAAGGGCCGATTCGCGAAATGCGAGTCCCGGAGAAAGCGCCCCGATGAGCAGCGAGAGCAATATAAAAATGCAGATGAGCAGGTGTGATGTACCTATCTTTTTCCGTGCACGTGATCCAAACGCGAGGAAAGCCGAAATGAAAAAACAGCTCAGTGCGTTCGTTTCCGACAATCCCCCAATGAAAAAGGCCAGGAGGACGATGGGTACATACTGAAGGCTTTTGTTACCCGCTGCATATAAAAAGCCGTAAAGCCAGAAAATAAGCATGTACGAAAAGAGATAAAGCACACAGGAAGGCTCCCAATACCAAACCTCAACCCTTCCATCAAAAAAGAACCAATAAAAAATGGCGGTAAAAAAGAAGGCCGCGATATACGAGAGCGATTTCTTTATTGTTGTGTTAGAAAAATAAGACACTATGCTCCGCAGAAAGAAAGCGAGAGAAAGAACAAAAAGTAAAAGCTGAGTGATCTGCGCCACCCAATACATTCCTGCCTTCAATCCCAATGCAGAGAAAATTGGGAAGCACAACGCGTTGCAGAACCAGCGCCCGTTGATGTTTGCGTAAAAGAACTGCATGTATTCGGCAAATCCATGCGCCCGTGTACGGCTGATGTACAAAAAGTCATCGGGCATAAAAAGATACCAGGATGTATTGTAAAAGAAAACGGCCAGCATGGCCAAACCGGAAAAAAGTAAAATGAATTGTAAGTTCTTCGTGTTCAAAAAACGATCAGAAGTCATAATCCTTAAAGTCTTTGGTGAACTCGGCGTCATCAAAAACAGGATTTACCTGTACGTTGTAATAATCGTATTGCTCGTACAGCCCTTTCTCATCAAATACACGAACGCCTATCGGCAGGAAGTTCTTTTTATCAATATATAACAGCACATATTTGGCATAAGCTGTAGGTACCTTGATCACCTGCCCGGCTTTCACATCCCTGTAACCGTCAACCTTAGGTTTGTTTAGTGCCAGTATTTTGAACTCTCCAACAAACAGTTTACGCGCAATGGTGATCAGGGTCTCGCCTTTCTGCACGGTATAATCTGCGGTGCCGTAATCCTTGTTATTGATGATGATCTTGTAACACAAACGACCATTAATGGTCTCTTCGCCGTCGGGGATGAAATACTGGTCGAACCTATCGCTGCTTTTTTTCACATTGGCATCGATGATAGAACCGAAATAATCGAACCCCGCTTCGTGAATGGTATGGTGCTGGTCCTGGCGCATCAAAGAACCGGTGGGATCCAGGTATAAATTGATATAGGGAAATGAATTAGGGTTCACCAGCGCATCTCCTCCATGCATACCCTCCACCCATAAAACCTCTATACCCTTGGCATTGAGGTAAAGCTTACGGGGTTTACGGTTAAGTTTTACCGAAGAGCCGAACAGGTTGTATTTTTTCTCGATCCGTTCAACCAGTTTCAGGTCATACTTAAGTCCTTTTACCTCAGCTACTGCTTTCACCATTTTATCCAACACTTCGCGGCAGCCCAGGTTGTTGGTGCGAAAGGAAAGGAGCACCGTAAGGCTACAGAAAAAAAGGCTGTATTTGAGTATTTTTTTCAAAACGCAGCCCAAAGGTACTCATTAAAATTTATTAAATTTTTTTTTGTGCGTGTAGTCAAAAAAGCAGCAAAAAGTGTACATTCGCAGGAAGTGGAAAACCTTGGTTTTTACATCAGTGAATTGCTGAGCGAGCATGATTGCGTGATCGTGCCGGGCTTTGGCGGCTTTGTAGCTAGGCCGGCCCCTGCGTATTTCTCAAAGGCGGGCAATATGCTCATGCCTCCTGGAAAATCGCTGGTATTCAATAAGAATCTCGATAACAGCGATGGCCTTTTGGCACATCATATCTCCCAAAAACTGGCCATTTCTTACAAGGAAGCAAGTACCCAAATAGAACAATGGGTATTCAATGCAAAAAGACAGCTGGAGCTTCAAAAACGCCTGGAACTGGAGAAGACCGGAGTGCTCTATTACAGTCCCGAGAATACCCTGCTTTTTGAACCCGCGGCGAGCAGTAATCACCAGGTAAGTTCTTTTGGTTTGGTTCCTGTAAAGGCTGTAAAATTGGTTTTGGAGACAGAACCCAAAACGATAGAAGAAAAGATCTATCGCCAGGCCGAAGCGAAGAGCCGGGGTTCGAGGACCGTTGCACGGATCAGCGTGATCGTTTCATCCACGCTACTTTTTATGTTCCTTTTATTCATAACCGCCAAACAGCTCCCTATCAGCAACGCGCTTGCTTCACTGAATCCTTTTGCAAATAAAGAGTCGGGTTACAAAATAAAAAATTACGAATTAAATAAGCTTGCTTCTTCTATCACTTCAAAGGCTGCAGGCGAAATAAAGAATAATATCACACTGAAGGCGGCCGAAAACTCAAGGGTTTTCGTGATCGCTGATACAGTAAGCAGCGATAAAACAAAGGTCATTAAACCGATCAAGTCCTTTTCGGGCAATACGGAGTTCAATAGCCCTTTCCAGATCGTGGTAGGTTGTTTTGCGGTTGAGGGGAATGCACATAAGCTCATTCACCAGCTTGCAAAAGACGGCATTCCGGCAGGAATAAGTGGCCGTAATCCTCGTGGACTTTATGTAGTTAGCCTGGCAGGCTTCACCACCGAATCTCTTGCAAGGGTTAAGCTCGACCAGGTGAAACAACGCTTTCCTTCAGCCTGGATATTGGTTAAATAGTTCATTCTTTACCCCGTTGTTAATTGGGGTTAATATCTTTTTCATCGAATTTCCTTTGTTTTTGTCCTGTTAATTAGTACATTAGGTAGTTATTTAAACCTATGAAGAAAAGGCTATACCTTTTAGCGTTGCTGGTCTGCGGGACTTTCAAAGCCTTTCCGCAATTAACGGTTACCCCCAGTGGAGTTGCAAATACACTGGCGCAGGTTCTTGCAGGCAATGGCGTTACCATAAGCAACGCCAGTCTTAATTGCGGGCCGAACGCCGCGGGCACTTTTACCTATACCGGTGGCAACCTGGGAATGACCGGGGGTATTATTCTTACCACGGGTACTGCAACCAACGCTATTGGAGCCGGGGGATCCTTCGCTTCCGTGACCAACGGAAATAATTTTAATGACCCGCAGCTAACGGCTATTGAGGCCAATGCCACTTATGACGCGTGTATCCTCGAGTTTGATTTCGTGCCTCTTTGCAGTAATGTAAACATCACTTTCGTATTCGGTTCCGAGGAATACCCTGAATTTGTGGGCTCCATGTTCAACGACGCTTTTGGCATTTTTTTATCAGGCCCAAACCCCGGGGGAGGTAATTACGTTAATAATAATATAGCTTCGCTTCCGAACGGAACAGACGTTTCCATTAATACGGTAAATGCCGGAAGTAATGCCGGGTATTTTTACGATAACTATACCTCGCCAAACAACCAGATCATTTACGATGGATATACCACTGCCGTCACCTCAACTACGGCCGTAACACCCTGTAATTCCTATCACATGAAGATCGCCATTGCCGATGCCGGTGATGGAGGATGGGATTCAGGTGTATTCATAGCCAACGACGCCATTAGTTGTACCACCTCTCCCGTGGTGAGTGCAAGCGCAACACCTGCCAGTTGCGCAGGCAATGACGGAACGGCCACTGCAAGCGTGACCAGTTACACAGGCACACCCACGTATACGTGGACTCCAGGCGGACAAAATACTGCTTCGATCACCGGACTTGCTCCCGGCACTTATACCTGCGTGGTAGGTTTTGGCGCAAGTTGCTCCACGCTCACACAAACAGTAACTGCCACCGTTGGATCAACCGGAGTGCCCGTGGTTATTACGGTTAACAGCCCAAGCATTTGCGTGGGTGGTTCCACTACTTTGAACGCGAGCGGCGCATCAACTTATACCTGGAGCCCTGCTACCGGGCTAAGCGGAACTTCCGGGGCCAGTGTAACGGCAAACCCGGGATCAACTACAGTTTATACCATCACCGGAACCAGCGCGGGTTGTAACGGAACCAATACCTCAACCGTCACCGTAAACCCTACGCCAACGGTAACAGTGAACTCAGCAACAATTTGTCCTACAGCCACTGTCACCTTGAACGCATCCGGCGCTAATACTTATACCTGGTCGCCGGGCACAGGACTCAGTTCAACAACCGGGGCTTCCGTTAACGCAAGCCCGGCTTCAACAACGGTATATACGATCTCGGCTACCTCAACTGAAGGGTGTACAACAACAGCCACATCTACGGTTACCATAGGCGGAAGCGTAAGTGTAAGCGTTAACAGCGACGCCATTTGTTCAGGAAATTCAACAACACTTAATGCCAGTGGAGCCTCTACTTATACCTGGAGTCCCGGAACCGGCTTAAGTTCAACAAGCGGGGCCAGCGTAACTGCCAATCCCGGCACAACAATTACATATACAGTCATCGGGGCAAGCGGAGGATGTACCGGAACGGCGACATCCACGGTTACTGTAACTCCTACTCCTACTGTTATAGTAAACTCGCCTACATTTTGTATCGGAAGTTCGGCTGTGCTGAATGCGAGCGGAGCAACAACTTATAACTGGAGTCCGGCAACCGGGTTAAGCGCTACAACCGGCGCCAGTGTTACAGCCAGCCCAACCGTAACAACAGCTTATACGGTGGTTGGAACAACGGGCACCTGTACCAATTCTGCAACGGCCAACGTAACTGTAAATCCATTACCAACCATTTCCGTCAATAACGGGGTTGTTTGTAATGGTGGCAGCACAACACTAACAGCCAGCGGCGCGAGCACGTATACCTGGAGTCCCGCAACCGGCTTAAGCGCAACAACCGGTTCAAGCGTGAACGGCAATCCATCCAGTACGACGCAGTACACTGTTACAGGAACTGATATAAACGGTTGCGTGAATTCTGATACCACAAGCATAACCGTAGTGACTAATCCGACCGTGACGGTGAACACCGCTACACTGTGTGCCGGAGCAACAACCACACTAACCGCTAATGGAGCTTCTACTTACGTTTGGTCGCCCGGAACAGGCCTGAGTGCAACAACCGGTTCGAGCGTGAATGCGAATCCCGGAAGTACTACTGTATATACGATCACCGGAACGGCTGGAACCTGCACGGCTGTTGCAACCACTACCGTAACTATTAATGCATTGCCAACAGTTACTGCAAACAGCGGAACCATTTGCATCGGGCAACAAACTGCCACCCTTACCGCCAATGGCGCGAGTACTTATACCTGGAGTCCTGCCACCGGCTTAAGTTCTACGAACGGAAGTCTTGTTACAGCCAACCCCGGTTCAACAACGTCTTACACAGTTACTGGAACGGATGGTAATGGCTGCGTAAATTCAGGCACAACTTCGGTACTGGTGAATCCGCTGCCGGTCATCACTGTCAACAACGGTTTTGTATGTAACGGATCATCCGTAACACTCAACGCGAACGGTGCAAGCACCTATTCATGGAGCCCCGGGACCGGTTTGAGCGCAACCACGGGCGCAAGCGTGAACGCGAATCCTGGCTCAACCACGCAATATACAGTTACAGGAACCGACGCCAATGGTTGCGTGAACGGCGATACGACCACGGTTACCGTTGTAAATAATCCAACCGTTACGGTGAACACTGCAACAATATGTCTCGGACAGCAAACGGCTACACTTACCGCGAATGGTGCCGCAACCTATGTTTGGAGCCCGGGTACAGGACTGAGCTCGACCAGCGGAGCAAGCGTTACGGCAAATCCCGGCGCTACCACAGTTTATACCATTACCGGAACCGCCGGAACCTGCACCGCGGTGGCTACAACAACAGTCACGGTGGATCCTCTGCCGGTTGTTAGTATCGGAAGTAACAGTCCGATCTGCGTGAACCAGAATTTGAATCTCACCTCTTCGGGTGGAACCGGATATTCCTGGAGCGGACCCAATACTTTCTCTTCCACGCTGCAAAACCCAGGTGTGAATGGAGTTACCACTGCTGACGCAGGAATTTATACTGTGACTGTAACAGATGCCAATACATGCGTGAGTACCGGAACGGTTAACGTGGTGGTAAATCCTTTGCCGATCGTTGGAGTTACCGGCGCTACCGTTTGTGTCGGCGCTACCATCAATCTTACTTCCAACGGAGGTGTTTCTTATTCGTGGAGCGGGCCAAACTCATATAGTTCAAACCAGCAAAATCCGAGTATAACCGGGGCCGCCATGAATATGGCAGGAAACTATGTGGTTACAGTTACAGACGCGAATGGCTGCGCGAGCGGCAACGTGGCGAATGTAGTGGTGAATCCATCTTTAGTCATCGCAGCCGGAAGTAACAGTCCGATCTGCCAAAACGCCACCCTGAACCTATCATCCAGCACCGGCGTCAGTTGGTCGTGGACCGGACCTAACGGATTCAGCTCGATCTCTCAAAATCCAAACGTGATCAGCGCTCAGGTGGTTGCCTCAGGAACATATGTTGTTACCGGGACTGACGCCAACGGCTGCCAGGGAACAAGCTCGGTTGTAGTAGTGATCAACCCGCTTCCAACCATTACAGCGAATTCGGGAACTATTTGTATAGGACAACAAACCGCAACCCTCACCGCTAACGGAGGAACAAGTTATTCATGGTCGCCTGCGACCACTCTAAGCAGTGGTACGGGTACAAGCGTTACCGGCAACCCGCTTACAACAACAGCCTACACAATTACCGGGACCGATGCGAACGGTTGCGTAAATACAGGCACCACATCTATTCTGGTGAACCCATTGCCTGTTGTTACTGCGAACAGCGGCACCCTTTGTATTGGAGATTCAATCACTATTATGGCCAATGGCGCAGCCACCTATACCTGGAATCCTACGGCGGGTTTAAGCTCATCCACCGGTGCGCAGGTTAGCGCAGATCCAGCAGCAACTTCTTCTTATACCGTTACCGGCACCGATAATAACGGATGCTATAGTTCAGGAACATTTACAGTAGTGGTTAACCCGCTGCCGATCGTGAATGTGAATTCTTCCTCGATCTGTAACGGAAACCAGACCACACTGAATGCAACGGGTGCCAACACCTATGTCTGGTCGCCGGCAACCGGTTTAAGTTCTTCTACCGGTTCGAGTGTGAACGCGAATCCCGCTTCCACTTCAACCTATGTTGTAACCGGCACCGACATTAACGGATGTGTGAACACAGCAACCTCGGTGGTTAACGTAAATACGCCTGCCGTGCTCAATGTGGGTCCGCAGATCTCTTCCGGTTGCGCTCCGGTTTGCGTGAACCTTGCCAATACCACCAGTGCTACCGGTACCTGCAGCTGGAATTTTGGAGATGGTTCAAGTTCTACAAACTGTAATCCAGGTCACTGTTACACCGGACAAGGAACATTCAACGCCATACTTACATTTACCGACGCCAATGGCTGCGTGAGTCAGGATACCGCCACGGTTACTGTTTACCCTGTTCCGGATGCCGATTTCAACTATGGTCCGCAACCCACTACGATCCTGGATGGCAATATTCAATTCACTGACGCTACAACCGGTGCACCCGTTACAACGTGGAATTGGACCTTCGGCGACGCGAACAATTCTTCTTCGGCGATACAAAATCCGGCGTTCGTATATTACTATGCCGGCAGTTATCCTGTGGAGTTGACCGTAACCACCGCTTATGGCTGTAAAGATTCCACGATCAAGATCGTTTATATTGGTGATGATTATACGATCTATGTACCGAACGCCTTTACACCTAATTTTGATGGAGTGAACGATGTGTTCATGGCCAAAGGCGAGGGTATCAAGGATTTCAGGCTTTATATCTTCGACCGTTGGGGCAACCAGGTTTTCTATTCGGAAGATATCATGAAAGGTTGGGATGGCCGTTTCCAGGCAAAGGGTGATGACATCGTGCAGGAAGATGTATATGTATGGAAGATCGAATTGAAGAATTATAAAGGAGAACCCAAGCAGCTAAAGGGTACTGTGTCCTTGCTCAAATAGGTCTTTAAGCCTATTAGAACGTAAGTAATAATAACCTTTTTTTAGAATCCTCAAAATTTAGTTTTTTCTTGTTTTCCACCTGTTTATAAAGGTTTCGTTATTCGTCGTCGTTTTTAATGGATTCGTCTAATACCATTAATTTTCGGTCAGAGGATTTTTTATCTTCATATTAGATTTAAAACCTTGCAGGTGATAGTAAAACGTGTTTTTAAGCTTATTAATTTAAGCATCTTTAGTCTTTTGATTTTTCAGGGGGCTTATTCCCAGAATGATCCTTACAAGGTTCTTTTGAGAAGAAGTGCCCAGTGTATTCATAAGGCTCAAAAGATCATGATAGCCGCGGGAAAAAATGATGTAGGCGGAAAACTGGCACAGGCCGTTCAGTTGCAGACCTACGCCAATAAATTATACAGTTCCAAGAAACAGAGTAACGCCGCATGCGCAAGTCTTGAAGCGCGCAGGCTTGCTTTTGAAATAGGCAAAGACATCAATCATCCAAAGTCTCAACCCGCGCAATCTACAGAGGAAGAGAAAAAATTGGCGGCAAATTGTACACCCACTGAAACACTTTTAGCGGAAAGCAAAAAAGAACTCAAGCTTTCCACCAACGACAAGGACTATATGAACCCTGTGTCTTTAAACACCACTAATATCGATCCGAAATAATATGATTAAAAAGTTATTCTTTAGGGCCAATCTGCTTTTAGCTCTCTTTTTCATTTCCCAAATAGGTTTTTCACAAGCTACTGCCAACGCTTCTGAGGGCTACAAAACAGTTGTGTATAAGATCAAAAAACCGAACGAGCAGAACTCATTGACGCCTACCCAGGTGATCAACATCGACAAATTACTATCCTCCAAAAAGGGGATAATTGCTTCGAACACTAACGGAGCACTTCGTTTGACCTCTGTTAAACTGGAAAAAAGTTTCCCTGAAGTAGAGATCAAGAAACTGCTTGGAGAAGCATTAAAACTGGAAGTTGAGTCTTATGAAACCATAAATAATTCAAACTAGACCATGAAATTAACCTTGCGTTTACTATCTTTCTTTATTTTGTATTTAATACAGGTGAATGCTTTTTCTCAAGGAGGCAATACCTGTGCCCAGGCAGCCTCAGCTCCCGTTACCCTTCCGTTTACTGCCACCGGGCAGTCTACCTGTGCTGATGCGGATAACTTTAACGGAACCATTAACTGCGCATCACCCTCCTCACTTTACACTACAGGGCCCGATCATTTCTATGTTTTCACAGCCCCTTCTACCGGTAACGTATCTATTAACCTCACAAACATCAGCCCGGCTTCTCATTATGGCTCTATCATTGTTTTCCAGGGATGCCCAAGTCCTGCCGGTGGCGCAACCAACTGTGTAAGTGGAACGAGCGCAACCTCTGGAAACCTGGTGTTGAACGTTCCTGTTACTTCCGGTGTTACGTAT
This sequence comes from uncultured Flavobacteriaceae bacterium, assembly GCA_964387075.1. Taxonomy (GTDB): domain Bacteria; phylum Bacteroidota; class Bacteroidia; order B-17B0; family Aurantibacillaceae; genus PALSA-968. The sequence continues at coordinate 173,625 of CAYLVB010000006.1, forward strand.
TATGTGATGATCGATAACTGGCCAACGCCTGCCTGTATCAATTACGATATCAGCATTGGAACGCCGGCACCTCCTCAAGGCGGAGACCTTTGTACCTCGCCCATCAACGTAACTACTCCTTACTGCGGTACGGGCCAGATGACCTGCGGAATGAGCGATAACTTCAACGGAACGATCAACTGCGGTACTCCATCCTCACTCTATACAACCGGACCTGACGTTTTCTATTCCTTCACTGCTACCAGCACAGGCTCTCACCAGGTGCAGTTAACGAACACCAGTCCAGCATCACATTATGGTTCTATCATTGTTTTTCAGGGTTGCCCAACCTCGTCTACCAATGCTACTAATTGCGTGGCGGGGACAAGCGTTACATCGGGTAACTTTGGCCTTAGCTTTAACGCTACTGCCGGTGTAACCTATTACGTGATGATAGACAACTGGCCCTCGCCTGCGTGTTTTTATTATGATATATGCATAGGTCCCACACCGACTTCTACCCTACAACCCCCTTGCACGAATCTCGGCTACGAGAGCGGAACGACCGGTTGGTTCGGTACCAACGGAACCGTGTCTAATGGAGGGATGGGTGCTCCTTCGCCGATATACACGGCCAATAGCTTTGGTGTATTCGCTCCGCAAACTTCCATCATGACCGGGGCCGGCACAGATCCTTATGGTGGTTTTCCCGTTGTGTTTGCCGGGGCGCAATCTATACGCATCGGTGACGGAACAGGAACTAATTACGGAGGAGCGAGTGTAGAACAGTTATTCCAGGTAACAAATGCCAACTCAAATTTCACTTACAATTACGCGGTAGTTCTCCAGGATGGTGGTCACGCAAATTACGAGCAACCCTTCTTCCAGGTGGAAGTTTACGACCAGGCGGGGAATCCCATCTCATGCGGTAATTATCTGATCACGGCTCCCGGAACCGGCTTTGTTCAATCAACAGTAGACGCAACGGTGTGGTATAAACCCTGGACGCCTGTAAGTATAAACTTATTGAGTTATGTAGGACAAAACGTACGAGTTAAATTCACCTCCGGCGACTGCGCACAAGGCGGGCATTATGGATACGCTTATGTGGACTGCTCATGCGCTTCGTATACGATCGTTCCCACCACTATTTGTAACGGGCAAACAGGTGTTATTTCCGCCCCCAATGGCGCTTTAAGTTATTCCTGGACGCCAGGTGGCGCAACAACCTATAGCACGTCTGTTTCTCCAACTGTAACAACTACCTATACCTGCCAGATCACTTCACAGGGAACAACACCCTGCGGCGGAAGTTTAACCACTACTGTTACCGTATTACCCTCACCTACTGTTACGGCCACTTCGGCCACTGTTTGCGTAGGACAAGGAGGAACGCTTACAGCAAGCGGGGCCAGTACGTATACATGGAGTCCGGCAACGGGTTTAAGTTCTACCACCGGATCAACGGTCACGGCCACACCGGGGAGTTCGCAGAACTATACGGTGACCGGAAGCAATGGAAGTTGTGCAACAACGGGAACCTGCGCCGTTACTGTAATTCCGACACCTACCTTAACGGTTAACTCACCCACGATATGTCGTGGTAATTCAACCACACTCAATGCTTCAGGGGCCACTACATATAGTTGGACGCCCGCAACCGGGCTAAGTGCTACAACAGGAGCCAGTGTTACCGCGAATCCTACGGTTACAACAACGTATACGGTAATAGGTACTTCCGGTAGCTGTACCACTACGGCCACCTCTATCGTTACCGTGAATCCTACCCCAACTGTTACTGTCAATTCGGCTACCCTCTGTTCAGGCACTTCAACCACACTCAACGCCTCAGGAGCTACCACTTATAGCTGGAGTCCGGGTACCGGACTTAGCGGAACAACCGGAGCAAGCGTTACCGCCAATCCAACAGTAACCACCACCTACACGATTGTTGGAACTACGGGTACCTGTACATCTTCCATAACCTCAACAGTAACTATTAACCCTACCCCTACTTTAAGTGTTAACTCGGCTACTATCTGTCGCGGAGCTTCCACTACGCTTACAGCCACCGGAGCAACAACATACAGTTGGTCCCCAGGTTCAGGATTAAGCGCAACCACCGGAGCAAGCGTTGTTTCAAGTCCAACCGCAACTACAACCTACACTATCGTAGGAACAACAGGAACCTGTACTTCTTCTGTTACCTCAACGGTTACGGTAAATCCAACACCAACGATTACGGTTAACTCTCCAACCATATGCAGTGGCACTTCAACCACATTGAACGCCGGCGGCGCCACAACCTATAGCTGGGGCCCGGGTACAGGATTAAGCGGAACAACAGGTGCAAGTGTGACAGCGAATCCAACCGTTACTACAACCTATACCGTAGTTGGAACATTAGCTACCTGTACATCTTCTGCAACTTCAACGGTAACTGTAACTCCAACACCAACCGTTACGGTGAACTCTCCTACTCTTTGCGTAGGAGGATCTACTACATTGAACGCGGGTGGTGCAACAACTTATAGCTGGACACCGGGAACCGGACTGAGCAGCACAACTGGAGGAACCGTTACAGCTAATCCGGGAACGACAACAACTTATACAGTGATAGGAACCACCGCTACCTGTACGGCACAAGCGGTTACAACTGTAACTGTAAATCCAACTCCTACTATTACTGTGAACAATCCAACCATGTGTCCCGGAAATACAGCTACGCTGACTGCTACAGGTGCGAGTACATATACATGGGCGCCGGCAGGAACCTTGAGCTCATCCACCGGAACAACTGTGAATGCTACACCTACCGTAACAACTACCTATACGATCACAGGAACTTCGGTAGCGGGTTGTACAGCTACAGCCACTTCTACCGTTACTATTGGCGGATCAATTACACCGGTGGTTAACAGCGCAACGATTTGTGCAGGAAACTCTACAACACTTACCGCAACTGGGGGAACAACTTATACCTGGAGCCCCGGAACCGGGTTAAGTTCCACATCTGGATCAACGGTTACTGCTAACCCCGGCGCAACCACTACATATACCATTACCGGGTCTACCAGTGGATGTACAGGAACTACAACCGCTGTTGTAACCGTAGATCCCTTGCCTGTAGTTACAGTCAATTCTCCTTCTATATGCGTTGGTAATTCAACTACATTAAATGCAAGCGGCGCAACAACTTACAGTTGGTCGCCGGGAACGGGATTAAGCGGGACAACCGGAGCAAGCGTAACCGCTAACCCAACCGTAACAACAACTTATACGGTTGTAGGAACCAGTGCGACATGTACCGCGCAAGCTGTTACAACAATAACCGTAAATCCAACGCCCACGGTAACAGTTAACAACGGAACTGTTTGTAATGGAGGAAGCGTTGTGCTTACTGCCAGCGGCGCATCCACTTATACATGGAGCCCCGGCACAGGTTTAAGTGCAACAACCGGAGCCAGCGTAACGGGCACACCTACCGTAACAACAAACTATACAGTAAGCGCAACCAGCGCGGCAGGCTGTCCCGGGACAGCTACAACAAGCATTACCGTTGTAACGAATCCAACACTAACAGTTAACTCGGCCACCATTTGCATGGGCGATTCGGCCACGCTTAACGCGAGTGGAACAGTAACTTATTCATGGTCGCCCGCAACAGGATTGAGCGCTACAACAGGTTCAACAGTAACTGCAAATCCGGCCACCACCACAACTTATACGATCGTGGGAACATCGGGAACCTGTACTACCAGCGCGACCGCTGTTGTTACTGTAAATCCATTACCGGTTGTTACCGTGAACAGCGGAACCATTTGTGCGGGACAAACTACAGCAACCCTTACAGCGGGGGGCGCAACAACTTATAGCTGGAGTCCTTCAACAGGATTGAGTTCATCGAGTGGATCTCCGGTGGTCGCTAACCCAGGATCAACAACAGGTTATACCGTAACCGGAACCGATGCAAACAACTGCGTGAATACTGCTACTACCGCGGTTACTGTCAACGCTACGCCAACCTTAAGTGTGAACAGCGGATTTATTTGTAACGGAAGCACGGCCACACTTACTGCAACAGGCGCATCAACGTATACCTGGAGTCCGGCAACAGGTTTAAGTTCAACGAATGGTTCTACTGTAACGGGCAACCCTCCCTCAACTACACAATATACTGTTACCGGAACCGATGCCAATGGTTGTATAGATTCTGACACCACTTCAATCACTATTGTGAGCAACCCAACCGTAACTGTAAACGCAGCAGCGATCTGTATTGGTGATTCAACAACTTTAACCGCTAACGGCGCATCGTCTTATGTATGGACTCCGGGCACGGGATTAAGTTCAACCACAGGAGGTTCTGTAACGGCTTTTCCAACCACCACAACAGTATATACGATAACGGGCACTGCAGGAACCTGTTCTGCTGTTACAACCACCACCGTAACTGTGAATCCTTTACCGGCTGTTACCGTGAACAGCGGAACTATCTGTATAGGGCAACAAACGGCAACACTTACCGCTGGCGGAGCAAGTACCTATACCTGGTCGCCTTCCACCGGATTAAGTTCTGCGAACGGAAGCCCTGTTAGCGCAACCCCTACAGTTACTTCTTCTTATACGGTTACCGGAACTGATGCTAATGGTTGTGTGAACACCGCAACAACCACAGTAAATGTAAATCCTTTACCAACGATCACCTTGAACAGCGGATTTGTTTGTAACGGAAGCTCTGCTACATTGAACGCTGGAGGAGCTTCTACCTATAGCTGGAGCCCCGGAACAGGATTAAGTGCAACAACCGGTTCCAGTGTTAACGCTTCGCCGGCATCAACAACACAATATACAGTAACCGGTACCGATGTAAATGGCTGCGTGAATTCGGATACAACCAGCGTGACCGTTGTGAATAACCCAACAGTAACGGTAAATGCAGCTACGATCTGTATCAATGATTCTACCACGTTAACCGCGACCGGCGCAGCAACCTATGTTTGGTCTCCTGCCACCGGATTGAGTTCTACAAGTGGGACTTCAGTAACGGCAAACCCAACTGCTACCACAGTTTACACGATAACAGGAACAGCCGGAACCTGTACAGCAGTTGCCACTACTACTGTAACCGTGAATCCGCTTCCCGTTATTACGGTGAACAGTGGAACAATTTGTATCGGGCAGCAAACTGCAACTTTGACCGCAGGCGGAGCAAGTAGCTATACCTGGTCGCCTTCCACGGGATTAAGTTCTGCGAACGGAAGCCCTGTTAGCGCAACCCCTACGGTTACTTCTTCTTATACCGTTACAGGAACTGATGTTAATGGGTGTGTTAATACGGAAACTACTACTGTAACCGTTAATCCGCTTCCAATACTAAGCTTAAGCAACGCGCTGATCTGCGTTGGAAGTTCAACGCCAATAACAGCAACAGGCGCCACAACTTATTCATGGAGTCCCGGCACAGGATTAAGTTCAACCACCGGGGGAACTGTAACAGCAAACCCAACAACTACCACAAATTATACAGTTGTTGGAACTGACGCGAACGGTTGTGTAAATTCTGACACAACAACAATAACAGTTGTGACAAACCCAACCGTTACGGTGAACACCGCTACCATTTGCGTTGGACAACAAACGGCGACACTCACCGCTAACGGCGCTTCAACTTATGTTTGGTCGCCCGCTACCGGTTTAAGTGCTACCAGTGGACCATCAGTAACTGCAAATCCCGGTGCTACAACTGTGTACACGATCACCGGAACTGCGGGAACCTGTACAGCGGTTGGAACCACCACTGTTACGGTAAATCCATTGCCAACGGTTACTGTAAGCAGCAACAGTCCTTTATGTGTGAATCAAAATCTTAATTTAAATTCCGGGGGCGGCACCTCTTATTCCTGGAACGGACCCAACAGCTTCTCCTCTTCGCAACAAAACCCTGGTGTGAATGGCGTAACGCTTGCCGACGCGGGCATATACACTGTAACCGTTACAGATGCCAACACCTGCGTGAACACAAACACGGTGAGTGTTGTGGTGAATCCTTTACCGGTTGTTGTTGTTACCGGCGACACCGTGTGCATGGGCTTTACTATCAACCTGGGCTGTAATAATAGTGGGGTAACCTACTCATGGACCGGCCCACTCAGCTTCTCGTCTAACCAGCAGAGTCCAAGTATCTCAAATGCCACTACCAATATGAGCGGCAGCTACGTGGTAACTGTTACCGACGCTAATGGTTGTGCCAGCGGTAACGTGGCGCAGGTATTAGTGAACCCTTCACTTGTGATCAATGCCGTGAACAACGGACCATTGTGCGAAAACACAACACTCGTTCTTGCTACAAGCGCCGGCATAAGCTGGGCATGGAGCGGGCCGAACGGCTTCTCTTCTTCTTCTCAAATGCCAAGCATCCCGAATGTTCAACTAAGTGCTTCCGGAACTTATACGGTAGTGGGTACAGACGCCAACGGATGTACAGGAACAGCTACAACTACTGTGGTAGTTAATCCTCTACCTGTGGTTACCGTTAATTCCGGAACCATTTGCGTAACACAAACAGCAGCCACTCTTACAGCCAACGGAGCTGTAACTTATGCGTGGTCGCCGTCCACTACTTTAAGCAGTGCTAGCGGAAGTCCTGTTACAGCAACGCCCAGCGTTACCACAGTATATACCATTACAGCCGTTGACGCCAATAACTGCGCAAATACGGCAACATCTACTGTAACCGTAAATCAGTTACCAACAATTGCGGCTAATTCACCGGCAATTTGCTTCGGAGGTTCGGCTACCATCTCTGCAAACGGGGCAGTATCATACACCTGGTCTCCATCTACCGGTTTGAGTTCCTCAAGCGGAAGTCCGGTTACGGCTAATCCAACCTCAACAACCGGTTACACTGTAACAGGAACAGACGCCAACGGGTGTTATAATACAGGTACCTGTACGGTTACCGTTAACGCACTACCCAATGTAACGGTTACATCTGGTACTGTCTGTGCCGGTAACATAACTGCACTTTCAGCTTTAGGGGCTAACACGTATTCATGGTCTCCTGCACAATGGCTAAATGCCACAACCGGGGCAACGGTTTACGCGAGCCCGGTAAGCACCTCTACCTATATTGTTACCGGAACCGATATCAATGGTTGCAGCAGCACAGACACTGCCGTGGTAACCGTTAACCCGCTTCCAATCGTTAATGCCGGCCCACAGATCACTACCGGTTGTGAGCCCGTTTGTGTGACCCTTTCCAACACTTCATCGTCGAGCGGAGTTTGCAGCTGGAGCTTCGGTGATGGCACCACTTCCACCAATTGTACACCCACGCATTGCTACACGGGTAAGGGAACTTATTACGCTGTTCTTATTATGGCCGATGCGAATGGATGCAAAGGAGTAGATACTGCCATGGTGATCGTTTATCCTGTTCCTGATGCCGATTTCACCTTCGGTCCGCAGCCTACCACCATCTTTGAATCGTTAATAAACTTCTACGACAATTCATCCGGAGCTATCATCACCAATTGGAATTGGAATTTTGGAGACCCGAACAGTACCACCTCAACCTACCAGAACCCATCTTTTGATTATTACAACCCGGGGACATACGATGTGCAGTTGATCGTAACATCAGACTACGGATGTAAAGATTCTGTGATCAAAACTGTAGTGATCGCTGATGATTTCTCTATCTATGTACCGAATGCTTTCACGCCGAACTTTGATGGAACAAACGATGTGTTCATGGCCAAGGGCGAGGGCATCAAGGAGTTCACTATGTGGATCTTCGACCGATGGGGCAACCAGGTCTTCTTTTCGGAAGATATTTATAAAGGTTGGGACGGACGCTTCCAGGCCAAAGGAGAAACCATTGTTCAGGAAGACGTGTATGTCTGGAAGATCGAATTGAAGAACTTCAGAGGCGAGCCAAAACAACTGAAAGGCACTGTTTCTTTGTTGAAATAAGCCCTTTTACCTATTTCTATAAGCTTATTAAGATAGCCCTTTTTGGGGTTATTGTAATTCCTCACCATATAATGGAAATTTGCTGATGTAGACCAATACGGCCCAATTAGGTGCATTTATGCTTATTAACTAAAAAGGCTTTTTGATTCGTTTCCAATGAACTAAGGTCTTATTTTTAAGGAAATTAATCCTTGCCGGAATGAGAATACATTTACTATCCGTTCTTGTCTTTTTAGGTTTTGCCGTATCCGCGCAAAACGTAGGTATCAACAACACAGGAGCTTCCCCCAACGCATCAGCCTTGCTGGACGTAGACGCCGCGCCAACCAACGATAAGGGCATCCTTATTCCAAGAGTACCCTTAACACAAACTTCTTCTAATGCCCCTATAGGTGGAGGTGTTGCCACCAGCCTGATGGTTTACAACACAGCCACCGCAAACGATGTTACCCCGGGTTATTATTACTGGGATGGCACCAAATGGGTGCGCATTCTGGGCAGTAACAATGCCTGGCTGCTTTTGGGAAATGCGGGAACAACTGCGGGAACAAATTTCCTGGGTACTACAGACGCGCAATCGCTCGTTTTCAAAACCAATAATACAGAATGGATGCGCCTGCTTACCACAGGCAACCTGGGTGTTGGAACAGCTACCCCTGTAGAAAAAATACACGCGGTGGGACCTAACGCAGGCATCATGGCAGAGGACAATACTTTTCCGGGTAACGTCGCGCTCCTGCAAGCCAGCAGCACATTTGCGGGTCCTTCTATCGTGGCGCATACCAATACTTCCAATCAAGCCACTTTCAATACGATCGCAAACCGTATCGAGTTCGGTAATTCCGGTATCATCTTTCGTAATTCTCCGGCAACTACAGTGGGTACCGCGCGTGTATTCACCGAAAGGATGCGCATTACCAACGCCGGCGATGTGGGCATCAATACTACAACGCCACAAAGTAAGTTGCAGATCAACGCCGACGTGAACATTGGCCGCGAATGGGGTGATGTGTTACAGATCTGCCAGGCAGCTGTAGACAACGGCGAGGTCTTTGATGTGGCGGATGGCGGCGCAGGGACGTTTAGCATGGTAAATGGAAACTTCCTGACTAACTTTCAATGCGGCGGCCACCGTTATTTGGTAGGATACATTGATCTACCAGCGGGAAAATACCAGATCACCCTACAAACACGGGGTTTACCTGTGTACACCAACTGTAATGGTGGCGGTAACGGACCCAACAGCATGCGCGTAGGCGTATGGCTTGTTGCAGGCGGAACACTTGTTACCGATCCAACCGTTTGCTTTGCGGACGGCCCAAGTCCCCTCAATACAAGCAGGATAACGTATACTACCAATGGCGCCATTGCCACAGTAGCAGCAGGTACGTATGGAATTTGGATCGTACCCAATCAATTTTTAGGCGATTATCAAACCTTATTGATGAGCGCCAAGATCTGGAGACTCGAATAATCTTTAATAATCACGCTTATGAAAAAGCAATTTTCAATCCGTTACGGAATGGCACTCCTGGCCTTATTTACTGGAATGCATCTTCATTCACAAAACGTAGGTATCAATACAACCGGCGCGGCGCCCAATGCCTCTGCCCTCCTGGATGTTGACGCGGCACCTAACAACGACAAAGGGATTTTGATCCCCCGCGTAGGCTTAACGCAAACAACTTCGAATGCTCCTATCGGAGCAGGCGTTGCCACCAGCTTGATGGTGTACAATACAACAACGGTTAACGATGTTACCCCCGGCTATTATTATTGGGACGGAACGAAGTGGGTGCGCCTTTTAGGAAATAACAATGCCTGGTTATTACTGGGTAATGCCGGAACAACCGCGGGAACGAATTTCTTAGGCACAACGGACGCACAGGACATGGTCTTTAAGACCAACAACACCGAGTGGATGAGGATCCTTACCAATGGAAACGTGGGGATAGGCACCTCCTCGCCGGAAGTTACTCTTCATGTTAACACCGATAATACCACTGCTAATCCAAGATGCCTGCTTGTACAATATAACGGTAACAACAACAACAGTGCTTTCCTGGTGCTTCGCAAAACAAGGGGAACCAGTTATGCTACACCGGCAGTAGTTCAAAATGGTGACCCACTGGGCACGGTTCTTTCTGAGGCCTACGATGGCGCTGCGAATATCAGAACCGGTGCCAGCATGAAATTTGTAGCAAACGGAACCATTGCCGCCGGCTCCATACCCACCGATATCTTCTTTACAACCGGTTCTTCCGGACTTGGAACAGAAGCCATGCGGATCACTTCCGGGCAAAACGTTGGTATAGGAACAAGCAACCCCTTAAGTCATTTACATGTTACCCGCGAAACACGGATCGAGGCAAACCCCACCGCTACCGCGGTAAGTTTATTGGTAAGAGGTTCTGATCCTGTGAACCAGGATAATATCGCTCTCGATTTCATTAAACGCACTTTAGATACCGCTTCGGCACGTATCGAATTCGATGGCTATTCAACCCAAACCCTTCACCAGGGATTAATGCACTTTTCAACCAAAACGAACGGCGGTGCCTTAACACGGAGAATGACCATTAATTTCGACGGATTTGTTGGAATTGCTACTGTTAATCCCGCCTCAATACTGGAAGTAGTTGAGAATAACACCACCGGCATACGCGGTATTGTTGGAACACAATATGGGAATCATCCACTCGGTTCGCGCTTGATCCTGCGAAAGGCGAAAGGAACAAACTTAGCTCCTACACCTCCGCTCAGCTTCGAGAATATCGGCCTTGTTGTTTACACCGCGTTTGACGGCGCTACCTGGACCGATGGTGCCACCGTTGAGTCCAAGACAACCCAGAACTGGGCCCCTGGAGCCAACGGGTGCAACCTGATATTTACTACCACCGCCAATAACACCACCGGAAGACAGGATAGAATGACCATTACGGATGTGGGCAATGTGGGCATTAATACCAATGCTCCCACCGCCAAACTCCAGGTCAATGGTGAAGTTTTATTCACCAACGGCCAGGGAAGCACTTTCTGGTCGAACGTAGCCCAGCGTGATTTTGACATCATTCAATCCGGCACCTCCACTAACCGTGCGTTTACAGTACATTCAGGTGCAAATTCCGGCAGCGCGTTCAATAATATCGCGGTTGATTTTTACGGCAACGATGGCGCAGGCAACAACCTGCCCGGCTTTACGATGCTTAAGAATTGTTTTGTGGGGATCGGAACCATCGCCCCAACAGCGGCCCTGCACGTGGTAGGTAATATCTGTTACACCGGCGGAATAGGAGCCTGCTCGGATGCACGTTACAAAAAGAACTTTAATCCGATCGAGAATGCCCTTCAAAATGTTTTGAAGATGAATGGCCTCACCTATAACTGGCGCGTGGAAGAATTCCCAGATCAAAAATTCACTACCGAGAAACAGATCGGCTTCATCGCGCAGGATCTCGAAAAGATCTACCCTGAGTTAGTGATCACTGATAAGAACGGATACAAATCGGTTGACTACGCGAAACTAACGCCCATCCTCGTGGAAGCTATGAAAGAACAACAGAAAAAAATTGAAGGCCTGGAATTGCAGGTAAAGAATTCAAGCAACCAGAACGAAAATTTAAAAACTGAACTCACAAACCTGAAGAGCCAATATGGCAACAGGCTTGCAGCGCTGGAAGAGATCCTGAACGCGAGAGCTCAAAAATAAAATACCGAACCTAAATAAAATTCAGCATGCATATGAAAACAAAAAAATCGCTCAATAGATCAGCAGTAATTGCTTGTATTTGTATGATGGGCAGTATGGCCTATGCGCAGAACATTGGTGTCAATACCACCGGTGCGGCCCCCAACGTTTCTGCCTTGTTGGATGTGGATGCGGCACCCACGAACGACAAGGGGATACTTATTCCACGCGTGACCTTAACGCAAACTACCTCCAATGCTCCTGTGGGCGCCAGCGTAGCGACCAGCTTAATGGTTTACAATACCGCCACGCTTAACGATGTTACACCTGGTTATTACTATTGGGATGGAACCAAATGGGTACGTTTACTGGGAAACAACAACGCCTGGTTATTACTTGGCAACGCCGGAACAACGGCCGGGACCAATTTTCTTGGCACCACCGACGCACAGGACATGGTTTTCAAGACCAACTCCACGGAATGGATGCGGATCCTAGCGAATGGAAATGTGGGCGTACACACCACAACACCCGATGCAGAGTTTGAAGTGGTTAGTACCAGCGGAACCATGCCTCGCGGATCTCTTATTTCACAATACAATAACGGGGTATTATCCGACGCACAATTATGGTTCCGGAGAGCAAGGGGTACAGAAACCGTTCCGCTTGCCCTGCAGGCCAACGATGAAATAGGTTTTGTAAAATTCCGCGGTTATGATGGCACTACATTTTCAACGAATGATCAAACCGAAATGGGGGCGCTGGCCACTGAGAACTGGAGCACCACGGCCAATGGAGGATGTCTAAAATTCATGACTACATTGAACGGAACAACAGCCGGGGTAGAGCGCATGCGCATTGATCATACCGGAAATGTTGGGATAGGCACCAGCACACCGGCCGTTAACCTTGAAGTATGGGCCAACGATTTTCAAACTGCCGTCAGCATTATTAACGCTTCCAGCACTGTTGGAAGAAATCCGCGCCTCAACATTTACGATTATGGCTCGGGCGGCGGTGGTGTTTTGCAATTTAATACCGGTCGCGGAACACAAGCTGTTCCGGCGGTGGTGCTTCAGGGCGATGCGCTTGGAAAAGTTGAGTTTGCTGGCTGGAATACATTAAGCATGCAGGATGCGGTGCAGGTTAGAGGGTATGCCACGGAGAACTGGTCGGCTGCCGGCTCCGGAGGACAATTCGTTGTTCGAACAGTACCTAATGCAACGCCAGGAGCTCCTCTCTTCGATCGTTTCGTAGTTAATCATGACGGGAAAGTGGGTATAGCCACAATGAACCCCAGTCAGTTCCTGCAGGTAGGTGAATTACTTGGCGGCTCTACAGCAACCCCCTACGCCATTGATATTGGTGGCGACTATAGCAACACCCCCGGAACAAACCTGAAATTGCGCATCTATGACGATGGTACGAATATTTACGGTATCGGCGTTTCTGCCTTTCAATTAGATTATTCCATCTCTAATAATAACATTAATAACCGTCACGTTTTTTATTATGGCACTACAGAACTAATGCGCATCCAGGGGAATGGCGACGTAGGTATAAATACCGGTTCTCCCCTCTTTAAATTAGATGTGAACGGTACTGGCCGCTTTGTCTCCGACCTGCGGGCTGATACGAAACTAGTGCTGAACAGCGATCCCGCGAACTATTATATCGGCCAGGGTATTGCCAATGGTTTTATTGTACAGACCTGGGATGAGGTTCGTTATCAATTCAACGGAGGGGGAAGCAACATCAGTTTTAAGAATGGCACGCTGGGAATAGGAACTACTGCTCCAACAGCGGCTTTGCACGTAGTAGGTAATATTTGTTACACCGGTGGTATCGGTGCCTGCTCGGATGCGCGTTACAAAAAGAATTTTAATCCGATCGAGAATGCCCTCCAAAATGTATTGAAGATGAATGGTCTCACCTATAACTGGCGCGTGGAAGAATTCCCCGATAATAAATTCACAACCGACAAACAAATAGGTTTCATCGCGCAGGACCTGGAAAAAATATATCCTGAAATAGTGATCACCGACAAGAACGGTTACAAATCGGTGGACTACGCGAAACTGACGCCCATCCTTGTGGAAGCGATAAAAGAGCAGCAAAGGATCATTGAGGGACAACAATCAACCATCAACGACCTGAAAGCTGACAACAAGAATTTCAAAGCGCAATATGATAATCGTTTAAAAGTACTGGAAGAGATCATCGGAACAAAAAGCGCCCAAAAATAAATTGCAAAAATGAAACGTATGAAAGTAAGAAATCACTTACGCGGGTTAGCAGCACTACTCCTGGGTGCCGCTCCCACATTCTTCACCGCACAGAACAACGCTCTTGTTCTTAACGGAGGATACGTGATCCTCAATGGCGGAACCGCCACCACCAATATCTACCTGGTGGTGAACCAACCCAATACCGCGGGTATTGTGCGGCAAACGGGTGGCCACATCAGCTCTGAGGGGCAATACAATTTTGTGAAATGGAATTCCGGCACAGGAACCGGGAATTACGTATTTCCCTTTGGCGTAGGCGGAACTCCAACCGACTATATTCCTTTTACTTTCAATAAGACCACCGCAGCGAGCTCAGACATTGGTATGTCTACCTGGACCACCGATCCTTTGAACATGCCGCATCCCGCCGCCACCAACGTGGGACTTGTTACCAATATGACCGGCGTACCTGATTCGGTGAACAATGCTATCGACCGTTTCTGGGATATTCAGTCGCCTAACGTAACCGGCGACCTTACTTTTTCTTATCGCGGTATTGAGAATACAACATTGGTTCCTACCGATACATTCAAAGCCCAGCATTGGAGCGGTGTCGTTTGGGATCCGCAGGCCGGGCCCGGCAACCCAGGGGTGACGGCAGGCATAGGATCTGTTGGCCCAATTCCAAACCAAAATACTTTTTCTCCCTGGGTATTGACGCGCATTGCTTTAACAGCCACAGTAACTTCGGGGCAGAACGCAGTATGTGCCGGGCAATGTAACGGAACAGCCACGGTTACTCCGCAGTATGGTGTAGCAGCTTATTCTTACGCCTGGAGCGACGGGCAAACTACGGCGGTTGCAAGCGGCTTATGCGCGGGAACCTACACCTGTGTTGTTACAGATGCGGTATTGGCACAAACAACAGTAACGGTTACCATCGGAACAAACCCAACGCCAACCGTAACTGCCAACTCGCCGACCATGTGCTCCGGAACAACAAGTACGCTTACCGCCAACGGCGCTACAACCTATACGTGGAGTCCGCCCGGCGGATTAAGCTCGACAACCGGGTCTGTTGTTACAACCAATACTACTACTACCACAAACTATACAGTGATTGGAACTGACGGAAACGGTTGTATGGATACTACACAGGTTACGGTTACTGTAGATCCATTACCCTCTATCACCGCAGCTTCCGCTACCATTTGCGCGGGGCAAAGCACAGTGCTTACCGCGAATGGCGCGAACACCTATACATGGAGCGCCAACGCCGGTAGCGCCACCACCAATACAGTTTCAGTATCACCCGGAACAGGAACAACGACCTATACGGTAATCGGACAATCGACAGCAACCTGTATTGATTCCATAACTGTTTCTGTTACAGTGAATGCCTTACCAAACGTTACCGCAAGCGCGGGTAGTCCTTCGGTCTGCGCAACACAAACCACCGTTCTTACAGCAGGCGGTGCAACTTCTTATACCTGGAGCGCGAATGCAGGAAGCGCCACCACGCCTACGGTAGTTGTTACACCTACAGTAAGTACAACGTATACCGTAACCGGTGATTTGAACGGATGTACAGCTACGCAAACAGTTAGCGTGAACATGGCTCCGAATCCTACATTGGCGATCAGCGCCACTACGAATTCTGTTTGCGCAGGAGGCAGCGCGGTATTAACCGCCAGCGGTGCGATCAGTTATACCTGGATGCCGGGAAGCGTTCCCGGAAACACTATGACCGCAACACCTGGAGGCACCACGACCTATACGGTAACCGGGGATAGTTTAGGATGCGTATCTACACAAACAGTCGCTATTTCTGTCGCACCCAACCCAACGGTTAGTATCACTTCATCCGGAGGCGGCGCTATTTGCTCGGGGCAAAGCACATTACTTACGGGCTCTGGCGCTACAAGCTATACCTGGATGCCAGGAGCGATCAATACAAATACCATTTCCATAACTCCCGGAAGTAACGCCACTTATACCCTGACCGGCGAAAGCGGCGGATGTACAAATACCACTATAATGACAGTAACTGTATCGCCAACTCCAACGGTTGCTGTAACTCCAACTTCAACACTTATATGTTCCGGCCAAACCGTGGTCCTTACCGCGGGCGGCGCAACCACTTACACCTGGATGCCGGGAAGCGTGCAAACCAACACGCTCAGTGTAACACCGGGTGGAACTACCTCATATACAGTAACCGGAACACTTGGCACCTGTACCAACGTAGCAACGGTGGTAGTGAATGTAAATAGTTTGCCAACTGTCATCGCTAGTGCAAGTTCAACCAATGCTTGCGCAGGACAAAGCCCCGTGTTACTAACCGGTACTGGCGCTACAACGTATACCTGGAGCTCAAACGCGGGCGGTGCTACCACATCAACAGTTTCGATAACTCCTGGAACTACTGATACTTATACAGTTTCCGGATCCGACGCCAACGGCTGTGTTAATACCGACCAGGTTACTGTTAACGTGAGTCCGAGCCCAACCATTGCCATAAGTGCAACTTCCCCATCTGTTTGTGCCGGTCAAGGTAGCGCGGTACTTTCCGGAACAGGTGCTAACAATTATACGTGGACTCCGGGCGGCGCTACAACCGGAACCATCACTGTGAACCCGGCAACCGCAACTGTTTATACAGTAACAGGTGAGGCGGCAGGTTGCACAAGCACACAAACGGTGAGTGTAGGTGTATTCCCGAATCCAACTATCACCGGCACCGCGCTTGCAGATACTGCGAAATGCGGATTGAACAACGGAGGAATTACCGGACTGAATGCAACCGGCGGAACACCCGCTTACACATTCCAGTGGGTTGACGCTTCAGGCAATGTGGTTGGAACCGCCGACACACTTACAGGAGTTGGTCCCGGAACCTACAGCATGATCGTTACCGATGCCAACAATTGTAAAGACACAAGCAATACACTCATCACTGTTCCCTCCATCGGTGTGGTGATAGCTGACATTTCTCCTTCACTGAGCCAGGGAACTCCAACATTGAGCGTGACATTCACTACCACTACAACCGGCGCTACCCTTTATACCTGGAATTTTGGGAATGGGGTAATGAGCAATATGCCGACTGCTCCTAACCCTGTTGATTATACAGTGCCCGGAACTTACAGCGTAACCCTGGTGGCCAGCAACGGAACCTGCTCGGATACGGCTTATGCCCTGGTTATTGTTGATATACCTACAACTATCATCATTCCCAATATCTATTCGCCGAATGGCGATGGTATCAACGACGAGTTCTTCATTGTAACCACCGGCATGCGAACACTCACCTGCGAGATCTACAACCGTTGGGGACAATTGGTTTACACGCTGAATGGGCCTAACGACAAGTGGGACGGCATCATGAACAACGGAAACCCGGCCAGCGAAGGAACGTATTACTACCTGGTGAACTGCACCGGTTTTGATGGCGTGAAATACGAGAAGAGAGGTCCGCTCACGCTTGTTAAATAGATCAGGCTACCGAAGCGGCCAGGTGTTTCTCTCGAACCACCTCCGCGAAGGTGCGTCCATCTACTTTACTTTCCAGCCACGAGATCAGGTCGAAATATTCCAGCGCCTGCTTTTCCTGCGGGTCTTTGGTGATACGCACCAGGTCATTTCGCAAGCGCGCAAATTCTTCTCTAAGCAATTGTTGGGAAAGGTTTCTTTTACTAAGCCGACGCATGAACTGCAGCAAGGATCTTTCAACGCCAAAAAGCTGTTTACGTTTTAACAGGAAGCGGTAGGCCGATATCACCAAATGCTCGAGAATGTCGGTATCCTTTAGTTCGTAGTGGATCAGTATCTGGAGGATGCGCGCAAAAGCCTGCATATCTTCCCGAAAAACGGTTTTGGGCTGGTTGGTGATGGTGTTGATCCACTGCAGGGCCTTGCGGTAATTACGGGCGCCAAAATAAATATTGGCAATATTGTAGTGCAGGAAATTCAATTGTGCGGGATATTCAGGGTCCTTGAAATTTGAAGCGGTATCTTTTTCAATGTTCCTGATACAGATCACTCCCTTTTCAAATTCAGCGGTGCGCAGGTAATAATACGTTTCAAAGATCGAGGAATACACGCTGGCAAAGGAACGCGCCGATCCCGGTTTTTTGGCAAAGTTCCGGTATTTCTGAATATTTTCGAATGCCTCCTCATACTTGCGCAGCTGGAACTGCACAATGATCAGGTTACCCAAACCAATGGCGTAGGTCATGTCGGGGTTTTCAAACACCAGTAAGTTGTTTTCCACCAGGTCCATGGCGCGACTCAGTACTTTGTGACTGCTTTCGTAATCCTCGAGGAAAGAATGGTAATTGCAAAGTGTGAGATACCGTGTGCGCTGAGCCTCCAGCGACAGGGCCTTCTTCTCATTCTTCAACAAAGGATCAGTAACGATCTTTTTGATGGTGCGCCGGTGGTCATTACGCGCTGCCGAAGAAGTGTTTACCAGTAATTTCACTTCGCGGCTCAATGCGTAATACTGAACCAGGTTATCGAGCTTCTTCATTACACCGCCCACCTCGCTGTCCACTTCACGCCAGGGTGCAGGTAATTCTTTTCTTACTCTGATCCTTCTTTCCATGAACAGGCCTTCCAGCGCCATGCCCCAGCGCTCGTATTTCAAAGCCAGTTCACGTGATTTTAAAATATATTTAATCTCTTCGTCCTCCAGGCCTTTATCGCGCATGATCCGGGCGTTCTCCAGATAGGTTGCTATCTTGCTGTCGATATCATCACTTTTCGAACGTAGCACGCGCAGGCTTTCGAGGATAAGATTGTAGAGATAGTTCTTGAGCATGGGCAAATGCTCAGGCCGCACCAGCTCCAGTTGTTTGATCTTTTCCTCGTTGTATTCCTTCTGCTTTTCAATGGCATCGAAAAGTGTCAGGTAATTGAGGTTCTCCATATGCGCCGAACGGGTGTGCGCATACAGTTTAAAGAACCGCTTCTCGCCCTTGGTCAGTGATTGCACCAGGTTAAAAAGCTCCAGTTTGCTCTCTTTAGGCATATTAGTTAAAAACGGTAAATGCGGAAATGGTTCAGGAACAAATATACTATTTTTCCTTATTGGAAACAGGCCCAAAGGGCAGTTTTAACCCTAAAGGGTGATACAATACGTGTTTATGCTTATTAGCAGTTTATTTCCCCAGCTCCGACTTGAGGAAGTCGATGATCTTCACTTCAACGGGGTCGATATGCTTCAGGTCGGCTATATAGCAGCTGAGCCAATCTGTAAGGTGGATGAGATAAAGTGCCTGCACCAAAGGTGTGCTTCCCTGCCCCGTGATCTCGAAGAAGGTTGATGTGAACTTGGTGATCACGGTCTTATTGATATCAAGACGTTTTAAATTCCTTTCGTAATCAAAAGCAGTGCGCAGGATGCAGACCGCCAGATCTTCATTCTTTTCGGTCCAGCCTACCAACTCGTTGTGGTTCATTTCGGGTATCACGTGGTGCCAGCAAAGCATTTTGCTGTTCTCGTTGATCTGCTGGCGGAAACGAATAGCCACTCCTTCGGTTGGACCCAGGCAATAGATAACGGGTATCTTTCCTTTCAATTTCTCCGCATAGGCATGCGCTTCTTTCTGAATATCGGGTTTTTTCGTAGTAAGCAAAGAGATCGCTTCCTCAATTTGCTTGCGGTAATTAAAGCTCAGAATGCCTTTCGCGTCGAGGATATGCAGCAATTGCACCAGGGAATATCCTAAGCACGAACGCGGAGGGTTACCACCGGGAATAACGATCAGATCGAGTTTGTTCTTCTCGGCGATCTCTTTCACTTTTCCTCCGCTGGTCACACAGGCTACCTGCGCTTTTTTCTCCAGTGCCAGTTGCATGGCGCTCAACGTTTCTTCGGTGTTACCCGAGTATGATGACACGATCACCAGGGTATTCTCATTCACGAAGTTGGGAATGAAATAATCTTTACTTACCGAAAAAGGTATTTTGCTGTGTTTAGCGGCCAGCTCGGAAACGATGGTGCCGCCAATTCCTGATCCGCCCAGGCCGGTGATCAATACATTATGTATGTTCTTTCCTGCCGAGATCTTTGACGCCGCAGCTATCTGCAAGGCCTCTTTCAACTGGTTCGGAAAATTCTCAACTAAGTTCTTCATACGCTACAAAATTTAGCCACTAAGGCACTAAAACACAATTTTAATTATCCCTGGAATCGCTTTTCACGGCCCGCACCTGCAGGGGATTCGCGCTACTCTCCTTATACATTTTGCGATTACGGTAAATATCAATGGCCATATACAGCGCCTTGCGGAACGAACCTGCATCTGCCAAATTCTTCCCGGCAATATCATAAGCGGTACCATGATCGGGCGATGTTCTCACGATCGGCAAGCCGGTTGTAAAGTTCACACCCTCATTAAAAGAAATGGTTTTAAATGGAATAAGTCCTTGATCATGATACATCGCCAAAACGGCATCGAATTTCTTATACGTTTCCGCACCAAAGAATCCATCGGCCGGGTAAGGGCCATACACCTGCATCTCGTTCTTCAGCTTCTCGATCACGGGTTTGATCACGTTCTCATCTTCATTCCCCAAAGTTCCACGGTCGCCGGCATGCGGGTTCAAACCCAATACCGCGATCTTTGGCTTCTGTATAGCGAAATCACTCTTCAAAGTTTTATTGAGGTGCTGTAATTTTTCCGTCAATCGCTCGGCTGTGATAAGCGCCGAAATATTCTGCATGGGAACATGCCCGGTAACCAATCCCACCTTCAGCTCATCGCTGCACATCAGCATCATCGCGCCCTTCTCAAATCCAAAGAAAGAAGCAAGATATTCGCTGTGACCGGGATATTTAAAAGATTCAGATTGTATGTTGTGTTTGTTGATAGGCGCCGTAACCAGCACATCGATCAAACCTGCCTTGGCCGCCTCACAGGCTTTTTGCAATGCAATGTGCGCGTACTTCCCCCCCGCAGGAGTTGAGTTCCCCATTTCTATCTGTACTTCTTCCTCGTAACACACAAAAACATTCGGCTTCTTCGGGTTCAATTGTTTAAGGTCGCGGATGGCATTGAAGTTAAGTTCTTCGAGTCCCATTAACTTGCGGTAAAATCCAACTGTTTTTTGCGAACTGAAAAGTACCGGTGTGCAGATATCGCAAAGCTCAGGTTCCATGAAGGTCTTCAGAACGACCTCCAGGCCAATTCCGTTTATATCTCCCTGGCTTATCCCAACAACTATTTTATTGTCTAACATAGGATTGCAAATATAGCAAAAGACGGGTATCCTAAATGAGGTTTTACCGACTCAAAGGACGTGTTTGGCTCTATAAATCAGGGTATTAAGCGAGGGCTGGTTTTTCCACCCAGTCGCCATGCTCCTTTATGAGGTTTATGAGCTCATTTACAGCATTTTCGGCAGGAACATTCTTCTTTACCACTTCTTTACCTTTGTAGAGAGAGATCTTGCCGGGGCCGGTTCCTACGTAGCCATAATCGGCATCCGCCATTTCTCCCGGACCATTTACGATACATCCCATGATACCGATCTTGATGCCCTTGAGATGATCGGTAACCGTACGGATCTTCGCCGTGGTTTCCTGCAGATCGAACAAAGTGCGGCCGCAGGATGGACAGGAAATATATTCAGTTTTTGAAATACGCGTACGGGCCGCCTGCAAAATACCGAAAGCAGTTGAGTTGACGATCTTGGGAGAAACGCAATCCTTTTGCTTGATCCAAACCCCATCACCAAAACCATCGATGAGCAGCCCTCCTATATCAGTTGATGAAAAAAGCTGGAAGCTGGCTTCGGGAAGATCTTTGTAATTTCTTTTAATGATGACGGGAGCTTTGATGTTGTTCTTTTCGAGAAGCACGAACATTTGGCGCAGCTCGGTCATTGGGTTGGCAGAGAAAGTATCGAATACCAATACAGTGGTCAGTGATTGGTGATTAGTGATTAGTTGAATGTGATCTGTTAGGGTCTTTAGGTCGAACGCTATAAAATTTAGCTTGTCGGAAGTTTTATCAGAGCGAAAATATTCATCTGCGCAGAAAAGAGGGTAGGCTTGTTTTTGCTCCCTGTGCTTTTTCCAGGTCTCTGAATTGTAAATGATTCCTAAAGTTCCCGGAAGTTCAAAATCCACCACATTTTCTCCCGCATAAACATAATCGGCCGCCTGGTCAGACAAATTCCATTTATCCAATTGTACCGAATAATTATATCCGCAAGCGAAGAAAGTAGCAGGAGTAATTTTTTCTTTCTGTGAAAAATCTGCTAACACCCTGGGAACATTCTTTCCTCCGAAATTCAAAACCTCATTGGTGTGCCGACGCTCATATTGATAAGGATCATAAGGTAATTCTATACGCTCCTTGTGACTTCTGACTTGTGATTTCTTACTTTGGTATCGGTCTGCCAATATTTTTGCAACAGGAATTTCAAACTCCGGCTCCTCCGTCAAAGAAACACGAATAGTATCTCCCAACCCGTCTTCCAATAATGTCCCAATTCCAACAGCCGATTTTATTCTTCCGTCCTCTCCCTCCCCTGCTTCAGTAACTCCCAGGTGCAAAGGGTAATTTCTTCCCGTCTCTATCATTTGTTGCACCAGTAATCGATAAGCCTGCACCATCACCTGCGTGTTGCTGGCCTTCATGCTTAAAATGATCTCGTAATAATTGTTCTCTTCACAAATTCGTAAGAATTCCATGGCACTCTCTACCATTCCCAACGGAGTATCTCCGTAACGGGAAAGGATGCGATCACTCAAAGAACCATGGTTGGTTCCAATGCGCATGGCCGTGCCGTGCTCTTTACAAATTTTTACTAAAGGCGTAAAGCGCTGACGAATTCTTTCCAGCTCCGCGGCATAAGCTGCATCTGTATATTCAATTTCCTCGAACTTCTTTTTGTCGGCGTAATTGCCAGGGTTTACGCGCACTTTTTCTACAATGCGGGCAGCCCATTCCGCCGCGTTGGGCGTAAAATGGATGTCGGCGCAAATTGGGGTATCATAACCCGCCGCGCGCAATTGTTTTTTGATCGTTTCCAGGTTCTTGGCCTCGTTCAAACTTGGTGCTGTGATACGCACCATTTCGCAGCCAGCTTCTATCATTCTAATGCTCTGCTCCACCGTGGCTTTGGTGTCCATGGTATCGGTGGTGGTCATCGATTGCAGCCTGATAGGATTGTTTCCGCCAATGCCCAAATGACCCACTTTTACGGCGCGTGTCAAAAAGCGGCTGTATTCCGTTAGACTATTGCAATAAGGCTTAATAAGCATGTTGCAAAGTTACTACAAGGGGTCCCAATAACCTAATACAGCCCGATGGATGCCTCCAAAGATCTCCTTCAGGCTTGTGTATTTCCGCACATGCTTGGTTAATTAAGATCGCCCGCCTAAATTTGGTAAGGTTAAACCGATTATCAGACACCCTCATGTTCCTCGACGCGCTAATTCCACTGCTCTCCCTGATCGCCCTGGAAGTGATCCTTGGAATAGACAACATCATTTTCATTTCCATCCTCGCCGATAAATTGCCGGAAGACCGGCGCAATAAATTGCGTTATTGGGGCATAGGCCTGGCCATGATCCTGCGATTAGGCTTGCTCGCTGTCATTTCGTGGATCCTCAAACTTGACACGGTTTTATTCTCGGTCTTCAACATCGCCTTTTCCGGAAAAGGATTGATCCTTATTGCGGGAGGACTATTCCTGCTTTATAAAAGCACCCGTGAAATTTTTCTAAAGACCGAACACGAGGCCCAAACAAACGCGCCGGCAAAAAAAACCGGTAGTTTTAAAACACTGCTGTCCGAGATCATTATACTCGACCTGGTCTTTTCCATAGATTCCATCATTACCGCTGTGGGCATGGTACAGGAACTTTGGGTGATGTACACCTCCGTTGTGGTTGCGGTAGCGATCATGCTTTTCGCTTCCAAACCCATCAGCCGCTTTATTTCCAAACATCCCTCATTCAAGATCCTGGCACTTTGCTTTTTAATGATGATAGGCTTATCCCTTATTGCCGAAGGTTTCCATGTGGAGATCCCCAAAGGCTATATTTACTTCTCTATGGCTTTCGCGTTCCTGGTGGATATCATACAGATGAAGAAGCTGGGGAAAAAAACCTGAATCCTCCACCGGTCGCAAATTAATGTTCCTTTTGGTTTGGCACTTCCATAAATTCCATTGATATTTGTCTCTCTTTTTAGAATAATTTATGAGCAAAAAAATATTAGCCAACGACGGCATCGACGCGACCGGGAAAGCACTTTTAGAAAAAGCGGGTTTCACCGTAATAACCGATAAAGTGGCCCAGGAGGCCCTTGCCAAAGAACTCAACGAAAAAGATTTCGTTGCCTTAACGGTACGCAGCGCCACCAAGGTGCGCAAAGAAGTGATCGATGCTTGCCCCAAACTGAAAGTGATCGGTCGCGGTGGCGTGGGTATGGACAATATCGACGTGGACTACGCCCGCGGAAAAGGAATTAACGTGATCAACACACCTGCGGCTTCTTCCAACTCCGTGGCTGAGCTGGTGTTTGCGCATTTGTTCAACGCGGTACGCTTTTTATACGACAGCAACCGCCAGATGCCCGGCAACGGAAGTACAAAATTCGAAGATCTGAAAAAAGCTTATGCCAAAGGAACCGAACTGCGCGGCAAGACTATAGGTATTGTAGGTTTTGGTCGTATTGGACAATACACCGGCAAAATAGCTTTGGGCTGCGGTATGAAAGTTTTGGCTTTTGATCCTTTTGTGAAAGAGGCTGAGTTGAATTTAGAAATTGAAGGATTAGCGAATTCGAAAGTGACTGTGAAAACGGTTACTATGGATGAACTACTTGCTAAAAGTGATTTCATCAGCATGCACGTCCCCGGTGGAAAAGTGATCGGCGAAGCTGAGATCGCTAAAATGAAGAATGGGGTTGTTTTGGTAAATGCGGCGCGTGGTGGGGTTATTGATGAAACCGCTTTGGTGAACGGATTGAACTCCGGGAAGATCGCTCACGCGGGACTTGACGTTTTTGAGAACGAACCCAAGCCCAGCGAAGCTTTGTTGAAGCATCCAAAAATTTCGTTAACACCGCACATTGGTGCAGCCACCAACGAAGCGCAGGAGCGCATCGGTGTTGAACTGGCCGAAAAGATCATAGCGGCACTGAGCTGATTTTTTTATGTGGGTGAATTTCCTTATCTTTGAGTATGTTCCGCTTAGATAGAACTGCATTCAAAGCAGGCAATTTTAAGAATAAACAAAAAGAATCTGATAACTACAAGGATATGACCCTTGAGGAGATCGGTAAAGTGTTTGCTTACCTGCAAAGCGTAGCTTATAACTATCCGCTTGGTAAGCCGCCTCGGATGGATAAGACAGTTCATTCCTTTCGTTGACATGGGAAATATTTTTCACGAAGACTTCCAGGATTTTTTAAAAGCCATGAACAAGGCAGAAGTTAAGTATGTCCTGGTAGGAGGTTATTCGGTTATTTTTCATGGATTTCCCCGAACAACCGGCGATCTTGATCTCTTCGTGGAAGTCACTAAGGAAAATTACAAAAAGATCTGTAAAGCATTTGATCTTTTTGGAATGCCATTGTTCGATATGACTGAACCAAACTTCCTTGAGAACAGGGAGATGACCGTATTCACTTTCGGCCGCTCGCCGGTA
Source organism: uncultured Flavobacteriaceae bacterium (assembly GCA_964387075.1). Lineage (GTDB taxonomy): Bacteria > Bacteroidota > Bacteroidia > B-17B0 > Aurantibacillaceae > PALSA-968. Next base: position 199,168 of record CAYLVB010000006.1, read on the forward strand.
GCCATTGAAATTCTGAAAGAGATTTCAGGAGTTTCCTTTGAAGAGGCTTATAAAAATGCTATTGACTCGGTTTTTGAGGAAATTCCAATGAAGATCATTCACCTTACGGATCTTAGGAAAAACAAATCATCTACTGACCGTGCAAAGGATAAGAACGACCTTGAAAATCTTCCCTGATGAAAAAGTTTCTTTTCCTGATACCGGTCATTATACTCTCCTGCATCGGGCCAAAAGAAACATTTGATTCCCTCCGTAAATTCCCTAAACCCGCTTTTACACCTCCCGGCACCATTTGGCTGCGCGATAATGTATTCATCGACGACGCGGAGATCAGTAACTTTTCTTACCAGGAATTTCTGTACTGGCTAAAAAGAAAAAGTCACCCGCAATATTATTTGATGCTGCCCGACACAAACTGCTGGACACGCGCCGACATTGGTAACGCCGACCGCATGACCAGCAATTACCACGATTATAGTTCTTACCGCGAATTTCCGGCCGTAGGTATTTCTTATGGCCAAGCCATTGAATATTGCAAATGGCGCAGCGATCGCGTAAATGAATTACTCTACCTGAAGGAACACAAATTAAAAATGAGCACCGACAGCGGAAAGATCTACTCGGCCAAAATACCTCAAAAAGTAAAATACCGCCTGCCTACACAGGAAGAATGGGAGTACGCTGCCGCGGCCGGATTAGAATATTGCAATTTCCCCATGGGCTACGAAAGCCTAACAACCTACAATGTACCGGTGAACAATACGCTTGAGTACCACAACTATTTCCTCAAAGACTTCCGCGCTATTGACAAGAAATGCGACAAAGCCATTGAAGTAAATTGTCCCACCGTAAAAGTACTCTCCGGCAAAGCCAACCGCTACGGCCTCTACCAAATGATAGGGAATGTTTCTGAACTTTGCGCCGATAGCGTGGTGAAAGGTTTCAATTACTCGGAACCCATTTTTTCCGTTGAACGCTCAGAGAGCGAAAAAGGGTCATATACGATACAGTCGCTCACCTATAGCTACAGCATAAATAAAAAATACAAAAGACCTGAGCCCTGGATAGGGTTTAGGTGTGTTTGTGAAGTGAATTAATACAAAGATCATTCATGATGAAAACTATCCTTTCACTACTTCTCGGCGGCACACTGACATTGTCGGTTTGCGCGCAGCATCAACCTGTTTGCAGATTTGACCACGGCCAGACTACCGAAAGAACAGCTATAGCCAATTCAACAATAATGAAGGAAGCCGGGCGCAACGTGTCCACTAAACTATATGAAACAAATTCTTCACACCTAAAGATCATACCGGTTGTAGTGCACGTAATACATAACGCGGGTGTTGAAAATATTTCAAACACGCAGATACAAAGCCAGATCGATGTGCTGAACGAAGATTTCGGGAAGATGCCGCTAACACCCGGCGACGGAAACGGAGTAGATACGGAAGTACGTTTTTGCCTGGCAAAGATCACCCCGGATGGAAAATGCACCGACGGAATAGTGCGGGTTAGATCAACCCTAACAACACACCAAACTTACCAGCGCAGCCAGCTGGCAGGGTTGAGCGCCTGGGACGCTACCCGTTACCTCAATATTTACATCGTAAAGAACATCAGCGGCGGAAGCACTTTAGGTTACGCGTCTTTTCCGGGCGGACCTGTTAACGAAGACGGCGTGGTAATGGCCTATAATTACTTCGGTCGAACCGGCTCTATTGCAGGGGGCACCTCGGGCAGAACAGCTTCGCACGAGGTAGGACACTGGCTGGGCTTATATCATACCTTTAACGGAGGCTGCGGAGTAGACACTTGCCTGGACGGAGATTATGTGTGCGACACGCCACCGGCGGCCAACCCTAACTTTGGCTGCCCGGTCATTAATTCCTGCGCCAATGATATTCCGAATGTGCCCGACCAGATCCAGAATTACATGGATTACTCGAACGATGGATGCAAGAACATGTTCACCAACGGGCAAAAAAACAGAATGCAGGCTACTTTAAATACATTTCGCAATGCCATCTGGCAGGCGGCCAATATTACCGCTACGGGTTGCGACAGCGGCTTTGTTTCGCCCCCCTGCAGCGCGGTAGCCGATTTTACTTCTAACGGACAAAACATCTGCGTAGGAAATGCGGTACAATTCGTTAATCGTACGCTCAACAATCCCACTTCTTACCTCTGGTATTTTCCGGGCGGAACACCCTCCAGCTCCACCGCGCAAAATCCTACCGTAGTTTATAGCGCTTTGGGCTCTTACAACGTTTCGCTGGTAGCAACCAATAGTAACGGAACAGACAGCGTAACCTTTTCCAACTACATCACTGTGTCCAACCCGGTTCCGGGCATCGCGCTGCCTTATAACGAAGGTTTTGAAGCCAGCGCATTTCCTCCTAACGGCATAGTAATTGACAACTCCGACGCCGGTGTTACCTGGGAGAGAGATTCAATGGCGGTGCAATTTGCCGGACTTGGTTCGGCAAAGATCAATAACCTGATCAATACCAATTATGGCCAGGCAGACGCGATGATACTGCCTACTTTCGATCTTAGCACTTTTACCAATCCTTACATCAGCTTCCGCTGGGCCTACGCAAAGTCAGACCCTAATTATTCCGACGAACTCATCGTGCTTATTTCAACCGATTGCGAAGTGAATTATACCCAGATCTTTTACCGCACCGGAAGCACGATGACCACCGGGCCTACGCAAACCACGCCTTATATTCCCGACAGCAATACTGTCTGGAAACTGTGCAATGTAAGCCTGGGGTCTTACGCCACTTGTGATCATGCCATTTTAAAGATCGTGAACGTAACGGATGGCGGAAATAACCTGTATATAGATAACATCAATTTGGGAGCAAGCGCGGTGGGCATTTTTGAAAATACCCCTGATGCCCGTTCGGTGGTAGTCTATCCTAACCCGGCCAATGAGCAAGTTGTACTCACTATAGATCACAACGCATTTGCTAAAGACGCAGAGTTACATCTCTATGATCTAATGGGAAATAGTGTTTACGAGGAGAAAATGAGCTCAGCACAACAGGTGCTTGACCTGCGCAATTATCCGGCTGGAATTTATTTTATTACCATACGCACCCAGAACTCGGTGCTCACTAAAAAACTAATTAAGCAAAAATAGACCCAGGGCCCTGGAAAGGATTTAGGTGTGTTTGTGAGGTGAATAAATAGCGAACTCTAAGTTTTCATCAATGAAATTTTAGAAAATTTCCTCTTTTTTTGTACCTTTACGTAGTGAAAAAAATAGTCAGATACGAAATAGATATTGAGATTGACGGGATCACAAATAGCATTGAAAATCTCATTTCCGGAGATAGCTTTTCAACGGATGTTTTACCCTTAAGAGATTACGATCTTAAAGCTATTGGTCAAAAAAGTAATTGGAGTTTTAACTGGAAAAAAGAATTCAAGATCGTCGGACGGCAATTATATAAACTTACAATTACGGGAAACCCTTCGATCATTCAAGGTTTGCTTAGTGTTTCTGACGAAGGGGACCATTATTATATTCATTTGATAGAAAGCGCTCCATTCAATCAAGGTAGAAATAAATTGTATGTTGGAGTGCCGGGCAATCTGGTAGCTTTTGCCTGTAAATTATCCAAAGAAAAAGGATACTCCGGTTTTGTTGCTTTTTTATCAAAAACAAAATTAGTAACACATTATCAAAAGACGCTGGGCGCTTCACCGTTTGGTAAAGGGCCTAAAATGATCATTTACCCCGAAGCCGCAAACCATTTAATAACCCGCTATTTTAAAAACTAACAAAATGGGACTAATTAAAGAACCTAAAAATGTGAATTTTTCTGTAGACCCAACTCCGCTTAAAAAAGCTGAAATGGATCTTATTCATGCGGCCATTGCTGAATATTATGCTTCCGGTAAAGTTCAGACAGGAAATGTGGTGCAGGAACAACCCGCCACCTATATTCGTAAAAACAAACTTAAATAAAGCCCTGGATAGGTTTTAGGTGTGTTTGCGAGGTTTTAAAATAAAAAATTGACCTTAATATTATTTGTCATTTTGACCTGCATAAGCTGCGGTAAAAAAACTTTTTCTCGCGAATTTGTAATTAATAATATGTGGCATAACCACGGAGGTTGGAGATTTCGTGGAAACGATGGATTCATGATTAAACGAGATACTTCTTTAATTTTAAAAGGAGATACAATACTCTGGCATAACATCCCAGGAGCGATTATTATCCTTGTGGAAGAAGAAAACGATTACATGGAAATTAAATCTTTAGAAACAAAAGAGATTGGCGAGTATTACAACTTAAGTCATAATTCGCATTAATTAAACGCTCAACTCCCCCCTCTTCAATTCAATAAGCGTTATCTCGGGCCAGATGCCTACGCGGCCTTTGTAGACAGAAACTTTTTCGCGACCTACGCAGCCTAAGCCTCGGTTTACGTAGAGGAATTGCTTATCGTGCTTATACAGGCCGGCCCATTGCGGATACACGTATTGCACGGGGCTCCATTTAATAAGACCGGGAATTTCAATGCCAAACTGAAAACCGTGGGTGTGGCCGCTTAAGGTCAAGTCAACATCTTTGTAATTTCCCTTCACCATTTTGTTCCAGTGCGAGGGATCATGCGAAAGAAGAATTTTAAAATCGTAGGCTTCCGTTCCACTATGCGTCTTATCCATCTTGCCATATTTGGTAAAATGCAGGTTACCTCCCCAGTTCTCAATGCCGAGCAAAGCAATTTTTTGTCCGTCCTTTTCCAGGGCCACGTGCTCGTTCAATAATAAACGCCAGCCGGCTTGTTTGTGTACGTCCTTCAACTCATCCAGGTTCGCTTTTTTGCTTTCCGCGTCGGGCCATTGCAAATAATCGCCGTAATCGTGGTTACCCAAAATAGAGTAAACGCCCATAGGAGCCTTCAGTTTTTGATAAACGGGTAAATAACCATCCGTTTCGCGTACGCTGTCGTTTATGAGGTCGCCGGTAAAGAAAATAATGTCCGGTTTTAATGCCATGACCTTGTCGAAGGCAAAGGAGAGGTGCGAACTGTCGTCGGCAAAGCTGCCGGTGTGTATGTCAGAGATCTGCACGATCTTCAACCCGTCGAAGGCCGAAGGTAAATTAGGAAAGCTAAGTTTTACGGTATGCGTTTTGTATTGAAATACGCCCCGGATAGCCCCATAGACCAAGGTAACGAATGGAATGGTAAAGAACGTGGCAGACAAATAGGTGAAGAATTTCAAACGCGAGATACCTTCCCGCTTCTCAGGTTCATGGATGGTGGTTGCAAGCTGGTATCCCCATCTGAAAATGCGGGTAAGATCATCGAGCACCAGGAACACACAGCCGAGGACCTTGGAAAGGAACATCACGAAAAGAATAGAAAATACATAGCCCCTGAAAAACGCGGGCCAGTTCTGTATAGGCCAGAAAAAAGCGAAGCTGAAACAGAATATTGTTATAGCGGATAGTACCCAGTAAACGATTTGTATCGTAAATTTACGCTGTGGCGTATAATCCCGGATGATAGTTTGTACGCCGGTAAAAAAATAATACTCAATTAACAGAACGATGAAGGGAAGAATAAAAGGAAAGCTGCTTCGGAGGTCCATATGTCTTTGGTTTGCTTTTTTTGCTACCTGCTCTTTAACCGCGGTTAACGGCTACAAAATTACACTAAAATCCAACCTGAAAGATCATAAGGTTTATATTTGGTACCTCTACGGCGAGAACAAATACCCTCTTGACACTTCCATGACAAATGGAGAAGGGACGGCGGTCTTTGAAAAACCTTTGCAACTCACCGGCGGTGTATTCATTCTGTATCTCACTCCAAGAAAGGCACTTGAGTTCCTGCTCACCGAAGAGAACACGTTTACAATAAACATCGATACGGCCGATGTAAGCGCCGGCACTTCCTTTACCGGGAGCCGCGAGAATACTTTGTATTACGACTTTTTAAGAAAAATTAACTTCAACGATTACCAGGCCGACATCCTGAAAAGAAGAATTACCAAGGGGGGCCTTAACCAGGATTCACTTACTATGATAAAAGCTCTTTACGAGGGCTACCAAAAGCAGGGAGAGATCATCAAAAAACAGGTGATCGCCAAGAACAAGGGAACTTTCTTTGCAGATCTCATCGCAGCCGGCCTTAAACCGGATGTTCCCCGAAACAAAATATCAGCCTGGCAAAGAGAAACCAAAAAACGGTATTTCGAGAACGTGAACTTTGCCAATGAAAAACTGGCCTTCTCGCCCGTTCTCTTTGATCTGTACGAAGAATACATACAGGCATGGACCTTTAAGCAGGGAGATTCTCTGATAGCCGCCTGCGACACCATTTTGAAAAAGGCCGAAGCAGGGAAAGAGAATTTCAAATGGAGCCTGTATTTTTTAAGCTCAACTTTTGAACGCTCCTCGGTGCCCGGACAGGATCGTGTGTTCGTGCACCTGGTAGAGAACTATTACAAGAAAGGAAAATGCTGGTGGCTGAGCAAAGAGCAGATCGATAATATGGCAAGAAGAGCAGAAATCCTGAAAGCTCTATTTGTAGGAAGTATCGCCCCCAACTTCACCGCGATAGACAGCTCGGGAAAGGCACTTACACTGCATAGCAAGCTCAATAAACTGAGCATTCTTTATTTCTGGGCTTACGATTGCAAGCATTGTATAGAAGAAACACCCAAGCTGGGAGCCTGGCTGAAAACGCACAAGAACATTGGTTTGATCACCGCCTGTGCCGGCCCGGATGAAGAGAAATGGAAAGAAAAACTAAAAGAGTTCAAATTACCCGGCACGCATTTCGCCGACCCTGAAATTAAAGCGAATTATACTTATTTGTACAGCATAACCGCCACGCCCCAGATCTTCATCATCGATAAGAACAAAAAGATCGTGGCCAAGTATATTGACGATACGAAAGGACTGGATGAGTTCTTTAAGAACTACAAATAAATTACTATGTATTTCTGTCCACGTTCAACACTTCTACAGTAGCATTGGGCTCCTTGTGTTTTTCGGTAGAATGAGTTCCCTTGATGGCACCGCGGATCTTGATCACCTTGCTGAGTATATCGAACCAGAAAGGCGCTCCCAGTGAAATAGCAATGGCCGTAAGGAATAATCCCAAAAATTTGATCCAGTTGCCCAAGGAAGAGACGATGACGTATTTCGCTTTTCCAAAAAAACTCTGCGCACCCCCGTAATTGCCCCAGCCCAACGCAAGCGCGTGATGCATTTTATTGATGTCGCTTTGTATCAAACGACTGGCCTGGTTGTATAAAGTATCTCTTCTTTCGCGCAAAAGGCGGTATTTTTCTTCGGTGATCCGGTTCATAGAATCAACATCGGCATTGGCAGTACCAACTGTATCCTTTAATGCAGCAAGTAATTCCCGGTTCCTTTTCTTTTCTTCCAGCAGTTCGGCGGCCAAACTGGGATGCACCTTGGCATATGCGTCGGCCTGCGCCACCAATTGTTCGCGCAGCTTCGGGTCCTTTTCAAGTTTGTGAACGATCTGTATCGTATCCACATTGAACATCATGGCTATACCGAAACCCACGAACAACAAAATGACCTGGGTATATTGCTTGTACCAGCCGCTGGCCCTGTCCATAGTTTCGTTATACCAGTCCTCCAGTTTCCCGCGAAACTCATCAATATTTCCCTGAGCGTCTACCCAGATAGAATCGAGATAATCGCTGGTATCCTCATTAATTACGGTGCCTCCCCAATGGGTTTTTTTATTGCGCAGCGATTCTTCGATCTCGGCCGCATGATTACCGGTCCCTAATTGTTTTCCGCGCAACAGATCAACTATCACCTTCGAAAAATTCTGGGCCGAAAGATACGCGGGTTTCTTTTCCCACTTGTCGGGAGCCAGGTATTTGATGAGCGGATGATTATAGAACTGGGCTGTTAGCTTAGGCTGTTTGATATCCTTCTTAAAAAATAAAGTAAAAAAGCCCCATAGCCGCGATTTGGCCGAGGCCCCATCATCAAGCATGCGCGTAATGGCCTTCTCCAGTATTTTGGCCCGGAACGCGAAGTTAGTAGCTATGATCTCCTGTATAATGGTTGCCAGCAGACTGTAGAGCAGGTAAGTAAATATAAGCCCTATAACAATATCCAGGATGACCGAATCAAACATGATCAAATGTAACCCGAAATCAAAAAGGAAGATAATGGCCGGGACCGAGTTATTAAAGGGCAGCTGTTAAAAATGATAATCCTTATAAGCCTTGGTGAACTCGGCCGGGTCGAAAGGTTTGTTTACAATGATCTCCGAAAAATCATAATTCTCCAATAAACCGGTATCATCAAAGAGGCTCACACTTACGGGCAGCATGGTCTTTTCATCAATGAAGAAGACCGCTTTTTTGCAATAATACGCCGGCACTTTTAAAACAGTCCCTGGTTTCAGGAAATCAAATTCGTTCTCCATATTATTCTTCAGCCGGATCATATAATCATGAAGATTTAATTTAAGTGCAATGGTAGTAAGGGTTTCCTTTTCCTTCACCACATAATCCATATAGGGAAAACGAGGTGTTTCGTAAACGAAGAGATGGCACTTATAGCCGTTCTTCTCATGCTTCCCGTAATAGGTAATACACTGTGAGAACTTCTCTTTCTCTTTACTGAGCGCGATGGCAATGTTCTTGGCAATATAGTCGTAACCCAACTCGTTAATGGTATAATGCTGGTTCTTGCGCATCAGGCTACCGTTTGGATTGAGCGACATGGTGATGTAAGGAAAAACATGGGGTTTTACTACTGCCTTATTGTTGTTCTCGCCCTCCTTATAGAGGATCTCGAGTTTCTTCTCGCGGTTGATGAAATAGAGCTTGCGGGGTTTTATCTCGAGCTTGTTCTCTGAAATGGCTGTTAAGTAGCCCTTACCTACCTTCTCAGTAGCGGTGATCTTTATGCGCAAGGTTTTAACAGCCTTTATAGAATCCAGCATCGCGGAAACAAGATGCAGGTGCGTGCCCGTTTGCGCGCTTGCCATGCAAAAAGGAAAAAATAAGACCAGGCCTAAGAGACGTTTCACTAAACAAAATTACTAAGGAAGCGGCTTAAATCCTAATTCCAACAACCAACACGTCATCCACCTGCTCATTGTCCCCTTTCCACTGCTCAAAGGTGCCTTCCAGCGTTTCTTTTTGCTCGGCACAGGTTCTTTGCGAGTGGGCCTGCAGGAGATCCTTAAAAGTGGTGGCGAAGAATTTTTTATTGAGCTGCCCGCCCTTTTGATCGGGATAACCATCGGTGAAAACATACAACATATCTCCCTTTTGCACCTGCACGGTATGATTGGTGAATTTTTCCTGCGCCATGCCTATGGTTGTTCTGTCGGCTTTCACTTCTGTCATTACAGTCTTATGAATGGCCGCTTTCGCTATCAAAGTTCCTTTACCATTATTTCCGTTATCTTCCGCCATATCTTCTCTCACAATAAGCAAAGGGTTATGCGCACCGGCATACTCTACTTTTCCCTTTTTTCGATCTATTTCTATAAGCGCTATGTCCATGCCATACTTGGCAGAAGCGCTCTCGGTTTGCTGGTTGAGGATGCTCAATACCTGCCCATTCAATTCATCCAGGATGAGCGAAGGATTGGAGAATTCTTTCTTGATAATGATATTCTCCAGCATATTAAAAGCCATCAGGCTCATAAAAGCCCCTGGCACACCGTGCCCCGTGCAATCAATAGCGGCAAGGAATACTTTATCTTTCACCGGCTTTGCCCAATAGAAATCGCCGCTCACCATGTCTTTTGGCTTGAACAGCACAAAGTAATTTTCCTTCCCTAATTGCTTATCTAACAAAGTTTGTGCAGGTAAGATAGCGTCTTGTATACTCTTGGCATACTCAATACTGTCGGTGATCAGCAGGTTCTTATGCTCCACGAGCATTTTCTGTTCGGCAATGGCCACATTTTTTTCGGCAAGCTCTTTGTTGGCTTTTTGTTTTTGCAAATAACTTCTATAAGCGAAAACAGCGAAAATGAGTATCAATAGCCCGAAAGCCGAGACAGCCCGGGTAATTAATTTCTGTCTATGTGCTTCCACTTCGGCAATAGCGTCCTTCTTCTCTTGCTCAGCTTTAGCCGCAGCCTCCTTTTTCTCAAACTCGTAATTCATAGCTTCCTCTACGCTCTTTTTGGTATTGGCCTCGCTGATCATACTATCCCGGTACATCATATCCAGCCTGAAATTAGTATAGGCACCCTTGAAATTACCTTCTACACTATCGAGCCTGGCAAGTCGCATGTAAGCCGTACTGATCTGTCTTTTGCTTCCCAATTGCTTCGCGATCTCTAGCGCCCTCGTTTCGTGCCCGCGGGCCTGTTTATATTTTTTCTGTGCGAACAGCACCGCGCCAATGCTGCTCAGGGAAAAAGCGATACCGCTCTTATCGCCTATTGTTTCACGTATCTCCAGTGCTTTTTCATAATTCGATAAGGCCAGTTCGGGCTTCTTTTGCGTGATATAAACAATACCCAGGTTATTTAATGCTGTGGCCATCCCCGCCTTGTCGCCAAGACCTTCCCTTATCTCCACGCTTTTCAAAAAACACTTCTCCGCCTCCTTGAAATCGTTCTTATCGATCATGATGGTGCCGATGTTGTTGTAAGTACCGGCCTGGCCGCTCTTGTCATTTATCTTTTCACGTATGGCCAGCGCCTTCTTGTGATAGACCAGCGCCTCATCCAGCCGCTCCTGGTTCCAGTACACATTGCCTATGTTATTGTAGCAGGCCGCTATGCCTTTTTGCTCGTTGATCGCTTCCCGGATCTTCAAGGCCTCGAGGTGAAATTTCAACGCTTCGGGATAATTGCCTTTCTGCCAGTGAATGAGGCCTACCGTAGCCAGGCTTGTGGCTAATCCTTTTTTGTACTTGATCTTTTCGCCCAGCGCTACACCCTCTTTAGCAAGGATCATGGCTGTATCCATCTCTCCCACGCGCCACAGTTTATCGCCCAACATGGCCAGGGCTTTTACTTTATTGGAGTCTTCTTTTGCGGTTTTCAACACGGCTTTCAGCGAATCAATGACCGGTGTTTGCGCGCTTGATACAAAGGGAATGACGATCAGCACTAAAGAATATTTAAGGATACGGAGCATACCTTACTTCGACAGAATAATTTTATTTCTGAATATTTTATCGCCCGCTTCTGTTACTACCAGGTAAGTTCCTGCCGGCATCGTGCCGAGATCGAACTTTGCTTCGTTTGTTTTAAAAACCAATTCTCCCAATGGATTATATACACTCGCATTTTTAATTTCGAGTCCGTTACTGTTTATAGTAAAAACATCAGCACCGGCTGTAGGATAGACATAAACCTGCGGCGATTCATTCTCTGCAATACCCGTTCCGCCCGTAACACAATTCCAGGTGGCCGACCAACCGTTGTTGTGCACTAAAGGATCTGATTTAAAGCGCACCGACAAGGTTCCTGTATTTGCAGTTACAGTGCCGGGACTTACATTGCCGGTGTATTTGCCGATCAGCGTAGTATTGGGCAAACCATTATAGATCCAAAGTGAATCATAACCCGCTTCGGTATCAAAAGCGCTGAAGGTCATGGAGACAGAAGTTGCACCGGCTGGACTAAAGATCGTAGTATAATCTTCGTTGCCTGTGTAAACAGCCGAACCTCCGCCCAAATCGTAAAAATTCCCGCTGCAATTTGTGTTCGTGTAAGTACAAAGCGGCGTGGTGAAACTTCCGCCCGAGGTATGCCTGTAGCCATTCCACAAACGCCAGTAATACGTTCTTTGCGGCTGCAGGTTCAGGTAATCGGTTGCGTTGCTCACATTCACAAAATTCTCAGGGCCCGGCGTGGACGTTACATTAGGCACAGCCTTATAATACCAGTTGGCAAAGTTCGGATCCTCAGAAACATCAATGAACCAATTCGTACCCGCGTTCTCCCAGGTAAAATTTAAGCCGTTGCGCGGACAAACATCCTGTATCACTTGCAAATTCTTAGGCTGCAATTCCAGATCGCTACGGATCAAAACTACCGTGTACGGATTCCAGGTTGACAAGGTATAATAAATAGAAGTTTTTGTGTTATCGGTACTCTTGGCAAATTCCGGGAATTGGTAGGGACCATAATCGCCGCCCCATGTGTATTCCCGTCCAGCGTCGAACGCGTTATCACAATTCTGGTAATTCCAGTCTACGTGTATGAAGTTGCAATAACCGCCATCTACCCAATCATGAAAGATCACCTGTTCCTGGCTCCATGGACCCCAGGGCATATCCGCAAAGCGCGCGTTCACTCCAACTGAAGGATTTTGATCGCAGTTGTAGGTCATGATCCATTTTTTAATGAATGCGTTGTAGGTAACGGAAAGCTCTCCTACGCAGGGTTGATTGAAAAGCGCCGCTGCCGAAGCTTCATTAGTGGTCCACGTAGGATTTCCTCCAACCAATCCCGCGAAATATTGAATGCCGCTTGCGGTACCAATATTGTTCATGTGCTGGTAAGCCAGATACACATTGCTTGCGCGATAAGTTCCCGAGCCAAAAATGGCCATCCCTTGTCCTGTAGAAGAAGGAAAACCGGGAACGGCGTTCAAATTCACTTCTACAATGCTGGCGTTGATGAAATGATTCGTGCTCCAATCGTATAATTTTGTGTAGGTGTAACCATTATCGGTTGATAGTGCCACCACCGATTTGGCCATGGTATTGGTAGTGGCGTACAGATACATGTTGCCGTTCCAGCTTACTACTTCGGTAGGAACATTAAACGTGCTCATGTTCACCCCCGGTATGGTCAAAGGATCCCAATTGCCATTAATATCTGTAAGGAAAGAAAGAGCCAGGCCGTCATCGGGATTTGTATCCGAAGTATAAGCCGTAGCATCTCTATCTCCGGGATGCGTGCCCTGCGAATCGCCGAAGAGCAAATAGGTAATGTTGTTATGACGGAAAGGCACGCCGAGGTCGGTGCGCGTAAGGCCGTAATTGGTATTGGTTTGGTTGGCTGTAGGAACGGCCCATTGGAATTCGTAATCGCCGGTTAGCTGGTCGAGTTTTACGGAAGAGCCCGGAACGTAGATCACGTCGGGTGCGGGATTTTGCGCAGCCAGGAAAGCCGGAAGAACCAATAAGAAAAAGGGTATGGGTTTTATCGGCATGGCTTTTGTAGTTTGCGCTATACTAAAGTAGCACTTTTTTGAAATTAAGCAAGCCGAAAAGCGTATTTTTGCCTATTCCTTCATTTATGAGAATTACCCTCTTACTCCTGCTCCTCAGTCTTGGCGCCATAGCCCAGAAGGCCAACGATTTCGCGGTTACTATACACGAGGAAACTATCAATAAGATACTGAAGGCCATAGACTCGGTGAACGGCACCAACGATTACGAAGTAGTATTCATCAAAGGCAAATATCACTACACGGCCAAAAATATGAAAATGATGATACGGCCCGACAGCTCGCATTTTAGCTGCGATGTGAAGGTACATGTGGGCCCCTTCAATTACCACACTACTGTGCCGGGCGATATCAAGATAAGCTATAACAAAGCGCGCAACCAGATAGAAGTAAAAGTGGTGCGCGCCATTTTTGAACTATACACGCATGTATTGGGAAAGAAGATACACATTAAGAACATTGACCTTGCCGAAAACTTCAAGGAACCCTTTGCCTTTGAAGGACCACAAACCCTGAACTGTGATTTTGATTACACCTGCCCCGACGGAAAAGTAAAGAAGATCTACCTGCAGCCCACCGACTGTGAATTGAAAGTAAAATGGCAGGAAATTGTAGCAAACTTTGAACTGGAGGCCTGCGATGTGCCGTTTTTGACCTTGAAGGGGGAGAAGAAATGAGTTTTCGATCGATCACTATATTGCTTTTTGTTTTGGGGTCTTCTACGTCAGCATTTTCCCAAAACCAAATACTAAAGGATTCGATCCCCGACAAAGACACATTCAATATTTCTATCCCGATCAATAAGGAACTAGCCGATTATTTTACCGATCCTCTCGGGAAATCATTGCTTTCTTATTTCAACCAGGGAGTAGTTGACTGTATAGGAAACGTTTCAAAAAAGCCTTACTGGTACTCGGATCAACAACATAGTATTTATCGTGTGCTAGCGCATTGTACCAACGATAAAACCCCAACCTTGTTTTGCGCAGGAAACAAAGTGGGTGAACTGGGCGGATCGGGAGATACTTTAATTGAATTCTCTTCTCTTTATTCCGAAAAATCTCTTTCCAAAAATGATTTCGTAAACAAGCAAACAAAGGATCTCACTAAACGATTTGGAAGTACTTACATCAAAAAGAACGGTTATATCATATACTCGGATTATAAAAATTCTTTACTTGTCTTATTTACAACCGGAAAAAAAGTGACCTTTTTCAGATATGTTCGAATGAATAAATCTGTAACGTGTTTTAAGGATATTGATAAAGGGATCTTAAAAACAAAGTAGAATTATAGCCCCACCTTCTTCTCAAGCAAATAGTTTAGCTCTTCCTTCAACCACTTTCTCTCCTCCTCGCTCAGTTTAGTCCCAAAACTTATTTTCTTCTCTTCTCTGAAAAATAAGACTATGCCATACACCGGCTTCTTGTTGCGCAAATAGATAATATCTTCATCGATGCGCTCGAGGTTAGCGGTAGTTCTTTTCCGCTTAAATTCAAGATTGAATAATTTGATGCTTACGCGGATCTCGTCGCGATTGATGACAACAATGGTTTTACCTAACAGGGAATAAAGAAAAATAAAAAATACCACCAACCCGGCCACTATGAATGGTGTAAACAAGGCTATTTTCCCGGGCGCATCGGTGGTGATAAAAAATACGAGCATAGAGTTCCAAAAGACAGTAAAAAAGAGAAGGAAGGCAATATTGGCGTTCCATCCGGGAGACAGAATTGTAATGACATGCTCATCGAGGTAATTCTCTAAGGTTACTTTAGTGGAAATTGGTTTTGGAACACGCATGGAGTTTAGAGAGAAGACGAAATTCCAATCTTCTTCTCCAGCAGATAATTATTCCTCACGGAAGAATTACGGAGAATAAGTTCGCTTACAAAACCCGTTAGGAAAAGGAGAGTTCCTAAAACCATTGTGGTTAAAGCGATAAAGAACCAGGGATTAGTGGTTACCAAAGGCGCGCGCATGTTGTGCATGACGGCGTACATTTTTTGCGCGCCAAGCCAGCCGGCCACCACAAAACCTACCATGAACATAATGGTCCCTAATAATCCAAACAAATGCATGGGGCGCTTGCCGAACTTGGAAATGAAAGTTATTGTGAGCAGATCTAAAAAACCATTGATGAAGCGCTCCAGTCCAAATTTGGTGTGGCCGTATTTGCGCTCGCGGTGCGTTACCACCTTCTCTCCTATCTTGCTGAAGCCGGCCCATTTGGCAATAACAGGAATGTACCGGTGCATTTCGCCGTACACTTCAATGCTCTTCACCACATCTTTGCGATAAGCTTTTAAACCGCAATTGAAATCGCGCAGTTTAATGCCGCTCATCATACGCGTAGCCGCGTTGAATAATTTGGTAGGTACCGTTTTAGTAATTGGATCGTGTCTTTTTTCTTTAAAGCCGCTCACGAGGTCAAATCCATCCTGCGTGATCATTTTGTAGAGATCCGGAATTTCATCGGGGCTGTCCTGCAGGTCGGCGTCCATGGTAATTACCACATCTCCTTGCGTGGCCTCAAAACCTACATGCAGGGCGGCCGATTTACCGTAATTGCGGCGGAACTTGATGGCCTTTACGTTAGCGTCTTTTGCAGCCAAACCTTCGATCACCTGCCAGCTCTTGTCCTTGCTGCCGTCGTCTATAAAAATGACCTCGTACGAGAAGTTATGTTCCTTCATTACACGGGCTATCCACTCGTGCAATTCGGGCAGCGATTCGTCTTCGTTAAGGAGGGGGATGACCACAGAGATCTGCATACACTACAAAGTTCTAATTTTTATCGGATTAACGAAATAGGCGGGCTCCTATTGGGCTGTTTAACAGGTTTTAACTTGCTTTCTCCGAAGGACCCCCTCCCCACGAGCAGGAAGATCCGGTTTCAGAGGTAAATTGTTTCGCTCGCGGTACTCCCCCTTGAAAAAAGGGGGAGAACTTAGCAGTGCCTGATCAAGGCTTCGGGCCCTTACTAAACCTTGGTATCCTTCTCCGGAGGGTTTTGTCCTTGCGAACAGCCTTACACGTTCTTTTTCCTTGATGAAAAAGAACCAAAAAATCAAGACGGAGCGATCCCTTCCGCACAGGGCACGCCACCATCGCGCACCGTCGAGGCCAACGCGCTATTACTGACCAAATTCTTTCTAAGCTCTATTTTCAGGTTCCAGTGAGACTATCAGGGATTACTGTGAATATCAGAAGATGAGCTATGTGTTTGTTGCTCCTGTATTGGCCAGCCAAATACGCGTATTTCGGGTCAAAAATGTAATTGCCTACTCTCTAAAAATTGCTAAATTTGCGGCGGGCAAGTCTTTCACGACCAGCTCCTGCTGAATCCCCCAGGACGGGAACGGAGCAAGGGTAAGCGGTTGTAGCGGTGCGATGAAAGTAGCTTGCCCTTTTTTCATGCCCTTAAGTGAGCAAAGCCGGAATGAAAAAATCCCGACACTCGCCGGGATGAGATATTTCCACTAAACAAAAAAGAAAAGGGCCAGGGAACCCTTGAAACCATCAGCCTTTTACAGCTTTTAAACGCATGGACAATTCATGATCTTTCTTTTTACAAAGAAGCGCACCTAAATCGGTTTATGAAAACCCAAAAGCCTTCATTATTAGGATTTGGACCAAACCCTCCAATGGGGTTTTGGCCAGGCTCCCTCTTTTAGAGGGATTTAGGCCTCGCCTGCTAAAGGGGGGGCTAATTCTTATATATTTGTTGCCAAGGAATCCCTTCGGGAAACAAAAACTCAATTTATGCGCCACAATCCCATTAACAAGCAGCTTTTCATTGATAACCGCAAGCGTTTCTCGGCCGCTTTAAAGCCCGGCTCCATTGCCATCTTCAACGCCAACGATGTGTTGCCCACCAACGCCGATGGCCACATGAAATACATGCCCAATACCGATCTGTTCTACCTGAGCGGTATCGACCAGGAAGAGAGCATTTTGCTTATTTACCCCGATGCCAAGGACGGCCTGCATAAAGAAGTATTGTTTTTAAAAGAGACCAGCGAGTTGATCGCCATTTGGGAAGGCCATAAACTCACAAAGAAAGAAGCCACCGAGGCAAGCGGCATTGAACGTGTGTATTGGCTGAGTGATTTTAAAACCATTTTCCGCTCACTGGTAGTGGAAGCCGAAACTATTTACCTGAACACCAACGAGCATGTGCGCGCCGTTATTGAAACCGAGACCCGCGAGGCACGCTTTGTAAAATGGTGCATGAACGAATACCCGGTGCATCGTTACGAGCGCTCGGCTCCTATCATGCATCATTTGCGCGCCATTAAATCCAAGACCGAAGTTGAATTGATCAAACACGCGTGTGAAATTACCGAGAAAGGATTTCGTCGCTTGCTGGGATTTGTAAAACCCGGTGTTTGGGAATTTGAAATTGAGGCGGAGTTACTGCACGAGTTTGTAAAGAACCGCAGTAAAGGTTTTGCCTATACGCCCATCATTGGCTCGGGCTACAGCTCTTGCGTGCTGCACTATATTGAGAACGACAAACAGTGCAAGGACGGCGATATTTTATTGCTTGACGTTGCCGCCGAGTACGCCAATTACAACAGCGACTTAACGCGTTGCTTACCGGTGAATGGAAAATTCTCGCAACGCCAGAAAGATGTGTACAACGCAGTTTTGCGTGTAAAGCGCGCCGCAGAGAAAATGCTGGTGGTGGGCAACGTCATTGCCGATTACCACCGCGAAGTAGGCGCCGTAATGGAAGAAGAACTCATAAAACTTGGTTTACTGAAAGCCGAAGATGTAAAAAAACAAAACCCCGAAAGCCCGCTCTACAAAAAATACTTCATGCACGGTACCTCGCACCATTTGGGCCTGGATGTGCACGACTTAGGAAACCGCTACCGCAAATTCGAGGCCGGCATGGTCTTTACCTGCGAACCCGGCATTTACATACCCGCCGAAAACCTGGGCCTGCGCCTGGAAGATAACCTCGTCATCAACGAAAAAGGCGCGCCAACAAACCTTATGGCTTCAATTCCAATCGAGGCGGATGAGATCGAAGGCTTGATGAGGAAGTAATCTGTATTCCCCCTCTCCTTTCATGAGATCCCGATAGCTATCGGGAGGGGTGAGGTACGAGGCTATCCAACCTTCATTATCTACAAAAACGGTTAAAATAACCCGCTAAAAACTTTCCCAATAGGCGGAAAATCATATTTTTGATGCCTTTTATGCTGCGTCGACTCTGCATCATCGTATATATATTGTTACTTGCTTTCGGCGCGAATGCGCAGAGCTACCCCGTACACATCAGCACGCAACTGGTTGCTCCCTTCAGCGGCTACGTAGCCGATTACGCCAGCGCCGGAGAAGAAAAACTAAAACTGCTTTTTGTCTTTACCGATTTTACGAAGCCTTCCTACAACATCAAGCTCAAGATCTCTATACAGGGCCAAGGCATTACCATACAAAGCAAACCATTCTTTTTTGATGGTCCACACACTTTACAGCCGGGCATACCTTTTGAGTTGAGCGGAAGCGATCTTTTTAATTTACTGAATACGCAGAACCTCGATTTCACAGGCATTACCAAAGCGCAGTACGAACAGAAAAAAGTGCTGCCCGAAGGTTTTTATTCGGTTTGCGTGACGGCTTACGATTACAACAACCCTACTCCTATTCAGGTAAGCAACGTGGGCTGCGCGCAGGCCTGGATGGTGTTGAGCGATCCTCCTTTCCTCAATCTTCCGCAGTGCGCCTCTACGGTAACGATCACCAATCCGCAGCAGCAAACCTTTACCTTCACGCAAATGAACATGGGCTCGCCCAATAGCGCCGCCAACACAGAGTATGTGTTTGAACTTTGGGAAATACGTCCGCAAGGCGCCGTGGCAAACAACGTGGTGCAAACTACTCCGCCGATCTATACCTACACCACTAATGTAACCATGATCAATTACGGCATTACAGAGCCCCCGCTTTTGCCCGGCATGGAATACGCCTGGCGCGTCAAGGCACAAGATATTACCGGTCGTGATTTTTTTAAGAACGGCGGCTATAGCCAGGTATGCACGTTTACGTATGGTGGCGTTTACGATGACCTGCATCTCGATCTCAATATTCATGCGCAGGCGGTCACCCAAAGGCAGATCAAAGTGTGGTGGGACAGCGTGGCCAATTTTACTTCCTATCAAATGGAGTTCAGGAAGGCAGGAACAACTAATTGGTTCCCGGTGATCACTTCTAACGCTCGCACGAGGGTACTCGATCTTGAGCCGCAAACCACTTACGAATTTCATGTGCGTGGAAGCGAGAACGACTATACTTCACCTTTCAGCGATCCTGTCAGCGCCACCACGCTGGCCCCTCCCGATTACCAATGCGGCGAACTTCCGGCAAGTTTAAACAGCGCAAATTTTGTTCCCCTGAAGCAAGCCATCGTGGGCATGCATTGGCAGGTTGGGCAATTTGAAATGGAAGTAACCGGCTTATCGAATCCCGTGAGCCCAACGGGAACTTACAGCGGCTATGGCCGGATACGAATACCCTTTGTGAGCCTCGTAAATTGCGGTTTCAATAACATCAGTGTGAGCGAAGAGCAGGTTGTGGTACAGGGAAAAGTAAATGCTTTATCGCATGGACTCGATGATTGGGTGCAGAATAATTCTATCGGTACTATACATGATGGAACAGAAGAACCCGAGATAAAAACGCATTCCCCCCTCAGCACTTCGGATATTCAAGTAAACAGTACCACGGGGACTTTTACCGTAGAAGGAAATACCTACACCTACACGCCCAACGGCGCGACCATTGAAGACAGCAACGGAAATCTTTTCATCGTTACTGCAGACGGACAAGTAATAAACGCAGGAACTGCCGGGAGCGGCCATGGTGAGGTCCCCGACAAAAAGAATTATATAGTAACTGATAGAGGCGTGACGACATTTAACGGAAGTTTGAAGCAATTATACGGCATTGACAAGTTCAAATATCCTTCGCTGATCAATTATTATTTGACGGTACGGAACCTGACCGCTGATTCAAAAGATCCGGTGGATTGGAAAAGTGTGATGGCGCAAAAGTATGACATGATCGATCTTAGCTATCAATTACAGGGAGGGCTTACACCCGACAGCATTTTATTCATTACAGGGACCGGAACCGTTTACAAAACACAGGGAACCGGGAGTGTTCGTCAGCTTTACGTGATTGGAGGAAAACATGGCGATGTTCAGGAACTTTTTGCTTGTTACAAGCATAAAGATACCCTGGTGAACATTGCCAAGATCAACATTGTGAGTTATAAACAAGAACAGAAAAAAGTGACCTTAGTGCCGCTGGGAAATGTGAGTTTGGATAAAGCTACGATACAAAAAAATCTGAATGATATTTATAAGCAAAGCGTAGCCAGCTGGGAAGTGGATATAGCACCGGCAATAACAGTTGCGGATACTTTGTGGGACAAGGATGGCAACGGTAGATTAAACACAGGAAGCAATTTATTCGATCGCTACAGCAAGGAGTTGATCGCGATCAACAAATACGTGCGCGCACAAACGTATTATAAAAGCGATCAGTATTATCTGATAGTGACCGACAAACAAACCGATAGCCTGATGCCCGGTATTTTAGGGGAAATGCCGCGCGGCAGGAACATTGGTTATTTATTTACCGCAAACCCCATAGGCAATATCATTGCACATGAGCTGGGCCACGGTGCCTTTGCCCTGGAACACAGTTTCGACGGCAACGCTTCCATGCCCCGCGCTACCAGCAATTGTTTAATGGACTATGCGAATGGAATTGAACTTTACAAGGGCAAATACTGGGATTATGTACATGAGCCTGTTTCAATTATTGGAGCGCTGGAAGGGGATGATGAGGGGGCGATAGTGACGAGTGACGAGCTGAAATGGATAAGTCGTATGCTTAACAAAATAAAAACAGCTGTACTTGAAAATAAGCCACTCGTGCTTTTAAAAAATGAATGTGGAAAAGCATGGAACACCACTAACATTTTTGTGGGTGGCTATTGCTACCGGTCTTTGACAATTGGCATGCCTTTCTGCCCTGGAAGTTATGTTGATTGTAATCCAAAAGGCAAAATAAAAAAAGTTACACGCACTTATTGGGATGCCACAAGTCAAAGTAATAAAGCCCTCGATTACATTTCGGTAGATAATTGCATTGAGATCGGTGCTCCACCACAACTTTTAGATGCTCTCATTGAATTTCTTGATACTAAAACTCTAGGAAGAAATCTTTTGATTTTTTCTAATGGCTACCGTCCCAATCCACCTTGGATTGGTGATGAGCACCCTAAGGAAAATGACGTTGCCAATTTTACTGATATTTGGGGTTACTGGGGCGGGGTAGATGCTGTTTTTGTTGATCGAATAGGAACAAAGAATGTGGTCTATGCCGACGGGCACCACACGGTAGGCACCTCTAATCATATCAGTGAAGCATCTTTTACTAGTAATTACTCCATGTGGTTTTGCTTTGCAGGAAAAAAACCCGTTGCCCCCCTATTTCCGGTAACTCTTTTACCCGATAAAGTGTGCGAACAATTTCTACACAATACTTCGTTATACAGGCTTCATACCACACCGAATGACAAAGGTTTCAATACGCGAAAATATTGTGGCAAAGCCTGTGGATATGATATTATTAGCAAAATAATGAATGGCACAATAAAATTTGATCCTAAAATTGATACTATAGACATTGTTTCTCATAGCATGGGGCACGCATATGCTTTAGGTATTATTGAGGCTCTCAAATCAAGTCCACTCAAGATCAAATTTGGCCGTTTTTATTCATTAGCTCCCGAAAATGCCTGCAGTAGTAACGGGGCCATTGATTTTAGTATTTTTGAAGAGGTTTGGCAATATGGCTGCAATGAATTAAATCCCAAGTGGGAACAGGATGGGGTTGCTCCTCAATGCGAAATACCCGGTATAACCACAAAGAATCCCAAAAAATATGGCCGAATACACTTTCCCAAACAGTTTGACCCAAAAGATTATTTGGAAAGTCACTCAATTGTTAATTATTTTTGGATTTTTAGCGAGATAAAGTATAATCCCACTGATCCTAAAGGATATGTTAGAAAAAGACATTAGAAAAAAAACCGTTTTAATTTTAGGGGCATTGCTCCTGATTATTTCGTGTGATAGAAATGTTAAGAATAATGACACTAAGTTTAAAGAAACTTCAATCTCTACTTTTGGAGAAAAGGAATATATAAACCTCCTAAAATTGGCTTCGGATACAATTGAAATGCGTAAACTAAGTAATATCATTGGCTCCGCAGATACAACATATTCTGTAACAAAACTTGATAGCCTTATTTGTATAAATAAAAACAAGAACCGGTTTATAAGTTGCATTCATAATTATGGATCCGGATTAAACAGAACTGCCACTTCAGATGGATTAAAAATTTTTTACGGCGAAAAAATAAATTCGAATTGGCATTTCTTTTATGGCGCTAGCATTGTTATTCCAAGAGAAATGGCTCCAAATCATGATAAAAGACAACCGCTTTCTTATACGGAGCTACACCACATCGCCCTTAAGGAAGTATATGCCCCTTATCTAACAGAAAATGGTGAAATAAATGAGGATTGGTTTATTAGCCACTTTGAAGGCCCCGGATGGGGATTTTTTGATCAACAAGAAAAATTCGACTGGATGCTAAAAGGAAAAAGATTTAAGACCAAGAAAGAATATTTCGAGTATGCTCATATGCACCAAATATGGGAGATGTGGGCCAACCGCGATACCACCCAACCCATCAAGCTTCTTCTGAAAAAAGATACCCTTGTTCCCTAGTTAAAAACAAGCCGGGTACGCTCTTTGTGGTTCCCAAAAATTCCCTATTTTTGGTAAACCATTTATGCCTAGCCATGCGTAACCAAGCCTTTAGCCTTTCATTTTTATTGGTGTTGCTGTGCGGTATTGGCTACGGCCAGTCCACTATAGAGGTGGTTACCAAACTCACCTTTAAAGGCCAGCAGGTTAAGGATTACAAGGCGGCCGTACACAAGGGCAAAGCTAAATTGTGGGATACAGTTGTGGTGCAAAACCTCAAGCCCCAGTTCCTGGTGCTGGAGCCGGCGCAAAACTATACCATTTTCTTCTTAAAAGATACTTTAGCGCCCGAGTGCATCATTGTAGATACGCACCTGCCCGATGGCCTAAAACCCAAAAAATACCGCGTGTACGTAAACGTGGAGTTCGATCCGGCGCACAGCAAAGCAACCGCCGCAGGCGAGGATTTCCCCTCTGCCATTATCAATTACAGCAAAAAACTCAAGAACTTCGAGTATCATAAACAGTACCACAAGCAGGTGCATAAATAGCAGCCTCTGAACCACCCCCTTCGCTCACGCGAAGACCCCTCCTTGAAAAGGAGGGGAGCTTTTAGCAGCCAATACATTTAGTACGGATCTTGTATTTAGATTCCCCTACTTTCACAGGAGGGGCTTTTTCCTGGTCCGCCGCAGCGGAACGAAAAAGCGGGGTGGTTTACTCCTTAGTAAGTCCTTTCTGCATCGTTTTAGAATTGCATTTTATTTGTTCGGTAGTCATTGCTATCACTTTTTCCCTAAATTGCCTCATGAAATTCATCCTTCCGCTTCTTATCAGCAGCACTTGCCTGGCGCAGTCCATCAAAACCGATTACGGAGTTTATCCTGAGCCGCCACCACCAACAATTCCCGCGGCGGGGAATACCTTTGTGGATCCAACCTTTGGCACAACCTTGCTGCGCGTAACCGATGCCAACGACGGCAACGACAACATGCAGGCCTACTCCTACTGGCCCAGCTTCAATAAGAACTCAACTTTGCTCTATATTTTCAGCGTAGGCGGCTCGCCCACGCTCTACGATTTCGATACGCTTGGTTTTTCCATTTCTAACAAACGCGCCATGTTCCCAAGCAATCCTCCCGGCGACGGCGCCCCGAATGCCGAAGACGCTATCTGGAGCGGAACCTCTAACAACAAAATGCTCTGCCACACTTCCCAAAAACTGTATAGCTACGATGTGGTCAACGGAACCTATACGCTGCTGCATAATTTCGGCAACGACTATTCGAACCTCTACCTCCAGCAAATGAGCCGCTCCATCAACGACAGCGTTTTTGCTTTTACTTTCAAAGAAAATGTTAATTACACCAATGTGGGCTACATTACCTACCGGGTCGCTACCAACGCCGTGGATACCGGAAGCCTGTCGCTGGACGAAGTGCAGGTTGATAAAACAGGGAATTACCTTGTTATAAAAACAGGAAACTCCGGCGCCGGCGTGATTGAAGTGGAAATAAAGAACCTGCTGAACGGCAATATAGAATACCTCACCGATAACGGCCCCGATTACTCTCCCGGCCACTCTGATAACGGCATGGGCTTCGTGATAGGAGCCGATAACTGGAACAACGCCTACACCTTCCGCTCGCTGGCCAACCCGCACGTTTTTTACGACGTGCTAAATTACCAGAACGATTGGAGTATGGGCGATCATGTTTCCATGCTGGCTAATGATGAATCCTGGATCCTGGTAAGTACGTTCATTGCCAATACACTTCCAACGGCGGGTATTTTCCGCGATGAGCTTTTCCAGGTAGCAACCGATGGCAGTAAAGCGGTTAGAAGGCTATGCCACACCCATTCTGATTACCTCAACCAGAGCGGTGGCAACGCTTACTGGAGTTCGCCACGAGCCAACATCAGCCGCAACGGTAAATACGCCGTTTTTACCAGCAATTGGGGAAGTACAACCCGAAGAGACGTTTTTGTACTGCAAATACCGCTTGCCTCAACCACCGGAATTTCCGGGACCGCCAAAGATGGTTTTGAGGTTTATCCCAACCCGGCTACTGACAAGATTCAGGTCAAACTGCCTCAACGCTTATTGAATACGGAGGTAAATATCTTCGATCTTTTTGGAAGGCCGGTCTTTTCTAAAAAGTCAGTTTCTTCTTTGGAGGAGATCACTTTATCTGACCTTGAGCATGGAACTTACTTTCTAAGAGCGGGTGAACTCACAAAGAAGATAATCCTTACCAAGTAACAGCCATGTCCCCCGCTGGAGGGGGTGTCCGCCGGGGCGGACGGGGGAGGAAAAAAAAGAACCCCCGCTTACGGGCGGGGGCTTGTCTATGTTTGGTTGCAAAAGCCTATTCATCCGCCATAGCTTTTGTTGCTGCGACGGCGGGGTCTAACTAGTCTACATTGTCATGTAGATAATTATTGGGGCGTATCTCCGTCTTCTTATCGTCGCTTTCTCCCAGGGTGTAACGAGATACGTTGCTTTCTTTGCTGAAATTGGTCTCGTCTAATTTGATGTTCTGGCGCTGGAAGCTGGGTTCCTTCTCCAGCTCCATCAAGCCTTCGGGAGATTTTAATTTCAGGGTGATATCTTTCAGTTTCTTGATACGCTCTTGTGCCAGGCGGATACGCTCTTCACGCTCCAGCTTGCTATTCTCTTCGGCAGATAATTCCTGGACTTCGTCTTTAACAGGAGCTTCTGTTTTGTTCACAATAGAGATCTCTTTCAGCTCCATGGTGATCTGCTCTTCTTCTTCGGCCACGAAATCAGGTTGTTCGTCTACTTCGTCTGTAATATCAGAAGTGTTCTCCGTACTGCTGCTGATCACGAACTCAACCTCGCGGGCAATGTTTTCTTCCTGCACTTCAGTAGTAGCCGTAAAAGTAACCGACTCGATATAGGTTTCTTCGTTATCGTTGGTCTCTTCAGCCACAGGCTCTTCCACCACAGGTTCTTTCACTACGATCGCTTTCACTTCTTCCTTAATGATCAGGAAAGGCTCTTCTGTTTTTTTCTCTTCCTGTACCACTTCTTCTATCACCTGCTCGATGTTTGTTTGAATAACCGCGTTTACAGGCTCCTCAACAACGGTAACTTTGCTCTCTTCCAGTACGGTCACCACTTTCTCGGGCTGGCGGTGAGGCTCAAATCCTTTAGGCGCGTTGCTTTGGAAACCGGTAGCTATAATGGTTACACCAACGTTATCTCCTAAAGTAGGATCGATGCCGTAACCGGTGATCAGCTCAGCGGTATATCCGCTTGCTTCCTGGATATAATCCGTGATCTCTCCGAACTCATCCATGCTGATATCGTCACTGCCGCTCATGATATTCAAAAGCACGTGACGGGCACCACGGATGTTATTATCGTTCAATAAAGGAGAATTCAATGCTTGTTCAACGGCACGGATCGCACGACGCTCGCCGGAAGCAGTTGCAGTACCCATAATGGCCACGCCGCTGTCTTTCATCACGGTCTTCACATCGTTGAAGTCAACGTTGATATGCAAATGCATGCTGATGATCTCAGCGATGGCGCGCGCGGCACCGGTCAATACGTTATCGGCATGCGCAAAAGCCTCGCTCATCTTCAGGTTACCGTAGATCTCGCGCAGTTTATCGTTGCAGATCACGAGTAAAGTGTCTACGTATTTTTTAAGTTCCTCTAAACCGTCTTCGGCCTGCTGTTTACGCTTCTTTCCTTCGAAACCAAAAGGCATGGTAACGATACCCACGCAAAGAATGCCCATTTCGCGGGCTACTTTAGCGATGATAGGAGCGGCGCCGGTTCCGGTTCCGCCACCCAAACCTGCAGTGATGAACACCATCTGGGTTCCGTCTGATAAATATTTGCGGATCTCATCGATGGTCTCGATGGCCGAGTTCTTACCCATTTCAGGAATAGCGCCGGCACCCAGGCCTTTGGTAAGAGCAGCGCCGAGTTGAATGCGGTTGCCAATAGGGCTCACATCGAGCGCCTGTTTATCGGTGTTACAAACAACGAAGTCAACGCCTTTGATACCGGCTTTGAACATGTGGTTCACCGCGTTGCTTCCGCCTCCGCCCACACCAATTACTTTGATGATTGAGCCCGGGTCGTTCTGAATTTCAAATTGAATCATGGTATGAATATTTGAATAAAAAAATTTCTAATACAATTGCGCTAATTTCCTGAATGTAAAGGCTGTTTTGAAGGAGGCCCGGGCATAGTTTTAAACCACCCGCTGTTAATTGCCTCCATTGGGAAATAGTGGTTTTCAAGTGAATATGGCCAAAGAAAAGGGTCCCGAAGGACCCTTTCTACACCCCTGAAACAGGGTTTTTTAACATTAATCCATGTCGTCACGCAGCCAATCGGCCACCTTGGAACTGAAATTTTCGAAGAATTTACCTCTTGTTTTGCTGCTGTGGTTGGCAGTCTTCTTCTTACGGGTATCCTCTTCTTCCTCTTCCAACACCTCCATTTTAGCGCCCGCCGTACTCGGCATTTTGCGCATATCTTCCTCCATTTTACGGAGACCCATCATCACTAAACCAACGCCCGTAGAGAACATAGGATTGGTGACATTCTCGCTGCTTTTTGCCAGGTGCTCGTTGGGAGTACCGATACGGCAATCCATACCTACAAAATACTCTACTAATTGAGGCAGGTGTTTCAGTTGCGCGCCACCACCGGTAACTACGATGCCTGCTGCCAGTTTTTTCTCGTAACCGCTGTTCTTGATCTCGTACATTACAAAGGCGAGGATCTCTTCCATACGTGCCTGGATGATATGGGCCAGGTTCTTCACAGAGATCTCTTTATGCGGGCGACCACGCAGGCCGGGAATAGAAATTACTTCGTTCTCCTGGTTCTCGGCTCCTAATGCCGATCCGAACTTTGTCTTCAGAAGTTCGGCCTGGCTGCTGATGATGGAACATCCTACCTTAATATCTTCGGTAATGATATTACCTCCCAAAGGAATTACGGCGGTGTGACGAATGATCCCATCATAGAAAATAGCGATATCCGTTGTACCACCCCCAATATCCACCAACACAACGCCCGCTTCCTTTTCTTCATCGCTCAAACATGCGTCGGCAGAAGCTAAGGGCTCGAGGTTCAGGTCAACTACTTTCAGGTTGCTGCGGTCAACGCATTTGTAGATATTCTTTACAGCCGAAACCTGCCCGGTGATGATATGGAAATTTCCTTCCAAGCGAACGCCCGCCATGCCAATTGGGTTGCGGATGCCTTGTTCGTGATCTACGATATAATCCTGCGGTATTACGTGGATGATCTCCTCGCCCGGCTGCATCACCAAACGGTGCATGTTATCGATCAGGTAATCCACATCTTTTTGCGCTACTTCTTCATCGGTAGTTCCCTGGCGCATGATCATGCCGCGGTGCTGCAAACTTTTTATATGCTGGCCGGCTATGCCCACCACTACTTCGTTGAGCTCACACACTTGCTCGAGCTTGAACACCTGGGCCTCACCGGCCGAGTTCTTAATGGTAATGTCTTTCGACAAAGCATCCACCACGGCTGCCTTTATAGATCGGATGGTGTCTTCGATGTTCGAAACAACTCCGCGCTTAACGCCCAGCGAAGGCGCTTTGCCAATGGCGAGTATTTCAATCTTTCCATACTCGTTCTTGCGGCCCACGATCGCGGCGATCTTGGTGGTTCCGATGTCTAAGCCTACTACGAAGTCTGATGCTTCCATATTGTATTTATTTAATGTTTGTTGTTTTTTTGGTGCACACTACCTGGTTCTTGTATTTCAGGTTGATCACCGAATATTTCTCCCAGCTGTTGCTGCTGTTCAATCCTTCGGTGTAAAACGTCCTTAATTTTTCAAACTTTATGGCAATATCTTCTACCTTACCAAAAAGGATCTTTTGATCGCCGATGGCAGGATACAGTTCAATTTCTCTCTCCGCGTTCACATAAGCCTGGGTGATCAAACTGTTCATGAGCGAATCAGAAGCAAGGTATTTGGCCAATTCGTAAATATCATCCAGCACCGAAGCATTGCTTAAAGCCGAATCCTTCTGAATTTGAGGGATAGCCATGTTGTAGAATTGCGCGTATTGCTCGGTGATCAGTCCGTTCACCAAAAGAACGCGCGCCGTATAATGATCGGCCAGAGGCATTAAGGTTGCTTTGTTATCGATGTAAAAACTTTCACCCTCCAGGTTCATTACCCTTACAATAGGTTTACGCTGTGTGATATTGATGGTCACGTCGCCATTCACATTCACAGCCACATCCGCGCCGGCGATCGATGGATGCGCGTTCAAAGCCCTTTCCAGATCATATACATTGATCTCGTGCATGGGCTGGCCAACCAAAGTATCGTTGCGGTCCTTCAATAATTTCAAAATATCATCTTCATCCACAAAACTATTGTCTTCATCCTGGTTTATGATGATGGTTGGTGTTTTCCCTTTCACGAACTGCTGGCGGTCGCTCACAAACCCCAAAGTAAATACCAGGGCCGATGAGCCAATGACCCATAAGCACACATTCCGTATTTTCTTCCAGTTTATCTTTTGCATTTCTTCTCTTTCAGCAATTTCTCTATCGGTTCAACCAGCGTATCAATATCTCCTGCGCCCAATGTCATCAGTACTTGTGTATCATGCGTTTTCAGGAACTCCAGCACTTCATTCTTCTTCACCACCTTCTTGTTCTTAGAGCTCATCTTCCCTAGCAACATCTCCGAAGTGATGCCCGGTATCGGTAATTCTCTGGCGGGATAGATATCCAGGAGAATACATTCATCCAGCATATCCAAACTCTCCGCGAACCCATCGGCGAAATCCCGGGTGCGGGTAAAAAGGTGCGGCTGGAAGATGCCGGTCACTTTTCGGTTGGGGTAAAGCGCCTTAGCCGCCCCAATGGCAGCCTTCAGCTCTTCAGGATGATGCGCGTAATCATCGATGTAAACGAGCTCCTTCGTTCTCACATGATAATCGAAGCGACGTTTCACACCGCCAAAGCTCAGCAGGGCCTTCTTAATGGTGTCGTTATCAATTTTCAAAAGCTGCGCAACCGCGATGGCAGCCGTAGCATTCTCAATATTGTGTACACCGGGAATTCCCAGTAAAGCATGATCAAAAGACGACAAAGAACTTTTTACATCGAAATAAAAATCAGCATCGTGGATCTCTATGTTTTTGGCATAGAAATCCGCTTCTAAATTTACAGCATACGTATGCCGCTTTGCTTTGAGGGTTAAGGTGTTATCAACAGATTTCTTAACAATCAATTGGTTGGTGACCTGCCCGGCGAAAAGCGTGTAGGATTCGTGCATGAAACTTACGTTGCCGTAAATATCAAGATGATCGGCATCTACACTGGTGATAACCCCTATATAAGGATGCAGGGTTAGGAAGGAGCGGTCGTATTCATCGGCTTCAACCACTACATAGGTATTGTCACCCTCCGGCTTTCCCAGAAGCAGGTTTGTATTGTAATTTTTGGTGATGCCACCCAGAAAAGCGTAAACGTTGAAGTTGGCTACTTTTAATATATGCGCTACCAGCGACGAAGTTGTGGTCTTGCCATGAGTTCCGGCAACGGCGATGGTCTTGAACTGCTTTGTGATCTCGCCCAGGACCTCCGACCGTTTTTTAATGGTATAACCGTGTTTTTGGAGAAAAACGTATTCGGCATGCTCTTTTGGAACCGCGGGCGTATAAACTATAAGTACTTCCTCCTTTTTGTAGTCGGCCAATAAATGTTCGAGGTATTCGGGGTTTTCGTCGAAGTGACATGCTATTCCTTCGTCGTGGAGCTCGGTGGTTAAAGTGGTTGGAGTTTTATCATAACCGGCTACGGTTAGTTTGTAATGATTGAAATAGCGGGCCAGTGCGCTCATGCCGATGCCGCCGATGCCGAGGAAGTAAACTAATTTATGGTCTAATAGCTTCATTTTCCAACTAACTTCAATACTTCCTCTGTTATAATTTCGGCTGCCCTAGGCATAGCAAGTTTCCCGGCGTTCTCGGCCAGTTCTTTTTGCTTTGCCTCGTTCTTTAAAAGATCAATAGCTTCCTGCACCAATCTTTGCTTTGCTTCGCTTTCTTTAACGAGTATAGCGGCATTGCGGCCTACTAACGATAAAGCGTTCTGTGTTTGATGATCTTCGGCTGCTGTTGGCAATGGAACCAGAATACTTGCTTTTTTAATGATACATATTTCGGAAACCGCTCCCGCCCCTGCCCTTGAGATGATCACATCGGCAATAGCATAAGCGAGATCCATTTTTGAGATGAAATCAACCGCTTTTATTTGCTGCCAAACAAAAGGAGCCGTTTGTTTTTTGGCAGCTTCGAAATAGGGCTTACCCGTTTGCCAGAGTAATTCAATATCGTTGTCGGCCAGCTGCTGTAAGCTCGGTCCTATCGCTTCGTTGATGCCTTTGGCTCCAAGGCTTCCCCCCACTACTAAAATTATTTTTTTGTCGCCTCTATAGCCAAAGAACTCCAGCCCGATCGTTCTCTTTGCTTCAATGTGGGCTATATCCTGGCGAACAGGATTGCCGGTATAAACCAGTTTTTCCTTCGGAAAATATTTTTCCATTCCCTGCATGCCTACGCAGACCTTGCTCACTTTCTTTGCCAGTATACGATTTGTTATACCGGGATAGGAATTCGATTCATGAATTAAGGTGGGAATTCCTTTGGAGCTCGCAGCACGCAGCATCGGACCGCTTGCATAACCGCCGGTCCCGATAACAATATCCGGTTGAAACTCTTTCAGGATCCTTTTTGCCTTAAGAACACTTGAAATGACCTTAAATGGAAATGAAAGTAAGGAAAGAGAAAGTTTCCTTTGCAAGCCGCTGATGTTTAAACCAACGATGTTATAACCGGCCGCAGGCACTTTTTCCATCTCCATTTTACCAATGGCGCCCACGAACAGGAATTCGGTATCAGGCAATTGCTTTTTGATCTGGTTGGCGATAGCTACGGCAGGAAAAATATGGCCGCCGGTTCCGCCCCCGCTTAATATTATTTTAAGCCGCGACAAGTTCGCCTCCTTCCTCCTCCTGAGGCTCTTCCTTATCGTACACCTGGCGACTTACGCTAAGAATGATTCCGATGGCGATGCTGGTGAACCAAATGGAAGTTCCGCCCATACTTACTAAAGGAAGCGGCTGACCGGTAACCGGGAATAAATTCACCGCCACGGCCATATTGATCATGGCCTGGAACACCAGGCTGAAACTAAGCCCGACGGCAAGCAAGCCACCAAAGGTCTTTTCCGCCTTTCGCAGGATACGGATAGCACGGAAGAATAAAATAAGGTACAGGAACAAAAGCAGTAAGCCCATGATGGAGCCATATTCTTCTATGATGATAGCGAAAATAAAATCGGATGCAGCTTGTGGTAGAAAATTACGTTGTGTGCTGTTACCCGGACCAACACCTACCGGGAAACCACGGGCGACGGCTATTTTTGCCTGCTCGCTCTGGTAATTGCTTTGTGAATCTCCGTTAAAGAAATTCTCAATACGCGCTTTCCACGTTGCACCGCGTCGCATGATGTCTGGTTTTACGTAGATCACGCTTCCACCGATCACCGCCACCAGGATACAGGCTCCGACGATGATACCAATGAATTTCATGGGTACGCGCCCCACGAACATGATCAATAAGCAGGTAACAAAGATCAAGGCCGCCGTAGAGAAATTGGCAGGAAAGATCAAGGCGCAAATGAGGCAAACAGGAAATAAGATATATTTCAGGATCACCTTAAAGTCTTTGAGCTGATCCTGTTTAATGGTAAGCGCACGCGCCACATATACTATAAGAGCAAGCTTAGCGAAGTCGGAGGTTTGAAAAGTTAAACCAATACCCGGAATTTCTAACCACCTGTTAGCTTCACCGGCGCTTACACCTTTAATTAACGTAAATAAAAGCAACGGAACAGAGATCCACAGACCGATCTGCGAGATGCGCGAGAAGATCTTGTAGTTCACCTTATGAATCACGTACATGATCACAAAACCCATTAAACAAATGAGACCATGCTTGATGAGGAAGTACTCCGTATTTCCGCCTTTTGATCTTTGCGCGAGGGCGTTACTGGAACTGTAAACCACCAAAATGGAGACAATGGTGAGCAGGAGCACCACCATCCAGATGACACGATCTCCCTTAATGTAATTGGTCAATTTCATTTTGTCTACTTTTCGTTACGCCTACAGCCTCTTTAATTTTACAATGAACGTACAGCCGCTTTGAATTGCATACCGCGATCTTCGTAGTTTTGAAAAAGATCAAAACTTGCGCAGGCAGGCGATAAAAGCACTACATCGCCCTTCTTTGCTAATTTGGAAGAATAAGCAACGGCTTCGTTCATCGTTTTTGCTTCTACAATGGTTTCAACCGCCGAGGTAAAGTTCTCGATCAGCTTCGCGTTGTCAACGCCCAGGCAAACCAAAGCTTTCACTTTGTCCTTCACCAGGTCATACAACTGCGTGTAATCATTGCCTTTGTCAACGCCGCCCATGATCAGCACTACGGGTTTGTTGATGCTTTCTAACGCATACCATACCGAGTTCACGTTGGTTGCTTTTGAATCGTTGATGTATTCAACGCCCATGATGGTGGCTACCACCTCCAGGCGATGCTCTACATTCACGAAATCACTGAGGCTTTCGCGCACGTTCTCTTTGCGTACGTCGACCAGGCGCGCTGCTAAAGCCGCGGCCATGGAATTGTAAACGTTGTGTTTACCTTGCAGAGCTAATTGTTCAATTGTCATGTTTAACGGGTTTTGGTTTATGTTGATTGAGATTTGGTTTTCGAGCATGTAGGCGGCATCTCCTTCCAGTTTTTTTTTTATGGAGAAGGGTATGTGCTTCGCTTGTGGTTTCACTTTTTCTAAGTACTCCGTTATCACTTCATCATCTGCACAGTAAATAAAGGCGTCGTTGGCCTTTTGGTTTTGGGTAACTCTGAATTTGGAAAGAATATAGTTTTCGAATTTGTATTCGTAGCGGTCTAAATGATCGGGGGTAATATTTAAAAGAATGGAGATATCCGCTTTGAAATCGTGCATATCATCTAACTGGAAGCTGCTGAGCTCGATCACGTAATAATCATGCTTTTCGGTTGCTACCTGCAAGGCGAGACTTTTTCCAACATTTCCTGCCAATCCAACATTGTAGCCTGCATTCGTTAAAATGTGATGGGTTAGCATGGTGGTGGTGGTTTTGCCGTTACTTCCCGTAATGCAGATCTTCTTAGCATTGGTATAGCGCCCCCCAAACTCGATCTCGGAAACGATGTTGATGCCTTTGGCCTTTGCCTTCTTGATCATCTCTGCTTTATCAGGAATACCCGGACTTTTGATGATCTCGTTAGCGTTCAATATTTTCTCTTCTGTATGCTGACCTTCTTCGAACGCAATGTTCTTCCCGATCAAAGTCGCCTTGTACTTTTCCTTGATCATTCCTTTATCTGAAACAAACACCTCAAAGCCCTTAGCCTGCGCCAGGATGGCTGCTCCTACGCCGCTCTCTCCGCTACCTAATATAACAACGCGTTTGCTCATTACCTGAGTTTCAGAGTTACGATGGTTAATACTGCGAGCATGATGCCTACGATCCAGAAGCGGGAAACGATCTTGGATTCGTGTAATCCTGTTTTGTGGTAGTGATGGTGCAGCGGAGCCATTTTAAATAACCGGTTCGCTTTGGCAAATTCTAGTCCGTGTTTCTTTTTACGAACTTTGAAAACAACTACCTGCAGCACAACCGAAAGATTTTCCACGAGGAAAATGCCACAAAGGATAGGGATCAGGAGTTCTTTACGGATAGCGATAGCGAATACAGCGATGATGCCTCCCAGGGCTAAACTTCCGGTATCGCCCATGAACACTTGCGCGGGATACGAATTGTACCAGAGAAAACCAATGCAGGCTCCTACAAACGCCGCGATGAAAATTACCAACTCGCCCGAGTTGGGTATGTACATGATGTTGAGATAATCTGCGAATACCGTGTTACCCGATACGTAAGCAAGGATCCCTAGAGTCGTTCCGATGATCGCGGATGTACCCGTAGCAAGTCCATCCATCCCATCCGTGAGATTTGCACCATTGGAAACCGCGGTTACAATAAGAATTACGATCGGAATAAAAATGATCCAGCCCCATTTATTGCAATCATCGCACACCCAGCTGATGAGTTTGTTATAATCGAACTCGTTGTTCTTTACGAATGGGATCGTGGTCTTGAGGCATTTTGATTCTTCCGCGTACTTTGCGGCTTCGTAAACCTTATTATGATGGATCGCCGGGTCGTTCGAGATCTTGCCCCCTGAAGAGATCCTGTCCTTAATAACTACATTGGGATTAAAGTAAAGTACAGCGCCCACCAACAAGCCTATCCCAACCTGTCCAACAATTTTATAACGGCCGGAAAGACCTTCTTTGTTCTTTTTGAAAACTTTGATATAATCATCCAGGAAACCGATCAACCCCAGCCATACAGTTGAGATGAGCATAAGCAGGATATATACATTATGCAGTTTCGCAAATAATAAAGTAGGAATGATAATAGCGGCAAGGATGATCAGTCCTCCCATGGTTGGAGTACCGGCCTTTTGTTTCTCACCCGCTAAACCGAGATCGCGAACAGTCTCGCCAATTTGCCTTTTCTTGATATAATTAATAATTCGTTTGCCGAACAGCAGGGAAACGATCAAAGAGAAAATAACCGCCATCGCAGCACGGAAGGAGATGTACTGGAACACCCCCGCGCCGGGGAAGTCAAATTCTTTGTCGAGCCATGTAAATAAATAGTACAGCATTATACGTTCAGCGCTTTTAGTGTATCTTTTAAGATTTCAAAATCATCGAAAGGATGTTTCACTCCCTTTATCTCCTGGTATTTCTCATGTCCCTTACCCGCAACCAAAATGATGTCGCCTTGTTTGGCGAGCGAACAGGCGGTTTTTATAGCTTCTCTCCTATCCGAAATGCGCAGTGTCTTTTTTGCTTCTACGGGATCAATTCCTTTTTGCATCTGGTTCAGGATCTCCTCGGGATCTTCGCTGCGGGGATTATCGGACGTAAGAATTACTTTGTTGCTGAATTGACAAGCGATCTGCGCCATTACCGGGCGCTTGGTTGAATCACGATCCCCGCCACAACCTACAAGGGTGATCACTTGTTCGTTCCCGGTACGAATTCCTTTGATGGTCTCCAGTACATTCTTTAAAGCATCGGGGGTGTGTGCATAATCCACGATACCAATAATTCCATTCTCTGATTTCAAATACTGGAAGCGGCCTTCTACGGAGTTCAATGTGCTGAGCGCGGTGAGAATGTTCACTGCATCCTGTTTTAGTAAAAGCGCTACCGTGTAAACCGCAAGTACATTATAAGCGTTGAATGTTCCGATCAGTTTCACCCAAACTTCTTTCCCGTCGATGTTCAACAGCAGGCCATTCAAATGATTTTCTACGATGCGACATTTATGATCGGCCGGCGTTTTGATGGCGTAACTTACTTTATGCGCTTTGGTGTTCTGCAGCATCACTTTGCCGTTGGCATCATCTTTATTGGTCAAAGCAAAAGCGTCCTCGGGTAAATGATCGAAGAACATTTTTTTAGCTTTTATATACTCATCAAAGGTTTTGTGGTAATCGAGGTGATCGTGTGTGATATTGGTAAACACGCCACCCGCGAAAGTGATACCGCTCACCCTGTGCTGTACAACCGCGTGAGAACTAACTTCCATAAAAGCATACTGGCAACCCTTCTCCACCATTTTGCTCAGTAGTTCATTCAGGGCAATAGCGTCAGGGGTCGTATGGGTAGCTTCAATAACTTCGTTCTGGATCTTATTTTTTACTGTAGAAAGCAATCCCACGGTATAACCCAGTGATTTGAAAAGATTATAAAGCAGGGTTACAGTAGTGGTTTTTCCGTTGGTACCTGTTACGCCAACCAGCTTCAATTTCTGCGAAGGATTGTCATAAAAATTAGAAGCGATGATCCCTAAAGCGTAATGCGAGTCCTTTACCCTTACGTACGTGATATTCTCTTGCTTGTTCTCGGGCAATTCTTCGCACACAATAGCAATGGCGCCGCTTTCAATGGCCTGCTCGATGAACTTATGACCATCCATAGCTTCGCCACGAACGGCTACGAATAAACAATCCTTCTTGATCTTGCGCGAATCAAAGGTCAGGGACGACACCGCCACATTGGTGGTACCAATGATCTCTTCCAATCCTGCTTTGTATAATATGTCGGTCAGTAACCTCATTATCCCAGTGTCAGTATGATTTGCGCGCCTTTATTGAATTTGGTTCCGGCTTCCATCGATTGTTTTCTTACCGCGCCAAAGCCCTGGATCTTTACATTGAGCCCGTTGTTCTCCAATAAGAATAAAGCATCCTTAGCCGACATTCCGGAAAGGTTCGGCATCATACCTTTTCTCAATTGTGTTTCAACGTCACTGGCTTGCAGCGTAATTTTTGTTGAATCTGCTTTACTGTTTGAGGTCCAGATTCCTTCTGCTTTCTTGTGCGGAATGTTCAAGCCGGTCAGGACTTTATCCAGGTCTTCGTTATTTCCTTTAATGATCTCCGGGGCTTTTGTCAGTAATTTCTTTCCGTTGATCTCTTTATGAAAATCGAGTGAGCTCGAGTACACTTTCTCGGCAACTTCTTTGAATACGGGGCCTGATACAAGACCTCCATAGTAAACTCCTTTAGAGGGAGAGTTGATGATGACGATACAAGTGTAAAGCGGGTTCTCTGCGGGGAAATAACCTACGAAAGAAGATTGATAAATGTGATTCCCCTCAGTTCCGTAAGATCCGTTCACAAGCATTTGCGCAGTACCGGTTTTACCGGCCACTTTAAAAGCCGAGATATTCAAACCTTTTCCTGTGCCCCGCTCAACAACACCTTCCATGAGCATGCGTGCCTTTTTTACGGTACTTGCTTTAACAATTTGTTCGTTGATGATCTCGGGCTCGAACTTCTTTACAATATTTCCTTTGTTGCGTATTTCTTTAATGAAACGCGGTTTCACCATTTTACCGTTATTGGCTATAGCGTTGTAAAGCGTTAAAGTTTGCAGCGGTGTAACGAGCACTTCATACCCATAAGCCATCTGCGCTAGAGTTGGTCCCCACCACTGTTTGTGTTTCACACTTTTGATCAGTGGCTTTCCCTCCCCTGGAATTCCCAGGCCAAGTGGCTTACCCAGGTTGAAGGATAAAAGTTTATCAACGAATTTTTGCGGATCCTTCGAGTAGTATTGAGTGATTACCTTCGTGGTTCCCACGTTAGAAGAAGTTTCAAAAATATCCGCCACACTCAGTATCGGTGTTTTGGGAGGATGCGAGTCCTTCACCTTTTTATCGTAATACATGCACTCACCGTTGCCAACATTGAACTTGTCATCCAGATCAACATATTCATCATCTAAAGCCACAAGAAGGGAAGCAAGTTTAAAAGTAGATCCCGGCTCGGTTGCAGAACCGATCGCGTAGTTCAAACGCTCACTGTACATGCCGCTATCTGTACGGGTTAAATTAGCGATGGCGCGTATCTCGCCGGTCTTCACTTCCATCAATACTACACAACCGTGCGAAGCATCATTTTTTACAAGCGCTTTCATCAAAGCGTTCTCGGCAACGTCCTGGATATTTACATCAATGGTTGTGTAAATATCGCTGCCGTCCTTTGGTTCAACTTCGTTCTCATCGTTGATCGGCCTCCAAACATCCGCCGCAACCTTCTGCATCAAACGCTTTCCGCTGGTTCCTTTCAAAATTGAATCATACGCTCCTTCAATTCCTACTTTGTATTCGTTGAGCGTATAACCAATGGTGCGTGACGCTAATACTTTGAATGGGCGTTCACGCTTATTTGTTTGTATGTAAACCAACCCGCCACGCGCGCCTTTTCTCAGCATAGGGAATTTCTTCATCTTCTGCAGGTCCTTGTAAGACACATTGCGGTGCAGTACAATGTAGCGGTCCTTTGTTTCGCGTGCTTTCTTTAATGTCTTTCTGAATTCTTTGACGTTCTTGTCGGGGAACAGTTCAGACAGGTTCTCGGCAAGCGGCGTAACATATTTATTGAAAGTGTCCTTTAAAAGCGAAGGCGCGTTCACATCCATACCCACTTCATAGTAAGGAAGCGATGTGGCCAAAAGATTTCCGTTCTCATCAAAAATATTTCCGCGGGAAGCTTCAATATCCACATAAGCGGTGGTGAGCTGTTTAGCCTTCTCCCTCCACATATCGCCCTCCACCATTTGCACCTGCACGATCTTGTAGACGATCGACAGGGCGAACACGCACATGAAAATGTACACCAAATACGTACGCCAGAGTATGTCGTTCCTGTGCTCCATTAGGGTTGAGTTGCGGGTTGGTTAGTATTGGATGCTTTAG
The DNA here is from genome assembly GCA_964387075.1 of uncultured Flavobacteriaceae bacterium. Taxonomy (GTDB): domain Bacteria; phylum Bacteroidota; class Bacteroidia; order B-17B0; family Aurantibacillaceae; genus PALSA-968. The sequence goes on from CAYLVB010000006.1 coordinate 238,591, forward strand.
CAGTGTCTACCACAATTTTCATTGGGGGAGCAATGGGTTCCTTAAGCCCGAGCTTCTCGGCGGCCTTTGCCACTTCGCTCTGCTTGCTCACGAACATTAGGTCTGATTTGGTAGAGATGTACTCGCTGCGTAATTCCTTCAGGTGAGAGCTGATCTTGTTCACCTGGCGCACTTTATCATCAGCCCAATAACCGTTGGCGATGTACAGGATGGCGATAACTGACAGGAAAAGAATGAAAGGTACGTGCTTTACTACGTTGTCGTTGCTCAAAAAAGTGCCGCTGAATACGGTATTTAGTGATCTTACAAGTCCGCTTTTCTTCCCGCGAGGCTTGCTCGCGGTCTGGTCCCCTTGATTTTTGGGGGGAGGGGGAGCCTGCTGAGTTTCTTCAGTGATTACGTTTTCTTCTTCTTTGGGTAGCTCCTTGAACTTGTTCGCCATGTTTGGCTTTTTGTTTTTTTTTGGTCCCGTAGCGACGAAACTTTATTTCTTTCGTCTTCTTCCGGGTTTTTCTTGTTTTTTAATTCAACCTCTCTATCCTTCTTTAATTTTTTCTGCGATCCTTAGTTTCGCGCTTCTTGCCCTGCTGTTCGCTTCATTTTCTTTTTCAGAGGGCGTAATTGGTTTTTTGTTGATGAGTTCGAATGGTCTGTGTATGTTGCCGTAAAAATCCTTCTGCTGCTCTCCTTCAAAATTTCCGCTCTTGATGAAGTTCTTCACCAGGCGATCCTCTAAAGAGTGGTAACTCATCACTACCAGTCGTCCGCCGGGCTTCAGCACTTCGAGCGCTTGCTGCAACATCTCTTTCAGCACATCCATCTCATCGTTTACTTCTATGCGTAAGGCCTGGAATACTTTTGCCAGGTACTGGTGCTCTTTGAACTTGGGTACCGCGGGAGCAATGATCTCTTTCAATTGCTCTGTTTTGGTGATCTGCCCCATCAAACGTGCGTCGGTGATCAGTTTCACCAGCCTCCCGGCGTTGTCCACTTCTCCGTATTCGCGGAAGATCTGTTTGAGTTTATGTTCATCATACTCATTCAGCACTTTCGCCGCAGTTTTCTCCGAACTTTGGTTCATCCGCATATCCAGCTCCGCGTCGAACCGGATCGAGAAACCTCTTTCGGCTTCATCGAACTGGTGGGAGGAAACTCCCAGATCAGCGAGTATGCCATCCACCTGCGTGGCTTCATACATCCGCAGGAAATTTTTCATGAAAGAAAAATTCTGCGGGATGAAAGTGAGGCGCTCATCAGTGGGAACGTTCTTCGCCGCATCCTTGTCCTGGTCGAAAGCGAAGAGCTTTCCTTTGGGACCCAGCTTAGCGAGGATGGCTTTCGAGTGGCCGCCGCCGCCAAAGGTCACATCCACATACACACCGGCCGGTTTCATATTCAGGCCTTCTAAACATTCTTTTAAAAGAACGGGCTGATGATAATCCATTTAGTCGGTATCACCAGTAAGATCAATTCCATCAAACACATCATCGGCCAGTTTGGCCACATCGATATCCTGGGCCAGGAATGCTTCGTACAGTTTCTTATCCCAGATCTCGATGATGTTATTGCTTCCTAAAACTTTTATATCGCTTTTGATATCCGCGTATTCGGTCAATGATTTTGGCAGGAGTACGCGCCCGGTATTATCCGCTTCGCAAAAAGTGGCCCCGCCCGTGACCTTGCGGATAAACACATCCACGTCTTTCTTCAGACGGTTGAGTTTTCCGAGGCGTTTGTTCTGCTTTTCCCACTCGTGCATGGGGTACAGCGAAAGGCATTTTTGGTAGAGGCTGCGGTTGATGACGAAGCCCTTCTCGAAGGAGTCTCCCAGCTGCTTTTTCATGACAATTGGGAACATGAAGCGGCCTTTTGCATCCACTTTACATTCAAATTCGCCTATTAAACTGCTGATAGCCATTTCCTTATTGATGCTTGTTCCGAATGAATCGCAACGCGACAAAAATAGGCTATTTTTACCACTTTTTACCACTCAATGACACATTTTACCACTTTTGTTGAAAAGTTTTATGAACACCCTGCTACTTGTTATTTAATTTTGCGCGAACTTAGAGGCGCGAAATACCAGTAAATACAGGCATTTCGACCGATTTCCCGGGATTTTTACAGGCGGTGTAACCTATTGGAAATTAACAGGAAATGAACATTTTTGCATAGAAATTGGAAGCGACTCAGAAAACTATCGATATCGACGAGATCATCAAGGCTAAAAACCCTCGTTTGTACCGCTTTTTACCCGGCTTTGTCCTCCGTTATATCAAGCGAAAAATTCACGAAGACCAGGTAAACGATTGTCTCTGGAAGAACCGCGACAAATACGGTTTTGAGTTCAATATTGCCTGCCTCGATTACGTGGGAACAACCGTTACCTGGGAAGGACTCGAACACATTCCCGCAACCGGTGGCGCGATCGTTGCAGCCAACCACCCACTAGGCGGACTCGATGGCATGGCGCTGATGCATGCGGTGAGTCAAAGAAGGAAAGACAGCAAATTCATTGTGAACGATATACTCACCAACATGAAGAATTTTGGTGACATTTTCATTGGCGTGAACAAAGTAGGAGCTTCGGCATCCGAAACATTGCGAAAAGTAGAAGCCTTCTACGAATCGGATGGCGTTGTAGTTATTTTCCCTGCCGGATTGGTGAGCAGAAAGCAAGACGGCGTTGTGAAGGACCTGGAATGGAAAAAAAGTTTCATCACCAAATCCATCCAATACAACAAACCCATTATTCCCGCTTACATAGGCGGACAAAATTCTAAATTCTTCTACAACTTCGCACTCTGGCGTAAACGCCTTGGTATAAAAGTCAATATAGAAATGTTCTTCCTGGCCGATGAAATGGTCAAGCAAAAAGGTCAGCATATCAAAATAAAATTCGGTCCACCCATCTGGCCCGAATCATTGGAGAAACCGCGCCCGCGTACACACCTGCAATACGCCCAGGAGATCAAGGAAGCGGTGTATAAGATGGGGGAGCAGGCATCTAACATTTAAAATTGATACTTTAACATTTAACAAGGGTTTACCTTTCAGTTTCAGTTTTACTTTTTAAATTTTACTTTTTAAATTTTCAATTTTACTTTTTGATGACGAGGGGGTGGGCTGCTTGCGACGGGGTTGCGTGACCGTGCCAGCGGACTATTCTAAGGAGAATGATCATTCTCTGAAGTATCCTTGCGAGATAAACAGCCTTCACTTTCTTTTTCCTTGATGAAAAGAAATCCCGTAGGGATGCCTTCGGCACAAAAAATCAAGGCCGTTCCGATGGCGGGACAGGTACACCACATACCCTACGTCTTTTCACGTATTTGGCCGAATACCGCCAAACGCCCGACGAACAGAATGGCATTGCGATTTTATTTTCCGAAATTGTAGCAACAAAACGCAGGCATTTTTATACTTTATTTTTCGCTTCGCCTTTTATTAACCTTGCCACTGATGAAAAAGCCGCTTACCAAAAAACAAAAACTTGCCGCTTACATCAAGCAGCAAAGCGCTTTTTACACCTTCGAGGATTTTAACCAATATACCATCAAAGAGCTGGAGGCCATCAAGCGCGGGCTGCAACACCGGCAGAAAAGATCGAGCGGTTAATAATCTAAAACCCTCATTTACCCTTACTTATCGGTGTTGCTAATATTTTTAGCAATTAAAAGCTAATATTTTTGTCAATTTGCAGTATGAACCGCACCATAGTGCATATGGACCTGGACACTTTTTTCGTATCGGTAGAGCGCCTGCACGACAGAAGTCTAATTGGCAAGCCCGTTTTAATTGGCGGCACCAGCGATAGGGGCGTGGTGGCCTCCTGCAGTTACGAGGCGCGCAAATTTGGTATACACAGCGCCATGCCCATGCGCACGGCCAGGCTGCTTTGTCCGCACGCCATCATCAAGCACGGCGACCACGAGGAGTACAGCAAAAAATCGCACGAGGTAACCGACATCATCAAGGAGAGCGTGCCGCTCTATGAGAAAACGTCGATCGACGAGTTTTACATGGACCTTACGGGAATGGATCGCTTTTTTGGTTGTTACAAAGCGGCCACCGAGTTAAGGCATAAGATCATGCATGAAACCGGGCTTCCTATTTCATTTGCCATGAGCAGCAACAAGACGGTGGCCAAGGTTGGAACGGGAGAAGCTAAGCCCAACGGTCAGAAAGAAATTCCCTTTGGTACCGAGAAAGGGTTTTTGGCGCCGCTCTCGGTAAAAAAGATACCGATGGTAGGAGATAAAACGTACCAGGTATTGCGCGGGCTGGGCATAGAACGGATAAAGACCGTGCAGGAAATGCCCATGGAGTTGATGGAGCAGGTTCTAGGAGAGAACGGCATCGGTATCTGGAAAAAAGCCAACGGCATCGATAACAATCCCGTAGAGCAGTATTCAGAGCGGAAGTCGATCTCTACCGAATGTACTTTTGAGAAAGATACGATCGATGTTCAGTTCATGCGCTCGATGTTGATCAGCATGACCGAGAAACTCGCTTTTCAATTGCGCACAGAGCAGAAACTTACTTCCTGTGTTACGGTGAAGATACGCTACTCGGATTTCAACACCTACACCATGCAAATGCGTATTCCATATACAGCGCTGGACCATGTGCTGATGGAAAAGGTAAAAGAGCTGTTTGATAAACTGTTTCAGAAAAGGATGTTGATACGTTTGATCGGCGTAAGATTCAGTCACCTGGTACAGGGCACTTACCAGTTCGATATGTTTGAGGACACCATTGAGCAATTGCAATTGTACCAGGCCATGGACAAATTGAGAAAACGTTTCGGGAAAGAGGCCGTGCAAAGGGCGGCGGGGATGGATATCAGGCATAGGGATTTTAACCCGTTCAGTGGAAGGAGCCTGGAAGGATTTGGAGGGAAGGCATGAAAAAGAATACACCTACTATCATACCTGATGAAATTGTGATGAACAAGATCATTATGCTGCGGGATCATAAGGTCATGCTTGACCGTGACCTGGCAGAGTTATACGGAACAACTACACTTCGTTTGAATGAACAAGTGAAACGGAACACCAAAAGATTTCCGGAAGATTTTATGTTCAGACTTACAAACAAGGAAAAGAATGAAATTATCGCAACTTATGGGCATATGAAAAGCTTAAAATACTCACCTCATTTACCCTACGCGTTTACCGAACATGGCGCCGTTATGCTTGCTTCTGTTTTAAACAGTGAAAGAGCGATCAAAGTAAATATTCAGATAGTGAGGATATTTACCAAATTGCGTGAAACACTTTTAACTCATAAAGATGTTTTGTTAAAGCTTGAAAAAGTAGAACGACAATTATTGAAGCAGGATGAGAGAAGTGAAAAATTTGAAGGAGAGATTCACTTAATATTTGAGACCTTAAAGCGTTTAATGAATGCCCCGGCCTCTCCCAGAAAAAAGATAGGATACAAACAACCGGCTGATCAAGGCTAGAAGGTTATCGCAAATTGCGATAACGTATTTATAATTTATTGATTTTCAATAAATTGATTTCATTAAGGTTATCGCAAATTGCGATAACCTCTCAGAAATGGCAGACACTGTCTGCCAAATTCAAGATGTTACTGAACTGTCACACATATTTCAGCTTATGCTACGGCACGCTTTCTTTACAGGAGCTCATGAGCGAGATCAAAAAAGGAGGCCATGAATCTTTTGTATTGACGGATATCAATAATACTTCTGCCTGCTTAGATGCGGCGCGCACCGCGAAGGAAGAGTATGGGTTGAAGGTGATCCTGGGAATTGATTTTCGCAATGGAATAAAACAACAATACGTAGGCGTGGCTCAGAACAATGAAGGTTTTAAAGAACTGAACGAGCATCTTACCCGGCATTTGCATGCCAAAGAAGATTTTGAGAATGTGGCTCCGGTTTTCAATCACGCTTACATCATTTATCCGCTCAGTAATTATGATGGTCGCCAACTACGGGAGAACGAGTACATTGGTGTTTCCATCAGCGATCTGCAAAAACTTGATTTTACACCGGCCCGTAAATGCAGAAACAAACTCGTTGCGCTGCAACCCGCTACTTTTTCGAACAAACAACATTTCAACGCACACCGTTTGTTACGAGCCATTGATAAAAACACATTATTGAGCAAATTGCCGGTTAGCGAGCAAAGCAGCACTGATGAGATCCTTTTATCACGCAATCATTTATACGCCGCTTACGGAGCATACCGCGAGATCATTGAGAATACACAACGTATCATCGGTTCCAGTTCCATTAAATTCGAGTTCGGCAAACTGGCCAACAAAAACCTGAAGCATTATACTCACAGCGTACCCACCGATAGGGAACTCCTGCGCAACCTGAGCATGGAAGGATTAGAATATCGCTATGGAAAAAATCCTGCGCAGGAAGTATTAACGCGTCTCGAGAAAGAACTGGACGTGATCGCGCAAAAGAATTTCTCCTCCTATTTCCTCATCAACTGGGATATTGTCCGTTATGCGCAGAGCAGGCAATACTATTACGTAGGAAGAGGGAGTGGATCGAACAGTTTGATCGCGTATTTACTGCGCATCACCGATGTGGATCCAATTGAACTGGATCTTTATTTTGAGCGATTCATTAACCTGTATCGTGCCAACGCGCCCGATTTTGATATTGATTTTTCGTGGACCGATCGTGATGACATGACCGCCTATATCTTTAATCGATTTGGAAGAGATCGCACCGCGCTGTTAGCCACTTACGCCACATTCAAACACGATGCGGTTACCAGGGAATTGGGAAAAGTATTTGGTCTTCCGCCCAAAGAGATCGATAAATTACAGCGCGAAGAGAATCCGAAAAATATTGACCAATTTGGAAAGCTTGTGATCAAATACAGTAACCTGATCAAGGATATGCCCAGCCATCTGAGCATACATTCCAGCGGCATATTGATCTCGGAAGAACCGATCTCTGCCTACACAGCCACTTTCATGCCGCCCAAAGGGTATCCCACCACGCAGTTCAGTATGCTCGAAGCAGAAGATATCGGTCTTTTTAAATTCGACATACTCAGCCAGCGGGGCCTGGGGAAGATAAAGGACGCGCTCACGCTCATCAGGCAAAATAAAGATGTGGAGATAGATATTCACGATGTGAAAAAGTTTTATGCGGATGAGACTTTGAAGAGCCTATTGAGCGTAGGAAAGTGTATTGGTTGTTTTTACATAGAATCTCCCGCCATGCGGATGTTATTGGCCAAGCTACGGGCCGACGATTATCTGCGTTTGGTAGCGGCCAGTTCTATCATTCGACCCGGAGTTTCAAAGAGTGGCATGATGCGCGAATATATTTTGCGTTACAGAGATGAAAAAGTAAGAAAGAAAGCGGAAGAGGATCTGCCTGAACTTTATGATCTGCTGAGAGAGACTTACGGGGTGATGGTATACCAGGAAGACGTAATTAAAATAGCGCATTGTTTTGCCGGACTGAGTCTTGCCGAGGCGGATTACCTGAGAAGAGGTATGTCGTGGAAATTCAAGCAACGTAACGAGTTCTGGAAAGTGAAAGAGAAATTCTTTAACAACTGTGTAGAGAAGGGCCATCCCGAAAAAACCATTGTTGATATCTGGAACCAAATAGAAAGTTTCGCCAACTTCGGTTTCTCTAAAGGCCACTCCGCCAGTTACGCGGTGGAAAGTTACCAGGCTCTTTATCTCAAAGCTTATTTCCCGCTCGAATACATGGTGGCCACATTGAACAACGGCGGCGGGTTTTACGGCATGGCGCTCTACATACATGAAGCCCGTATGCACGGAGCGAAGATCGTGGCGCCCTGCATCAACAACAGTGAAGCTCTATGCGATATACAGGGAGAAACTATTTACTTAGGACTTGGTCTTATCAGCGGCCTGGAAAAGAACACCTTGCTGCAAATACTGGCCGAACGCTACAAGAACGGGGAGTTCTTAAGTCTTTATGACCTTGTGCGGCGGCTGCCCATGGTTTCGCTGGAGCAATTGCGGCTTTTGATACGCGTGGGCGCTTTTAATTTTACCGGAAAGAACAAAAAAGAACTTTTATGGGAAGCGCATACGCTCATCAATCCTGTTAAGAAAAAAGATCATAGCCACGAACTATTCCAGATCACGCCAAAAAAATTCAAACTCCCCGAATTGATCCATTCCTGGCTCGATGATGCCTTTGATGAGATAGAGCTGTTAGGTTATTCGCTCTGCTCACCCTTTTTGCTATTGAGGGAAGATCCGGGTATTTCCCTTACCGCCACACAACTGAAAGATCATGTAGGAAATACCGTAGAGATATTGGCTTTTCACGTCACCTCCAAGATCACTTACACCTCGCACGGCGACCGCATGGCCTTCGGCACCTTTTTAGACCGCGAAGGATTGTGGATAGATACGGTTCATTTTCCACCCACGTTGAAAGCCTATCCTTTTCGGGGCCCGGGCTGTTATGTACTGAAAGGAAGAGTGATGAGCGAATTTGATTTTGTCTCGCTTGAAGTTACCGAAATGCGCCACCTGCCCATCATGAACCCCGAAGACGATGGTGAACTGGCCGCAAAAAGACAGGCTCTTCTTCTTGCCCAAAGCGTTATTCCCGAAAAATAAATATCTTTACGGGTACCGCAAGGATACTATGGAAACCAATCACCGGAAACTGAAAGTGTACGGGCTGCTTTTTGTAGCTTTTATCTGTTACCTCATTCTTGCTTTCATGGAGCCCATTAAGCAGGATCCCAATTACCACACCTTCGCGGATGAGAGAACTTATATGTCTATTGCCAATTTTTGGAATGTTATTTCTAACATTCCTTACATTATCGTAGGAATTCTAGGCTTTCTTTTTCTATTGAGCGAAAAAGGGAAAAGGCAGATCCCGGAACTGCGCATAAACTACTTTTGCTTTTTTCTAGGCGTTTTTGCAACAGGCTTCGGCTCGGCCTGGTATCATTGGAACCCCACTACCCCCACTCTTGTATGGGATCGACTTCCCATGACATTCACTTTTATGTCGTTCGTTACAGTGATCATTGGGGAATACATTTCCGTGAGATGGTCGAAACTACTTTTATTGCCCTTACTGGCGCTGGGAGTTTTTTCGGTACTTTATTGGATCTATACAGAAGAACAATGTTGCGGAGACCTGCGCTGTTACGCGTTTGTACAGTTTGCACCCATGCTCATTATTCCACTGATACTGGTGTTCTTTAATCCTTTGCGCAGACCCATCAAATATGTCTGGCTCGTACTGCTTTGCTACCTTATTGCCAAGTTCTTCGAGGCTGGAGATAAAGTTATTTTTGAACATACAGGCATCAGTGGTCACACACTCAAACATTTTGCTGCCGGAGCCACCCCTTTCTTTTTGTGGCTGGGTCTTAGAAGAAATAATTAAACGAAAACTCCCGCGGCCACCGTATTGTTCGTATTCTCGTCGATCAGGATAAAACCTCCATTGCTGCGGTTCTCCACGTAATTATCGAATACAATAGGAGTAGCTGTTTTTATATTTACCCGAACGATCTCGTTCAAAGCCGCGTGTGCCGAAGCATCAATGAATTTCAAAGAATCCAGGTCGATCTTCTGGTCGATCTTCTTTACCACAGCCTTTACGCGATTTGAATTATGCTGAAGCAAAAGTTTGGTGCCCTCCTGCAATTGCCGATTATCCATCCAGCAAATACTGGCGTTCAGATCCTGTTCAACATGCGGCAGTTGAGAGGTAAGAACGATGCTGTCGCCGCGACTGATATCGATGTCGTCTTTTAAATGGATGACAACCGATTGTTGCGCAAAAGCTTCGGAAACTTCTTTGTTGCTTAATTCAATTGCGGAGATCTCACTTTGAATTCCAGCTGGCAGAACCGTAACTTTATCATCCTTTTTGAAAATTCCACTCGCTATTCTTCCGGCATAGCCCCGATAATCGTGATACTTGTCATCCATCGGACGAATGACATATTGTACCTGGAAGCGAGGCAATTCCAAATTCACATCGCTGGCAATTTCTATCTCCTCCAAATGCTGTAAAAGGTTCTTTCCTTTATACCAGGCCATTTTGGGCGAGTTGGAAGTGATATTATCACCGAAAGCGGCGCTAACGGGAATAAAGGTGGCATCCTTAATATTTAGGGAAGCAGAGAATTCTTTGAACGCCTTGACAATGGCATTAAATTTCTCTTCCGAATAATCTACAAGATCGATCTTATTAATTGCAACTACGATATGAGGAATACCCAGCAAAGACGTAATATAAGTATGGCGACGGGTTTGCTCCACTACTCCATTTCGCGCGTCAACCAAAATGATAGCCAGGTTGGCATTGGAAGCGCCGGTAACCATATTACGGGTATACTGGATGTGGCCCGGGGCATCAGCGATAATATACTTTCTTTTTGCGGTCGTGAAATATTTATAAGCAACATCTATCGTGATACCTTGTTCCCGCTCAGCCCTCAGACCATCCGTTAAAAGAGAAAGATCTATCTTTCCATTATCGGTGTTCTTTGTTTGCTTTTCAATGGCCTCTAATATATCCAATGAAACAGCCTTGCTATCGTATAACAGGCGACCTATCAATGTACTCTTGCCATCGTCAACGCTACCTGCTGTTATAAATCTTAATATGTCCATTACGTGTTATAGGTGATGCGTTATTTGCTATTTGCTATTTGCTATTTGCTATTTGTTATTTGCTTGATATTAGAAGTATCCACTTTTTTTGCGGTCTTCCATTCCGGCTTCTGAGATCTTGTCATCCAATCTTGTTGCGCCGCGTTCAGAGATCTTAGCTTCGGTGATCTCTTTGATGATATCATCAATTGCGAAAGCCTCAGATTCTACCGCTGCAGTACAGGTCATATCACCCACTGTGCGGAAACGAACATTCTTCTCTATAACTACATCGCCTTCCTCAATTTTAATATGCTCACAAACAGCCAGAAGTTGATTTGTATTTGTAACCACACACTTTCTCTTATGCGTAAAATAGATCGATGGCAATTTGATATTCTCACGCTTAATGTAATTCCATACATCTAGTTCGGTCCAATTACTGATCGGGAAAACACGAACGTTCTCACCCTTGTTTATCTTTCCGTTGTAGATATTCCATAATTCGGGGCGCTGCTTCTTAGGATCCCATTGTCCAAATTCATCTCTTACAGAAAAGATGCGCTCCTTGGCACGCGCCTTTTCTTCGTCGCGCCGCGCACCGCCAATGCAGCAATCCAATTCGTACTTCTCTATTGTTTCCAGGAGGGTGTAGGTCTGCAATGCGTTGCGACTAGGATACTTCCCTCCCTGCTCCTGGAGTTTTCTGCGCTTAATGGTTTCTTCTACAGAAGCCACAATAAGAGTTTCACCGATCTCATTCGCCAGCTGATCGCGGAAGTCAAGCGCCTCCTGGAAATTATGGCCCGTATCAATGTGCACCAGCGGAAAAGGGAATTTACCCGGGCGAAAAGCTTTCAGTGCTAAATGAATGAGACAGATCGAATCCTTTCCTCCCGAGAATAGCAATGCAGGTTTGTCAAACTGACCCGCAACTTCACGCAGGATGTGTATCGCTTCCGATTCTAATTGGTCTAAGTGATCTAATTTGTAAGCGCTCATAGGCTTCTTTGCTGTTGCCAGCGCTTTTTCTAATGTTTCAAGCATACCGGCTTCTATTTTTTATGTTCATGCAAACCACACTCCTTCGCAGAGCTGTTCTCCCACCACCAGCGGCCGGCCCGGAAATCCTCTCCCGGTTTCACCGCGCGTGTGCAGGGTTCGCAACCGATACTCACATAACCCCTGTCGTGCAGCGGGTTATAAGGTATCTTATGCAAGTTAATAAAATTCTTCACCTCTTCAAAACCCCAGTGAAGTATAGGGTGAAATTTGATCATTTGATTACTCTCATCCCACTCTAACCGAGGCATTTCGTTTCGGCCTTCCGACTGTTGAGCGCGTATACCGGTGATCCATATCTCATTGCCTGCCAACGCTCTTTTAAGGGGTTCAACCTTGCGAATATAGCAACATTCTTTGCGATCCTCCACCGAATCATAGAAACTGAACGCTCCTTTTGCCTCTATTAATTTGTCTACCGAGGTTTTGATCGGAGAAAACACTTCGATCTTCTTTTTATAAAAGATATTGGTCGCATCCAGCGTATCCTGCGTTTCCTTAAAAAGCCTTCCTGTTTCAAGGGTAAATACTTTTACGGGCAGATCGCTTGAATAAATAAAATGTGTGATGACCTGGTCTTCGTAACCAAGGCTGGTTGAAAAGACCACCTTTCCGGGAAATGCTTCGGCTAAAGCGCGTATAGCTTCTACCTCGGAGAGGCCTTCTACTATTTTTTTTATTTCTTCGATCTTGTTCATGGCAGCACCTCGACTACAGTCGGTGTGACAGTGATAATTTAAAATGCATTTACTCCGTTAACGGTGGTGTACTTCATTGTATACTTTACTCCGGGATTTAAATACTTATATGCGCTGTGACTCATCAAAGCCGCCTCGTGAAAACCACAGAGGATCAGTTTCAGTTTATTCTTATACGTATTGATATCGCCAATGGCGTACACTCCGGGAATGTTGGTGGAATAATCTTCTGTATTCACCTCAATGGCGTTTTTGTCAAGATTCAATCCCCACTCTTCTATTGGTCCCAGCTTGGGTGAAAGTCCGAACAGCGGAATTAAATTATCAGCATCGATCTCCTTAACTTCCTTACTCTTAACATGGGTCACAACCACTTTGTTCAAGTGATCGTTTCCATGAACTGAGGTGAGTTGCGTATTTAAAAGTAAATTGATCTTTCCATCTTCAGCCAGTTTCTGAACTTTACTTACAGAATCGGGAGCCCCGCGAAATGATTCGCTGCGATGGATCAAAGTCACCTCTTTCGCCACATTCGAGAGGAATATGGTCCAATCCAGGGCGCTGTCGCCACCCCCGGCAATTACAATTTTCTTGTCGCGGTATTTTTCAGGGTCCAGAACCACATAACTCACTCCTTTGCCATTCTCAAAATTCTCCATGCCACCGGCTTCCGGTTTGCGGGGTTCAAAACAGCCTAAGCCACCCGCGATGACCACTACACCTGAATTGATCCTTGTTCCCAGATTGGTTGTGATGATAAAATCACGCTCCCCGATCTTTTCCAGTTTCTCGATCCGCTCGCCTAAAGTGAATGCAGGCTTGAAAGGTTCCGCTTGCTTCAAAAGATTATCAACAAGTTCCTGGGCCAGCACGGTGGGATAACCCGGAATATCATAAATAGGTTTCTTGGGATAGATCTCGGAGAGTTGTCCTCCGGGTTGGCCCAGGTAATCCACGAGGTGGCAGCGCAGTTTGAGTAAACCGAGTTCGAAGATCGCAAAGAGTCCAACCGGGCCCGTGCCTATTATAGTTACATCTGTTGTTATCATGATCAATTAAAAGAAAATACGTTTTAAACTTGTTATTATTACTACCACTCCTACCAGGATCATTATTGACTTTGTTGGAATACGACTGGATAACCAGGCCGCAATGGGAGCCGCGATGGTTCCGCCGATGATCAGTCCGGCAATAATGGCCCAATGCGTTAAGCCGATAAGGGTAAAAAAGGTGACCGAGCTGGCCAACGAAACAAAGAATTCGGCCAGGTTTACGGAACCAATGGTATAGCGGGCGTGTCTTCCTCTTGCAATGAGGGTGGAGGAAACAATAGGCCCCCAGCCGCCGCCTCCGATGGAATCAAGAAGCCCGCCCACAAATGCCAATGGAAAGATCCGTTTGATCTTCTCCCGTATCCTGTCTTTTTTCAAAGCTTTGAATATAATTACAAAGCCCAGGAAGAGCGTGTATGTGGAGACCAGCGGCTTCAGGATGTAATTATAGTCCTCAAGCGAAGAAAGTATGTACGCGCCAAAGATCGCTCCAAGGATACCTGGCAAAAGAAGTGTGCGAAACAATTTGGTGTTTACATTCCCGAACTTCAAATGCATCAGGCCGGAAACACCACTGGTAAAGATCTCGGAAGCATGCACGCTGGCACTGGACGCCGCCGGGGGAACCCCTGCCCCCAACAGGAACGTAGTGGCGGTAACCCCATAGGCCATTCCTAATGCGCCATCGATCATCTGAGCGGTGAACCCGGCAAGAATAAAGATCAATATGGAAGAATCTACCGAACCAACTAATTGTGAAGCGTAATCACCCAGAGCCGCGGGAGGCAAATATACAGCCAGCAAATAACCCGCTATGATCAGTACAGGCGCTGTAATGCTGTAAACCAAGATGCGCTTATTGCTAATGCGTTTCTTCTTTACCGCCTGCTCCTTATTCTCCAGCAAAGCGCTTATTTCGTTCAGTTTGTTCACTTTGTATTCAAAGTCACCTTTTAGTTGAGAACGGATGCCATTTAGTTTATCCAGGATGAGCTGCACATCGTTCGGAATCGCGTCATTCAATGTTTCCTTAACGCGCTTTGCAAAGGTAGGTGATTTCCCATTGGTAGAAATAGCTATTTTCAGATCACCTTTCTGCACAATTGAACCCAAATAGAAATCACATTGCTCGGGTGTATCCGCCACATTGGTGATCAATTTGCGCCGTTCTGCCAATTGCTTGATGTCGAAGCTGGTTTTCTTGTTATTAACGGCCACGATCACAAAGTCAACATTGTCAAGATCGGCTTCCTCAAACTCACGCTTTACCACACGAAGGTTGGTAAAACGCGTTTGCCAATCGAGGATCTCGTTACTTACAATTGGCGCAACCAGTGTTACCTGTGTAGCAGGACTATTATTCAAAATAGCTGATATTTTCTCCCCGGCTATCTTTCCACCGCCTACAATGAGCACGCGGAAGTTCTCTAACTTCAGGAAGACAGGAAATAATTTATTTGTTTGTTCAGTCAGCATAATTTATAGAACTATAGTATGATGGATGTTAAAACGAACTACATTGATCTGGTTAAGTGTGCCATTTGCTACCTGTTGGAAAATATTCATATACTGCAGCTGGAATGAAAAGCTCTTGTTCAAAGTATAGAACAAGCCTATCCAGGTACGGTTCTGATCGAAGTAGTTATAGACGATGGCCTTTCCGGCATTGATGTGTATCTCATTCCCGAACTGAAAATGAATTTCCTTTTCGCCCCCATGCTCCTTCCATAAAAGGTAACGAAGGTCGAAACGATAGCGGAAACGATGATTGAATGAAAATTTTCCTACCAGTTCATCATTCAAGGCCTGCTGGAAGTATCGCTGTTCTGCCCTGAAGCGATGTGTGATCTTGATCTTCTCATAAGAATCGCTGATCAGCAATTCCTGCCAGGGCCTGTATTCATTCCTGGAAACTTTATTTCCCTTCTGAAAGAAAAGAAAGTCAGCGAAACCAAGGGTAAAAGAAAATTTATCATTGGCCTTATAGGAAACGCCCGTCCTACCCAGGATCTGTGACCACTGCTTATACCAATTGGTGGTGCGTCCCTGAAAATCTGAGTTAATACTGATCCGTGAATTCAGCTTGATCGTACTGAAATACCCGGCCCACAACTGGTTCACCTTAGCAGGCTTTGCCTGCTGGGCCCGTGAAGACAGACCCAGCAGGAAAGCAGCTACTATTAAAAGACTTGTCTTCATCTTAGTTGAACAGATAATTCAGGTTTGTTAAAGCCACCGGGAACTCATTGTGTTGTTTCACCACTTCACCGATTACGATCACGGCGGGAGCTTTTATTTTCTCGTCCGCCGCAATAGCTTCGATGGTTTCAATGGTGCCTATGGCCAGGGTTTGTGTTGGCAAAGTGCCATTTTGTATGAGCGCGATGCCTTCCTCATCCTTCCCGAACCTTTTATAAAGCTCTACAATCTGCGGAAGTTTCTCAACGCCCATTAAGATCACAACGGTGGCATCTGTTTGTGCGGCGAGTTTCACATCCTTAGATAATTTACCGGAAGACGTAGTTCCTGTTATAACCCAAAAGCTTTCACTTACTCCTCTGTGCGTTACCGGGATGCCGACCGAAGCGGGAACACCGATAGAACTGGAAATACCGGGAACAACCGCTGTTTCAATGTTAAAAAGTTCGGCATACTTGATCTCCTCCTGTCCCCTTCCGAAAACAAAAGGATCGCCGCCTTTCAATCTTACTACGTGACCATGGGCATAAGCCAGGTCAACGATCAGGGTATTGATCTGCTCCTGCGTATACGTGTGGTGTTTGTTCCTTTTTCCTACATAGATCTTTAAGGCGTCGACAGGAGCGTATTTTAAAAGTTCTTTATTCACTAATGCGTCATAAAGAATTACATCGGCCTCGCCCAAAGCGTTGATGCCTTTTACTGTTATAAGGTCAATGTCGCCGGGACCGGCGCCTACTACTGTTAATTTTGGATATTTTTCTGTGCTCATGGTTTCAAAGTTTTAATTGTTGTTTTATTTATTTTTTAGTCCCCATTAACATGCGAACCGCCGGCCGGGGACATCCCGATAGCTATCGGGACCGGGGCTATCGCATACACATGTGCGAATGCATCCCTTCGGGACAACAACAACAATATCGAGAGTCTATGTAGATATATTTGTGCATTTTAATTCTGACTGATGGCTTCTTCCAATACTTTAGAAGAGCGGTATTTTTTTACTTTGTTAAGGAACTCCTCGGTGTCTGCCAGGTATCTTTCGGCAAAGGCTCGGGAAGGTTCCACTTTGTTTATTTTGAGCGCCAGGTCCTTGAAACTGCCTGGGAGTACGATCTCCTTTGTTTCCACAAAATGCTTGTCAAAGTCGCTGATCAAAACATAGTGCGTATTTACATGAACCTGTTTATCCAGAAGCACAGCCTTAGCTCCGTTTATCAGAGCAGAGTAAGAATGGTAAATGCTATCTCCAAACTCTCCTTCCGCGTAAGCTTCTTTACTCCATTGGAGTTTTTCCTGCGCTTCAAAGAACAAGGTGGCTACCAGGTCGATCACCACACCGGCACATTCTCCGATCCCGATCTCAGGCTTGAACTTTTCTTCCTGTCCCCAATCGATGAAATCAGAATCGATAAGCGAAGTATTATCACCCAAAGGTTTCAGCAATTGGTAGAAGTAATCCTTACCGCGGCGATCGTAATAGGTATTGAAAAGTTCACCTTCCACAGCTCCGTCAGCGAAATCAGTAAGCAAAGTGCGCAATAGTTCCGGTCCGCGCTTGCTGGCCACTTTGATGATCTTGTCGCCTATGCGGCCTGCCCCGTTGCCCAACCTTCCGCCTCCTAGCAAAAGTTGTAGCGCGGGAACAACATTGGCGCCGGCTTTGAAAGAACTTCCGTGAAAACCTATCTGCGCCAGGCCATGCTGACCGCAGGAGTTCATGCACCCGCTTATTTTTATTTTGATGTCGTGATTGTAGATCAATTCCGGGAACTCCTCGTAGATCACTTTCTCCAACTCTACAGAAATATGCGTGCTGTTAGAAATGGCCAGGTTGCAGGTATCCGTACCCGGGCAGGCTGTGATGTCGGCTACAGAATCAAAACCCGGATCTACGAGATTCAGTTTTTTCAGTTCGTTATAAAGTGGCAGCAGAGCTTCTTCTCTTACGAAACGCAAAAGGAATCCCTGGTTAACGGTGATACGTAGATCATCGGCCGCGTAGATCTTTACGATGCGCGCCAACTCGCGGGCCTTTGAAGTAAGGATATTTCCAAGGAGTACTTTAATGTACACTCCGTAAAATCCTTCCTGCTTCTGAGAAAAAGTATTGGTTGCTTTCCATGCTTCGTAAGCCTTCTCATCCGCCGGTTTGAAAGTTGTATAAACCGTTTCGGCGGGAAGTTCAACTTGTTTTACAGCGTTGCGATTGATGATGTAGGTTTTATTCAATAAAGCTTTCTCCTCCTGATCAACCAATTTCAAGAATTCAGGAAAACCAACCTTAGCAACCAAATACTTTAATCTTGCTTTGTGGCGGTTTGCTCTTTCTCCGTGACGATCGAAAACTCTTACCGCCGCTTCTATGAATGGAATGATCCTGTCTTCGTGTAAAAATTCAAAAGCTGTTTGTGCTAAGAAAGGCTGCGCTCCGAGTCCGCCGGCCACCAATACTTTAAAACCGCGTTGTTCAACTCCATTGACGATCTGAATTTTAGGAATAAAGCCCACATCATGAATAAAAGTAAAGGCATTATCCGCATCCGTATGCGAGAAAGCGATCTTTATCTTACGTCCCAGCTCTTGTCCGAATGGTTTGCGCAGGAAATAAGCAAATACAGCGTACGCGTACGGACTCACATCAAAAGGTTCGTTCTTATCAATGCCCGCTTCGGCTGATGCGGTTACGTTGCGCACTGTGTTTCCGCATGCTTCGCGCAAAGTTATTTCGTCCTTTTCGAGGTCGGCCCATAATTGCGGGGTGCGGTCAAGGCTTACGTGGTGAATTTGTATATCCTGGCGTGTGGTTAAGTGCAAGTTACCGGTTGAGTATTCATCGCTCACATCAGCAATACGCAGTAATTGCTTAGCGGTTAATTTTCCAAAAGGAATTTTGATACGGATCATTTGCACGCCTTGCTGACGTTGTCCGTACACCCCGCGGGCCAAGCGCAGGCTGCGGAATTTTTCTTCGCGGATAGAACCCTCTTTGAACTGGCGGATCTTGCGCTCCAGGTCGAGGATGTCTTTTTCTACGATGGGGTTTTCTATTTCTGTTCTGAAGCTTTGCATGTTTTTTTTCTATCTGTCTTTGTTCTTTAATTTATTGTTTTGTTCTCCTTTCGGCCCCCTCCCCAACCCTCCCCCGCGGGAGAGGGAGAAGCAGCCATAAAAAAACCCCTCCGGTTTTTGCGGAAGGGCTTTTCTTTTATTAGACCATA
This sequence comes from uncultured Flavobacteriaceae bacterium, assembly GCA_964387075.1. Classification (GTDB taxonomy): domain Bacteria; phylum Bacteroidota; class Bacteroidia; order B-17B0; family Aurantibacillaceae; genus PALSA-968. The sequence goes on from CAYLVB010000006.1 coordinate 257,437, forward strand.
AACTCTTTGGTCATGAAAATTCCGCTCCGCATCGCTTTCGCTTGCAGCACATCCACATATACATTGTCGATCTATTTATTGACGATCCGTTCATTGTTGTCTTAAATCCTGCGCAAAGTAATGGTACTAATTTTCAAAAAGCAAGAAAAAAGTGATTTATTTTCTATAATTCCTAGTGGAGTAGTAGGATACTATTTTTTAACTGGTTGTTTTTTAGGCTTTTGGAACTTCTTTTCGAGGTCCGTCTCACGTTTTAGAACATCGGCCAAACTGGTCTTGGAGAGTATTTTGATGCTCGCTTCGCGCACTTCCTTGATCACATCACGTAATCCGCACACATCTTCGTTCTTGCATTCGCCTTCACAAGGTTCATAGAAATTCAGGCTCACACAAGGCAACATGGCTATAGGACCACCGGTAACTCTAATGATATTAGACAGCATGATCTCTTCGGGATGTTTTATCAGGTAATAACCTCCTGTAGCTCCCATTTTACTGCCTACAAAGCCCTGGTTGCGCAGTTCTAAAAGAATGGCTTCTAAAAATTTTCTTGGGATATTCTCTTGCTCAGAAATAACTGAGATACGCATGGGCGTTTTCTCTTCGTAAACTTTAGCGAGCGCCAATAAGGCCTTAATTGCGTATTTTGATTTTTTGGAGAGCATAACAAAAACAAAGATAGTAAATTCTACTAATATAGTAGGAGTTTTTTATTCGGACCAATACTCCAAGGTGATCTTAGTGAAACTTTTGTTAGCATCGCGCTTGTAGTAATATGCTTTAGGCGCGCTGGTAGTTTTGACTATTGAATCCCCTATTCTAACGGAGTCATAATCTATACCCTTCCATTTCCAAAGAGGAAAAGTCTCTGTATTACCTGCAACAATAAGTTCCGGCAATTTCTTAGGTGCCACTTCCTTTTTGCCAATCACAAGCCCATTAAACTTCAGAAAATACTTAATCCGAATCTCCGAATAGATGATCCATCCGAACATCAATAGCGCTGCAATTCCAAGAACAAACGCGGACCAATATTTTTTAAGGTTAGGTTTCAAACAATCGTGAAATCACATATGCAAAGCCCTCTTCCCAGTAGCATCTAGGGCAGCTTCCTTAATAGCTTCAGTAAACGTAGGATGTGCGTGGCACATCCTGGCAATGTCTTCTGCACTGGCGCGGTATTCCATCGCAACGACAGCCTCGGCGATCATATCAGCGGCACGGGGTCCGATCATGTGTACACCCAAAATTTCATCAGTAGCTTCATCAGCCAGGATCTTCACAAATCCATCGGTATCCATACTTGCACGAGCGCGACCGCTTGCTTTGAAAGAGAATGAACCGGTTTTGTATTTCACGCCTTTTTCTTTCAATTGCTCTTCGGTCAAGCCAACAGAAGCAACCTCGGGCCAGGTATAAACAACGCCGGGAATTAAATTATAGTTCATGTGCGGTTTTTGTCCCGCCATCAGTTCGGCAACAAACACTCCTTCTTCTTCGGCTTTGTGGGCCAACATTGCTCCTTTGATCACATCGCCAATGGCATAAATGTTCTCAACGTTGGTGCGGCAATGATCATCGGTTTCAATTCTTCCGCGGCTATCTACTTTCACGCCGGCCTTATCCAGACCTAAATTATCAGTGTATGGCTTTCTTCCAACAGAAACTAAAACATAGTCTCCAACAAGTTCTACTTTCTTTCCTTCTGAATTCTCAGCAACAACAATGGCTTCTTTACCCTTTGTTTTCGCCGAAAGCACTTTATGCTTAAAGTAATATTCGAAGCCTAACTCCTTTTTCAATACACGCTGTAATTCTTTTCCCAGGCCTTTGTCCATGGTACCGATGAGTCCGTCCATGAATTCAACTACGCTCACTTTCGCTCCCAAGCGGCCATACACACTTCCTAATTCCAATCCAATTACGCCACCACCGATAATGATCAGGTGCTTTGGAACCTCTGTTAACTCAAGAGCTTCGGTTGAAGTGATCACGCGCTTTTTGTCGACTTCCATTCCTGGAAATGCCGATGGTTTAGAACCGGTAGCTATAATGAATTTCCCGCTTTCGATCTGCTGCTTTTTTCCGTCAGTATCGATCTCCAGCGTAGTTTTATTTACAAAGGTACCATGACCATTGATCACGGTGATCTTATTCTTCTTCATCAAAAAATTGATACCGTCGCAGGTCTGTTTTACAACCGTACGCTTTCGCGAGATCATTTGTTTGATATTGACCTTCGGTTCGTTTATATCAATGCCGTGCTCTTTAAAACTGTGTTTCGCGTTATGAAAATGCTCGGAAGAATCCAATAAAGCTTTAGAAGGGATACAACCCACGTTCAAACAGGTTCCTCCTAAAGTATTATAACGCTCAATAAGCGCTGTTTTCATGCCTAATTGCGCGCAACGAATAGCGGCCACGTAACCTCCGGGGCCCGAACCAATGACTGTAACATCAAATTTTTCCATAATTTTACTTGTTTTGGAAGCGAATTCAAATGTACTAAATTATAAACGTCCTGCAATATGGCTCTTTGTCATATGCTTCATTCATATTATCCTCTGGATCTTAAAAAGGCCCGGAACTCCTGAAACCGATGATTTTTATTACGCAGAAGAGGCCAAAAACCTTTTATCGGGCGACTACCATTTCGGCGCCAACCCCAAGAACCACCGGATAGGACTTTTCGGGCCTGTTGCTATTCTTATCCTGCTTTTTGGAGATTCGCCCTTTGTGATCTCGCTCTTTCCTTTATTAGTTTCTCTTGCTTCGATGGCGCTTCTATTTTTTCTGCTCAAGAAGTATTACTCAACGCGGGTTGCTTTTCTCTGTGCTGGGTTACTATCATTAAATATCACACAAATAGATTTCTCGAATCGGCTTTTCCCGGATGTTGTGCTAGCCTTTTGGATGTTCCTTTTCGCGCTGAGCCTTTACAAATGGATAGAAACGAAAAGGGCCCGTTTTCTTTTATTGAACCTGCTTTGCTTTTTGTTTGGGCTGTTTACCAAAGAACTGATGGTGGCAGTATTACCTTTCGCGGGTATTGTACTCTGCCTCGACGCTTACCGACAGGATGTGTGGCGAAAGGCATTTGTATACGGTATTACATTTTTATTACTGATCTTAAGTATCGGAATTGGCTGTTATTTGCTTACAGATGATCTCCTTTTACTGAACAGCGGCGTAGAAGAATTTCATAATGAGGCTTTCGGGAAATATTTCACCGGCGCTGAAATTTCGCGACGTTTATTTGTTGAGCCTTTTATTCTATTGAATCGCTCGCTGGGATTATTACTCATTCTTGTTCCGGCTTTAGTTGCCACCATATTCAGTCGGATCAAAAAAGAAACAACAAATCCCTTCATTTCGCTTATCACGATCTTCTTCTTTACCCTGCTAGCCTATTTGTGGTTTGGAAGTTCTTCTTTAACGGCTTACGTTCCGGTTTGGTTAATAGAACGCATGTGGATCCCGCTATTGATCCCCGCTTGTATTCTTTTAGCCCATCACCTCAATAAGAATGAGGCCGGCCTGTTTATGGCGATTGGAATAATTTTGATCCTATTGGGAGCCGAACAGAGTTTTATTTTCGGCTGGAAGCGTGGAGCTCTTTTTCTTCTCTTCTCGATCTCTTTCTTCCTAAGCGGATCGAAAAACACAAAACGGGAATACCGTTCTGTTCTTTTGCTCCTCCCCTACCTGGCACTTGCCTTCTATTTCGTATTTACGAATTCGGGCTGGAACTTTTTCTCTTAAAAAAAGAGAGAATAATAAATACAAGGGTAGCGAGCAAAGCGCCCTTGGAAAGGAGGTCGCCGCATTTTACAAAAAAAGTTTTTTCGCCGCCGTTATTTCCAAGGCGGGAGCTGATCACGTCAGGCTTCCACCATTGGGTTTCCTGGCTCAGGTCGCCCCGACTGTCTATAAAACAAGAAATGCCTGTATTGGCGCACCGGGCAATGGGCGTGCGGGTCTCGATAGCGCGCAACCGGGCATAATTCAAATGCTGTACGTAACCGGGCGTGTCGCGCCACCAGCCGTCATTAGTAATGATACAAATGAGGTTGGCACCGTTATTTATGTATTCGGTAACATACTCTCCAAACACACTCTCGTAACAGATCACCGGCGCAACCCCAACGCTTTTATCTCTGTTAAAAAGTACTCCGCGTTCCTCCTGCGTTCCTAAGCTTCCAACCGTCCCGCCAAGATCGATCGCGAATTTCTCGAGAGGTTTAAAAACAGCCGGATACGGAATACGCTCGGCCCCGGGAACAAGTTTTGATTTGTGGTAAACCTGTATGGGACCGTTATTATCGATCTGCAAAGCCGAATTGAAAACATCATAATACTCCTCCGCATCCGTATACTTATGCGCGGTTGGCGATAGTTTATCGCCCGGTTTAAAAGAGTAGTATGTGGTGGCTCCGGTAATGATCATCAAATTCGGATATTTTCGCAGAAAGTTCTCCCGCAAAAATTTTACGGAGTACGATTCTTCGAGGTTGTTCTCCCAAACGTTCTCTGTAAAGAATGTCTCGGGCAACACAAGATAATTGACCGAACTATCCAGTTTTTCCTTTACCAGGCCGTACACCAGCTGCAACTGCGATTCATAAGTGCTATTGAACTTATCATTATAAGGATCGATGTTTGGTTGAACGATCATAATGCTTTGTCCTCCCTTGGTAAATTTAAGCGAGGAGGGGAAATTTACCAGCAGTGAAAGCAGAATCGGAACAACTAGCACGCAGGAAAGTGAGATCGCGATAATTTTTCTTTTCGCGGGTGCTTTAACGAGTTTGTAAACTAAAATATTCGCCGCCAGTATCCAGAGCGTTCCACCTGATAAGCCGGTATACTCGTACCATTGGATCCAATTATGAGTGAATGCGAAAACATTTCCTAAGCTGAGCCAGGTCCAGGCAAGTTCCCAATGCGTGTGGAGGTATTCGAAGGAGAGCCAAACCGGGATGAGCAGCCAAACAGCAGGTGAATAGTGATTAGTGCTTAGTGATTGGTTTTTGAATTTTTTGTAGAGGGTGAAGAAAAGCAAATAGGTAAGAGACATTAAAATGGAATTAGCCAAAATGGCCATCACCGCTCCTCCGGGGGAGGCAAACCAGGTCCACCAGGTATCGATACCATTCCACAATAGAAAAGTGATGTAGGAATACAGAAAAATTGAACCTTTCGGCTTCTTACTTTTTTCGAGGATCTCATGAGTCAGTAAGAGAAGCGGGACAAGCGCCACAAATATTAAAAAAGTAAAAGGTGGGAACCAGGCCGTACCCAATAACACGCCGGATAAAATGCTTAGACCTAAAACTTTTTTCCGGCTCATTTGATCGTGTCTTGTTTATTATTGCCCAATGGAATGCTTATTATACAGGAGGTTTTTTCTTGTTGGAATAATGAGCATTTCATTTAGTGCAGGAAGAACACTTTATAGATCAGGTACATGCCAAATACAATGAGCAACACCCCCGAAGCATGCCGCACGCGTAACAACATTTTGGCATTGAGCATTTGCTTGATCTTGTAGGCAACAAATGTTTTCAGCAGATCGGTTCCTATCACCATGCAAAGCGTAGCAGTAAAGAAAATAATGATGCGCGTTATATGAAATTCGTACTTACTGCTGATGGCCGTGGTAGTAGCGATCCAGAAGATCCATACAAAAGGATTGAACATGTTGAGGAAAAAACCCTTCACCAACAGGAGGCCAATACTGGGTGATTTGACCTCGATCACCGTTTCGCCGGCATCGGTCTTACTTTGGTTGCCCACGAAATGAAAAGCGCCATACACGATCAGCACTATTCCGCCAACCACGCCCAAAAAGGCCTGGTGTTTCGGATTGGTAAGCAGATCTGACATACCAAAGTGAATGAGAGAAACGGTAACAAGCACAAAAAACAGGTCGCTGAAAAAGATCCCGAACGCCAATGCCGCGCCGGACCGAAAACCAAAGCTTATGCCCGTATTAATAAGTGCAAAAAATGCCGGTCCGATAGAAATGGCAAGAAAAAGCCCTAATAATATGCCTTCGTAAATGGCTGAGAACATTATACTTATTAAAGGTTTAAATGTAGTCAGATTTATCGGGCTTTGCAAACCCACATCCTGATTTAAAAGGCTCAATTCGGTGTTTTAAACGACGAATTTTAGATTATCGTCGTCCAACCAAAACCCTTGCCGGCACTGGGTTTTCAGGCCTACTGGATAATCTATAAGAACTTTAGAATGTGAGTCATTTTGTATTTTGAAATTCAAAAAATTGTACTACATTTGAATTAAGCATACTATTAATTACTGTGATGATGTTTGGTAGCGTAAAGATATTTTCTATTCAAAATTCCCTTGTTTTTAGCTTAAGTTTAGCTTCGTTCACCGCTTTTGCCCAATCCTTCGAGATCGACCCCGTAAATAAAAAGGATACCATTAACATGATCGATTTCCAGGGCATGAAACAAAGCCGTTGGATCGTTTACGGAAAGAGCAAGCCCGATACCTGCTATGCCAAGACCTCAAAGGTTGAGGAGGGTAATTATAGTGATAACCGCAAAAAAGGGATCTGGACCGCCTATTTTTGCAGTGGTAACATTCATAAAAAGATCACCTTCCAGAATGGCCGGCCCGATGGTTACGCTATTTTCTTTCATGAAAATGGCAAGACCGCCGAAGAAGGAACCTGGAAAGGCAATAAATGGCTAGGTGCTTATAAGACCTATTACGATAACGGTCAGTTGCAGCGCGACTTTACCTTTAACCAGGCAGGAAAGAGAGAGGGTGCCCAGAAGTACTACTATGCCGACGGCAAAACACAAATTGAAGGTAACTGGAACAACGGTAAGGAGAACGGTGTTGTTACTGAATACCACCCCGACGGTAGCCTGAAGAAAACTGTAAATTACGCAAATGGTAATGCGGATGTGGCCTCAATTAAGGAGTTCTCGCCTAAAAAGGATATCAAGATCGAGGAAGTTGCAAGCACCAAGAAGGTAAGCGCCAGCAAAGAAGAAGCTGCAGTTGATGTTGCCACAAAAGGGCCGTCCATGTTGAACGGTTACCACGTTCTTTTTAATGGAGGGCGTCAAAAAACAAAAGAAGGCACTTTTAAAGATAACCGTTTGATGGAAGGTAAGAATTACATTTACAATAAGAATGGCATCCTGGAAACCATCGAGATCTACAAAAACGGCATCTTTGCGGGAACTACGCAGGCGGAATAATTTTCTCTTGATCATTATTGCAACATCTTAACGAACGAGATCCTTCTTGTATTGGTTGCTATGCGCCACTAGCTTCGCGATCGATACTTTCATCCGATCAGCTCTATTTCCGATCTCCATTCCCGTATTCTCTTCGCTCATCTTGCCAGCAAAGCATACCGGTCACTTCAGGTTCCACGTTCATCTTTAAAAACAACAAGAGGGTTCGCCCTATCCGAATTCCGTCCATAGGGCATGGCTTTTACCTATTCGCATGCTCGCGAAAAGTTACTTATTTGCAACGCTAAAAATCGGGAAGAAATGAGCCCTCTTGATCTTATTTCAAAATCAAATGGGCTCATTGCAATTATCGATTCAACGTTATAAAACCATGTTTCTGATAGGCTTTGCCATTATCATCTTTGGCCTCCATCACGAAGTAGTAAGTACCATCGGGACAAGTTCCACCGCCGTTACTTTGCCCACTCCATTTGTCGCTGGTACTCTTGAAGTCGAATACGATCTTACCCCAGCGATCGAAAATAGTGCAGCTGAAATTACTTACGTTCTTGGCAATAGGCTGGAAGTAATCGTTGATACCATCACCATTGGGTGTAAAGGTGTTTGGCATGATCAATCCTGCAGTATCAGAGACAATGATGGTTTTAGTAATAGTATCGTCGCAACCACCCGCACCCGCGGCTATAAGGGTAACCGCGTAAGTTCCGGGAGTTGTATAGGTAATACTTGGCGTACAAGAGGTAGAAGTTAATCCATTTCCAAATGTCCATGAGCACCCCGAAGATAAAGTAGAGGTGCTTCCAAACTGCACCACAGCCGGTATGGTTGCTGTTGCAGGCAATGCCGTGGTAAAGCTTGCTATCGCATAAGGCACGATGGTAATATTCACCGTATTCTGGCTGCTGCAATTCGGATTACTTGACTGCGAAAGCGTATACGTTGTATTTACCGTTGGTGAAGCTATTGTAGTGGTACAATTTATACAGCTCAGGGTCGATCCCGGTGTCCAGGTATAGTTTTGTCCCGTGAGGCCGGTTAAGGCAACGGTTTGCCCGGGACAGATCTGCGCGCTTGGAGGCATGATAACAGGTGGAGGAGGAGGCGCCATCGTGATAGTAACCGTATTGAAATTGCTGCACCCCGGGAAATTGGTTGAAGTAACGGTATAGGTTGATGTTACCGTTGGCGAAGCGATCGTGCTCGAACACGATGTACAGCTTAGACCGGTGGCCGGCGACCAAACAAAATTTTGACCCATGGAAGCGCTGATAGTTACCGTTTCACCGGGGCAAACTGACGGGTTTGCAGGGCTGATAACGGGTGGCCCATTATATACAAAGTGCGCAACGATACTGTCGGTTGCAATAAGATTAACCGTTACCGAAGGGCTTGTGGTGCTTGGCAAAGGAGTATGGTTCTTAAACGTCCAATGCGAAAAGCAGTAGTTTGCGTTCGGGCTTTCTGAGATATTGATCGGCAGGTTACCGGGGTAAACACCGCTCCACACAAAATTGGTAAGATGCAGCGAGTTAAAATCAACCGTTCCGGCGCCGGGAGGATCCACATTCACTTTAATGGTGTATGGGCCTGTTACGTTATAGCAGCTATTGAATAATTTAGTAAGCGTATCGCAGCGCTCCAGGATAAAATTACGCAGATCTGTTACGTTGCTCTGCCATTGCGCCATAGTACCTCCCCAACGCGCGATCTGCTGAGGCATTTCAGGTGAAATAATATTGATCATACTATCGTAAATGGTAATCATGCGGTTGCAGCTTAGCGGACCATTCAACAGGTCAAAATAACGCATTACGTAATACTGCTTGAAGGTGGGATTGGTCATCAAGGCGTTCAGAATAGGCACGTGACCTTGCCCGCCGGGATCACCTAAACTTTCCGGGTCGCAGGGATCAGCATTGGGGTCTGTATTGGGAATTCCGGTGTAATTGATGTAGTGGTTAAAGGTAGCGTCCTCATCCCACAAAGCATAGCGCCACTTTTTCTTGTTCGCGCCCGTGTTCAAGCCTCTCCACCAGATAGTGTTCCAGTTCAACCAGTCGGATGTTACGCAATACGAGTTCAGGATCACGTAATCCGCTAAACTCTTAATACTATACACGCCATCCACGTAGTTATAATTGGCAGGAATGGTCATGTTGTTGCTGTTCACGAAATTCACAAAATTGTTCCAATCGGTCTGTGCCTGTGCTCCCCCGTACTCCGACCAGGTTCCGCCCCAGGTTTTCAGCATCTGGAGAGAGTCGCCTTTTGTATTGTGATAGTATTTGGTAAAATCCTTGTCGTCCACTTTCTCGCGGATATCGTATAATCCCCAATACTGTCCATTGATATATAGGGTCATAGGAGCCCAGGTGCGTTCATCCATATGAAGCCCCGCTTTTTGAGAAACCGTATGCACGTATTGATCGCGGATGTGGGCGCCACCAAACTCGCCCGGGAAATTGTTATTGGGCTGGCCTTCGAATGGATAATTATCGTTCGCGGCCGCTTTGATAATGACGTGCTGGAATTCTTTTCGCGAGTGGATCCCAAAAATGCGATGGGTTAAAGCGTAATTGTAACCATATTGATCGCGACACACGAAATCGATACCGCGCTGCGCATAGAACCAGGAGTCGTTACCGTGTTTGTTGGCCTCGCCATATCCTTCGGTGCGGAAAGTTCCGCTGGAGTCAAAATATTCAACGCCCACTTGCGGGGTATTTTGGGTTCCATTCATAAGGGTTGCTATCTGATCCCCGAACACAGACATTACGTTAACTGTGTGCGGCGAGTTGATGAAGAAAGTATTGCTTTCCACAAAGCTGGCAGGAATGGTACTCACAGAGCTGAAAGCCCTTGCACGAACAACTGTAGTAGTGGACACGTTGAAAGGCGCGGTGTATGCTGTAGAAGAACCCGTTGGCGTACTTCCGTTGGTTGTATAACGAATGGTTACGTTTGGATCGGGCGATGTAATTGTGATGCTTTGGGTGGAAGTGTAAAAACCGGGTACTTTGTTCATGGAAGGCGTAGTAGCATAATCCTGGTATGCCGTTGCCGTGTTATTACTTGCGTTGGGCGTTGGATTCTGGAACACACTCCAGGTGGCGGCACCATTGGTGGTGCGTCCGCGCGAATGACCGACCTGCGTGCGTTTCAGGGTCATAGAATCCTGCACTACGTTGGTAGCGTTCGAGAAAATGATGATATCCGGTTTGCATTGCTTAAGACTGAAATTGGTGTGCAGGTTAGCTCCCACATTTACATTGGCGTCTGAGGCCCAGATGCGTACAAATCCGTTGGCGGCAATGGTCACGTTCCCAAAGGTCCACTTACCCAGGTTGGTCTTCTTGTCGCTCAGGTGATAGCCTGTGAGGTTTACGGCCGAAGAGCCTGCATTATACAGCTCGATCCAGTCTTCGTAGTTCCCAAAGTTATCAGTATAGGAGTTCAGGTTGGAGCAGGAATACTCGTTGATCATCACCTGGGCGTAACCTGTCATCGTTGTTCCCAGAACAACAAAGAAGGCAGCCGCTCTCAGTTTTTTTTTCAGGCACGTAAAGATCCGGTTCATGGCAAAATTTTAAGGGTAGTTAATACCCAAAAATAGCGTAAAAATCCGCTTCTTTCAGCTTTATTTTTAAGCTTTTTTGGCCTGTATACCAGTGGGTTTATAGAGGTACAAGTGGAATAAAATCCCCGTATCTTGTAAAATCATTCAAAACCGGAGCATGGCGCGGGAGGTAATTGTTAAAAGTATATAGAATAAGGCCAAACGGCGCGACGCCTGGTTATTGGATGACTACACGCTTAATCCATATAGTGGATGCTCTTTCAACTGTATTTACTGCCTAAGCTTCTTTAAATTTCTTTCAAGGTACTTTTCATGAGGCAGCAAAGCCATTTGAATACGCCTGGCGTAATGTATGCTATCGAGCAACTCTCTTTGCTTTTCCTCTATCAACTCCTTTTGCCTTTGGATCTCATGATTGGCTTTCTTCTTTTGCAAAAAACTGCGATAAGCAAAAATGGCAAAGCCCAACACCAGGATCCCGAAACCTGAAATAGCCAAAAGTATGATCCGCTGTTTCTTTTTTTCCGCGGTGGCTATCACCTCCCTTTTTTCCTGTTCCAGTTTGGCGGCGGCTTCTTTTTTATCAAACTCGTAATTCATTTCAAGGCGTACATTTTTTTTGGTATTCTCCTCGTTCACCATACTGTCTCTTAAAGAAATGAATTGTTTGTAATGATCAAGGGCCATTTTTGCTGCCGCCCGGTTCGACTCCCCCATCCCCTCGTAGGTTTCGCTAAGCACTTCATGTGCGCCCCGAATGTCTTCCGTATCTTCCAATTCGTTTGCAAGAGCAAGTGCTTTATCACCGTAAACCAGCGCCCGGGGATATTTTTTCTGTTTCATGTAACATACCGCTATCGTTACGTAGGTATTTGCAAGTCCGCCTACATCACCCATTTCGGTACGAAGCTTCACTGCTTTGTTCAGAAAAACCAGGGCCTCTTCATAATTTCCCGCATAACTGTGAGAAAGCCCCAAACAGGTGTAAGAATACCCGAGGCCGTGCACATCATTGATCTCTTCCTGTGCGGCAAGCGCATTTATATAATTTATGTTCGCTTCATTGAAATCGCCCTGCTCGTAATGCAGACTACCCAAGCCGAGCAAGGCGTTGGCTGCTCCTCTCTTATCATTACGGCTATTGCATATCTCGTAAGCACGCGTGTAACAATCGTGCGATTTTTTATAATCCGACAAATAATAGTAAACAGTTCCGAGGTTATAATAAGCCGTAGAAGTGCCGGCTTTCTCATCCACTTCTTCGAAGAGCCTCAGGGATTCCAGGTGATTTTTGAGGGTCTCGGTGAAATTATTGGCAACCAGGTGAAGAGAGCCAATACCGGAAAGTACGAATGCCGTTCCGCCTTTATCTTGCAGCTCGCGCCGTAATTTGAGAGCGATCCTGTAGAGCCGCATCGCGTTACTGTAATGTCCCTGGCCCTGCTCCTTTTGTCCCAGGTAATAACAGGCAGAAGCCAGGCCCTTCTTGTATCCAAGCTTTTGCGAGATCAGTATTGCCCGTTGCGATACGATCGCAGCGGTATCGTATTTTGCTTTTCGTACAAATCCACTGGCAAGACGATTGAGGGCCTTTACTTTATCGGTATCGTCAAGAGGACGAGCAGCCGCTTTCAACAGAGAATCGAACTTATTCTGGGAAAAAGAAAATAAGGCGCAGAACAATAAAAGGTATGCAAACGTTTTTCTTACGCGATTATGTTCTGATAAAATGATCAACATTACTGCTTTAAGGTACTAAATATCCGAAAAAACCCTGAATTGTAATAGAACTCATTGAAGAATCAGGAACGATCGCTAAAAGCGGATCATTTTCCCTCCGGGAAGGATCCTATTGATCATGAATTGCAAAAGCGCATAATAATCGAATTTGTAACTATAGTAGACCGCCACCCAAAAAGCAAACAGGAATTTGATTCGGAATTTCGTGGGCCTACCTTCGTAACCCAGCTGCTCACCAATCTTATTGGTAATATATCCGGAAAGTTCAATAGCCTCGTTATCGAGATTCTTTTCGTAGCTGTTGATGCTTTTGTTGTTTATTTGCTCCGTCAGTTTTGCATGCATGTGATACCTGTCGCTTAATACATTTTCCTTATAGAATGGGCTGAACTTTTCTTCGAACTTAAGCATATTGACGTTGTACGCGGTGTTTAAAAAGCTACAGACCCCACGGATCTTTTCCTCAGGATCGTTCACCAGGTCTTCATAGGAAAGTCTATAAAATCTTTCCGGGTGCTTTCGGCATAATGCAAGCGCGTGGGTATTATACCATTTCCACCGGTAAGCAAAGAACGGTATTGAAACAGTGCCTTTAAAGAATTTTGAACTCTTGAAAGAACTGATAGTATCCAGTGCATTGCGATGTAAGAAAATGAATTTACTGCCCGGAAATATCTCCATCATGTTCTCTACGTGGAAAGTAAGACGGGGATTGTGTAATCCCATTATACCCGCGTTTTCTTTTGAAGTATAAACAGATCTCCTGTGGTTTACCACACTTTCACAAAGCTCATGATAAGGAGTGTTCGCCGGGAGATGATCTATGTATTTGAAAAGCGCCTCGTGATCCAGTTTCCAGAACTGCGTGAGGAAAAGGTCTTTCTTAATTATATCCTTGAAGTATTCCTTCGCGGCCGGCGTTAATGACCTGTTGTAAAGCCTCCTGTAAGTTTGCAGCACAAATGCCTGCTCCATTGGAAAATTAATTTCAGGACTTCCATCCAATACCTGGCTCAGTAAGTGCGTTCCGCTCCTTCCCACACTGATAATGAAAACTGCTGTATTATTTTTCATTCAGTTCTTTTAAGATCATTTCTGTAATTTCCTTTACGCCGTCCTCATGTAAAATTCGTTCCCGAGCCTTTTTTAACCGGACCGAATAAAGTTCGGCATTCTTCACAGTTTCCACAAGCGCGTTCCTGAACCGGTACCCGCTTACCCGTTTGTTCAACGGCTCGGGGGCCAAGCCTTCTTTGTAAAATCTAACCGCCAATTCATTTTGTACGCCAAAAAGTGGGATCAAAACAGATGGCTTTTCGAACAGAATAGTTCTCATGAATGTACCGTGACCACAATGGTGAACTACAAAGTCTGCATGTGGCAGCACTTCATCGAGGTCTATCAATTTCTTACAATGAAAAACCAATTCATTCGCCGGCCTGTCCCTCTCCGAGATGAGGATCGCGCAAAACCCACAGTCAGTAACTGAATCAATGAGCATATCCACGAAGCCATCGGGCAAAGAATCCGTGTATGAGCCAAAAGCTATAAGCACCTTCTTCATCCCCTCCGTACGTTTTATAAAAAACGAGAAGGCAGGATCGGCGATGGAAGTTTTGTATAATGAATCATGGATGGCGCCGGTGATCACTGAATTTTTTGCAGTGCTTTGAAAAAGGTGCGATACAGGTAAGATCTCTTTTTTAGGTTGCAGCAGGAAATGAATCTTAGGTAAGAATTGAAAGATCCTTTTGGTATAAAGAAAAATGGTTAAACGGATAAGCAGTGGATTGTAAAATAATTTGAAGAAGGCGTTGATTTTTGCCCTTTTCCTGAAAGGATCGAGCGAGATCAGAATACTTGGTTTTTTATATATATGCGCCCCGAGTACCAGCGCGTTATCATGTCCGTTCACTACACATAGGTCATAGGTGTTCAGTACCTCATCAATAATTTCTAATTTCTGTTTAAAATAAACACGGTCGAGCTGCACTTTTGCTATTTCCTGCTCTTCCCGCACTCTTGCTCCGGCTAATTTTTTCAATGCGTCTTTGCTCCTTTCCGGGTCTCCGGTGAGAATATTATTAAGTCCGTGTTTTTTTAAAGTGTCAGTTAAAGCAGGGTCGACAAGGAAGTCGGTTTCGACACCGTGCTTTTTTAATTCCAGCGCCACGGGGATAAAAGGATTGACGTTTCCCATAAATCCGAGCGCACCGTAAAGGAGCTTCTTTTTTCCTGGCATGGTATTAATAGCGCCGTTTATTGCTTATTTACCTTACAAGATACAATTATTACTAAAAAGCAGTTAGTTACATGTTGTAGGTACAAAATTCATAGTTATTTAGTACCCGAAGAACTGAATATTTGACGTGTTTTCCAAATAATACTCTGGCATCAGAGAAATGTTAACGTGTCTCTGATCATCTTCCTTAACGGTTCCGAAATCATTCTGCGTCCCATGCAGAAATGTGTGGTGGCTTCCTTGTGCTGTTCAATAAATGCTTGGTAGTTTATTAGACTCAAATGAACACCCTCGGTATACCCGGCTTTGTTAAACGGGAGCAACATTCTTATGAGGACTCTTTTTTACTTCATACTCAAGAAAGCAACGGCGCTTCCTCTGAGATACCCATCCCCCACCTCAATTTGTTATAGCATCCTTACATATCGTCTGATTGACCCGCTATTCTACTTGCTAACAATGACCTTTTTAGTGGTTTGCCTGTTATCCTGCATCACAGAAATAACATACACGCCGTTCTCCAGGTCTTCTGTACTAATCTCAGTAGAGCCGTTTAACACCGGAAAGCGCTGAACTTCATTTCCCAAAATATCATACAATACAATAAGACCCGAACCAACCTTTGAAAGTTTTACGGTTATCCTGTCGGAGGCAGGATTAGGGAAAACATCAAAACCATTTACTACGTTCTGTTCTATCCCAGTAGTCAGATTAATTGTGTTTAATGTAGTGTTGGTTACCACGGCACTGTTATAATCAAAATAAATATAGCAGGTATTCTTAATTTCTGTGCCCGGCGCTAAACCGCTGTTCAATTTAATTCTATACGTAACATACCCATGGCTGTTTGGCTCATCGGAGGTGCTGTCAGGCAAATTAATATTGGCAAACATAAATTTAACGGTTCTGCCCGGCAATAAATAAGGTTGAACGTAATGACTTGAACTTAATATTTCAATACTATACAGATCCAGGTTGGTACTGATCGTATCCAGCAGCGCTATATTAAAGGCTTTAGCGGTACCTGTATTTTGAAAATGCAAAGTATAGGTTAGATCATTTGTGGTAGCAGGAATATATCCCTGAACTCCGTTACCGGCCGGGCTTACTTCTTTGTAGTTAGGGTCGAAGCTCACGCCGATCGCAAAACACTGTGTGAAAGTATTATTGGTCATATTCACATCACCGTTGGTCGGGAGAACCATCATGGTAATGCAAGCCGTGTCGCCAACCACGGCATTTGTACAGGTTGATACGCTTACAGCATAATTGTAATAACCAAAATTTCCAATAGCGTTCAGGTCGCTTACATTCCAAACCAATGTGTCGCCTGTAACAGCAGGGATAATTTGATCAGGCGTGTTGGTGTTGCCCCCTCCTGGTACGTATTGAATGCATGGAGTAAGAACCATTTTTACCTGGCCCGGAATTACAAAATCGCATGTACCGTTCAATATTCCTACATGAGGCAAGATCATATCAAATTGCCCAGGAAAAAATCCTCCCCACAAAGAGATCCCGGTAGTTGCAATATCAAAACCACCGGAACAATTCAAGGCAAAATTCTCTACGGTTGTTTGAGCTGTGATGACCGTAGTTGTGTGCGCCATGCTGTTGGCACATGTAATGCTGTAGCCCGTGGTTCCGGTTAACACTTCAATAGTGTATGTTCCAACAGGCATATTTACAAAATTATAGGATCCACCGGTACTCCAGGTAAAGTATTGCGCGCCTCCCCCATCTGTTGCCAGAAGAGGAACATTATTAATTATTGGAAATTCGTTATTAAATATTTGCTGGGCGCAATCATTATCTATATCATTGAACAGTGTACCGGTGAGGTTTCCGCATGGATATATATAGACAGTAGTTATAGCGGTATCATTTGCCACACCTCCACCCGAAAGAATGGATTGAACCGTATAGGCGCCCGGGTTGACATAATTAGTTGGCGAGGATGATACCAGGATCTGATCCGTTGCAGATACAGTTGTTGTAACGATACTTCCATTTCCCCAATTAGTAACGATAGTATAAGTAGCCAACGGGTTAGATAAACTGTATTTGAAAACCGTGCTATCCGTAAAGTATGGAGAGCCGGTATTACAATACCCGCTATTTATAACTCGAAACTTTCTGTTGAAGGCCCTGGGCGTTAAACTGTTGGTGATAGTAAGTGTATCTACAATACTACGCGTGCAAACCATAGATGAAATAGTGTCCACGTAAGTAAGGGTAAGCGGATAATTACCATTTCCGGGAAGATTTGCCGTGTAGGTAGAATTGGTGTTAATATTAATAGTAGTCAAAGGATTGTAGTTGGGGTCTCCTGTTATTGTTCCTATATAATCAGGCGTACCCGTAAAAGGTGTTATGGATGGCGTAATAACTACTTGTCCATTTGCATTATATGTATTTACAACCGAAAAAATATTCGGGCAAATTGGCACGGCTAACAGATCGATCTTACGTATTCTGAAATTTATCTCATCGGCTATATAAATTTCATTGCCGGAATTAGAGAATACAAAGCCATTGGGTTCATACATCTGCGCATAGGTTGGAGCGCTTCCATCACCGGAAAAACCATAGCTAAGATTTCCGTCTCCCGCTACCGTTGAAACGATACCTGAAACCGCGATCTTTCTAAGCGTGTTATTATCATAAAGCAGATTGCTGGAATTAGAACCCTCGGTAAAATATAAATTACCGGCTGCATCACAATGCATATCATTGATATATCCGAATTGAGCTAAAACCGCCTGGCCACCATCGCCGGAATAACCATACGTTCCGTTACCCGCATAATTGGTAATAATACCAGTACCCTGATCAATTTTTCGAACACCGCCGTTTGAAACATTTTGAATATAGATGTTGTCGGAAGGATCAATGGCAATATTGTTGGTCCAAATTTGTGCGTTTATCGCTAATCCACCGTTACCGGAATCACCACCAACCCCGGTTCCGGCTATGGTTGTAATGATGCCGGTGCCCATATCAATTTTTCTAATACGGTTTCCTTCCTGGCCCACTCCCTGGAATCCTTCCGTTATATATAGATCGCCGTTCGAATCAAAAGCCAATCCAAATGGAAATGCGATCTGCGCAGCGGTTGCTTGTCCGCCATCGCCGCTAAAACCCATCACGCCGGTTCCGGCAATGGTGGATATGATGCCGGCTGTATTGATCATTCTCACACTATGATTTCCGTTAGCCCAGGAAGCGGTAAAATAAAGATTTCCCGCAGCATCAAAGATCATGTGTCGGGGCCGGCTAATGCTGGCATTTACAGCCGGGCCGCCATCGCCTGCGGCAGTAAATCCGCCGCTTCCCGCAAATAAACTAATAGTGCCTCCGGGTGTAATTTGAAAGATCTTGTTCTCTTCTGATCCAACATATAAATTTCCTGCGGCATCCATGGCCAATGCATCTACCAGGCTGAAACTGGTATTGGCATTTAACGGACCCGGTACCGTTTGCGCATTTACACCGTTACCGGCATAGGTGCTTATCATTTGAGCCCGAGCGGAAAAGTCCGCTAAAAAGGTGACTGTTATAAAGATAAAAGTGAAACGAACGGTTTTGCTAAGTACATTTTTGTTCATGGCATTAATTTATTGGGTTGATAGTATAGATGACAATATCCGCAATGGGTCTGGTTGAGCTTATTATTTTACCTGTTCAATTTTAATACTGCTACGCTAATGTATACAAAAAGTAAAGATATTCGTTTAACCGGTACCGGATAAATTTAAGGGGATACTTAACCGGCTTTTGTACTAATTAGTGTTAAGACCTCCTGTTACCGGACGGTTTCCATAAAACCCATACTGTTCCCGGTATGGGGACCCTTACTCCGGATTAAAGGGGTTTTATGCGGCAAGTACATGCTAAAAGCAAAATGCTTAACTTTAGGCAAATAGGTGGTCGTTTCATGAGTGAAAAAAGCAGATCGCAGCAGGTTTATGTAAACGGGCGTACACCCTAAAAGATGATACGAAAAAGGCAGATAATTACACTTCTTATACTCGGTTTAATAACCGGGATCTTCCTTTTCATTCAAGCCTACTTTATCTATAAGAAATACCATGCTGAAAAAAATGAACTGATTAAAAGCATGAATGAGTCGTTACAAAGCGGCGTAAATTCGTTCAGCAATTATTATTTCAACCACAAAGAATTCCAACGGCTTGTCAATGAAAATAATACGCATGCCGTTCAAAATCTCAATTGCCCCTTAGGCCCTAACCTTTTAAGGAACCCTGATTTTGAGGAGGGCTTGAGCGATTTTGAAAGCGAGTACTCCGTTCTCGGCGGAATAGTGATCAATATTTTCCCCAATAAGTTTGGATGGGTTTGGGTAACCGCTGATCCCGGGCAAAAGCTCAATGCCTGGGCAGGCAAGGGATTTAATGGTAAAGGCAATTTTTTATTGGTAGATGGCGCCGCGGTTCCGGAACGCAAATTCTGGAAACAAAAAATCACGGTAAAGACCGGTACAAGATACGCGTTCAGTTTAGCGCTAAGCTCTGTTATTAATGATACTGCAAAAATATGGCAACAAGGCCTGGTAAAAATTTACGTGAATGGAAAAGAAATAGGGCATGTATTGAGTCCCGCCTTACCGCCTAAATGGATATCCTCTTCTTTTGTTTGGCATTCAAATAAGGATACCCTGGCAGAAATTTCACTGGCGGATGTCAATAGCGCAAGTGATTTTAACGATTTTGGCCTGGATCATCTGGCGTTCCATGAACTAATTAACTGCGAAATAAAAGAAGCGTATCCTTTACCGGCGCCGGAAACCGCCTCTTTATCCATAAATTATATGCACGTATTAAGTGATCTGTTTGAGAAAGAATTGCAGGTAAAAAATATTTTTGTTAGCCATAAGCTTGAAAAAATAAACAACAAGGGTAAAGACAAAACAATTGAACTCGGCACTAACGCGGAAACAAACCACGAAGGCGCCAATCATTATTTTAGCGCATATTATGTAAAAGAAGGGAGAGTATTCACAAATTATTTTTACATCAGCAACGATGAATATGTGAAATGTGAAATTATTGGTTTGGAAACTTACATCCTTAGGAAATTAAAGATTGAATGGGTCCTTTTTCTCATTATGCTGATCTCTTCCGTAGCCATGTTAGTGTTCTTTCGAAGTTATTTAAAGAAACAAGAAGAGATCTCAAACCTTAAGTACCAATTGATCAATAATGTCAATCATGAATTGAAAACACCGATTGCAACCCTATCGGTGGCCATAGAAGCTTTGCAAACCTTTAACCAGATCGAGGATAAGCAAAAAGCAGGTCAATATCTTGATATAGCTAAAAAGCAGATCAAAAAGTTGGATCAGATCATAGATAACAGCTTTCAGCTGGCACGTATTGAAGAGAAGGATTTTAAACTCAAAACAGAGCTTCTGGATATTGGGAAAACAGTAGCCGAGCTTATAGAAGAAAAAAAGGAGGCCTACACCACCCCGGTTCATATCTACTTAGAGGTGATCACCCCCGGAATACTGATAAAAGCGGACCCCTTTCATTTAAAAAATATACTTTCAACCGTACTCGACAATTCGGTGAAATATACGGCTGCTGTTCCCGAGATCCATGTTTCCGTAAAACAACAGGGAGGTTACGCGGTACTTAGAATAAAAGATAACGGCATAGGCATAGAAGCAAAATATCATAAATTGGTTTTTGATAAGTTCTTTCGGGTACCCACCGAACATCACAATGTTAAAGGGCATGGGTTAGGTTTAAGCTATGTAAAACTGATCACGAAATTACATAATGCAAAAATAGAATTGCACAGCGATCTCAACAAAGGTACCGAGATCATATTAAAATTTACACATGAGTAGAAAAATATTATTGGTAGAAGACGAGGAAATGCTTTCACTGATCATTAAGGACCTGCTGGTGATCAAGAAATTTACCGTAGAAATATCCGGTAATGGAAAAGATGCCATTCGTAAATTTGATCAGTTTAAACCCAATCTTGTTGTGCTGGACATTATGATCCCCGGTATATCCGGCTACGAGGTGGCGACGTATATAAGGAAAAAGAACTCGAAAATACCGATCATCTTTCTTAGCGCCAAATCGCAAACAAGTGATGTATTGAAAGGTTTTGAGATCGGGGGAAATGACTACTTAAAAAAACCCTTTAGCATGGAAGAACTTCTGGCCAGGATAGAGGTGTTGTTTAACTCAAGTAACGCAACAGATCACAAGGTGGTTACTTTTTCTATTGGAAATTATTTATTTGATTATTCGGCGCAGCAACTGGTCCTGGATGGACATAAAACAACCATTTCTTACAGGGAATCGCAAGTGCTTAAATACCTGGCCGGCTCTATGAATGAAGTAGTAGAAAAAAGCATTGTTTTAAATGATCTGTGGGGAGATAATTCGGTAAGCAACAGTAGAAACATGGATGTTGTGATCACAAAACTGAGGCAACACCTAAGCGGTGACCCTACCATCAAAATTCTAAATACGCGTGGAATAGGTTACAAATTGGTTGCAAAGTGAAAAGTAAATGCCGATCCGCGAAGGTTGTTCTGACTGAGAAACCCTTTTTGTTACTTTCCGATACAAAACTTAGAAAAAATATTTTCGAGCAGATCTTCGGTGTGCACCTCGCCGGTGATCATACCTAATGCATCGAGCGCATAGCGGATGTCCTGGGCAAGCAGGTCTGTTTGAATGTTCTTTCCCAATCCCTCAGAAACACGATACAGCGAGGCGCTTGCTTTGCGTAAAGCGTCGGCATGGCGTACGTTGGTGACAACCGTTTCTGTGATATTTACGGTGCGGTTATCGAAGAGTGCGACCAGTTTTCCCTTCAGATCGTCCAGGTACAGATGTGTTTTTGCGGAAATGAAAAGTAAATTATTGATGCCTGCAAATTCCTTCTGCAATTCCTCGAAATTCTCTGTATCAATTTTATTACAAACGGGTAAAATCTGTGAGGTGCCGGCAATGCCTTTTATCTTTTCAAGTTCCATCACAAGATCCTGCTTGCTGAGCTCATGGGCGTCGAAGAGATAAATGATGATGGCTGAATTTCGCATCGCGTCCAATGCCTTGTTCACACCTATCTGTTCGATCACATCGCTGGTATCGCGAATGCCGGCAGTATCAATGAAACGGAAAAGAACCCCTTCTATGGTCATTTCATCCTCGATCACATCGCGCGTGGTGCCCGGTATCTCGGAGACGATCGCTTTTTCGTCATTGAGCAGCGCATTAAGCAAGGTAGATTTTCCCGCATTGGGTTTTCCTACAATAGCAACCGGGATCCCGTTTTTAATAACATTGCCTACTTCAAAAGACTCAACAAGTTTATCGAGCACGCTCTGAATGGTTCCTATCAGGTTCTTCAATTCGGTCCTATCAGCAAATTCCACATCCTCCTCGCTAAAATCAAGCTCCAGCTCGATCAAGGAGGCAAAATCGATCAGTTTACCGCGCAGTAATTTGATCTTGTTACTGAACCCTCCGCGCATTTGCTGCATGGCCACCTGGTGCGATACCGAGGAGTTCGAAAAAATGAGATCGTTGACCGCCTCTGATTGCGAGAGGTCTAATTTTTTATTCAGAAAGGCCCTTAACGTAAATTCCCCTGCTCCCGCCGGTCGCGCCCCTTGTTTACAAAGCAAAGAAATGATCTGCTGCTGGATGAACTGACTACCATGGCACGAGATCTCAATACTGTCCTCGCCGGTATACGAATGCGGGTTCTTAAAAAGGGAAACCAGCACCTCATCCACGATCACACCGCCGGTGCAGATAAAACCGTAATGAATGGTGTGCGTGTGCTTGTCCTTTAACGAATAAGGCTTCTGTTCTTTGGTAAAAAAGACCTTCTCCACAATATCAATAGCCTTTTCGCCCGATACCCGTATAAGCGCTATGGCCCCGGTGCCGTGGGGACTGGCCAGGGCCACTATCGTGCTCTTATCCAAAAGGTTCTTTACCGACATAGATGCTCAAAACAAATCTAATGAATTAATTCTTGATTTCGGGATTTGTTGATTTTTAGATTAATAATTTGCCATTTTTAGGCTTAGTTCCGCCTGTTTACGCGAAAGAATTCTTATTTTAGCGGGGTTATTGGATTCAATAGGGACGAAACAATCTACAATTCAATTAATCTAAAAATCTAAAATTGACATGAGCGTACTGGTAAACAAAAACTCGAAGGTAATAGTGCAGGGATTCACGGGCGGAGAAGGAACTTTCCATGCCACCCAGATGATCGAATACGGGACCAATGTAGTGGGCGGAGTGACTCCCGGCAAGGGCGGCACCAAACACCTGGATAAACCCGTTTTCAATACTGTTGCCGACGCGGTTAAAAATACAGGCGCTGATGTTTCCATCATATTCGTTCCGGCTCCTTTTGCCGCTGATGCCATCATGGAAGCTGCCGACGCGGGCATTAAGGTCATCGTTTGTATCACAGAGGGAATTCCGGTAAAGGACATGATCTCTGCCAAAGAATATATCAAAGGAAAAAATTGCCGTCTTATTGGCCCTAACTGCCCCGGCATCATTACCGCAGGCGAAGCGAAAGTGGGCATTATGCCCGGTTTCGTTTTCAAAAAAGGGAAGATCGGTATCGTTTCTAAATCAGGGACACTTACTTACGAGGCAGCCGACCAGGTTGTGAAGGCCGGACTAGGTGTTACTACCGCTATTGGTATAGGCGGAGACCCTATCATTGGTACCACCACCAAAGAAGCTATTGAACTTTTAATGAACGACCCGGAAACTGAGGGTATCGTCATGATAGGCGAGATAGGCGGGCAATTAGAAGCTGAAGCCGCACGTTGGATAAAAGCAAACGGTACCAAGCCGGTTGTTGGATTCATTGCCGGTCAAACCGCGCCCAAAGGTCGTACCATGGGCCACGCCGGGGCTATTGTAGGTGGCAAAGATGATACCGCTGCCGCTAAAATGGCCATTATGCGCGAGTGCGGCATCCACGTGGTTGAATCGCCCGCTATCATTGGCAAGACCATGGCAGCCGTGCTGAAGGGCGAAAAGATACCAGCCTAATTTATTTTCATTTTTCTGAAACTTTGGCCTGTAAATTGCGTTCTACAGCCAAAGCATCATTTATGAATTACAGATCCCTTGCTTTCTTTCTGCTCCTTGGCATTCATTTGTCTGCACAGGAATTTTACGACAAACTAATTGCCCAGGCCATAGCCCAAACCAAAAAAGAAGTGGTTTACGATGCGGCCTATTGCACGCTTAAATACCCCGGCGGCGATGTGCCGGAAGGAAAAGGCGTTTGCACAGATGTGGTGATCCGTTCTTATCGCGGCGTTGGTATAGATCTTCAAAAAGAAGTACATGAAGATATGGTGAAACGTTTCTCAGCCTATCCCAAATACTGGAAACTGAAAAGACCCGACAGCAACATCGATCACCGTCGTGTGCCCAACCTGATGGTCTTCTTTAAAAAATACGGAACCACCTTACCGATCACAAAGAAAGCGGCGGACTACAAACCCGGCGATCTTGTTTGCTGGAATTTATCGAACAAAAACAGCGACCAGGGCGTAACGCACATTGGCATTGTTACGGATGTAAAAGGAGAAGGCGGCCGTTATAAGATAGCGCATAACATTGGGGCAGGGAATAAACTGGAGGATATGCTTTTTGATTATACGATTATTGGACATTTTCGTTACGGGAAGTAATTATCCGGCCAGATCTTTCTTAAGCTTCTCAACGTCCAGCGAATTCACAAGTCGGATAATGTTCTTGAAATACTTTTCGTGGAAATGGTAACCGCCAAAACGCAGTTCCCGGATCGCTTCTTCTTTTGAGTGATTATGCTTCACAATATTCCACGCCGCTATCACAGCGCCAGTTCTGTCTGAACCATGTTTGCAATGCACCACAAGCGGTTTCTCGGCTTTTTCGATCTCTTTCAATGCCCGTAAAACATCGTTGTAAGAGATCGTCCAGGTATTGATACGCACGTGTACCCATTTCAGTTTCGCGTCCCCGGGCTGCGGATCGTTTTTCATTTTACGCAGGTTAAGAACGGTTTTTATTCCCTGTTGTTCCAGTTCCTTCATGGCAAGCGCCGTTGGCTGCTCGCAACGGTACAAGACCTCATCTACTTGATACAGGTTAACAAGTGTTTTCGCTTGCACTTTCTTTGCCCATCCTTCTCCCCTGTTGGGCTCAATGATCTCCTTTGTCTTGCAGGAAAATAAGAGGAAAGCAAAAAGAATCGCACTTATTCCCGCAACAATTCGCTTAGCTATTCCTTTATGATTTCCCTTCATTGTCCTCTAAAATGAAAAGCCTCCTGCTTTTTTACAGGAGGCTTTCAAGGGTCTCGACTACGCTCGACCTGACATTATATTTTATTTAAATATGATCTTCATCTCTACGCGGCGGTTCTTCTGGCGACCTTTCTCATTGTCGTTGGTATCGATCGGTTTGGTTTGACCGAACCACTCAGTGAGGATCTTATCTCCTTTAGCGCCTTTGCCTACTAAGTATTTTTTAACGGCCTTAGAACGTTTCTCAGAGAGCAACATGTTCTTCTCAGGCGTACCCTGGTTATCGGTGTGCCCCGACAGTTTCAGGGTCCAGTCGCCGGCATGCTCTTTCAAGAGTTTAGCCAGGTCGTTAAGCGAAGGATAAGATGTCTTCTTGATAATATCCTTGCCGCTTGCGAACTCGAGGTTAGCAAAGGCTTTTTCGATCACGCGCTGCTCTTCTGCTTTGATCGGAGGACAACCTTTCAGTTCTTTCAGACCCGGTGTAGTAGGGCACTCATCTTCACGATCGATCACACCATCTTTATCGGTATCAGGCCATGGACAACCTTTGTTCTCGGCAGGACCGGCCTCATCCGGACACTGATCGTCTCTATCCAGCACACTGTCGCCATCTTTATCCGGACAACCCTTGAACTCAACGGGGCCTGGAGTATCCGGGCAAAGGTCGAGTTTATCAATTACTTTATCTCCATCACGATCAGGACAGCCCATATACTCAGCTAAACCAGCATCATCCGGGCATTCGTCATTACTGTCAATGATCTTGTCACCATCGCGGTCAGGGCATCCTTTGAATTCAACCAAACCTTTGTCGTCCGGGCAGGCATCTTCCAGGTCGGTTATACCATCACCATCTTTATCGGGACAGCCTTTCAGTTCTTTCAAGCCGGCAACGGTAGGACATTTGTCTTCGCTGTCGGGAATATGGTCGCCATCGGTATCGGGGCATCCCATGAATTCCCAAACGCCGGGCACGTCCTTACATTTATCTTTCTTGTTCGATACTTTATCCTTGTCGCGGTCCTTAGGCGGGCCGAATGGAACGGGAACTTTAAGCAGGAAATAAAAATCAGTTCCATAAAAAGTTTTGTTACCGATGATCGAACCAAGGTTGTCTGTTCCAAGGATGATCGGGCCGAGGCGCAGGCAAGTTCCGTAAGAAAAGCCGAACAGCGCGTGGTATTGAACGGGAAGGAAAACGCCGAACCATTTGTGATCCCAGGCGGGTGTAATGCTTATGCTGGAGAAGTCGTGCACTTTATTGGCATTATTTTTAAACTGCAGTGCGTAATACATGATGAGGTTAATGTCAAAATCGCCCCAGATCTTATAATCGGCCTGCGCACTGAAGGCTGTAGGCAGGTTCATTACATACGTTGATTTTGATTTATCAATGGTGCCTAATGATAAAAGAGAATCATCGAGTGCGGTAAAATTTAAGGATGAGGTATCACCATTAATAACCATTCCCTGGCCGCCAATGTCAAATTTGTCGCGGAACTTCATGAGATTAACATTAGCCTTGAAGTTACCGCTATATTGCCCTTTGCGGAATTTTATCCCGCCAATGTCTAATATGGAAATACCTGCTTTGAATTTGTATTTACTCTTATCCCTTCTCCATAATCCCGTTTCATTATCCATATCATACTTGTACTTTTCATAATCGGGCCGGTATTCGTACACGGCGCCCAGGTCGAAGCCAATGCCCGGGTTAGACACCCACTTATACTTAAGTTCATTGGTTCCTTCCAGGTTACTCGAGTGGCCGTATTCCACATCTGAGCTCACGATATCCATGGTAGTATCAGAAGGATACTGGAACTGAAAATTCTTTACGAACAGGTAAGCCGAGGCAATACCCTGCATAGCCTTGATCCTTGCCGCTGCCTTGAAAGCGTGCTCATTATCCTCTTTCAATACACGGGCATAAGTAACACCATACTCCGCCCAGCTCATCATCTGTATGCTCAGGTTCTTAATGGTCATCGGTTTTTTAAGTAAGGAGGCGTCTTTGTAATCTGTATAGATGAGCCGGGCCAATTCCGGGCTAACGTTATCAACATTTACATAGTTTCGCACATCCCAGGTAAATGCCAGCGAGTTTTTATGGTTTATTTCTATCAGGAAAGAAGGCAATACAATACGGTTACTGAAATAAACGGATTTGTTCCTGCCGCCCTCTTTTGTTTCCAGGAAATTATTTTTTACATAATCCTGGAACAATGAATCAGGCACAGGCTTGTGCTTGGTACGGAAAAACAAGAGGTTCTTAGGTTCATAAAGGGAGTCGCTACCATATCCATTTCTCCAATCCTTATAGGCATGAGATATACCGTAACGTTTCATACCCACATAATTGTTATAAGCCTTTACGCTCACCGCGCCAAGGGTCATATCAAAACGAAAACGATTATCAGCCAGGTTGGCGGGCTGTATATCGATGGCCGTAACGCCTGCGTATTCGCTGGCAGAATAACCCAGAAAGTCCTGTGCATGGGCCGCTAGACCGCAAAGAACCAACAATAAACTACATAGTCTTTTCATAACAATTCCTGTAAGGTAAGGGTTCAAATATAACATAATCTATAACGATATTAAAAGCCTAATTCCCAAAATTTTAGGATTGGCAAAAGGACGATACAAGCGGTTGGGTAAAAAGACCTTTTTATTGCTTGAAAACGCCAAAAAAAGCCTAAATTTGCCCGCCTGAATGACTGGCAAAAGCTAAAAAGGCTCTCAGTCGGGCAGGCCCCTCTTAAAATCAAAAAGATGAACATTAGCAAACAAGACCTTGATGTGCTGAACGCGGTGGTTACCATTGAGGTAGGCCCTGCCGACTATGAACAACGTGTAGAAGACGCCCTAAAAAAAGTGCAAAGGCAAGCAAGCATGCCCGGTTTCAGGCCCGGCAAAGTGCCTGTGGGCATGGTGAAAAAGATGTATGGAAAGAATATCCTGGCCGACGAGCTCAATAAGATGTTGAACGAGAGCATTCATAAATTCATTACCGATAACAAACTCGATATACTGGGAAATCCATTACCCAAGGCCGATGATCAAGTGGATTTTGAAAGCGGCAAGAACTTTACTTTTAAATATGATATCGGTCTTGCGCCTGCCTTTGATGTAGAGGTTTCTGACAAAACCGCTTTTGATTATTTACAGGTGAAGGTTGACGATGCTTTGATCGATAAATATGTAAAGGACGTTCGGAAGAACTACGGTACTCCCGTTAATCCTGAAGTGGCCGGCGAGAAAGATGTGGTATTTGTTGACATCAATGAACTTGACGAGAACGGAGCCATTAAAGCGGGGGGCATCTTCAAAAGCACCAGCTTGGGTTTAGACCGCCTGAAAAGTGAAGTTGCCAAGAAAAAACTGATCGGCGCCAAAAAGGAAGACAAGATCACAATGACCAACAAAGAACTTTATGCTGATCCTATCGAGGCTTCTGTTGGTTTGGGGATCGATAAAGAAGTTGCCGAAAATCTCAATTGCAACCTGCAGCTTACAGTGAAGAACATTGCCCGCATGGAAGACGCCGAGATGAACGAAGAACTGTTCAGCAAAGTGTATGGCGAAGGCAAGATCAAGACCGAAGAAGAGTTTCGTGCAAAAATTAAAGAAGAATTGGGCAAGATGTTCGAACAGGACAGCGACCGCAAGTTCTATGAGACCGTTGAGAAAACTTTGGTTGAAAAGATCAACCCGCAATTACCCGAAGAGTTCTTAAAGCGCTGGTTGATGGCTGTGAACGACAAACCCGTTACCCTTGAGCAGATAGAGAACGAGTTTGAAAGCTGGAGCCGCATGATGAAGTGGAAGCTGATCGAGAACAAGATCGTGAAGAACAACAACCTCAACGTTACCCGCGAAGAGATGCTGGAAGAAGCGAAACGTTTTGTGCGCAGCCAGTACGCGCGCTACGGCCAAACCCCCGATGAAGCGGAAGTTGAAAAAGTAGCCGCCGATATCATCAAGAAAGAAAAAGAAGCCGAGAAGATAGCCGAGAACGTGTTCTACGTAAAAAGCCTTGATCTTTTCAAGAATAAATTCAAACTGAACAAGAAGGACGTTACCTATAACGAGTTCTTCGGTATTAAGGAGTAATCCCCTGTTCTGTCATACTTTCAGCAAAAATGTCGGTAAATAGCCGACATTTTATTTTGGCGCAGATTTGGCTATCTCGTTACAAAAGTTACTTTTGTTAAATAATTCCCCGAAGGGGTTCCTTCGGAAAAAACCAATTTCTATGTTCGATAATAATGAATTTCGCAAATATGCCACCATGCACAAGGGCATAAACAGCTTAACATACGACCGATATGTTTCGTCACTTACTCCTTATATCATCGAGGAGCGTCAGCTGAACGTTGCACAAATGGACGTATTCTCGCGTTTGATGATGGACCGGATCATCTTTTTGGGCACTGGCATCAACGACCAAGTTGCTAACATCGTACAGGCGCAGCTATTGTTCCTGGAAAGTGTGGATGCAAAGAAAGATATCCAGATCTACCTGAACTCACCGGGCGGAGGTGTTTACGCAGGATTGGGCATTTACGATACGATGCAGATCATCGCACCGGATGTGGCAACCATTTGTACCGGCATGGCCGCTTCTATGGGCGCCGTATTGATGTGTGCCGGGGAAAAAGGCAAGCGCACCGCTCTGAAACACGCCCGTGTAATGATACACCAGCCTTTGGGTGGCGCCGAAGGACAGGCTTCTGATATCGAGATCACCGCGCGCGAGATCCAGAAACTAAAGAAAGAATTATACGAGATCATCGCCAAGCACAGCGGGCAGACCTACGAAAAAGTTTGGGCCGACAGCGACCGCGACTACTGGATGACAGCCGATGAAGCGAAAGCTTACGGCATGATCGATGAGGTGCTGGTAAAGAAATAATTTTATCCTATAAATAAAAACCCTGAAGTTGACTTCAGGGTTTTTTTATGAAGTAAATTAAGAAGTTATTCCTTCACGATACGCTTTATAAACCTACCGTCAGGCCAGGCCCGATTTGATGGCGTATTTTACAAGGCCCGCGGTGTTCTTTACGTCGAGCTTCTGAATCAAGTTTTGGCGATGCGTATCCACAGTGCGCACGCTCAGGAAAAGTTTTTCTGCTATCTCCGGATTTGTGTATTCTTCGGCAATAAGTTTGAGGATCTCTTTCTCGCGCGAAGAAAGCACACTTACCTCTTTGCCCCCGCTCTCCATGTTCAGGAGTATATCAAATAATTTCTGGTTGAAATACTTTTTGCCGTTATGAACGGATTGTATAGCTTCTTTCAATTCATCCTTTGAAGAATCCTTGAAAACATACCCAACAGCACCCGCTTCCATCATCTTTTTGATAAAACCGGCCTCCTCGTGCATGCTCAGGCACATCACCTTGGTTCTTGGGTAATTGCGCATGATCTGTTTGGTAGCCTCTACCCCATCCATGATGGGCATAGAAATATCAGTGCAAACCACATCGCAGGGCGTGGTCTTTAACAGCGACAATAACTCTTCTCCATGCGCGGCTTCCCCAACGATCTTACAAAAATCGTTCTTCTCCAGCATGGCTTTCAGGCCATCGCGAATGATAGAGTGGTCGTCGGCTATGATGATGCGAATCATGACCCAAATATAGTTAATGCAGACTTAATTCTATAAAAATATTGGCCCCTTTCTCCGGGGCCGTATCTATCTCAATTTCACCTTTCAAGAGGCCTACACGATCGCGCAAAGTGTTCATTCCAAGACTGTCGGCCTTTGTTTTGCTTTTGTCAAATCCTACCCCGTTATCCTCTATTTGTATAATGAGCTTGCCATCACGGCAAAACAATTGCAAAAAGATATTTTTAGCTTTCGAATACTTTACCGCGTTGTTCAATAGCTCCTGGCAGATACGGTAGGTATTTATTTCTACCACCGGCTCCAGTTTATCCGGAATATTATACGAGTTGAACGCGATCTCCTGTACGTCGGGTTTATTGTACTTGGCGCAAATGTGACGAATGCTTTCCACCAATCCGTTCTCCTTTAAAGTAAGCGGCATTAAGTTCAATGCCATGTTCTTCGATTCATACTGCGCCGAGTTCACCAGGTCGGTGACCAGTTTCAGTTTTTCTTTTTCCTGAGGTATAGATTCATTAAGGTTGGCCAGGTTCATTTTGGCCGCCGTTAATATCTGTCCCAACCCGTCGTGCAGATCGGCCGCTATCTTTTTTCGCGCTTTTTCTTCGGTGGTGATGATGGTTTCAATGATCTCCCTTTGCCGACGCTGCTTCACTAAATTGAAGAGTTTTTCTTTCTTCGCGTTACTGTAGAAATAAAATGCGATGAAAAGCGCCATCACACTCACAAATATGGCACTGATCAAAATGATCTGGTCGCGCTTTTTCGTGATCTCCAGCTGCTTTTTGCTGTTCTCCAATTCCAGGTGTTCAATGGCTTTTTCCTGCTTCTCGGTCTCATATTTCACCTGCATATCAGCAAGTTTGTCTCCCAAAGTAGCTCCCTGCAAAGAGTCGGTTATAGCCGAGGCAAGTCTCAGAAAACTGAGTGAAAGGTCATAATCCTTCAGCTTTTGGTAGGTTTGAGACAATTCCTCGCAGGCATCTCGGGTTAAGAAGGGGGTTGAATTTTTGATACTGTTCTCATAAGCTTCTTTCAAATAATCGGCACTCTTGTGGTAATTACCAATGCGGCCATGCACTTTTCCGAGGAGAATAAGCGTCTGTGTATAATTTCTATTGTTGCGTAAACGCAAATATTTGTAAGCCGAATAGGCCAATTGCTCAGCCTCCGCAATTTTTCCCTGCTTGAGATAAATGTTCGACATACACCTGTCGGCCACTGCTACGTTGATCGAATCATTCACTTCCTTGGCCAGTTGTTCCGCCTTTCTATAATGATTGGTTGCTTCGTTCAGCTTATTCACAGATTCTGCAACATTCCCCAGGTTCAGATATATATTCGATTCCCCGGATCGATCTCCCACCTCAATTTTTATCTTCAGGGCTTTGAGGTAAAGATCAACAGCTTTTTCGGGATGGTTCTGCTCGTAATAGATTCCTGCCGTGTTCAGTAACACGGTAGCTTCCCCTTCCCGGTCTTTGATGCTCTCCTTGATCTTCAGTGCCTCGATATAAATGTT
This sequence comes from uncultured Flavobacteriaceae bacterium, assembly GCA_964387075.1. GTDB lineage: Bacteria > Bacteroidota > Bacteroidia > B-17B0 > Aurantibacillaceae > PALSA-968. The sequence goes on from CAYLVB010000006.1 coordinate 289,724, forward strand.
CAGCGCATCATTGTAATTCCCTTTTTCAAACTCCACCATGCCCTCCCACACCATGGCGGTCGACTCAAATTTCCTGTCCTTGGCCAAAGCCGCCTTTGTCTTTGCTTCAATGGCCACCGCTTTGGCCGAATCGAAAGCCGAGTGCGAATAGAACTCAATAAAGAGATCATGATACACTTTCCCAACCGAGGAATCCGGCCCGGAACTAAGATTTTCCCGTAGTTTTTTAACGAGGTCGGAGTTATATTGACAAAAACCGTTAAAAAACCCAAAAAGGAGTGTAATAATGGTAAAAATCAGCCTTGTAAACACACTTCAAAGTTAGGCTTCTGCTTGTAAAAAACAACCTTATTTTTCGTAACTTCGCAGCTATATTGAATTCCCTATCCTATGGCCAAGAATGTTATTACCTGTTCCTTCTGCGGACGCGATAAAAGAAGTGCTAAAATGCTTATTGCCGGGCAGAGCGGGCATATTTGCGAAGTATGTGTGGCCGAAGCCTATAAAATAGTTTCTGCCGAAAGCGAGAACACCCAAAAAGAAGCAGCCAAGCAATCGCTCACCCTGCTGAAACCCGATGCTATCAAAAAATATCTCGATGATTATATCATTGGCCAGGACCAGGCGAAGAAAGTACTGAGCGTGGCGGTGTACAATCACTTCAAACGCATTTCAAACAGTAATAACACCATCAACCACGAAGAGATAGAGATCGAAAAATCGAATATCATTTTGGCCGGTGAAACAGGAACAGGAAAAACCCTGCTCGCGCGCACCATCGCTAAATTATTGAATGTTCCTTTCTGCATTGCTGATGCTACTGTATTGACTGAAGCCGGCTATGTTGGTGAGGACGTTGAAAGCGTACTCAGCCGTCTGCTGCAAGCTGCTAATTACGATGTGCCTGCCACCGAGCGCGGCATCGTGTTCATTGACGAAATTGATAAGATAGCCCGCAAGGGAGATAACGCCTCCATTACCCGTGATGTTTCGGGCGAAGGCGTGCAGCAAGGTCTTTTAAAACTGCTCGAAGGAAGTATCGTGAATGTTCCGCCACAAGGCGGACGCAAGCACCCCGAGCAAAAAATGGTGCAGATAAACACCAAGAACATTTTATTTGTTTGCGGTGGGGCATTTGATGGTATCGAGAAGATCATAGCCCGTCGTCTGAACACTTCGGCAATCGGTTTCAGCTCTTCCATGAACGCCGGCGAAGTGGAAAGGAATAATTTATTACAATACATCATTCCGCAGGACCTGAAAACATTTGGTTTGATCCCCGAATTGATCGGGCGTTTGCCTATAACCACGTATATGAACACTTTGGACGCGCAGACGCTTCGTCGGATCTTAACAGAGCCCAAGAACGCGCTGACCAAGCAATACCAAAGCCTGTTCAAGATCGATCAAATTGAATTACATTTTGAACTGGAGGTTTTAGACCTGATCGTGGAGAAAGCTTTGGAGAACAAACTCGGCGCGCGTGGCTTGCGCGGAATTTGCGAAGCTATTATGTTGGATGTGATGTATGAAATTCCAAGCGAGAAAAATCCTCCCAAGGAATTCACCATTACTTTAGAGTATGCCAAAAAGAAATTAGCGAACGAATCTTTCGGTAATCTAAAAGCCGCTTAAATACATTGGAACGCAGACAACGTTGATCTTGATGATAGACGCAGATTTTTTGAATACATGTTCTCGTTTACCAAAAACAGATCCCATTAAATCATAATCATCTGCGCCATCAGCGTTCCATAACTACAGAAACGGATTCGAAGTACAAGCACCTCGAAAAGACCGACATCAAAACCTTATTGAAGAACATCAACCGCGAGGACAAAACCGTTCCGTTGGCGGTTGAGAAAGTAATTCCCCTGATTGAGAAACTGGTAAAAGTTATTGTTTCCAAAATGAAAAAAGGCGGGCGCTTGTTTTACATGGGCGCCGGCACCAGCGGGCGTTTGGGTATTGTGGATGCGAGTGAATGTCCCCCAACTTATGGCATTGAGCACGGAAGAGTGGTTGGCTTAATAGCCGGCGGCGATGCGGCCATACGAAAGGCTGTTGAGTTTGCCGAGGACAGCGAGACGCAAGGTTGGAAAGACCTGAAGAAATACAAGATCTCAAGTAAAGATGTGGTGATAGGCATTGCCGCATCCGGCACTACGCCTTATGTAGTTGGCGCTTTGAAAGAATGCAATAAACACAAAATTGTTACCGGCTGCATTACCTGCAACGCCCAAACTCCTGTAGCCAAAGTAGCGAAACACAAGATCGAAGTGATCACCGGCCCCGAATTTGTTACGGGCAGCACGCGCATGAAGGCCGGCACTGCACAAAAACTGGTGCTGAACATGATCTCAACCGCTGTCATGATCAAACTAGGCCGCGTAAAGGGCAATAAAATGGTTGACATGCAGCTGAGCAATAACAAACTCGTAAAGCGCGGCACAAAAATGCTCATGAAAGAACTGGACCTGGATTTTGATGCAGCGCAGGACCTCTTGTTGAAGCATGGGAGTGTACGGAAGGCGGCAGCTTCTTTCAAAAAAACTCCTGCCAAACGTTATGGAAATTTCACGATGTGAACATCTCCATAATAAACCAGGCAAATGAAACTAAAATACTCTCTCTGTGCCCTTTTTATGGGGCTTTCTCTTTACTTTTCTGCTCAAATAAACCAATTGGATGTGGCCGGCAAAAAGCACGGTAAATGGATCATATACCTGGATAAAAATTGGGCAAAGACCAAAGATACCACTAAGGCCAGTTATTACCGATATTCCTTCTACGACCATGGCGTTCATGTTTATCCAATGGGCGAATGCGGCGGCAAGGGATACACTTTAAAAGGACCCGAGGGTAAAATATTGAATGGCGAATACAAATGGTACGACGCCAGGGGCCGTCTCAGTTCGGTACATGAATTTAAAAATGGGGAATATATTTCGTGCAAGGAATATTTTACTACCGGCGAGTTGCAGCAATATTTTGATTACACCAAAAAGTACCAAGGACAGGAACAATCCTGGTGTGTGACAGTTTACGACAAAAAAGGGAAAGTGATCCTCGAATCCTACACCTATAAAGACCAAAAAGGCCACTGGCCAAAGATGCGCGGCTAAGGAAAATGCTTATCTTTAAGCCTCTCTATGAGAACGCTTAAAAATATCAACACCATAGCCCAGTACATTGCGGGGCAACCCAAAGAAGTACAGAAAGGACTCAGGGAATTTCATAGCATCATTAAGAAAGCAGCTCCGAAAGCCGAAGAAGCGATCAGCTATGGCATGCCTGCTTATAAGTTTCATGGCATACTGGTTTATTTTGCGGTTGCGAAAGAACATTACGGTTTTTACGCCCTGCCGGGCGCCATCAAAGCTTTTAAGGATCAATTAAACGCCTACGAAACTTCGAAGGGAACCATTCGTTTTCCATTAGACAAACCACTTCCCAAAAAACTGATCACCGATATCATTAAATATCGTGTGAAAGAGAATTTACTCAAGGAATCACTCAAGAAAAAGAAAAAATGACAAAAGAACTCTGGATCAATCTACCCGTTAAAGACATTGCCCGCTCAACCGCTTTTTACAAAGGCATCGGTTTTACACTCAACGAAAAATATGGCAACAGCGATGTGTCGGCCTCTTTTATGGTTGGGAGCAAGAACATTATTTTGATGTTGTTCACCGAGCCGGTCTTCCAGGGTTTTGTGCGTCACGAAATAGCCGATCCTAAACAAAGCAGCTCGGTGTTATTCTCTATAGACGCAGAGAGTCGCGAGGAAATTGACGGGATCGCCGCGAAAGCCGAAAAATTGGGTGGTACTGTGTTCGGCAAGCCCGGCGAAAACCAGGGCTGGATGTACGGCTGCGGTTTTACCGACCCGGATGGCCATCGTTGGAACGGATTGTATATGGATTTTTCTAAAATGCCTAAATAATGAAAAAAAGTTTATTGATCTTCTCAGTGATCCTGGTCGCATGCGGTGGCACAAAACAGGACGACCTAAAGAGCACCTGTTGGTCGAGCAATTTTTATTATTACCACAACCAGTATTGCTTCCTCACCGATTCTACCGGCGAGAACCGAGACGGCATGCTGGGTGTTGCCATGGGCGACAGCACCAAATTTCATCCTGACAGTATTTACATGGATGATGAAAGGCATTTCACCTATACTTTAAAAGACACCATCCTTACCATAAAAATTGCTAATGAGTACGAAAGGACGTTTTACAGAAAGCTGGATAGCGGTCGGGTAAGTTATATTTCTCTACAGGAATACACGTATGGCCGCGAGCAATTGTTTGAGGGTACCAAGACTTCCTCGGATCGTTAGGAAAAACACAGCTTTGTGGGGGACAAGAAAAAAAAGAAAAAGAAGAAGAAGCGCGGTAAATGCTGTAAGTCTTATAAGGATGGGAAGCAGTGTAAGGATTGTCCGTTGAGATAGCTGTCGCGCTTTGCATACCTTAAATTTGAAGTCGCAAATTGCGACTTCAAGATATGGCTCTTTTTTTCTTAGGCACCTTATAGCCGATTTGCCTTCTTGGCTTTTTATTTTCTTTCCGTTCTGTAAGTTCGTCAAGATAATTAAAGACCACTTCTATATTCTTGGAATTATTATCGGTTCTTTTTTCCAATTTCGCAATGGCAAGCCTTAACTCGGTATTATCTGTGAGCATCTTTCTGAAATGCGTAAAAATTCTCATAATACGGATATTTACCTGGATAGCCCTATCACTATTTAGTACGCTGGAAAGCATGAGCACACCGTGCTCGGTAAAAACATAGGGTAACTTGCGGCTTCCGCCCCAACTTGAAGTCGCATTTTGCGACTTCAAGATCTCTGTTTCTGTTAAATTCAACTGAAACATGAAATCAGAGGGAAAGCGTTTATTATTCCGTCTCACTTGTTCATTCAATCTTTTTGTTTCTACCTGGTACAATTCCGCCAGATCACGGTCCAACATCACCTTGTGACCTCTTATGAAGTAGATTTTACTTATAAGCGTTTCATCCGGCATGATCGATAAAAAAGGTGGCTTTTTCATAAAATTCCTTTGATACCCCTAAAAACCACCGGGCATTATCTTGCCCGGCGGCCTTAAAGGTTCAACAAACTCGATCTCGGTCTTTAAAATCACTTTTTTAGGGTGCAAAACAAAAAAACCACGAAAATCTTTGGCAATTTGCTAATTTATTTAGTACCTTAGCGCTAAAATTATTAGCAATGACAAAAATAGCCACCAACCTGCGGATTTTGAGGAAAATAAAAAATGCCTCCCAGGAGGCAGTTGCCGACGACCTGAACATTCCGCGCTCGCGTTTTGCCTCTTATGAAGAAGACAGGGCCGAGCCACCCTACGAAATGCTCATGCAGCTTTCGGATTATTATCACGTATCGATAGACGCTCTGTTGCGGGGCGATTTTTCGAAGACCGACCCGGATAACCTGATGAAGATCGGGAAGAACAGGTTCCTCTTTCCTATCCTGGTAGATAAGCGGGGAAATGAATACGTGGAGGTGGTGCCTTTGCGCGCTTCGGCAGGTTATCTGAATGGTTTTGCAGATCCTGAATACATGGAGAAACTTCCGGTGATGAGCTTACCTTTTAACGTGGTTGGAAAACACCGTACGTTTCCTATCAAAGGAGATTCCATGCCTCCATTGAAAACGGGAGATTTTGTGGTGACCAAATATGTTGAGAATTTAAGTGAGGTTGTAAGCGGAAAAACTTATATCCTGCTTACCAAAGATGAAGGCATCGTGTATAAACGCGTGGTCCGTAAGAACAACCTGAATATTTTAGAATTACACTCCGATAACAAAGCCTATGAGCCTTATACCGTAAAAGCACAGGACGTATTGGAAATTTGGGAATTTGTTTGCAGCCTCAATTTATCCGACAAAAAAGACGATGAGATCAACCTCGATAGCGTAATGGGCATGCTGAAGAGTTTGAAGGTGGAAATGAAGGGGATAAAGAAATAATAGCGAACTGGTCACATTTCATGGCTGATTCTATTTAATTAATTGATTTTAAACTATTTATACCAAATGAACTGGTCACATTTTGTGACCAGTTGCAAAACAATGTTATGAAAGCGCTTCAACTTGATAGAAAAATTCAGAATTGAGAAAAGAAATTAATGCCTTGGATGCAAAACTTCACGAGGCTTTTCAATATCTCCTTGAAAAGATCGACGCTTTAGCGCCAAAATATACTGACAGGCAAAAGATAGGATACAAAAAAGAGCAAAAAGTTTAAATTAGTATAAAGCTTCTGAATCGCAAAGACGGTTACAAAGCAAGAAAAAATGTTCGCTATTATAGACATAGAGACATGCGGGGGGAAATTCGAGTTCCGGCGCGGACACATCACGGATATCTGTATTTTAATTCACGACGGGCTGCAGGTAGTGGATAAATTTTGTACACTCATAAACCCGCAGTGCAACATCGCTCCCTTCTACGCCAAGCTTTCGGGTATTACCAACGAGATGGTAAAGGATGCCCCTACATTTCCGCAAGTGGCTAAGAAAATAATTGAAATGACCGAAGGGAAGATCTTCGTTGCCCATAACGTAGGTTTTGATTATGGTTTTGTGAAAGATGAATTTGCCGCACTGGGTTACAAATACAAAAGAGACACCCTTTGCACAGTTCGTTTAAGCCGTAAGCTGATACCGGGAAAGGTTTCTTACAGCCTCGGCAACCTCTGCGATTCGTTAGGCATTGAGAACAAAGCCCGCCACCGTGCCGAAGGGGATGCCGAAGCAACCGCTACCCTCTTCAATAAACTGCTCGAGTTAAAAGCCATGGACCCAAAACATAAGAACAAGGGGGTGGATGAACTAATGGTAAGACGTATTGACAAGATCAAGGAATACGTGCTTAGGAAATTACCCGAAGCCTGTGGTGTATACTATTTCCTGGACAAGGATGGCAACATCATTTATATTGGAAAAAGCCGCAACATGTACAAGCGCGCACTTAGTCATTTCAATTCGCAGGAATACAAAGGAAAAAAAATGCTCAACGAAATGTACAACGTGGATTTTGCGCTTACCGGCAGCGAGTTGATCGCCTTATTATTGGAGTCAGAGGAGATCAAGAAGCACAAACCCAAATACAACCGTGTGCGTAAAGGTTCTGATTTTACGCATTGCATTGATGTATTCAAAGACAAAGCGGGCATCATTAATTTCAAGATCGTTCCTTTTGACGAGGCTGAAAGACCTTTGCTTTCATTTACCGGTTACGCGGGCGCCAGAGAAAGATTGGATCAATGGATCGATGAACAGGTACTTTGCCTGCGTTATTGCAACCTTGTAAGTGAGGACGCGGTTTGTTTCAACCACCAGATCAAAAAATGCAACGGCATTTGCAGCGGCGAAGAGGATATTGACGATTACAACAAAAGAGCGGGCGAGCTGGTGGCGCAGTACAGTTACGAAAAAGAAAATTTCATCGTCTTCGATAAAGGAAAAGCCCGGGGTGAAAAGTCAATGGTGTATGTAAAGGAAGGAAAATACTACGGCTACGGATATATCAGCAACGAAAGTACCGTTTCTTCGGTTGAAGAGCTGGAATATGCCGTTAAAAAGCAGATCTATTACCCTGACAGTGATCTATTGGTGCAGGGATACCTGAAAAGCAAACCCCGAAAGATACTTTCTCTCTGAAAACCCAATAAAATTCCACAAATTAATCGGCTATTATACCACCTTGGTCGGATTTAATGGGCATGCTAGTTACTTTTGGATACATTTACCGCTCTTTAAAAGCTAACTATGAAAACCATTTTGACCGCTCGTACCGAAATTAAGAAAAGAAAACGCGAACAAGTTGCTTTGGTTGTTTTGATAGCTGCCGTGGTTACAATGATCGTAGCGATCGTCAAATTTTAGATCCGGATCCCCACCACCAGGATATCGTCTATCTGTTTCTCTTCCCCTCTCCAGTTCTCAAAAGCTTCATTCAATAATATTTGCTGGCGCCCCATGCTCTCTTCTGATATTTCTACCAGCATGGCCTTTAAACGTTTGGTACTGAACTTCTTTTTGTCGCCCCCCTTGAATTGATCTGCGTAACCATCAGAGGAAATATAGAAAAGGTCGCCTTTTTTCAGTTCTATGCTCGAATCGGAATATTTAAGGTTCATTAAACCGTAATGCCCGCCGATCGGGTAGCCTTGCCCTTTGATCTCGGTAAGGTTCTTATCGCGTATGTGGTAGAATGGGCGCGCCGCGCCGGCAAATACCAGTTTGCTTTTCTTTTTATCGACACGACAAATGGCCATATCCATTCCATCACGTGACGAACTATCGCTGTCACTTTGTTTTAAGGACTCAATGATGCCGTTATTCAAACTTTGAAGGATCTGCGCAGGCTTCACTTCTTTCTTGTTCTTTACGATCTCGTTCAACAACGTAGAGGCGATGAGGCTCATGAACGCGCCCGGGATACCGTGTCCGGTGCAATCAACCGCGGCAATGAAGAAGTAATCCTGCACTTCGGCAAACCAATAAAAATCACCACTCACAATATCCTTTGGTCTATAATAGATAAATGATTCGGGAAAGTTCTTGAGAATGGCCGCTTGTGAAGGCAAGATAGCCTCCTGAATACGCTTCGCGTAATTGATACTGTCAGTAATGTCCTTATTCTTTTCCTCCAGCACCGACTTGATGCTCTCCACGATCTCCTTCTCTTCCTTTAGCTGCACGGTTTTTTCCTCAACGAGCCGTTTTAACAACTCACGGGCCCGTAAGAGCGAACGCGTTCTCCATTGAACCACAAGGATAATGAGGAGGATGAGCACAACCCCGGACAGGATCTGCACCCACAGCTTTTTATAGAATGGAATGCTGATCTCGAATTTAAGTTCAACCGGTTGACTGTTCCACACATCATCATTGTTGCAGGCCATTAACTGGAAAACATACGTTCCTTCAGTGATCTTGGGAAACTCCTTCGTTCTATCGGAAGTATACCTCCACAATGAATCGAGCCCGAGGATACGAAACTTGTATCTTACTTTAGACGCATCCACCAAAGATATCCCTATAAAATCTATAGTGGCCGAATATACTCCGTACGGAAGCACGATCTCTTCCCCGGGTGTATAGAACCTATCTGTGCTCTGGTTGTTCAAACGAATGCCAATAATAGAGGTACGAGGCTCGTGCGTATTGGTGCGATTCACCTCGCAATCGTAATTCACAATGCCCGAACTGGTACCAAACCAAACATTTCCCTTTGCATCGCTATAACAAGCGTTCACATTATTTTCCGGGAAGATCAGGCCGTCTGACTTTGTAAATAGCTTAAAAGTCTTATCTCCAGAGCCTTTTTTACTCAGCCCATTCTTATGCCCCACCCAAACCGTGTTATTCTTATCGACGATCACGAAATAACAAAAGTTCGATAAGAGGCCATCGTTCACTTTATAGTTCTTGAAATCGCCTCCATTATAACTGTAAACGCCATCTCCCTCTGTCGCTATCCAGATCAATCCCTCATTATCCTGTGTGGCGCAATTGATATTGTAGAACTTCATATCCGGGATGTTCTTCAGGTAAGTGAACTCGTCGTGTTTTAGATAGTACGGCACCGCCCCGTGAGAAGAGAACCATGTTCTTTTTTGTTTATCTACGAACAATTGCTGCACATTATTGTGCAACAAACCTTCTATAGTAGTGATCATGGTGATCTTTCCATCGCGAACGTTGTACATATAAGCACCATCGGTTGTGCCTATCATAATAACACCATCTTTAGTCTTTGTAATTGAATTAATTGTTTTGGCGGCAAGCTTGTTCTTCTTTGAAAAATTCTCGAATTTATCATCGTCGGGGTCGAAGGTATAGATCCCGTTATTACTGGTGCCGATCCAGATCAGGCCGGTGCTATCCTGGAACAGCGTATTCACTTCGTCGTCCACAAAACCATTACTGCTATTATAGCGGGCGTTCTCGTTGGAGTTTTGCAGGTTGAACTCGCTGATCCCTTTATCATGCCCAAGCCAGATCACACGGGTTGAATTATCAATGAGGATGGACTTGATATTATCGAACTCAATCCCATGCTTTGAACTATAATAATTGAATTTGTTCATAGGCATCTCGATCAATCCGCCACCAAGCGTGCCAAACCACATGTTACCTTCAAAATCCTGGAAAATGGACTGTATGTATTCATTGCCCAATCCATTCTGCTTATTGATCTGTGTGATGAAATAAGACCCATTGGCATTCTTATCGCTGAAAGAGATCTTTCTCAAACCTTCACCATACATTGCCACCCAAAGATTTTGTGAATTATCGGAGAACAAAGCCGAAATACCCATGGTCTGCGAACCCAGCGCAGAGGAGATCTTCGATACTACCTGGTAACAACTACCGGTCTTCTGCACTTTGAAAACACCCTCTCCCTGCACAGCAGCCCAGAAAATGGTCTTTGCCGAATCGGCGGGTATGATGTATTTGATGTTTTTATCCACCAAACCGCTAACCGGACAAACCTTCACCGGTTTTATTGGATCATCGGTCCTGAAAACAAAAAGCCCCCCATTCGTGGCGACCAGCAAATTGCCATCACCATCAAAAGTGAGCGCATTCACATCGTAATCGAGCCCCAGATTGATTGTGTCTACGCTAAATACACTGTCAACTCTGAAAATTCCCTTTTGCTGGGCTACATACCATACATTGTGAGACCTGTCCTCCGCAAATTGAAGGATCTTCGTTTCTAGTTTCTCTGTACCCTTCAGCTTATAGAATTTCGCGCCGCTTCTATAAGAAATGCCATCCTGGAAATGACCTATCCAGGTAATGCCCCTCGAGTCGGTAAAATGTGTGTTGATGAAATTCTCCTGCAGGCTGTCGCGGGTGGTGTAATTGGTAAAACGCGTCCCGCCAAACTCACAAAAACCATCACCTGTCGAGAGGTACAGAAAACCCTTGGCTGTTTGTGAAACACAGTAAATATAAGATTGTGGTAAGCCGTCATCCTCTGTGTAGGTCTTGAAATTATAGGTTTGGGCAACAAGGGAAGGGAAACTGAGGACAGCCGCCGCCAGGATGAGTAAGTGCGTTATTTTCCGCCCGCTATTTCTCAACCTTTACTCCTATCTTGAATTTGAACTTAGGTACGCCGCCTATCGGGGCCGTAAAGAAAGGCATCAACTCGCCATATTGGTTCGTGACATTCACCACCACGTTATTGTTCTTTGAATCCTTTTGCTTAATGAACTGGATATCGAGCGAAGTATTGATCTCCTCGTTCACAACCTTATGCTGCGTAGTGAGCCAGTTGCCATTACCCGACGATTTGGCAAGTTCTCCTTTTTTGGCAACGGAAACTATTCTCAATATCCCGTCGTCGTCAAAATCAAATACCTGTATCTGCACAGCGGTCACACCGGTTCCAACGAATGGATATAAATGCGAGACGGATCCCTTGGTATCGAAAAGACGAAGAGAGTACTCATACGCAAAGGCATTGGCTCCTTCTATCGGTTTATTAGTAGTAGGCTGAGAAGAAAGGAACAAACGGTAAAGATTTCCGTCGTCTCCATCCATTCCCTCGATCACCATTTTAAATACATACCCATTAAATTCGGGCTGCAACTCGCCTTCCACAGGGTTGAATGGACCAAAAGTGTACCATTTATTATCGGTAGCCGTGTCTTTACTGAAAATCTTTGAGCTTAGTTCAATGCCGCTTTTATAATTCCCGGTAGGCGTATTCTTCTTGGCGTCTGGATTTGAGATAGCGCCCTTTCCGCCATAGATACCAAAACGCGTTTTACTGTTGAACTCACCATGTATCTCGTCATTCTTTCCGCCGTTCTCCGGATCGAACACACGTATATAGACCGGATTCTTCTCTGTTTGCGGGATCACAAAGAAGAATACCTGCACAAAATCATCATCTCCCCAGTTGGGGTCGGAGCCCTTGCTGAAAGTGCAAAGGAACGGGATCTTCTCGTCGGTCGAAGGCACCTGCTGCGCGTAGAATTTAGCGCAGAGGCCACAAACCAGTAGGATCATTTTAAGCGGTCTCTTCATTTTACGTTCTTAACAATAATAAGTTCTACTCTCCGATTTGAAAGTAATACATTTTTTGCAGAGTTGTACGCCTGTGGCAAATTTTCCCCCAAAGAGATCACATCCAGCTTCCTCTCGGGTATACCTCTTTTTCGCAGGTATTTTTGTACCGAGGAGGCTCTTCGCTTCGATAATTTAAGATTGTAGTCACTGGTCCCAACCGTATCGCTGATGGCCAGGATGATCAATTCCAGTTTCCTGTCCTTTTTCAGGCGGTCGCAAACAGAGTCAAGTGTTTTATGGTATTTATTTTCGAAAACAGGTTTATTGAAGTCAAAGAAAACGTTTACGCTCCACAACACCCGCGCGGTGTCAATAGCAAGGATAACCTGCGGAACATGGCTTATCTCTCCCTTCATCGATCGTTCCTGGTTAGGCATAAGAACATCTTTGCTGTATGTGACCACAACTGCATCCCGAAACCCTTTCTTTTTCGCTTTTCGGTAATATGGAATGGCCTCTGTAAGCTTTTCTACCTTACCGGAAGTGTAATGATACACATCTTTATGTTTCGTCTTGTTCACTGCACCCAGGTCAGAGAAGACTTTGGAATCAACCGGAATATCCTCCTTGGAGCTTCCCAAATGCACGCGAAAGTTCACGTCGCCACCCTCTTTCGCGTGGAATGTTGAGTCTACATTGCGGGGCGGGGGCCACACCACTTTGGTCTTTCCTACCAGGTGGTTCCTGATCCATGCCGCGTTCTTTACCAATACTATTTTTTGAGCGCAGAATTTTTCGATCCTACCGGTAGAATCATTTCGTGCCATCACGCCCAGTTGCACCAGGTACTCTCCTTCTTTTTCATACTTGTGCGAAACGCCATTTCCCCTACCGAACTTTCCGTCGCCAAAGAACCAATAGCGGTCCCCTATCTTATATCCCGGGATGGAAGATCTTTCTGATGCAAATTGCGCCTCGGTACCAAATTCTACCGTATCCCTTGATTCAATATAAAGCAGTTTCGCCTCTTCTACCGTAAAATCATAACTCAGCTCGTTGTAAAAGAGAGCGCCTGAGCCCTTATCTACAATATTAAGCTGCACCGAATAATTGCCCGGCCGCTCATAACAGTGTTTCACGCTAATGCCTCTCTCCTTTACGCCGTCGCCCAGGTCCCACTCGTACACCATGCCCAGGGTGTCTTCCGATTGTATGGTTGATTCTTCAAAGAACGTGTAACAATAGCTCGGCTTCTTCTGATCGATACAGTTATCGAAACGCGGAAACCTGTTCTTAAAATAATAGATGTCGTCATTTCCTCCTCTATCAGACGAGAAATATCCCGAAGTGCCGGTAGAATCTATCCAAACCCCAAAATCATCCTTTGTACTATTGAGGGGCCAACCTTCCTTTTTTATCTCATTGGTGAATCCCTCATTCACTTCGCAGCTATAGATGTCCAGGTTACCACCCCGGTTACTTGAAAAATAAAGCGTACCGGCCGCACTCACAAAAGGAAAAAGCTCATTGGAAGGCCCATTGATCTTAGCACCAAGATTTTTAGGCGGCGACCAATTACCACCTTCGTATTTTGAGTAGTAAAGATCCATTCCGCCATATCCTCCCGCGATATCCGAAGAAAAAATAAGCATGTTCTCGTCCTTCATCAGTGCCGGGTGGCAATAGGAATTGGTGCCTGTGCAAAACGGAAGGGAGACCGGCACTTCCCAGTGACCATGCACTTTATGTGAAACAAAAATATCCAGCGGCTCAATGTGCTTAGTGATCCGCTTGAGATCATTACCCGTTATGTAAAGAATATCTCCTGACCTGTTAAAACACAAAGGGCCATCATTGAAACGCGTATTCACTTTTTCAGAAAAATAGTGCGGGTGTTTGAAATTGACCGAATCGATCTCTTCCGCGTAAAAAACATCTTCAAGTTCCTTCAGGGTATCTTCATTGATATACACCAATCCATAGCGATGCACACGCCCTGAAGAGAAATACAGCTTCTTTTGAAGAACGAACGGGCTGAAATCTCCACGATTGGAGTTAATACCTAAACGGGTGACCTGGTAGGAGGCGGTATCCGTTTCGTTTTGTGCACGACAAACAAAAAAGGTACCTGCCAGTAACAAAATAAGTATGAATAAGCTTCTTTTACGCTTCATACATCAGAAATACCGGGGGCTTTGCGGGTGAACATTATAACGGAACTCATATTTCAACATGATCTCGTGCGTGCTACGCACAAAGGTCTTCAGTTTGCTGATGGTAAGATCGTAAGAATAACCCGCGCTGAACTGCTGGTTGACCTGGTAATTGACCATAAAGACCATGGCATCATGCGTGCGGTAAGAAACCCCCAATCCAAATGCCTTGAAATAAACATTGGTGTTGATATCGGTCTCAACCGGCGAATTATTAATGTATTTGAGAACAAGCGATGGTTTTACCTTCAATTCTTCTGACACGGAATACAAATACCCGGCCGCAAGAAGCCAGGGCTTGTAAATAATACCTTCCGCCTTTTTAAGCGAGAGCAGGTCGGGTGCCGAAAAACCGGCGAAGAACTTCTCGTGCCCGTAATAAATACCAAAACCGGTTTGCGGAACAGTTTGCTGACTGTATTGCCCGCTGAACACCTGGTCGCCTGAAGTAGTTGTGTGAATATCACTCCAGTTATTGCGCACCATACTAATGCCCGCCTGCAAACCAAAAGATAGACTGCTTTTCTTAAAGAACAAACGATACGCGTAAACCGCGTTGATCTTATTCTGCTTGGTGATGCCAAATTGATCGTTCACGAAGACCAGCCCCAAATTCACTTTCTTGTTCTTCAGCGGGCTGTGCATGCTGAAGGTGGTTGTACGAGGCGCACCGTCAAAACCCATCCATTGGTTCCGGTTTATAGCCGTAAGTGACAATACCTCACTGGTTCCGGCATAGGCAGGATTAATGAGCAAACCATTGAACATATACTGGCTGTACATGGCGCCGTGCTGTCCCCTGGCGCAAAACGCGGAGAAGAACACAAGTACTATACAGGTCAGTTTCCTCATTTTCTTTTTAAGACTAAAAATCCTTTATATACTTTCGTTTTTGCGATCACAAGTGTATAATAGTACGTATCGTCGGTCAGATCTTCTCCTGCCAGGTTCTTCCCGGCCCAATTATTCTTGTAATCATCGTTCTCATAAACAAGATTGCCCCAGCGGTTAAACACCTCGAGTTTGGCACTTCCGGCTATATCTATGCCCGGTATCTCAAATACATCATTCACAAAATCCCCGTTCGGCGAAAAACCATTCGGTACTACAAGGTCGTTCACGTGTATGATCACCTCATCGTAACTATCCGGGCAAATACCATTTGAGATCGTCCAGCCAAATACGTTATCACCAAAACCCAGCCCGCTGACATTTGTGTTTGGAGAAATGACACTGGTAAAAGTTCCGGAACCCGAAACAAGCGACCAGGTTCCGTTTCCAATAGTTGGTGTATTCGCACTTAAAGTAATTGTAGAACTGCTTACGCTGGCATCAAAGCCGGCATTGGCGTAGGTCGGCAATGGAGAAACCAATACCCTCACGGTATCGGTGGAGGCCGGGCACACGCTATTGGACACTGTCCATACAAAAAGATTAAAGCCAACCGATAATCCGCTTACTCCCGAAGAAGTTTGTGTTGGATTTGCTATGACCGCGCTTCCTCCAACTTTCGTCCATATTCCATTGCCCACTGCAGGCACCACTGCGGCTAAATTGGTAGCAGCAGCATTGATACACACATTTTGATCAGGCCCGGCGTTCGCTGTAGAGGGGGGCGGGCTCACTGTTATTATCACTGTATCTGCTGAGGCGGGACACACTCCATTCGTAACGGTCCACGCGAAGATATTTTGCCCCGTAACAAGATTATTGACATTCGTAGAAGGCGAGGATGGCGAACCAACCGTTGCGGGGCCGGTCACAACACTCCAGGATCCGGCACCTATGGATGGTCCGCTGGCCGAAAGCGTAGCCATAGCCGAGCATATCAATTGATCGCTGCCGGCAATGGCGGATGAAGGCGTTTGGTAAAAAAAGATTGAAACCGTATCACTATTTGAAGGGCAGGTTCCATTAGAAACGGTCCATTGGAAAATATTCATGCCAATGCTTAACCCGTTTACTATGCTGGTAGCTGAGGATGGGAAACTCACCAAGGCACCACCCTGCACAACTGTCCAGGAACCGGACCCGGTTGAAGGTATCACAGCGCCAAGGTTCGTTGTGGTGCTGCACACGCTTTGACCCGGCCCCGCGTTAGCTGTTGATGGCATCGCGTCCACAGTGATCTTCACAGTATCTGTTGTTGAAGGACACGTGCCATTACTGATCGTCCATATAAAAAGATTTTGCCCCGTCACTAATCCATTCACTACTGAGTTGTTCTGCGAGGAGTTGGCTACTGTTGCGCTTCCCGCGGTGGTCCAATTGCCCGTCCCAATAACCGGAACAGTGGCATTAAGTGTGCTTGTTGAAGCACAAAGGATTTGATCGATGCCTGCATTGGCCGCAGAAGGATCTGCATCAACGGTAATGACCACGGTATCGCGTGAAGGAGGACAGGTTCCATTGCTCACCACCCACTCAAAACCGTTGGCACCTAAAGATAAACCGGTGGCAGAAGAATTATTTTGTGAAGGCACTAATACTGTTGCGCCCCCCGAAAGTACATTCCAGTTACCTGTTCCAATGGGGGGCTGCACGGCGTTGAGGGTAACGGATGCGGAACAGATCGATTGTGGGTTTCCCGCGTTGGATGTGGATGGAGAAGCATCCACCGTAATTTGTACCGTATCACGGCTGGCAGGACAGGTTCCATTGGTTGTTACCCATTCAAATGTATTTATTCCTGTGCTCAGGCCGCTAACGCTTGTTGTATTGGCCGTGGAAGTAGCAACTGTTGCTCCGCCCAGAAGTGTATTCCAGGAACCTACACCGGTAGCGGGCGCTGTGGCAACAAGTGTGGCTGTTGAACTACAAATAGTTTGATCGGTTCCGGCAAAAGCAGCGCTTGGATTTGTATCAACCGTTATCGCAACGGTACTTGTTGAAATAGGGCAAACCCCATTACCCACACTCCACATAAAAACATGCATGCCCGGGTTCAGGTTATACACCAACGAATTGTTTTGCGCAGGATTTGAAATTGTCGATCCTCCACTCACCACGCTCCATGTGCCGGTACCCACGGTTGGAATCGCAGCATTGAGATTCGCAGAATCATTACAAAGTGTTTGTGGATTACCTGCGAAGGAGGCGCTTGGTGAAGCGTCTACAGATATCGCTACAGAATCAGAGGAAGAAGGGCACACTCCATTGCTTGTTGTCCAGACAAATACGTTGTTCCCAACACTTAAATTATTTACAGCAGAACCGGGTGAATTGACCGCAACAACTGTTGATCCTCCGCTATACACGGTCCAGGTACCACTTCCAACTGAAGGCGTGTTCCCGGTGAGCGTGTAACTTGAAGAACAAATTGTTTGATCGTTTCCTGCCGCGGCGGGTGTAGGATTTGTATCTACCTGTATGTTAACTGTATCACGTGAAGCCGGACAAGTACCGTTCATTATTACCCATTCAAATGTATTTGACCCTGTTGCGAGACCTGTTACCGCTGAGTTATTCTGTGTGGGATTTGAAACAGTAGCTCCACCTGATAATACATTCCATGAACCCGACCCGACCGATGGAATATTTCCATTCAAAGTATCCGTCGAAGCACAGATCACCTGGTCACTTCCTGCCAGGGCCGAAGTTGGTGGCGCATCACGCGTAATGGTAACCGTATCCGAGCGACTCGCGCAAGGACCATTGCTGATCGTCCAAACAAATGTATTGGCGCCAATGGTTAAACCGGTAACGCCGGAATTTGGAGAAGAAACCGCAGTAACACTTGCGCTGCCGGCTATCACGCTCCAGGTACCTGCCCCATTGGTTGGGGTATTGGCGTTCAAAGTATAAGTTGACGAACAATGCGTCGAATCATTTCCCGCATTGGGGGTTGTTGGATCATCGTACACTTTAACCTCCACTGTATCTGAGGAAGAAGCACAAACGCCGTTTGAAATGGTCCACGCAAAACTATGCGCCCCGATACCCATTGTAACGGATGTTGTAGGAGAACCCGCGGTCGTTATCGTTGCAGTTCCGGAAACAAGTGTCCACAAACCTGTTCCTACAGTTGGAGTATTTGCCCAAAGATTAAGCGAAGTACCAACACAAACACTGGAATCAGCTCCCGCGATGGATAGGGTTGGCTGAGGATCAACTGTTATTAAAAGTCCGGCTGTGGTATCAGTCCCAATACAGCCCGAAAGAGAACTGATCACGCGACGGAAATACGTTTTTGCACTCAGCGCACCGGGAGAATAGTTCTGCCCGTTATTG
Organism: uncultured Flavobacteriaceae bacterium; assembly: GCA_964387075.1. Lineage (GTDB taxonomy): Bacteria > Bacteroidota > Bacteroidia > B-17B0 > Aurantibacillaceae > PALSA-968. The sequence goes on from CAYLVB010000006.1 coordinate 308,232, forward strand.
GTTCCCCCTGCCGCCACCCAATTAATGCTGTCAGGGCTTTGCTGCCACAGGTATGTGTATGGAGGCGATCCTCCCGTAGGATAAGTTCCGTTGAGCATTGCGGGTGTTTGTCCCTCGCAAATGGTTTGTGTTGTGCTGATCTGGTTATTCTTCAATGCCACGCAGCCTATCTTGGCCACAAAAGCGTTGGGTGGCCCATCGGCCGCCAGTGTCGTTGCATTGAAGACCGCGTTGTTGGCGTACTCTCCACCCAGGTAAATGTCGCCGTTCGAATAAGTGCTTACTCCATACGGAATATCCGCTCCGTTATCTCCTGCCTGGTTGGCCCACATAAATTTTCCCGAATCGCTGTAGAGAGTAATAAATACATCTTCGTTACCGGTAGAAGTCAACGTAGGTCCATTGGCATATGTAAGTGAACTTTGAAAATACCCGGTTACGGCCAGGGCATTCACGGTATCTATCTCAATAGCCATGCCCTCTTCGTTGCTCGCTCCACTTTCAGAAAGTACCCATTTGGTGTTGCCTGTCGCCTTGTCCAATTGCGCCACATACATATCGAGACCGGCCGCTGTACTGTTGACGGGGTTTGAAACATAGGAAGGAAAATCTGCGCCGGCGCTAATAGAACCCGTTACATAAACGCCATTCGCGTTCTCAGCAATGCCTCTTCCAAAATCCGGACTGTTACTGTGGATGCCTTTCAGCCAGTTGAATGGTCCTGAAACGGAGAACGACAAAACAAAAGCGTCTTCGGAAGATGGATTGGGATTACTGAGGTTTGCCACGTTCGTTCCGGTATATCCGTAAATACTGAGTGTAGAACCTTTGAAATCACCGGTAACATACACGTCGGCATTATCTGCAGTAATGTCACGCGCAAAAGTAGAGGGGCCAGCGCCTCCATCGGCCAGCCATTGAATATTTCCATTGGCATCATACGAGGCCACAAAAAGGTTCTCGCCAGGCATAGCGGATACGGTTGGGATGCCGGAGAAACTTCCCGAACCTGTAAAATACCCTGTTACAAAAACGTAATTGGTATTATGCCCGATCGCGGCACCTTCATCATCACCAGAACCGCCGGCTCTTCTTGCCCAGACCAATTGACCCGAAGGATTATATTTAGCAACAAAAATGTCTTTCCCACCACTGGAGGACATTAGGGAAGACACAACCGATGTTCCTTTAAAATCGGCAATGTTCTCAAAATACCCGGTAACATAAATATTACCGCTGGCCGCAACCGTTACACTTCGGCATCCGTCATCCTGGTTATTGCCAATAGGAAATGCCCAGATCACATTTCCTCCCGATGTATACTTGGCTACAAAACCGCCGCCTAATGCGGTTAAAAAATTCAACCCGTAAAAAGAACTGAGATTACTATTAAAAACTCCAACAGCAACCACATCGCCATTGTTAGGGTCAACGGCCACGTCATTCACTACCTCCCCCGCACCGGTGTGCACATCTTCTGCCCAGGCCCAGGCCGGAGCCTGCGCACGAATTTCAAGGTTACCGGCTCCCAGCAAGCACAAGAGTAAAAGATAAAATATGTACCCCCTTCTCATCAAAACCTCGTTCTACTAAGTCAAACTCTTAAATTACTAAACCTAACCGTTTGTCAGTGACAAAAAAGTTAGAGTTTTAAACAAATAAATATAGTAAAAAAAATCCATAAATCAATGAAAAACAATCGAATAGATTAATTTTGTTAAAAATCGGTGGGTATATGGTTTTCCTGACATAACGACCTGAAAATGAGAAAAACCAATGGTTTTATGTATGGGTCCGAAAATTGACAGAAGGCCGGGAAATACTAACTTTAAAAAAATTTATATCCTTTATGAAAAGATCAAGCGTTATCCTGGGAGTTATTGTGTTCGTAATTGCTTTGCTGGGCATGAATGCCTGCGGCTCATATAACACCATGGTTGAGAAGAACGAAACCGTTACTTCACAATGGCAACAGGTAGAGAATCAATACCAGCGACGGATGGACCTGATACCAAACATCGTGAGCACTGTACAGGGCCAGGCGGATTTTGAAAAATCAACTTTACAGGCTGTGATCGAAGCACGCGCGGCTGCAACACAGGTAAAACTGGACCCCAGCAAACTGGATGAAGAATCGATGAAGAAGTTCCAGGCCGTGCAGGGGCAATTGTCCTCAGCGCTTTCACGTTTACTGGTGGTTTCTGAGAATTACCCTAATCTACAGGCAAACCAGGGATTTTCTGAACTTCGCACACAATTAGAAGGTACCGAGAACCGTATTGCGAATGAGCGTATGAAGTTCAATAACACGGCACAGGATTTCAATACCTATATCCAGAAATTTCCGAAGAACTTATGGGCAGGCATGTTTGGTTTTAACAAGCGTGCTTACTTTGAGATGAAAGAAGGCGCTGACACCGCTCCTTCCGTGAAGTTCGACTTCGACAAGAAAAAAAGTGAGTAAGGCCGCGGATTTCTTTACCAAAGAAGAGGTTGACAGGATTGTTAACTCGATAGCGAAAGCTGAAAAGCTTACTTCGGGCGAGATACGCCTGCATGTGGAAGACACCTGCGACAAAGAAGTATTGAGGCGCGCGGAAGAGGTATTTACCAAATACAAAATGCATGAAACGGCTGAAAGGAACGGAGTGCTTTTCTATCTTGCAGTGGCCAGTAAGGATTTCGCCGTGGCGGGTGATAAAGGTATTCATGAGAAAGTAACACAAAGCTTTTGGGAGGAGATCAATAAACTGGTGCTTGCGCATTTTAAAGAAGAAAAATTTGCGGAAGGGCTTTGCAAAGGAATTGAACTGTGCGGCGGGCAATTACAGAAATATTTTCCATTGAAGGAGAATGACACCAACGAATTGAGCGATGAGATCTCCTATTCATAAAATCCTTAAAAGAGGTGTTCTGTGTTTCGCGCTTTTGTGCGTGACCTTTCAACCGCTCTTTTCACAAAATGTGCCTGATCGGCCGCTGCCCCAGCGTTTGGTAAATAACCTTTCGAGGGAATTTCCGGATCTTTTAAGCAAGGAAGAACAGGACAAGCTGGAGGGAAAGCTCGAGAATTTTTCGAACGAAACCTCCAACCAGGTTTGCGTGGTGATCATTGATTCGCTTTGGGGATTTTCGGCAGCGGACCTCGCCGAGCGCATTCTTACTACATGGGGCGTTGGGCTGAAAGAAAAGAATAACGGTGTGGTGATACTTGTAAAACCAACCGGTGGCCAGGGTGAGCGGGATGTTTTTATAGGCACCGGTTATGGAATTGAAGGAGTGATCCCGGATATTACTGCGCAAAAGATCGTTGACCATGAAATTATTCCCGAATTCAAAAAAGGGAGTTTTTACAATGGACTGGATAAAGCCACCACGGTTCTTATGGCGCTTGCCAAAGGAGAATACAATGAAAAAGATTACAGGAGCAAGATAAGTTCAAAAGACAAGGGAGGAAACTGGAGATACGTGATCATTGGCTTTGTTATTCTGATCATCATTTCACGATTCTTTCGTAAAAGCGGTTTTACTTCTTATACCGGATCGGGTCGTTACATGGGTGGCGGCTTTGGAAGTGGTTGGGGAGGCGGCAGCTGGGGCGGAGGTAGTTCTGGTGGAGGCGGCTGGGGCGGCTTTGGTGGAGGTTCCGGCGGTGGCGGCGGCGCGGGCGGAAAATGGTAAAACAAAAACGCCCCGGTGTCTTACCGAGGCGTTCGGTATAATTCTACTATTATCTTATTTTTCTTTCACGAACTTCCGGGTGGTCTCGCCCACGGCATCGGTCAATTTCAAAATATAACTTCCTGCAGGCAGCGCGCTCACATCCACATCAAACGTGTTCATCCCTTTCTTCGCTTCAGGAACTTCTTTCCTCACCAAAGAACCCTGCGCATTCCAAATCTCAATACTTACTATACCGCCTTTCTCCATTTCAGTTTCGATCGTTACTACAGATTGAGCTGGAACCGGGTATAATTTAAAGGTACTGTTTGCCGCGCTGTAAGAAGCAACACCGGTGGTTTGCGCCGGTGCAAATTTCAGCACACGAATATTATTACTATCGGCGCCACACACATAAATATTTCCCGACGGATCGGTATCAAGACCTCTTCCCTCGTTGCTGTCATCATCACCGTAGTAAGTGTTCCATTGCATGGCCCCGTTCGGAGTGAACCAGGCAATAAAAAAGTCGAAGTAATTGCCGCCATCACCCTGCACGCCCTGGTAAAAAACATTATCGGCGGGCACCATGGTTGGGAAATCGGTGGAGGCCGACGCACCCGTTACGTAAATTCCGTTAAAAACATCATAGCATATGCCTAATCCCATATCCACACCCGAACCACCAAGATGAGTAGACCATGGAAGTGCTGTTCCGGTAGGATTCACTTTAAAAACAAAAGCGTCGTGCATACCAAGACTGTTATGGGTGCTGTCAACATATGCGCCTCCGCCCGGGTTGAAGACCGGGAAGGCAGAAGAGAAAGTATAGCCCGTAACGTACGCATTACCGGCATTATCCACCGCAATATCTTCCGGGATATCCGCGTCGTTGCTACCCACGAAAGTTGAATACTGTATCGCGCCACTGCTGGCGCTCATTTTCATCACAAAACCATCTTCCGAGGAGTAAATGCTCGCGTTATTGATCTGGAAAGCGCCGGCAGTTACCGAGAATTGCCCAACAGAGGTTCCTGTTACAAAAACATTCGTGAAATTAGGATCCAAGGTAATGCCCCGTCCTTTATCTTCATCGTCGCCTCCGCAAAAAGTAGCCCATTGCACAGCGCAGGATGTATTTAATTTCATAACAAATGCATCATACACATTATTCTTCACAGCCTGTATCGGGTTTACCGTAGGAAAGTTTGCCGAGTTGGTATAACCGGTGAGGTAAGAGTTACCGGCCGCATCAGCAACAAGCGCGTTTGCTTGCTCATTACCTGTAGATCCATAATAAGATGCCCACTGTCTTACACCCGCGTTATCCAGTTTTAAGAATGCCACATCGTTGGTTCCTCCCTGGAAAGCCGGAGAGACACCACCCTGCGTAGGAAAATTTGTTGAGCTGGTAAAGCCCGCCACATAGCAATTTCCGCCAAGGTCGGCACCTATGCCTTTACCCCATTCGTTATTACTGCCACCGTAATAGGTAGACCACAACATGGTGCCGGCACCATTTAGCCGGAAGATCACCATATCATCATTGCCGGCGTGAGTTCCCTGGTAGGCGTTAAGCGTTGGAAAGTCGCTTGCACCCGAGAAACCGGTGATGATCACATTCCCCGTTCCGTCCCGAGGACAAACCAAAGCGTTCCCGTAATCGAGGCCCGACGAAAGTTCCTTCACGCTCCACTGCAAAGGCGGATCAATGATCAATTCATAGTGCGGATCATAAGAACCTATAGAGTATTTCAGTTCGTTTTTGTGAACCTTAAAAGTTCCTTCTACTTTTTTTCCATCTGCCTGGTAAATATTCAACGCACCTTCGGTGATGTCTCCGTAAGTACTGTGCAAAACCAATTTGGTTTTGTTCTCAAGTATATTGATCGAAGAAGCGCCTTTATAAAGGATGCCGATCTTAGAAGCATCGGCACCCGGGTGCACGATGAAATCATACGATAAACCCTTCTCGTCATCCGCGTTCAGTACCCAATCTATACCGGGATACACGTTCGCTATGGTAACATGTTGCCAGGTCTTAACGCCCAGTATCCCATCCGGGCAATGCGGATAATAGAAATTGGCCAGGCCATGCACCTGCCTCTCCACCTTCACATTTTCTGGTTTGATGACTGCACCCTGCAGCAGCATGTCGATCTTGCTCCAGTGTATCTTATAATTTTCGGCCATAGCGGTTTCAGCATTCACCCCGCCTTCCTTTTTGTAGAAAACGTAGGTGATACCGCTGGTTGTAACAAAGATACCAGGAGCGGTTCCGGTTGTTTTAAACAGCACCGTGGTAGCTGTCTTGCCATCGGCTCCGGCCACCTGGCCTTTATTCTCGCGAAAACCCAACTGGCTCTTTACAGGATTTCCTGCGAAGATCAAAGCCGGCATAACCGCTAATGCGGAAAGAGTAGTGATTTTTCTCATGGTCGAAAAGATTGGTTTGTTAAATTTATGGCAAAACCACCTGAAATCAAAATATTTAACGTTTTGTTCGTCCCCGCTTTATAACCACTTATTAGCCAAAACCTGCCAGTTACAAATTAGGCCCTCTAAGCCATTAAAAATGTTATTTTTGTGCCTTATTTTTACGATCCATGAATAAGGCCCTCGCCTATTGTATATTTTTTGTTTTGCTGGGTGGCTTTTTTTCCAAGTCCCAGGCTCAAAATAGCGGAAACATCCGCGGGTTTGTTTACACCAAAGATAACGGTGAGCCCGCTCTCTTCACCAATGTATACTTAAAGGGTACTACCCAGGGAGCCTCTACCGACATCAACGGATTCTTTTCGATCACAAAAATTACCCCCGGCACTTATACCCTAATGGCTACCTATCTCGGTTATGATACGGCCAAGGAAGAGATCACGATCAAAGCGGGACAGATCATCAACAAAAAATATTACCTCACCAAAGCAGCCATACAATTAACTGAGATTGTACTAACCGCCGAAATGCAGGCAAAGAAAGAAGATACCAAGGTATCGGTTCAGAAGATCGACCCGGTGATGATCAACAAGCTGCCGAGCGTAGGTGAACCAGACCTCGCCCAGTACCTGCAGGTATTACCGGGCGTGGTGTTTACAGGCGACCAGGGCGGGCAGCTGTATATTCGTGGAGGTGCACCCGTGCAGAATAAGGTTTTACTCGACGGGATGATCATCTACAATCCTTTTCATTCCATCGGGCTTTTCTCTGTTTTCGATAATGATATTATTAAGAATGCCGACGTGTATACCGGGGGGTTTGGTGCAGAATACGGAGGAAGGACCTCTTCGGTGATGGACATAACAACCCGCGACGGAAACAAAACCCGTCTTGGCGGAAAAGCCTCCGTGTCGACCTTTGGCGCCAAAGCTATGGTACAAGGACCACTTGTAAAACTGAAAGAGAACGGAACTACCAGTATGTCGTATTTAGTTACCGGAAAGACCTCGTATCTGCCTTACACCTCTAAATACCTCTACGGCTATGCTGACACTGCCGGTTTGCCTTTTGGTTACACCGACCTGTATGGAAAGGTATCGCTTAACACTAACAACGGGTCGAAATTGAACCTTTTTGGATTTAATTTCACGGATCATGTAGATTATCCGGGCATTGCCACATTCAAGTGGGCCTCTAGCGGCGCGGGAAGCAGCTTTGTATTGGTACCCGGAAATTCAAGTACACTTATAGAGGGAAACTTTGCGTACTCACAATACAGGATCAGGCAGGAAACACCGGTGATCTTACCCCGCTCCAGTTCCATCAATGGTTTTAACGGAGGATTCAAATTCTCCAATTTCATTGGCAGAAATGAGCTGCGTTATGGGTTTGAGCTGATCGGTTTCGGTACCAATTTCGACTTCCATGACGATTTCGGGCGTTCTATCAAACAGGAGGCCTCCTCGACTGAAATTGCCGGCTATGTGAAAGCAAAACTCGTTTTCCTGAACCGAAAACTGATCCTCGAACCTAGTTTTCGCGCGCATTATTACGCTTCTGTTCTGCAGCTTTCGCCCGAGCCGCGTTTTTCCGGAAAATACAACATCAACAATTGGTTACGCGTAAAATTTGCCACCGGGCTTTACGCCCAGAACCTGCTTGCGGCCAATTCCGACCGTGATGTGGTGAACCTGTTCTATGGTTTTTTATTCAGCCCGGCAAACCTGCAGGATGAATATTCACCCAAGCCCGGCATGGCTTACGACAGTCCCGTAAAGAGCCGGCTTCAAAAAGCCAATCACCTGATAGCCGGCGTAGAGTTTGACGTTTTAAAACATTTTGATATTAATATTGAAGCTTACCAAAAACAGTTCACTTTCCTTACCAGCATCAATCGCGACAAGATCGTGGATGAGACCGATCATCCGGACTTTCCCGATTATCTAAAGAAAGACGTGATCGTTGAGACCGGCTACGCGCGCGGTATCGACCTGGTTGTGAAATACGATGTGAAACGTTTTTATTTCTGGGTAACCTACTCACTTGCATACAACCGCCGCTGGGACGGAGTGCGGGAATATTTCCCGGTCTTCGACCGCAGGCACAACGTGAACCTGGTTAGCTCCTATTCGCTCGACAAAAAGAAACATTGGGAAGTAAGCGCGCGCTGGAACATGGGAACAGGCTTCCCGCTTACGCCTACTGCGGGATATTACCAGCAGCTCAGCATGTCCAACTACATGGGCAATTATACCACACAGAATGGCAGCCTGGGCTACGTATCAGGCGGGCTTTTCTCTCAGCGTCTCCCGGATTACCATCGACTGGATATCTCGGTTAAGTATAAATACAATTGGTCGGAACACACCGTAATGGAAGTAACTGCCGGTGCCACCAACGTGTATAACCGCGCGAATATCTTTTATTTCGATCGGGTAACGTTCAAGCGTAAGAATCAATTGCCGATCCTGCCCAGTTTGAACATGAGCTTTACTTTCTAAGAAGCATTTATTGCGCGGCAAACCTTTTCGGTAGCGCCCGTCTTTTGGCGCATGTAATTGGCGATGCGGATTGAAATTTCTTTTCTTTTTTCTTCGTTAGAAAGCATCTCGCTGAAATAAGCCGAAAGTTCGGGAAGGTTGCGAACGGGACTGGCCAATTGTTCCTTTTCAGCCTCGTGCGCTTCAACAAATTTATGGTAATTAGGGCCAAAGGCTACAGGAACGCCATGCGCCATTACCTCCAGTATATTATGAATACCGTTATCAAAACCGCCGCCCACATAAGCAACCGTAGCGTATTGATAGATCTGCGAGAGCATGCCAATGGTATCGATAACAAGAACCTTCCTATCAAAAAAATCTCCGGCGGTGTAGGCCGCATGATCAAGTCCGGAGTTCTTTAAACGTCCAAAGGTTCCATCCAATGAATTTTTGTCAATCTCATGAGGAACAAGAATGAGCTTTAAACCGGGTCTTTGTGTTTTTAATTGTTCAAAGCATTTCAGCAGTAGTTCCTCATCTTTGGGCCAGGAACTGCCTGCTATGATCACCTGCGCGTTCCCACAGAACTTTTCAATTTCCGGAAATTGTCTCTTATTTCTTACGATCTCCATTACCCGGTCGAAACGCGTATCGCCGGCCAAAACTGCATTCGCGAACCCGTGTTGTTTCAAAAGAGCCAAAGAATTCTCGTCCTGCACGAAAAGTGTCTTGAAACTTTTCAGTGCTTTAAAAAAACTTTTGCCGTACCATTTAAAGAAATGCTGTTTGGGACGAAACACACCGCTTACTAAATACGTGGGTATATGTCTTTTATCCAGTTCGGCCAGGTAGTTCAGCCAAAATTCGTATTTCACAAATAAAGCTGCCGTAGGTTTTACTATAGAAACAAATCGTTCCGCATTACCGGCAAAATCAAAAGGCAGATAGAAAACCGCATCGGCATGCTCGTAATTCCTGCGATTCTCGTAGCCGGAAGGAGAAAAAAAGGTGAGCACGATCTTATTACCCTGCGTCTTAAGTTTTTCGATCACGGGCCTGCCCTGTTCAAATTCGCCGAGCGAAGCACAATGGAACCACAAGACCTTGTCGCCCTGCCTGATCTTTTCCTTCAGCGTCCTTTCCATGTGCGAAAAAATATCTTTTCGGCCGCGCACCCACAATTTTGCCTTATGATTGAATAGAGCGGCGAATTGGATGAATGAATAATAAAAAAAAATGCCGATTTTGTAAGACCACATACTAGTAATAGTAAAAATCCTTAGGCGCCTTTCTGTAAAGTGGCAGCAGCCAACCAAAACGGATCCCGTACAGTATATCCATGCGCGATTGGCCATCGCTTGCCATCAGGTCGTATTGATAGCCCCGCAATCCTTTCGTGAACCCTTCCTGGAACTCGAAACCGGCGTAAAAATTGGCAATACGGTTCTTGCTTAAAAAAATATAGCCCACGAACTGGTTCAGTGAGATGCCACCCGTAAGCCGATCGTACCCTTTTACAAGATCGCCTCTGATCTGTGGGATGGAGCGGCCAACATCATAGATATTTATTTTGTGACGCATGTATCCTCCGCCCAACCAAACCATCAGGCCCGAATTCTTGTTATGACCCAATTGATTGAAAATCTTCCCAACAAATCCGTATACATTCCATCCTCTCTCATTCAAACGGAATGAGCCGGGATTCCCGTTCATGTCGGTGATCGTATTATCGCTGTTTAGAAGATTGCCGAGCACCCGCTCCTTGATCTGGTTGCCGAAAAGGTAATTTCCTTCTACGCCAAAAACGATGTTGGCCCTGGTCTTGTAAAAAACAGGCATGCCCGTGCTCATATTAAAACCATATCTTTTGGCCATATCGCCCCCGGGAAACTCGCCGGCAAGGTGTAAACCCAATAGGGGGACGTGCGAAACCAGCGAATCTCTTTTGAATTGGGAAAAGATCTTTCCCCCCAACATAAGCAGTGCTGCCACTATAAGCGCGATACGTTTCATTTTATGGAAACGAAGATACGCCTAAATATTGTGTTTCGCCAGCGAAAAATACCCCCTTAACACGCTTTGTAGCATACGAAATTAAAGCCTATTTTTACAGGTAATTATGTACCGGCTATTACGCTTTTTCTGGAAATACAATTTGCCCCGCTGGTCGATACTTTGCATCGACCTCCTGATCTGCGCGGGTTCTTTAACGCTTGCCCTGTTCCTGCGTTTTAATTTTAAATCGATACCCGCGGAAGACCTCAAGAACCTGCCCATTACGTACGCCCTTGTGTTATCGGTGCGCCTCATCAGTTTTCTCATTTCAAAGACCTATAAAGGCGTTATCCGTTATACCGGCTCGCGCGACAGCATGCGCATTCTTCTTGTTGTTGCTTTAGGAAGCATGGCGCTTTTTGTGATCAACCTGGCTACTTATATTACGCTGAATATCTTTTACATTCCCAGTTCATTCATTATCATTGACGCGCTGTGCACCATGTTCATCATGATCTGTTCGCGCCTGGCGGTGAAGGCTATTTATTTTGAGAACAAGAACCCGGATCGTGAACGTATCAACGTGCTTATCTACGGGGCCGGCGAATCCGGGATAATAACCAAAAGGACGCTGGAACGCGACGCGGCTATTAAATACAAGGTGTTTGGTTTTATCGATGATGACCAAAACAAAAAAGGTCGCAGCGTGGAGGGCACTTTTATTTTCCCCCCCGAAAAACTGGAAGAGCTGATCAAAGAGAACAATATTGAAACGGTCATCATCTCTATCCTCAATATTTCGGCGGCGCGAAAGAACGAGATCGTGGAGACCAGCCTGCAACACAATGTAAAGGTGTTGAGTGTTCCGCCGGTAAGTAAATGGATCAATGGCGAATTAAGTTTCAACCAGCTGAAGACCGTGGCCATTGAGCAATTGTTGGAGCGTGACCCCATTAAACTGGATATTTCTCTGATAGAACAGCAGGTTAAGAACAAGGCAGTACTTGTTACCGGCGCGGCCGGTTCCATCGGAAGCGAACTGGTTCGTCAGTTATTGCGTTTTGGCCCTAAAAAAGTGATCCTGCTGGATAATGCCGAGAGTCCGCTCCACGAAGTGGAGCTGGAACTGGGAGACAAATTTCCTCCTTCCGTATTTGAGGTTGTAATGGCGGATGTAAGGAACCCCGAAAGAATGGAAAATGTGTTTCGCTCTTTCAGGCCCGATCTCGTTTACCACGCCGCCGCTTACAAACACGTGCCGATGATGGAGAACAATCCGTCGGAATCCATACTCACCAATGTACTTGGCACCAAAGTGGTGGCAGAACTCGCCGTGCAGTATAAGGTTGAGAAATTCGTGCTCATCTCCACAGATAAAGCCGTGAACCCAACCAACGTGATGGGCGCCAGCAAACGCATTGCCGAGATATTCACCCAATCTTTAGGCAAACAAACACAAACCAAATTCATAACCACGCGTTTTGGAAATGTATTAGGCAGCAATGGCTCCGTCATTCCCCGTTTCAAAAAACAGATCGAAGCGGGCGGACCTTTAACCGTTACGCATCCGGATATCACACGTTACTTCATGACCATTGCCGAAGCCTGTCAACTTGTGCTGGAAGCGGGTTGTATGGGTAAAGGAGGAGAGATCTTCGTGTTCGACATGGGCAAGCAGGTGAAGATAGCCGACCTGGCAAAAAAAATGATCAAGCTGAGCGGCCTCATGGAAGGAAGGGATATACAAATTGTGTACACAGGCCTTCGCCCGGGCGAAAAACTTTACGAAGAGCTTTTGGCCGACGCTGAAAATACGTTACCGACTCATCATCCGCAGATCCTGATAGGAAAGGTGAAGGAATACGGTTTTGATGAAGTGAAAGGTAAAATAGAAAAGCTTATCGTATTATTCGATGGTCAGAACAACATCGAGATCGTAAGCCGCATGAAAGAGCTCGTGCCCGAGTTCAAAAGCAATAATTCGATCTTCGAAAAGCTCGACGCAAAATAAACGTGAAACCACACGAACAGATATACGAGGAATTCAAGGCACGCTTAGATGCAATTCCCGATGAAATGAACAAGATCGAGGCGATCATTGATTTCAGTATGCATTACGGAGATTCTTATGGAGATAGGATAAAACCACTCATGGAAGAGGGAATGGCCCTGTCGCGAAAGATGGGCTTTTACCCGGGCGAGATCATGTGCTATTTCAATATGCTGTTTTTCGGAAACTCTACATCAGGTGAAACTTTTGCCAATGTGGAAAAGTCGTTTAGCATGGACCCGGCAGGTATAATAAAAAAACTGGGGGCGCATCCTTTCTGGTATTGCCTTGGCCTTAACCAACTTTCGTTCTATTACTGGTTCCAGGGTGAGTATGAGAAAGGATTCAACCTCGCCTTTGATGCAGTGAAATATGGTCAGCAATTCGACGACAAGAATATTGGATGGAATTATTTTTCTTTAGGCGTATTCTTTTTTGATACCCGCGATTTTGACAACTCGGCCATTTATTATCAAAAGGGGTACGACCAGTTTGAGCTTCTTAAGGATGCCTATGGCATGGCCCGCGCGAGAAATGGCCTGGCCAGCGTAGCCCTCATGCGCAACGAACTCGAAAAGGCACTGCCTTTGCTTCAGAGCGCGGCCGAATCGTATCGAAACCTGGGGCATTACTCGGGTCTTAGCCGGGCGCTGAACGACCTGGCCGTTCTTGAAAAAAGGATGAAGCATTATGAGACGGCCGAAAGGCTTTTCAGAGAAACCATCGCTTTGCGGCAGGAAATAAAGCATACCCAGGGTTTAATAACCAGCTACACCGAACTGGCAGAATTATATATCGATCAAAAGCGATATGATGGGGCGCTTAACCATCTTTTCACAGGGCTGGAACTTTCAGAAAAGGTAAATGCTAGGCAGAAGACAATGCGCCTCCATAAATTATTGTATGATGTGTATAAAAGCCAGGATGATACACACAAAGCGCTTGATCACTTCGAAAAATTCTATGACCTGCGTACTGGCCTAATGGGCGATGAAGCAAGCAATAATATCAAACGTCTGCAAACCAATTTTGAAAAACAAAAATCAGAGCAGGAAGCGGAAATTGAACGTTTAAAGAATGTGGAACTGAAAAAAGCATACGAGATCATCGAACAAAAGAACAAGGATATCCACGACAGTATTAATTATGCCAGCCGTATCCAGCGTTCGCTTCTTCCAAGCGACCGGAATATTGAAAAAATGATTCATGTAATAAGGAAAAAGGTGGGTTAATCGCCCCACTTGTAAATGAGGATCTCCCCATTATCGATACAGGGAACGAACAGCACATTATTGTAGATATCAAAGTCGCTGGGACTTTTAAGATCCGGATTGTCGCTTATCACCGTGGCTTGTTTTTGGATCGGATCTACTTCCCACAGTTTGCCATGATTAAAATCGCCTCCCCAATCGCTAACGATCAGTTTTCCCTCATGTATCTTCAAACCATCGAGGTGACCTATCTGGTCTACAATGACGCTGACCTTATTCGTCTCCAGATCATATTCATATAAATGTCCCTTCTTATTCTCTTTGTTCGAAAAGCCGCATACGTATACTTTGCCCGTACCCATACAAATTCCATTGGCGCCCTCCATACTTTTCTTCGAAAGATTGAAGATCTCTTTGGACTTGATGATCACCGCGTACATATCGTGCTGGTTGGTAGCGGTCACCAACAAAGTATTCTCTTCAAGCATTTCCACGTCATTCAGGAAAACCGTCTTATCGGTAAATACGATCTCATCTGTTTTTTCCCCGGTAGCGATATCAACGATCACGATGCGATCGATATCTGTTATATATAAAGATGTTTTATCGTGAATGATCCCCTTAGGTGCATTCAGCTTGAAATTCTTATTTACCTTTTTCTTATCGGAAAGATCCTTGATCGGGCATTTCCAAAGCACACCATCGCTGTCCAGTTCGGAGGGTCGCATTTCCTTGCCGATGTCGGCAATAAAAACAGCGTCATCATTCACTACACAAACACTTTCAGGGTGCTTGAAACCGCCTACCTTTTTTACAAATGAAAATTTTGTTTGGGCCGTGATCAGTACCGGCATTAAAAGAAGGAGAATAGATCTAAGCATAAGGTAAATATAGCAATATTTATTCCAAACGCTAATTCTCTACCCACATGAAACCGGGGATAATGCCTGATTTAAAGGTACTTAGGTAGGTTCCATCAGGCTTATAGATCCAGATATTGCCGTTTTGATTAAAGTCAATAGCATCGGTAATGTAGACCGTTTCATCAGCGGGATCCAGGCAAAGTCCGTAAAAAACACGGCTCCCCTGGCTCACAAGCAGGGTGCCGCTACCCGCGCTGATCGGCATTTTAAATACATCGCCCATCAGGTAGTAAAGCACATTGCCGTTGCCATTCATGGCAAGTTTACTCACCGAGTTGGCGGTGGTTTGAAGTGAGATATCAGCCTCCACAGAATCGGCGAGCGGGTTTATTCTTACGAGCCTGGCCGGTATATTGCCGGAAGCATCGGCATTACAACTTACCCAGAGTTTTTCGTTCTGGTCCTTAACGATACACGCGCTCGTGGCATTCATGTAAATGCTGTCAATGACGATATCTGTAGCGGCATCGATCACATAAACATGTTTTTTTCTTTGGTTACATACATACACCTTGCCATACGACTGTTCCATTTCTTCGGTCCAACCATCCAGACGAATCGTTTTGCTAATGGTGTTTGTATTGAGATCTAATACGTGCAGGTAATTCGGCTGGCTTGCGCTTAATTGCAGGTTGCTTACGTAGGCTTTATTATTGCTTACGATTTCGATGAACCTTGGCGAAACAAAACCCGAAATATCCGCCTGCTTCAAAAAATCCTTGTCTGTTACCACGATCTTTCCAGAATTGTTAACCACCCAATAATATCTGTTACCCGATCGAACACAGCTTTGCAGCACATCACCGATATACTGGCCGGAATTAGCCGGACCATAAGCATCGCTCACAATTCCACCACTGATCGGATCATACAAGGTGATACTGCCATTGCCCGAGCCGAAATTTCCTTCATTACAAATGACCAGGCGCTTGCCCGTACTGATGCTTCCTGTCGCGCTTGGTCTTTGCGGAGGAATATCCTTTCTGCAGGAGAATAAAAGCCCCGTCAACGCAAACCACACTATGTAACTTCTTATGCTCATTGCGTGACAACCACTTTCTTTACCGAAGTTCCGATCCTGAAGAAATATACGCCCGGCATAAATCCTTCAACGGAACAGGTATACGTTCTTCCGTTTTTTGCTCTTTCTTTCCTGATCTCCCTACCCAGCGCGTCGCTGATGCGAAGTTCAAAGTTACCTTGTTCCTCTTCCGGTTGCAGCAAAATTTCCTGCGCACCGCTGGTTGGATTGGGAAATATTGAAAATTCCATTCTTTTAGTTTCATGGATAGAATTAGTGATATTATGAATTACACCTACCGCGTCGAGATCCAGGCCGCTTGAAGCGAAAGCGGTAGGCCAGGGATCATTTACTTTATGATTATATTGATCATAAGTGGCGTAGGTTGGGCTGATACTTCCTACTACGTCGATAATTTTAACATGTGTTACATTATTAAGATCGAGTCCTCCGGTTCCCTGGAGATCGGAAAGATCGAAGGGTGTTCCGTATAGTGCGCGATATTTTCCAGCGAGATTATTCACCCTGGAAGCATCACTCAAACCAAATGAACCGCATTGGGCGGTATCCTGGATATTGCAGGTTGCGGGAAAGCGGAAAAAATTAACTCCATCGCTGCTCACTTCTACAAAACCAAATTCCAGGTAATCATCGCTGAACGAATTCTCAAAAACAGCGAAGTCGGGTCCCGGACCATCCGTTAGCGGGTACTGGAAAGTACAGACCGCAAGGCCGCCGTCGCCCAGGCTCACCACAGCGTTATCGGCTATGCCGATCGCCTTACTGCTATCGCCAACGGTTGGATACCCGCTTGAGCCATTGGAAATATCGATCAAACCTTTTGTCACCTCACAAAAAGTTGCCCAGCTGATAAAAGCGCTGCTGTCGGCATACATGGCCGTTGTACCCGCCTGCCCAACGGGTGGAGCAAACTGTGCCCGGCCAAACAAAGGAAACAAACAGAAACAGAAAAAATATCTCATATTATTGTTTGATCAGTTTTTTGGTGAAGATCTTTCCATCCACATTCAAGGTTACATAATACATGCCCGCAGCAAATTCACCAAGAGCAACCCGTATCCTGTTCATTCCGGCAAAAGAGTTCATGCTCTGGCCCGCGATCTCCCGACCATTCAGATCCGTGACCTTCATCGATACGTAAGACGAAGTATTCGAATTAAAGGCGATCTCTACATGATCTGTTGCCGGATTCGGCATTAAGGTCAAACATTCAGCATTGTCCTGATCGGCAATTCCCACGGAATAATTCAGTGCCAGGTCATCCATGCAGAAGAAAGCGGGAGTATTCATGCCGAAGGAATTATTGTCGCTCGAAGTCAGAAAAAAAGTAAGGCTGTCCACATTTCCCAAAGAAGAAAGGTTGATGAAGGTCCAGTTCTTTAAAATATAATCCTGGGCGCTGTTCGAAAAACGGTAATCGGCAAGATAAACGGCCACGCTGTCGTTCTGAAGCGTTCCTCCATAATAGCGCTTTACGGTGAGCTTGAACCAATCGGGGTAAGTGCCCTGCGCGCAGGCGCAGCCGGTTCCTGTGGTGTCGCCAAATTTTTTGGCGAAGGCATCTCCGTTACGCATACTCTTGTAAGCGTAGGTTGAATTGTTCACATAAAAACCATTCACTTTTTTGCCAATGAGACTATCGGTAAGACGGATGGTTAGCGAACCGTACGTGGTTCCCACCGCGAAGGTGTTCGAATTGTTATTGCCTGTATAACCCATGCAGCCATATTGATTCATGAAACCCGTCGTGCTGCTGTCGTATACCGCGCTCGCTGCCCAGCCGCTCGACCAGAACCCGCCAAATGAAGTGTCATACACCGTTGGAAAGAAGGCGTGCCCGCTTTGAAAACCGTTGCCGCCTGTAGATCCGTTATAATACTGCCCGCTTGTCAAACCGAGGTTCTCCATGTCGCTGGTAAAAATGGTTTGGGCGTTCACCAGGAGGGCCGAGATCGCAAGTGCTACTGTGAATAGTTGTCTTTTCATAGGTATGTTATTTGTTTTTGTGATATTGAATAGTAAGCCCCACTTTGAAATTTCTCAGCGGCATGGGGTATTGCGCTACCGAAAAATAATTGGCATTGAACAGGTTATTGCCTTCTATGAAAGCGTTCAGTAAAATAGTTTTGCAAATAAAGGTTTGTGATAAACGAAGATCGAAAAGATGATACGGCGTTAAATAACTGTAATTATCGGAAGTGAGATAGCGATAACCTGTATACACATAAGCCGAACGCAAAGTGGTGTTTTTAAATGTAACAGAAAGAATGGAAGAACCCGAATACATCGGCACATAAGGCAATTGCCTGTCTTTAGACGCATCGTTCTCCAGCGAAGTTTGGGTGCGGCTGGAAAGCACATAATTTGTTATAGCGTTCAGCATAATGTTCAGGTCCCTTGTTTTGAAGGAGAACTCCGAATTACTCTCCCCTCCCCTGCTCCATACTTGCAGCACGTTCTGCGGACTCCAAACGCCATTCTTGCCGGGCAGCCACAAGATCCAGTTGCTTACCTTGCGATTGAAGATCGTTCCTGTTGATGAAAACGCGAATTTTCTCACATTGTGGTTTACCTGCAAGGAACCCTCTTCGCTCAAACCATGCTCGGGCTTCAGGTCGGGATCTCCTCCCGGGCTCCAGTACAGGTCGTTCAAAGTAGGATAGCGATAAATGGTGCCCGCATTCACTTTCGCTGTAAGCCATTTCAGTATCTGTACCGAAGAAACCAACCCACCTGTGGGAACAAAAACTTTTCCATTGAAGATCTCCTGCCGGCCGTAAACGGAAATATTGACGCGGCTATTCTTCCAGGAAATATTTTCAAAGAGCGCGTTGCGTACAAGCTGTCCCTGTTCCGCATAGCCCTGTGAAGTTCCCATAGAAATTGAGTTGCTGCTCCCAACGGTCAAAGCAAATCCTTTTGGCAAGTAGCATTGGCCTTCCACATCCGCCAGGATGGTTTTGAAAACGTTATCGGTCCTTAGTAAATAAGTTTTGTTTCCGTAGATCAGCGCTTCGTTGATAAAAGCGGCGCGCGCGTTCATAGCAAATTTGCTTTGAGTTAACTTCCAATCTGCCAGGGCACGGAAAATTTTGTCCTGTTGTACCGCGTCCTGTTTTAATTCCTGCAAACTATAAGGTACATTTCGGTTGGCATCCTGCAGCCATACATGAAGGCCTATTTGCTGTTTTGCGTTGATCCTGAAACCGAGGTCCTGCATCAGCGCATATTGCGTGGTTTGCGCGTGTTCCTGTTGAGCAGTAATGAGTGAATCGAAATTGCGGTAAAAAGAATACCTGTTTTGCGAAATGTCGGCCAGTATCTTTGTTGAGCTGCTCCATTTACCCGAAGAAATATCCGCTGCGGCGGTTTGCGAAAAGTTCTGCAGTGTGCTCCAGTAAGAACCTCCTTTTACGGTAATGCCGTTGGTGGTTGCTCCCGAATTCAAATTCAAAACACCCGCCATAGCCCCGCTTCCCCAGTAACCGGAGAGCGCACCTTTTTGCAAAGAAGCCGAACTAAAGAATCCTACAGGCAATAAAGAAACATCGGCTTGCCCCAGCATGGGGTTATTGATGTTCACGCCGTTCCATACGACCGCGGTTTGCTGGGCAGTAGAGCCGCGAACTGAAATGGAAGCAATATTGGCCGGCCCATAGGATCTTACAAAACAGCTGTTCTGCTGCAGGAGCATTTGTGCGACCGTAGATGCATTAAAATTACTGCGTGTAGTGGAATCTATTTTGTTCTGCGCGAAATACCCGGCCGACATCTTACTCTTCAGATCGGTAACGGTGATCTCGCATAAAAGCAAAGTATCTGTCTGCGCCAAAACACGGGCACAACACAAAAAAATGCAATATGCAAAGACTTTATCTTTCATTTCCGCAAAAACCTTTGTCCGCGAAGGCATTTTAACGTTTTGCTTTGGCAGGTCTTCTGACTTCCTTTTTCCCTTTCCTTCCCGCAACGCTACAGCGCGTGGCAGTGGTTTGAAGTGTGGGGCCCTGAAATGTGCATTCGGCAAAGCCAAACGGGTTCAGGGCAAGGTAACAGCAGCGGGCACTGTAGGCGATTCTCACGCCTTTCCCTTTTCATTTCCCTGTTTAGAAATTTATAACAGGAAAAACCAAAAGCATGACGAAGATAAGGATTTTGCTATTACTTTTGCAAACTCATTTATGGCTCTACTAGTTAAACGATCAAGAATACCCGGCGCAGGCAAAGGCCTCTTCACCACCAAAGCAATAAAAAAAGACACCAGGATCATTGAATATCGTGGCGAGACGATAGGCTGGAAGGATTACAACGAAAGGGTGAAACGCCAGGAGGACGGTTACCTTTTTTATTTCAACCGCAATCATTGCGTAGACGCTTATAATACGCCTCAATACAAAGCCCGTTACGCCAACGATGCGATGGGCCTTACACGCGTGAAAGGTCTGCGCAACAACAGTCACTACGAGATAGAGGACGATAAATGCTACATTGTGGCTGCCCGCGATATTAAAGCCGGTGAGGAGATCTTCTGCGATTATACACGCGATTACTGGAAAGTGATACGCTATAATATGCGGCTGCGTGAAGCGCAGGAAAAGAGTCAAAAAAAGAAAGCCTCAAAACGCATGAAACATTGATATTCAGCAATTTGCAGCTACTCTTTTTTTGTCTTACAAAAAGGTGGTTTGGGCGATTTTATTACTCCTATCTTAATTAATTATTAACTTTGCAGGCTGGAATCTCAATGTTGAACCAAAAGTAAAGCATGGCCACTCAAACCGTACCTTCTATGGTAGCACACCAAAGTATGTTCGATGCCGTTTTAGCCCGTCTCGACGCCGCAGCCAAAACGATGAATCTTTCTGAAGAAGTTTCAAGAGTTTTACGCAACCCGCAAAAATTAGTGAAAGTGAGCCTTCCCATTACCATGGACAATGGCAAAGTGGAGGTTTTTGAGGGCTATCGCTGTATACACTCTACCTATCTTGGTCCTTCTAAAGGCGGCATTCGTTTCGCGATGGATGTGAACCAGGACGAGGTGATGGCTTTAGCTGCATGGATGAGCTTTAAGTGCGCTGTTGCCAACCTGCCTTATGGGGGCGGTAAAGGCGGAGTTAAATGCGATCCACGTAAATTAAGTGTTGGAGAATTAGAGCGCATCACCCGCGCTTATACGGTAGCGATGCGCGACGTGTTTGGCGTAGATAAAGATATTCCCGCACCCGATATGGGAACCAGCGGCCGCGAGATGGCCTGGATCCTTGACGAGTTCAATAAAATTCACGGAGAAGACAATCCCGGTGTTGTAACCGGTAAACCCATCATATTAGGCGGATCATTAGGTCGCGACGCTGCTACAGGTCGTGGTGTCATGATAAACACTTTAGCCGCTCTTAAAAAAGCAAACATCATTAACCCCAAAGATGCAACGGCAGCTGTTCAGGGTTTTGGGAATGTTGGCGGACATGCCGCGCGTTTGCTGGCTGAGCAAGGAATTAAAATTGTTGCCATCAGCGATCATACAGGTGCTTTTTACAACGAAAAAGGAATTGACATTAAAGCAGCATTGGAGTACGCCGCCAAAAACGAGCGCGTATTGAAAGGCTTTAAAGGCGGGACTGAAATTACCAACGAAGACCTGCTTACCTGCAAGTGCGATGTATTGGTGCCTGCCGCTTTACAGAATGTAATTACAGAAGAGATCGCGCACAAGATCCACGCGAAGATCGTGGTGGAGGGTGCCAACGGACCAACAGTTCCGGAAGCCGATCATGTGCTGAACGAAAAGAATATTTTAGTGGTTCCGGATATTTTGGCCAACTCGGGCGGTGTTACCGTTTCTTACTTTGAATGGGTACAGAACAAAATGGGCTATTACTGGCCCGAAGCCGAAGTGAACGCGAAACATGACGCGAACATGGAGCTTGCATTTGAGAGCGTTTGGACCAATGCCAGGGATTATAAAACCTCGATGCGTATTGCCGCTTACATCACCGCGCTTAAGAAAATTGAGCAGGCCGCTAAATTGAAAGGATTCTTTTAGGTACGAGGTTAGAAGTACGAGGTACGAAAGAAAAAAATACAAGAAGAGCCCGAACATTTGTTTGGGCTTTTCTCATTTATTACCCACTAAACTTCATAACCACTCCTTATACTGCTTACTGCCTACCGGCTGTTAACTGCCTACTATTTCCTACCTTTATCTCCTAATTTAACGCAATGATCATCTTCTTGATAGGAATGCCCGGCAGCGGGAAGACAAGTATAGGAAAAGAACTGGCCAAGGAAATGGGCTGCAATTACATTGATCTTGACCAATACATTGTGCAGAAGGAAAAGTTGAGCATACCGAACATCTTTAAAACAAAAGGTGAAAGCTATTTCAGAAAAGCGGAGACCGCGGCTTTGAAAGAGGTAGTGGAAAAAAGTAAAAAAACGGTGGTGGCTGTTGGCGGCGGAACTCCCTGCTACAACAATAACATTGCCCTGATGCAAACCGGCGCCAAATGCGTTTACCTGAAAGTAAGCGCGGATGTTTTGGCCGAGCGCATAGAAAAAGATACTACCGAACGACCTTTGTTCAGTAAGCACAAAGGATCTAAGCTCAAAGAAAAAGTGGAAGCTATGCTCGATCACCGTGAGAAGTTCTACAAAAAGGCGCTCATCTCTTTTGATGCCGAGGGAAAAACGCCAGAGGTTTTCGCCAAGGAGCTTTCGGGGCTACTTCGATAATCAGCGCTTCAAGGATCTTTAGTCCCCCATCCATACGCTTTACCTCATTTTTTCACGGATCGGGTAAATCCAGTTCATTTCTAATCCTGTTCTAATCCCATTTATTGTTTCAGTCCCTATATTTGTATAAACAAGATGCCTAATGTTGCTAAAGTCAAGAACACCAATCCTTTATATAGCAAACAAAGTCAAATGCGATTTCATTTACGTGCTTTTTCTATCACTGACTGTTATGGCCTTTACAGGTGTATTACGGGAAATGCTTCAGAAAATGCGCCTCATGATCCTCATATTCATTGGCACAGCCCTTTCCATCCTTTTGTTATTTAAATTAGGTCAATCATATTATAGGTGGTGGGAAACGAGAGTTGCGGGATACCGGACACACTTCCATCCAACAGTTTTTAATCTGTTAACATGAAAAAATTACTTTTGATTGAAGATGAGATCAGTGTGGTTGACTTTATAAAAAAAGGCTTAACGGAAGATGATTACGAAGTGTCGGTGGCCCTGGATGGAGCTACTGCGATCAAAATGGCCTGTGAGTATTCATTTGATCTTCTTATTCTGGACATTATGCTGCCGGACACCAGTGGCGTGGAGGTTTGCAAAGAGCTCAGAAAAAGAGAGATCAAATCCCCCATCCTGATCTTAACGGCGCTGGGAACCTCCGAAAATATTGCTTTTGGGCTGGACATGGGAGCGGATGATTACCTCATAAAACCCTTTAAATTCATTGAACTTCGCGCGCGCATCAAAGCACTGCTGAGGCGGGCTACAAACAGCGATACCCTTTTGGCTGACCCCGTAAACGTTTATTCTGTTGCTGACCTTATACTGAACGATGATGCCAAAAAAGTGACGCGGAATAACCGCCTGATCACTCTTACCGCCACTGAATACAGGCTGTTGTTCACTCTCATAAAGAACAAAGGAAAAGTACTTTCAAGAATGGAATTATTGGAAAATGCCTGGGATATTAATTTCAATCTCGGAACCAATGTTGTTGATGTTTATATAAATTATCTCCGTAAAAAGATCGATGCCGAATCAGAACATAAAATTATTCATACAGTAGTAGGAATGGGATATGTTATAAAAGAAGAGCACACCACAGTATAATTAGTTTAACCCTGACAATCAAATGAAAACACAACTCAAGGTATCTATCGTACTGGGCTTCGTACTGGTAGTTATCGTAGTGTTGTTTGGCTACACAATTTACTATGTTTTAAACGAGTACTCGTACATCGATTTTTACAAGCGGCTTGAGACCCGCGCAAGCCTGTCGGCGCGTTATAACCTTGAGCCCCATAATGCTGAAAATATCAAATTATGGAAAAAACAGCACCTGGAAAAGCTCGAACAGGAGCGGGACTACCTGGTAGAATTAACTCCTGCCACCACTATAGATTATCTCTCTGCTACCTATGGCCTTTCCCACAAATTCCTGGAAACGCTTTTTGCCGAGGGAAAGTCACGAGAAAAAAAAGGAAATACTTTTTATGTTGGTTCGAGGGTAGAAAAAGCAAGCAAGCGCTATGTAGTGATTGTTTCAGCGGAGAATTATTACGTTTCTCATCACCTTATCTTCTTAAGGAACGTACTTATAGGCGGGGTAGTGTTTGTTATCACAATTGTAATTTGTCTTTCTTTTTATTTTTCACGCCAGATCTTTTTCCCTATACGGAAAATCGTAAACCAGGTGAAACAGATAAGCACAGAGAACATTCACCTACGGGTAGACAACAATAATCCGAACAATGCAGAGATAAGTGAATTGATAAGTACATTCAATGACCTGCTGAACCGCATTGAAACTGCTTTTGAGACCCAAAAGAACTTTATAAGCAACGCCTCTCACGAGCTTGGCACTCCTTTAACATCTATTATAGGTGAAGCAGATGTGTCACTCTTGAAAAAAAGGTCGACCGAAGAATACGAAAAAGCATTGCAAAATATCCTCGATCAGGCCGAAAGACTGGACCAGATCACAAAATCGCTCTTATTTCTGGCACAGACAGGCTATAAGGGTAAAGCCATTATTTTTGAAAGGATAAGGATCGATGAAGTGATCTGGGAGACCAAAGCCATCATAGATAAACTGAACCCTGATAATAAGATCATGGTAGACCTGAGTCTTTTACCCGAAGATCCTAATAAATTAAAGGTAAAAGGAAATCGCCAGCTCCTTCAACTAGCATTTGCCAATATTTTAACGAATGCCTGTAAATATTCGAACAACGAACCGACGCAAGTTTATATCGCTTCCAGTAATTCACAGATCGTCATTACCATTAAGGACCAAGGAATAGGTATACCTGAAAATGAATTGCCTTTTATCTATGACCCTTTCTTCAGGGCTTCGAATGTAAATTTGTATGAGGGATACGGGATAGGACTCCCTTTGTCAAGGAATGTGATCAGGCTTCATAACGGAACTTTGCTGGTAACCTCCAAACTGAACGCGGGTACTACTGTACAGGTCAGGTTGCCACTTATGAAATAGTTTATATTCTAATGACTTTCTAATTGAGCTCTTAGCAACTGCTAATTCGGCAGTTGTAATCTTGTGGCATATTCGGAGTCGCATGGTCAAAAACATATTAGTTCCCATTGATTTCCGTGTTGAGTCACTCAATACATTAAAGCTGGCGATGGAACTTAATCCTCATGGAGAGCTTTCGGTGGTGCTGGTATATTCGGAATACCTGCCCACTTCGATCACAGAACTTATTTTTTATTCACAGCCTAAAGTTTTAGACGGCAAAATAACGCCAGAGTTCAAGGAAGCCCTTGAGATATTGAAAAACCGCTACCGCGAGCGTATATCACATGAAATGATAAAGGTACTTCACAGTAATACGAAGGGCTATTTAACCAATTTTTTGGAGGCCAATGCTATTGATGAGATCTATATTCCCAAAACATACAGGTTACGTACCCCGGGCATGTCCTTTGACCCGGTACCTAAACTTAAAAAAACGAACCTTCCCCTATTCGAGATGCACTGGGAAACCGGTTACAATTACAGCGAACATGAATATTTAACTGCACTTTTTACTTAACGATCATGAATAAAAATCCGTTCCCTACAACTCCTTTAGCCCGACTTAAACTCTTTTTCACTATAAATGACTCCCGGTGGGAAGATCTGTCAAGTAAAAACTGGATCCAAACCATTTACAAAGATCTCAGCGCCGGATTGATCGTGGCTATGACAGCAATCCCTATGGCAATGGGGTTTGCAATGGCGATGGGAATGAGACCGGAACATGGTATAATTGCAGGAGCCCTTGCTTGTGTTATAGGTCGAACCTTTGGGGGATCCAAATATCAGGTTTATGGCCCTACTGCCGCCTTTATACCTGTTATAGCCGCACTAATTACGAAATATGGTCCTTCAAGTGGTGGAACGCTTGAAACAGCCCACGGTTTCCTGATCCTGGTCTCAATCATTGCAGGCGTCATTCTTGTTGTTATGGGAATTTTTGGTTTTGGCAAATATGCCCGATTAGTTCCCAATTCTATTATTGTAGGCTTTACTGTTGGCATAGCAGTAGCTATCGCGCTCACAAATCTTGAAGACATTCTTGGCGTAGAATCGTTCAAGGACTTTTTAGGACAGGACGAAGAAATAAAAGGCGGGCTATTTCACAATATAAGTGCGGCAATGGGTAATCTTGATAAGATAAACATCTGGTCAGTATTCCTGGGGGTCTTAACTTTTGTGTTAGCCAAAGTACTATTGAGGATCTCGGTTTTCATTCCCGGGCCCGTAATTGCCATGGCCACTACAACTATACTTTCTGCCACATTACTTGCAGATAAAAATATAGTCCTGGTTAGAGATCTTTATGGAAGTATACCGAATAATTTTTTTGTCTTTACTCCCCCTTCGTTACCCGGATTTAATGCCGAAGTGCTTTTAGATATCCTGTATTTTGTTTGCGCAATAGTTTTTGTATCCGGTGTTGAAAGTATTCTTTGCTCATCTATGGCCGACAGGCTGGCTAAAAATGACAGAACCCCTTTCAATCCCGATAAAGAATTCTTTGGACAGGGCATGGTACAAATTATTACACCTTTAATTCAGGGATTTCCGTGTACGGGTGCGCTGGCGCGTACGGCTACCAGTATAAAGGCAGGCGCGCAAACGCCTTTAGCCGGATATTTTAAGGCTATCCTCAAATTGGGAATGGCTTTTTACCTGGCAGAATATCTGGAATTGATCCCAATGGCCAGCATTGGCGGCATCTTAGTTTGGGTAGCAAGTAATATGATCAAAGTACACGAGATCAAAGAAGTAAAACAACATGGACGATTTGAGTTCTTCATGATGGTCTACACCGCCATCATGGTTCCTGTTACGAACTTTTTAACCGGTGTGCTATCTGCCTTGATTCTATATTTTATAATAAAAAAGGTGTTCCTACACCAAAAGTCGGAAAAAATGGAAGTGGAAGAATTAGATGTACATGATAATTAAGTGGAGCCCTTTGATGGCTTGAGTTAAACTATTCTGAAATAGAAAACTCTCGGCGCGCTGATTAGAACCCCAGCTTTTCGCGTACCCTTTTTAAAACAGGCTGGTTTATTTTGCGGGCCTTGGCGGCACCCTTGGCAAGTTCTGCTTCGAGTAAAGCAGGGTTGCTCATCAAATCAGAATATTTCTGGCGCGCGTCCTTGAATTTATCAAGGATCAATTCGTACAAAGCGGTTTTGGCATGACCATACCCATAATTTCCGCCCGTGTAATTTTTGCGCATCGCGGCTATTTGATCTGCACTTGCCAGCAATTTATAAAGCGCAAACACATTGCAGGTATCGGGGTCTTTGGGCTCTTCTAAAGTTTTTGCATCCGTAACAATGCTCATCGCCACTTTCTTCAATTCCTTCTCGGGCAGAAAAATATTGATGAAGTTGTTATACGATTTACTCATCTTTTGTCCGTCGATACCGGGCACTATCATCATTTCTTCCTGGATCTTAGGTTCAGGCACAACAAAAGTTTCTCCGTACTGGTGGTTGAAGGAACTCGCGATGTCGCGCGCCATTTCCAGGTGTTGCAATTGATCTTTTCCAACCGGCACAAAATGCGCGTCGTACAAAATAATATCGGCGGCCATCAGTACCGGGTAAGTAAATAATCCCGCATTCACATCGCTAAGCCTGTTCGCTTTATCCTTAAAAGAATGCGCGTTCTGCAACATGGGGAAAGGTGTAAAGCAATTTAAATACCAGGTAAGCTCACAAACCTCGGGGACGTCGCTCTGCCGATAAAGCAAGTTCTTTTCTGTATCAAATCCCAATGCGATCCAGGCGGCAGCTACACCAAGGGTACTATTCCTTCTAAAATTCGCATCCTTCACAGTGGTGAGCGAATGGAGGTCGGCAATGAACAAAAGTGCCTCATTTTTAGGATCTTTGCTCATTTCTATTGCGGGCATCATGGCCCCCAAAATATTCCCCAGGTGCGGAATATTGGTGCTTTGTATGCCTGTTAAGATCCTTGCCATGTCTGTAAGAGCCACAAAGGTAATATTATACCCCTATTGTAAAAAACTATCTCTATCCGCATTAATTGGCAATGAAATTTGCTTTTTTAAGCGCAATGTTTTACTTATATTTGCTTAAGAACCCTTATTTGAACGAATTTTTACATGCGGAGCCCTGTCCTTCTAGTCTTTCTTCTTGCGTTTTCCGGGCTTTCTGCTCAAACTATCACACAACTCTTTAATTACACGGGCGGCCCACAAACCTTTACCGTTCCCTGCACCAATTCCATTACCGTAAAGGCATGGGGCGGCGGAGGTGGCGGAGGAGGTCTCGATACTTATAATCCCGGCGTGGGCGGTGGCGGATCTTATGCCAGTTCGGTAATTGCCGTATCCCCGGGAGATGTTTTAACCATTACAGTAGGCGGAGGCGGCCTCCAGGGAATTGGCTGCGTAACAGCAGCTGGTGGCGGAGCCGGAGGCTTTGGTGCCGGGTTCGGCGGAAACGGCGGAAACGCGGGTAACACAGGTTGCTCGGGCGGTGGCGGTGCCGGCGGCGGAGCTTCGATGATATACAGGTTAGGCGTTCCTTTATTCGCGGCTGCCGGCGGCGGCGGCGGTGGTGGTGGTGGTAACACCAGCGCGGGTGCCGACGGCGGTGGCGGTGATGGAAACGGGGCGAATGCCGGTTTTGGCTTTGGCGGAACCGTTGGCTCATCCGGTTCTGTAAATGGTGCAGCAGGAACTACACGCGTAGGTGATGGAGCCGGCGGCGGCGGCGGCGGCGGCGGTTTGAACGGCGGCGGCACCGGCGGAGTAAATAATTTTTGCGATTGCGGGGGTGCAGGCGGTGGCGGTGGACAAAGTTCTGCTACAACCATTATTCCGGCAATAGGTCAAACTCCCGGTAATGCCGGTGACCCACTATTATGCGCCGGATGCGCAACCGGCGGAGGCTTCCAGGCTCCCGGAACAAACGGAATTTTAGAGATCACTTATACCGACAATACAGCAACCATTCCGATCGGCGCAAACGCGAGCGCAACGAGTGTTTGTCCGGGTATGCCGGTAACACTTACAGGCAGTGGCGGCATCAGTTATACCTGGTGCTGTGGTGCCACCGATGGAGTTGCTTTTGCTCCGGGCGCAACCGCAACCTATACAGTAACCGGTACGGATGGCACTTGTCAGGGAACGAACACGGTAACCGTGGTTGTAAATCCTACGCCAACAATTACCGCCAACGCACCTTCTATTTGTCCCGGGCAAGGAACAGCAACTTTAACAGCCAACGGAGCCAATACGTATACCTGGAGTCCGGCAACAGGACTCAGCAGCACCACAGGAGCTACTGTAACTTCAAATGTAAGCAGCAACACAAATTATACGATCACCGGAACAGACGTTAACGGATGTGTGGGCACAGGCACAACAAGTGTCACCATGAGTTCGCTCCCAACACTCACACTTACCAACGGCACTATTTGCAACGGAAGTTCAGTTACACTTAATGCCAACGGCGCGGTTACCTACACCTGGTCTCCAGCGGGGAGTTTGAGTTCGCCCAATGGAAACAACGTAACGGCTTTTCCGGGAACAACAACAAATTATACAG